>NZ_JALNMJ010000029.1 GCF_023156505.1 Roseibium sediminicola | reverse complement strand
GACCGGGAGCCTTGCTTCGAACGGACTGCCACGTACCGCGGATCGTACGGTCTCCGGCCCACTTGGGAGGGCAGCAACCGGCCCTCCCAAAACCAATCTACAAAAATTCAAACAGATAAGGAGGGGCGCTTGCTTAAGAACTTGGAGCCCGTCCTTCGAGACGCGCGCGAGCGCGCGCCTCAGGATGACGCTGAAGATGTGGTGGATATGGGGGAAATGCGGCGTCAGGCCGCCAGGCACTTCACCGCGAGGCCGTCGTCGGAGCGTTTGGCGGCGCGCTTCAGTTCCATGATCTCGTGGTTGAGCGTGTCGGGATGGAGCGTCGTGCCCTTGGGCAGGCTCAGGATCGAGATCGAGCATTGCAGGAGCGGGAACTGACGGGTGGTGCCGAACCGGTCCTGGGCCTCGATATAGCCCCGCTCCCGGTGCTCGGGCTCGTAAAAGCTTTCGACATCCAGCCGGAAGGCACGTTTCAGGGCCAGCATCCGGGCGGCGACATCGGTCTGGTCGATATTGTGGAAGCCTACGAAAAAATCGTCCCCGCCGATATGGCCGTGGAAAGTGCCCGTTCCGGAAATATGCCGCTGCAGCAGTTCGCCGAACAGGATGATCGCCCGGTCGCCCTGGCGGTAGCCATAGGTGTCGTTGAAGGGCTTGAAATTGTCGAAGTCGAGGTAACACAGGTGCCGGTCCTGCGTGCCCTTGCGGGCCGACTCGGCGATGAAGCGGTTTACTGCGCCGTTGCCGGGCAGGCGGGTCAGCGGGTTCTGGTCCTGGGCCTCCTGCAGGCGCTTTTCGTGAATGATCTTGAGCAACGAGGTCGCCGAGAGGAACCCGGCATAGCGGAAATTCTCTGTGATGATGATGCCGTCCGAATTGATCGAGGAGGCGAAGGTCACCAGCAGCATGTCGGCGTTGGAATCGATATCGGCGATCGGGCAGGCGCGCACGAAGGAGCGCAGCGGAAAGTCGAGTGCGGCCTTGGCGTCGTCGTCATCCGGACCGCCGGCATAGAGATAGGCCTTCAGGTCGCGCTCGTGGATCAGGCCGCGCGGCTCGTTGTTGCTGTCCAGGACCGGCACAACACTGGCATCCTGATTGTGGACCACCATGTCGAGCAGTTCGTTCATGGAGGCGTTGAACTGGATCGTCGGAAGCTTGATCAGCTCGTTGCGGATCCGGTCCTGCTCCTCGCGGCGCTTGCTGCCATTGCCGGGCGCGCGCACGTGATCGTAGAAGAGCTTGGCTTCGGAGGCCTTCTGGAACGGTCTGGCGACAAAATAGCCCTGGATCAGGTCGCAGCCGGCGTCGCGGCAGGCCTTGAACTCGCGCTCGGTCTCGACGCCTTCGGCGATAACGCGGGCGCCGAGCACGTGGGCAAGGTTGGCCACCGTGGTGACGAACAGCTTGCGTCTGGCGTCGCTGTCGACGCCGTTGAGAAAGAACCGGTCGATCTTGACATAGTCCGGGGACATGTCGTGCAGGAGCCGCAGCTCGGACGAACCGCGGCCGAAATCGTCCAGGGCGATCAGAAAACCGATCTGGCGCAGGTCGTTGACCGCGTGATGGGTGACATCGGTGAAGGTCTGCTGGTGTCGTTCGGAAAATTCCAGGCAGATCTGGTTGATCTGCAGCCCGGCCTTGGTAACCAGATCGGCCAGACGCATGCGCGGATCGTTTTCCTCGCCGAGGTCGCGGCCGTCCAGCTTGAAATAGAGCTTGGTGCCCTGGGCGATCTTCAGGCTGGAAAATCGCTCAAGTGCCTTTTCCACGAGACGGGCCTCGAGCTGCGGCAGGTATCCGGCCGCATGCGCCTCGTCGATCAGGTCATCCGCGGAGCGCGCGCCGGCCAGGTCGCAGTTGCGGATCTGCGCCTCGTAGCCATAAACGACGCCTGTTCCGATATCGACCACCGGCTGAAGGGCATAATCGAGCGCGTCAAGCGTGTCTTTCGGCGTGCAACAGATCACGCCGGAGCAATCCGGGGCAGTCTGAAGTACTGGTTGACGATTCGCTGACATGCTTGATCCTATTGCCAAGGTCCGGCCGAAAAACTTCCACTGTGTGATGGGGTACAGAACACGCTGCCGCACTGACATTATTAGCTAGGGTTGCAGCGGCGATTGCATAGTGAAAAGCTGCAATTAAAATTTCCTAAATGTATGCATTGTTTTCCGCACTTTGTGAACGTAACGGCATCAAAAGTCGCAACAAAATCCGATTTATCCGTTAAGAATGCCGGGTTGTCGGACAAAATCGGCGAAAATCGGCGGATTTGCCGCATACGGTCCGGCGGCGCATTGACATTTTCCGGGCCTGCCTGTATGTCCGCGCGGTCCGGTAGGCAATCGCCTTCCGGATCTACGCACCCGTGGGCATCCGGCCGGCGCCGTCTAGCCGGGTCCCTGTCGATCCGAACTTCCCGTGAAAGCAGGTTGTGACGATAAAGGAGGGCGCGTTTCCTTTTAAATAAAAACGCGAATTCAAAGGAAACCGCGATATGTCGAAGCGCCATAGCGTTAAGTACAAAATCGACCGCCGGATGGGTGAAAACATCTGGGGTCGTCCGAAGAGCCCGGCCAACAAGCGTGAATACGGCCCGGGTCAGCATGGCCAGCGCCGCAAGGGCAAGCTGTCCGACTTCGGTGTTCAGCTCCGCGCCAAGCAGAAGCTGAAAGGCTACTACGGCAACATTTCCGAAAAGCAGTTCCGCAAGGTCTATGCCGAAGCGTCCCGTCAGAAGGGCGATACTTCGGAAAACCTGATCGGCCTGCTGGAGCGCCGTCTCGACGCCATCGTCTACCGCGCCAAGTTCGTGCCGACCGTGTTTGCTGCCCGTCAGTTCATCAACCACGGCCACGTCAAGGTCAACGGCAAGCGCGTCAACATCCCGAGCTACCAGCTGCGCCCGGGTGATGTGATCGAAGTCCGTGAAAAGTCCAAGCAGCTCGCTCTGGTTCTGGAAGCTGTCCAGTCCGCGGAACGCGACGTGCCGGACTATGTCGACGCCGACCACAACAAGATGACCGCGACCTACTCGCGCATTCCGGGTTTCTCCGATGTACCGTATCCGGTGCAGATGGAACCGAACCTGGTCGTCGAATTCTATTCGCGCTAATCAGCGCCGAATACGGTTTGATGGGAAGGGCCCGCCACTTGGCGGGCCTTTTTCTTTTGGCGCGACCAAAGGCGCTACTGGCCCGATAGCCTCTTTAGGTGCAGGTCCACCGCTTTTTCGATCGGCGATTTTTGGGTCTTGTCGGCTGGCACATAAATGCCATCGGCGGCAAGAATAGCCCATAGGATCGATTGTTCCGACTTTTCATAGTGGCGTGTTGCCTGCTTGAGTTGCTGCATCAGGGCGCGGGTCTCGGCCTCTCTTTGAAAACTGAAAAGATGACCGTCATAGAGACCTTTCCGGGCAGGGTCGGCTGACCGGTAGACATGCATTGACGTGAAGAGTTCAATGCCGGACCGGGTCTTGCCCTTGAGAAGGCACACAAAGGTCGCGACCCCATAGGTCCTGCCACCGGTTCCGTATCTGCCCGGCAGAGTTCCCATATCGCTGCCGAGCTTGGGACAGCCGATGGCACGATAGTCCTTGATTTCACCGGTGGTTGCCTGCACGAATTCGCCATCGGGGGCGATTGCGTAGACATCTTCCGTGCCAGAATATTGCAGCTTCTTTGCAAGCAAACTTTCAGCCCGGGCAGTCTCCAGCGGTCCCGTTCCGCGGAACGAATGGACCAGAAAATACCCCACCGTGACTGCGACAAGGCCAACTGCGACCACTTTGGAGGCTGAACTGCTCATTGAGCCGGTATCCTCTTTGTTTGTCGCATCGCGGGCGGATGGGGCAGCCGCCCGGCAGACAGAGAGTGTGCCATCGTTCGCGCACTCGTGTTGAAAGGTTCCGCCATTCGGGCGGAAAATCTTTGTTGGCTCAGATCCTTGTTGTTCGGATCCCGGCTTGCCGAACAAGTCATCGCCTTGCGGATGCTGGGCGGAAGTCCGCCTCAGTTGAGGACCTGCGGTTCGACAGACCGCATTGCGGCCGTGGCGACAGGCACCAGCTCTAAAGTTTTCTGAGTTTTGCCGGCTCCCGGCCGGTCCCGTAAGACGGTGATCGTGAATTCCCGGCTGTCCTCCAGTCGGACAGGCTGTGCGAAAATCGCGTCACCGGATATCGTATTGCGCATAATGCACCTACCCGTATCCTTGGAATTTCTAACGGGTGGAACCTATCTCATGTGTCACACCGGTTGTGTGACCTTCGGCACATTCTTTGCGTTTCAGCCCGAGGAATGCCGGGTCCGGCGTTCAAAGATCGTTGCGCGGAATCCGCAGCACCTGACCCGGGAAGATCACATTCGGATTGCTCAACAGGTGCTGGTTCGCCTCGAAGATCGGCTGGTAGATGGAATTGCCATATTGCTGCTGCGCGATCTTCGTCAGGGTGTCGCCGGACTTGACCGTATAGGGCTGCCAGCCGCGATAACCCGACAGGATCCTGGGGCCGTACAGGACCGGGATCACTACCGACGGTCCGTTTTCGTTGCCCGTATCGTCGGCCAGCGTCAGGAACAGCCGGTTGAGCTCGAAGCTGTTGGTGTCGGGAATGTCGATAAAACCCTGAAACTGCCGCAGACCGAGGGCGCCGACCTGGGTGAAGGAGGCATATTCGTCGTGACCTTCGGAAACGCGGATGCTGAGCGTGCCTTCAAAAGCCGTGGCATTGCCGGCGATCAGGATCTTCGAACCGACCAGGTCGAAGGGCTGCGGCTGCTGGATGTCGAGCGTTACAGTCATTTCAATTGCCTCCTGAAACAAGCTTGAGATGTCGACCAATGCCCTCGACCGGTTTACAACAATGCACAAGGTTTTGGCGAAAGCGTGTTCGATACACCTGAAAGTCGCGGCAAGTGCGGTCGAAATTCAGATGTCTGTGGGGTTGCATCGGGCTATGTCGATTGGCAGGAACGCTGAAAAGGTCTGGCTGCTGGCCTAGGCAGCCCTTGGAAAGCCGGAGCTTTTTGCTTTTCCCGGCGTTGGCGATCCGCTATGTCACCGGGAACAAACAGACAGCTCCAAGGCCGCCAATATGAACGACATTGCCGACAGCACCGACATGGATGTGCCCGCGCTCCTGCGCAATGCGCCCTCCAGCGTCGAATTCAAAAAGCTGCGCAAGCGCCTTCTGCGGCAGGCGCGCGAGGCGATTGGTGATTTCGGCATGCTGCCGGCGGACGCTTCGCAGGACAACAAGCCGAAATGGCTGGTCTGTCTATCCGGCGGCAAGGACAGCTACACCCTGCTCGCCGTCCTGATCGAACTGAAATGGCGCGGCCTGCTGCCGGTCGATCTGGTGGCCTGCAATCTGGACCAGGCACAGCCTGGTTTTCCGGCACATATCCTGCCGCAGTTCTTTGAGGAAAACGGCATCGAGCACATCATCGTGCGCGAGGACACCTATTCGATCGTTACCGACAAGATCCCGGCGCACCGGACCTATTGCTCGCTGTGCTCGCGCCTGCGCCGCGGCATTCTTTACCGCGTTGCGCGTGAGCAGGGCTGCGAGGCGATCGTGCTCGGTCATCACCGGGACGACATTCTCGAAACCTTCTTCATGAACCTCTTCCATGGCGGCCGGCTTGCCTCCATGCCGCCGAAGCTGATCAACAACGAGGGCGATCTCCTGGTGCTGCGCCCGCTCGCCTATGCGGCGGAAAGCGATATCGAGAAATTCTCGAACGGCATGCGGTTCCCGATCATCCCGTGCAATCTCTGCGGCTCGCAGGACGGGCTGCAGCGCGAGGAGGTCAAGCGCATGTTGCAGGGCTGGGAGAAGGCGAATCCCGGCCGCCTCGGTGTCATGGCGCGCGCCCTGGGCCACACCAGGCCGTCGCATCTGCTCGACCGGTCTCTCTATGATTTTGTCAACCTGCGTCCGGCGGAAGGAAGTTCGGCCGGGGCAAGCGGCGACGCAGAGGAGCCCTGCGGCGCGAGCCTGGCCATGACCGCGAAGCTGTTCGCGGCGGAGTGACGACCAGGCGCCTGTTGGTATGGGATTGCCTCCAATCTACGTCATTGCCGGACTTGATCCGGCAATCCATGCCGTTGACTTGCCAAACCTGCGGTCCGCCCGATAGGAAGTGAAACGGCATGGATGCCAAGGTCGGGCCCACTGGTGTCCGGTTTAAGCAGTGTTCGCAGTTCTTACTCGGGCCTCGCGGCTTGTTCCAGTCTCCCCCCTTGCGGGGGAGATGTCTCCATCAGGAGACAGAGGGGGGTGTCAACCTCCCGATATCATTCGGCATTTCCGAATTCGCGGTGACCGCTTCACCCCCCTCTGTCCGGTTCCCGGACATCTCCCCCGCAAGGGGGGAGACGGCAGCAAGCGGCCAATCTTTTGAAAGTCCAACAAGCTGTTCACGGCAGATAGTCAAATCGTTCAAACATCTTGCTGAAAGCGTAGTCGTTTAAACCGGACAGCAGTGGGTCAAGCCATGGCATGACGAATGAGGGGGATAGAAGAGGCCGTAAGAGGCCGGGCGGGTCCGCTTTCCTCTGCTGTCACCCCCGCTTTCGCGGGAAAGGCAGGAGGGGAATGGAGGCGACAATTCAGCCAAACAACTCCCTGAGCCAGCTTTCAACAGTCTGCGTTGCCGCATTGGAAGGCCCGCCGCCTTCCCGGTGCAGAAGATAATGCGAGCGCACGGACGGAAGGCTGACGTCAAGGGGAACCGCCAGCCGGCCGTTTGCCTGCAGCCGTCTGGCGACCTTGCCCAGCAGCAGTGCGATGCCACCGCCGACGGCGGCATGTTCGACGGCAGCCAGCGAGGTGTCGACGGTTATGCCGCTGGTCTTGCCTGGGGGCTTGAGATCGCAGGCCTCGAAATAGCGCGGCCAGTGATCGTCGAAGCCGAGAATGTGAATGCGTGGCTGGTCCACGAGGTCTGACGGCTCTGCAATTCGCCGCGCCAGGTCCGGATGGCACACAGGCACAATTGTTTCCATGCCGAGCGGCTCCGCAGAGACCCCCGGCCAGGTTCCCGTGCCGAGCCGGATCTCGATATCGATGCCGGTTTCGAGCGCCGTGTCGGCCCAGATGGCCGACAACAGCCGGATGTCGAGATCCGGATGCTGGCGCCGGAAAGTCACGAGGGCGGGCGCGACGATCAGCGCGGCCTCGGAGATCGGCGCACGGATGGTAACGGTGCCCGATGTCCGGCTGCCGAACAGGCCCTCGGTCGATGTGGCCAGCTCCTGCAGCGCCTTCCTGACCGAAGGCAGATAGGCCTTGCCGCTGGCGGTCAGGGCCACCTTGCGCGTGGTCCGCTCCAAAAGCTGATGGCCGAGCTGGGTTTCCAGCGCGCTGATATGGGTGCTGACGGCGGCCTGGGTTAGACCAAGCTCGCTGCCGGCCGCCGTAAAGCTGCCCAGGCGGCTTGCCGCCTCGAAACTGCGCAGCCAGATCAGGTTGGGAAGCGACAGCATGCGAGCTTACTCATAAAAAAAACAGGGTAATTCTCCCTGTTTATATCGTTTCTCTTACCAAATGGCGAGGCGCAAAGTGAGGTTCCTGAGGTCACATAGTCAGAAAGGCGCTTCTCATGCGTGTCGGGTTCATCGGTCTGGGCAATGTCGGCGGCAAGCTGGCGGGCAGTATTCTGCGCAACGGGTTCGAGCTGAAGGTGCTCGATCTCAATCCGTTGCTGGTGGAGAGCTTTGTGGCAAAAGGGGCGACCCGCGGCGACAGCCCGAAGGAACTGGCCGAAGCCTGCGACGTCGTCATCACGTGCCTGCCGAGCCCGGCGGCCTGCGCGGCGGTCGTCGAAGGCGAGAACGGTATCCTGGAGGGGATTGGCCCCGGCCGGATCTGGGCGGAAATGTCGACGACCGACGCCAAGGAAACAAAGCGTCTCGCCGACCTCGTCATCGCAAAGGGCGCCGAGGCAATCGAATGCCCGGTGTCCGGCGGTTGCCACCGGGCGGCGACCGGCAACATCTCCATTTTCGCTGGCTGCACCCGCGCCACTTTCGAGAAGGCGCTGCCGTTCCTGACCGTGCTCGGCCGCCGTGTGCTGCACACGGGTGAGATCGGTTCTGCCTCGATCCTGAAAGTGGTGACCAATTATCTGGCGACTGCCAATCTGGTGTCGGTCGCCGAGGCTCTGGTGACGTGCAAGGCGGCCGGCATGGATCTGGGCATTGCCTATGAGGCGATCCGGATCTCGTCCGGCACGTCCTTCGTCCACGAGACCGAAGGCCAGGTGATCCTGAACGGCTCCCGCGACATTTCCTTCACCATGGATCTGGTGGCCAAAGACATCGGCCTGTTCCAGAAGATCGCCGAAGACAATGACGTGCCGCTGGAACTATCGCCGCTTCTCAACCGCATTTTTGCCGACGGCATCGAGCGCTACGGGCCGCGCGAACTTTCGCCCAACATCATCAAGCGCCTTGAAGACGCCACCAGCCTCAGCGTGCTGGCACCTGGTTTTCCAGCCGAGATGGTTGACGACGAGCCGGAAGAATCCGGATATGAAGTTGTGCCCAATCGGGGCGCGGCGACGTCAGGACAACGGGAAGCGGCAAGCGGATGATCGAAAAAAAGCAGTTCTATATCAACGGCACCTGGGTGGACCCGGTTGAAGCGAAGGCGCTTGAGGTGATCAATCCGGCGACCGAACAGCCGGTCGCCGTGATTTCGCTCGGAACAAGCGCCGATGTCGACAGGGCCGTCGCGGCCGCCAAGGCCTCCTTTGCGAGCTGGTCTGAGACCAGCGTCGAGGAACGGGCCGCCCTGCTGGAGCGGATCATCGCCGTCTACGAGCGCCGCTCTGGGGAGATGGAAGAGGCCATCCGGCTGGAAATGGGCGCGCCGAAGACCTTTGCGCGCGAGAACCAGACCCCGGCGGGAAGCGGTCATCTCCAGGCTACCCTGGACGCCCTGAAGAGCCACCGGTTCGAGCGGCCGAGCCCGCGCGGCGGCAGTCTTCTGCGCGATGAGCCGATCGGTGTCTGCGGCCTGATCACACCTTGGAACTGGCCGATCAACCAGATCGCCGCCAAGGTGGCGCCTGCGCTTGCCGCCGGCTGCACCATGGTGCTGAAGCCGAGCGAGATCGCGCCGCTCTCCGGGCTGCTCTTTGCCGAGATGCTGGACGAGGCCGGCTGCCCGGCCGGTGTCTTCAACCTGGTCAATGGAGACGGCCCGGGCGTCGGCGCGCCGCTCTCCGCTCATCCGGACATCGACATGATGTCCTTCACGGGCTCCACCCGTGCAGGTGTCTCGGTGAGCCAGAACGCGGCCCCGACCGTCAAGCGGGTTGCGCTGGAGCTTGGCGGCAAGTCCGCGAACCTGCTCTTTGCCGACGCGGATCTTGAAACCGCCATGCGCACGTCGCTCTCCGGCTGTTTTTCCAATTCCGGCCAGTCCTGCGACGCGCCGACCCGGCTGCTCGTCGAGCGCAGCGTCTATGAGGACGCCGTTGCCCTGGCCGCCAGGATCGCACCGGAGTTCAAGGTCGGCGATCCGGCGGAGGAGGGCGATCATCTCGGCCCGGTGATCAGCGAGCTGCAATACGAGAAAATCGAAGGCCATATCGAGCGCGGCATCGCCGACGGCGCCCGGCTGGTCGCCGGCGGTCCGGGCAAACCGGAAGGTTTCGAGACCGGCTATTTCGTCAAACCTACGATTTTCGCCGATGTCAGCAACGACATGACCATCGCCCGCCAGGAGATCTTCGGTCCGGTGCTGGTGATGATCCCGTTCGATACGGAAGACGAAGCGATCGCAATTGCCAACGACACGCCCTACGGCCTCGCCGCCTATCTGCAGACCGGCGATCCGGAACGCGCCAAGCGCGTATCGCGCAAGCTGCGCGCGGGCAGCGTCTATATCAACGGCGGCAGCCCGGACTATGACGTGCCCTTCGGCGGCTACAAGCAGTCCGGCAACGGCCGTGAATTCGGCGAATTCGGCCTAGAGGACTTTCTGGAACTGAAGGCGATCACGGGGTAGCCGGCGCCGGGCGGGTTGACGCTCAAAGCGGTCGCCGCGAACCTGGCGACCGCAACGCCCATCTTCACAACACCACGATCGGCGAGCCGACGGGAACGCGGCTGTAGAGGTCGATGATGTCCTGATTGATCAGCCGGACGCAGCCGCTGGAGACGGCCGAACCGATGGTCCAGTATTCCATCGTGCCGTGCACCCGGTAGAGCGTGTCCTTGTTGCCTTCAAAGATATAGAGCGCGCGGGCACCGAGAGGGTTCTGCAGACCGGGCGGCATGCCGCCGTTGCGCCAGCTCCATTGTTCCAGTTCCGGCTGGCGGGCGATCATTTCTTCCGGTGGGGTCCATTTCGGCCATTCGGACTTGCGGGCGATCTTCGCCCGGCCGGACCATTCGAAGCCGGCACGGCCAAGTCCGACACCATAGCGCATCGCCTTGCCCTGTTCCTGGACCAGGTAGAGGTAAAAGTTGTTGGTGTCGACCACCAGAGTGCCGACCCGTTCCGAGGTCGGGTAGTCGACCTGTTTGCGATAGAAGCGTACCGGCACCTTTTTAAGATCGATCGCCGGAAGCGGAAAGCGTTCCTCCGGCATGGCGCGGTACATGACGAGATTGGCCGGATCTTCCGCCGGGGAGAGAGGCACGGGCGTTCTGTTGGTCGAGGCGCAGCCGGTGACGGCGAGCCCGGTGAGGCTCGCCGAACCGGCAAGAAAGTGTCTTCTTGTCAGCTTTATCATCTGGGGGTTACTGGCCCATTTCCATGTAAGGTTTGGCGGCGCCTGCGGTGTTGGCGCCGATTTCGTAGACTGTGTATCGGGCGTCCGGGTCGTCGCCCATGCCAAGCGATCCCATCGGCATGCCCGGAACCGCGATGCCGTGAATGTCGGGCCGTTCGCTCATCATCTTTTCCATCGCCTCCAGCGGCACATGGCCTTCGACGATGTAATTGCGCTCACCGCCGATCACGGCGGTGTGGCAGGCCTGCATGTCGTCCGGAACACCCGCCTGTTTCTTGATGGCATTGAGGTCCTCGTGATCCTCGATGATGACCTTGTAACCGGCGGCCTTGACGGCATCGGTCCAGACCTCACAGCAGCCGCACCAGGGAGATTTGTAGACCGTGACCACGGTGTCTTCTCCGGCATGGGCCGGGAGGGAGAGGGTGAGCGCGCCGCTGAAAACGGCCTGCATCAGATAGGACTTTTTCATTGGTCGGCTCCGGTCTTGTTGGTGGCGTGGCAGGACGTGCCCATGAAACGGTGCATGACGGCATGCATGGCAAGGCAGCCGAGCATCGGGGCGGCCAGGAGAAGCGTTTCCGTCCATGTCAGGCCGGAGGGTGCCGACGTGATCAGCAGACCGGTACCGGCGATCATGGCGGCACAGCAGGCGATCATGAAAAGCGATTGGGCGTTGAAGTGTTTGCGGCTCAACGCCGGAATGGCAGGCGCATGTGAACGATTGCCGGTGTGAAAGAGGCTCATGAAGCGTTTCCCTTCAAAGCGAGGCGAACGGAGCGTGTGCCGGGTTCCATGCCCGGTGGGGTCTTCGTCCGACCTTCCAAATGACTGACTGTCCGGCGCTTTGCACCGGGATGACGGGTCAGACGTTTATGGGAGGCTGCAGGAAAGGTGCGGGCAAAAAGGCGGTCAGCGTGGGCTGGGATCGCGATTCCTCGGCAGCCGCGGCCGGGCGGGGAATGTGCAGGCAGCCAGGCAGAACAGATGCGCAGTCCACGCTGCAATTTGCGACCTTCGCCTTCATCGCTTTCGGATCGGTTTGTTCACAACAGGCTAGGTGGTGCGGTTGGGAAAGCACCGTCATCACAGCCATTTCGGTGTCGGCAGTCAGCGAACGCTCAATGGCTGCCGCACGTTGCGGCGCGCGGGTGAGGGCGTTGGCCGTGTGGACCCCCGCGAAGAACATCACCAGCAATGTCACCAAAAGGGTGCGCATTCCAAGCCCCAATTTCCAACGTTTGCATCAAGCGGGAATCGCATAATCCGATCAGCTCAAAATAGCAGGTAGAAACAAATTGCGGTCAAACCGTGACTGTCACGGGAAGGTGACCGAGACGAGATCCCTGACCGGCACCACATGCCAGAGAGGGATGGCTCATGAACTCCTTACGGCAGCTTGCAGTGGCTTCGTGTTGGGCAGGTCGCTTGTCTGGAGCGCTGGCAGGGCACCGGTCTGCGGGCGGCCGAAATAATAGCCCTGCATCAGCGTGATGCCGATATCCTGAAGACAGGTGAGTTCTTCCTGCGTTTCGATGCCCTCCGCGAGCAGAGAAACATCCAGCATCCGGCACATCTTCTCGAGGCCGGTGACGATCGCGTGCTTGGTTTTGTTGAGATGGATGTCGCGGATCAGATCCATATCGATCTTCAGCAAATCCGGCGTGAACCGTGCCAGCGCATTGAGGCCGGAAAAGCCGGCGCCGAAGTCGTCGATGGCGGTAATGAAACCCTGCCGTCTGTATTCATCGACGATTTTCCGAACATGTTCAGTGTCGAGGAATGGCTCGTTTTCGGTAAACTCGAACATGATCCGTCCGGGATTGAAACCGGTCCTGGCAGCGGCAATCAACGTTGTGCGGATGCAGGCGGCTGGCTCGTAAACGGCATTCGGCATGAAATTGATCGATAGGCGCGACCCGTCATCCGGGAACAGCTCGGCGGCCAGTTCCACCGCCTTGACGCGGCATTCCTGATCGAAACGATAGCGGTTTTCAGGGGTCACCTTCTTAAGGATTTCGCCGGCGCCTTCGCCGTTAAGGCCGCGCACCAAGGCCTCATAGCCCCAGACGCGATCTGCGCGCAGATCGACGATGGGTTGAAATGCCATGGTAAATTCGAAGTCCAGGACAGCCTTGTCCCCGCACCCCTGACAGGCCATTTACGTCTCCAGGTCAACTACCGCAGGTGCCGTAAGGTACCCATATCAACTTGCAGAAATCTTAAGTCGTCTGATTGTCTGAATTGAATCCGGTCGCTGAAGCCTGGGCCATCAATGCGGAAACGGTTTGTCTGGACAGGCATTCCGTCCTTGCCTATCTCTTTCCCATGACCTTGCGCGCGCAACAGACTTCCAACGACTACGGCATCGTGGTGGAACCCCTTTCCGGTGAGGTGATCGCCTGGCGGGGAGACCAAATGATCGCCCGCTCGACCCGGGCCCGGGTCATGTACGAGACCCGGCTGCCGCCGGTGGTCTATTTCCCGGAAGAGGACATTCTGGCGGAACTGGAACCGGCAAAGGACCACAAGACCTTCTGCCCGTTCAAAGGCACGGCCTACTACAGGCATGTCCATTTTGGCGGGGAGCGCATTGAAAACGGCGCCTGGCACTATCCGAGAGCCTTGCCGGAAGGACAGGCGGTCGACGGCTGCTTTGCCTTCATGCCCGGCGTGGCGTCGCGCATCGAACACGACGGCAAGGCGGTCGAAACGCTGCCGGCAGGCAACATCACCGGGCCAGTGGTCGACTGGCTGCTCCGGGAGGCCTGGACGGCGAAAACGCCGGAAGAGCTGCTGGCGGCACTCGGCAATAAGCTGGTGGAAGACGGCATCGCTGTTGCCCGCATGAGCATCCTGATCTGGTCGCTGCATCCGATGATCGCCGGGCAGAACTGCATTTGGTTCCGCGACAAGGAAGAGGTCACCAGCCGCTATCCGTCCTACGACATCCTGGAAAGCCCGGTCTTCCGGGACAGCCCCTTCCAGCATGTCGCCGAGGGGCTCGGCGGAGTGCGCCAGAAGCTCGACACCAATCCGGACGAATTCAATTTTCCGATCATGGAAGATCTGAAGGAGCAGGGCGTCACCGATTATGTCGCCATGCCGCTGCCTTTTTCCGACGGCCGCATCAATGTACTGACTCTCGCTTCCGACCATCCGAACGGTTTCACCACCGCCAATCTGGGGCTGATTTTCGAATGCTCGGCGCTGATCAGCCGGCTGTTCGAGGTGTTCGCGCTGACCTCCAACGCAACGTCGCTTCTGGAGACCTATCTCGGCAAGCGCACCGGCGCCCGGGTGCTCGGCGGCAAGATCCGGCGCGGTGATGGCGATGTCATCGATGCGGCGATCCTGTTCTGCGATCTGCGTCACTCGACCCGGCTGGAAACGGAGCTTGGCCGGGAGGCCTATGTCACCCAGCTCAACCGCTTCTTCGAAATCACCACGGAAATCGTCAATGCCCATGAGGGCGAGGTGCTGAAATTCATCGGCGACGCGGTCCTGGCGATCTTCCCGGCCAGTTCCGGCCATGGCGCGGCCTGCCGCCACGCGCTTCAAAGCTCAGAAGAAATCGTTGCCAAGCTGAAGGATCCCGATCCGGAATCGGACGACATTGCACTCGCCTGCGCGATCGGCATCGCCTTTGGCGAGGTCACCTATGGCAATGTCGGATCGAAGGAACGGCTGGATTTCACCGTGATCGGCAGTGCCGCCAATATCGCGGCCCGTCTCGGCGAATACGGTAAGGTGGCCGGTCACCCGGTGGTGGCGACAGTAGATGTCGCGGCGGATGCCGGATTTCAGCTGGAAAGCCTTGGGGCGGTCGACCTGCACAACGTCAAGGAGCCTGTGGCCGCCTGTGCCGTCAAGGTTGGCTGAGCGGGCCCATTACGGATGACTGCCTTCAGTGCAGCGTGTTCTCGCCGACAAATCCGCCCATGGGCTGGTTGCGGACCAGGATCACCAGACCCTCGTCGCTGGGCAGTGCGTCCTTTTCGGCGACACCGCCGTAATTGGCGCAAAGTTCCTCGGCGCTTTTCTTCTGCGCGGGGGTGAACATGGTGATGGCCTGGCAATCGACGCGCCGCAATTCGCTGTCGGTTTTCACGCCGCCGGACAAGGCGAGGCTGACGCCGACCAGTGCGATCGCGAAAGTGGTGGTGGCTGCAACAGTAATTTTCTTCATTGTCCCCGGTCCCATTTCCCGGCCCCGTTCCTTGAAGGGGCCCCGTGATATGGTCGGAGAATGGCGGAACACACCTGTACTCACCCTGACATCCGCATTCACCTTGCATTCAGCTTAGGTGATTCGTGCTTTGCTGCCGAGGTTTTGCCCCAATTCAGGCGATTTCGATTCGGGTTAATGTTGGATAATTCGCGATCCTAGGTGGTTTTGACGCTGGGATTTTCCGAGGAGCAGCCGTTCTGGACAGCGAGGCGCGGCTGAGGGGGATCCGTTTCCAGCGGTTTGTGATCGCAGATATTCTCGGATAACGCGTTTCCTCACCGGCGTCTTCCCGGCCAAGCGCTGCACGAGCCAGGACCGGGGAGCCTCATGATTTGCGGGTTTCACTCATTTCCGACGAGAGACCCAGGCTCCCCGGTCCCGGGTCTACGCTGCGCTGCGTCCGGGATGATGAACTTCTCAACTTGTCATTCCGGACAAGTGCAGCGTGGCTGCACGCTGATCCGGAACCCAGCGCATCAGCGCGAGCGAAAGCGAGCACGAAACCAGCCAAGCATTTGAATTTTCTAATAGAGACGCGCCTCCGGCGCGAAGTGTGCGCTGGGTTCCGGATCTGGCCATGCAGCTGCGCTGCAGACCGTCCGGAATGACGGAGTGACTTTGTCATCAAAAAAGGGGCGGAAAAACCGCCCCTTTCAAGCATTCCTTGTGAAACTGATTCCAGCTCAGGCCGTCTGCTGGCTGGTCGCGACGCCTTTTTCGCTGAGCAAACCCTGCAGTTCCTTGTTCTGGAACATCTCGCGGATGATGTCGCAGCCGCCGACAAATTCGCCCTTTACGTAAAGCTGCGGGATCGTCGGCCAGTTAGTGAATTCCTTGATGCCGTTGCGCAGCTCATCGTCTTCCAGCACGTTGATGCCTTTATACGGTGCGCCGACATAGTCGAGGATCTGCACGACCTGGCCCGAAAAACCGCATTGCGGGAAGTTCGGAGTGCCTTTCATGAACAGCACCACGTCGTTGCTGTCGACTTCGTTCTTGATCCAGTCCTGGATGCTCATGTTGTCCGTCCTTTGTCGTCTCTTTGCCGCCTATCTGGAGAACCCGGGCGGCAGAATCAAGGGCACATGCCGGCTGCGCGGCATCGTGTCAGGCTCTATCGGCTCAATCGGGCGCCTTGGTCTGCAGGGCGAGGGCGTGCAGCGTGCCGCCCATATTGCCCTTCAGGGCCTCGTAGACCAGCTGATGCTGCTGCACGCGGCTCTTGCCCCGGAAAGCTTCCGAGACAACGTTGGCCGCGTAGTGGTCACCGTCGCCCGCCAGGTCACGGATCTCCACCTGAGCGTCGGGCAGCGCCTCCTTGATCAAGGTTTCGATCTCATTCGCGTTCATCGGCATTGTGCAACAGTCCTTCTTATAAGCGCCTGACAGGCAACGGCCTTAAGCCATTGCCATATAGGTCGGGAACCAATCTTCGTGCGCATTTTTCAAGTTTGCAACGGATATGGTGAGAATGCCCTCAACAGTCAATTCTTCGCCGCCCGTGGTGCCGATTTGTTGACCGTCGACGCCGGCATCCAGAATGTCTTCCAACACCGCTTCGACCTTGTCCTGAGCAACCGTGACGACATAGCGGCCCTGGTCCTCGCCGAAGAGCGCAGCATGGGCCGGGCCGTCGACCTTGACGGTGGCGCCGATGCCGCTTGCCATGGCCATTTCGGCCAGGGCAACACCCAGGCCGCCGGAGGAGATGTCGTGCACGCCGGTGACACGGGCCGCGCCGATCAGCTGGCGGACCAGCGTGCCGTTGCGCCGTTCGGCGGCCAGATCGACCGGCGGCGGCGCGCCTTCCTCGCGGCCGAGGACGTCGGCGAGATATTGCGAGGCGCCGAGATGGGTGCCGTTGCCGCCAATGACGAGAATCGCGTCGCCTTCAGCGGCAAAGCTTGCGCCCGCGCGCACGGTGACGTCCGGCAGCAGGCCGACGCCGCCAATGGCCGGGGTCGGCAGGATCGCCTCGCCATGGGTCTCGTTGTAGAGAGAGACGTTGCCGGAAACGATCGGGAAGCTGAGCTCGCGGCAGGCTTCGCCGATGCCTTTGATGCAGCCGACGAACTGGCCCATGATCTCCGGCTTTTCCGGATTGCCGAAATTGAGGTTGTCGGTCGCGGCCAGCGGCTCGGAGCCGACGGCGGTCAGGTTGCGCCAGACTTCGGCGACCGCCTGCTTGCCGCCCTCGAACGGATCGGCTTCGCAATAGCGCGGGGTGACGTCGACGGAGAAGGCAAGGCCCTTGCGGCCGCCTTCGACACGGATGACACCGGCATCGCCGCCCGGCGTTGCCGCCGAATTGCCCTGGATCAGCGTGTCATATTGTTCATAGACCCAGCGGCGCGAGGCGCCGTTGGCGCTGCCGACGAGGGTCTTCAGCGCTTCGGCATAGTCTTCGGGCTCGGCAATCTCCGATGCCGACAGAACCGGCCGTTTCTTAGGTTCGACCCACGGACGGTCATATTCCGGGGCCTCGTCGCCCAGTTCCTTGATCGGCAGGTCGGCGACGATCTCGCCCTGGTGCTTGACCACGAAGCGCAACGTGTCGGTGGTCTTGCCGACAATGGCGAAGTCCAGGCCCCATTTTCTGAAGATGGCTTCGGCCTCGTGTTCCTTTTCCGGACGCAGCACCATGAGCATGCGCTCCTGGCTTTCCGACAGCATCATTTCATAAGCGCTCATGCGCTCTTCGCGCACCGGCACCTTGTCGAGGTCCAGCTCGATGCCAAGATCACCGCTGGCGCCCATTTCGACGGCAGAGCAGGTGAGACCGGCGGCGCCCATGTCCTGGATGGCGATCACCGCGCCGATTTCCATCAGTTCCAGGCAGGCTTCCAGCAGGCATTTTTCGGTGAACGGATCGCCGACCTGAACGGTTGGGCGCTTTTCATCGATCGTATCGTCGAATTCGGCCGAGGCCATGGTCGCGCCGCCGACACCGTCACGGCCGGTCTTGGCGCCGAGATAGACCACCGGGAGGCCGACGCCTTCGGCTTTCGCCAGGAAGATCGCATCGGATTTGGCCAGGCCCGCTGCGAAGGCGTTGACCAGGCAGTTGCCGTTGTAGCGGGCATGGAACTCGACCTCGCCGCCGACGGTCGGCACGCCGAAGGAATTGCCGTAGCCGCCGACGCCGGAAACGACGCCCGAGACCAGGTGGCGGGTGCGCGGATGGTCCGGCGCACCGAAGCGCAGCGCGTTCATGGCGGCTACCGGGCGGGCGCCCATGGTGAACACGTCGCGTAGGATGCCGCCGACGCCGGTCGCCGCGCCCTGATAGGGCTCGATATAGGACGGGTGGTTGTGGCTCTCCATCTTGAAGACCACCGCTTGGCCGTCGCCGATATCGACGACACCGGCATTCTCGCCCGGTCCCTGCAGCACGCGCGGGCCTTCGGTCGGCAGGGTTTTCAGCCATTTCTTGGAGGATTTGTAGGAGCAGTGCTCGTTCCACATGGCCGAGAAGATGCCGAGCTCGGTGAAGCTCGGCTCGCGGCCGATCAGCTCCAGAATGCGCTCATATTCATCCGGTTTCAGGCCGTGGGAAGCAATCAGGTCGGGCGTGATCTTGATGTCGTTCGGGATCATGTCGGTCCGGTATCTAGATGGCCGCTGCGGACGGGCCGCGCTGGCGCAGGCTGGCAGTGATGCCGCCGTTTAACAGATTGTCCGGGAAATGGGGAGAGCGGCGGGTCAAAGAAAATCCACAAATCGCCGCTCATCCAAGGGCATTGGCCAGAATAATGGTTGTATAGCCGGCATAGGTCAGCAGCATGAGCGCGCCTTCCCGGCGGCAGATCCGCCAGCCGCTCATGGCAAAGACCAGCAGCAAAGCCGTTGCCCCGAGCAGGACCCAGATGTCGAGCTGCATGATTTCGCGCGGCACCTCCAGCGGAGATATCACTGCGGTCAGTCCGAGAATACCCAGAATGTTGAAGAGGTTAGACCCCAGGATGTTGCCGAGTGCGATGTCGGTCTGACGCTTCAACGCGGCGATGACGGAGGTCACCAGCTCGGGCAAGGATGTGCCGACGGCAACGATGGTGACACCGATGACGGCGTCGCTGATCCCGGCCGCCCGCGCGAAGGTGGTGGCGCCCGAGACCAGGAAATGCGCACCGGCGAGAATCATGGCGAGGCCGCCAAAGGCCATCACCAAATTGAGCGGCAGATTCGAGGGTTTGGGTTCGGGAATTACCAGGTCCGTTTCGCTGCGATGAAGCACGGCCGCAGGCGACTTCTGGCCTTTTTCCATCCGGTAGGTGATCACTAGATAGGCAGCGAGGGCAAGGAGCAGAGCAAGACCGGCTTCGCGGCCGATCAGGCCGGTGAGGGCGAGGCCCGCAAAGGCGAGCGCCGCCAGAGCATTGGCAGGGCCGTCCCTCAAGAGAGCAGCCGGTTCGACGCGCAAGGGAAAAATCAGCGCTGTCAGGCCGAGGATCAGTAGAATATTGGCAATGTTCGAGCCGGCGACATTGCCGACGGCAATGCCGGGTGAGCCGTTTAGCGCGGCCAGCACGCTGGTCATCAGTTCCGGTGTCGAAGTACCGAAGCCGACGAGTACCAGGCCAATGAGCAGCTCGGAGATGCCGAAGCGTTGAGCAAGGCCGACGGAACCGCGGACGAGCAGATCGCCCCCTGCCACAAGTAGCGCAAGGCCGAGCAGAATTTCGAAGAAGGTCATGATTGAGATCCGGAGAAAACGCATTCGGCAAGTGGGATGGTGCCGGAGCGTTTGCAATGGCTCCGAGGGGGTATGGTCAAAAAAATCTGCTTTTGCAGTGACGACACTCGAAACTGAGATATTGACAGTTAGGCTGTCAAGCTTTATATGACAGTTAGACTGTCAATTTTGAGGTGGCGATGCAGACCAACAAATCCTCCGAAGTTGCGGACCTGCGGCTGCTGATCGGCGAGGTCCGGAAGACCTTCCGGCTGATGGCCGGCCTGTCGGACCGGATGCTAGAAGCGCGCGGCCTGACCGCGTCACTTCGGGCAATCCTGGAATACCTGGCAGAGGAGGGGCCGAGCCCGGTGCCGAAAATGGCGGCGGCCAAGTCCATGACCAGGCAGTCCGTGCAGGCGCTGGTCGACCGGCTGGACGCCCTGGGGCTGATCGATTCCCAGCCGAACCCGGACCACAAGCGCTCGCAGCTGATCGCGCTGACGAGGGAAGGGCAGGCCACGTTCCAGGCGATCCTCCTGGAGGAAAAAGACCTTCTGGTCCGCATTGCGGCGGACTGGACAGGCGGCGATCTGCAGGAAACCTGCCGGACCCTGCGGATGTTTCAAACCCGGCTGAACGACCTGAGGAGTGACATCGATGCAAGCTATTCTGAAACAGACGCATGAGGGCAAAACCGACGGACGCTGGAAAGGCCATCTTGTCTTGAAGATCGTGGCCGGATTGGTCTTTGCGGCCGTCGCCCTGACCTGGTTCTGGTCGACCACCGCGGTGGAGGTTTTCCAGGCGCCGGCGCTCCGCTTCTCCGATGCCTTTGCCACGGTTTTGGTCCTGATGCTGCTGGCCTTCGGTTGCGGCGCGGCCTTTCGTCTGGGGCAGGACCGTGACGACGACTGACACCATTGAAGGCATCGGCCATGACACTGGCCTTGTCGGCCAGTTCCGGCGCCCCCACGGTATGTTGGGGGCGCTGGCTGGCTGGATTATGGCCCATCGCGCCTCCAATATCGGCCGCAACCGCTGGACGGTGGAGCTGCTCAGCTTGGCCCCCGGGGCGCATGTCCTTGAGATCGGCTGCGGACCGGGCGTCGGCCTTGGGGCGGTCCTGGCGAGCGTACCCGATTGCAGGGTGACCGGGCTGGACCATTCGGAGCTGATGATCCGCCAGGCCGCCCGCCGCCATGCTGCGGCACTGACGGCAGACCGGCTGGAGCTCTGGCAGGGAACGCTGGAGAGCCTGCCGCACGGAGCGGCCTTCGATGCCGTCTTCAGCTGCAATGTGCTGCAATTCGTGACGGAGCGCCAAGCTCTGCTCGCCGAGGTCAAAACCCGTCTGAAACCCGGTGGCACCTTCGCCACAACTTACCAGCCGCGCGGCCAATGCGCGTCGGCGGAAGAGGGGCGTGCCTGGATCGGCCAATTTGCCGAGGACTTGTGTATGGCAGGCTTCGGTGAGGTCGAGGTCAGGGAAAAGCCCTTCGGCGCCATGCCGGCGTTTTGTGCGCTGGCGATGGCGCTAGGTACACGTTAAGCGCAGCTGGAATCGCTGCAGAAATCTTACGCACCGCGCCACCCTGAGGAAGGCCGGCAGGCCCGTCTCGAAGGGTTGGCCAAATGTATATGTTTCTTTTTGGCTGGTCCTTCGAGACAGCGTTTCGCGCTTCCTCAGGATGACGTCGAGTGTATGGTTGTCGCTGTTTAGCGGCTTGTCCCGACTTGAGCTTCCAGCGCATCCGCCAAGCCCTTGCCGTAAAAGGCAATGGACTTGGTGCGTTGGGAGCCGGGAACGCTGACCTCGATCCGGAAGCCTTGCGTGAAAAAGAGATTTGTCCGCTGGCCGTTTGTGATCGCATGCCACGGGATCAGCAGCGGCTCATGACCGATCCGGAAGACCAGGATCGGGCGCAGGAACAGGCCGGACGGAGACACGTTGACGGTGAGAATGTTGCGGTAGCTGGCGAACCAGCTGAATTGCGCGCTCGTCCAGTGCCAGCTCTGGCCGCCCTGCGGTTCGGATCCCGGATAATGCCGTGCCAGGGTGGCCCAGCCGGACAGGCGTGAACTCAAGAAGACGATGGCCGACCATAGCAGCCCGAAACACACAAAGAATGCCGGTACAATCAGGACAACGAGGCCGGTTTCGGACATGTGTCACACCCTCCAGTCAGAAACGAACATGTTTCGAGCCTAGTCACCCGAATCTGAAGTTCGTCTTATTTCCCGGCACACTCGGAACGAGCTTCAGATTCAAAAGGGTGACTAGCAAGCATATGTTTCTAGTGTGGTGAATTTGAAATTCGCTTCGATGGTCGCTGCAACAATGAGGCGAATTTCAAATTCACCACACTAGCGCATTGTCCGCGATGTTGAGAATGGGCCGGTGACGAATTCTCCGCGATCACTCGAAACTGTCGTAACAGACGCAATTGTCTTCCAACAGATCCTGCAGAACTTTCAGGCCATTGGCGGTTTCCTCTCGGGTCATCGGGTTGGTCACGCCGATGCGGACCCGGTGATGCACCTTACCGGAACGACCGGCCTTGAACTCGTCTTCATCGTCGATCAGCACATTTTCTGCCGCGGCGGCTGCCTTGAAGGTGCCTGAAAGCCACGGATCGGGCAGTTTCAACCACAGGAACGGCGCTTCCGGGGCAGTCTCCATCTCATAGGTCCCGAGATGCTCACGCACCAGCGTCTGCCGTGCCGTGACTTCGGCAAGGATCTTGGTGCGAAATTCGCTCGCGGCGCCGGAGAGCACCAGACGGGCGGAAAGCTCGGCCAGAAGGAAGGAAATGCCGCCGGTCAGCATCTTGTGTGCGGTGTAGATCCGCTGGGCATGGGAGAGGGGACTGGAGACCCAGCCACCGCGCACGCCGGCCGTCACCGATTTCGACAGCGAGCCCACATGAAAGGTCCGCTCAGGCGCGAGGGCGGCGATTGGCGCGATATCTGTGTCGCGCAGGGAACCGTAGACCTCGTCCTCAATGATCCAGAGATTGTACTGGCGGGCAATCGCGACAATCTCTTCTCGGCGCCGTGCGCTCATGAGATGGACCGTCGGGTTGTGCATGGTCGGCATCACGAAGAGAAGCTTCGGATGTTTCTGGGCACAGACCCGTGCCAGGTCCTCCGGCAGGGGTCCTTCTTCATCCCGTGCCACCGGGACGGGGCGCCGGCCGGAGAGGGCCGCGCCGCGCGCAATCGAACTGTAGGTCAGCTCCTCGAACGCGACCTGGTCACCGGGCGCGGTGGTTGCGGCGATGATCGCCATGATTGCCGCCTGGGCGCCGGTGGTGGGGACGATGCTGCCTTCCGGCGGTGCCCAGCCCGAGCGGGACAGCCAGATGCGTCCCGCCTCGCGCCAGCTGTCCGGCACGGTACGGGTATAGCTGGCAATGTCATAGGCCGCGTCCCGGGTGATTTCGGCGGTCAGCCGGCATATGGCTTCGGCCTGGCCGATTTCCGGCGCCGACGTGCTGTCGAACCGGATCGCCTCGGGGGCGGGCACGGAGATGCGCGTGCCGGCAAAGGCCGTGTCCTTGGGGACGGACATCGCGCCCTGCAGCCAGGACGGCGCAGAGGCCCCGCCATTGCCGTTCGGGTTCCGCATCTCCCGGTCGAGGTCCGGCTTCGGGTCTTCTTCCAGATGCGAACCGGGAGCGCTGCCGAGCACAAAGGTGCCGCGGCCGACCTCGCCGCTGACAAGGCCGCGTTGACGGATCACCGCATAGGCGCGGCCAATTGTGCCGACGGTCACGCCGAGATCGTAGGCGAGATCGCGCTGGGGTGGCAGTTTGCTGCCGGCGGCAAGGGTGCCGGTTGCAATGTCCTCGCCAATCCGGTCCGCCAGGCGAATGTAAAGCGGCCCCTGGCCGTCGGGGATCTGTGGGTGCCAATTTGTCATGGTGACAATTTAGTATATTGCATCTCTGATTGAGTCAATTCATATCATTGTAACGCTACAATTTTCCGAATTTAGCGAATTGTCACCCTTGAAAGGAAGCGAAATGAGTTCAATCGAAGTCATATCCGGCCGCCCGGTCGCGCGTTTGCGGTCCGGCGGCTCTCTTTTGCGGTCTTTGCTGGATCGGTTGGTCCTGTGGAACCGCGTCCGGCGGACACGCCTGCATCTACTCGAACTGAGCGAGCATGAGCTGGAAGATCTTGGCCTGACCCGTGCGGCAGCCCACGAAGAAGCCATGCGTCCGTTCTGGGACATGGGAACGCGGCGCGAGGGCCGGTCCTGATGCTGGGCAGCTGATCCGGGGTCTGTGGCAAGCCGGATCCCGGCAGGGACCTTTCGAAGGTCCGGTTTTTCACAGACCCCGGTCGTTTTTCAGACATAGACCTGCTTCCCCTGGCAGGTCCTTGCCGGTGCCGGACGCGATGTAGCCCGCGTCCGGCATCTTTTTTTTGATCTCAGACCGCGCCGGTATATTCGCCGCGCGCCGGATAGTCGTTCTTCTGCACGAAATCGAGCGCTCCGACCATTTCCTGAAAATGCGGACGCACAAACGGCATGGTCTGGACGGATGCGAAATAGAGCGTGCCGTCCGGCCTGACCAGGAACACGCCAGGTTCTGAGAACAGGGCCGGTTCCTCGATGCCGATCGAGGTGGTGCCACGGCTTGTGGAAATGAACAGGCCCCAGTCGCGGGCGACGTTCAGCGGCAAGCTGTGGCCGAAGCGCAGGTCGGCATAGCCGACCTTGTCCGCCATCTGGCGGGCACGGTCCTCGCCATCTGAGGAAATTGCGATCGTCTTGACCCCCTTGGCGGCAAAATCCGGCGTCAGCCGGCCGAGTTCCTTTAGATAGGTGGCGCAGATCGGGCAGTGCAGGCCGCGATAGAACACGACAAGCGTGGCGAAATCGGAACCATCCTGGGCGAGATCGAAGGAGCCGTGGTCGAGCGTTTTGACGGTCAAGCCCGGAACCTGTTGGCGTGGAACAAGCATTCGTTACCTCATTAACTGTGAGCAAGGGTTCACATTGCCTTGCGGATGTCCTTAAGGTAGTGAACGATTGAGATCGAAACATTCTAAAAAGATGATCGGGAGTACGGAATATGCCGGTTGCCTATCGCACATCCTTCAATGGCAGGCTGGACCGGCTGTCGTCCCTGATCGACCGGCTGCGGGTCAATGTCGCCAATGTGCCGGCTGTGAGTGCGGGCGGGGACGTGGCGAACCTGCGCATCTACCAGGCTGGGAACGGAGCTTTGCGGCTGGTGTTCTGTCCCTATGGGGAGGAGGCTCCGCGCGAAGGTGACGGCATGGGCCCTGAACCGGGAGAAATTACCCTGGTTGCGGCCCGGATCACGATCACCGGAATCGGCAGGCAGCTGATCACGGCGCTGCCGGATTGCATTTCGGTGCCGCTCGCCGAGGAGCCCTATCTGAACGGCGTGGTGACGCCCCTGATCGAGGAGGTGACCCTGCCCCGTTGCGGCGGGCAGGCAGCCTTTCAGCGCCTGTGCGAGGTGGTGGTGATCCGGCTGCTGCGCCATGCCATGGAAGAAGGCAAGGCCGATACCGGTCTGTTGAACGGTCTGGCTCATCCGCGCATCGCCGCCGCGCTGGTCGCGATCCACGAGGTGCCGGGCGAGGCCTGGACGCTGGAAAAACTCGCGGCGACGGCCGGCATGTCGCGCACCCAGTTCGCGGTGACTTTCAAGGAACTGGTTGGCACGACGCCGATGGGCTATCTGGCCAACTGGCGGCTGGACATTGCCCGGGCGGAACTGGAAGCCGGCCGGCAAGTGAAAGCGGTCGCGACTCTGTGCGGCTTCGCCAGCCCGGCCGCCTTCTCCCGCGCCTTCACCCGGCGCTTCGGCCATTCTCCGAAAAGACGGCCCGCCGAAGCGGCGTGAGGGGGGAGAGGTCTGATGCGCCTCATTCTTCGCCATGTCATGGCTTGACCATGGCATCCATGCCGTTTCGTCTCCTATCAGATCCAGTGCTGCTGGTAAGGCCACGGCATGGATTGCCGGATCAAGTCCGGCAATGACAAACGGAAGGGGAGGTTTGAAGGTCGGAAAACTCTAACGCTCTTCGACCTGTTGCTCGAGCGCATAGATTTCGTCGTTGATGTCGTCCGCCTTGCGGGCGAACAGGGCCTGGGCGTCTTTCAGGCCGAGATTGTAGAAATGGGCGCCGAGGGTCGGGGTCAGGAAATCCATCAGCATCTCGGCATCCATGTTGCCGATGTCGATGTCCAGGTCCTCGTCCAGATAGCGCTTGATCTGATGAGCGAGGCGGGTCCGGACGTCCTTGTCGAGTTTCAACTCCGTCATTCCCGCCTCCGTTCGGTCAGGCCGCGTTCAGAATGCTTTCAAACAGGATCCGGCCGTCGAGACCGCCTTGAAGCGGTTCGACCAGGTTTTCCGGATGGGGCATCATGCCGAGCACGTTGCCCTTGGCGTTCATGATACCCGCAATGTCATTGATCGAGCCGTTCGGGTTGGTGCCGTTTGCATAGCGGAACACCACCTGGCCATTGTCCTCGATCTGCTTCAGCGTGTTTTCGTCGGCGAAATAATTGCCGTCGTGATGGGCGACCGGGCAGCGCCAGACCTGGCCCTTCACGAACTTGGAGGAGAAGCGGGTCGCGGTGTTGACCGTTTCCATCATCACTTCCTTGCAGACGAAGTGAAGGTCGGCATTGCGCATCAGCGCGCCGGGCAGGAGACCGGCCTCTGTCAGGATCTGGAATCCGTTGCAGACGCCCAGGACCGACACGCCGCTGTCGGCCTTGGCGACCAGGTCCTTGAGGATCGGCGAGCGCGCGGCAATCGCGCCGGAGCGCAGGTAGTCGCCGTAGGAAAAACCGCCCGGCACCACCACCAGGTCGACGTCGGGCAGCGTGCTTTCCGTGTGCCACACGCTTTGCGGCCGTGTGCCGGTGATCAGTTCCAGCGCATGGAACATGTCGCGGTCGCGGTTGGAGCCTGGGAAAACGATGACGGCGGTTTTCATGTGGGCAATCCCGAAGTCTAGAGCAGGACAAGCACGGCGATCAGGGCCGCGAGAGCAGGAACCAGGATGAAGATTGCGGCTTTGACGGCCAGGAAGGCGATGGCCCTGCGGGTGTCTTCATCCATGGGCGAACCCGCGTCAGGCGATCTCGATCGCGTAATTTTCAATGACGGTGTTGGCGAGCAGCTTTTCGCACATCTGCTCCAGTTCGGCCTGGGCGGCGGCCTTGTCGGAGCCGGTCAGCTCGACATCGAACACCTTGCCCTGGCGGACGGAGCCGACATCGCCGAAGCCGAGGCCGCCAAGCGCGCCTTCGATGGCTTTTCCCTGAGGATCGAGCACACCGTTTTTCAAGGTGACGATCACACGTGCTTTCATGATTGGGGTCCCCGCGGATGACTGCAGATTCTGTTCTGACAAACAGTTTGGGGCTCCCCATACACGAGGAGCCCCACTTGCGAAAGTGTTATGACCGGAAAAGCCGGAAATTAGGGCACACGGCGGACCGTGGTCTGTTGGAAGAAGCGACGGAGATTGGTCTTGGCCGTTGAACGGGATTTTGCGAAGGAAGCAACAACACTGCCCCGATTGTCCTGGAAAATCAGGCGGGCGGCGCCATAGTCGTAACCGCTTTTTGTTTTGAACCGTGCGCTCAAATCGAAGCCGGTATAGGTTTTTGTAACGACGCGTCGGTCGGTCTTGAACCTGACTTGCCCCTTCGCGGCGACATTGACCAGGTTGTCGACTGCGTTCATGAGCTCAGCAGACAGGATGTCCTCGCGAATGGCCGCTTCAACATCGCCGCGCACCTTCGCCGGGCCGACCACAACGATCTGAGGCGTTTTGCAGACCGAGGGCAGGCAGACATAGACCGCCTTGTTGCCGCTTTTCTGGCTGACCCAACCCTTTGGCGCGAAACTGGTGTTCAGGCTGCCTGGCTTCAATCCGGAGGTTTGGCAGGCGGCAAGCAGGCCGCAGAAGATGACAAGAGCCGCAGCCCTGAAAATGGAGTTGAACTGAAATGACATGACGCCCCCTTGTTGAATAGAAGGCAGCGTCTAATCCGTCTTTTATACAGGGGCAATCGTGACGCTACGGCTGTTTTTGTCGTTTGTGGAGGCGGTGTGGCGAAGCTGCATCGGTGCCGCTTCGCCACTTGCTATGCGCGTGTGCCAAGCGGGACTGGGGCTGGATAGCCAAGGAATGGTTCCCTATCTCGCTGCTGTCGCAATGCTTCCATCAGCCGCCTATTGCGGAAAGACAATCCGCAGGGCGGCCGCGCCAAGGAGCAGCAGATAGCCGATCAGCAGGCATGCCTGGTCGCGCCGGCGCCAGCCTTCCACGTTTTTCTTGTGTTTTTCGGACAGGATCGCGCGGGTGCGTGCCCGGAAATCGCTGTCATCCCTGGCCTGGAGTTCCGCCTGCTGAACCTGGTGAAGTTTGCGCTTCCGGAAATTGAGGTCCCAGACCGGAACCGCAAGGATCGCGATCCCGGCGAATGTTGCCAGGTTCAGCCACCAATGGAGCGCCTGCATCAGGCGAACACGAGGTCCTGGCCCGGCTCAAGGCTCGGCGCGATCTCCTCCGGAGAGATGATCAGCGCCAGATGTCCGCCGCAGGCCGAGACATAGCGCTCGATCGATTCCAGTTTGGGAACCGAGCCGGTGAGGGCTTCCAGCCGTGCCACGACCGACTGGGTCATGCCCGATTTCCTGGCGACATCGTTCTGGGTCAGACCGCGGGAGTCGCGCAGTGCCCGCAGGCTCTTGGCGATCGCCTGCTTGCGGGCGTTCCTGTCTTGCCGTTCCACCACATCCGGTCGGACAGCGCGCATCCGGTCGCGGAAGGACTTGGCTGCTTTGCTCATGTTCTTTTCTCCCAGCTGGGGTCAACAAGGCGGAATTGCCGCACGGCCATCTGCCGGCCCAGTTCACACGCCCCGGCGGAGGCCGGCAAGGTGCCGTGGATCCAGCGCGGCTGACCGGAGGCCCTCCGGTCGATCGAGACAATCAGCACGCTCCGGGCGCAGTCCGGCAGCGGGATGGCAAAGAGTTCATATTGGTCGGCCAGATGCCCGCAGCGGTCATTGAGGCTGGGCTCGTGTTCCTGAAGAATGTCCAGCAAGGCCGAAAAACCGTCCGCGCAGGCGAGCGCAAGTTCGCTGAATTCGTTCAGTAGCTCATCCTCGCATCCAGGCACCGGCTCAACCCTGAATCTTGTCATCTGTCTGTCAGACCTCAAGGACTATAGCAAATTTGCGATATTTTTCCAAACCGAATGCGAGTTCTCGGTTTGACGGGAAGCGCGGAATGCAAGTTAAGTTCCTATTTTGTTGTGTTTTTTCGCGTTTCTGATTCAGGGTCCCGTTATGGTGGTGAACTCTATAAATGTCACTCAATGAGGGCAATTGGCGTGAAGGAATGGCGGCAGCCTTTGAAGCAGACCCGGATCAGGTGGCTTGCGGGCAGGGGCAGGTAAGAGGCGCCTCAAACAAGAAAACCCCGGGGAGATCCCCGGGGTCTTGCTTTGTCATTTTCCGAAATCCAGGATTTTGAGATCCGATGACCGGAAGAGGCGTTTACTGCACCAGGGTCGGGCCGGAGCCGACCGGGCGCTCGTTGCCGAGCATGATGCCGAGGCGCTTGGCGACTTCCTGGTAGGCTTCCAGCATTCCACCCATGTCGCGGCGGAAGCGGTCCTTGTCCATCTTGTCGTTGGTCTCGATGTCCCACAGGCGGCAGCTGTCCGGGGAAATTTCGTCGGCGACGACGATGCGCATCATGTCGCCCTCGAACAGGCGGCCGCATTCGATCTTGAAATCGACGAGGCGGATGCCGACACCCAGGAACAGGCCGGACAGGAAGTCATTGACGCGGATGGCCAGCGCCATCATGTCGTCCAGTTCCTGCGGAGTGGCCCAGCCGAAGGCCGTGATATGCTCTTCAGCGACCATCGGATCGTCGAGTTCGTCGTTCTTGTAATAGAACTCGATGATCGAACGCGGCAGCTGGGTGCCTTCCTCCAGACCGAGCCGCTTGGCGATCGAGCCGGCGGCGACATTGCGCACGACCACTTCCAGCGGAATGATCTCCACTTCCCGGATCAGCTGCTCGCGCATGTTGAGGCGGCGGATGAAATGGGTCGGAATGCCGATGGCGTTCAGATGATTGAAAATATATTCGGAGATGCGGTTGTTGAGCACGCCCTTGCCGTCAACAATCTCATGCTTCTTGTTGTTGAAGGCAGTTGCATCGTCCTTGAAGTGCTGGACCAGGGTGCCCGGTTCAGGACCTTCGTAAAGGATCTTGCCTTTACCCTCATAAATGCGCCGGCGGCGGTTCATAGGCTATACCGTTTGTTCTTTAGAGAATCCCGAGGGACCTTGCTGACCTTGGTTCATCGGCCGGGACATCAGTACATCAACCGGCAAGTGCGTTCAGGTGCAAGCCCTATTTTGCGGCGCGGAACTTACCCGAAGCCGGAGAAAAGTACAATGCCGCTTTCCCGCACGTGACCGCGGATTTTGCGGAACGGTTATGCTTTTGACGCATGAATGAAGGTACTGCGTTGATTTGCTGGGCTTGCGGGGATATGCAAGAGACCAAATCAGCCCCATATGGGGGGTAGTGCATCAGCGCAGTTCAGGAGACGATGAATATGAGCACATTCGACAAGCGCGAGCAGGGCTTTGAAAACAAGTTTGCGCATGACGAGGAGCTGCGGTTCAAGGCGAACGCACGGCGCAACAAACTGCTGGGCCTGTGGGCAGCCGAGCTGCTTGGCTACGAAGGCGACAAGGCCGTTGAATATGCCAAGGAAGTGGTCAGGTCCGATTTCGACGAGCCGGGCGATGAAGACGTTTTCCGCAAGATCCGCGGAGATTTCGACGCCAACAATGTTGACCAGTCCGACCACCAGATCCGCCGCACCATGGACGAGTTGATGCACACGGCTATCGACCAGGTCCAGAACGAAGGCTGAGCTCGGCCAATCAGGCGTTAGACTTGCCGAAACGCCCGCTGGAAACGGCGGGCGTTTTTGTTTTAGGATGGTGTCTGGCGAGGCGTGGCGCAGGGGCGTTCAACATCCACGCAAAGAGCACTTGCGGTTGCGCGCAGGGACGGATTTGATGGTCCTTCACCAGAGGAGAACGCCCGTGACCCAAAACCCATTTCTCGCCGACAAGCTGCGCGCCGGACAGGCGGTCGTGACGGCCTGGTCGCAATTGTCCGCGCCGATGGTGCCGGAACTGTTCGCGCGCGCGGGCTACGAGGCGGTGACGCTCGACATTCAGCACGGCATGTATGATTTTGCCGCCGCCTGCGAGACGCTGGCCGCGGTGGCCCTTGGCGGTGCGCATAGAATTGTCCGCATTCCCGTCGGCGACAACGCTCTTGCCGGACGGCTGGTCGATATGGGGGCCGAATGCATCATCGCGCCGATGATCAATTCACGCCGTGAAGCGGAGGCCTTTGCCCGGTCGGTGAAATACCCGCCCCTCGGAGAGCGCAGCTGGTCGCCATTCCGCGCGGCCATGCTGAGCGGCCAGACACGGGACCAGTATCTGGCCAACGCCAATTCCCAGACACTCGCGTTTGCCATGATCGAGACCGAGGACGCCATCGATGCGCTGGACGAGATCCTTGCCGTCGAAAGTCTCGATGGCGTGTTTGTGGGACCGAGCGATCTGTCCCTGGCCTTGTCAAAGGGCGCCAGGCTTGATCCGAATGGTGAGGAGACCGCCCGCGTTTCTGCGGAAATCGCCGAAAAAACCGTCGAGGCCGGCAAGCTTGCCGGCATCTTCTGCCTCAACGCCGACAAGGTCGAGGAAGCCTATCACCAGGGCTTCCGGCTGATCTCGCACGGGGTCGACACGATCTTTCTCGACCACGCCGCGCGCGCGTCCCTGCGGGAGGTCGCCTGGCTGGCCGACGTCAAGGACGGTACGGCCGCCGGGTATTGAGGCCCGAATAGCCGTTATCCGAGCCGTTTCATGAAATGGGCGAAGGACATCAGGCCTTCGGGCCACGGACCATGGCCGCTTTCCAGATTGATATGGCCGGCTTCACCCGCGTCCTGAAATGTGGTGCCCCAGGCTTTTGAGAAGGCCTGAGCGCGCTCGTAATCGCAATAGGGATCGTTGCGGCTGGCGACCAGATGGGCGTGGAAGGGCAGAGGATGCGCCGGTATGGGCTTGAAATCGCCGCCGTCGAATTCGGCGACCAACCCGTCCCGGTCCCAGTCGGACGGCGCGACCAGATAGGCGCCCTTGATCTTGTCCTTGAGCGCGTGCGCGCCGTGGGCGACGAGAATGCAGCCGAGCGAATGGGCCACCAGCACCACCGGCCGCTCCGCGGTCTCGACCTCTTTCACCAGCGTATCCAGCCAGTCTTTCCGGCTAGGTGTGTGCAAGTCGGCCTGTTTGACGACACGCGCGGTTGGCATCTTGTCCCGCCAGCGCAGCAGCCAGTGGCCGGGCAGCGTCTTGCCGTAGCCGGGAATGAGCAGGATGTCGGTTTCTGAGATTTTCACGGGGGCAAAACCTGTCGCAAGCGGTTGATCCATCAGCCGCTCTCTCGCAGAAAATCCGGGCCCTTGTCAAACCGACCCCGGTCTTTGTCTCCACCAATCACGGCCCGTAGGGCGACAGGCAGGCGCGCCTTGGGCCGTGATAGGGCTGGAAACTGTTGTCGACCGCCCGGTAGGAGCGGTAGCGCCGGTCGCACCACTGGTAATGGGCCGGGCTGAAGTGTGGGCCATAATAGGGCGGCGGGGGCGCATAGGAGGGCGGCACGATCACCAGCGGTGGCGGTGCGATATAGCGTTGCGGCGGTATGACCCTGTAGCCGAAGCCGAAACCGAAGGCCGCCGGGGGAAACCACCAGCCATTGTACTGGCGATAGCCGCGCCGATAGTTCCGGTAGCCGCGATGGCCGTTGTAATAGGGATATCTCTTCTTGCCGTGGTAGCCGTGTTTCCCGTGCCCTCGGCGATGATCGACGGTCAGTACAGGCAGATCTCCGCCGGCGCTCGGAGCCGAAAGAGGCGCGGCATTCAACGAGACTGCAAACGCAGGTGCGGACAGGGTCGCGGCAAGACCGGCCGCAAACGTGGCCAGGACGATTTTCCTGAAAAACATCTCACTCTCCATCGCCCCCGACTGAAAGTGTAACGTCTTTTCACGGCGTTTGTTCCCGGTTCCTTCAAATGTGATCGGGGAAAAGCTCTAGGAGAGCGGGCCGTAGAACCCGTTGCGCAGCGAGCGGGCCCAGCCGAGACGTCCGTTTTCCTCCGCCTGGCGGGCGGCCGTGTCCCAGTCATAGGTCAGGATTTTTTCCTGGAAATTCCAGGCACCGCCATTGTTGCTCATCAGGGCGTAGCGTGCATGCGGGCTGCCAGCTTCCATGACATGGCGGTGCGGATGATCGTCTTCATAAGAAGGCAAGCCGACGCTGCCCGGATTGAGCAGGATCTGGCCGGTTTTCTGCAGCGGGATCACGCGCGGAATATGGGTGTGGCCACAGCAGATCACCGGTGCTGCCTCGCCCTTCAATTCGGCAAGCAGCGTTTCCTCGTCCGGCAAATGGCCTTTCGGGCCTTCCACCTTTTCTGTCAGATAGCGGTCGTCATTGTCGGGGGTGCCATGACAGAGAAAGACGTCGTCCGTCAGGCGGATCGTCGGCAGCGTGGTGGCCAGCCAGTCCCGGCTTGCCGCCGACAGGCGCTCTACCGTGAAGGCATCGGTCGGCCCCATTTTTTCGATCGGATCGTCCAGCACGATGCGATCGTGATTGCCGCGGATGGTCGGCCAGTTCGTGTCGCGCAGGATCGCGGCTGTTTCCTCCGGCCAGAGCGGGCCGGAGACGCAGTCGCCGAGATTGACGATCACGTCCGGAGCTTCCAGCTTGAGGTCAGCAAGCACGGCTTCAAGAGCCAGGACATTGCCGTGAATGTCGGAAACAACCGCGATTTTCATTTATCAGCCTCTTTGTGGCCGATGCGGCCGAGATGGGTGATCTTGAACCCTTCCGGGCTCTTGAGGCCATAGCCCAGCACCCGGTCGAAAGCGATATGGGCGGCCCAGATCAGGGCATAGGGGGCAAAGGTCTGGAACACTTCAGTTGCCTGACCGGACTTGGCGAGCGCAAGGCCCAGGACCATCAGCAGCGCCGGGCCGGCATAGGCATGGGCGAGATTGTAGAAAAACGCACCGATGCGCGGATTGGCCAGATAGCCGAGCATGGCGAGATCCGGCACCAGGAACAGCAGCGCGAACACTCCCCATGATGCGCCGGTCCAGGCATAGAGCGCGAGAAGCAGGGCAAAGACGAACAGCGCTTCCAGGCGCAGCCAGGTCTTGAGCGAGGTTTCACTGGTCATGGGGCGGGTCTCCCTGAGAGGAGGGAGCTGCGGAGGAGCCGGTGATCTCGCACGACCTCTAAGTCGTCATCCCGGACGCAGCGTAGCGAAGATCCGGGACCGGGGAACCAAGGGGTGTCGGGCAATTTCATGCGCAGAATCATTGCTCATTGGCTCCCCGGTCCCGGCTCGCGCTTTGCTTGGCCGGGATGACGAATGTTGGGTTTGTGCTGTTGCGCCGGCCTCAGCTTTCGCCGAAGACCCGCTCGAAGATCACGTCGACATTCTTGGTGTGGTAGCCGAGGTCGAAGCGGTCGCGGATCTCTTCTTCCGAAAGATACTTGCGCACGTCCTCATCGCCGAGCAGTTCGGTGAGAAAGTCGACCGACGCCGACCCGGCCACCTGGTAGCTGTCCCAGACCTTCATGGCGTTGCGCTGAACGAGGCGGTAGGCGTCTTCGCGCGAGGAGCCGGCCTGGGTGAGGGCGAGCAGGATGCGCTGGGAATGCACCAGGCCGCCGAGACGGTCCATGTTGCCGATCATGCGCTCCGGATAGACCATCAGCTTGTCGATGACGTTGGTGAGGCGCACCAGGGCGAAGTCGAGCGTGACGGTCGCGTCCGGGCCGATCATGCGCTCGACGGAAGAGTGCGAGATATCGCGCTCGTGCCAGAGCGCCACGTTTTCCATCGCCGGGATGGAATAGCCGCGCACCAGGCGGGCGAGACCGGTCAGGTTTTCCGTCAGCACAGGGTTGCGCTTGTGCGGCATGGCCGAGGAGCCCTTCTGGCCCTTGGAGAAGAATTCCTCCGCTTCCAGCACTTCGGTGCGCTGCAAGTGACGAACCTCGGTCGCGACGCGCTCGATCGAGGAGGCGATCACGCCGAGGGTGGCGAAATACATGGCGTGGCGGTCGCGCGGGATCACCTGGGTGGAGACGGGCTCCGCCTTCAGGCCCATGGCCTTGGCGACATGTTCTTCCACCGACGGATCGATATTGGCGAAGGTGCCGACAGCGCCGGAAATGGCGCAGGTGGCGATTTCCTCGCGGGCGGCCAGAAGCCGCGTCTTGCAGCGGTCGAATTCGGCATAGGCCTCGGCCATCTTCAGGCCGAAGGTCACCGGCTCGGCGTGAATGCCGTGCGAGCGGCCGATGCAGACCGTGTCCTTGTGTTCCATCGCCCGGCGCTTGATGGCGGCCAGCAACGCGTCCATGTCGGCGAGCAGCAGGTCTGTCGCCTTGACCAGCTGGACGTTGAAACAAGTGTCGAGCACGTCGGAAGAGGTCATGCCCTGGTGCACGAAGCGCGCGTCCGGGCCGACGATCTCGGCAAGGTGAGTCAGGAAGGCGATGACGTCATGCTTGGTCTCGCGCTCGATTTCGTCGATGCGGTCGATGTCGAACGTGGCCGCGCCGCCCTTGTCCCAGATGGTCTTGGCGGCTTCCTTCGGGATGACGCCGAGCTCGGCCAGCGCGTCGCAGGCATGGGCCTCGATCTCGAACCAGATGCGGAATTTCGATTCCGGCGACCAGATGGCAACCATGTCGGGACGGGAATAGCGCGGGATCATCGCAGGCAGGACCTCGTTTTTCAGGAATTTCTGGCTGCGGAATAGCAGAGGGGGGCGGTCCCTTCAATGCGGTGGGGCGGATTTTGCTTGCAGCGCAGGGGCACAATGTGAATTTTAGCGCCCAGACCAGTCCCATGGGGGAGATGCGCATGACGATCTGGCGGCCGTCCAGTTCCATTACGGTCAAGGCAATGGCCCTGATCTGGCAGGATGACGCCCTGCTTCTGTCCGAGATCCACGATGACAGTGGCCGGGTGACCGGCATGCGGCCGCTGGGCGGCTCAATCGAATTCGGCGAACCCTGGCGGGACGCATTGCAGCGCGAGTTCCTGGAAGAGCTGGGTACGCGGATCACGCTGCTCGACAACTATTTCGTCATGGAGAACATCTACGACCACCACGGCGTGACCGGGCACGAGATTGTCTTCCTGTGCCATGCCCATTTCACCGACAGCAGTTATTACCGGATGGACACCATCGTCTACGAGGTGAACGACGACACGATGGGGACGGCGAAGTGGATTACGCTTGACGAACTCGCGGCCAAGGGGCTGGAGCTTTATCCGGGCGGGCTTGCGGACCGGCTTGCCGAGCCCCAGGGTGTCACGCGGCCTGGGCGTCTGTTCAGTTGAGCCGGGTCGTTTTTGTCGCCAGTTCTTCATGTTTTGTTAGAGCGCTGCGTGCTGGATTTGCGCCGAAATTTTAGATTTGGAGACTAACAATGATTTTGCAGCGCCTCATGTTTACCGTTCCCGTCGTTATGCTGTGTTCGACTTTTCCGGCAGGAGCGGCTGATGTTGACTTTGCCCGGTTCATGGCTTCGGCATCGGGCGCTGCCGGATTGAGCGCAGCCATCTCCAGTCTTGGACAATGCGACACGGCTCCTCAATGGGCTATCAGCTACGATCCGGAGATTGACGGCGACAACCCGAACCACGTCTATGTCGGGTGCCAGTACGATCCTGACTGGGAAGAGGGAACAGACCTTTACGACAAAGGTATCTTGGCCAAGTTTGTCGAGAGTGAACAAGGGCCTGTCCTGGTAAGCTTGACACAGCTTCCCTGATTCCCGGAGGGCTAAGCCGGAGCGCCGTATTCGGCTTCCTCGTCCGCTTTTTCCTCGGACATATAGAGATCGAACTTGTCCTTGTGCAGGCTGAGCCGGACCGCGAGCAGGTAGATGACGGCCGCCAGCAGGCCGACGGCCGCGATGTCCGGTCCGACCGGGATCAGACCCGCGCCTCCGCCGAAGGAGCCGAGATAGGACAATGTGACCAGGCCGGCCAGATAGGGCGCGAGCCAGGCGGCCTCGCGCCAGTCGAGGCTGTCAAAGCCGCCGAGTGCACTGCGCAAGAGCATCAGCGCGAAGCCGACTGCCAGGCAAATGCCCAGATGCAGCATGGTGTTCCAGCCGCTCCAGTAGATGATCAGGCTGGCAACGATGAAGGCGAGACAACCCGTGACGGGAGCCACCGGCAATGTGAAGGCGCGCGGCGTGTCGGGCAGAAGCCGGCGGAAGGCGAGGACGGCGATCGGGCCAACGATGAAGGACAGCACGATCGAGGAGGTGTTCAGCGCCAGCACTTCCTTGAAGGGCAGCAGCACGAAAAACAGTGCCGAGACCGCGAAGTTGACGAGCAGCGCGAACAGCGGCACGCCGCGCGCCGACAGGGTTTCCATGAATTTCGGGAAGAGGCCATTCTGGGCCATGGCAAGCCCGAGACGGGCGTTGGAGCCGACGGAGACAAGCCCCGAGGCGAAGCTGGAAATGCGGGCGCTGGTGTCCAGGATGCTGACGATCCAGAGCGCGCCGACGGCGGTCGCCAGTGCCGCCATGGGGCCCAGTTCTCCTGGAAAACTAAGCGCGGGCCAGCCGTTCGACAGTTGCGAATGATCGAGCGCGCCCAGAAAGGCCAGCTGCAGTCCGCCGTAAATGACCAGGCAAATCACCAGGGACAGCACCAGGGCGAGCGGCACATTGACCTTGGGATTGCGGGCCTCGCCTGCCAGATCGATGACATGGCGGAAACCGATCAGCGCGAAGATGACACCGCCGGTGGAAATCGCCGACAAGATGCCCTTGAGGCCTTCCGGGGCAAAGCCGCCATAATCGCTGAAATTGGCGTAGCGGAATTCTGAGGTCAGGATCACGGCGGCAAGCAGCGCCGGCACCAGGATCTTAACCCAGGTCAGCGCCGTGTTGATGCGGGCGAAGAACTTGACGCCGAAGGCATTCAGCACGGTGAAAACCAAGAGCAGCAGGCAGGCGACGCCGAGCCCGGCGGGGCTGAGCAAGCCATCGGAGCCGTAAAGCCAGGGGGCGAGGCTCTTCGAATAACGCAGCACTGCCTCGACCTCGATGGTGGCGGTGGTGTTGTAGCCGACCCAGGCGGTCCAGCCCATGGTCATGGAGACCACCGAGCCATGGGAGAAATGCGGCACCCGGCCGATGCCGCCGGCAACCGGCAGGATGGTGGTGATCTCGGCGAATGTCGCGGCCAGCAGCAGCATGGCGAAGCCGCCGATCACCCACGCGATCAGGGCCGAGGGCCCGGCGGCCTGGGCGGCCAGGAGCGGGGCGAACAGCCAGCCGGAGCCAAGAATGCCGCTGATGGCCACAAAGGTCAGGCCGAGCAGCCCGATACTGCGTTGCATATGCGCCAAGACGAATCCCCCCGGGTCTCTGTCTTCGACAAGGAGCTTAGCCGAGGGAGTGTCCCAACGGGAAGACAGGTTGTTGCGGTTGTGGCTTTCTTGATGAATGGAGTTTGTGGCAAGGGCTCTCCAACCTGCCTCGGGATGGCGCTGATGGGTTTGGCAGGGGCCGGCATTCTTCACTGGAACAAGCGGCCGGATCCTTCGAGACGCGCGCTTTAGCGCGCTCCTCAGGATGACGCTTGTGGATGTTGAAGCGCAGAGAACCGAGAGTTCGTAGCGCTCACCTCACCCTCGAGCGTCATCCTGAGGAGCCGCGCAGCGGCGTCTCGAAGGATCGGCCGCCTGGTTGTTTGGTGTTCGCCCAATTGCAATCTCAGGTTAAGCTCATCCAATGACCGCCACCATCTACATCCTGCGCTGCGCGGACGGCAGCTATTATACCGGGATCACGGACAAGGACCTGGAAACCCGGGTGAGCGAGCATCAGCAGGGTTTGTAGGACGGGTTTACCAAGCGGCGCAGGCCGGTGTCTCTCGTCTTTGATTGTCATTTTGAGCAGGTCACCGATGCCATCGCCTGCGAGCGGCAGATCAAGGGATGGCGGCGAGAGAAGAAGGAAGCGCTAATCCGGGGAGATTTTGAGTTGCTGCCGGAGTTGTCTAGGCGGGGTGTGAAGGCGCGGTGAGCAGGCATGGGGAACAAGCGGCCGGATCCTTCGAGACAGCGCTGCGCGCTTCCTCAGGATGACGCTTGAAGTTGTTGAAACGCCCAATACTTCCAGTGTGGTATAAGCTTCAACCACAAACTTCTTTTGCTACGCCAACCACACCCAAAAGCCTCATCCTGAGGAGCCGCGCAGCGGCGTCTCGAAGGATCGGCCACACGCTCCCGTTACAAACTCAGCTTCAAGCGTCTTCAGCCGCCGTCCGGATCGCCGAAATATTGCCCGAATAGCTTTCCACAGTCTCGCCTTTGAAGACGGCAGACCCGGCCACAAGCACGTTGGCGCCGGCGGCGGCGACCAGCGGGGCGGTTTCCGGGGTGACGCCGCCGTCGATTTCGAGGTCGATCGGCCGGTCGCCGATCATCTCGCGGATGCGGCGGGTCTTTTCGACCTGGGAGTGGATGAACTTCTGGCCGCCGAAACCCGGGTTGACCGTCATCACCAGAATGAGATCCAGCCGGTCGAGCACATATTCCAGAACGCTCTCGGGCGTTGCCGGATTGAGCGAGACGCCGGCCTTCTTGCCGAGATTGCGGATCGCCTGCAGGGAACGGTCAAGATGGGTGGTGGCTTCGGCATGTACCGTGATGATGTCCGATCCGGCCTTGGCGAAGGCTTCGAGGTATGGGTCGCAGGGCTCGATCATCAGATGGGTGTCGAACACCTTGTCGGTGTGCGGGCGGAGCTTGGCGATGACATCCGGACCGAAGGTGATGTTCGGCACAAAATGGCCGTCCATGACGTCGAGATGGATCCAGTCCGCCCCGGCCTCGACCACGTCGCGAACCTCCTGGCCGAGCTTGGAGAAATCGGAGGCAAGGATAGACGGAGCGATCTTGATGTCGCGGGGCATGGCACTCTCCCGAAAGGCAGGCGCGGCCCCGACCCGGGCCGCAGTCAACTGGTGCTGCCGCGCTAGCATTTCTGGGGCCGCCGGGCAAGACGGCACCGGGTCCCTCAAACGGTTTAGCGGCTCACAGCCGTCCGGTTATCGCCAGATAACGGCGATCGGGACCTTCGAACCCGAGACTGTCCATCTGGATGAGGACGGCAAAGACCGGTGGGGCTTCCGCCGGGAAATGCGTGACAAAGCGCTCGATCCGGTAGCCGAGCGGGCATTTGCGGCTCTTCGGGATCGCATTGTCCTGATTGAGAATGCGGGTGACGCCCTTGTGCACCAGGGTCAGGCGGAAACCCCTGGTGTCGGCGCCGTAGCTCTGGCACTCGGCATCGGGCAGGGCGTATTCGGAGAGCGTCAGGTCGACCGGGTCGTCGCCGAGGCGGAAGCTGTCGCGTGCGGCGACGATCATCTTGTGCGGATCGGACGTCAGTTCCGTGCGCGGGTTGAAGCCGACGGTCTCGCCCTTGCCGGCAATCGCCTTGTCCTGAAACAGCGGCTGCGCCGCAAGGCGGTTTTCAGAGCGCGTGTGCGTCAGGGCCGTATCGGCTGCATCGCCAAGTCCAGCCTCGACATCCTTGCGCAGCCGGAACGGGGAAGGCGGCACCCAGCTGTCGCCGGTGACGTCGACCACGAAGATTTCAGAATAGGGAAAGCCGGATCCGTCCTGGATGCCATATTGCTCGAAGGCGAAGAAGTCGCCGTTTTTCGAAAAGCCCAGCAGCTGCAGCTCCGAGGTGTCGCCGGCGAGCGCGGCTGGCGCCAGAAGACCTGCAACGACAAGGGCGGATAGTCTCAAGACGGCACGGATACGGAACAACGGCACTCTCCTTAAACGGCAATCACTTGTTTCAGGGCGAAGAAGCTAATCCTATCACGCGTCGGCGGATGCGGGTTACGTCACACTCCCGGCGTTTGGTCCGCAATAGATCCTGACAAAGGGCTTCACCAGCAACGGCAGCATATAGATCGGGAACTGGCCGACGGCGAACCACAGCCAGGTCAGTTCCGGCAGCGTGCCGCCGAAGGCGGCCACCATCAGCCCCATGTTGCGGGTGCCGCAGGTATGGGCAATCGCATAGGCATCTTCACGGGTCGCGGGCGAGAACAGGACAAGCGACAGCAGGATCTGAACCAGCGCCAGCGCAAAGGTCAGCGCGGTGAGACCCAGGGTGAAGACCGGTTTGTCGGCAAAGCTGGCGGCAACGCCATCCATCGCGGCAATGGCAAAGACCAGGAGTAGAAGCACGTTGAGGCCGCTGATATGGTGCGACGAGCGGGCCAGGCGCTCCCGGCCCGCCAGCCGGCGCAAGGCGAAGGAAACGGCAAAGGCGCCGACCAGCAGAAGGGACAATTGCGCGGCCAGACCGCCGACGCTCAAGGGCAGGGAAGCCCCCAGCATCAATTCGCCGATAAAGGGCGCGGTCAGCGGCGTGACGATCAGGGCGGCGACGGAGAGGGCCAGGCTGAGCGTTCCGTCGAGGCCGAGCAGGTAGATAAAGGCGGGCGCGGCCATCACAGGCGGCGCGGCGGTGGCGATATAAAGTGCGAGCACAAGGTCCGGGCCGAGATTTTCGGGCCCGTACAGCGTGATGCCGAAATAGGTCAAGAGCGGCGCGCCGAGCATCATCCACATGAGCGCGGCGATCAGCAGCGCAGGACGGCGCAGGCGCATGCGGATGGCTTGCTGGTCGACCCGGAGAAAGGCGAGGGTCAACAGGCTGAAGACTGCCAGAGCGAGATAGGGCCGCAGCGTTGCCGACAGGGCGGGCAGGGCCATGCCGATAAAGATACTCACAGCTAGCGCGGCGGTTCCATGCCGTCCGATCCATGCCAGACCTGCCCCGATCCTTCGAATCATCTAGTCTTGTCTCCTGAAATGTCTGGAATGGCAGGCACTTCGGCATTTCCCTTGCGATCCGCACAGACCGAAGCCAGATCCTGGACCGGCCGGAACAGGTATGACAGCAAAAACGAGACAGACGCAATCCTTCGACGTGATGGTGCTTGGCGCCGGCATTGTCGGCGTGTGCACGGCGCTGCATCTGCGCCGGCTCGGGCTGGATGTCGCCCTGATCGATCGCAAGCACCCGGGCGAAGAGGCCTCCTTCGGCAATGCCGGCATCGTCCAGCGCAACGGGTTCGTGCCGCACAAGATACCGATGCGGCCACTGCAGCTGCTCGGTATTGCCCTCGGGCAGTCCAGCGCGGTGTCGCTGGATCCGGCGACAGTGGTCCGGATGCTGCCCTGGCTCAGGCAGTTCCACAAGGCGGGCAGCGAACGGGGCACTGAAATCTACTCCCGGGTCGTCGCGCCCTTGCGCGCCTTCGCCGTGGAAGAACATTTGGAGCTGGCGCGCAGTACCAATGCGGACCGGTTCTACCGCCAGGGCGGCTGGCTGCATCTCTACCGCTCCGAGGCCGGCTGGCGCGGAGGAGATGTCGAACGGCAATATGCCCGTGTCTTCGGTGTTGCCTATGACGAGCTTGCCGGGGCAGACGTCACCGCGCTCGAGCCGGGGCTGCTGGCCACCGGTCTGAAGGCGGTGCACTGGCTGGAAAGCTGCTCGGTGTCCAATCCGGGGGCGGTGGTCGATGCGTTCTGGCGCGGCTTTGTCCGGGAGGGCGGTTGTTCACTTCGCGGCGATGCGCAGAAACTCCACCGGCAACGCGGTGCCTGGCGGCTCGAGTGTGAACGCACGGAAGCCTATGCGCCCCATGTTGTCGTCGCCCTGGGAGCCTGGTCCGGCGATCTTTTGACGACGCTGGGCGAAACCTATCCTCTTGCGGTCAAGCGCGGCTATCACATGCATTTCCGGCCGAGATCCGGTGCGTCGCTGTCGCGGCCCGTGGTCGATGTGGAAAACGGCTTTGCCTTGACGCCAACGGACAATGGCATCCGCCTGACCACGGGTGTGGAGCTCGCCCCCCGCGACGCGCCGGTCAATCAGTCCGTGCTCAAACTGGCCAAGCGACGGGCCGAGGACCTGTTCCCGCTGGGCCGCACGCTCAAGGACGAGATCTGGATGGGCTGCCGCCCCTGTCTGCCCGACAGTCTTCCGGTCGTCGGTCCGTCCCCGGTGACGCCGGGCCTGTGGCTGAATTTCGGTCATGCCCATGACGGGTTCACGCTTGGACCGGTCACCGGGCGGCTTGTGGCGGCGATGATCGCGGGAAAAAGCCCGTTTCTCGATCCCTCCGGCTTGTCCCCGGCACGCTTTGCGCTTTGACCGCCCGGCACTGCCGCCTGGCGTCATGAGGTCTCTCATCCGCGGATAATCTCTTTCTAAACCGGCATAAACCTTGGTTGAGAACCGGGTTTATAAGCCTACGACCGATGGCTGAGCGGGGGCGTCGAACCCCAGATGCGGTCCAGACGGCGACACCCACGCTGTCGATCTGACCTCCAATCAGTCAAAGGACGTAAACTCATGAAGACCCCGTTCAAATCGCCGGCCCTGACCCTGTTTTCGGCAACCGGCCTTCTGGTCAGTACCGGCATTGCGCTCGCGGCCGTCAGTGTCGGCGACACGCTCGGTACCACGGAAGAGGATGTGCGCGCCGCCCTGACTTCGCAGGGATACATGGTCGAGGAAATCGAAACCGAAGACGGAGAGATCGAAGCCGAGGTCTCGATGGATGGCCAGGAGATGGAAGTTGTCGTCGATGCCCAGACGGGCCAGGTTCTGGAAACGGAAATGGACGGTCCGGACGAGGATGAAATGGACGACGACTGACGTCTGACTGAGCCGACCCCGGCCGGACCCGCCACGGTCTGCCCCGACCGCCGGCCGGGGTTTTCTCGCGCTTTGCCCGTCGATGCGCCTGCAATGCGCCACCGAAACCTAAGTGTCCGCAGACCCTAGGATTGACGCAGGAACCGGCGCATCATACCCCTCCATCCATCCGGTGCCCTGACACATCCGGCCTGACCCTTTCATGGAGTTTCAAACAAGACCATGCCGACCCTTCCCAACTGGAAAATCGCCTGGCCCTGGCTGTTGTTCGGCCTGCAGGGGATCTGCATTTTCTTTCTTGTCACCGAGGAAGTGGTCGACTGGTTCTGGGGGGAGAATCCCGCCTCCGTGATCGGCAACGACATCGTGGAAAATCTGATTGTTGCGGCGCTTGTCGTCAGTCTGGTGGCCACCGGCTTTGAAGTCAGAAAAACTATGACCCGTCAAAAACGACTGGAGCAGCAGGTCAAGGCCGCCTCGGGCGCCTTCGCCGTGATGCTGGAAGAACATTTTGAAAGCTGGGCGCTGACCCCGTCCGAAAGCGATGTCGCGCTGTTGGCGCTGAAGGGCTTTTCGATTGCCGAGATCGCTTCGATCCGGAAAACCGCCGAGGGCACGGTAAAAGCCCAGTGCAACGCGATCTACCGCAAGGCTGGCGTGTCTGGCCGGCCGCAGCTGCTGTCGCTGTTCATCGATGAACTGCTTTACGGCTCCCTGCTGTCCGAGCGCGCGCCCGACGACGGCGAAGCGGATGTGGTAAGGCCGGCGAACCGGGCGCAGGCCTGACCGGCCGGCCTCAGTTTTCCCGCAAGGGCAGTGCGACCGTGTCCTTCACCGTGTTGACCACGATGCGGGACTGCACGTCGGAGACGAGCGTGTTGTCGAGCAATTTCAAACGCAGAAAATTGTCGTAGGTTTTGATATCATCGGTGACGACCTTGATAAGGTAGTCGACGGCACCGGTGATACGCTCGCACGTAACGACCTCCGGCCAGTGATGCACCAGCTTGTCGAAGGTTTCCATGTTTTCCCGGCTGGGAACCGCGAGTTTGACGAAGGAATAGGCGACAAAGCCGAGACCCACGGATTCGCGGTCTATAATGGCGGTGATTTGGCGGATGATGCCTTGTTCTTTCAGGCGTTTTATCCGGCGCCAGCAAGGCGTTTGGCTCATGCCCGCTTCCTTCGCCACCTCGGCGATCGAAAGCGATGCGTCCCGCTGCAAGACACGAAGAACGCGAATGTCAGACGGGTCGAGAAGATATTTGTCGGTCATTGGTTATTTTAGGAATTTTTGTTCTGCCCCTGGGTGATTGCCCGCGACGATAGCACAGAAATTGCCGGAGAAAAGGATAATATTACTCAAAACGTGAGGTTGCCGCTGGGCGTTGCCGCCCCAGATGTCGGTTGAGGAGGAATTCGGATGAATGTGCATATGCCAACCGTGACCCTGGAGGACAAATATGTCGCCACGGAAGGACGGGTCTATCTGACGGGCATACAAGCGCTGGTCCGTCTGGCTCTCGACCGGGCGCGTCTCGACCGCGAGGCCGGCCTCAAGACCGGCGGCTTCATTTCCGGGTACCGCGGCTCGCCGCTGGCCGGTTACGACACCGAGCTGATGCGTGCGCACCGGCACCTCAAGGGTTATGACGTCGTCTTCAAGCCGGGTGTCAACGAAGAGCTCGGCGCCACCGCCGTCTGGGGCAGCCAGAAGCTGCGCGGCGAGGGCGGCGTCGGCCGGCCGACCGCTTACGACGGTGTCTTCGGCATCTGGTACGGCAAGGCCCCCGGCGTCGACCGGGCCGGCGATGTGCTGCGCCAGGCCAATGCGTCCGGCACCGACCGCAATGGCGGCGTGCTTGCGCTTGCCGGCGACGACCATCTCGCCAAATCCTCAATCCTGCCGGCGCAGAGTGAATTTTTCTTCCAGCACGCCGAAATGCCGGTACTGAACCCGGCCGACATCCAGGAAGTGCTCGACTATGGCCTGCACGGGCTGGAAATGTCCCGGTTCACCAGCCTCTGGACCGCGTTGATCTGCGTGGCCGACACGATGGATGCTTCCGCCACCATCAATGTCGCTCCCAACCGGCTGCGGCTGGTGCGTCCGCTCGATGGCGATCCGCGCAAGGACTATCATCAGAACCGCGATCTCCTTCTTGGCAACCGCCTGGAAACAGAGCGCCTCGTCCGCGACCTGCGTGTGCCGGCCGCCCAGGCCTATGTGCGCACCAACGGTCTCGACCGGGTGGCGTTCGGAACGCGGACCAACGCCAAGCTCGGCATTGTCGCTTCCGGCAAGGCTTATCGAGATCTGCTCCAGGCCCTGGATCTCATGGGCATCACCGAGGACTATGCCAAGCGCCTGGGCCTCGGGGTCTACAAGGTCGCCATGACCTGGCCGCTGGAGCCTTTTGGCTTGCGCGAATTCGCGCGCGGCACGGAGCGGCTGCTTGTGGTGGAACACAAGCGCGCCTTCATGGAAACGCAGATCAAGGAAATCTCCTATCACTGGCCCGACATGAGCCGGCCGGAAATCTGGGGCAAGCACCGTCCGGACGGCACGCCGTTCCTGTCCGACGTTCTGGAAATTTCCGTTGCCGAACTGATCGAAGGCCTGATGAAGTGGCTGCCCGAAGAGGTGGTCAACGAGGAAATGCGCTCGATTGCCGAGCGCATGAACAAGCAAGCCATGTGGGCCCAGGGCCATGCGGAGCGCGCCGCCCGCATTCCCTATTTCTGCTCCGGCTGCCCGCACTCGACCTCGACCAAGACCCCCGAGGGCTCGCGTTCGCTGCCGGGCATCGGTTGCCATGCCATGACCGAGATGGCCGGCCGCACCACCGAGGGCCAGATCGCCATGGGCGGCGAGGGCGTGCTCTGGGTCGGCCAGCAGCCTTTCTCCGGTGACACACATGTGTTCGCCAATGTTGGTGATGGCACCTATTTCCATTCCGGCATCCTGGCGATCCGCCAGGCGCTCGCCTCCAACGTGCCGATCACCTACAAAATTCTCTACAACGACGCGGTTGCCATGACCGGCGGCCAGAAGGTCGACGGCCAGCTGAGTGTACCGCAGATTACCCGCCAGCTGGAGGCCGAGGGCGTCGAGCGCATCGCAATTGTCTCTGAAAACCCGGAAAGCTATGGCTCCTGGTCGCCGATCGCGCCAGGCACCAAGGTGCATCACCGCGACGAGCTGATGGATGTGCAGGAAGAGATGCAGACCTATCCGGGTGTCTCGGTGATCGTCTATGACCAGACCTGCGCGGCGGAAAAGCGCCGCCGGCGCAAGCGCGGCAATTTCCCGGATCCGGATATGCGCCTCTTCATCAACGACCGGGTCTGCGAAGGCTGCGGTGACTGTTCGGTGCAGTCCAACTGCCTCTCGGTGGAACCTCTGCCGACCCCGTTTGGTGAGAAGCGGATCATCAACCAGTCGAGCTGCAACAAGGACTTTTCCTGCATCAAGGGCTTCTGCCCGTCCTTCGTCGAGATTGACGGCGCCGCGCTGAAAAAGCCGAGAAAGGCCGATGTCGACATAGACGCGCTGGTTGAGAGCCTGCCGCAGCCGGAGCTGGCCTCGCTCGAGCGTACCCAGAACACGCTGGTCGCCGGTATCGGCGGCATGGGGGTGACCACCATCAGCGCCGTTCTGGCCATGGCCGCCCATATCGACGGCAAGCAGGCTTCAACGCTCGACATGACGGGTCTCGCCCAGAAGGGCGGTCCGGTGACCTCCCATGTGCGTTTCGCGGCGCTGGACAGGTCCATCGAAGGCCCGCGGGTTCCGGCCGCCAGCCTGGATCTCCTGATAGCCAGCGACATGGTGGTCGCCGCCAACGCGGACCAGCTGGCGCTGGCCCATCGCGGCCACACACTGACGGTCGCCAACACCAAGGTCGCGCCGACGGCGGAATTCGTCCTGAAGCAGACGCTTTCCTTCGATGAGCAGAGCATGGACAATGCCCTGCGTCAGGCATCCAGCACCTATCTGCCGATCAACGCGGCGGATGTGGCCGAGAAACTCCTCGGTGATGCCATCTACGCCAACATGCTGCTGGTCGGCATGGCGTTCCAGAGCGGCGCGCTGCCGATCTCCGATTATGCCATCGAGACCGCGCTGGAGTTGAACGGCGCCGCGGTGAAGAACAACATCAAGGCCTTCCGGGCCGGCCGCGTGCTTGCAGCCGAGCCGGACAAGCTCTTGAAGTCGCTGCCGTCGGAAGCAAAGCCGCGCGTCTTCACGCTCGACGAGAAGATTGCCTTTAACGCGGCCGAGCTGACCGCCTACCAGGATTTGGCCTATGCCGCCCGCTATCAGGATCTGGTGGCCAAGGTGAAGGCCGCCGACGAGGCCCATGGTCCCGGCACGATGCGCCTGACCCAGACGGTCGCCGACCTGCTCTACAAGGTGATGGCCTACAAGGACGAATACGAGGTCGCCCGGCTTTATTCCGATCCGGCCTTCAAGGAGAAGGTCGCCCAGCGGTTCGAAAATCCGCGCAAGCTGAAAGTGCATCTGGCGCCGCCGATGCTGGCTCACCGCAAGGACCCCAAGACTGGCCGTCCGGAAAAGATCGCTTTCGGTCCCTGGATCTTCAGCGCCTTCAAATTGCTGGCGAAATTCAAGGGCGCGCGCGGCAAATGGTACGATCCATTTGCCCGCACCGCCGAGCGCAAGGCCGAACGGGCCCTGATCAGCCAGTATGAAGGCGACATCGCCGAAATTCTCAACCGCCTGCCGGAAAGCAATTACGGCCTTCTGGTGGAACTGGCGCGGGTGCCGGATCAGATCCGCGGTTTCGGCCCGGTGAAGGATGCCAACATGGACCAGGCCGCCGAAAAGCGCCGTCAGCTGCTCAACCAGCTCAACAAGCGCAATGACGGCGGCAGCGACGACAAGGATGGCAGCAAGGAATTCCTGGCGGCCGCTGAGTAGGCCAGGGCGTCACTTGGATGTTGGAAGAACCCGGTACTCAAAAGTGCCGGGTTTTTTGTCATGGTGCGGGAGAGACGTCACTCCCACAACCCACTGATCTCCGGCCGGCGGCGGATTTGTTCGCGGGCGCGCAGGCCGTTGTCCGCCAACACGTCGGCCAGCAGGTCGTCCGGAATGGCGCGCAGGGCGGGTTTCCTTCGAAGCAGGATTTTCAGAATGGAGGTCCAGCTGCGCAGACCGCGCGGCTCGGCGGGGGCAGGGACCAGGAAAAGGGGCGGGGGCTGTCTGCGGGGCATGGCATTCTCCATATAAAGAAATAAATTCCTTTCTTTATATGGAGGTGTCCTGGAGCGTTCAATAAAGGAAGTTTTTCATTTTTAAATTGGTGCCGCAAAGCTCCTTCCGACCGGGATTTCGGCGCCTGAACCGGTTCGCAGACGCTTTAACAGGGATCTAGGAAATGCTTGCCGGAGGCGCGTGTCAGCGGTGCCGGGAATTCTTTTTCGCAAATATTTTTTTACAATTTCCTCCGGGTTTTCGCCCCTGAATGCCTTTGGAAAAATCATGAAAAATATCGCGAATTCAACGCGCTACAATGAATGCATGGCATGTGTCTAGAATTCTCTGAAAGTTTTACAAAAAGACAATTACATTCTCGAAAAGCACGTTTCGACCTTCTTTAAGTCTCACCTTCATTTTCGGTACCAACGCCAATCCGGCACATTTTTGACAACTGGTATCGAACAATGACTGAAGCGTTGAAAACAGAACTGGTGAACTTCTCGGAGCTGACCGGTGAAGCTGGCAGCGCCCGCAGGGCCGAACTGGCCCGGCATGTCGCGACCCTGTTCGCCCTGACCTCCGACCGCTGTTCGGATGAACAAGTCGATATCTACGACAGTGTGCTGTTGCGGCTGGTCGATATGGTCGAAGGCGAAGTCAGGCGCTATGTCGCCGAGCAGATGGCCAGCCTGCGCCGGGGGCCGGAAGAAACCATCCGCCGCCTGGCCGACGACGAGATCGAGGTCGCCGAGCCGATCCTGCTGCGCTCGACGGTCCTGCGAGACACCGACCTGATCAAGATTGCCGAAAAGCGCGGCAATGCCCACCGCTTTGCCATTGCCCAGCGGGAGGTCCTGTCCGAGGAACTGACCGACGTGCTGGTGCGCCAGGGCGATCTGAAGGTCAAGCGCAAGGTTGCCGGCAATGACGGCGCCAGCCTGTCCAACGCTTCGATCATGGCGTTGATCAGCGATGCGGCTTCCGATGCCACGCTGCAGCTGTCCCTGAGCGAACGCGCCGATCTGGCCGAAGCGCATATTGCCAGCCTTGTCTCCGTCGCCAGCGAGGAAGTGCGCCGCAAGCTGCACGCCCAGGGCAGGAGCCAGGAAGCCGAACGCGTCGACGAGGCCGCCGATGTGGCCGCACAGCGCATGTCCAACCAGTACTGGCTTGGCCGCTATGATTTTGAAACCGCGCGCAGCCGCATTCTGCTGCTTGCCAAGCGCGGCATGGTCAACGAGGCGGCGCTGCGCCGGTTCGCCTCCGAAGACCGCTTCGCGGAAGCGGTGGCGACCTTCGCCTGGCTTGTGCGCTGCGGCGTCGAGGAAGTCAGCCACTGGATGGTTCGGCCCGATCCGGAACCCTTTGTGATCCTGGCCAAAGCTTCTGGTTTTTCTTCCATCACCGTCGGCTCGCTGCTCGGCATCGGCCCCTGGCGCCACCGGCTGACCCCGGAAGTCCGCAGTGAAGCCATGGCGTCCTTCGAGCGCATGACTATTGCCGAAGCCAAGCGCAAGATGGCGCATTGGAACCACACCGTTCTGCACTGATCCCACCAGCAAGGCGCATCCTGCTGAAACCTGAGGCCCGGTTTCCCCCGACCGGGCCTCTTTTTGTCGTGAGGGCAGGCACGGCGGGCGAAAGCGGCGTTTTCTTCCAAACGGCATCGATCCGTGCCAAGAAAGGCGAAGTCTGACTTCGCGACTCGCCAAGGTACCGCCATGCGTTTGCTTCGTTTTCCTCAGTCCACTCACTCCAAAACGCGTGCTGGTCTCCGCCGGTTCGCCGCAATCGTGCCGGTTCTTCTCCTTGCGCTGGCCGTTTGGGGCTCATCGGGGGGCATCGCTCAGGCACAGGGAATTCCGGGGCTTTTCACCGAAGTCACCAAGTCGAAAGAGGCGGAGAAAAATGCCGCGGCGACATCCGGGAGTACCGGTGAAGTCGTGCCGGACGCAGGCAAGGAGGCGGACGCAAACGATGCGGGTGAAGGCGCCGCCACGATGGAGGCGATCGATGCCTTTGCCGACGATGCGGTGGCGGCGCGAAATGTCCTCAAGTCGATCCTGCAGGAAATCCCGACCATCCACGAAACCATCGTGGCAACGCTGAGAGCCCAGGGGGGCGACCGCGGCCTGGACTGGATTCCGGCGACCCTGATCGATATTGCCATCGCGGTGGCCTTCGGTCTCGCCGCCTCCCTTCTGCTCAGCCGCTGGGGACGGCGGCAGTTCGCGTCCTGGTACCGGGCGGATGTCTATTCCCGTGCGGACAAGATCATCTATCTCTATTCCCGCGCGATCCTGATGATTGTCGGCGTTGCGCTCTTTTTCGGGGTTGCGGCCGCGGTTTACCTGGCAATCGGCACGGGACTGGATGCGTCCAATGACACCGCGCTCGTGGTGGTCAGTGTGATTGCCGCCTTCATGGCTCTGCGTGTCGTCTGGCTGAATGTGCTGGCGCCCGACGCCGAAAGTCACCGGCTCGTGGCCTTGACGACAGCGGAAGCAAGAGGACTTTACCATGTGCTGCTGACCGGCTCCGGCATCTCTCTGACCACAATCGGCTTCTGCCTGTGGATGGAGCAGCTCGGCCTCTCTCGCGATGCGCACAAGGTCGCCCTGATCGGGGCTTCCGGCCTGTCCATGATTATCCTGATCGGCATCGTCATTGCCTATCGCAAGGTGATTGCGCGCCTGATCCGCGGTCCTGAAGGGGCTGTTGCCCCTCTGTGGCGGCGTGTTCTGGCGACCGGCTGGCACTTCATCGCGATCGTCTATTTTCTGATCGCCTGGTTGTTTTCAGCACTCCGGATCCTGCTCGACCTGCCCGATGCCACGGGTCTCGTCGGGGCACCGCTTCAGGTGCTCCTGACCGCGGTCATTGCCTATGGCGTCCTGATCCTGTTCATCGACAAGGTGCTGCTGCCGCGTCTCGATACGGCCGCCGCCCAGGCGAAGATCGCCGAGGATATCGAGCGGGCCGAGGAAAGCGAAGGCAGCGAAGGGGACAGGGAAAGCACCCTGGCTCAGGCCCGCGCAGAGGCTGCCGAGCGCGAAGCGCGGCGCTCGCCCTTCAGGGACCTGTTCGACCGCGGCGCCGCCATCCTCGTGATCTTCACATCCGTCGATATGCTGGCGTCCCGCTGGGGCGTGCCGCTTGCCGGCAGTGGATCGCTGATCGGCTCTTTCGTGGAGATCCTTCTGGTGATGTTCCTGGGCTACATGTCCTATGAGGCGGTCAAGATCCTCATCGACCGGCAGATCGCAAAGGAGGCGCCGGCGGAAAAGGACGAAGAGGCGGAAGTCGGCGGGGCCGGTGAGAGCCGGATCGCGACGCTGTTGCCGATCTTCCGCAATTTCCTCCTGATCACCATCGTGGTGATCGCGTCGATGGTGGTGCTGGCGCAGCTGGGCGTCAACATCGCTCCGCTCTTTGCCGGTGCCGGTGTGGTTGGCCTGGCGATCGGCTTTGGCGCGCAGACGTTGATCCGGGATATTTTTTCCGGTGCCTTCTACCTGATCGACGACGCCTTCCGCAAAGGCGAGTATATCGATATCGGCAGCGCCAAGGGCGTGGTCGAAAAGATCTCGATCCGGTCCATGCAGCTGCGTCACCACCGCGGCGCCCTGACCACGATCCCCTTTGGCGAAATCCAGCAGGTAGAGAATTTCTCGCGCGACTGGGCGGTGATGAAACTGGCCTTCCGCGTCACCTATGACACGGATGTGGAGAAGATGCGCAAGATCATCAAGAATTTCGGCAAGGAGCTGCTGGAGGACGAGTATTACGGGCCGATGTTCCTGGCGCCGCTGAAGTCCCAGGGCATCATGTCGATGGAAGACAGTGCCATGATCGCGCGGGTGAAGTTCACCACCAAGCCCGGCAAGCAGTTCGAATTGCGCAAGGTCGTTTACGCGGGCCTGCGCGATCTCTTCGAGCAGAACGGCATCAAGTTCGCCCACCGCCAGGTCACCGTGCGTGTGGCCGGCTCGGACGGTGAGGAAGAGGGACACCCGAGTGCCGCCGCCAAGGCCGCCGCAGCAGCCGGCGCAGCGGCGGCGGGCATGCTCGACGAGGAGGGCCAGAACGGCGACCCGGCCGGCGACCAGATCTAAAGGATTGCGCGGCGGAGGCTGCTGTCAGCCTGACACAGTGCTATGCTTTCCTCTCACCGAGCAACGCGAGGGGGAAGTGATGCTGAAACGAAGCTTACTGGGAGCAGCCCTGCTGCTGGGATCTTGCGCACTGGCCACCGCCGGTCCGGCGCAGGACAAGGCGGCAGAAGCCGAAGCGGCGCTGAGCGCGGGCAAGGGCGACGACGCCATTGTCCTGATGCGCGAAGCCCTTTACGCGGTCTGGAAAGAAGCGCCCCTGGCCATCCCGACAGCGACCTATGTCACCGCTCCTGCGGACGGCTATGGCATCTACACGGCCCGGCAAAACAACGCCTTTGCCGCCGGCGAACCGCTGCTGATCTATCTCGAACCGGTCGGTTTTGACTGGATCCCTAAGGACGGACTTTATGTGTCGCTTCTGACCGTCGATTTCGATCTGACTTCGCCGGATGGGAACGTTCTGGCCGGGCAAAAGGGATTCGGCCGTTTTGAATTCAAGAGCCACGAGCAAAATACGGAATATATGGCGAACCTGACCTTGAATGTGAGTGGTGCGCCTGCCGGAGACTATGTTCTTGTCTTGACCGTGAACGACGAAAACGGTGGCGGATCGGCGAAAGTCGATATGCCTTTCACCATCAAATAGTCGGGCAAATAGTCGGGCAAATAGTCGGGCAAACAGGCCGGGTGCGCCGGACCGGGGAGCCGTCTGGATGCATTTCTCCGGCAATTGCATGGACCTTGGCCGTGAAATCTTATATCGGTCCCGGCGGACAACTTGACGGGACCGGAATGCGGATCGGATTTCAGGCAGGGACACTGAACGAGCGCGGCATGAGCGTAGCGCTGCATGATTATGCGCGGGGCGTTCAGGACAAGCTCGGTCACGAAGCCTTCGTGTTCTACAGCGCCGCCAAGAGCGCTCCGTCCGTGGTGGAGAAGTTCGGGCAGTCGGTGAGAATGGTGCCGATCGCCCCGGGAGAAGACAGCCGCAGGATCAGCGAACCGCTGAAACTCGACTTTTGCTACTATATCCGCGAGGGACGTGCCGGGCCGCTCGATGTCGCCGCGGACCGCTCCGGCGTTCATGCCGTCTTCCGCCATTTCGAACCCCATGGCGATGTCTATGCCTATGTGTCGTCCTGGCTGGCCGAGTGGATGAGCGGCGGTCTGGCACCGGCCGTGCCGCATATCGTCGATCTGCCGACCCCGATGGGCACGCTACGGGACGAACTTTCCATTCCTGCGGATGCCCATGTGGTCGGGCGTTATGGCGGCTTTGACCAGTTCAATCTTCCCTTCGCGCACAAGGCGGTGGCCGAAGCGCTGCAAAAGCGGTCCAATCTCTGGTTCCTGTTCGTCAACACGGAAAAATTCATCGACCATCCGCGGGCGCTGTTTTTGCCGCCGATCATCCGGCCGGAGGAAAAGGCACGGTTCATCGCCACCTGCGACGCCGGATTGAACGCCAAGAAGATCGGCGAGAGTTTCGGACTGGCGATCGCCGAATTCCTGATGTTCGGCAAGCCGGTCTACAGCTGGGCGGGGGGCATGGACCAGAACCATGTCGTGATGACGCCGAAATCCGACTGGATCTACAAGACACGGCGCGACCTCGTGCGCCTGCTGACCGACCATACGCCGTCCCTTCAGGATGCCGACCTGGCGCGTGCCTCCGTTGCCCGCTATCTGCCAAGCCAGGTGATGCAGACCTTTGACGAGGTGTTTCTGTCCGGAGCCTGGTCGACGGCAAACCTTCACCTGCCAACAGGTTTCAAGGTGAAACGGTATCTGCAGGAAAAGGCCATGCGCGCCCAGTTCAGACTTTGGAAGAGTTTATAGGCCTTCATGAAGCTCTACGATTGTTTCGTCTTTCACAACGAGTTCGACCTCCTGGAAATCCGTCTCCGGGAAATGGGCGATCATGTCGATCACTTTGTGCTCGTGGAAGCCAACCAGACCCAGCGCGGTGGTCCGAAACCCTATTATTTCGCGGAAAACCGCGCGCGGTTCGCACCCTGGGCCGACAAGATCATCGACCTTCAGGTCGAATTCCCGGACAAGCTGCCGCCGGCGCTGGGCGTTTACAAGAACCGGCGCAAAAAGGACTGGGAGCGGGAGAACTTTCAGCGCAACTGCATCGCACAGGCGCTGGAGGCCTGCGCGCCGGACGATCTGGTCCTGCTCTCGGATGTGGATGAGATCATCCGGAGCGAGGTGTTGGACACAGTTCTGAAAGAGCAGCTCTATCGGGGCCGTCTCCTGGTGTTCGAACAGAGCCTGCACAAGCACCATCTCAATCGGATCGTGCCGGACAAGACCTGGCTGCTCGGCTCCCGCATGATCGAGAAGACATATCTCACCACGCCGCAGCAGCTCCGGCGGACCAAGGCCCGGATGACCAAAAAGTCCTATGTGCCAGGCTTTCTCGCGCAGCCGTTCCTGAGGATCCGCAACAACAATCTGTCCGGTATCAGCCGGCCGGTGAAGATTGTCCCACACGCCGGCTGGCATTTCTCTTCCATGGGTGGCCTTGGGGCGTTCCAGACAAAGCTTGCGTCCGTCGTTCACGGCCAGACGGTCGATACCAGCAATATCGAAAAGCTCTACCGGCAGGAGCTTGAAGGAACGGCGCTCATCCCGCTTGACGATCTTCCGGACTGTGTGCGCGACAGGCAGTTCGATCATATACTGGAACTTGGCGACGGCACGGTTTAGGGAAACCGATAATTGTCGCCGCAGTGTCTTCTAGGCACAGGGTCAAGGCTCATTCGCTTCCCGCCAGCTGCTCGAACCGGCGTGCGGCAAGGGCCGCTGCGAGCGAAACTGCGGCGGCCGTCAGCATGATGGCGAGCAGTCCATAGCGGACATTGTCCCCCGACAATGCCGCCCCGGCAATCCATGACATGACTGCTCCACACATGATGGTGAACGCCCCTGCCAGCCCGGCGGCGCTTCCGGCAAGTTGGGGCCGGACAGACAGCACACCCGCATTGGCGCTCGGCAGGGTGAGGCCGTTGGACAGGCCGACAAAAACACAGGGGCCGAACAAGGCCAGGACATGCAGAAAGCCCGCGGCATAGAGGCAGAGGCCGAGGACGAGTGCCGTGCAGGCGATAACCCGGCCGGCAATCATCATGGTCGTCAGTTTAAACCTCGGACTGAGCCGCCCGGACAGGAAGCTGCCAACCATGAAGCCCCCGGTGATGGAACCCATGAAGAGGCCGAGTGTGCCGGGGGACATTTCAAAGGCGGCATTGGCCGCAAGCGGCGCGCCTGCCAGAAAGGCAAAAAAGGTCCCGATCGAAAAGCCCATGCAGAGCGTAAAGGCCCAGAACCGTTTCGACGTGACAAGTTCCGGGTAGGTGCGAAACTGGCCCAGGATGGTGTCGGACGGATTGCGGTTGGTTTCCTTCAGGTCGATCCAGCACAGGATGAACACAAGGACGCCGAACGCGGCCAGGAACCAGAAGCTCGCCCGCTAGCCGAAGGTCTCGTCCAGCAGGCCGCCGAAGCCCGGGCCGAGCATCGGCGCGACCGCCCAGGCCATGGCGATATACCCGATCCTGCTGGCGGCCTGTTCCTTGCTCGTCGTGTCGCGCACAACGGCCAGCGCGACCGAGTAGGTCGGCGCGATCACGGCCTGGATCAGCCTGAATGCGAGGAAGGACCAGATATCTGGGGCAAAGATGCAGCCGAGCGTGGCGGCCAGAAAGACGGTCAGACCCAGGAGAATGATTGGCCGCCGGCCGAACCTGTCCGACAGGGGCCCGAGCACAAGTTGCAGAACGGCCGACACGGCGGCATAGGCGGCCAGGGACAGGCCGACAATGGCGTAATCCACCTCAAATTCGGCCGACATGTTGGTGAGCGAGGGCAGGAAGATGTTGATCGGCAGGATGCAGAGCGCCGACAGCAGGATCAGGGTGCTCAGGCGCGGTCCGGGCGTTTGCTCTGTCATGGGAGAGATCGTTTCTGATGGTCATTGAAATAGGCAAAAAAAGAGCCCCGTCTGGGGGGCGTGAGCGCGCATGGATAACTGTCGCCAGCGGGCTCTAACCCGCATTTCTCAAAGCATTAGGTGCATCGGCCCCAAGAATCTGAGAACATTCTTTTGCAACAGAGAGTTATCAGGTTCTGATGCGGGGTCCGATGCCAACACACTGTATCTGCGAAC
>NZ_JALNMJ010000028.1:62500-65188 GCF_023156505.1 Roseibium sediminicola | reverse complement strand
AAAGCCGGGCTGTGGTTCCGGCGCGGTCGTCTCGTCATCGTCTCTCCTGTTTCCGGCATCTAAGCCAAAGTCAGGCAGAAATTCCACTTATCCCAGCTGTGCAAATTTCCCGAGCCAGCTCTGTCCGAAGGCCGCGGCCATCTGTGCACCGTAGAGGCTTGAACCGAGGATCCAGATCGGAACGTTGGTGCCAGCTCCTGGAATGGCCTGCACACCGGAGCCGCCGGATGTTCCGGACAGATAAGCGAGCAGCTCCTGCACATCGTTGGGAAAGCTGTCTTCACCCGCCATGTGCCGCCTGAGCGCCCGGGCTGTTGCCATGTCGGTGCCGGGTGCGCGCCCGAGCCCCAGATCGATCCTCCCTGGATGGAGTGTCGCCAGCGTGCCGAACTGCTCCGCGATGACAAGGGGCGCATAATTGGGCAACATGATCCCACCTGCACCGACACGCATGGTCCGGGTCGCCGCCGCAACATGTCCGATGACGATCGACGTTGCCGCGCTGGCGATGCCCGGCATGTTGTGATGTTCTGCCAGCCAATAGCGGTGGTAACCCGCCTTCTCCGCGGCGCGCGCCAGGTCGACCGTGTTGGCCAAGGCATCGGCCACCGTCTTGCCTTCAGGGACGGGAGAAAGATCGAGAATGGAATACTGTTTCATGAAAGACTCCGTTGCAAGTCCATGTAGGATCACTGCCCCGGCGCGCCAACCCGTTTCCCGTGATTTGAGATCGCTGTCTTTCAGGCAGCCAAACGTCAAAAAGCCCGCAGGTTTGTACCTTGCGGGCTTTTTTTGATTTTGTTTCGGTGTGAGGATTTGAGTTTTTGTCCTGGGCTTCGGGCTTCGCGCTTCTTGGGGCGCCTGGTCAGCTTAAAATCAGTCTCCGTTACCAACAAAAAACCCGGCGCGAGGCCGGGTTATTTGTTGGTTGCGGGAGCAGGATTTGGTGTTTTTTTCCCTTCTGCGTCGGACTTACGTCCTCCTTGATGGGGCCCGCAGAGGTTCTCGCCTGTATCCCGCGCCCGAATACGACAACAGCCTTACCCCTTGCGGGATAAGGCTGTTGTCGAATTTGGTTGCGGGAGCAGGATTTGAACCTGCGACCTTCAGGTTATGAGCCTGACGAGCTACCGGGCTGCTCCATCCCGCGTTATTTTTTGTTTCCGAGGTACCTGAGTATCCTGGATGGGCATTTGATTTGCCCTTTTGTTTTGTTTTGCGCGTGCTCGATCCTTCGGATCTGCGGGCGTCGCGTGGGCTGCTCGCTCTGGGGCATGCCCGTCTGTTTCGGGTTGACCGGATTGTTGCGCTGATATGGGACAAGAGATCCGGAGCGCAGCGGAGGCAAGGCCAAGTGGCCGCCGGCCCAATACCGGTCAAGCTGGCAGGCCGCCCTCGCGGAGCGCAGCCCGAAGGGCGGTACGCGCGTGAGCGACAGACAAATTGAAGAGTTTTACAAACTGCGATTAGCAGGCCTGGCGGCGACCTACTCTCCCACACCTTAAGATGCAGTACCATTGGCGCTGGGGAGTTTCACGGCCGAGTTCGGGATGGGATCGGGTGGGGGCTCCCCGCTGGGGCCACCAGGCCGGCGAAGCGCAGTTTGTTGTGAACTGGTCTATTGTTTGCCCTCACGGCCGTACGCTGCTTCGCAGCTGGCCTCCGGGAGGGCGGCCAAACGTGGCCGGCGCGCTTTGCGCTTGCGAACCTATTGGTTCGAACCTTTTCCCTTGAGGGGCAAAAATGGTCTTGTTGATCATCCTAAACGCGCTCAAGTAGTCCGAAGGACGATAGCGCACTAGAGATGATCTTTTTGATGCGCGGAGCGCATCTAAAAGATAAGCATTGATTAATGAGAGCGATCAAGCCGAACGAGCTATTAGTAAAGCTAAGCTTCATGCGTTGCCGCACTTCCACACGCTTCCTATCGACGTGGTGGTCTTCCACGGCTCTTCAGGGAGAACTCGTTTTGAGGTGGGTTTCCCGCTTAGATGCTTTCAGCGGTTATCCCTTCCGTACATAGCTACCCTGCAATGCGGCTGGCGCCACAACAGGTCCACCAGAGGTACGTCCATCCCGGTCCTCTCGTACTAGGGACAGATCCTCTCAATTCTCCTACACCCACGGCAGATAGGGACCGAACTGTCTCGCGACGTTCTGAACCCAACTCACGTACCACTTTAATTGGCGAACAGCCAAACCCTTGGGACCTGCTCCAGCCCCAGGATGTGATGAGTCGACATCGAGGTGCCAAACAATGCCGTCGATATGGACTCTTGGGCATCATCAGCCTGTTATCCCCGGCGTACCTTTTATCCGTTGAGCGATGGCCCTTCCACGAGGGACCACCGGATCACTATGGCCGACTTTCGTCTCTGCTCGACTTGTCAGTCTCGCAGTCAGGCAGGCTTATGCCATTGCACTCAACGAGCGATTTCCGACCGCTCTGAGCCCACCTTCGCGCGCCTCCGTTACCATTTGGGAGGCGACCGCCCCAGTCAAACTACCCGCCACACACGGTCCCGGATATTGTTGTACCGCGGTTAGATATCCATGACGACAAGGGTGGTATTTCAAGGGTGACTCCACAAGAGCTGGCGCCCTTGCTTCGACGTCTACCACCTATCCTACACATGTCGTGACGAATACCAGTGTGAAGCTGTAGTAAAGGTGCACGGGGTCTTTCCG
>NZ_JALNMJ010000028.1:0-57500 GCF_023156505.1 Roseibium sediminicola | reverse complement strand
CTGCCGCGATCAGGGCCAGGCCATGTCTTTCCGACCCTTCCGCAGGGGTTTCCTGGACTATCAGGCGCTCGAACAGGTTGACGGCCAGAATGGCGCCCGATTCGCCAATCGGATGCCCCCTGGCAAGCGCCCCGCCCAGATTGTTGATCCGGCCCGGATCGAGCCCGAGGTCTGCCATCGTGACCATCGCCTGGACCGCATAGGCTTCCATCACCTCGATGGCCGCAAGGTCGGCCGCCGCGATACCGGCCTGATTCAGCACCTTTCGCGCCGCCGCGATCGGCACCAGTGCCGGGTCAGCCGGATCGCCGCCGAGGGAAACGCCCGCCCGAATGGTGATGATGGGCGCGGATGTCTCACCCAAAATGTCCGCCGGCCTCAACAATACCAGTGCCGCCCCGTCCGCCTCGCAAGCAATGGTCGCGGCGCTTAGTCCGGTGTCGCCGTCTCCCTGAAGCAATGGCGCGCGCAGCGCCGTCTTCAGGGGGAGCCGGCGGGTAAAACCGTCTTGGTCCGGCCAACAATCGCCGTTGCGCACCAGGCGCTCCGCCAGGAAGGGGCGCGCCGCCATTGCCTTTTCATGGGAGGCAACGGCAAAGGCGGCCTGGTCCCGGCGCAAGATCATCCTGTCAGCGGCAAGGCGTGCGGCCGCCTCGGCAAGATCGGGATCGGTAAAGGGCGGCGGCGCAAAGGGCGGCCGGTTATAGGCCACCGGATCATCCTTCGGCGAGACGGGCCGTTTCATCCGGACCGGCGCCCGGCTGAAGCTTTCCGCGCCGCCGGCAATGACACAGTCGGCAGCGCCGGATTCGATCAGGCGCGCGCCCAGCAAAATGGCGTCGAGACCGGAACAGCATTGGCTGTCGATGGTCAGCGCCGGCACAGAAGAAGGCAGACCGGCCCGGAGCGTGGCCAGCCGCGCGGGATTGCCGCCGCCATAAAGCGCGTTGCCGAGCAGCACATGATCGACCTCGCCCGGTTTGACGCCGGCATCGGCCAAAAGCTGGGCCAGGACCGGCGCGGCCAGCTCATCGGCCTGGAGCGATGACAGAGCGCCGCCGCGCGGACAGACGGCGGTCCTTCGCGCCGCGACAATTGCGGCACGCCTTTTTGCGCTCACCGGTCCGCTCCTCCCGTTTTCAACTCGGTCAGGATCCTTTGAATATCCGGCTTTCCGCCCGAAGTCAGCGGCAAGTGGTCCCGGAGATGCAGCCTGCGCGGTATCTTGCCGGATGCAAGCCGCTCCCTGCAATGGTGCAGGAGAGCGTCCGCTGTCTCGTCAACTGGTCCCGTCAGCTGCACGACGGCCTCCAGCCGCTCGCCGCGCACCGGATCGGGCAAACCGACGACGACGGCCAGCGCCACGGCGGGATGGGCCGACAGCACCGCCTCGACCTCTTCCGGATAGACATTGAGACCGGAGGTGACGACCATCCGGTTTTCGCGGCCGGTCAGAAACAGAAAGCCGTCTTTGTCGAGAAAACCGTGATCGCCGACCGTCAGCCAGCTGTCCCGCCAGCGCGTATCCTGCGAACCGCCGCACAGATACCCGGAAAAGAGCAGTCCGCTCTTGACCCAGACCGGGCCGGACCGCCCGGCGGACGCCGGATTGCGAGGGTCGCCAATGGCAATCGACACGCCGGGTGCCGCCCGGCCGACGGAACCAGCAGGGATAGTGTCGTCCGGGCCTGCGATGGTGATGAAGCTGGTTTCCGAGGCGCCATAGAATTCGAACAGCCGCGCCTCCGGGAAAACCGTCTTCAGGGCCTCCCTGTCGGCGTCATGCCACTTGGCGCCGCTGGCCAGGACCTGGCGCACGGCGCCCAGCGGTCCCGACCGTCCTGAAACCTCCGCCAGAAGATGAAGCTGGGTCGGTGTCGCATAGAGCACCGCGCCGTCCCCGCCGGCCACCCTCAGCGCCGCCAGGACACTGCGCGGATCGAAGCGCGGCAGCAACGCGACTTCCTGGCCGCCGGCCAGGGCGCAGACCGCGCCGTAAAGATGCAGCGAATGGGTGAGCTGTCCCGGGATGACCACGCGGCTCTCCGGCGCAATGCCGAACAGGGCGGAGGACAGCTTGAAACTTTCCAGCCAGGAGCCGTGCGAGCGGACATAACCCTTTGGCATGCCGCTGGAACCGGAGGTGAAGCCCGCGTAAAAAAGGTCGTTCTCTTCCGGTGGCACGGTATCCGGTGCCTGCCGGTTCGACGACGGGACGTTGCCGGCTGCCAGCTCTTCGAAGCGCGCATCATCGACAACGAGTTCCGGTTCGATCTCCCCCAGGGCGGCCCCTGCCAAGGTCGCCGGCCAGTCCGGGTCCATCACCACAGCGATGCGGCCGGTGCGGGCACAGGCAAAAAAGCAGAGCAGCAGGGCAACCGGATCCGTCAGGCGCAGCACCACCCGGCCGCTCCGCCGGGTGTGCGACCCAAGCGCCCCCTCAAGAACGGCAACAGCGCGGGCCAGATCCTGCCGGGACAAACGGATCGGGCCGCAGCTAAGTGCGGCCCGGTCGGGAGCTTCATTTGCAAACCGGTCAAGCCGGTCGCCGACAAAGGCCATGGGCCGGCCTTCTCTTCGGGATCAGGAGCGGGACAGGACGGCGCCGGGCAAGCCGCGGGCAACCGTCTGCGCGATCAACGCCGTCAGCACCACCTTGACCAGATCGCCGGGGATGTAAATGGCGCTGCCCAGCGCGGCCTTGGGCAGGGACAGGCCGGCCATGATGGCAACACCCGGGATACCGAAAGCATAGACCACCAGAATGCCGCCGACAGCCGCGGCAATGGCCGCCGACACCAGGACATTCATTTCACGGGTGGACTGCATGACCCAGCCGGCGACCAAGGCACCGACCGGCCAGCCGACCAGGAAGCCGACCGAAGGCCCCATGAACACGCCAAGGCCGCCACGGCCACCGGCCAGCAGCGGCGCGCCGAGCGCGACCAGGAACAGAAAAAGAAGAACCGCCAGAGCGCCACGCACCGGGCCGAGCATGACGCCGGCCAGCATGACGCCGAGGGTCTGGGCGGTGATCGGAACGCCGCCGAGAAAAGCAATCGAGACGGGCGGGACAAGTCCCAATGCCGCGATCAGGGCCGCATAGAAAGCAATGTGCACAAGTGATCGGTCAGCCATTTTTATATACCTTCTTCTCGATGGTCTGAGCGCTGCCGCTTGCGGTTGAGTTTACCAGAGACTCTAGGGCGACGCTGCGTCGTCTGTTGGCGGGATAACCCAATTTCTTGGCAATTGCCAGATCCATTCGACTTATCTCCTAGGTTATCTTGACAGGCCTTCCGAACCGCCGCGGGCTTTTAAAGCCTCGGCGACATTGTCGGACATGCGCAGGGACTGGATTGCAAACGGCGCCAGCAACCGCCAGGAATTCCGCGATCCGGTGCGCGCCTGCCAGGCCTCGCGCAACAGGCCGTAAACCAGCAGCATATGCGGCGCGAACCGCAGCACCAGCGCCACTCCGAGCGCGGGCTTGCGCGGCGACACGCCAAGGACACCTAGCGGACGGAACAGCGGCTGGACCGCCTCGAGCATGTCGTCCAAGCGCGTTGTGATCGACACGAAATTGGCCGCGAGGATCATCACCACCAGGCGCAGCACAATAACGACACCGTCATTGAGGGTCCCTGAGAGCCAGTGCAGCGCCAGCAGAAGGACAAGGACAAAGGACAGGCTGCGCAGGAGTTTCAGCTGTGCCAGGCCCTCGCGCCCGAGCGAGGCGTAGCACAGGATCACGGCGGCCAGGGACGCCAGATAGGCCCAGACGGAGACAACCTGAAACAGCACCAGGCTGGCAAGGGCGACGGCAAGCAGCTTCCAGCCCGCCCGCAGGCGGTGTGCCCAGCTGTCGCCCTGAAGGTAGAGGGAAATCATAGCCCGGCGAACTCCGGATTGCGCCCGAGCCGGAGGTCGATGTCCTGGCGGTAGGCGGCGCGCACCGCGTCCGGCTCGCCATCCATGCGCAGCCGGCCATCCTCCAGCCAGATCAGACGGTCGAAACCGTCGAAATGCTCCAGATCGTGGGAAACCATGACGATCTTCTGCGGCAGGGACAGGATCTTGTCGCGGATCCGCCGGGTGACAAGGGTGTCCAGACTGGTCATCGGCTCGTCGAGCACCAGCAATTTCGGCTCCATCACCAGCACCGCCAGAATGCAGACCAGCTGTTTCTGACCTTCGGAAAGCTCGGTCACCGGTTTGCCGGCGAGCGCCTCGACGCCGTGAAGAGCCAAAAAGCTCCGAGCCCGGCTGCGGCTGTCGTCCTTGCTTGCGCCCAACTGGGTCAGGCCGAAGGCGATCTCCTCCTCGACGGTCGGAAAGATGGCCTGGTGATCCGGATTCTGGAAGACAAATCCGACATGGCGAGGGAGCTCAAGCTCGGCTTCGGCGGCTGGCGCCCCGTACAATGTGAGCGTGCCGCCCGTCGGCGCGCGCAGACCGTTCAGCATGCGGACAAAGGAACTCTTCCCGGACCCGTTGAGACCGACTACGCCGATCCTGGCCTCGTCCAGGGACAGGGTCAGGTCCTCCAGGATCGTCTTGCCGCCGATCTCAAGTCCGACACGGTCGAACACCGCATAGGGACTTGCCTCGGGATTGCAGACCTGTGGCCGGTCCCTGTTCTTCTTTTTGGGCCAGAAAGCCATGTCACCTCGTCGCGGATGGCAGGTCGCCATCACCCGGTCTTTCGCGTTTTGCCGCTTATCGGCCGGAATCCCAAACATGTCAAAGCGGGACATACTCACGTCCCGCTCAGGTCACAGGTCTTCGTAACGTCAGGATCAGCCTACCGGACGGGTCAATTCCGGCAAGTCGGCCATTTGGTCGATCGTTGCCTGGATGCGTTTGAGCGCCCATTGAAAGCGTTCGTCAGATTCCTCGGATCCAAAGGTGAGGCGCAGATAGGGTGCCGGTGCATGGTCTTTGCCCTGGAAGTAGCGGGACGACAGAACCGAAATGCCCTGATGGGAGAGGGCTGCCTGGAGCGCATCGGCATCGACGATGTCCGGCAGGCGCAGCCAGCCGAACACCTTGTTGACGTCGCCTTGCAGAAAATGGGGCGCAAGCAGGTCGCGCGCCTTCAAAAACCGGTTGCGATTGGCCTTGCGTTTCAGCCGCAGGGTCTTGAAGAGATGACCTTCGCGCACCCAGCCGGCAATCAGCTCCGCCGTGATCGGCGAGGCCATCCAGGTGCTTTCGCCGATCTTGTTGCGAATGCTGTCGCCAAAGGCCTTCGGCACATGGACAAAGCCGATCCGGCTGCCCGGCGAACAGACCTTGGAGATACTGGCGATCGAGGCGGTGCGCTCCGGCGCCAATGCTCCGAAGGCGGGCAGGGTTTCGGGCAGGAACGGCGTATAGGGATCGTCCTCGACAATCTTCAGATCATGCTCGCGCGCGACCCGCACCAGATCCTGGCGCTCTTCGACCGACATGGTGTGGGTGGTCGGGTTCTGCATGTTCGGCATCAGGAAGACACCACGCACGCCGTGCGCGGCCGCGGCCCGGGCCAGCGCTTCCGGGTCCATGGCGCCGAAACCGCCGTCCGTCCGGGTGAGGGCGGGCACGGGCACCGGTTTCAGGCCGAGGCTTGAGAGCGAGGAAAAGATCGACGGATAGGTGAACCGGTCGACCGCAATCGCGTCGCCGGCGCGGAACAGAGCCTGGCAGGTGACCTGGATGCCGTGCTGGGCGCCGCAGGTAACGGCGACTCGTGCCGGATCCGCTTCCAGCCCGTAGTCCTTGAACACCAGGACGCCGGTTTCCCGGTGCGTTTTCAGGCCTTCGGAGGGCACAAAACCGTTGAGCCGGTCGATGCCGGCGGTGCGCGCCATACGCACCAGCCCGTCCGACAGGCTGGGATTGAGATGCGGATAAGCAAAATTGCGCGCCAGGTCGCAACTGTCCGGCTCGTCTTCTTTCGGAACCAGAGGCGAGACCTTCTGGGTTTCCGAGGCAATATAAGTGCCTCGGCCGGTTTCGCCCTTGACCAGGCGGCGGCGCTCCGCCTCGCCATAAGCCCGGGTGATCGTGCCGAGCGTGACGCCGAGCTGATAGGCCAGCTCGCGCTGCGGCGGCAGCCGGTCGCCCTGGGCGAGCGCACCCGTCTTGATGTCGTCTTCCAGCGCATCGGCAATCGCCAGGTAGATCGGGCCGGCGGCCGCCTCGATGTTCGGGATCCACATTGTCATAGGAACAATGTTATCATTGACTGATACAATTCCTCAAGCGCATTTATGTCTCCGCCATTTTGTATCGATTGTATCTATCGATCGATCCGCATTGTCTGGAGACACCCATGGATCACGCCACCTTTCTCGCCTTTGCGGTGTTTGTCATCGTCATGACCGGCACACCCGGTCCCGGCAACCTGACCTTTCTGGCCATCGGCGCCTCGGCGGGCTATCGCACGGCCTTTCCGGTGATCGTTGCGTCGCAGATCGGGTCGATGCCTCTGAAGCTCAGCGTCGCCTATGGCCTTGGGCATGTCTTGGCGGGCGGCGGCCCGGTCGTCACCGTCTTCAAGGTGCTGAGCATGGCCTACATGACCTATCTTGCCTGGCGCATAGTCTGCCTCAGCGTCAAACCGAAGGGAGAGGTCGCCCTGCCCAGTTTCTGGGAAGGCCTGCTGATCCATCCGCTCAGCCCGAAGACCTGGGCCATGAACCTGGTCGCCTTCTCGACGTTTCTGGCTGGAAATGGCCTCAGCATTCACGAGAACGCCCTGATCCTGGTTGCCGGCTTCACCCTGGGTGGCATGGTGTTCCATTCGCTATGGGCGCTGGTCGGCGTTTCCATTCTGGCTTTGATCGGCGACGGTCCGCTGATGCGCGCGATCACCGTGACCATGGCCGTTGCCATGCTGGCGGCAACACTTTGGGCGCTGTTGCTCTAGTGTGGTGAATTTGAAATTCGAAAACCACACTAGAAACATATGCTTGCTAGTCACCCTTTTGAATCTGAAGCTCGTTCCGAGTTTGCCGGGAAATAAGACGAACTTCAGATTAGGGTGACTAGGGTCAGGACCCATTCATTTGAGTGAAATGGTAGGAATGAATTTGTTCGGATACGAGGCGCAAAGCTGCAGGAAACCGTCCGGTTTCCAAAGATTTGCAACGACGTTGCCGGGCAAATTCACCCTATCCCGGAGGGACGCAAAACGGCTTAGATTTGCTGCGTCAAACCGCTCAACCGGGCAGGAAGCCCGCTTTTCGCGCTTTTCCTTGCAACTCCTTGCCGTTTGTTGCGCCATTTCGATCAAATGAACGAGTCCTGACCCTGGCGTCAGCAATCCACCTGCGGAGCAATCTGAGGTTTAGGCCTTCGGATTTGCCGGATGACAACATTGCGGAGTGTGAAACAGGGACGTTCTTGGTATTTTCAGACCAGACGTCCTTGTTGAGTGTGGTCACAATGAAAACGACCTGCTTCGCCTTGCTGGCAACCGCGCTGACCGTGATGTGTCACGCCTCCGCGGCAGCAACCCAAAAACCGGGCCCCGGAGCCATTGTTCTGGCGGTGCACTATCCGCCTTACGAGATGAGCGAGCCGGTCGACGGCCTGCATGGCTTCGATCATGAAGTGGTGATCGAAGCCTTCCGTCGCACCGGCGTCGAGGCGCAGGTCATTTATGTTCCCTGGACAAGGGCGGTGAGCGACACGACAAACGGCCTGTCGCCCGCGCTTCTGTCCTGCGCCAAAAACGCGGAGCGCACTCAGGTCTACCTGTTCAGCGATCCGATCAGCCAGGACACTTACGGGCTCTATTATCGCAAGGACTTCCAGCCGCCAGACATCCGGAAACTCAAAGACGTCGTCGGCCAGAGCGTCGCTTCGGTGTCAGGCTATGCCTCGCTTGCAAAGCTGGTGGAAATCGGCGCCAATCCGATCGAGGTCCGCTCCGAAGCCGCCGGCTTCCAGATGCTCGGCCTCGGCCGCTTCGACTTTCTCTACAGCGGAAAGCAGGCAACCGATTTTCAGATCATGCAGCATGGTATGAAGGGCCGGTTCGAGTTCGTGAAGACCGAGAACTGGGAATATCATCTGTGTTTTTCCAGGAAACACCCGCAGACGCTGGAATTGCTGCCTCTGTTCAACAAGGGGCTCGCCGAAATCCGCGCGGACGGCACCTACAAAGCAATCCATGACCGCTACAGGTGAGGCAGCCGGAGACAACGACGTCTGGCTCCCGTTAACGCAATGGTCAAGACGCGGGTGCAGGCGGCCCTTGAATTTGATACCGTTCGGAATTGAAACACGCGTCCCCAAAACCCATGCCTCTTCTCTTTTTTTGCAACCTCCGACTGCCGCCTTACCTAGCCGCCCTGGCGATGATCGTCGGTCTCGCGGCTGGACCCGCCTTCGGCAACCCTTCCGTCAGGATCTTGGCGATGCACTACCCGCCCTTCGAGATGAGCGAACCGGTCGACGGATTGCGGGGGTTCGATCACGAAGTCGTCGAGGAAGTCTTCCGGCGGAAAGGACTTGCCGCGGAGATTATCTACGTTCCCTGGACCCGCGCGATGAGTGACACCAAAAACGGCCTATCGCCTGTGTTGTTGTCCTGTGCGCGGAGCGAGGAGCGGGCTGAGTATTTCCATTTCAGCGAACCAATCAGCCGTGACACCTACGGGCTCTATTTCCGTCGGGGATTTGAGCTGCCGGAAATTTCCGGACTCAGCGACATCATCGGACAACGCGTTGCCTCGGTGCATGGCTATGTGTCACTGGCCAAGCTTCACGAGATCGGTGCGGACCCGATCGAGGTGCCTTCTGAAACAACCGGTTTCAAGATGCTCGCACTGAGCCGAATTGACTTCCTCTTTTCCGGCAAGGAAGCGACCGACTTTTTCCTCAAACAATCCGGGATGTCAGGTGAATTCGATTTCCACGAAATCGAATATCTCGAATATCACCTCTGCCTGTCTAAAAAACATCCGGAAGCAGGTGCGCTATTGCAGCCGTTCAACGATGGGCTTGCCGAGGTCAAGGCGGACGGAACCTACCAGCTCATTCACGCGCGCTACCGCTGAGCCCCCAACTCAATAGACAAACGGAACGAACTTTCGCGTTCTGGCGGCATAGGCCTCGAACTCCGCTCCATAACGACCTGCCAGATAGGCGTCGAGCGCCGGAATGTGGAAAAACACGAAGGACGCGGCCATGAAGGCAGGCACCGCCAGGGCGACAAGGCTGTGGGCCAGGAGGGCCCAGCCGGTGAAAAGAACCGTGTCGCCGAAATAGTTGACATGCATCGACCAGGCAAAGAGACCGCCGGTGTAACAATGGCCGCGATGGGCCGGGTCCCGCTTCCACCATTTGCGTTGCAGCTCCGACCAGCTGTTCAGAAAAGAGCCTGTCAAAACGAACACGACGGCGACGCCGTCCAGCATCCCAAACGGCACGGCCTCCTGCCGAAACGCGCCGGCTCCCAGAAGCAAAAAGCCGACCTCGAAAACGGCCAGGAACACGGACAGGCCGATCACCTCGGAGAAGGCGACCTTGCGGGCGAGCAGCACGAACAGCGTCAGGAGATGCCGGCCGAAATAGAGCAGGGCGCAACCAAGCAGAACAAGGCCGCGCGGCACGTCGGCAAGCGCAAGATCGAAACCGAACCAGGTGCCAAGGCGCTGCCAGCCACCGAACAGCAACCAACCGCACAAGACTACGCTGGCCACATGCAAGCCGGCAAAGACGATTTTTTCCGGCCGGGATCCGGCGTGTTGCCTGTTCACGCCACCTGAGGGGGCCATGGGTGTCTCCTAGTCTTTCCTGGTCTGGCTTGGTCTACCTGTCCTCTCGCCAGGTTTTTATCGACCATCTGGACGAAAAAGTCCTAGACGCACCCGATCCACATGGTCAATATGTTATCGACCAACTGGACGAAATAAATGCCGAAACAGATCGATCACGACGCCCACAGACAGGATATTGCCCGAAAAGCCGCGCCTTTGTTTTCCGAACACGGCTATTCAGGCCTCGGAATGCGCCGGATCGCCGAGGAACTCGGGCTCTCGAAAAGCGCGCTCTATCATTACTTCCCGACTAAGAAGAGCCTGTTCCTGGCTTGCACGGAAGTGGTCATGACCTCTGCGCAAGCAGGCTCCGGCAATCCGGGCGCGGCTGATGCCCCGGATCCCGCGGAGGCGCTGATCGGTTTTGCCAAACGCATGGAGCCGGATTTTGCCCGTGAGATGTCGCTGCTGTTCGATTACCTGCGCGGCAAGACGGCCGAGGACATCGCCGCCGACCCGGCCATGCGCCTGGCCAATGACCATCTGCGCCGGCAGGTGGAAAGTCTTGTCGGAGAAAAGCAGGCCGAAGCTGTGCTGTGCCTTTTGATGGGCACGCTGCTCATGCGCCACTTTACCGGCGGGCAACTGGAGTTCGCCGCTATCCGCCCCTTGCTGGACGGTTTGCGCTGAAAAGGACAGGTCCGACCGGGCATCTCTGCGCAATGGGACCTGTCAGTCAGGATGCAGGGGAGAGCGCATCCGAAAGGAACGACGGACACTCACCGCTGCAGGCACTTGAGTTCCTGTAGCCACCTGTCTTCAAAGGAACCGGCGACCGGATCCGGGCCCAGGCCGATGTCATGCCGCAGACTGGCGGGCAGATCAGCGGCGGCCTGTCTGTTGTGGCGACCCGATGGCTGTCTTGCGAAGACAGCGCCGATCAGCCTTTTGAATGAATAACCCAAGCCTTGTTGATGGATGGCTTGTTCCAGCTTTTCGCAGGATGATGGGGACATTTTGATAACTCCTTTTGTTAGGAGCTAGATATCGGTCCATACTGCTTGTCTTACCAACGAAATCTCGCTAGCTATGCATAAGGGAGATTTATGCATGCCGAACCCGTTGCCGCCACTGTCCGCCGTCCGGGCCTTCGAGGCCGCCAGCCGCCACCTGAGCTTCACCAAGGCGGGCGACGAGCTCGGCATGACCCAGGCTGCCGTCAGCTACCAGATCAAGCTGCTGGAAGAGCGGCTCGGCTTTCAGCTGTTCACGCGCAAGGCGCGCAAGATCGAGCTGACCGACCATGGCGCCCAGCTGGCCACCCGCGTGGTCGATGCGTTTTCGGCGCTTCGCAGCGCATTTGAAGACATCTCGGACATGAACGCCGGCCAATTGGTGGTCTCCTCCAACACCACCTTTGCCGTCAACTGGCTGGCCAACCGGCTGTTTCAGTTCCAGATGGAGAACCCGGATGTCGGCGTGCGTATCCTGCCATACGGCCCCTGTGCGGAGCCCGATTTCAACGATTCCGACATTGTCATTTCCGCATGCAAGGCACCGCCGAAAGGCTGGATCGCCCACGAGATCGTGCAGGCCGATTTCACTCCGATGCTCAGCCCCGCCCTGGCGGAGACAATTGGTGGCGTCAAGAAGCCGGAAGATATCCTGAAACTACCGTTGGTCGACCCGCAGGACCCGTGGTGGCAAATGTGGTTCGAAAAGGCCGGGCTTGCCGATGTGGACCTGAGCGGCCATCCGGCTTCGCGCATGGGGTCACAGGCCCTGGAAGCCAACCGGGCCATCGCGGGGCACGGCGTTGCGATCCTGACCCCCTATTTCTGCAAGACCGCGATCGAAGCCGGCCAACTGATCCGCCCATTTGAATTGACCTGTCGGGCGGATGACGAAAGCTGGTACTTGAGCTATCCGCCCGCGCTCCGGACGAGCCGCAAGGTTCGCCTGTTCCGGGACTGGGTCAATGCGGAACTGAAATGCGACGGCATGCCGGCTCACGGCATCATGGCTGTGGTGGCCTGAACGGGTGGCAGACATACTTCAGCCCCGCGGGACGTCCGTTAAGCCTTCGGCTTTAAGTGCCGCGGCCAGGTCGCGGACCCGGTCCGCATTGTCCAGGGCCACCTTGCCATCGCTGTTCCAAAGGCTGTTCTCAAAGCCAATGCGGGCCTTGCCGCCCTGGCGAATGGCGGCGACCAGACACTCCGTCTCCCGGTGCCCGAAGGCGCAGACCGCCCAATCGAGTGCCTGCGACCCGCGTCTTTTCGCCAGGGTTTCGAGGAAGGGCTCCAGATCCTCCGGCGCGCTCTGCTGATCCGCCGCATAGCGGCCGAGGACGAAAAGCAGCTGATGACTCCTCGCCGGGATCACCCCGGCCTCGTCAAGATCGAAGAACCGGTCGACATCCTCGACGCTGTAAAGAATGTGCTGGACCGCGCAGCCCTGGTCCCGAAGCTCGCCGTAAAAGGCTTGCGCCGCCGACATGTTGTCATCCGGGATCATTTCACGGACCGCGATGGAGACCGCGTCCGGTCTGACGCCCCGGACCAGATCCCGTTGCTCCTCCGGACTGTATCTGCCGACGGCCTCGGTGGTGATCTGTACGAGCATGTCCGGCACGGCGGCCTTCATTTGGGCAAGAAGCTGCCGGTAGAGACCGGCATCCAGGACATGCGCGCCGTCGGCATCGCGGACATGCGCATGCAGCGCGCCCGCGCCGGCCTCGAAACAGGCCTTGGCGGCAGCCACGGTCTCTTCGACGGTAACCGGCAGCGCCGCGTGGTCCGCCTTGGTCCGGCGCGCGCCGTTCGGCGCCACCATGATCTGGGGCAACGGTGGAAAGCCCTGGTCGGCCATTGTCAGAAAGCCGCCTTGAAGGCGGTAGCCAGCTTGTCGGTGATCTCGCCGATATGCGCGTCTTCCATGATGAAGGGAGGAGCCAGCAGGATGTGATCGCCGGTGACGCCGTCGATGGTGCCGCCCATCGGATAGCAGATCAGCCCGGCCTCGAACGCGGCCTTCTTGAGCACCTTGTTGACACCCCGTTTCGGGTCGAAGGGCGCCTTGCTGGCCCGGTCCTCGACAATCTCGATACCGCGAAAAAGGCCTCGGCCGCGGATGTCGCCGACATGGGGATGCTGGCCAAAAGCGTCGGTCAAGGCGGCCTGCAACTTGTCGCCCATGGGCATGACCCGGCCGGCGACGCCGCCGGTCAGTTTCTTGAAGACGGCAAGAGCCGCCGCGCAGGCGGTCGGGTGGCCGATATAGGTGTGGCCGTGCTGGAAGAAGCCGGAACCGGTCTCGATGGCCTGGTAGATGTCGGCAGTGCACAGCATTGCCCCGATCGGCTGATAGCCGGCCCCCAGCCCCTTGGCGATGCACAGGATATCCGGGGCGATCCCGTCCTGGTCGCAGGCAAACAGGGTGCCGGTGCGGCCCATGCCGCACATGACCTCGTCCAGGATCAGGAGCACGCCGTACCGGTCGCAGATCTCGCGAATCCGCTTGAAATAGCCCTCGACCGGCGGCAGAGCTCCGGCGGTCGCGCCGACAACCGGTTCGGCGACAAAGGCCATCACGTTCTCCGGCCCGAGCCGCTCGATTTCCGTTTCCAGTTCGTTCGCGACCCGCTGGCCATAGTCATAGGCCGTCTCGTCCTCGCGGCGGCCGCGATACTCGAAACAGGGTGAAATATGGGAGGTCTCGATCATCAGCGGCGAGAACGGTTCGCGTCGCCACTGGTTGCCGCCGGTGGCGAGCGCACCGAGCGTGTTGCCGTGATAACTTTGCCGCCGGGCGATCACCCGGTGCCGGGACGGTTCGCCTTTTTCCAGGAAATACTGCCGCGCCAGTTTGAGCGCCGCTTCCATCGCCTCCGAGCCGCCTGAAACAAAATAGACCCGGTCCAGCCTTCCGGGCGCTGCACCGATCAAAAGATCCGCGAGCTCTTCCGCCGGGTCGGTGGTGAAAAAACCGGTATGGGCGAAAGCGATGTTGTCGATCTGGTCCTTGATCGCCCGGGTGACGTCCGGATCGGAATGTCCGAGGCAGGACACAGCCGCCCCACCGGACCCATCAAAGTATTTTTTCCCTGACTTATCAATGATGTAACAACCATCACCCTTGGCCGCGACGGGAAGGGATGCCTTGGTGTGGCGGGGGAAGACGTGAGACATGGCAACGAGAACCTGATGCTGACAGAGCCGGCCCGACGCGGGCTTGTGACATTTGTATCAGAATTTCTCTTATCCTGAAACATTTGTTTCTAAGTGCTGTTAACCACGTTTTTCATTACAATTTTAATCAAATTCTATGAGCCTTGGAGCGGGGGACGACATTGCAATCAGTTACCGTCAAGGCTTGTTAGTCATGCGTCAGCGCCTTATCGCCTGGATCCTGTTCTTCGGATTGACCGTCACTCTGGCCGGCTGCGGCACGGTGGCCGGGGTCACCGGCATGGGCTGGATGACCGCGTCCCACAATTCCATCGACTACAACGACACGTCCTGGTGCGTGCCGCGCAAGCTGAAGAAGGTGCTCAACCGGGTCGCCCGTCGCTACGGCAAGGTCACCGTGCATTCCACCAAGCGCTGGTGGCTGGAAAACTGGTGGAAGGGCGGCGCCAAGGACAGCTACCACCTGAACTGCAAGGCGGTAGACTTCTCCGTGCGCGGCAACCCGTCCTCCGTGCTTGCCTATCTGAAATCCCAGAAGGAAGTCGGTGGCTACAAGCACTATTCCTCCGGCCATTACCACATCGACACCGGCCCGCGGCGGACGTGGTAAGGGCGTTCGAGGTTACTTGAGTTCTCCCAGCTCCAGTGCCATTTCCCAGGCGACCGCATCGAAGCCGATGAAATTCTTCGCTTCGCCCTCGACGATGGGACGCTTGATCACCGACGGATTGTCGATCATCACCTCAAGAGCGCTCTTGGCATCGGTGACGCCTTCCTGGGTTGCCTCGTCGAGCCGGCGCCAGGTGGTGCCGCGCTTGTTCAACACGGCCTCCCAGCCGAATTCGCCGACAAACCGGGCAAGCTTGTCACCGTCGACGCCATCTTTCTTGTAGTCATGGAATTCATACGCAACACCGGCCTCTTCCAGGAACTTCCGGGCCTTCTTGACCGTGTCGCAATTCTTGATGCCGTAGACTTTCATGGTTTCCTTCCAGCTGCTGAGCCACGGTTGGTGACTGTGCCGACAGCGGCCGAACAATCAAGACCGGCCGGCGAAAAAAGCCTGCCTGGGGAAAACCAAGTCGCCAAGACCCGGTCATGACAGGAACGTCAAGCTGTGCCCACTATCACAGACACCTCCGAGAATTGCCGATAGCCTCTCATCATCTTGATAGGCAACGGAGACACGGACATGCCTGGTGGAGCACTTCTTGGACAAGGCGCGAAACTGACGGCAAAGGAAGCCGCCAAGAAGGGCATCATGACCCTGATCAAGATGGCGATCCGCGCGGCGACCAAATACGAGGCAAAGGGATTTTCAAGGATCGCCGCCGACGGACAGATCGGTCAGGACTTGCGCCACAGAAACCTGTCCAAGAAAGGCGACCGGCTGATCAAGGCCTATGAGAAAGAGGCCGATGCGCCGGTGACCGGCCTGTCTTTCTCTCTTGCCGTTGCCCAGGTGTTTTCCGAAGCCAACGCGTTCACGACACTGTCTGGCGACGACCTGCTCGATACCCTGTTCGAGATGATTCCGTTGATCGATTTTGCCGTCGACCGCAAGTATCAGAAATATCTCGAGAAAGCGAACAGCTCGGCGGACACTGCCGTCGGCAATTTCCTGCAGACAAGTGTCGGCATTGCGGAAAACTGGCACAAATGCGTTACCTGGCAAAACACCTACAAGTCCCTGCGGGCCCAGCTTCGCGGCAAGCTGCAGGCCAAGGAAGACGCGCAGAAGGCACTTGCCAAAAGGCTCAAGGGGCTGGAGGCCCAGAACACCCAGTTGATCGGGCGCCTGGAACGTTCGATCAGCGAACTCAAGATCATGGTCGGCAAGTTCGTGAAAGTCGACCGGCGATCGGACAACATCGAAAGAGAACTGCGCGAGATCTCCCGCAAGCTGAATACCTCCAACGACAATTACGACCTGGTGATGGGACAGCATGACGAGCTTTTGAAACGGGGTGTGACCAGCTGGAAGGGCAAGATCTATTACCGCAAGGACCGGGAAGCCCTTCAGAGCATCCTCTATTCCTACGAAAAGAAGTGCGACGCCGCCAACAAACGGCGCAAGTCCCTCGATTCGAGCCATGACAAGCTGGAAAGCTGGGAACTGGCTTACGAAAAACACCTTTACAAGAAGCTCGCTGAAATTCGCGAATTGCACTGGCAGCTCTGGACGGTGCGCGAGGAACTGCACCTTCAGAACGGCAAGAAACCCGATCGCAAGGCGGCGGTCCCGCGCCTGGAAATTCCCTGGCGCATGAGCGACGGCTACCCCAAGCTGCGCAGCGAGTGTTATCCGTTCACGCTGCGCCTGCCGAGAACCCAGGAAGCCAGACATTAACGTTCCGGGACACCGCCCTCAACGCGCAATGACTTGACCTCCTGATTGCGCCGCGCTTGAAGTGGTGCAACACGCCCGGTTTGGGAATGTTGCGTTGAATTGGACCGGAGGTTGGTGAACATGGCTGTTGAGGCTCCCGGTGACGCCCGCCCGAAAGAGACCGGCAGCCGGGGCATGCTCGGCCGCGGCAACTGGCGCCAGCGCCTGCGCCTGTGGAGCGGGCTGATCCTGTTCACCTTCTGCCTGAGCCATTTCTCCAATCATGCCCTCGGCATCCTCTCTTTCGAGGCGATGGACCGGGCATCCATCTGGCACTACTGGGTCTGGCGCAGCCCGCTCGGTGAGACCGTGCTGATCCTGGCGGCGCTGACCCATGTCTTTCTGGCGCTGTGGCGGACCAGCAAGCGGCGAACCCTGAAGATGTCCCGCTGGGAACTCGCTCAGCTGACGCTTGGCCTTTACATTCCCTGGCTTCTGATCCCGCACATCACCACCACCATGGGCGCGGCCAAAGAATTCGGTTTCGCGCCGGTCTATGAGCAGATGCTCACCATCCTCTGGCCGAATCTTGCGCTCAATCAGTCGATCCTGCTGTTGGTTGTCTGGACCCATGCCATGATCGGCCTGCATTTCTGGCTGCGGCTTTATCCGCTTTACCGCCGACTCAGACCGCTCGCCGCCGGCTTTGCGATCGCCGTTCCCGTACTGGCTCTCTGGGGCTGGATCGAGGGCGCCCGGCGCCTGGCCCTCAGCCGAACCGTTGAGATTAAGCTGACAGCAGACCAGCAGGCGTGGGTCTACGAAGTGGTGGATCAGTTTCGCGCGGTGGTCTTCGGCCTGATCGCCGTCAGCCTGCTGGCAATCCTGATCCGCTATCTTCTCAGTCTGCGCGCGCGCAGCCTGTCGATCACCTTTCCGGGTGGCCTCGCCATCAAGGCGCAACCGGGAGCAACGCTCCTGGAAATCAGCCGCATCAATGACGTGCCGCTGGCCTCGGTCTGTGGCGGCCGGGCGCGTTGTTCAACTTGCCGGGTGAAGGTGCTTGAGGGTGGCGAGTCACTTGGCAAACCCGGGGTTTCCGAAGCGGCGGTCCTGAAGCGGATCGGAGCTGGCGCGGATGTGCGTCTGGCCTGCCAGATCCGCCCTGAGCAGAATATCGCCGTCCAGCCCCTGGTGCCGGTCAAGGCGAGCCTTGCGGCGGGCGAACACTTGAAGGACGCCTATCACTGGGGGGTCGAACAGGATGTGGTAGTCATGTTCGTGGACCTGCGCAATTTCACCGGCATCACCGAATCGCAACTGGCTTATGACGTCGTTTATCTGCTGAACAGCTATCTGGACCAGGCCTCAAACGCCATACGCGCGGAAGGCGGTTATGTCGACAAGTTCATCGGCGACGGCATCATGGCAATTTTCGGCATGGATTCGAGCCCGGCGACCGGTGCCAGGCAGGCCCTGGCCGCCAGCCGGCGCATCGAAGCCGTGATGCGGGCCCTGGATGCGGAAAAAGGCCCTCAGTTCAGGGACCCGATCCGGCTGGGCATCGGGCTGCATCTCGGACCGGCCATCCTGGGCCGGATCGGCGCGGCGGGTACGGAAGACAGCCCCGGCGGTCTGACCGCCCTCGGCGACGTGGTCAACACCGCCAGCCGGCTGGAATCGGAGAACAAGGCTCATGACAGTTTTCTGGTGGTCTCAAAAGCGGTGATTGACGCAGCGGCGGCTGCGATAGACGGCGCCGAGACCGCTGAAATCAAGGTGCGCGGCAAAGAAAAACCCTTGCAAATCCTAGCCTTGAGCAGCTTAGATAGTCTCCGGATGGCAGGAGGCGAAGCTCCCTGAGACCGTCCATGCGATTGCCGGAGGAGCCGTGGGCCGCACCTATACACCGCGTGAGATGCTGGAAAAGCTGATCTCCTTCAACACTGTTTCGGATCGCAGCAATCTCGACCTGATCGCCTTTGTCGCGGAGTATCTTTCCAGCTGGGGCGTGACGGCGCACAGCGTCAAGGACCCGACAGGCCAAAAGGCAGCGCTGTTTGCAATGATCGGCCCCGAGATCGAGGGCGGAACGGTGCTGTCCGCACATACCGATGTCGTGCCGGTCGAAGGCCAATCCTGGTCACACGACCCGTTCACGGCCTGGGAGGAAGACGGCCGGCTCTATGGGCGCGGCGCGGCGGACATGAAGGGATTTGCCGCGACCATCCTGGCCAAGGTCCCCGATTTCCTGAAGGCCGACCTGCGCGTTCCCCTGCATATCGCGCTCTCCTATGATGAAGAGACCGGCTGCGACGGCGCCCGGCGGATGATCCCCCACATGCTGGACCGCGTACCGCGTCCGGCCCGCGTGATTGTCGGCGAACCGACCAGCATGAAGGTTGTCACCGGCCACAAGGGCATCACGGTCCTGAAGACACGCATTACCGGTCATCCGGTTCATTCCAGTCAGTTGCACCGGGGCGTTTCGGCCATTTCTGTTGCCGCAAAGCTGATCGGCTGGCTGGACGGAAAAACGGCGGAAAACAGAGCAAAGGCGGATCCGGAATGTCCGTTCGAGCCACCCTACACGACGCTCCATTGCGGCACGATCACTGGCGGACAGGCCCACAACATCACGGCGCCCAGCTGCGAATTCGTGACCGATATCCGCATGTTACCAGGTGAGGCCCCTGCCGATTGGGTCAATGCCTATCGCCGATTTGTCGACACCGAGGTGCTGCCCGGGATGCGAGCTGTCTCGGCCCTGTGTGACGTTGAAATCACCGAGCTCGCCAATGTGCCAGGCCTCGGCGAGGAGCCGGACGGTCTTGCCGAGGCGACGGCGCGACGGCTGACCGGAGACAACGCCCGCAATGTCGTGGTCTATGCGACCGAGGGCGGGTTGTTTCAGCATCACGGCCTGTCGACCGTGGTCTGCGGTCCAGGATCAATCGACCAGGCCCATCAGCCCGACGAATTTATCGAATTGGAGCAACTCGACCGCTGCGCCGCCTTTCTGGACCGGCTGGTTGACGGATTGTCGCAATTACGCAGCTAAACGGGTTTGAATACAGACAGTTGCAGTGTCATAGTTCAATTTGACAGTATGGATGCGGCGCCCGCCAGGGTCATCGGGTCCATACAAAATTCCGGCAAACGGAAACAAAGAGGGGAAAATGACAAAGAAATCACTATTGCTGGCGGCTGCCTTGCTCGCAGCTGGCGCAGGCACGTCCGCCCAGGCCGAAACGCTGAAATTCGCGTTTCAGGGCGCCTTGAACGCGCTCGATCCCTACAGCCTCAACGAGACCTTCACGCTGTCGTCGCTCGGCAACACCTATGAAGGCCTGACACGGCGCGGCGCCGATCTTTCCATCGAACCGGCACTCGCCGAAAGCTGGGAAGTCCTCGAACCGACCCGCTGGCGCTTCCATCTGCGCAAGGGTGTGAAGTTCCATAACGGCAGTGACTTCACCGCCGAGGACGTCGCCTTTTCGGTCGACCGCGTGCGTTCGGAAGGCTCCGACCTGACCACCCGCGTGCCCGCAGACGCCAAGGTGGAAGTCGTTGACGACTACACCGTCGACTTCGTGCTCGCCAGCCCGAACCCGATCCTGCACTACGAGTGGGACACGTTCTACATCATGGACAAGGAGTGGACGACGGAGAACGATGCGGTGAAGGTCACCTCCGCCTCCGACACCACTCCGAATTACGCCGCCCTGCATGCCAACGGCACCGGGCCGTTCAAGATTTCCAGCCATGAGGCCGGCGTGAAGACGGTCTACGAAAAGAATGACGGCTGGTGGGACGAGGCAAAGCACAATCTCGACACTGTCGAATTCACGCCGATCGGCTCCGACGCGACCCGTGTCGCGGCGCTTCTGTCCGGCGAGCTGGACATGGTCTACCCGATCCCGGTGCAGGACATCAAACGCATCAACGATAACGCGGGCACCGTCGCCCTGACCGGACCGGAGCTGCGCACGATCTTCCTGGGCATGGACCAGATGCGTGACGAACTGCTCTATTCCGACGTCAAGGGCAAGAACCCGATGAAGGACGCGCGCGTGCGCAAGGCCTTCTATCAGGCAATCGACATTGAGGCGATCAAGAAGAAGGTCATGCGTGACCTGTCGACGCCGTCCGCGATCATGATCTCGCCATTCCTGTTCTCCAAGGCAGGCGAGTTCGAGCGCTACCCTTATGACACGGAAGCCGCCAAGGCCCTGCTCGCGGAAGCCGGTTATCCGGACGGGTTCTCGATCGGCATGGATTGCCCGAACGACCGCTATGTCAATGACGAGGCGATCTGTCAGGCGGTTGCCGCCATGCTGGCGCGCATCAATGTCAAGGTCGATCTGAACGCGCAGCCCAAGGCGAAATACTTCGCCAAGATCCTGGCCTCGGGCGGTTACGACACGTCGTTCTACCTGCTCGGCTGGACCCCCGGTTCGCTCGACAGCTGGAACGTCCTGTCCAACCTGATGAACTGCCGTGACGAAAGCGGCGCCGGTTCGCCGTTCAACAATGGCGGTTTCTGTGATGAAAAAATCGACAGCCTGACCAAGGAGATCCTGGTCGAGAACGATCCGGAAAAGCGCGACGGCATGATCGCCGAAGCCTTCAAGATCAGCCACGACAACGCCTACTACATTCCGCTGCATCAGCAGGGTCTGGCCTGGGGCGTTGCCGACAATGTCGATCTGGTTCAGCGCGCAGACAACCAGTTCAAGTTCCGCTTCGTGACCAAGAACTGAGCCTTCCACACCGCATGTCGCGCTCCCGGCCCTGCCGGGAGCGTGTTTTGTTACAAAGACTTAAAGAGCCGAAATGATTGGATTTGCAGCGCGTCGCCTGCTGCAGGCGATGATTGTCATGCTGGTGGTTGCGCTCCTGGCCTTCACCATGTTCCGCTTTGTGGGCGACCCCATCAACCAGATGGTGGGCATCGAGACCTCCCTTGAGGAACGGGAAGCCTTGCGGGAACGGCTCGGACTGAACGATCCCATTCCGGTGCAGTTTCTCCGCTTCATCACCCAGGCGGCACAGTTCGATTTCGGCACCTCCTACCAGTTCCGCCAGCCGGTCTCCGAACTCTTCGCCAAGCGCATTCCCGCAACCCTGGAGCTCAGTTTCGCCTCGGCGCTGTTCGCCCTGGTGGTCGGCATTCCCATGGGGATCTATGCGGGCCTCAACCGCGAATCGGCGATCTCGAAACTGTTCCTGTCCGTCTCCCTGATCGGCATCTCGCTGCCGACCTTCTTCATCGGCATTCTGCTGATCTTCCTGTTTTCCGTGACCCTGCAGTGGCTGCCCAGTTTCGGCCGGGGCGAAGTGGTCCAGGTCGGCTCCTGGTGGACCACCGGCTTCCTGACCCTATCCGGCCTGAAGGCGCTGATCCTGCCTTCGATCACCCTCGGCCTTTACCAGATGACCCTGATCATGCGCCTGATCCGGGCGGAAATGCTGGAAGTCATCCGCACCGACTACATCAAGTTCGCCCGCGCCCGCGGCCTGCCCGACAGGCTGGTCAATTTCCGGCACGCCCTGAAAAACACGCTCGTTCCGGTCATCACTATCACCGGCCTCCAGCTCGGTGCCATCATCGCCTTCGCGACCATCACCGAAACAGTGTTTCAGTGGCCGGGCATGGGGCTGATGTTCCTGCAGGCCGTTCAGAACGTCGATATCCCGATCATGTCGGCCTATCTGCTTTTGACCGCCTTCCTGTTCGTGGCGATCAACTTCATCGTCGACATTCTCTATTTCTTCATCGACCCGCGCCTGCGCGTCGGCCGGCCATAAGGGAGACAATTCCGATGCCTTACGTCTCCAACGAGGAAGCCAAGGCCGCTGTCCAGGACAGGGCCGGCATCCCGCCCGCGCCCAGCCGACTGGCCAGGATCGTGGACAGCGACATGTTCCACTCCTTCCTGCGCTCAAAGGTGACGGTGGTCGCGGCCTGCGGCACGCTGATCCTGTTTCTGCTGGCCTTCCTGGCGCCCTGGGTGGCGCCGCACAACCCGTTCGATCTGGCGTCCATCTCCATTCTCGACGCCCGGGTGCCGCCAGTCTGGATGGAGTATTCCGATCCGCGCTTTCTGCTCGGTACCGATGATCAGGGCCGCGATATCCTGTCGGCCATTTTCTACGGTATGCGGATTTCGCTGATTGTCGGTTTCTGTTCCGTGGCCGCCGCCGCGACCATCGGCATCACGCTTGGTCTGGTGGCCGGCTATATGGGCGGGCGCGTCGATGCGGTGATCATGCGGATCGCCGATGTGCAGCTGACCTTTCCGGCCATTCTGATTGCGCTTCTGATTGACGGCGTCGCCGCTGGGATCTTCGGCTCAATCGACCGGGAAGTGTTCGCCTTCTACATCCTGATCGTATCGCTGGCGCTGTCCTTCTGGGTGCAATATGCCCGAACCGTGCGCGGCTCGACCATGGTGGAAAAGAACAAGGAATATGTGCAGGCCGCGCGCGTGATCGGCATTCCGTCCGTGACCATCATGGCCCGCCACATCTTGCCCAACGTGATGGGCCCGGTCATGGTCATCGCGACCATCAACCTGGCGCTGGCCATCGTGACCGAGGCAACGCTGTCCTTCCTGGGCGTCGGCATGCCGCCCACCCAGCCCTCGCTCGGCACGCTGATCGCGATCGGAAACGACTTCCTCTATTCCGGGGAATGGTGGATCGCCATCTTCCCGGGCCTCGCGCTGGCGCTGCTGGTCCTCAACGTCAATCTCCTGGGCGACTGGCTCCGCGACGCCCTCAACCCGAAACTGCGGTGAGGGCGGCATGAACGTACTTGATATCAAGGACCTGAAGGTCGAGTTCCCGGGGCGCAAATCGGTGTTTGTCGCCGTCAACGGCGTCGACATGAGCGTCGAGGCCGGCAAGATCCTCGGCGTCGTGGGGGAATCGGGCGCCGGCAAGTCCACGGTCGGCAATGCCGTCATCGGTCTCCTCCAGGAGCCCGGCCACATCGCCGGCGGCGAGATCTACCTGCATGGCAAGCGCATCGATCAGCTGCCCTACAAGCAAAAGCGCCTGTTGCGCGGCCGCAAGATCGGCATGATCTTCCAGGACCCCCTGACCTCGCTCGACCCGCTGCAGACGGTCGAATCCCAGCTGGTCGAAACCATCCGCACCCATCTGCCACTGTCGGCCAAAGCGGCTCGCCAGCGGGCCGTGGAGCTGATTGATTCCGTCGGCATTCCAAATGCGGACGAGCGCATCAGGCAGTATCCGCACCAGTTTTCCGGCGGCATGCGCCAGCGCGTTGTGATCGCCCTGGCGCTTTGCGCCGAGCCGGAACTGGTGATTGCCGACGAACCGACAACCGCGCTCGATGTCTCCATCCAGGCGCAGATCCTGGAGCTGATGAAGAAGCTCTGCGCGGAACGGAATGTCGCCATGCTGGTGATCACCCACGACATGGGGGTCATCGCCGACATCACGGATCATGTCGCCGTCATGTATCACGGCGATCTGGTGGAATATGGCGAGACCACACAGGTGCTCGGCGCACCGGTGCATCCCTATACCCAGAGCCTGATTTCCGCCGTGCCGCGGCCCGACATCCGGGTCGACCGGTTTCCCGTGGTCAATTACATCGAAAAAGCCGGAACCCCGCAAAAGCAGATCGACATTTCGACCCACTGGCTCGGCAAGTCGCGCGACTACGGCAAGGTCTCCGGTCCGCTGGTCAAGATCCGCGATCTCGATATGGCGTTCGAAACCCGCGGATCGATCTTTCCCTCCCGGCGGAAATACTTCCAGGCCGTCAAGAAGGTCAGTTTCGATATCGAAGAGGGCGAGACCTTCGGCCTTGTCGGCGAGAGCGGCTCTGGAAAGTCAACCATCGCCCGCCTGATCACCGGCCTTTACGAGCCAACCGGTGGCTCGATCCTGTTCGGCACCACGGAGCTCACCTCCCTGAAGAACCGCCGGGACGTACTGGCGATGCGCCGCCAGATGCAGATGATCTTCCAGGACCCCTATTCCTCGCTGAATGCGCGCATGCGGGTGCGGGACATCATTGCCGAACCGATCAAGTTCCACAGGCTGGCGTCCAGCAATGCCGAGGTGCGCCAGATCGTGGATGACCTGCTCGATCATGTCGGCCTGGGCGCCGCCGCGGGCAAGAAATACCCGCATGAGTTTTCGGGTGGCCAGCGGCAGCGGATTTCGATTGCGCGCGCATTGGCGACCCGGCCGCGGTTTCTCATCTGCGACGAGCCGACCTCCGCGCTCGACGTGTCGATCCAGGCGCAGATCCTCAATTTGCTGAAGGATCTGCAGGAGGAACTCGGCCTGACCATGCTGTTCATCAGCCACGACCTCGCGGTCATCCGGCAGATGTGCAACCGGATCGGCGTGATGCGTCACGGTGAATTGTGCGAGGTGGCCGATTGCGACGCGCTTTTCGAGACGCCGCAGCATGCCTATACGCGCGAGTTGCTGTCACTCATGCCGTCGCTGGAACTGTTGTCGCGCGCGAACCTTCAAACGGTCGATCACCCGGAGGCTTGACCGAGTGCCAGGCTCGGATCCCTCCGGCCAAGCCCTTGAAGAAGAGTCTTTTTTCAGATTCGGGCGAGTCGCGGACTTGACTCCCGCGGCAGCGCCGATTCTGAGGTCGCCACAATCCAATAACCACAATGCAGTGCTATCCGGGCAGTTTTTGCCGCCCGACGCACGGGCGGTTATCGGCTGACAGTCAAACCTTTTGGTGCCGGTGCCATGCGAAGTTCTAAACAGAGTGTTAACGACCCTCTTCGGGGCATGACTTGAAGACTTCAATCCGATTGAAATGAAAATGGGAGGGTCAACAGACCCTCCCTCAAAAAATTAGTACACCCCGAAATGAATTTCGCCCATTGGACGTCTATTTTCAGGCCCTGAAATACAGCGGGTCTTATAACAACGACAATCCTTATTCTACGTAAGGTCGGATTGCTGGCAAGGACAGGCCTGCTCAAATGCTCGGCAGTTTTTGCAGGACAGCGCGCGGCAAGCGGGCAGCCTGCCCGATCGGGTGACTCAACGGCATTGCCTGCGCTGGGTCCGTCCAGCATTTTTGGCCCGTCGCCCCGGGACAGGCCGTCTGTTTGGTGTCCGCCGCCCAGCCATTCCTGTTGAAAAGACCTGTCACGAAAGTCTGCCGGCCATGCCGAATATGTCTTTAAATTCAATATTCTGGCTTCTATTCGCAAGCCTTGCCGCCGTGTTCCTTGCCTTGGCTTGCCAGGCTGCAACACTGACGCCGGAGACGGCCGTTGCGGCGTTGCTGGTTTTTGGAAAACACAGCGCACTCTTTTTCAGCATGTTTTCTTCGATTTTCTCCCTGTTGGCTCTGTCTTTGTCCCTGACAACGCCCATCGGTCGCCCGTTGACGATCTATACCTGCGCGGTCGGCACCGCCTTGCTTCTCGTCGCGCTCCTTCTCCAGCAGGCAGGCTTTCCACCTGTCGCCGCCGCAGCGCCGGCCGTCGCGGCCGCGTTCCTGATGATCCTCCGGGCTTATGGGGTGGTCCTTCTGCCGCCTCGCGGCGATCACAGCGGCATCGCCGAAGCCACGGGAGCGCTCGGCCTTGCACTGGCCGCTGGCGCCGCCTGGTGGACACTTGCTGGTCCTGGCACCGCGGTCATCGTGCTGGCGACCGTGATGGTTCTTGGCTGGCCGCATCTGATCGACGGCATCAACGCCTTTGCCGACAAGGTGTTTCACCAGGCAGCCCTTGGCGCAGGGGCCCGGGACATTGCGCCGGACGCGTTCAGCAAGCTCGCCCGGGCCCGCGACATCCTGATCGACAAGTCCGCCGTGATGTCCGGACCGGACCTGATGGTCACCAATGTCATGGCCTTCAACAACGAACCGAAGACGCTTCTCGCCGTTGCCGCCTCCGCCGAAGGCCGGTCCAGTCATCCGGTGGCGGAAGCGCTCCGGCAACTGGCGACGCAGTGGCATGTCGATTTGAAGCAACCGGACCGGTTCGAACCGGCTCCCGGCCTCGGTGTGGTTGCGCTCCTCGGCGGGCAGACCGTCGTGATCGGCACCACGGAACTCCTCAAAAAACTCAAGATCGACAGCTTCACCGCCGACGCCATCGCCCGCTCCCTTGAAGCCGACGGCAAGACCGTTCTGAGGGTGGCTGTCGGCGGCCGTGTCGTCGGCGTGCTCGGCCTAGAAGGCACCTTGCGGCAGGACGCCGGCGTCGCCGGCCTGGCGCTGCGCAAGGAAGGCCTGGTGCCGTGGCTCAATTGCGGCGACAGCCCGAAGACCCGGGAGGCCCTTGCCGGCATGCTCGGCCTCGAAGTGCTCGACGACCCGCGTCCCGGAGAAACCGCCCAGGCCGCCGCCGCGCGGGCCTTTCCGGGCGGAGCTCCGTTGGTGTTGACCCTGTCCCAGGACCGCCGAGCGCTGGAACTGCGGGAGGGTCAGGCCTCCGAAAAAGACGGTGCCCCCGTCTCCACACCGATCGCGCTCAGCGACACGGACGACATTGGCGCGTTTCCGGCGCTGAAAGCCCTCGCCATGCGCCGCAATCTGCTGGCGGTACATGCAAGGCGGCTTTTGTGCGGGCTCTGGCTTCTGGGTGCACTCGGTGGCGCGCTCACGGTCGTGCCCCTGTCGGCGGCACCGGTGCTCTTTGTCGTCTGTCTCGCCATCCTGTGGGCCTTTGCCCGGTTTTCCGTTGCCGACAGCTTGAACGGAGCCCACAGACCGGGCTGATCTCACATGCTGGAACCAATTTCGCTGACCGCCGCCTTTACAGCTCTCAGGAGCTGGTGTTTATCGGCATAGGGGACGGGACTCCTTGAGATGCGATGAGGGACAAGGCGCCATGAGCGAAACAAAACAACAAAAACTGCGATCGGCCGCCTGGTTCGACAATCCCGACAATCCCGGCATGACCGCGCTCTATATCGAGCGCTACCTCAATTTCGGCCTGACCCGGGAAGAGCTGCAGTCCGGCAAACCGATCATCGGCATCGCCCAGACCGGCTCCGACCTTTCCCCTTGCAACCGGCATCATCTGGAGCTGGCCAAGCGGGTGCGCGAAGGCATTCGCGATGCCGGCGGCATCGCCTTCGAATTTCCAGTGCATCCGATTCAGGAAACCGGCAAGCGCCCGACGGCGACCCTCGACCGGAACCTCGCCTATCTGGGTCTTGTGGAGCTGCTCTACGGCTATCCGATTGACGGCGTTGTGCTGACCATCGGCTGCGACAAGACCACGCCCGCCTGCCTGATGGCGGCGGCAACCGTGAACATCCCGGCGATCGCGCTGTCCGTCGGCCCGATGCTGAACGGCTGGTACAAGGGCGAACGCACCGGCTCCGGCACCATTGTCTGGAAGGCCCGGCAGATGCTGGCCGCTGGCGAGATCGACTATGACGGCTTCATGGATCTGGTCGCCTCCTCCGCGCCCTCGGTCGGCTATTGCAACACCATGGGCACGGCAACGACCATGAATTCGCTCGCCGAGGCGCTCGGCATGCAGCTGCCTGGCGCAGCGGCGATCCCCGCCCCCTACCGCGAACGCGGCGCGATTTCCTATGAGACCGGCAAACGCATTGTCGACATGGTCCATGAGGACATGAAACCGTCCGACATCATGACCCGGCAGGCCTTCGAGAACGCCATCGTCATCAATTCGGCCATCGGCGGCTCGACAAACGCACCGATCCACCTGAACGGCATTGCCCGGCATCTTGGCGTCGAGCTCGACAATGACGACTGGCAGGCCATCGGCCATGATGTACCGCTGCTGGTCAACCTGCAGCCGGCGGGCGAGTATCTCGGCGAGGACTATTTCCATGCGGGCGGGGTTCCCGCCGTCGTCGCCGAGCTGATGCGCAACGGCAAGCTGCCGCATCCGGATGCGATCACCGCCAACGGCAAGACCATGGGCGCAAATTGCGACGGCATCACCACCGACCTGCCGGACGTGATCAAACCGTTCGACGCGCCGATGAAGGAGAAGGCCGGCTTCCTCAATCTCAAGGGCAATCTCTTCGACAGCGCGATCATGAAGACCAGCGTGATTTCGGAGGAGTTCCGCGACCGGTACCTGTCCAATCCGGACGATCCGGAGGCCTTCGAAGGCCGCGCGATCATGTTCGAAGGACCGGAAGACTATCACCACCGCATTGACGACCCGGCGCTCGGTATCGACGAGCATTGCATGCTGTTTATCCGCGGCACCGGCCCGATCGGTTATCCGGGCGGTGCGGAAGTCGTGAACATGCAGCCGCCGGCCGCTCTGATCAAGCGCGGCATCACGGCGCTGCCCTGTATCGGTGACGGCCGTCAGTCCGGCACCTCCGGCTCGCCGTCGATCCTGAACGCGTCCCCCGAGGCTGCCGCCATGGGCGGACTGGCGCTGCTTCAGACCGGCGACCGGGTGCGCATCGACTTGAACAAGGGCACCGCCAATATCCTGATCTCCGACGAAGAGCTGGCTCAGCGCCGGGCGGCGCTGGAGGCAACCGGCGGCTTCAAGGTCGCCGACAGCCAGACGCCCTGGCAGGAAATCCAGCGCACGATGATCGGCCAGTTCGACAAGGGCATGGTTCTGGAACCGGCGGTCAAGTACCAGGACGTCGCGCACACAAAGGGTCTGCCACGGGACAATCATTGATCTGGCAATCTTGTCACTTGCATCGCGCCTGATCGCGCGAAATGCTGAATTTCTCCGTCATTGCCGGGCTTGACCCGGCAATCCAAGCCGTGACCGTTCCACGACGAATGAGCTTGGTGGCGCCGCAACGGTATGGATCCCATGGTCAAGCCATGGGATGACGAAGCGTGTGACAGAATTCTTCAGGTAGAATTCAACCTGTTCAATTTCGAACTTGACGATTACGTAAACGGCATGCTTCAAGAAGGGCAACAAACGGGCTCAGGCCCTGACCAGATGGGAGAAGACAACATGTCCTTGGAACAACTCACCGAAGGTGTGCGCGCGAAAGTGGCCGATGGCGGCATCGAGGAAGCGGTGAAATTCGATCTCGGCGAGACCGGCGTGATTTTCCTGCAAGGATCCGACGTTTCCAACGAAGACAGCGACGCCGACTGCACCATCAAGATGTCCGCCGAAGACCTCAGCGACCTGCTGGCCGGCGACCTGAACCCGACGGCGGCCTTCATGGGCGGCAAGATGCAGGTGGAAGGCGACATGAGCGTCGCCATGAAGCTGGGCAGCATCGTCTGAGCCTTGTCTCTCGCAGCAGAGACCTTGCCCGCCGGCTCCCTCGGGAGCCGGCTTTTTTGTGGGGTTGCACAGCGTCATTCCGGACAAGTGCAACTTTTGTTGCGCGCAGATCCGGAACCCAGAAATCAGCCGCGCGCCAGCGCGACATAAACCCAACAAGCAGTCCAGTTCGCTATGCTCACCCTGATGCGCTGGATTCCGGATCTGCGTACGGCTTATGCCTCACTTGTCCGGAATGACGCCCACAAACGACGCCACAAAAACGGCGGCCCCGAAGAGCCGCCGCTTCCGTTTTCGGATTGTCCTGACCGCTACCGGTTCGTGATGATTTCCGGACCCATCAGGCTGTAGGGCAGCCAGGTGGAGAGGGCCGGGACATAGGTCACCAGGACCAGGAACAGGAGCAGGATGGCAACGAACGGCGCCGCCGCCTTGACCACCTGCACCAGACTCATCCCCGTTATGCCCGATGTCACGAACAGGTTGAGCCCGATCGGCGGCGTGATCATGCCGATTTCCATGTTCACCACCATGATGATGCCGAGATGGATCGGATCGACGCCGAGTTCCATGCCGATCGGAAACACCACCGGCGCCACGATCAGAAGGAGACCGGACGGCTCCATGAACTGACCGCCGAGCAGCAAGAGCAGGTTGACCGCGATCAGGAAGGTGAACCAGTTGAAGCCGGCACCCACCATCAGATCCGTGATCGCCTGGGGAATGCGTTCGGAGGTCAGCACATGGGCAAACAGCAGCGCGTTGACGATGATGAACATCAGCATGATGGTCGTCTTCGCCGCGTCCACCATCACCTTCTTGGTGTCCTTGTGGAACATGGCCGGAAAGAACTTCCAGCCGATCAGGCCAATATTACGGCCCCAGACCTTGCCGCCAACTGCGAACGTGGCGGGAAGGGCCGCCGGTGCCACGCCGTGACGCAGGATCGGATAGCCGATCAGGGCTGCCAGCAGCACGGCCGCGCTGTCAATGCCGAAGAAGCCTGCGCGGCTGGTAAAGGCAGAGGCAAGTCCCGACCAGACGAACATGGCCACAACCGCGTAGGTGATGGTCTTGAACCCGGCAAGGCCAAGTTCGCCATCCTCGTCCCGGACCCAGCGGATGCCGGCCAGCGGCCCCATGTCGCGATAGACGAACAGCGCCACCAGGCAGGCATAGACAGCGGCCACAGCCGCGGCTTCGGTCGGCGTGAAGATGCCGCCGTAAATGCCGCCGAGGATGATCACCATCAGGAACAGGCCGACGGCCGCTTCCATCATGGCGTGCCAGATTTCCTTGAACCCGGGCCAGGGCTGGGCCGGCAGGTTCTTGACGCGGGCCATGACGTAAATGGCGATCATCAGCATCAGGCCGGCGATCAGGCCCGGTACGACACCGGCCAGGAACATGCGGCCAACGGAGACGTTGGTTGCCGCGGCATAGACCACCATCACGATCGAGGGCGGGATCAGGATGCCGAGCGTGCCCGCATTGGCAATGACACCCGCGGCGAATTCCTTGGTGTAGCCGGCCTGGCGCATGCCGGCGATGGCGATGGTGCCGATTGCGACCACCGTGGCCGGCGAGGAGCCGGACAAGGCGGCGAACATCATGCAGGCGAAGACGCCGGCAATGGCAAGACCGCCGCGGATCGAGCCGACGGTTGCGATCGAGAAGCGGATGATGCGCTTGGCGACACCGCCGGTCGACATGAAGGCGGAGGCCAGGATGAAGAAGGGGATCGCCAGGAGCGTATAGTTCTGCGAGGCCGTGAACAGCTGCAGCGCGACCGAGGAGATCGAATCGTTGGAGAAGATGGCGATCGCCAAAACGCTCGACAGTCCAAGCGATATGGAGATCGGAACGCCCAGGAACAGAAAGCCCAGGACCATGATGAAGAGAATTGCTGCTTCCATTGTCCCGGCCTCAGTCCTTCAGAACGTCTTTGTTTTCGGCCACGAGGTCTTCCGCCTCATGCGCCGCGATCATCATTTCGCGTTCGCCGGTGATGATCTGCCAGGCAGCCTGAACACAACGGAACAGGAACAGAGCCAGGCCAATGGGAAGGATGAGATAGGCGATCCAGCGCTGGACGCGCTCCTGGGTGCCGAAATTCTCGATGATGACTTCCGGGTAACGCAGATCGTCGAGGCCGATGCCGATCTTGTACATCTTCATCCAGTAGTCGATGGCCCCGCCCCGGGTGTTGAGACCGAAGATGTGCAGCCATTCGGACCAGAGCAGCGTCAGGGCATAGACAACGCCGCACAGCGCGCCGAACACGGCAACGGCACGGAACATCTGTTTCGGAAACAGCCGGATGACAGCATCGACACCCAGATGTGAGCCGATTTTCACGCCGTAGCTCATGCCGAACAGGATCAGCCAGGCGAACAGGATACGTGTGAGCTCCAGGGCACCGGTCCAACCGGAATTGAAGCCGTATCGCGCCACCACCTGGGTGAAGGATACGATGGTCATGGCCGCCAGAAGAAAGGCGAGAACACCTTCCTCGAAGCGCGTGACCCAATTGTCGACGCGTTGCATGCGTTTCCCCCGAAATAGGTCTCTTGACTTGTTGCGGGCCGGACGGCTCAGGCAGCCGTCCCGGCCTCAGGACCTTGGCAGAAGGGCCGGTCGAACCGGCCCTTCCACGTCTTGGTTTCGTTCGCCGTCAGCTGGCGTTGTTGGCAGACGTAGCGGCGTCGATCAGATCCTTGCCGATGTCGCCTTCGAACTTTTCCCAAACCGGCTTCATGGTGTCGACCCAGGCCTTGCGCTGTTCCGGGGTCAGTTCACGAATGGTGGCGCCGGTGTCCAGGATGTTCTGGCGGTTTGCGGCTTCCTTCGCGGCGACCTTGCCGTTGGCGGTTGCGGTGACATCTTCCACGATGGCCAGGAACTGGTCACGCACGGCCGGGTCCAGGCTGTCCAGCCATTCGTCGGAGGTGACGAGCAGATAGGCCAGCAGCTGGTGGTTGGTTTCGGTGATGCCGTCCTGCACTTCGAAGAACTTCTGGGTGTAGATGTTGGACCAGGAGTTTTCCTGACCATCGACAACGCCGGTCTGCAGCGCGCCATAGACTTCCTTGAAGGCGAGCTTCTGAGCGTTGGCGCCCATGGCTTCGATCATGGCGACGGCAACGTCGGACGTCTGAACACGGAATTTCAGGCCCTTGGCATCGGTGGGTTCCAGCAGCGGCTTGTTGGCCGAGAACTGCTTCAGGCCGGAGCTCCAGTAGCCGAGGCCCTGGAAACCGTAGTCGGTCATGGAGTTCAGGAGTTCCTTGCCGTCCGGGCCGGTGGTGAAGCGGTCAACGGCCTTCAGGTCCTGGAACAGGAACGGCAGGTCGAACAGGCGGAACTTCAGCGTATAGGCTTCGAACTTGGACAGGGACGGTGCGGCCAGCTGGACGTCGCCGAGCAGCAGGGCTTCCATGACCTTGTCGTCGTCGAAAAGCTGCGAGTTCGGGAACACCTGCATGCAGGCGGTGCCGTTCATCTCGTCGTTGACGCGTTCGGCCAGAAGCGTGGCGGCGTCGCCTTTCGGGTGACCGGTCGCGGCAACCACGTGGCTGAACTTGATGACGATTTCGCCGTCATCACAGGCATCGGCCGCGTAGGCGTTCGCGGAAAAGGCAAGAGACGCCGCGGTTGCTGCGGCGAGAGCGAATTTTTTCATCGGATGTCCTCCCAGACATTTCAGTATGACGGCCATTCGGGCCGGACAGCGCGGTGGCTGGTCGGCTCCCTCTTGGCAAAGCGCGTGCCAAGTGGGGCCAGCTTCTGAAAAAGCGCCGGTTTCCGCAGGTTAACAAAAAGTTTCCCGCAAACCCAGCCCGGTTGGTTCCGTAAGGGATGGGTTGCTTGCGACACATGCCGGAAGTCCGATGTGTCGATTTCGACACATCGCAGGCGTCACAGCCTGTCCCTATTGCCAGAGAGCGCCGCTTTTCAGGTCATGCTGTAGCGGCACTTCGAGCCGCGCCAGCTTGTCCGGGTTGCGAATGATGAAGATCCGGTCGATTCGGCCATCGCCGTCATAACCGAGGGTCAGCGCGGATTCGATGCGCTCGTCCTGCAGCAGGACCAGTCCACGCACGCCATTGATGTTGCAGATCCGGACGGGACCGCCATCCCAGAGGCGCGACATGATCCGGGCGACATATTTGGCGACATCACCACGCCCTTCCAGAATGCGCCCGAGCGCTGTTGCCTTGCCACCACCATCCGACTGGAACTGCACGGACTCCGACAACAATCCGCTGAGCTGCTCCGTTGAGCCGCTTTCGACTGCTCTCATGAAGGCATCCAGCATGCGCTGTTGATGGTCGGGCGCCGGCACAAAACGCGATGACGGTGACTGGACATGCTTGCCGGCGCGGGACACCAGCTGGCGGCAGGCCTTTTCGCTGACGCCGATGGCGGCCGCGACCTCGCCATAGGGCTTGCCGAAGACCTCACGCAGCAGATAGGCGGCGCGTTCCTTCGGACTGAGCCGTTCCATGAGCAGCAGAAAGGCGGTCGTCAGCGACTGGGCCCGCTCCAGATCGGCTTCCGGGTCCGACCCGGCGTCGATCTGGAGCGGTTCCGGGATCCACGGGCCGACATAGTCGACCCGCTTGCGATGGGCGGCCTTCAGGGCATCCAGACAGCAATTGGTGCAGACCGTGGTCAGGTAACCCTCCGGATTGGCGATCCCGGCGGTGTCCGCGGCCTGCCATTTCAGAAAGGTGTCCTGGACCGCGTCTTCGGCATCCGCCATCGAGCCGAGCATGCGATAGGCAAGACCCAGGAGGCGCGGGCGAAGGCTGTCGAAGGTGCTTCTGTCTGAACGATCCATGCTGCCGCCGCCTGTCAGTGGTTGGAAACCTGAACGCGGTTCCACAGGTTGATCATCGCGACCGCCGCGGTGATCGCGCTGATTTGCGCTTCGGTGAAATACTTGCGCAGATCCGCCCGCAAAACCTCATAGTCGGTCTTGGGATCAAGGCTGGTCAGGGCTTCGGTCCAGGCAAAGGCCGCCTGTTCGGCCGGCGTGAAATCGTCCACGTGGCGCCAGACGATGACGCGTTGCAGCCGTTCCTGGCTTTCGCCATCATTGAGAGCTTCTTCCGTGTGCATCTTCACACAGAAGGCACACTGGTTGATCTGGGAGGCGCGCAGGTCGATCAGGTGGCGCAATCCCGGTTCCAGATCGGCCTTGCCGATCTCACCGCTCGCCGCCACGAAGCGCTTCACGATGTCCGGCACGTTTTCATAATGGTTGATGGCAGTTGCGTGCGTCATGGGTGTCTTCCAATCGAAGTTACGGGGTTTGACACCAGGATGACGACTGACAAGACCGGTTTGTGACATGGCACATGCAAATTTTTGAGGTTGCCGAAAGGCAACGGCATGGATTGCAGGGTCAAGCCCACTGCAATGACGAAAAAATCAAAACCATCGCAAATGCAGCCTACGGATCTCCCCGTCATCCCATGGCTTGACCATGGGATCCATGCCGTTGCATCACCTCGGGGCACTTCATCGCGACCACTCGAACAATCACGTCGGCAAAACCTCATCCTTGCCGAGGCCGTATTTGCGCATCTTTTCATAGAGCGCCTTGCGGGACAGGCCGAGATTTTCATAGGTCGGCTTGATGGCGCCGTCATTGCGTTTGAGTTCGGTGGCGATCAGCGCACGTTCATAGGCCCCCACCTGATCGAACAGCGTGGCGCCCGACGCGCCGACCGGTCCGGTGACCTGTTCCACGCCAAGCACGAAGCGGTCGGCGACATTGCGCAATTCGCGGACATTGCCGGGCCAGTCCCGCGCCATAAGGCCGGCCAGATAGTCCTCGTTGATGTCCGGGATTTCCCGGCGGTAGCGGGCGCGCGCTTCCACCGCCAGGTGCCGGAACAGCAGCGGGATGTCCTGTAGACGGTCGCGCAGGGGCGGGATCGCGACATTGACCACGTTCAGCCGGTAGAACAGGTCCAGCCGGAAGCGCCCGGCCTTGCCGGCGGCTTCAAGATCCTCCTTCGTCGCCGCGATAAAGCGGACATCCAGCTCGATCGCCTTGTTGGAGCCGAGCCGTTCAATGGTGCGGGTTTCGATCACCCGCAGCAGCTTGACCTGCAGCTCCAGCGGCATCGATTCGATCTCGTCCAGGAACACCGAGCCGCCATGGGCATGTTCCAGTTTGCCGATGCGCTGGCCGCTGGCGCCGGTGAAGGCGCCCTTCTCGTGGCCGAACAGTTCCGATTCGATGATTTCGGCGGGCAGGGCACCGCAATTGAGCGCCACGAAAGGCTTGTCCCGGCGCGGGCCCTCGTCATGCAGCGCCCGGGCGACAACCTCCTTGCCGGAGCCGGTCTCGCCCAGGATCAGGACGTCGGCATCGGTCGCGGCCAGCGCCGTAACGTTGCGCCGAAGCAGGTCCATGGCCGGTGTGCGCCCGACCAGCCTGCTTTCAAGGCCGGTCCGGTCCGCCAGTTCCTCACGCAGCTTGCGGTTTTCCAGAACCAGCCGGCGCTTGTCGAGCGCGCGCTCGACCACCGAGGCGAGATGCGAGACCGAGAACGGCTTTTCCAGAAAATCATAGGCCCCTGCGCGCATCGCCTCCACGGCAAGCGGAACGTCGCCATGGCCGGTGATCAGCACGACGGGCAGGGCCGGATCGATTTCGAAGGCCTTTTTCATGACCTGGAAGCCGTCCGTGCCGGGCATGCGGATATCGGTGATCAGAACCCCGTAGAAATCCCGGCTGATGCGCTCCAGCGCCGCTTCCGGCGTGCCGGTTGCAAAAACCGCCTGGCCGGAGAGTTCCAGCCCTTGAGTGAGGGACTCGCGCAGATCCTCTTCGTCGTCAACCAGCAGAACCGTCGCCTGATCCATATGCGTCTTTCTCTTATTCCGCCGCCAGAATGCGTTCGTCGGCGACCGGCAGGCGCATGATGAACATGGCGCCGCCCCGGTCGAGGTTGGCCGCCTTCAGCGACCCGGAAAAGTCATGAACGATCTTGTAGGCAATCGACAAGCCCAGGCCCAGGCCCGCTCCCACATCCTTTGTGGTGAAAAACGGGTCGAAGATCTGTGGCAGGACGTCCGCATCGATCCCCGGACCGTTGTCGGTCACCGTCAGCACAGCTTCCTCGCCCTCCCGGCGGAGCGCCAGCGAAACGGTCGGAACCGGGTTGCCGGCGACCGCGTCGACCGCGTTGGACAGGAGATTGACCACCACCTGTTCCAGCCGGATCCGTCCGCCCCGGACAATAATGTCCTCCTCGGAGAGAACCAGGTCCAACTGCACCTGTTTCTGCTTGATCTGGGGCTGCAGCAGCAGGGTCGCCTCATCGACCACCTGGCGCAGTGACACCGGCTTGATGTCGGTGCCAGATTTGCGGGTGAAGCCCTTCAGCGTCTTGGCGATCTCGGCCATGCGGGTGACCATGCCTTCGATCCGGCCGAGATTGGTCTTGGCCTCGTCGGCCCGGCCGCGCTCGATCAGCATGCCGGCGATTTCCGCGTCCGAGCGAATCGCCGCCAGCGGCTGATTGTATTCATGGCTGAGCGCCGCCGACATGCGCCCGAGGGTCGCCAGCTTTGCCGCCTGAACCAGTTCGGCCTGCGCCAGACGCAGATCGGCTTCCGCCTGTTCGCGTTCACGCACCTCGCGCTCCAGGCGCACATTCGCCTTGCGCAGGTCCGACGTCCGGCTCTGGACGCGCCGTTCCAGCCGCAGCGCCTCGGCGCGGGTGCGCCGTTCCTGGCGTGCGAATTCGGCCCGGCGCGCGACCAGGATGGCGAGTCCCCCGGCCGCGATCACACAAACCAGAAGCGCCACGAGCATGGCCCAGCCGGACCGCTGGCGCGCATCGCCGATATCGACCAGGGAGTGCACCTGCCAGCCCAGGACCGCCACGTTCTGCCGCAATTGCAAATGGGTGTCGGCAACCGATGCGGCGGGCAAAAGCAGTTCCAGACTTTCAACGACGGACAGGCCGGTGATGTCGCGTCCAAGGTTGAGTTCCTCAAGTGTCTTGCCGCGCCAGTCGGGCATGTTGCTCACCACGACACGGCCGTCTGTGTCGAGGGCAAAGATCGTGTCCTTGCTGAGCGCCCAGGCCTGTTCGACATCGTCGAGACTGACACGCACGGCCAGCACGCCAATGATTTCGGTACCGCGGCGAAGCGGCGAGGCGAAGACGTAATTTGAGACCTGATCCGGGGTTCCCGGAATCAACTGGCGCCCGAGCTGCCCCAGCTTGGCCTGCTCGAAGGCCTGCCGGATCTGCTCGGCACCGCCGATGGAACTTGTCGGCACACCGGCGTGGCTGGAGACGACGACAGCACCATCCGCATCCATCAGCCAGATTTCCTCCGCGCCGGACATGCCGGCGGCAATCGCGGTGATGCCGGGGTCGAGATGGCGGCCACCGCCCGACAAAAGATCGCCGATATCGGGTCCACGCGCCAGCAGCGGCGACAGCAGGCGGAACTTGTCGAGAAGCCGCTCCAGAACCGCCGTCTGTACCGCCAGATTGGCGCGCGCGCCTGTTTCCAGCTCCGCCAGGGTGATCCTGAGACTTGCAAGCCCCGTCAGCCACAGGACCAGCAGCGTCGCCAGAACCAGCGACGCAGCAATTCCGATTTTCAGCTTGCGCCAGGAGCGACGCAGGGGTGTTCCTATCATGACGCCAGTATAGTCACGCCGATTGATCCGTGAAGCCGTTCCATCGGCCGCCCTGCACGTCAGAGCGGAACCTTTGCACCCTCACCGTGCATCTGTGTCCTTTGCCTCCGGTCGATGGCCACGCTCTTGATCAGCACCGTGACATTCCTGCCCGGGTAAAGATCGAGATCGGCAACCGACGCCCGGGTGATGCGCGCCCGCAAGGTCTGCCCCTGAACGGAACACAGGATCTCGGCATAGGGGCCGGTTTCGCTGGAAATGCTGCTGATCGTCGCTTCGAAAGCGTTGCGGATCGACAGGCCTTCAGGCGGATAAAGCGCCAGCGCGACGTCCCTGGCCCGGATGCGCAGGCGCACCGCGTCACCGACTTCGGCCGCCATGTCCGGAATCTGCAAGACAGCGCCGCCGATATCGACATCCGTCAGACCCCAGTCCGGATTGATCCTGGCAACCTTGCCTTCAAGCAGGCCACCGGCCTCATGGCGGCCGGTGGCTTTGCCGAGATCGGTGCGGGCCAGCATGTCCGCCACCGGACCAAAGGCCGGTGTGGTTCCCTCCGACAGGATCACCAGCGTGTTGGAGAGCCGCGCGACTTCCTCGATGGAATGGCTGACATAGAGGATCGGGATCCCGGCCTCCACGCAGAGCCGGTCGAGATAAGGCAGGATGTCGTTGCGCCGGGCCTGGTCCAGATTGGCCAGCGGTTCGTCCATGATCAACAGGCGCGGGTCGGACAACAACGCCCGGCCGATGGCAACACGTTGTTTTTCACCGCCGGACAGAGTGCCCGGCATGCGCTCGAGCAGATTGCCGAGACCAAGCAGGTCGACCACTTCATCCATGTCGCGCGTCCCCGGCCGGCGGCCAGCCCAGCGCGCATAGGTCAGATTGGCTTTGACGCTCAGATGCGGGAACAGCCTCGCGTCCTGAAAAACATGTCCGACGCGGCGCTTCTGGACCGACAGATTGATGCCCTTGCCGGCATCGAACAGCGTCGTGCCGTTGACGGAAATCCGCCCGCGCAGAGGCGTCAGCAGACCGGCGATCATGTTGGTGAGCGAGGTCTTGCCGGCGCCCGACTGCCCGAACAGCGAGGTCACGCCGCCACTGCTTTTGAACGCCGCCTGAAGTTCCATGGCCCCGACCCTGCCTGTGATGTCGACGTCAAGCATGACCGCCTCCAACACGCTTGCGCAGCCGGCGGACCAGCAATTCGGAGGCGATCAGCGCGGCAAAGGCAACCACAAGCGCGATCGCGGTCAGGCGAAAGGCGGCCAGATCGCCGCTCGGGGTCTGGGTCGCGGTATAGAGCGCCAGCGCAAGGGTACGGGTCTCGCCGGGAATGTTGGAGACAAAGGTGATGGTGGCGCCGAATTCGCCCATCGCCTTGGCAAAGCCCAGAATGGCGCCGCCGAGAACGCCGGGCAGGGCCAGTGGCAGCGTAATGGTGAAAAAGGCGGTCAGCCGGTGCGCTCCGAGCGACTTGGCGGCTTCCTCCAGCTTCGGATCGACGGTTTCGAAGGAGATCCGGATCGGCCGGACCATCAGCGGAAAGGCCATCACGCCGGCGGCGAGCGCCGCACCGGTCCAGTTGAAAGCGAAGCTGAAGCCAAGCGTGTTTTCCAGAAAGGTGCCCACAGCACCCTTGCGGCCGAAGGTCAGGAGCAGAACATAGCCGGTGACCACGGGAGGCAGGACGAGCGGCAAATGCACCAGAGCGTTGACGATGCCATGTCCGGCAAACCGGGTGCGCGCCAGCAGATAGGCAACCAGAACAGCAATCGGCAGCGCAACGATGAGGGCGGTTGCCGCCACCTTGAGCGTGAGCAGAAGCGCCTGCAATTCACCGGGCTGGAGGGAGAAAAATTCCACGTGTGCTCAGTCTGTTGGTTCCAGTCAGGGACCTGTTGCACCGGCCCCTAGCCGTTATCGGCCACAAACCCGAAGGAACGCAAGATCTGCCGTGCATCCGGGCCCGACAGAAATGACAGGAATTCGGACGCAGTCTCCTGATCGCCTTCGCCGGTGAGCGCCGCCAGATAACGGATCGGCGGGTGATTTGACTGCGGAAATTCAAAGAGAACGGAAACACCCGGTTCGACCCGGGCATCGGTTGCGTAGACAAGGCCGAGCGGTGTGTCGCCGCGGGCGACCGCCGTCAGCGCGACCCGGACGTTTTCCATGGGCGCAACGGACCCGGAGACAGCGGACCAGAGGCCAAAACCCTCCAGCGCGGCCTTGCCGTAGCGACCTGCCGGCACCGTATCCGGATCGGCCATGGCCAGGCGGTGGCCGCCAAGCCGCTCAGAAAGGCCGTCCGGCGACGGGGTTAGAGGCGCGCTGCCCTTCGGTCCGACGAGCACGAGCGTATTGGAGGCAAAGCCACGGATCGTGTTCGCCTCGACCGCGCCCGCATCACGGACATAATTCATCCAGGCCTCGTCCGCGGACAGGAAAACCGCCGCCGGGGCGCCTGCCTCAATCTGCCGTGCCAGCGTGCCGGTCCCCGCGAAGGAAAACACCACGTCGGTTCCGGTCTCCGCTTCGAACGCCTTGCCAATCGCCTCCATGGCCTCACGCAGGCTGGCGGCGGCAAAAACCGTCAGTGGCTGCTCGGCGCGCGCAGGCGTCAGCGCTGTCAACGTCAACACGACTACAAGAAGCAGGCGACGGAACATGGAGACCTCTTTCCTTCGGACCTCTTTACCTAAGTCCTTCTCAAGGGTGCTTCAATAGAGTGTGGACCGCGCATAGGACCCTGCAGATCCCGGCGCAATTTCAGATTGCCCTTCAAGGCCGGCCTCTCCTATGGTTCAGCCCCAAATCGCTTTTGCGATCTCCTTTCGCCTCGCATTCCACCGAGATCACCATGACCATCGAGCTGAAACCGCAGATTCCGGACACGGACACCTTTCTCATGCTGCGCAAGAGCGCGGGCCTGAGCGGCTACGAACGCGAAGCGGCGGATCTCGGTCTGAAAAACAGTCTTTTTGGCGTGATGCTGTTCGACGGCGGCACGCCGGTCGGCATGGGGCGCCTCGTCGGCGACGGTGGTCTCGCCGTGCAAGTCACGGATATCGCCGTTCTGCCGGCCTATCAGGGCCGCGGGCTCGGCAAAACCATCATGGCCGCGCTGAAGCAATTCATCGAGGCCGAATTGCCGGCCTCGGTCTATGTCAGCCTTATCGCCGACCTGCCTGCGGACCGGCTCTATGCGCAATTCGGTTTCAGGGAGACGGCACCTGCCTCCATCGGCATGTGGCGCCGCGGGCGCTGAGCTACAGCGCAAATATTTTTTTGAAAATTCAAGGCGCTCGCAAATCGGGTCGTCCGCCCTTATCAGGTCTCCTAATGTCGCCTCAAACCACATGAGGAGATCCCAAGATGTTTCAGATCCAGCCCCTTCCCGTAACCGAATTCTCCCATCTCTTCGGCCTGAGCGACGCCGAGCTCGCCGAGAAAAACATTCAGGTTCACTATTCCGACGGTGGCTTTCCCTGCCGGGTCTCCCTTGAGGATGTCGCCGAAGGCACCCGTGTCCTCTTGATGAATTTCGAGCACCAGCCGGGCGAAACGCCCTATCGCTCGCGTCACGCGATCTTTGTCGCCGACGGCGCCAAGGAACGCCATCCGGAAGCCGGCACGGTGCCGGAAGTGATCGCCTGCCGCCTGCTGTCGGTGCGGGCCTTCAACCGGGGCCATGAAATGATCGACGCGGATGTCATCGAAGGCCGTGAAGTCGACAGCCTGATCATCACATTCTTCGGCAATCCGCAGGTCGACTACATCCACCTGCACTTCGCCCGCCGCGGCTGCTTTGCCGCGAAGGTGACCCGGGCCGCCTGGTCCTGACTCAATACAGCCTGAGCAATCCCTCGGAGGTGGCTTCTTCCAGAAGCGCCTCCGGGCTTTGTGTGAGCTTCCCGTGCTTGATCATGGCATCGCCGATGTCGCCCAGGTCATCGGCGTTTTTCCATGTCTCCGGTTGCCAGATCTTTGATCGGATCATCGCCTTCGGACAATGCATGAAGGCGCGCGTCACATGAACGGCCAGCGCCATTGACGGCACCTTGCCGTCGACCCGCATCGTTTCCAAAAGAGCCGCATCCTTGACGATCTTCGCTTCACCGGAGACGCGCAGGGTCTCGCCCTTGCCCGGGATCAGGAAGATCAGTCCGATCCGGGGATCTTTCAAGAGGTTGTGGTAGCTGTCCAGACGGCGGTTGCCCGGCCGGTCCGGTATCGCCAGAAGCGTGTCGCTCAGAACCCGCACGAAGCCCGCCGGATCCCCTTTCGGACTGACATCGAGAACCCCGTCCGGGTCACAAGTCGCGATCAGACAAAAGGGCGCACGGGCAATGAAGTCGCGGCAGAGGTCATCCAGAGTCGTGATTTCCTTGACCCGGACCTTTTCTGGTGCCGTCCCGGCATGCGCCTCCAACTGCTCAAGCGTCTCGATCGTGTCGGTAAAATCCGAAAAAGGATTTCCTGGGTCCGGCATTCTGTCCTCCGGTGTCCTCGCCTGGCCCTGCAAGGGAGTGCAACTCGACTGTCGCGCTTTGACGTCTCGCTGACACGAGTCCCGCCTGCAACCGGAGTTTTTTCGAACTGGCTCTTAATTTCCGGTTAAACTGGTGCTTTCCGACACATCACCGCGAAACGCATAAAGGAGCCGCATTGCCGTACCAAACGCTCAAGATGTAATCTGATAGAACACAATCCCAGGGAGATCTGGCCATGTCCACCGCAGCAGACCGCCGAGCCGCCTTCAAGGCCCTTCATGAACAAGGGCGGGCTTTCCTGATGCCGAACCCCTTCGACATCGGCACCGCCCGGATCCTGGATGGCCTGCGCTTCGACGCCCTGGCCACCTCCAGCGCGGGTTATGCCTGGACACGGGGGGTCAAAGACGCGGAAGGCCTGATCACGCGGGACGACGCCCTGGCTCATGCCGCCGAAATCATCGGCGCCTCCAATCTTCCGGTGAATGGTGATCTGGAAAACGGCTTTGGCGACAGTCCGGACGACGTCGTGGCAACGGTGAAAGGCGCCATCGAGGTCGGATTGGCGGGCTGCTCGATCGAAGACTACAGCCAGGACCCCAGACACCCCTATTATGACCTGGATCTCGCGGTTGAACGAATCAAGGCTGCTGTCGACGCCAAAAACAGGCTGGCGCCCGATTTCGTCCTGACCGCGCGCAGCGAGGGGCCAGTTCAGTCCGACTATGAACTTGAGGAAACCATCAAGCGGCTCAACGATTTCGCGGCGGCCGGTGCCGATTGCGTCTACGCGCCGCAACTGAAGGACCGCGATCAGATTTCCAAGGTTCTGGCGGCGGTCGATGCGCCTTTGAACATTCTCGCGGGCCGCAAGAATTTCCATCTCACCCGCAAGGAGCTGGGCGACATGGGCGTGACACGGGTCTCGATCGGCGCGGGTCTTGCCCGAATTGCTTTTGATGCCTTTATTTCAGCTGCGGAGGATATGAAGGACGGCGGCACGTTCGGCTGTTTCGACCGAGCCGAAACCATGCCGGAAGGCCTGCCCGATTTCGAATCCTTCATGAAAGCGAGGCCCTGACTTTCATGACTGCGGTTGCTGTGCCCAAGGGACTGACCCGGGCGACGCCGGAAGACGCCTCGGGCCTGACGGCGGTCAGCCTGTGGCCCAGTAGGTCAGCACGAGCGGCAGCGTGACCAGCGTCAGGATCGTGGACACAAAGATGAAGCCGGCAACGCCGGGAGCATCGTCGGGCTGGTACTGCGCCACCGCCAGGTAACTTGCGACCGAGGGCGGCATGAAGCACAGCAGCACGATCACGCTTTCGATTTTTGGATCCAGCGTCAAAACGCTCGTCAGGACGAAGGCGGCAATGATGCCATTGACGATATGCAGGCCAGACAGGAAAAAGGCCCGCACGAGCCCACCGGTTTCAAGCGTTGCCAGGCTGTATCCAAGGGTCAGCAGCATGACAGGCACGGCCAGACCCGCCAGGATCGTCAGGCTCTGGTCAACCGGCCCTGGCAGCTTCAGTCCCGTGGCGAGGAGAAACAGTGCGAGCGCGACCGCGTAGACAACCGGCTGACGCGCCAGCGTGGCAAAATCCGGACGCCCCATCGGCAGTGCCTGGCCGATCGTAAAAATGGCGACCAGCACCACGACAACAAAGCCGATGGCAACAGCCGCTCCTTCCGGACCGAAGGCCAGCGTCGCCACCGGCAAGCCGATATTGCCGACATTGATCAGCATCATCGGCGCCAGATAGGCCTTGATGGGCAGACGCAGAATCTTGAGGACGCCAAATCCGAGGATGCAGAGCAGCAGGACGAGCCCCGCGGCGGCGGCCATAACGGTGAGAAAGGTGTGGAGCTGAATGTGCTCCTTGGCCAGGTGCGACAGGATCAGAGCGGGATAACCGACATTGGCGACCAATGCGCCGAACAGCTTCCGGTCGAACGGTGCCCTGATCTTGGCAAGGGCATAGCCGAGCAGAACGCACAGGAGCACCGGCAGCATGACGTTGACGACATGATCGAAGATTGTCGACATCCGCTTTCCCCCTTTCAGGTCCCTGGACCGGAACGCAAATCCTCTCCAAGCCAGACGTCATTCCACCTTCAAGACATTAAGAACCCGTTTGGCGCCCTCTCTGCCCCGCCGGCGGGGGCAAGACGTTACTGGCCTCCAGTTTCGGCCGCCCCGAGAAACGCGAAGTTCCGGGGCGGCTGAAGATGGCTAGTCGGAACTCCACTTCGACTGTTTCTTCTCCTTCATGATACCCCGGACCATCTTGCCAAAAGCCTTATCCTTCGAGCGGCGTTCGGCAAGGCTGGCGGAATTGAAGGCTTCCTCGGCCTTCAGCTTGCGCCATCTCGTCAATCTGGACGGGTCAAGGTCACCTTCGTCGATCGCCGCCTGAACGGCGCAACCAGGCTCGCTTTCGTGCTTGCAGTCCTTGAACCGGCAGGTCGTTGCCAACGCATTCAGGTCCGCAAACAGGTCGTCGATGCCCGAGGCGACGTCGGTCAGCTGCAACTCGCGCATGCCGGGCGTGTCCAGCACCAGGCAGCCGCCCGGAACCCGATGCAGCTGGCGGCGGGTGGTGGTGTGGCGGCCCTTGGCATCGTCCTCGCGGATCGCCTGCGTCGCGATCTCCTCTGTCCCGGCGAGCGCATTGGTCAGGGTCGACTTGCCGACGCCAGAAGAGCCCAGAAACGCAACGGTCTGACCGGGCTTGCACCATGCGGCCAGCTTTTCGCGCGGTTCCGTACCCCTTGCATCCAGCGTGATGACCGGAACAAGGTCCGAGATGGCCCGGGCCTGATCGAGATAAGCCTCCGGAACGTCGGCAAGATCAGATTTCGTCAGCACGATCACCGGCGTGATCTCAGCCTCGAAGGCCAGCGCGATGTAGCGTTCCAGGCGGGCGATGTTGAAATCGGGATTGCAGGAGGAGACCACAAAGGCCGTCTCGATATTGGCGGCGATCAGCTGGATCTGCCGGTCCGAGCCGGGTGCGCGCCGCTTCAGCAGGCTCTTGCGCTCCAGAACAAGGCTGGCCGCCGGCTGGTCCCGGTCCAGAAGGACCCAGTCGCCCACCGTTGCCTCGATGCGCGGCGGTATGGTCGCGTCGATGCCGTCGCCGATCAAATGCAGCGCATTGCGATGGACTTCGACAACCCGAACGGGCGGGGTCTGCTCAAGCGCGTCGGCGCTGGTCTGCTGGGTGAAAAAGGGTTGCCAGCCAAGCGCCTGAAGAGGCGTTACCTGCTGATCTTGCGGATTCGGTTTTGGGGCCGAAGGGAAAAAGTCGGAATAGTTCCGTGGCATTGGATGTCTCGTGATTTAAACACATGTAATCAGGCGCCCGCGCCGGGCACCGGTTCATGTATTTTCGGCTCTCCGCTCTTTAAGAGAGCCGGATCACGCAATCTCTGACATCAAGTCTCCATGGTCGCACGACATGTGCGTGCCTTTCAGGTAGCCGCTGCCTGACGGGTTTTCAAGCCCGCCGGCGCTTATTCCGGCCGCTCGCCGACATAGGCTGCCCGGGGGCGGATCTGTTCGGGAGCCGCATATTGTTCAAGCGCATGGGCGATCCAGCCGGTCATGCGCGCGGCGCAGAAGATGATCTTGCCGGCGTCCCGAGGCAAATCATAAGTCTTCTGGATCGCCGCCAGTGCCAGATCGACATTCGGCGCGACGCCGAACAAGTCCCGGGCGACACCGACCAGGCCGGGCAGGCGCTGGACGAAAGGGTGGTCCGGCTCGCTTCGGTAGAGAACCTTGAGCAGGCATTCCGCGCGCGGGTCCTCATCGCCGTAAATGGAATGGCCAAAGCCGGGCAGGGGTTCGCCGCGGCTGAGCCGGTCGGACAGTTTTGCCTCAATGTCGGTTTCGGGTGTCACCGTCGACAGCCAGGCGGTCGCCCGGTCGGAGGCGGCGCCGTGGCGCGGCCCGGCAAAGGCCCCAAGTCCGGAGATGAGCGCGGCATGCAGTGGCGCCCTGGTGGAGGCGGCGCAACGGGTAGCGAAGGCGCTGGTGTTGAGTTCGTGATCGGCGCACAGCACCAGTGCGGCTCGGATGACGTTTTTCGCCGAGGACGACACGCCGAAGGCCTTGGCGATCTGGCTGTGGATCGGCACCGCGACCGGGTCCGCGTTCAAAAGCACCGCCACGGAATAGCGCAACAGCGCCGCGCCCTTGGCCTGCAGAAGTTTCGGTGCCTGGGTGTAGGCAGCGCGGTCCTGAAGCGGCCAGGCGGCGAGCCCCATCATCAGCCGGTCGAGCGCCCCGAGACCGGCGGGCAAGTCCGGCGGCGGCAGGGGCGCCTCCTCGGCAAAAGGATCGCGCTCGGAGTTCCAGAGCAGCGTCGCCACGGTTTCCAGTGTCGAGGTTTCCGCCAGATCGATTGCCCGCCGGCCCCGGTAGACAGGACCTTCCTCGGAAATCAGCGTGAGCTCCGTTTCCAGCACCGGATCGCCGGTAAGCGGGCGGGCGCCGGTGTGATCGTCGGCCGCCCGGCGTCCCTTGAGCCGGCGCACCTCGGCGGCATCGTAGCGGCGTTTCTTGCCCGGCCCGGCGCTGGAGGTAATCAGACCCCGGCTGACATAGGCATAGAGGGTGGCTGGCTGGACGCCGAGCTCGGCGGCCGCCTCGCGAGCGGAAAGATAAATCGGCTTGGTCATAACTTGATTTTATGTATCAATATTGATCAATGCAATTGTCTTCTTCTATCTGGCCTCCAACCACAAAGGAGAGACCCATGACAGAAGCGCCAAGTCCCGCCCGGATGACCCCGGACCCGATTGCCGGTCTGGAGGGGGTCGTCGCAGCCAACACAGCCCTCAGCCATGTCGACGGCCAGAACGGTATTCTGATCCTGCGCGGCCAAAGGATCGAGGAAATCGCCGGCAAGATGCCGTTTGAATCGGCCGTTGCCCATCTCTGGCGGGATTTCGATATCACGGGTGCGTCCGCTCTCAGAGCTGCCTTCGGCGAAGCGCGCCGGTCGGCCTTTCAGGTGGTGCCTTTGCTGGAGGCGGCATCCCCGGAACTTTCCGTCTATGAGCGCATGCAGCTCGGGCTCGCGGCCCTGCCGGTCACCGGCGAAATCCCGGCGGCAATCGCGGTCAGCGGTGCCCTTCCGGTGTTTCTGGCCGCGTCCCACCGGATCGCCAACGGGCTGACACCGCTCGCTCCGGACAGCACCCTGGAAACGGCCACCGACCTGTTGCGCATGTTGTCCGGGGAAACGCCGCCTGAAGCCCATGCCGATGCGCTCAACCGCTATCTCGTCACCATCCTGGATCACGGCCTCAACGCCTCGACCTTCACGGCCCGGGTGATCGGTTCGACCCAGGCGGACCTGAAACAGGCCGTGCTCGGGGCCATGGGCGCGCTCAGCGGCCCGTTGCATGGCGGCGCGCCTGGACCGGTGCTCGACATGATCGATGCCATCGGCACTCCGGAAAACGCGGACGCCTGGATCACGGATGCGCTGGCGCGCAAGGAGCGGTTGATGGGGTTCGGCCACCGCATCTACCGGACCCGGGATCCACGCGCCGACGTTTTGAAGGCGGGCCTGCGCAAGCTCGGCGCCGACAATCCGAAGGTGCGGCTTGCCGAAAGCATCGAGAAGGCAGCCCTTGCCGCTCTCAGAAAGGCCAAGCCGGACCGGCCGCTGGACACCAATGTGGAGTTCTATACCGCAGTCCTTCTGGACGCGATCGGCATCGACCGGACGCTGTTCACGCCGCTCTTTGCCACCGGCCGCACCCCGGGCTGGTGTGCTCATGTGCTGGAACAGCAGGCGACCGGCAAGCTGATCCGGCCGTCCTCGCGCTATGTCGGGCCTCAACCCGCCTGAGCGTCTTCAAGGGTCCGCGTCCTGCTGTTCAGGCGGTAGATCATGTCGCGGACCCACATATGCACTGGCGAACGATGATTGACCGCCGTCCAGACCAGCCCGATCGTGACCGAGGTTTCGACCGGGCAGGCGATCGTCCGGAGCCCGGCACTGACGGCTTTGGACAGACGCTCCGGGACGGTTGCGACAAGATTTGAGCCGCGCACCAACTGCTCAAGGCCGGCCGGGCTCGGCACCCGCAGGACAACCTTCAACTCCCTGCCCAGCCTTTCCAGTTCGATCAGGTAGCGCGAGCGCCACTGGCCGCCATAGGTGACCAGCACATGATCGAGGCCCAGATAATCTTCCAGGCTCAACGGCTCGTCCGCCATCGGATGGGCCGGGTCCAACAGACAGACATAGCGGTCCCGGTAAAGGTCACGCCTGTAAAACTGCGGGTCCGAGCGCTCAAACGGTCCGATCAGAAGATCGGCCTCGTTGCGCATCAGGCGTTCATGGCCGATCCCGGATGCATCGATGATTTCAAGCTCCAGATTTGGCGCTTCCCGTGTCAGCGTCTTGACGATGTCCGGAATGATCAGGACGCGTTCATAGAAATTGCAGGCAATGACGAATTTCTGCGCTGCCGTTTTTGGGTCGAACTCGGGCGGCGCGGTCAGTTGCCGGAATTCCACCGTCAGCCTCTTGGCCTGCTGGACGATGTCCTCGCAGCGCTGCGTTACGTGCAGGCGCCGCGACTGGCGCACGAACAGCGGGTCCTGGAACACCTCCCGCAGCTTGTTGATCGTATAGCTGACGGCCGACTGGTTGACGCCGAGTTCCTCGGCGGCCCGGGTGAAGGACCGGAACTGGTGCACCCAGATCAGAACCTGCAGGGCGCGAAAATCGATGTCCAGCGGATCGACGGGTTTCGTCACAGGTCCTCCTTCCGGCAGCTGTGCCGTTTCCAGGCAGTAAAATCAAAAAATTAGATCGCAACTATAAAGTCAATCGCATTGCTTGATTTTATGGGGGCGATCTACAGTCGCCTTCTGCCGGATTTGGGAGGAGAAGGCACATGGCGGTCGCACCGGTCAATGAGACCCTGACCCTGGCGGACCTGACGCGGGATCCCTATCCGGTCTACCGGCGGATGCGCGCTGAGACGCCAATTGTGGAAGTCCCGGCTGCGCGCCGGATCTTTCTGACCAAGGCGAAGCACACCAAGATGGTGAAGGACGATCCGGAACTGTTCAGCTCCGACGATCCCGTCACCCCGATGCGCCGGGCCTTCCTGGCGCATACGCTGATGCGCAAGGACGGCGAGGAACACCGGCGCGAACGCATGGCCATGCAGCCGGCCTTTTCGCCCAAGGTCATCAAGACGGACTGGGCCGATCTCTACCGGACCATAGCAACCGACTATCTGGACCGGCTGCCGCGCGGCGAAACCGTGGACCTCTTTACCGCGCTGTGCGGGCCGATCGCGGCCCGGATCCTGGCGCATATTCTGGGTCTTGACGAGGTCAGCGACGCGGACATGCAGCGCTGGTCGCAGACCCTGATCGACGGCGCCGGCAATTTCGGCTTCGCGGACGAGCCATTCGAAAAATCCGATGCGGCCAATGCCGAGATGGACGCGGTCTTTGACAGTCTCCTGGATCGTCACCGGGCGGAGCCGAACAATTCCGCCCTCTCGGTGATGCTGAATGCGAAAAACCCGATTCCGATGAGCCAGGTCTACGCAAACATCAAGATTGCTATTGGCGGCGGCATCAACGAACCGCGGGACGCGCTGGCGACCATCCTTTTTGGGCTTCTGACCAATCCGGACCAGCTGGAAGAGGTCAAGCGTCAGGAAGCCTGGGCGGAAGCTTTCGAGGAGGGCGTTCGCTGGGTCGCACCGATCCAGGCCTCGTCGCGCCGGGTCACGCGCGATCTTGAAATCGACGGGATCGACATTCCCGAAGGCGTGACGCTGATGACCATCCAGGCTTCGGCCAACCGGGACGAGGACCTTTACGAGGACGGCGAGAGCTTCAACGTCTTCCGCAAGAAGGCGCCCCACCAGGCCTTCGGCAGCGGGCCGCATCATTGCGCCGGCGCCCATATTTCTCGGCGGACCGTGGGGGAAATCCTGCTGCCGATGCTGTTCGAGCGCTTTCCGAACATGAAGCTGGACAGGGCGGAGGATGTCGTCTGGAGCGGCTTCGGCTTCCGGGGGCCGTTGAACCTGCCGGTCAGGCTGAGCTGAGGAGGAAAACCATGGTCCAGATCACCTTCATCCAGCCGGACGGCGGCCAGACCACACTCGACGCCGCAGAAGGCGCCAGCGTGATGGAGACCGCCGTCAACAACGGCATCGACGGCATTTTCGCCGAATGCGGCGGCGCGATGATGTGCGCCACCTGCCATTGTTATGTCGACGAGGCCTGGGCCGGCAAGACCGGCGCGCGCGTTGACGGCGAGGAAGACATGCTGGAATGCGCAGCGGCGGAACTGCGCGAAACCTCGCGCCTGTCGTGCCAGCTGAAACTCAGCAGCGAGCTGGATGGGCTTGTCGTGCATTTGCCGGAAGAACAGGCCTGAGCACCGCGCGGGAGCAAGCTGCGGGCGGGCGAGACAAGAAAGGGAGGAAATCATGCACAAAAACAGGAAATTGAGGCTGGCCGTCGCTGGAACCATCCTGGCTGCCGCCGGCCTGCTGGGGGGAACATCAGCACCTGCGGAGGCTGCGGACGTGACGCTGCGCCTGCACCAGATGCTGCCGGCCCAGGCGAGCGTGCCGAAGAACATTCTTGAACCGTGGATGGCCAAGATCAACGAAGAATCCAATGGCCGGATCGAAATCCAGCACTTCCCGTCCATGCAACTCGGCGGCAAGCCGCCGGAACTGATCGACCAGGCCATCGACGGCGTCGCCGACATCGTCTGGACCCTGCCCGGTTACACGCCCGGCCGGTTCCCGCGGACGGAAGTGTTCGAGCTGCCCTTTGTCATGACCAATGCCGAGGCCGTCTCGCGCGCCTTCTGGCAACTGGCCGAGGAAACCATGCTGGAGGAAGACTTCAAGGACATGAAGGTGCTCGGCCTCTGGGTGCACGGACCCGGGCTGATCCATTCCAAGGAGCCGATCGACAGCCTGGACGATCTCAACGGCGTCAAGCTGCGCGCACCCACGCGCGTCACCAACGACATGTTCAAGTCGCTTGGCGCGACGCCGGTCGGCATGCCGGTTCCGGCGGTTCCCGAAGCGCTTTCCAAGGGGGTAATCGACGCCACTGTGGTGCCGTGGGAGGTGACCGGAGCGCTCAAGATCAACGAGCTGGTCAGCAACCACACGGATTTCGGCGATGATCCTCTCTACACGGCCGCCTTCGTGCTGGCGATGAACCGGGCCACCTATGACGCGCTTCCCGATGACCTCAAAGAGGTGATCGACCGGAATTCAGGCCTGGAACTCTCCGCCTTTGCCGGTAAACAGATGCAACTGGACGATGCCGGACCGCGCGATGCGGCGGTTGCGGCAGGCGGCAACATCATTGAGCTTTCTGATGAAGAGATCGCGCGCTGGAAGGAAGCCGCCGCCCCCACCAGGGAAAAATGGATCGTCGAGATGGATGAGAAGGGTCTCGACGGCAGCAAGCTCTATGAGCGGGCGATGGAGCTGATCGCCGAAAACACGACGCAATAGCCGGTCCGGGTGGCGCCGGCTCCCCCACAGGGCCGGTGCTTTTTTAGCCCACGCACGGTTTGCCATCGCGACGTCCGTGCGTTGCGGGCCGGTTATCCGGGCGTTCCGAAACATGCAGCTCGGAGCGCCCGGATCTTTTTTTGCGTGTGCGTTAGTTCGCCATCTCCGCTTCGCGTACGGCGAGCTCAATTTCTTCGACCAGGCCCTGTTCCAGACCAAGCCGCGCGGCAAGCATCTGCAGGTAAGCCTGTTCGGCCGGATGGTCCGGATTGATGGCAAGCCGCGAAGCGGCGTAGATCTCGGCAGCCGTTTCCTGGCAGGTAGCACTGGCGACGACCTTGTCGAGGTCAAGCGGCGAACGCAATTCGTCCATCAGAAAAGCCTTGGCCTCGCTGTCGAGGCCGGCCTCGTCGATCTTGGCGAAGATCCTGTCCTGTTCATCCCGGTCGATATGACCGTCGGCCTTGGCCGCGGCAATCATGGCCGAGAGCAGGTCGATCGCGACCTGGTGTTCGCCGCCCGGATGCTCGCACGGATCGAAGGCGGTGCCGCGCGGCGCCTCGATCGGGATCGGCTCGTCCTGCGGATATTGCGGGCGCGGGGCATTCTGCTGGTTGGCCTGGTGCCCCTGATAGGCCTTGTAGGCAAGGCCCGCCACCAGCGCGAGGCCGCCATAGGTAACCGCCTTCTTGCCGAGCTTGCGGCCGCTTTTGGTGCCCAGCATCAGCCCGGCGAGGCTGCCCAGCGCAAGGCCTCCGCCCTGGGATGACAGAAAATCCTTGCCCTGGGAGAGCAGGTCTCCCGAACCGCCTCGGCCGGAGCCGCGCTGGCCGGATGGGCCGCCGGCCTGGCTTCCCAGAAACTGATCCAGCAAGGATTTTGCGTCGAACATTCTTGGCTCCTCAAAATGATCCCTGACACGGGCAAAACTCACCGTCCTATCAAATGGGATTTTCTGCAAGCTGCGCAAGTTTGCGTTACATCTGCTTGACGACGGCCGGGCTCAATCAACGCGAACCGGCACATGCGAGGTTTGATTTGATCCGAAACGTTCCAGTGCGACGGCTTCTCCCGGTGTTTCTGCTCCTGGCGCTGACGCTGACGCTGCCAGAACCGACTGCCTCGGCCTTTTCCGTCAACGATGCCGCGGATGCCTATGCCCCGTTTGACAGTGAGGGAGGGAGCCTCCAGTTCGCGAAGATCCTGGCGGAAGCGGGCGAAAGCACAACAGGCCGCCTGTTTGCGTTTCACGTCAAGGGCTGTTCGCCGGAAACCAGACCGGACGCGTCCGTGACCATCCACGCCGTCCAGGACAGAGGCCTGCCGCGCGGCGAAGACTATCCGACCTATGTCCTGGTCTCGAAAGGCGCTGCCGGACTGCCTGAATTGATCTTCAGGACCCACGCCGGCAAGCGGCTTTACATGGCCGACAGCTTTTCGTGTCAGCCGGACACCTGTCTCCTGTCCGCGCAGCAGGGTTACACCGACATCTGCCTGTCGGACCCGTTCGGCAACGCCGCACCGGACCTGCCTGGGCTGCGCAAGGATTTCTGGTCGGACCTGATCAAGCTGTTCGGTCTTTGACCCTCTCTTTCAGGACGATCCGAGCGGCAAAAGATTGTCGTCCTTCAGTGTCTCCATCGCGATCGACGAGCGCACATGGTGGACCGCTTCCTGGGGCAAGAGCTCGTCATTGATGATGTTGCTGAGCGCTTTCAGGTCCGCCACCACGATTTTGAGCATGTAATCGAGATCGCCGGTCAGCGTATGCGCCTCTTGCACTTCCGGCATGGCTTTCACCATGTTGCGGAACTTGCGGGCGTTTTCCTTGGAATGCGCGCCAAGCGTGACCCCGACAAAGGCCGTGACCGTCAGGCCCAGCGCTTCCGGGTCGAGCGCCGCGCGGTATCCGCGGATCACCCCGGCCTCCTCCAGCTTGCTGCGCCGGCGCGACACCTGGCTGGCGGAGAGGCTGATAATCTCGCCGAGTTCGGCATTGGTCAGAGCGGCATTGTCCTGCAGGGCCGCCAGCAATTTCACATCAAAGCCATCCAGAGCAACAGTCATGCGCAAACTCACTTCTTGACGCACATTGTGTGCAACATCTTACGCGAAAACACGTGGATTGCACACACACTGCGCGTAGCTACCGGCATCCTGTGAGAAATGAATTCCTTCGAGAGGACTGCCAGCCATGGGACCGTTTCCGCATCATGCACCGCCTGCCGAAATCACGCCGGAAAACCCGGCCGGAACGGACGGCTTTGAATTTGTCGAATTCTCCCATCCGGACCCGGCGGCGCTGGACGTTCTGTTCCGCAAGATGGGCTATGTGCCGGTCGCCAAACACAAGTCCAAGAACATCACGCTCTACCGCCAGGGCGACGTTACCTATGTGCTGAATGCCGAGCCGGGCAGTTTCGGCATGAAATTCGTCGACACGCACGGCCCGTGCGCGCCTTCCATGGCCTGGCGCGTGGTCGATGCCAAACAAGCCTTCGATCACGCCGTTGCCAAGGGCGCAACACCCTATGAAGGGGACGACAAGACCCTGGACGTTCCGGCGATTGTCGGGATCGGCGGTTCGCTGCTTTATTTTGTCGACACCTATGGCGACAAGGGCTCGGCCTATTCCAAGGAATTCACCTGGCTGCGCGAGTTCGATCCGAAGCCGGAAGGCGTGGGTTTCTATTATCTCGACCACCTGACCCACAATGTCTATCGCGGCAACATGGACAAGTGGTGGGACTTCTACCGCGACCTGTTCAACTTCAAGCAGATCCATTTCTTCGACATTGACGGCCGTATCACGGGCCTCGTCAGCCGGGCGATCACCAGCCCCTGCGGCAAGATCCGCATTCCGCTGAACGAGTCCAAGGACGACACCAGCCAGATCGAGGAATACCTCAAAAAATACAACGGCGAGGGCATCCAGCACATCGCCGTCGGCACGGACGATATTTACGACAGCACCGACAAGCTGGCCGAAAACGAGCTGAAATTCATGCCCGGCCCGCCGGAGACCTATTACGAGCGTTCCCACAAGCGCGTGAACGGTCACAGCGAACCGATCGAACGCATGAAGCGCCACGGCATCCTGATCGACGGCGAGGGCGTCGTCGATGGCGGCATGACCAAGATCCTGCTGCAGATCTTCTCCAAGACCGTGATCGGTCCAATCTTCTTCGAATTCATCCAGCGCAAGGGCGATGAAGGCTTCGGTGAAGGCAATTTCCGCGCCCTGTTCGAATCGATCGAGGAAGATCAGATCCGACGCGGCGTGCTCAAGACTGAAGCCGCCGAGTAATCCCACTTGCCGGTTGCTTTGGAAGGCCGCTTTTCCCGCAAGGAGAAGCGGCCTTGATCTTTTTGGGGACTGGATCATCGGACCCGGGGAACCGCCTCCACACACCCGGGTGTCATCCCGGACGCAGCGAAGCGGAGATCCGGGACCCACTCATTTCCAGAGCAGAATTTTTGTGCAGCAGCCTACGCGGCAGATATCCGGAGGCTTGCGCAAGCGGCGCGGCGAGCAGGCCCCGGCTCAAGGCCGGGGTGACACCTGAGCGGGCTGCGAGTGTGTGACCAACTGGCCAAACTGCCAACCAAAAAGCCTTTTCAGCCAAGGCTTCCCGGCAATCCGTAAAAAAGCTTATGTTTTTTCGAGACAGCAACAGATTGATTTCATTTCCCTTTTCCATCCCAACAGCACATTGGGCACGAGTCTTTAAACGAATTTTCCATTCGTTAAGGAAGAAGTCGGAGGGGCAAGGGTTTTACTGACAGAGGCTGCCGAGTAGGCCCTCTGTTGCATTGTCTAAGCACAAACTCTTATACCTCCGCGCCCACGCGGAGGTTTTTTTTGCGCTCAGGCCTTCACCTTCGCTTCCAGAACGTCCCAGACCATCTTGGCGACGTCCGGGCCGCCGAGATTGCGGATAGCGCGGATGCCGGTCGGGGCGGTGACGTTGATCTCCGTCAGCATGCCGTCAATCACGTCGATGCCGACCAGGATGAGGCCTTTTTCTTTCAGCGATGGCCCGAGCCGGGCGCAGATTTCGCGTTCGCGATCGGTCAGGTCGCTGTCGGTGGGCGCGCCGCCGCGGACCATGTTGGAGCGGAGGTCTCCGGCCGCCGGCACCCGGTTGACCGCGCCGGCAAATTCCCCATCGACCAGCAGGATGCGCTTGTCGCCGTGTTTCACATTCGGCAGGAACTGCTGGATCACCCAGGGTTCGCGGAAGGTTGCGGCGAAGAAATCGTAGAGCGAGCCGTAATTGAGATCGTCCTGCGTGATCCGGAAGACGGCCGCGCCGCCATGGCCGAACAGCGGTTTCATGACGATGTCGCCATATTCTTCCCTGAAGAAATCGATTTCCGCCCGGTCCCGGGTGATCAGCGTCGGCGGCATCAGGTCGGGAAATTCGGTGACAAACAGCTTTTCCGGCGCGTTGCGGACCTCGGCCGGATCGTTGACCACCAGCGTTTCGGGATGGATCTTCTCAAGGATATGCGTCGCGGCGATATAGGAGAGATCGAAGGGCGGGTCCTGGCGCATCAGCACCACGTCGATGTCGCGCATGTTGAAACGCTGTTTTTCGCCGAGCGTGAAGTGATTGCCCTTTTCGTCGCGAACCTCGACCGGCTCCAGCGCGCAGAAGACATCATCGCCGCGCTGCGCCAGGCGGTCGGGCGTGTAGTGGAAGAGCGCGTGGCCTCGCGCCTGCGCCTCCAGCATCATCGCAAAGGCGCTGTCGCCGGCAGTGTTGATGGTCGAGATATGGTCCATCTGGACCGCAACTTTCAAAGCCATGAGGCAACTCCCGGCGGGCGGCGCTTCAGCGCCATTGGGATTTCAGAACGGTTGGTCCAGATATGCGGTGCGGGTGGACGAATGTCCAGAGGGGGCGGTGTCAGGCAACAGTGGACAGGCCCCGCCAGGCCTCTCGCAACCTTCGTCATTGCCGGACTTGATCCGGCAATCCATGCCGTTGCCTTGCCCCGAATGCCCGACAGACCCTTTTGAACCGGAACGGCATGGATCCCATGGTCAAGCCATGGGATGACGTCGTGAAAGAGCAGAAGGCATGCGGAAGCGGGGACCCAGGAACCCTCATCATTTGTTGCAGCCAAACAAACACCTAAGAGGAGTCCTGTTGGGGTGGACGGCCCCTACGGCATCGATGTGCCAGAATGAGGTTGTTGATGATCTCAAACGATGGAGCCGTCCATGAAGAATATTAGCCGTGTTGGAATGGATACGTCCAAG
>NZ_JALNMJ010000027.1 GCF_023156505.1 Roseibium sediminicola | reverse complement strand
ACAAGGTCAAACAGTTCCGCAGGATCGCCACCCGATACGACAAGACCAAGGCATCCTTCGCCGCGTTCCTCAATCTCGCCGCGGCTCGCATATGGCTGCAAGACTTTGTCAACAGGACCTAGAACCCCGGAGGCACCAGCAATTGCAGCGACACCTCGACAGTGTCCCCAGCCGCAATTTTCTCTTTCTTGCGCACCGCCGCCTTGACCGGCAGCAGGAACGAGCCCGAGGCCTTGTCCGGCCAGATGGTGGTGTCCCAGGAGGAAGATCCGATGCGGGCGCTGACCTTGATCATGCCCCAGGCCCGGCCCTTCCGGCTGCCGGTGTAAAAGCGGATCTGCTCTGCGCAGTCGGACGGCAGGGTGATGAACGTCCAGCCGCCGGGCCCCTGATGCAGCCAAAGGTCGCCCGAGAACGTCAGTAGATCAAGCATGTTGCAAAATGGTCCGGCCCCATCCAACCCGGAAGGACGCTAGAGGGTCCTGAAAAGTTAACGCCGACCTAGTCTTCCGCATTGGCATCCGGCTCATAGCCAAGCGGGTTTTTCCGCACCCAGTTCCAGGTGTCGGAGCACATGTCTTCCAGATTGCGCTCCGCGGACCAGGACAGAAACGCTTTGGCTTTCTGCGTGTCGGCGTAACTCTCGGCCACATCCCCTGCGCGCCGCCCGACGATTTGATAGGGGATCGGCCGATTGGCGCCTCTTTCAAAAGCCTGGACCAGTTCGAGAACGCTGTGGCCATGGCCCGTACCGAGGTTCACACAAAAGCAATTTTCAGGAGACGCCAGTTCCGCCAGTTTTTCATACGCGTGCAGATGGCCCTGGACCAGGTCGACGACATGGATGTAGTCACGCATCCCGGTGCCATCTGGTGTCGGATAGTCATTGCCAAAGACACTAAGGTGTTCGCGCCTGCCCGTGGCAACCTGCGCGAAATAGGGCATGAGATTGTTGGGAACATCCAGCGGGTCTTCGCCAATCAGGCCACTGTGATGCGCGCCGACCGGATTGAAGTAGCGCAAAATTCCAATACGCCAACGCGAGTCGCTGGCCGAGAGGTCTCGCAACATGTCTTCAACGACCAGCTTGGTGCGCCCATATGGATTTCCCGGGTTTAAGGAATGATCCTCGGTAACGGGAAGCGCCCTTGGTTCGCCATATACATTCGCCGAAGAGGAAAAAATAAGTTTGTGGACCCCAACTGTGGACAGTGCCTTCAAAAGGCGATGGGTGCCGATGACATTGTTGTCGTAATAAGACAGAGGATCTTGCAAAGATTCCCCGACGACCTTCAACCCGGCGAAATGAATGACGCCTTCACAATCGTGACGTTTTAAGGCTGTTTCGAGCGCGGCCTGATCCCGGATGTCGCCGTGCTCAAACTTGGGCTGTTTCCCGGTGATCGCTTCAATCCGCTTGAGCGATTCGGGATTTGAGTTGCTAAAGTTGTCGAATACGACCACTTCATGCCCACTTTCAAGAAATGACACGCAGCAATGTGAGCCGAGATAACCGGCCCCGCCGGTGATGAGAATCGACATGAAGACTTGGTCCGCCTCAAAAAATATTGGCCATGCCTGGCGCGGACACAACTAGCGTTTTGCCGCCCCGCAGACATCGAAATCGAGTGAAATCATCGCGTGGCCGCTTTTGCAACAGCGGACACCATGCCGTGTGGACAAAATACCCGCACAAGGCACCATGATCCTGGCCGAGCATGGCGGCGTCAGTCAATCAAATTGACATCCGCCATCATGTCTCCCGCCGTCTCCTGAAGTGCTTCGGAAAGATCGGCCGGATCGAGACCGACAGGCAGGCGCAGATCGGCGGAGGCCTTGAACAGCGCCTCGCCCTGCATCGAGCCGGAGGTCACTTCCGTTTCCAGATGTTCGATGCTGACGCCCTTTTGGCTGAGGACGTGCGTGATGTCGCGCAGGATGCCGGGGTGGTCCTGGGACACCAGATCGAGATGGGCCGAAGCGCCTTGCGGCATGTCGGTGCCCTCCTGATCGGAGCGCAGCGTGATGTCGATGCCGTCCGCGGACAGTGACCGAAGCTGCGCCACCAGGTCGTCGGAATGCATGCCGTCAATGGCGATTCGCACGATGCCGGCGAACTCGCCGCCAAGGCGCGCCATGGAACTCTCGATCCAGTTGCCGCCCGTGCCGGCGATGATGTCGGCCATGCGCTCGACAAGCCCCGGGCGGTCCTTGGCAATGACCGTAAAAACGAGATGGGTTTGCATGCTGCCTCGCTCCGCTTAGACGTCAGAGGGTTTACTAGACAATTACAACGTGCTGAAAACAAGACTGTAAATTCTTCCGCAGCGATATGGCAAAGACGGCAAGCAGCCGTCACAATACCGACACTGCGCTGGTCTTCCCTGTTTCCGGCCAAAAGCATCTATCCGCCCCCGGGCACACCACCAGGTTGAACATGCACCAGATCGAACAACGCCGCGTAGACAAGTTTTGGCTCAAGCTGATCGAACGGCCGGCGGTGTTTCTGGCGCTCGTGGTGATCGGCCTCGGCATGCTGCCCGTCGCGGTGTGGCTGGACCTGCGCGCGATTTCCGACGCTTCGCTGCAATCCCAGGCGATCGATCTCGACCAGACCATCAGCAAGATCCGCACCTATTACGCCCAGAACATCATTTCCCGTGTGCAGAATGCTCCGGGCGACATCACGCCGACCCACGAATATCACGACACGCCCGGCGGCATCCCGATCCCGGCAACGCTGTCCATTGAACTTGGCGAGGTCATCGGCGGCAATGCGCGCAATCTCAAATACCGGTTCGTTTCCGACCTGCCCTTCACCGGCAGAGCGGACCACAAACTCACCCCATTCGAGGAAAAGGCGCTCGCGGACTTCCGGAAAAGCCGGGATCCGGACGATATCGAGATCGGCTATCTTGGGTCGCTGTTCAGCCGCAAGATCCAGATCGCTTCTCCGGTGATGCTCGGCGCGTCCTGCGTTGCCTGCCACAATTCCCATGCCGAAAGTCCGAAGACCGACTGGAAGGAAGGCGATGTGCGCGGCATCCAGGCGATCACCATCAGCCAGCCAATCGCCGAAAACCTGTGGTCGTTCAAATATCTGCTGCTCTATTTCGCGACCGCCGGCGCCATCGGCGCGGCCGTGACCGCCCTGCAATGGCACCAGGCAACGCGCTTGCACAGCATGAATCAGGATCTTGGCCAGGCGAACACCGAGATCGCCCATCTGAACGCGCAGCTGAAATCGGAAAACCTGCGCCTCGGCGCGGAAATCGAGGTCGCGCGGCAGATCCAGATGATGGTCCTGCCGACCAAGGACGAACTCGGCGGCATTCACCAGCTGGAAATCGCCGCCTTCATGGAGCCGGCCGACGAAGTCGGCGGCGACTACTATGACGTCCTGCAGCTGGATGACAGGGTCAAGATCGGCATCGGCGACGTCACCGGTCACGGGCTGGAGAGCGGCGTCCTGATGCTGATGGTGCAGTCGGTCGCGGTCGCGCTGCAGGAGCGCGGTCCCTCCGATCCCCGCCAGTTCCTGACCTCGCTCAACAGCGCCATCTGCCGCAACATCAAGCGCACCAAGACAGACAAGCACCTGACCCTGTCCTTCCTCGACTTCGAAACGGACAAGGTAACCCTGTCCGGCCAGCACGAGGAACTGATCGTCCTGAAGCCGGACGGTGGCTGCGAGGTTATCGACACGGTCGATCTCGGCTTCCCGATCGGCCTCGACGAGGACATCGCGCCCTTTATCGAGACCAGGGAGCTGGCGTTCGCCTCAGGAGACATCATCGTGCTCTACACCGACGGGGTTACGGAAGCCGAAAGCCCGGACGGCGAACTGTTCGGCCTCGACCGGCTGGTCGACAGCGCCCGCGCCCACAACACGCCAAGCGCTACCCGTGTGCTGGAAGGCATCCTCGCCGACCTGAAAGCCCATATCGGAACCCAGGTCGTCCATGACGACATTACTTTGCTGGTGATCCGGCATACGTGAGGAAATGGGCGCGGTCGAATGCGTCCGCCAGGTCTTGCAGCCGGGGTGATCAGGTGTGTGTCACCCCGTACAAGCGCAGCGCAGATCCGGGGCCTACTCGCAAAGCAGCTTGCTGAAGCCGGTATGGCTCTTTCATAAAATCGCGCAACATCGCAATCGCTCTGGAAGTGAGTGGGCCCCGGATCCCGCTTCGCTCGTCCGGGGTGACACCTGTGTTTGTGGCACAGCCGGTGAACAAGTCGGACACCTTGCGGCGCCCGCGCCCAAGTTACCCGATCGCCCGCCGCAACGCCGGCACGCGTTTGACGACCAGATAGTCCAATGCCAGAGCGATCAGCAGTGTCAGGCCGACCAGCGGGAAGGCCAGCGACAAGGCCAGCATCAGGATCATCGCGCCGCGCCAATGCGGCAGGTCGTCCGGAGCCTTCGGGGCGAACACCCGGAGCGCGGAGCCCTTCGGCCGGCGCGCCCACCACATCACCAGGCCGCTGATGCAGAGGAAGATCACCGACAGACAGAACACCGTGTTGAGCACGATGTTCCAGAGCCCCATGTCGCCCTCGTGGAAGGCGATGCCGACGGCCATACCCTTGGCCGGCAATGAATAGTCTGCAAAGCCGACGTCGGCCAGGATCCTGCCGGTATACCGGTCCAGATGCACAGTGCGGTCGATCATCGGGTTTTCCGAGTCGTTGCTCATGCTGTCCCGGTTGAGGGTCCAGACCCCTTTTTCCCCGCGCGGGAAACTGATCCGGAACCGGCTTTCATAGCCGAGTGCACGTCCAAAAGCCGCCACCGTGTCGAGATTGACCGGCATCCCTGCCGGGATCGCCTCCAGACCCGCGCCGGAACCCGAAGCCGGCATTTTCGTCTGTTCCAGACCCCAGGGCACGTCCTTGATGGCGCCGTGGTTCATGGCGGCGTGGGTCTCGTCGGACAGCGGCACATCGGACCATTTCTCGGCCGGGAAAGTGCTCCAGGCCTGGACGATTTTTTCGCCCCAGATGCCGGCCCAGGACAGACCGCTGACCAGGAACACCAGCAGCGCCAGAGCAACGTAAGCGCCGACCACCTTGTGCAGGCTCTTCCAGAGCTCGCGTCCGCTTGCTTTCAGATCCGGCGCGTAGGACTTGTCCGTCCGCTTGCGCGGCCACCAGAGGTACAGACCGGTGACGATCAGCACGAGGGCAAGGCCCGCGGCGATCTCGATCAGCCGGTCGCCGATTGTGCCGATCAAAAGCGAGCCGTGAATGTCATTCAGAAGATCGTACCAGCCGTCGCGGCGGTTCCAGCTGTCGATAACGGTGCCCTGATAGGGATCGACCGCGACCATGTGGTTGATGTCGCCTTCGCTGACACGGAAGACCGTGGCCCGGTCGGTGGCTTTCGCGCCGATCCACTCGACCACTTTCGCCTCCGTCCCGAATGGCGTCAGTGCCGCCGTTGCCTGATCGCTCAAGCTGACAGGATCGCCGGTGACGGTAACCGAAACATATTCGCCATCGCGACCGTCGAAGACGGAAATATACATCATGCCAAGGCCGGTGACGGCCAGCATGATCAGGAAGGGCACCACGTATAGGCCGGCAAAAAAATGCCAGCGCCAGGCGGCGAGATAAAAACGGCCGGGGATGGACGCATTGCCGGCGCCCGAATTGAGACTGCTCATGGGATCTCCATGCCGGAACGGCCCGCGCATGTCGGCTCAGCGGGCGGTCCGGATCAAATTGTTGTTGTGACTGTGCTGGAAAACGTCAGAGCAGGACGGGCGGCGCGCGGGCACCGAGGGCACCGGTATAGATGGCAGACCGCAGGCTGTCAGGAACAAGGCCGTTCGCCTCCTGACCAGTGGAAAGAGGCGTCGGAAGGTGCGGCGCGGCATGAAACGCCGCGAATTGGCCGATGCCGGCAAAGACACACAGGCCGGCGCTGCCGTTCTCGTCGCCGGCGGGTCCGTCCGGAACTTCCTGGCCATTGGCGTCAAGCGTGACAGTCCTTAGACCCTCGCTGGTGCAGAGCGTGACCGTGAACGTGCCGCCATCCGTGACGGCGGGCATGTATCCCTGCGGCAGCAGCGCCACCAGCAGGAACGGCAGCAGCAGTCCGATGACCGCCTGCCTCATCTCCGGATAGTTCTGCCGGAAGTACCGCACGCCCTGAGCCCCTCATTCACGCGCGCTTCTCTAATCCAGATTTTTACGGATGACAATTTTCCAGTTTCACATTCGGGTGCAAAATCAGTCGCCCCGGAACCACATACCCGGCATGTGGTCCGATTGTGCCACAGGATGTCGCTTTCCTGCTTGATCCGGAAAAGTCCCTCTCATAAGGTGCCGCCACCTGACGGCGTCCCTTGTAGGGACTGAAAGCGATTCCGGATGCGGTTGACCCATGCAGGGGACCAAGGCTGGAGCTGTCCACGGCATTGACGGGAAACCGGGCATCCAACCGGTCCCTATGTGTTTGCTTTCATCTCCCCTGGCGCCGACACCACCTATTGCCGTTTCGGCAGCTGCCACTGGGGGAGAGACATGATCCACCGCATCCTGATTGCCGGCCTTGCCGCCGCAACGCCGACCGCCGCACTCGCGCATGCCGGTCACCTGGGCGAACTCGCCGGTCATACCCACTGGGTCGGTGTCGCCGCGCTCGCCGGCGCCGCGCTGGTCGCAGGTGTGATCGCGCTCAAGGACCGCAAGCGGAAACAGGAAGATCAAACGCCCGAGGCAAATGCCGAGGACGCGGACACCGCAGGGGAAGCAGCTCAATGAGCGAGAAACTCGGATTGATGATCTGCGGCCATGGCAGCCGCAACAAGGGTGCCGTGAAACAGTTCGCCCAGCTGGCCGAAGGCCTGAAGGCGCGTTTTCCCGACTGGCCGGTGGAATACGGCTATCTGGAATTTGCCAATCCGGTGATCCACGACGGTCTGAACAAGCTGCGCGAAGCCGGCTGCACCCGCGTGCTGGCCGTCCCGGGCATGCTGTTTGCCGCGGGACACGCCAAGAACGACATCCCGTCGGTGCTGAACACCTATCAGGCAATGCACCCGGAGATGACCATCTCCTATGGCCGCGAGCTGGCCGTCGACACGCGCATGGTCAAGGCCGCCGCCGCCCGCATCCAGGAAGCGATCGACGCCGCCGACAGCGACGTGCCGCTGCACGAGACCCTGCTGATGGTGGTTGGCCGCGGTGCGTCCGATCCGGACGCCAATTCCAATGTCGCCAAGATCACCCGCATGTTGTGGGAAGGCTTCGGCTTCGGCTGGGCCGAGACCTGTTATTCCGGCGTCACCTTCCCGCTGGTCGGCCCGGGTCTCGAGCACGCCGCCAAGCTCGGCTACAAGCGCGTCATCGTATTCCCGTATTTTCTCTTCACCGGCGTGCTGGTGCAGCGGATCTACGGCACCACGGACGAAGTCGCAGAGCGTCACCCGGAGATCGAGTTCCTGAAGGCCGGTTATCTCAATGACCATCCGCAGGTGATCGACACCATGGCCGACCGGGTGCAGGAAATCCTGCAGGGCGCCAACCTGATGAACTGCCAGATGTGCAAGTACCGCGAACAGGTGCTCGGCTTCGAGGCCGAAGTGGGGCTAGCCCAAGAAAGCCACCACCATCACGTCGAAGGCCTCGGTGCGGAAGCCGAATGCCAGCTCTGCGACGAGATCTGCACCGGCGCCTGCGAGAAGCAGGTCCGAGCCGGCGGTCACCATCATCATCATGACCATTCCCATGATCACGGGCACTCTCATGATCACGGGCACTCTCATGATCACGATCACGGCCATCATCACCATCATGATCATGACCACGATCACGGTCACCACCACCATCCCTATCCGCATGCGGACCATCCACATGGTCCGAAATCGCTGAACAGGGAAGGCTAGGCACCTCGTGAGCACCGACACGATGCCGCACTACGATTATGAAAAGGATCCGGCGGCGATCTATCGCCAGTCCTTCTCGACCGTGCGGGCGGAAGCGGACCTTGCGCATTTGCCGGACGGGCTGAAGCCCGTCGCGGTGCGGCTGATCCATGCCTGCGGCATGACCGATCTGCCGCAGGATCTGACGTGGTCGGACGATGTTCTGGGTGCCGCGCAGGCCGCCTTCGCTGAGGGGGCGCCGGTCCTCTGTGACGTGGAAATGGTCGCCCATGGCATCATCCGCTCGCGCCTGCCGGAAAGCTGCGACGTGATCTGCACGTTGAATGACCGCCGGGTGCCCGGACTGGCCAAGGACCTAGGAACGACCCGCTCGGCGGCCGCGGTCGAGCTGTGGCGTGACCGGCTCCAAGGCGCGGTTGTTGCCATCGGCAATGCGCCGACCGCGCTGTTCCATTTGCTGGAAATGATCGCGGAAGGCGGACCGAAGCCGGCTCTGATCCTGGGCTTTCCGGTTGGATTTGTCGGCGCGGCGGAATCGAAAGACGCCCTGGCTGAGAACCCTTTCGGCGTTCCCTATCTTGCCGTGCGTGGCCGCCGGGGTGGGTCCGCCATGGCCGCTGCCGCCGTCAATGCGCTGGCTGCCGGCCTGCCGGAGGAGCGCTGACATGTCGGCGACGCCTCCGAAGAACCCGCTCAAATCGGTTGCCGGCACCAAGCCGCTTCGCTCGCGCGGCTTTCTGTCCGCACCGGGCGGGAAGGTCAGCGTTTCGACCGGTGAGACCAGTGATGCGGCAGAAAACTCAAAGCACCACCGGTCCCGGGGCGCGCGCCAGGTCTTTGTCACTTCCGACGGCAAGCCACAGGACCTTTCAGTGAAACCGAAAATCCGCCCCTATTCGCTGGAGGACAAATGACCGCGCCCTGGCTGACTCTCGTCGGCATCGGCGAAGACGGTGTGCTTGCGCCCGGCGGTTCGGATGCCCTCGCCCGGGCTGACATCGTCTATGGCGGTGCGCGCCATCTGGAACTTGCCGGGGAGATCTCCGCCGAGAAACGCATCTGGCCGAGCCCGTTTTCCTCCGTCTTCGGTGAGCTTGCACAACTGAAAGCCCGGCGGGTGGCGGTGCTGGCCACCGGCGATCCGATGTGGTTCGGCATCGGGGCCTCCCTGCTGAAGCATTTCGAGCCGCGGGAAATGTCCGTTCTGCCGTCGCCCTCGGCCTTTCAGCTGGCCGCCGGCCGCATGGGCTGGGCGCTTCAGGAGACGGACTGCCTCTCCTTGCATGGCCGCCCCGTCGACCTGCTGCGCGCCGCGCTTTATCCCGGCGCGCGTCTTCTGGTTCTGACCAGCAACGCCGAGACCCCGCAACAGGTGGCCGACCTGCTTGCCGATGAAGGCTATGGCCGCACCAGGATGACCGCGCTGGAGCATCTGGGCGGCGGGAAGGAACGGCGCGTCGACGGGTCCGCCGAGACCTGGTCGGAGACTGTTGCCGATTTTCATACGTTGGCGCTGGACGTGATCGCCGATCCCGGCATCCGTTTTCGTGGTCGCACCCCGGGTCTTCCGGACGAGGCCTTCCACCATGACGGCAAGATGACCAAGCAGGACATCCGTGCCGTCACCCTGGCGGAATTGAAGCCCTATCCGGGCGCGCTTCTGTGGGACATCGGCGCCGGATGCGGCTCGGTTGCCATCGAGTGGCTGCGCGCGGCACCGCGTACCCAGGCCATCGGCCTGGAACCGCATGCCGAGCGCCGCCGCATGGCCGCCGAAAACGCCATCGCCCTCGGTGTGCCGCACCTGGACCTCCGGGATACCAGTGCGCCGGATGGCCTCAAGGACCTTCCCGCACCCGATGCCGTTTTCATCGGCGGCGGGTTGACGGTACCCGGGCTTGTCGAGGCCGCGCTGGACGCGCTGCCCTCCGGCGGCCGGCTTGTTGCCAATGCCGTGACGCTGGAAAGTGAACTTGTGCTGCTCGGCGCCTATCAGGCCCTTGGCGGCGATCTGAAGAAACTCTCCGTCCACCAGGCCAGTGCGGTCGGTGGGCTGACCGGCTGGCGGCCTTTGATGCCCGTCACCCAGTGGAGCTACACCAAACCATGAGCGGAACCCTCTACGGCATCGGTCTTGGCCCCGGCGATCCGGAGCTGATGACCCTGAAGGCGCACCGGCTGATTTCCAATGCCCGGGTGATCGCCTATCCGGCGCCCGACAGCGGCGACAGCTTCGCCCGCTCGATTGCCGCCAATGCTCTGCCCGAGGGCGTGCGCGAAATCCCGATCGTTGTGCCGATGCGCGTCGACCGGTTTCCGGCGCAGGAAATCTACGACAAGGCGGCAGAGGACATTGCCGCGGTGCTGGAAACCGGCGAGGACGTTGTCACGCTTTGCGAGGGTGACCCGTTCTTCTTCGGCTCCTTCATGTATCTGTTCGAACGTCTCTCGGACCGCTTCCCCATCGAGGTGGTGCCGGGCGTAACCTCGCTGACCGCCTGCGCCGCCCAGCTGCGCCGGCCGCTGACCGCGCGCAATGACGTGCTCACCGTCATTCCGGGTCCGTTGCCGGACCTCGATATCCGGGCCAAGATCGAGGAAGCCCAGGCCGTTGCCATCATGAAGGTCGGCCGCCATCTGCCGCGTCTGAAGGCGCTCTTGGACGGCATGGGTCTTCTCGACAAGGCCGGATATGTCGAACGGGCCAGTCTGCCCGAACAGAAAGTTCACCGCCTCGTTGACCTCGAGGTGGACGCCGCCCCCTATTTTTCCATGATCCTCATCTACAAGGGAGACGAAGCGTGGACGCTTCCCCCATCCTACTCGTCCTGAACGAAGCCGGCCTCGGCGCCGCCGAAGACATCGCCAAGCGCTTTTCCACCGCCCGTATCCACGGTCTGGCCGGACGCGTGCCGACGGCGGACACCCAGTTCAACGAGACCATCGATCACATCCGCCTCCTGTTCCAGGCCGGCCACCCGATCGTCGGCTTCTGTGCCAGCGGCATCCTGATCCGGGCGCTCGCGCCGATCCTGTCGGACAAGACCACCGAGCCGCCTGTGATCGCGGTCTCCGAGGACGGCTCCAGCGTGGTGCCGCTGCTCGGCGGCCATCGCGGCGCCAATGAACTGGCGCGCCTGCTCGCCCGGGCCCTCGGCGGCCACGCGGCCATCACCACGGCCGGCGACACCAAGCTCGGCATTGCGCTCGATGTGCCGCCGGAAGGCTGGCGCCTTGCCAATCCGGAAGACGCCAAGCCGGTGATGGCGGAACTGCTGTCGGGCGCAAGCGTGCGCATCGAAGGCCGTGCCGACTGGCTGCGCGACGCCAAATTGTCGGAAGAAGAAGACGCAGCGATCTCGCTGGTCGCAACGGAACAGCCCGACGAAGGAAGCCCGACCCGGCTGGTCTATCACCCGCAGCGCTATGCGGTCGGCGTCGGCTGTGCCCGGGGCTGCGAGACCCAGGAACTGATCGATCTTGTCGAGGCACAGCTTGCGGAAGCCGATATCGCGCCAGGCGCGGTTGCCTGTATCGCGACCATTGACCTGAAGGCCGACGAGGCCGCTGTCAATGCGCTGGCAAAGCACCTGGACGTGCCCTTGCGGGTCTTTAGCGCGGAAGAACTGCAGCGCGAGACGCCACGGCTGAAGAACCCGTCCAATGTCGTCTTCAAGGAAGTCGGCTGTTATGGCGTCTCGGAAGGCGCGGCGCTCGCCGCCGCCGGTCCCTTCGCCACGCTGAAAGTGGAAAAGCAGAAGACCGAGAACGCCACCTGCGCCATCACCCGCTCGCCAAAGACCATCGACATCAAGATGGCCGGCCGCGCGCGCGGACATCTTTCCGTCATCGGTATCGGTCCGGGCAAGGACGACTGGCGCACGCCCGAAGCCACCAAGCTTCTGGCAGAGGCGACCGACGTCGTCGGCTATTCGCTCTATCTCGACATTGTCGAACACCATATCACCGGCAAGAAGCACCACAATTTCCCGCTCGGCGCGGAAGAGGACCGGGTTCGCTTCGCCCTGGAGGAAGCCGGCAAGGGCAAGAATGTCGCGCTGATTTCTTCCGGCGATGCCGGCATCTACGCCATGGGCTCGCTGGTCTATGAATTGCTGCACCGGAACGAAGAATATGGCGGGGTCTCGGACGCGGCCAAGCGGGTCAGCGTCACCAACGCACCGGGCATTTCCGCGCTGCAGGCCTGTTCGGCCCGGATCGGCGCGCCGCTCGGCCACGACTTCTGCGCGATTTCCCTGTCCGACCTGCTGACCCCGTGGGAAGCAATCGAAAAGCGCCTCCGGGCTGCCGCCGAGGGCGACTTCGTCATAGCCTTCTACAATCCGGTGTCCAAGCGCCGCCGGACCCAGCTGGCCGCCGCCAAGGAAATCCTGCTGGAGCACCGCTCGGCGGCAACCCCGGTCATTCTCGGGGTCAATCTCGGCCGGCCGGAGGAAAGCATCCGGGTCACGAGCCTGCATGCACTCTCCGTCGATGATGTCGACATGCTGACCACCGTGCTGGTCGGCTCGACCAACACGCGCACGGTGATGCGCGGCGACGGCAAGCCGTTCGTTTACACCCCGCGCGGTTACGCCAAACGGATCGATGCGCCGCGGGCAGATGATGCCGCCGCACAACAGGTGCCGGTCACCGACCTTGCACCGGCCGAGGAAGCCACCGCCCAGCCTGACGTTCCAGAAACGGAAGAGAAACAATGACCGTTCATTTCATCGGCGCCGGTCCGGGCGATCCGGATCTCATCACCGTGCGCGGGCTGAAACTGATCCAGTCCTGCCCGGTCTGCCTTTATGCCGGGTCGCTGGTGCCGGAACAGATCGTTGCCGCCGCACCGGAAGACGCGCGGGTCATCGACACCGCCCCGCTGACGCTCGACGAGATCATCGAAGAGATCAAGGCGGCGCACGACAAGGGCCAGGACGTTGCCCGGGTGCATTCCGGAGATCCCTCGATCTACGGCGCAACGGCGGAACAGATGCGCCGGCTCAACCAGCTCGGCATCGACTATGACGTCACCCCGGGCGTGCCGGCCTTTGCCGCGGCCGCTGCGGCGCTGAAAAAGGAACTGACCATTCCGGAAGTGGCGCAGACGATCATCGTCACCCGCACGGCGATGCAATCCTCGGCCATGCCGAACAACGAGGATCTCGACACGCTCGGCAAGAGCGGCGCGACGCTGGCCATCCACCTGTCGATCCGCAACCTGCGCGAGGTCGAACGCCAGCTGACGCCGCATTACGGCGCGGACTGCCCGGTGATCGTCGCCTACCGGGTCGGCTGGCCGGACGAGGCCTTCATCCACGGTACCCTGTCGACGATCGCGGCCAAGGTGCGCGTGGCCAAGATCACCCGCACCGCGCTGGTCTTTGTCGGCCATGCCCTGGAACCGGAGGCGGATTTCCGCGACAGCGCGCTATATGACGCCGAACATGTGCATGTTCTGCGGCCGAAGAAAAAGGCGAAAGCCTGAGCAGGCAAGGTTCCTCGAAAGACTGAAACGATCCACGGCTCAGGATCGCGCGGCTGATCCTTCGAGACGCGCGCAAGCGGGCTCCTCAGGTTGACGTTGTTGCTTGTTGTTGAGGCTGTATTGGCAATGCGCTTCGCCTCCAACCGAAGTCATCCCGGCCTCGAGCCGGGATCCACTCATTTCCAGAGCCAATCATATTCAGTGTGAGCTGTTTGAACCCTCTTTCAAAATCGGTCCTCTGCGTGCGTGGCAACGCGGATTGTATCCCGGCTCAAGGCCGGGAAGACCCTGAGGGTGAGGGTCTGATTTGCTCAAAACATATCGGAGAAATCTAAACCGGGCGCTCGCCCCATTAGTGGGCTCCGCCATGCCCCAGCCCGTGTCCGCCGCCAGAGTCGTAACCGCGCAGTTTTGAATAAAGCTTCTTCTGGTGCCGTGTCAGCAGCGGGGCCGTCTCCAGATGGGCCTGAAGATGCGCCCGGCGGAGATCCGTGCGCAGCGATTCGGCGTCCGCCAGCAGGATCTCGAGCTTGGCTGCCTCAACCGTTCCATCGGATAAGGCTGTCTCCAGCTGTTGTTCCGCATCGACATAGAGCGCGCCGAGACGGCGGGCTTCCGCATTCATCTCGTCAAAAATGCCCTGGATGCGCGCTTTCGTTTCCGAGGACAACTGGAGTTCTTCGGCCGCTTCAAGCACATGCGCTGGCCCCGGATAACCGTTCAGCTCAGCCGGTTTGGCAAGCCCCCAGCCGCGCCCGGCACGCAGATCCTCGATGTCCTTCTCGGACAACGACTTGATCTGCCGCGTTTCTTCGCCGGCATAGGGCTGCAGCAGCGACGCGCTTTGTGCGGAAGAAAAATGCGAGAAGCAGAGGCATATTCCGAGTATGGCCGAAGCCTTGTGTGGGATTATCGGTAACATGCGTGCTTCTCGCAGGTCGATGGGGCTTTGTGGGTCAAGTGTGGCAAATCCCGAAGCGTTCTCATATGATCGCGATCATATGCATGACGTTCAATTCACCTTTGAGGGGCCAGGGTGGACATCACCGATATTCTGAAACAGGCCGGACTGGAGTCCATCCAGCTCAGTCTTGCGTCCGGCGACCATCTGTTCTGGACGGGTGACTCGATCACGCGCATGTATTTTGTACAAAAAGGTCTGCTCACCATGGTGCGCACGCTGGAATCCGGCCAGGAAGTCGCTGTCCAACGCGCCGGACCGGGCGAGCTTCTTGCCGAGGCCTCCCTGTTTGCCGAGCGCTACCATTGCGACGCAATCTGCGAGACGGACGTTGAATGCGCCGTTTTCGAAAAACAGGCGATCCTGGCCGCGTTAAGCAGGCCCGAGGTCTCGTTCGCTGCGCTGAAGATCTATTCCCGCACGATCCGGGATCTCAGAGGCCAGATCGAGCTGCGCAACATCAAACGCGCCGACGACCGGGTGCTGGCCTACCTGGCCCTGCTGCCGGCGGATGGCGAAGGCTGGCGGGAACCGGGCCTTGCCTGGACGGACATCGGCAGAACACTGGGCCTCACCCATGAGGCGATCTACCGGGCGCTCAGCAGACTTGTCCGGGAAAAACGGATCGAGCGGACGGAAAACCGTTACCGGTTGCTGCGCGAAGTTTGATTGCCATCCCGCCCTCGCCTAGATTGACTTCCTCACCCAAACAGGAGACCGCCATGCCGGACGAAAACCAGCTTCTGAAACAGGCGATCTCGCTTGGCGGCGATCCCGACGCGATCCGCGAGTTCTATGAGGACTGGTCGGAGCATTACGACAACGACCTGCTGCTCGCGATCGGCTATGTCGGCCCTGAAATCGCGGCGGAGGCGCTGGTCAAACACGTTTCCGACACGGCGTTGATCCTGGATGCGGGCTGCGGAACCGGTCTGGTCGGGATCGAACTGATCAAGCGCAAATGGGACCTGACCATCGACGGCATCGACCTGACGCCGGCCATGCTGGCGCAATCGCGTTCAAAGGGGCCCTATCGCAAGCTGAACATCGCCGATATGGGCGGACCGCTCTATGACATCGGCGACGACACCTATGACGGCATCGTCAGCGCCGGCGTGTTCACCAACGGTCATGTCGGTCCGGAAGGCCTTGAGGAACTGATCCGGGTCGCCAAGCCGGGCGCTGCCATCGTCATCACGGTGCGAGACAGCGCCTGGGAAGCGGACGGCTTCAAGGACAAGATCGAGCAGCTGGAACAGGACGGTAAAACGAAGACGCTGGAAATCACCCACAGCCCCTATCACACCAAGGAAGACGTTTTCTGCGAACTGGTGGTGCTGCAGGTGATCTGACCAAGGCCAACAGCCTTCAGAGACGGTTGACCGGGGCTGGCCAGAGGCTCGGCTCCCTTGCGCGCCAGTGCGTCTTCGCCGTCACGGCTCGCGCCCCAGAATTCGGTCACCGTCGGGCCGTTCCGGACGCGCCTGTCGCGGAACAGGAAGCCGAAGAGCTCGTGGAACCAGACCCGCCGCCCCATCTGGTAATACCAGCGATGGGCGTGTTTCAGTTTCGGATCGCGCATCGTCAGAAGCCGCAAGAGCGCCTTCGGCCGCGATTGCACGATGAACTCGATTGCCTTCACCCACAGGAACACGCGCCACGGCGGCACATGGCGGGTTGCCAGCACCTGGTGCTTGTAGTCCCATTTGCGTTGATCCAATTGAATGACCCGGCGGTGGCCGATATCTGCAAAGAGCGGTGTCCAGCGATGCGGGGTGACATAGAGCGACTGGATCTGGTCCGGGTCATAGGCGAGCAGCAGCCGCAGGACCCTGAGATAATCCCGGTCCCGCTCCTCTTCGAAACCGACCACCCAGGTCGCCATGGAGAGCATGCCGTGCGCGCGCATCAGCTTGATTGCCTCCCGGTCCGTGCTGGTCGAGCCGCCCTTGCGGATCTTTGACAAGACGGTCTGATCGGTGTGCTCCATGCCCATCAGAAATCGTTCGACCCCGGCTTTCTTGTAGAGATGCAGTTGATCCCGGTCGCGGACAATGTCGTCGGCACGGGTCGAGCCGACCAGGGTGATATCGATGTCTTCGGCAATGAGCGCATCCAGAAAACGCCGCCACATGCGTTTCGAGGAAGTCGGGTTCTCGTCGGCGAAATTGAACACCTCGACGCCATGCGCCCTGTGCAGCCAGGCGATTTCCGCGGCGAAAATCTCCGGATTGCGATGACGCCACTGGGTCCAGAAGCCGCGCTGACCGCAATAGGTGCAGGGATGCGGGCAGCCCCGTGAAAACTGCACCACGACCGCGCGCTTTCCGCCCCAATAGGAATAGCGGGAAAAGTCGATCAGTTCCCAGGCGATGCGATAGTGGTCGAGGTCGCGGATCATCACCTGCGGTGGCGTCGAAACAACCTTGCCGCCATGACGGTAGGCCAGTCCGTTGACCGTGGCCAGCGCCCGGCCCTCGTCCAGGGCCGTGACGAGCTGCCGGCAGGTCTCTTCGCCCTCACCACGCACGATCACGTCGAATTGCGGTTCCTTGGCCAGGATCTCGCGCCAGTGATAGGTTGGGAACACACCGCCATAAATGATCTTGAGACCCGGACAGACCAGCTTTGCCAGCTGCGCGATCTCGGCCACGGTCGGATGGGCGGAGGTCGAACCCGAATGTCCGAGCAGCAGCAGATCGCATCCCGAAGCGGCGATCCGCTCGACCGTCTCCTCGACGCTCATCGGGCCGAATTCCGCGTCGAGCAACTCCACATGGTGGCCGTCGTCAATCAGCGGTCCGGCAATGGATAGCAGCCCGAGCGGCGGCAGGTGATCATCCGGAATGCGGCTGCCAATGGCGGTGTGCGGCGGATTGACGATCAGAATACGCATATTCGAAAACTCTCCTTGGGCCCCATGGGGACTAGGCGCAGGAGAGCGTGCAGAAAGCCGCGAGCGGTTCAGGCGCTTTGGAGGAATTGCCGGCAGTTTTTGTGCAGAGGGCTCAGGCGGAAGCAATCACATGGGCAAAGGAGCCCATGACGGCGCCGTTGCGAAGGCCCATTCCGGCCAACACGGTGCCTTCCGCATCCTCGGCGGCAAAGAGCCGGTCCGAGGCGCCTTCCGAGACAATCGAGGCGTAATGGAACTCGTGGGCCGTGAGGTCTCCCGTCCAGGGCAGGCCACCCAACGGGCGAAGTTTGCGATAGCCGAGATGGCGCTTGCGAGTCTGGAACGAGGTTTCCAGCGGCAGCAGGCCAAGCATCTCGTGTCGGGTGCCCGCCGCATCGACAAGTCCCGTTCCTAGGGTCATGTAGCCGCCGCACTCGCCATAGATCAGCTTGCCCGTGTCCTTTGCCGCCCGCATGCCGGATTTGAACGACGACGCACCGGCCAGCTCGCCTGCATGAAGTTCCGGATAGCCGCCCGGCAGATAGATGGCATCGGCATCAAGCGCGGGCGGCTCATTGGCAAGCGGTGAAAAGAAGGACAGGTCCGCGCCGGCCGCCCGCCAGAAATCCAGCAGATGCGGATAGGAAAAGGCAAAGGCCGTGTCGCGGGCAATTGCGATCCTTTGCCCCAGCGGGGCGGGCAGATGCCGGTCTCCGGAAATGGAGGTCACGAGCCCTCCGGCCACCTGATCCAGCCTTTCCAGATCGACATGGCTGCGGCAGAGTTCAGCCGCATCGTCCAGGAAACGGTCCAGATCCGGATGCTCGCCGGCCTGGACCAGGCCCAGATGGCGTTCGGGCAGGATCAGGGCGTCCGAGCGCGGCAGAGCACCGAGAACCTCGACTTGCAAAGGCGACAGGGCCGTGCGCAACATTGCCTCGTGCCGGGGGCTGCCGACCCGGTTGAGGATGACACCGGCAATGGTGACATCCTGCCGGAAGCTCCGGAAGCCATGGACCAACGCTGCAACGGACTGCGCCTGCTTTGCGCAATCGACCACCAGCACCACCGGCAGGCCGAGCGTGGCGGCAAGATCCGCCGCCGAGCCCCTGCCGCTGGCGGCCCCGTCAAAGAGCCCCATCGCGCCCTCGACCACCAGAAGGTCATGTCTCCTGGCCTGCTCAGCGGCCAGCGTTGCCAGCGTTTCTGACGTCATTGCCCAGGCATCGAGATTGACGCAAGGCGCGCCGCTGGCGGCTTCGTGGAACTTCGGATCGATATAGTCGGGGCCGGACTTGGCGGAGACCACCGACTTGCTGGCTGATTTCAGCGCGCGCAACAGCGCCAGGGTCAGCGTGGTCTTGCCGGCGCCGGAAGACGGCGCGGCGATCAGAAGCCCGCGAGACCTTGAAGCGGGAGGGTCAGCCGGCATCGGCCGAACGGCGGTCTGCACGCAAGCCCAGCGGATCGCTCTCCAGCACCTTGCCGGACAAGGCGCCGAGCCAGTCCAGACCGTTGCGCAGGCGCACCACCTCACCGACGCAGACAATAGCCGGCGGCTCGATTCCGGCGGCTGCGGCGTCGGTGAAACACTTGCCCAGCGTTGTTTCCAGAACCTGTTGCCCGGCCAACGAAGCGTTGCACACGATGCCCACAGGCTCGTCCACAGACCGTCCACCGGCTATGAGTTTGCCGGCGATCGCTTCCAGGTGCTTCATCGCCATATACATGACGATCACCGGCGAGCCCTTGGCAATGCCGTCCCAGTTGACCGCGTCCGGCGTCAGACCGGTCTGGTCATGGCCGGTCAGGAAGGTGACCGCCTGGTTGCAGTCGCGATGGGTCGCCGGAATGCCGGCATAGGCCAGGCCGCCGATGCCAGCGGTGATGCCGGGAATGATCCGGAACGGCACGCCCGCCTCGACCAGGCCGAGCGCTTCTTCGCCGCCACGGCCGAAGACGAACGGATCGCCGCCCTTCAGGCGCAGCACCCGTTTGCCTTCCTTGGCATAGTCGATCAGCTTCAGCGTGATGTCGCGCTGCTTTGGGCTGGGTTTGCCGCCGCGCTTGCCCCCGTAATCGGTGATGGCGCCGGGTTTGACCCAGGCGAGAATACTCTGGTCGACAAGAGCGTCATAGACGACAACATCGGCCTGCCGCAGGCCGTTGAGCGCGTGCAGGGTCAACAGGCCCGGATCGCCCGGCCCGGCACCGGCAAGCCAGACCCATCCCGGCTCGAAGTCAGGCAGCCCGGCCGGCAGTGTGCCCGGCCCTGAAGAGATGTGTTTGTCGTCGTTCATGCTTCCTGTTTACCTGCCCGGGCCAACAGCGCCAAGCGATTCCGCGAACCAAAACAAACGGATTACGACATTTTATCGCGCAGCCGCCACAAGGGAGGCAAAGCCGCCGAAGTTCCGCTATAGAGGACGAATGTCAAAGGGCGAACCAAAGGAATTGCGACGGGGTTGGACGACGGGGGCCTGTGCGACGGCCGCCGCCAAGGCGGCCTATTGCGCGCTCCTGAGCGGGTCCTTTCCCGACCCCGTGGAAATCACGCTGCCACGGGGCGGCACAGTGGATTTCGTCCTGACCCGGCACGACCTGTCCGGCGACACGGCGATTGCAACAATCACCAAGGATGCCGGTGACGATCCCGATGTCACTCATGGCGCTTTGATCACCTCGACCGTACGGTTGCTGCCGGCAGGAACGGGCGTGGTCTTCAAGGCCGGCACCGGTGTCGGCACCGTGACGCGGCCCGGTCTGCCGATCCCGCCCGGGGAACCGGCCATCAATCCGGTGCCGCGGCAGATGATGCAGATGGCCATCGCGGAAATTGCCGAACAGCATGGCGGCTCGGGCGATGTCGAAATCGAAGTTTCGATTGCCGGCGGAGAGACACTTGCCCTCAAGACCATGAACCCGCGCCTTGGCATTGTCGGCGGTCTGTCCGTGCTCGGCACGACCGGCATCGTGCGGCCGTTTTCCTGCGCGGCCTGGATCGCCTCGATCCATCGCGGCATCGACGTCGCCCGTGCCGTTGGCCTCACCCATGTTGTCGGCGCGACCGGATCTGCCTCCGAAGACGCCGTCCGGGCGCGCTACGATCTCGATGAGACCGCCTTTCTCGACATGGGCGATTTTGCCGGCGGGCTCCTGAAATACCTGCGCAGCCATCCGGTCGAGAAGCTGACGCTGTCCGGCGGTTTCGCCAAGTTCACCAAGCTGGCCCAGGGCGCGCTCGACCTGCATTCCGCCCGCAGTTCCGTCGATTTCGGCTTCTTGCAGCAATTGCTGACGGATGCCGGGGCGCCGGAGGATCAGATCCGCGCCGCCGCCACCGCCAACACGGCCAAGGAAGTGCTCGACCGGGCGCTCAGCACCGGGATCGACTTGAGCGGACCGCTGGCGCTGCGCACGAGATCAGCTGTGCGGGAGATCCTCAGAGATGCACCGGTTGCGGTGGAAATCCTGATCACCGACCGGTCCGGCGAGGTTCTGGGAGAATGCGGTTTTGACGAAGCCTGATCATATCCTGCTCCTGGCCGGCACTTTTGAGGCCAGGTTGCTGGCCCGGGCGCTTGCCGAGCAGTTCCCTGCAGCGCGCGTCACCGCCTCCTTCGCCGGCGTTGTCGCCGATCTGCCCGATCTCGGCGTGCCAACGCGTGTCGGCGGCTTCGGCGGGCCCCAAGGCCTCGAGGCCTATCTCAGGGCCGAAGCCGTGACGGTTCTGATCGACGCCACCCATCCCTTTGCCGCACAGATGAGCCGCAATGCGGCCGCCGCAGCGGCAGTTGCCGGTACGGCGCTGCTGCGGCTGGAGCGGCCGGCCTGGCGCCCTGTCGAGGACGACATTTGGCAGACGATGGCCTCGCTGGAAGAGGCCGCAAGCGTGTTGCCGGCCGAGGCGCGGGTGTTTCTGTCGGTCGGACGCAAGGACTTCGGGCTTTTCACCCACCGGAGCGATCTCTTCGGACTGGCGCGCATGATCGAGCCGCCCAGTGCCGAGCTCCCCGATCATTGGCAGCTGGTTCTGGCGCGGCCGGCGCAAACGGCGGATGAGGAGATCGCGCTGCTGGAACGCAATCGGATCACGCATCTGGTCACGAAAAACAGCGGCGGAACCCGCGCCCATGCCAAGATCGAGGCCGCGCGCCGGTTGGCTCTGCCGGTTCTGATGGTCGACCGCCCGGCCTTGCCCGAAGCCGAAACTGCCGACACCGTCGAAGACATTCTGAAGCGGCTCCGGCCTCTCCTGACCGGTTAGGATCAGGATTATTCGGCCGGTCTTCGGTATTTGACCTTGGCCATCTCAAACAGAAAACGCGGAATACCGATCACGTATCGCCGGAACAGGCGGCGGGGCTCCTGAAGCAGGCGGAACAGCCATTCCAGACCCAGTTTCTGCACGGCCCTGGGCGCCCGCACGACGGCGCCGGACAGAAAGTCGAACAGCGCGCCGACACCGATCGCCACCGGCACGTCCAGCCGCAACCGGTTGCTTGTGATGAAAAACTCCTGGCGCGGATTGCCCATCGCGACCAGCAGAAGATCCGGCTTGGCCTCGTTGATGGCAGCGCAGATCTCGTCGGTCTCGTCCGCTCCGAAATAGCCGTCGCGGCAACCGACCACCTCGTGCATCGGGTAGGTCGCTTCGATTTGCGCCCTGGCACCGGTGACCTGCTCTTCCCGGGCGCCCAGCAGGTAGATCCGCAGGGGCAAGCCGATATCTGCCAGAATGTTCGGAATGAGATCCGTGCCGTTCAGGTTTTCCGGGAAGGACTGTCCATGCAGAAACCGGTTGGCGAGACTGATGCCGATGCCGTCATTCAGCAAGGTCATCTTCTGCAGCGTGTCGGCATAGTCCGGATCGTCCAGCGCCGTCAAAATGGTGTGGGCATTGCAGATGGCGATGTCGAGCGGTTTGCGCTGCTGCACGTGGGAGCGAACCAAGGCGACGACATCAGCCAGCTGAAATCTTTGCATGGCAAAGGGTCCGATCGCGATGGGACCGGCCGTTTCCGCTGACGTCTCGAATTCCGTGTCTCTGGCTAGCATTCCCGCTCCGGCAACCCGGTCACAACGATGGGTAGGTGTTTAGGTAAGCACTGACATGCCTATCCTGTAGGGCATGACAAATCTTTAATTTCGTCGATGGATTTGCAGCGAAGGTAAACAATTGATCGACGGGCCGGTCCGCTTGAAGGATCTCCCGGACCGGGATTGTCGCGTCGCAATGCTCCCGTTTGTGGGGTAGAGCCCGTTATGTGCACCTGTCACATCGGCACATTTACAATTCCTTGCCTTTGGCCGAAAGGCTCACGGAAACAAGAATGGTTAGCCTTTGCAGTAACAAAGCCTTCACGCAAAGCAGTTAAGAACCCATTTCCCCACCTGTCCGAGGATGATCAGCGACACTATGCTGTTGTCCGATCGGCGCAAGGCCGACGAACCGGTACCGACAGTCACGCCCAAGGCAATCCAAAACGTTGAGCACCGAATCCAGTCTTCAACAACAGCAAGAAGCGCGCGGCGGAAACCGCCCGCTCATCCTGCATTTGAGTGCCGACTATCCCAATCCTCATAGAGACAGGTCCACAACGGCGGTCGAACGGCTTGTGAAAAAAGCGCCGGACTCGGACCACATCGTGATCTCCCTTTCCAGAAGCGGCAATCCGGTAAAGACCCATTTCATCGATTGCGGGGCGACCGACAATGTCCGCGTGATTGCCTACCGCTATTTCGCCCCTCCGATGGGGTTGTTTCTGGCCAGTTGCATGCGCGTCGTGGCGCGGCGTGTGGCGGCCTTCCTGGAACAGGAACAGCTCCTGCCCGATATCATTCATGCGCATAAATTCGCCTTCGAGGGCATTTCGGCCCTTTGGCTGTGTGATCGCCTTGGGCAGGACGTCAAGCTGATGGTGTCGGTGCGCGGTGAAGCAGACCGGAAGATCCTCCTTTTCAAGCCGACCTACCGGCGCCTGATGCGCCGGATCGCCGCAAGATCCGACCGGATCTACCATGTGTCCGCCTGGTTCCGTGAAACCTTTCACACCTATCTGCCTGAGCAACCGGACAAAGAACGGTTGTTGCCGAACATCGTCGCCAACACGACCACCGAGGTTCGGACGCGTCCGGCAGGAAACCGCTTCACCAGCGTGTTCAACCTGGATATCCGCCGCAGAAAAGGCGCTTCGGCCCTTTTGAAGGGATTTGCGCAGTTCCGGCATTCCCATCCCGATATCGGCCTGGACCTGATTGGGCCCGGCAGCCCTGACTCCGTAGAAGCTATTGACCAGGAAATCACTCGCCTGGGCCTGCAGGACAGCGTGCGCCTTCTCGGCCCCATGGACAGCGACGCGCTGTTCGCGGCTCTGCCCGGTTATCTCGGCATGGCGCTCCTCAGCCACAATGAGACCTTCGGGATGGTGTATCTCGAAGCGCTCTTCGCAGGCATCCCGATTGCCTACGGCAAGGACACCGGCATCGACGGATATCTCGACGACGTTCAGGCCGGGGTCTCGGTGCGGCCCGGCGACATTCGCGGCATCGCCGAGGCCTTTGAGAAATTGCTTGAAAAAAATGCCTATTTCCGCAAGGAAATTGCGTCCAGTTCCAGACTCTTGCACGACCGGTTCAACCCTGAAATGATCGGCGCGGTCTATCGTCAGGATATTGAAGACCTTCTGGCAATCCCTCAGCAGCGGAGCCACGCGACATGACCTTCAGGACCAGACGGTCCCTCTTCTGGCTTGTGTTTTCCGGCCTGGTCCTGATTTGCATTCTTGCCGGCGCCCTGATCATGCAGGTTCGGGCCCAGCGCATCCGTGCGGACATCGTACAGGCCATCAGCAGCGAAGACGTGGTCCTTCCCCATTTCCAGCGCGGCATCAACCTGTCCCGCCTGCAGAACTATGCCTATCGCGACCCTGACCGTCCCGGCAAATATCTTTGGCCGCCTTTTCGAGGCCCCCTGTCAAGCATTTCAGACAGCGAACTTGACCGGTTGAAGGCACTTGGAATGGATTTTTTCAGGCTACCGGTCGACGCCGGTGTTTTTCTGGCTGCAACCGACACGGAACGGCGCATTCTGCTGGACGACCTGAAGACCCTGATACTGCGGCTGATCGAGGCCGGTTTTTCCGTGATGGTTGACAGTCATCCGGCCACTTACAGCTCGGATTGGAAACCCAAGGACATCCTTGCCGACACGCACGGCCCGCGGTTCCAGGCTTATCAGACGTTTCTCGTCGATGTTGCCAAGCGGCTGCGCGATCTGCCCGCCGACAAAGTTGCCCTGGAGCTCATGAACGAGCCCCAGTCTCCCTGCTACCGGGACGACGGCGAAGACTGGTCGGTGACCCAGAAACGGCTTTTCGACAGTGTGCGCAGTGCCGCGCCGGAGCTTGTCATCGTGCTTACACCCGCGTGCTGGCACACCCTGGGAGGGCTCGAAAACATGAGCCTTGAAGGCTACGATGGCCGGACCGTTTTCGATTTTCATTTCTATGACCCCTATTACCTGACCCACCAGTCCATTTCCTGGTCCCAGTTTCCGCTCCGCTACATCGCCGGCCTGACCTATCCGTGGACAAACGGCAGCATCGAATCCGCCGAGAAGCTCACGCGGCGATATCAGGAGCTGTTGAAAGAGCAGGGTAAAGAGCTGCCGGACGATGCCTTCGACAAGGCGATGTCGGGCATAAGGGACTATTACAACCGCAAGCGTCCGGACCGGGCCTATGTTGCAGGCCGCTTCGACACTCTGGCACAATGGTCGGAGAAATATGGTATTGCCTCCGAGCGGATCGTTTTGGGCGAATTCAGCGCCATCAGACCCCCGAAGGGTATCCCCGACGACGGCAGCAGACTGGCCTGGATCAACGATGTGCGCACGATCGTGGAGGAGCTGGGGTACGGATGGGCGCTCTGGTCCTACGATACCGAGTTCGGCCTGTTGACGGACAGGGACACGAAAACGATCGATCCGGGCATCGTCGACGCGCTCGGCCTCAATGCCGAAGCCGCGAAGCTGCCGGTCGGGCCATAACGTCCGGGACAACGGAGATCGACTTCCCCGTCACGAGCCGGGCAATGGAGCAATAGGCTCTTATCCTGGAAGCACATGAGCTGCCAGGTTAATCTGGAGAAGGCTTTGACAGTTCATCCTGTTGAACACTCCCGGCCAAAGGCCGGCGGGCACAAGGGGACACTCCGGGACCGGATCTTCAACTTGATTCCGGTGATTTTGCTTGCCTACCCGATACTGATCGCACCTTTCCTGGCCGAGTTTTCCGGCGAGTCGGACGGGCCGGCGAACCTCAGACGATCGCATTCCAACGCCCTGAATCAGCTGTTCTGGATCGGCCTTTTTGGCCTCACGCTGGTGTGCTCCGGAAGGCGTCTCTTGCAGGCCTTCGCGGTCTTGCGCAGTCCGGTGGTCTGGCTGCTCCTTGCCTATCTGACGCTGGCCGTGATGAGCGTCCTGTGGTCCCCGGCTCCCGGCATCGCGTTCCGCCGTGTGGTCCTGCAGATCATCATCGTGCTCAGTCTTGTCCTCGCGGTCTCCTTTACGGACGATGCCCGTGCCCTGCTCGGACGGCTCATGGTCCTGATGAGCGTCGTGGTCCTGATGAACACCGCTGCCGTCGCGGTTCTTCCGCCCACCCCCATCGGGCATGCCGGCATCTATTCGCAAAAGAACACCCTTGGCGCGATCATGGCCCTGGCCTTCCTTTTCAACCTCTACGGTTTGATGACGGCAACCGGCCGCTGGAAACGGTTTGTCATGCTGGTCATTTCTGCGCTGGCGATCGCCTTGCTCTTTTTGAGCCAATCAAAGACGTCGCTTGGACTGGCCTTTGTCGCGCCCATGATCGCCTATCTCCTCGTCGGCATGGCTTTTATCTTCCGCATCAATGCGGCTGTCCTGCTTCTGTTCGGAGCGCTCACAGTCGCGCTCTTGTGGTCGTTCATTTCCACGGTGACCCGGTTTGATTTCGCCGACCTGTCGGTCCTCATATTCAACGACGAAACCTTTACGGGCAGAACCTTCATCTGGGCCTTCGTCCTCGACGTGATCTCCAGAGCGCCGATCCTGGGCCAGGGCTATGCCTCCTTCTGGGCGACGGGGACGGACTCAATCGCCTTCCGGGAAGCTCCCGGATTTATCGAGGCACTGACACAGGCGCATAATGGGTACCTTGACGTGCTGGTGGAACTCGGCCTGGTCGGCCTGGTCTTTCTGGTGTTCCTGATCCTCGCCTCCCTGTTTTCCGCAGCACGAGTCGTAAGGCTGGATCGCCGGATGGCCTTCCTGTGTTATGCGCTGTTGATTTTTGTGATCTGCCACAACTTGCTGGAAAGCAGCTGGTTCCGGGCCTATTCGCTCAACTGGATCATCTTCATGATTGCAGCGCTCCTGCCGCACGCAATGACGCGCACCTGGAGGCACGCCGGCTCGGCTTAGCAGTGCTTGCCAGGATCGACCGCATCGCACTGTCGCCTCAAATTAGCAGTTCACTAACCATAAGTGCTTACAAGCAGTATGAGATGTGCCCGTAAGGTCCTTAGGTGAAATTTGGTGACACCCCCGTATATCGCAGATCCGGATAACGCTGACACGCGCTCGCAGGAGCGCGACAACCTTGCGCTTGACGTGCTGTCGATCCTTCAAATTGTCCGCCGGCGGATTCCGCTGATTCTGGCGTTGGCGTTTGTTTTCGCGGTTCTGACCGCCGGTTATTCGCTGACGCTCACGCCGATCTTCAGCGCCTCGTCCCAGGTCCTGTTCGATCCACTGGTGCGCCAGCCGTTTGACGACCCGAACCGGCCCAACCGCACCGGCCAGAGCTCGGAAGTGATCGACAGTCAGATCTCGGTCATTCATTCGGACACGGTCCTGCGGCCGGTGGCCCGTGACAACAACCTAGTTGACGATCCTTTTTTCGGCGAAGGACGTCCCGGCCTTTTCAGCCAGCTCAAGAGCCTTTTCACCGGCAACACCCAAAAGGATGCCGCAACACTCGAAGCCCAGGAATCGGCAACCGTCGAAGCGCTGGCGGATGCAACGGTGGTGAAACGGGTCGGTCAGACCTATGTCATCAGCATTTCCGCCGAATCGCCGTCGCCGACGCAGGCTGCCGTCCTGGCAAACGCCATTGCCGAAAGCTATCTGTCGGATCAGAAGCGGCAAGCCAGCCGCGTCTCCAACGAGGCGGCCTCCCAGATAGACGACAGGCTGATCGATCTGCGCGAGCGGTTGCGCCAGGCTGAATCGGATATCCAGAAGTTCAAGGCAGACAACAAGCTGCAGAGTTCCAACGAAGGCCTGCTGCTGACGGAACAGGAGTTGTCGGGCGTGAACTCGCGCCTGATCGACGCCAGGTCGGCGCTTGCGCAGGCAACCGCCAAATATGACGAAATCCAGCGCGTCCTGAGCAATGGCGTCGACGCGGAAGCCATCGGCGATGTTGTCAATTCATCGACCATTTCCTCGTTGCGCCAGCAATATGCTCAAGCTGCCAGGAACGAAGCGCAACTGCTGGCCGAACTGCTGCCGTCCCATCCCTCCGCGATCCGCGCCCGCTCGCAATTGGAGAGCCTGCGTGCTCTCATTCGCGACGAGGTCAGGCGGATCGCCGAATCCACCCGCATCGACCTTCAGGTCAGCCAGGAACAGGTCGCCAAACTCGAGCAACAGCTCGATTCGACCAGAGGCCTGTCCAATGTGGACGAAGCAGCTTCGATCAAGCTGCGCGAACTGGAGACGGAGGCCCAGGCGACCCGTCAGCTCTATGAGATAGCCCTGAGCAGAGCCAAGGAGATTTCCCAGCTCGAACAGGTCGTCCTGCCGAACGCCCGGATCATTTCCCCGGCAACACCCCCGGAAAGCCCGATTTATCCGAAAAGAAAAATCATGGTGATTCTCGCCGGCATGCTCGGGCTGGTGATCGGTACGATCCTGGCCGTGAGTGGAGAGGCTCTCCGGATTGCGAAGCGACGCCTTCTCAGCGAGTTTCCCGTTATGGCGGCGCCCTCTGCCGTGCTGGCCGAGCCTGCCAGCTCGCCTGTCCGTCTGGAAGAGAGCGCGACGGGCACTGCAGGACCAGCAAGCAAACTGGCCCAGCTGCGTGTTTCCAGACGCACCCAAAGCCTGAAGAGCCGCGACGCAACGCCGGAACTTCGGGAAGTTGCGAAGTTGCCATGGCTGTCGCAGACCGATCGGGCGGGCAATACAAGGCCGCTATCGTCAGATGCCATCTCGGCGGTCCAGGAGACCATCGAGCGTTTCGCCGCCGGCCGGAAAGGCCCCAACCAGCGTTTCGCGCGTGAGGTCGACCGGATTGTCACGGATATTCTGAAGACCCCGGTGGAAAACTCGGCCCGCATTTCCTTCCTGACCTCGCCGACGCTTGGTCACGGACAGACCGTGACGGCATTCGCACTCGCCCTCAGTGCCGCTCAGCGCGACCTCGATGTCCTTCTGGCCGACGGAGAACCGAAACAACGCATGCTCAGTCACGATCTGAGCGTCGATCCGGACGAGCAAGCCGGGCCGTTGCGCGACCGGGTCACGGACTACGAGGAGCTCGGGATTTCCTTCGTTTCACTGGTCTCGGGCCTGCCGAAATACAAACACCACCGCATGAACATCCGTGAGGCTTTCGAGTTCGCAGACATTGCCCGCGATTACGACCTCGTCATCATTGACGGCGTGGCGTTGCCCCAGCTTGCCGACGATGACCCGCTTGTAGGCCTGTCCACCAATTTCCTCGTGACAGTGGCCGAGCGCGAGGAAGGCCAGATCTCGATGCCGATCCTTGCGCGGGACTTGCTGACAATCGCCGGAAACCGGACAGCCGGCTTGGTCCGTACGATGACCGGCGCGACATCACCAAAAAGGCGCAAATACGCTTGATGCTGTAGAAGAACAACAAGGACTTGTTACGGGTCAGGCGTGCGTGATGCCCGACAACACAATCTTAAAGCCCATGGCTTAGACAAAATTCGCGTTTGCCATTTCCAAGCTTCATCTCCTGCCGGACACGCCCTCATACTGAAGCTTCCAACCGGACTCGTTCAATGTTCGTCAATATTCGCGAAATTCAGATTGAGAAATACGATGTCATTGTCGCCGGCTCCGGCCTGGCGGCCTATGCCTTGGTGAAACGTCTTGCCCGCGGCGGCAAGTCCGCTCTCATCCTGGAGAGCGGCATGCTGGAATATGACGGCACGCTCCAGGAAGATTTCACGACGATGTTCGGTCGCGGGCATTTTGACGCCCAGTACTGGCCATTACATTGGGGTCGCATGCTTGGCGGCACCTCAGCCTTCTGGGCAGGCTGGTGCACGCCATTGACCGAACGCAATTTCCGCGACTGGCCAATCTCGCGAAAGGATCTCGATCCCTACTACCTGCTTGCTGCCGGGTATTTGCGCAGAACGGACGCGTTTCTCACCTACGACAAACCCTTTGTTCCCGGCTTTGACTATCGGCCGCTGTCCGCCGAACCGGCCCTCAATCTGAATTCCGAGCCTGACCTCCTTGAAGAGCTCTCACTGGCCGACATCGCGCTGACAACAACGCTCAAGGAATTGCATCCTTCTGACGACCGGCGCTCGATCGATGCGATCTCGATCTATACGCCGGACGGTCCGGACATGCTTGTGAAGCTGCGCGAGGGGCAGACGGTGGTGCTTGCCGCAGGCGGTGTCGGCAACGCTCAGATCCTGCTCAGTTCCTCCAGCGAGTCAGGACAAGCCGTCGGCAACGAGGAGGATCAGGTCGGGCGCTATCTGATGGAGCATCCGCATTTTTACAATTGCGCGCGCATTCTCGCATCCGCGGACCACATCCTTCCGAAACTGCCCGAGGACTTTGGCATCGCTATTCCCGCCGTCGCACCTGACGACGCGCTCTACGACCAACTTGGATCGATCGATCTGTCGATTGAACTCCTCGACAGCGACGTGGACCTCGACGATCCGGTCGAGAGGTTCCTGGTGGGCAATTTCACAACACCCCCGATCGCATACGAGTTGAACGTCCGGTCCGAAATGCCACCCGAGGCAGAAAACCGCCTCAAGGTGGCAGAGGGTCATGATCCGGCGGGTCTGCGCCGCCTCAGAGCTATCTGTTACATCGGCACAGACACGTTCCGAGCGGTGGATTCCGCCCTCGAGTTCCTCAGCGACACGCTTGTCGAAGCCGGTCCCTCCCGACTGGCTATCCGCAACGAAGAAATTGCCCGCAACGTGACCGGCGGCGGACACACGATGGGCACAACCAGAATGGGCGATTCACCGCGAACCAGCGTCGTGGACAGGGACTGCCGCGTCCATGGATACGGCAATCTGTTTGTGGCCGGGTCCTCCGTGTTCACGTCTGGCGGGTATGCCAACCCCACCCTGACACTCATGGCCCTCGCCGCGAGGCTGGGCGACAAGATTTCCGGGACCTCATGAAAAAAGCGCCTCTTTCAAGACGGGATCTTCTACTTGGCTTCACCGGCATCGCCGTCGGCGGAGCCGTGGCGACCGCGGTTGGCCTGACCTTCAGATCACAAATCAAAAAGCTGGTCGGGCTGCCGGGCACTCCGCAAGACCGGACGCTTCCCACCTATGATGACGGCTGGTTGCTCACCGAGCAGGAATGGGCTGCGTTTCAGGATGCGGACACGGCAGTGACAAGCGACATTCTCGAGGTTCGGGACAATGTCGACATTCCAGGTGGCGATTACGATGAGCTGAAGGTCAGCAGTGTCCAGGAATGCGTGACGGCCTGCGAACAGGATTCCAGCTGCAAGGCCTTTACCTACGCGCGGGCATCTCATTCTGACAGCGGCAAACGGCGGGCCTGCTGGCTGAAATCCGGATCGACCGGTACACCTGTGACCGGCGATTCCCGATATGTCTCCGGCCGCAGAGACGGATGGTAGACTGGCGCACGGTAGCGTTCCAACGGATCGTTGCCAGAAACTTCGAGCTGGAAAGCGTCTATGGCATCGCCACCCGATTTCCTGGAAGCGCCCTTGCTCATTCCCCGCCGGAGCCGAATACAAATGCGCGCAACAGCGCCTGCACGTCCTGGCGCGATTTGAGCGGGGTCAGGTTGTGATCCGCGTCGGCGATGCTGCTGACCGTCAGATTTGAATAGGCTGCCAATCCCTCACGATCGTTTCCGAACCAGAGATCCAATTCCGTCAGTCCACGATCGCCTACGCTATAAACCAGGTGCACAGGAATGCCGCGCTCCTTCAATGCGTCAAGTCGATTGAAAAGGGTCATTGACAGCCGATGATGCCTGGAGAAATTGCGCAGAACCGGCGCGAAGACCCGGTCCGACTTCGTTGCCAATGCACGCGAGAGCTTGTTGCCCGCCGAGACCGGATTGATTTCACCGGACAGAACCCGTTTGACCGTCTCCCGATCGAATATCTTGCGGCTGTAGGTCTCGAGCGTCTGGATCGGCTCGCGGATCGCCTGATCAACGTCCTCGTCCGGATCCCAAACGAGACGGCGGGGGTTGATCAGGAAGGCGCCGTTCACACGCTCGTCCCGCGCCGCCGCCAGCAGCGTCAGATAGGCACCGCTGCAGCGCCCCGCCAGGATGATCCGCTCAGCCTTCATGTGACTTTGCAACCAATCGATGGCCGCCCGGACGTCGTCCACCTGCCGGTCCGAGTAGAGCACCTGAGGCGGTTGATCCGGCCAATATCGGCTTTCTCCGATGCCGGCGAGGTCCATGCGCAGAACAGCTGCCCCATCAGCAGCCAATGCCCTTGAGAAACCGACGGTCATACGAGCCCAGCCAATGGCATGATCATAGCCGGAATTCAGAAACAGGACGGCGGTGTCAGGCGTGCCGTTGTGCGGCCGCGTCAGCGCCCCAAAAAACATGTCACCGGGGCCGAACCGTACCAGGTCTTCACGATACCCCGGGTCCGACAAAGGCCCGGTCGGGATGCGGCAGGCGGCCGTAGGGGCCATTTTTTCCTCGGAAGGGAAAGTGCCCCTCACCCATTCGACAATTCGATCGAGCGTTGCCTCCGGCGCGATCGACAGGGTCGGATCGGACACGTAGTCGACATAGCCCTCGAACTCCATACGGTCGGCCGGAACATCTGATGCCGCCAAATGCTGTGCAAGCTTGTCATCGCCCGGATGGTCTTTGCGTTCCAGCAACAGAGTCGGGACCTTGGCCGGCATTTTCATCTTGAAAAGATTGAGTGCCTTGATTTCTTCAGATGTCGCGCTGGAGAGCACGAAGCCTCCTGCCATCAACCCGCCTTCCGGCCCGTCCGACGCGCTGACCAGGAAAGTTGGCTGGGTCATGGCGGTCCAGGCAGCCAGCTCGCGCAGATAAGCGCGGCCCTGTGCGACGGGGGCAAGTAGCACCAGTCCCGCCACCGGCTCGCTTTGTGCCAGATCGGCGGCAAGGCTTGCGCCGATACCTTGCCCGACGACAACAATGCGGTCGGCGCCGCTGTGTTGCCGGAGCTCCGCCAAGGCACTCGTGACGGCACCGCGCCAGGCGTTGCTGTGATTCAGTTCAGATGGATTTCCTTGCGAATGCCCGGTCGCCGGATAGTCGAAACGCAGGCAAGGATAGCCGGACGCGGCCAGTTTTTCGCCCAGCATCCGGTAGCTCTTGCGCGAACACAGCTCCTCATAGCCCCAGGGGCTCAGCAACAAGATGGCCGTGCGTCCGCCGGCAGGGTGAAAATATCCGGCAAGCCCGTCAAAGAAATACGGGTGTGCAGGGCTCGATTTTTCACCGGGCGCCGTTTCGAATTGGTTGTCGATCACTTGTTGGTCCATTTCTGAACGCGTGCTCCGGCTACCCATGCGTTCGTCGTTGCCCCGGACAAAACAGCTCTATCTTCCCCGGACCTGCCGCACCAATCTTAATAATGCGGCAGGGGTCTTCGTTGCATTACAAAGCACAGTCCGTCTCAAGACAGTCTTAACCCGCGTTCGGAGCAAAGATGAAATGACCAGAGCATCCGTTGCCATCGCCAGTATCGGCCGAGAGACCCTGCTCGACACGCTTCGGTCGGTCGCAGCGGTCCGGCTGCCCGAGGAGATGGTTCTGGATGTCCTGATTGCCGACGATTCCAGCGACGGCGACGCGACGAAGCTTGTTGCCGCGCACCCAATCAAGAACCTTCAGGTCACCTGTCTGACCGTCGCCAGCGGCAATATCTCGACGGCGCGCAACGCGCTCATCGATGCGGCCGAAGGTGACTGGCTGATCTTTGTCGATGACGACGAATGGGTGGAACCGAACTGGCTGGAGAAGCTGTTTCTCTGTCAGAAAGAGTTCGAGGCCGACGTGGTGATCGGGCCGGTGCATCCGGTTTATCCCGACGGCACCCCGGCCTGGCTGCAAGAAGCCAACCCCCTTTACAGCGACTGGGGCTCACGCGGCAAACGGCTCTATACCGGGCGCGGTGGCAACACCCTGGTCAGGGTCGACCTTATCCGCTCGCTTCAGCTTCGCTTCGATGAAGCCTATGGCCGGACAGGCGGTGAAGATACGATCTTTTTCGGCCAGGCCGCCGAGAGAGGCGCCCGAATCTTTGCCACCGATGATGCAATCGCCCGCGAACACGTCCCTTCGGATCGATTGTCCGTGAATTACATCCTGAGCCGAGCCGTCCGCTCGGGTCAATCTTATGGTCAGATGCGGCTGACGCGTCATCCAGATCCCGTCTGGCACATCTTTTTCGCGTTGGCGGCGCTCACCAAATGCGCAGCGGCGGGTTTGCTTGCCGTTGGGTTGCGGATATTCAACCGTCCGCGGTCCTTTCGCATGCGGCAGAAGCTTGCGCTCAACACGGGCAAGCTGCGTGCGGTGCTCAGCTTGCCCTTGGCAGAGCTTTACAAAAAAACGGAATAGCTTCCCTAAATCCGGTAACGGACCCGCCTGGCCATCGCATAGAGCGAACTGCGGATTTTCTGTTTCATGGCAAGCCGAGGTTCGACATCCCGGTCCGGATCGAATTTGTCGGTCACAGACCAACGTGGGCAAAACCAGGCCTGATCATAGGCGAGACCTGAGGTGCTGGTGTAAATCCGGCTGTAGCCTGCCGTCCTCAGCAGATGTAGCACCCGTCGGTCAAACGCTCCAAAAGGGATAGCCGCTTCCGTAACCGCTGTCCCGACGGTGTCTTCGATTCTCCGCCGCGCATCCACCAGCTCGTGCTGAATGCCAACCGCATCCAGTTTGCGCCAATCGACGTGATCGTGGCCGTGACTGCCTATTGTGGACCCCGCTGCAAGGATCTGCCGCATCTGATCCGCGCTCAGATAACCCTTTGTGCCGATCCGTCCTGCCAGCACAAAGAACCGCCCAGATCTGCCAGCCTCCACCAATGCCGGCAAACCAATGGTGAAATCGGACAGGTTGCCGTCGTCAAAGGTGACCTCCAGGCGCACACTGTGCCGCTGTTCCAATTCCCCCAAACGGCCAATGGTCCGACGGTAGGTCTCTGCCGAGACAAAAAAACGTTGTTCATCTGAGGCAATCGCGACTGCAGGCGTTCCAATGCCATGAAATGTGAGAAATTGGGTCCTGGCAAACATGCGCTGCGCTACCTTTGTCAGTTGCGACCGGTCTAGCAGACACGATCCGTACTTGATTCCGTCGGATCATAAACGGCAATACCTTGAAAAAAACATCACCGGGTCAGAATGTTAACCGATGCAATGATATGGGTCGCAAACTCATGCTACGCACCCGCCCTTTTCTCAGACAGATGAGCCAACAAACCCGATGCCGAGTCCTGTGATGCCGATCCACATCCCAGCCGAGAGGCCAGACTGTGCGTGACGAGACAGAGCAGCACCCGCGCAAACCGTCCGGCATGATCGAAAAAATTCGCGAGGTCAGCGCCCAGCCGGTAGTGCGCAATACTGTCTTTTACGGCATCAATTTCGGTCTGCAGATCCTCACCCAGTTCGGCTTCTTCGCACTGATCAGCCGTGCGCTCGGTCCGGGCGGCTACGGCATTTTTGCCAGCGTGTCGGCCATTGCCCTGATGGTCAGCGTCTTTGTCGGCCTGGGCAGCGACCACTTGCTAATCCAGAGACTGGCGGTCGACAAGGATGCTTTTGCACGCTATTTCGGCCGCGCGCTTGCCATGATGCTGATGACTTTCGTGCCGGCAATCGTGTTTGCCTTCGGCGTATTCTACTTCCTCGACACGGGGACCTTCAGCTTTTTCGGGTTGCTGTGCATCCTGGCGGCGGAGTGTATTTTCCGGAAAATCTCGTTTCTGTGCTCGGCAACCTATATGGCGCATGACCGGGCCGGAAAGCAGTTTGCGGTCGACAATGCCATCATGATCCTCAGGTTCCTGGCAGTCGCGGCGCTCACGCTGACGGCCGACACGGTTGATCTGGATACCTGGGCGATGTGGTATGTCTGTGCCAGCCTGCTGGCCTCGGGCGTCTCGCTGATGATGGTGTTGAAAGACTACGGTCTGCCCCGGCCCGTCTTTTCCGGTTTCGAGTTCAGGCAGGGCTTTCTGCTCAGCCTCGAGTTCACCTCCGTGTCCGGCATACGCGACCTCGACAAGCCGGTCGTGGTGCAACTGCTTGGCCCTGTCCAGGCCGGTATCTATACCGCCGCCTTCCGAATCATCGATGCGGCTACGACACCGATCAAGGCCGCGCTATACGCCACCTATACCCGCTATTTCCGCCATGCCGACAAGGGCGCCGAACACGGCATTGCCTTCGGACTGCGCGTTCTGCCGGTGATTTCGGGACTGGGAATTGCCGTTGCCGTCTTCATCATCCTCATAGCCGGCTACGTGCCTTTCCTGCTTGGCAGCGAATATGAGCCGGCGATCGGGCTCATCCGCCTGCTTGCAGCTTATCCGCTGTTGCTCGGCGCAGCGGGTATCGGCGCGGACATCATGCGCTCCATCGGCATGCAAGGAACTCGGGTGATCCTCGTGTTCCTGTCGAATTTCGTCATTGTCGGCGTGGTCTGGGTCGGCTGTGACCTTGGTGGCCTGGAAGGGGCCGTGCTGTCACGCATGGCGCTGCAGGCATGCATCGTTGCGCTGACCTGGGGGCTGATCGGGCGCAAGAGGTCACAGGTCAGCGCGAAACCCAGCAGCCCCGGCACCCCATAGTCTCCGGGGACCAGGTTCTCAGGAGACTTTCAGCCGCGCGCTCCAATAGGCAATGAAATCCTTCAACCGCCTCTTGATGCGCCTGTGGCGCGCATGCTGCTGGCGAGCCTCCGACATGTCAAACAGACTGTCGTTGATGTCATAGTCGCCGCGTTGTCCGTCCGGGATATCCCCTTGCTCGATCCGTTCGATCAAGTCGGGAAGCGCGGCGTGAAGCGCCGGAAAATGGAACGGCGGATGCAGTGAATACATGCCGTCCCCTGCCCCCTCGAAACACATGTTGCCAAGCTTGTGTCTCTGCAGGGTCAGGCTCAGCACCTGTTCCGCGCTGAGTGCCTTGATCGGATTGCCGAGCAGCTTGCCGCGCAAGCGATAGGTCAATGGCGGCGTGTCTAGGTGCAGCGTGCCGACCAGCGCCTTGAAGCGCTTCATGTCCATGAGAAAGACACGCGTGCTGACAAAGTGGAAGCGATAGGCCAGACGGCCGTCGACAGTGTCCTCGTCAAAGGCGTGATCGGCACCCTCATGTTTTCCCTTCAGACCGCCGGGATCGGGCGGCCCGGGCAACGGGCTGGTGAAGAGCAGGTCTTCGCGCTGCTGCAGCAAGGCGATGGATTCCTCCACCCAGGTCTGGCTCTGGCCACCGAACAGCATGTCGGCATCCATATGCAGCACATAGTCGCTGTCCGCATCCAGAATACCCTGGAAGTAGCAATAGAACGGGCCACCGTCCCAGGCCTTGTCCGGCATTTCCTCCGAGCCGAGGAAATATTTCGACACCTTGGCCTTTTCCGCCGCGCTATAATCCACTTCGTGAAAGGAGAGGTTCTCGTAGCGGTCTTCGAGAATGGGGTAGAGCCCGCGGAAGGTCTCCAGGCTGTGCATGTACCGATTGGCTTTCGGGTCACCCTTGTAGCGGCCGGACTGAGGCGGCCGCACGTCGACGGTGACGATGGTCCTGTCCACCTGAGACCCGAAAGTGCGCATCTTGTGGTCCAGAGTCGCTTCAAAATGCGGCAGATCCAGCGGATAGGTGTTGATCTGCATGGTGACCCGAGATGGTCCCTTCGACGGAAATGTCATGTCAGCTTGGTTCCCGGTCACTTGATTCAGTCGGTTTGAAACTGGCCTGACCGCGCAGGTTCAGGGCTCGCAGCACACCTGCCGGCGCGGTCGACGGCTCGCAACACAGGCTGCGCTTCAGCCCGATTTGTTTAGCAATCCCGGGTGCCAGGTGGAAGCCGTTGTCCTCTGGCTGAAATCCGGGAATGGACAAGGACACCGATTGCAGAAACCGCCGCGCGGCCAGACACAACAGCCAGCCGCCAGCCGCGTCCGGCCTGAGCTCGATATCGGGCAGGTCGAAATGCATCGGCGACAGGCCGCTCCCGGTCAGGTGATAGGCGTCCGCGATCAGGTCTCCGCTTCCCTGGTCTCTCAGCTCGACCACCGTGACATCATGGGACAACGGACCGAAGCGATAGGCATAGGTGACGTCGAAAAAGGCGCCGATCAGCTCAACAGCATTCAGCGTCCGGGCGCTGTGCGGCGCAAGCGCCAGATCAATCTTGCCAGACACCACCGGCACCTGGCCATCGCGCAGGCAGGTCAGCGACAGCGTGACCGCTCTCTCCTCGGGACCGTCATTAAGAACATGAACGGCAAGGCCGTTGGTGCCCTCGTCGGTGAGAGCCAACTGAAGCGGCCGGAAAGCGCGTTTGAGCGCATAATAAGCCGGTTTGGACTGGCCGCCGGCATCGATCACGCCCCAGCCCGCCCCCGGCGCCAGGTCCTGGAAGGTCCAGACCAGAGCGCCCTGGCAGGGCGATCCCGGCCGGCGCCATTCGGCAAAGGTCTTTTCCATGACCTCGCCCGTTACCGCCCGCCCAAGATCCAGATAGCGGTCCGGATCGCCATAGCGCAGGTCTGCGGGCTCAACGTCATAGAGCGTTTTCAGATAGTGATCGCGCACGTCCTCGAAGTCCCAGCCCGCACCGCGGTCGCGCGGCACCCGTGCTTTCCAACGCGGGTCATGGACCGGCTTGACCGGCAGGTGTTCATCAAGACTTTGCCGATCGGGAATATTGGAAAAGGCCAGGCATTCACCCGCGAACCGGACCTCCGCCCTGCGGGCGTCTTCCAGCGGTCTCAGGTAGGCGCCGACGCCGTAATAATGGGCAATGCCTTCATTGGGCGAGAACGGCAGCACACCGCCAGAGGGCGAATTCGGAGCATAGGGTACGTCCGGCCTCAGGTCCGTTGCCAGAGCCGGCAGGATTTCCTCGCAAAGCGGTCCCTTCCAGCGCTCCTCGGGGAGGCCCATCATGGCGCCCTGCTGGTAGATCTCGCTGCCACCGCACAGAACGGCCAGCGACGGGCAGCCCATGGAGATCGCGAGCTGGTCGCGGATTTCGGCCTCGACTTCCGCAACAAAGGCCTCGTCCTTGACGGGGTAGTCGTAATTGGCGAATTGGAAGTCCTGCCAGACGAGCAACCCGAGTTCGTCACAAAGCTCGAAAAAGGCCCTTGTCTCATAGAGCATGGTGCCGCCGATGCGCAGCATGTTCATGCCGGCGTCGCGGGCGGCTTCAAGCAGCGGCCGGTAGATCTCGGCGTCTCCAGACAGCCCCAGAAGATCGGCACTGGTCCAGACCGCGCCGCGGCAGAAGACAGGGACGCCATTGACCTTGAGGCCAAAGCCCTTGCCGTCTTCGCCCGCATCCGTCTCCAGCCGGCGGAAGCCGGTCCTGCCGAGACAAAACTGGTCGCCACCGGCGTCGATGGTCACCTCGTAAAGCGCCGCTGTGCCATGCGTGTGCGGCATCCACGGCGTCACGGTGCCCGGACGCAACGTCGCGGCGAAGGAACCATCCTCCTGCAAGGCCATTTCCGCAGAGGTGCCGGCACAGGACAGGACGGGCACGGCGCCGATATTTTCGAGCCGGACCGAAACGCTCAAGGACGCACTGCCGTCCGGCGCCAAATCGGCAAGAATGGTCTTTTCTGAAATCCGCGGACGGTCCGCCGGTTCGATCCGGATCGGCCGGTAGGGACCGACCGCATGAATTTCCGGACACCAGCCGGGCATGTGACCGAGCAGGGTCGTGCGGATCAGGCGCAACCCTTGCGAGGTGGCCAGCTGCGGTTTCCAGCGGGCGCGCGATCCCTTGGCATTCAGATGCGGTGCCAGGGCGCGGAAACAGAGTTTCAGAACGTTGTTGCCCTGAAGCTCGACCGGTCTCTCGTGGCGCCGGAACATGTTGCGGCTGTCGAGCACCAGGACATCGTTCAGATAGACTTCGGCAATGGTCGCGAGGCCGTCGAGACACAGGCGATAGGCTCCAGGTTCGGCCTCGAACCAGCCCTCGTACCAGACGTCCTTGTCATGCAGCGGGGTGGGCGCGTCCGGATCGAACCGGCCCGCCTCGGCAAGCGCACCGGCAACGGTTCCGGGCACGGCCGCCGGCACGAAGTCCCATTGATGCCCCGTGACCAGCGGTGAGCCGAAAGCGCCTGCTTCGGTTACCGACAGCGTCCAGTTTATTCCGGACAGATCGATCATCCGGACCCTTTCAATTTGGTCAGGCAAGGCGAAACCTTGTTCTTTGCCTGACGTTCAATCCAATTTCCCGACAGACCAGGTGGCCGCCCCATGTCGTCATCCTGAGGAGGGCTGCAAGCCCGTCTCGAAGGATCTGCAACAAGCTCCCTGACGAGTGGCCCATCCTTCGAGACGGACCTGAAGGTCCTCCTCAGGATGACGCTTTGGGTGAAGCGTCGGTTGTTGATCCTTGCAAATGCAGGTCATGCCCCGGCGGCGCTGACGACGGGGGCAAAGCGGGGCTTCTGATCCTGACCGTAATGGCGATCCAAAAGCTGCATCAGGTTGTCCCAGGCCTCGACGGCCGGGTTCAGGCCCTCATCCAGGCCCTGGAACTTCTTGCGCATCACCGCACGGGCGAGCTTGAACTGGACCATCTTGCACGTCGACGAGATGGTCTTGGCCAGGTCCACGCCTTCAGCAAGCTCTGAACGCCCCTGTCCTGCGAGCCAGTCCAGATAGGCGGAGAACAGCTCGAAATTCGCGCCGAGCTGGCGCAGCGTGTTGAAGGCGTAAAGGTGGAAGAAGCCGAAGTCGCGTTCGCTGACCTTTTCCACCTGAGCCGGGAACACGCTTGCGAAAGCCGCGATCGGGTTGTCGGCGGGGCGGCGCTTGAGGTGATGGCGCAGCAGGTCTTCGGACACCGAGAGAATATGCTCTGGCGTCGGCAGAACCTCCGGAAACTTCACGAATTCGGTATAGGGCAGGAACGGCAAAGGCTGCGCATGCGCTCCGCGCTGGAAGATGCCGTCGAAATCGTCACCTTCCAGACGGTGCAGGCCAAGGCCATGGAAATATTCCATGGTGCGTGCCTCGAAATCCATCCGGTTGACCGCGATCGTGGTCTTGCCATGGGCCTCGTGATAACCGACGCCCTGCGTGTCCGGCAGGAAATAGCTGTCGACCTCGACCAGGGAAACCCGGCCCCGCCCGATCTGCTGCTGGACGTGGGTCTCGACCCGGTCATAAATCGCCAGCTCCGTGACCTTCAGCCCGTAGAGCGCTTCCAGGTCCTCCAGCGGCACCTTGAAGAAGGTGAACTGGTCGCCCTCGAAATCCTGGGTGACCGAATAGGCAAGACAGGCTTCCGGCGGCAGGCCGAGGGACGGCAGCAGCTCGATCCAGACGTCGAGATAACAATTGGTTTCCGGCCAGTCCCGCTCCTGGGAATGGAGCGGGCTGCGCACGTAGCTGGCCGCGCTGAGGCGGTCGAAGACGGCTTCAGTCATCAAGCGTTTTCCCTCAGCCCCAAAGCGTCGCGCGGACGCCGTCCGGCCATTTCGAGGTGTCGAAACCATGATGCCGGAACAGGGCGAGCGCCAGCCGCTCCAGGCCAAAGCCGACGCAGGCGGTGTGAGCGGGTTCGCCGTCGGCCTGGCGGATGTTCCAGGCCTTGCCGAAATTGTCCATGTGGTAGTTGAAGCTCATGCAGGCCGTCGGATTTTCCTCCGACGTGATCGGCACCAGCATCTCGAACTTCAGTTCCTGTTCCCTCTGGCCGGACGCCATGATCTTGCCGGCCCGGCCGAAAAACGGATCGTTGGCGACGTCGACATGATGGGGCAGTTCCAGGCGCTTCATCATGTCCTGGCCACGCTCTTTCCAGGTTTCCCGGAAGGCCATGGTCTGCTCGGCGGAGCCGACCCGGACATATTCGCGCTGGCGGAACATCTGCATCCGGGCAGGGTCCTTGGAGGGCTCATGCCGGAAGCAGTAGGACTGCAGGGCGACATAGGCGCCATCGGCGGGAAGCTGTCCGCGCCGCGACAGGATCGGGTAGAGCGGATAGCAGGCGGCCGGCGTCAGCGCCACCTGGGTTGGTTTCTGATGTTCCGACCAGTCGTCACCGGCGGCCATGCATTGCAGCAGGCCCATATGGTCGTGATCGTTGCCGCAAAAGGCGTGGACGGTACCGGCCAGCTGCGGAAAACTCTTCATGTAGCCGCTGGTTTCGAAGTCCTGCATCGTCATGCCCGGCGGGAACACCATGGCTTCGGAAATCTCGTCCTGGCCATAGGTCAGGGCGAATTTTTCAAAGCGGGCGATGACGTCCTCAAATTCGCCGCTGCGGGCATAGAGCCCGTCCACGCCGCTGTCATGCAAAACGCCTTCATTGAACAACTGATCGAGAAAGGAAACCTGCGCGTCCATCATCACCCCAAAAGGCTCGTGTCTTGCTTGTTGACCAAAAGCATTGTCGACGTATTGCCGAGGATCCGGTCGTTGGAAATCATCAGCTGTGCCGAATGGGCGTCGCGCAGATGGCGGCCGAGACTGAACGGCGTGCCGTTCTTGTATCCGGCGATTCCGCAGATCAGCATGCAGTGATTGATGATCTCGAGGATGGTCTGCGAGGTGCCGATCTTGATGTTGTTCATGGCCACCGAAAAGCTCATCGCGTTCAGCGCATCGCTGTCGCCCTTGCAGCCTTCGAACTGTTTCAGGCCAGCGACCACATTGGCCTTGACCAGCTGCAACAGGCTGGAGGCTTCCGCCAGACGCAGCGCGCCAGGGGGCACCTGGCCGGGCGACTTGCGCGCGGCTGCCTTCACGAAGCTCTGGGCGCGGGCAACGGCGTCCGCGGCAATGCCATACCACAGCGAACCCCACAGGAGGTGCGAGACGGCAAGCATGGACTGCGCGGCGATTTCGGCAAACGGACGCGGCAGGATCTGTTCGGCCGGCGCTTCGGCCTTGAAGATGTAGCCGTCGGAACAGGTGCCGCGCATGCCGAGCGTATCCCATTTGCTGGTCTGCTCGAGCGTATACTGGTCCTTCAGGAAGATCGTAGCGACCTGATCGGAATGGGCTGCGTCCGGATGGCGGCGCGAGGTCACCATGATGGCATCCGCATTGGCGCCATAGGAAATCACGGTGGCATCCTTGGTAAGCCGCGCGGTGTCGCCGTCAACCTCGATTGCGCAAAGCGAATTGCGCAGATTGCCGCCGATGCCGGCCTCGCTGGTGGCGGAGGCGATCAGCAGCTGCTCGGCACAGATCCGGCGCTGAAACGCCTCGTGCCAGGCGCTGCCAACGGCATAATCGGCCAAGCTGGCGATCTGGATCTGGTGCATGGCGTAGGTCATCGCGGTGGCTGCACAGGCCTGGCCGAGGATGGCGCAGACATCGGCAACCTCGGTCAGACTGGCGCCTTCTCCTCCGAATTCCGGGCGGATCATGATGCCCATCAGACGTTCGGATTTCAGGGCCTCCATGCCTTCGGCCGGGAACCTGCCTTCGACATCGACCCGATCGGCAAACTCAGTGGCGGCCTTGGCCGCGCGTTTCGCGCGCTCGGCCAGGCCCAGCGCCGTGATCTTGGCTGCAGCGGTCATGGATCAGGCTGCCTGGTCTTCGAGGATCTCGGTCAGAGCCGCTTCGATTGCCTCGACGGAGGAAAAGGATTTGCGGTTCAGGAGATGTTCCGGGAACTCGATGTCGAACTCCTCTTCCAGAGCCAGCATCACCTGCACAGACGCGAAGGAGGACAGGCCCGTGTCGTAGAGATCGGCGCCGTCGGCGACGTCTTCGATCGAGACAGGCAGGTTGCCGTGTTTTGCCAGGAGGGTCCGAATGGTCTGTTTCATAATAGTCCTTGCCACTGTCTTTCGGTTCGCCGGGAACCTGTGCCTATGTTCCGAAGCGTCATTTAGTGCAAAAAAGAATAAACTGCACTTAAAGGGCATGGTAAAAAATTACAAAAGAAGCAGGATTAAAATTTCTTAAGTTAATCTTTCTTTAATCATTGAAACTCGGAAGGCTTCAACTTCAACCAAAAGGTAGAGTTACGCGCCGGCACGCCTCATATCATGCGGCTTAGGACACCGTCACGGCGAATGAGACCGTGATAGAGTGCCGCTCCGATGTGCATCAGGACAGCCGCGGTGAAAAGCAGGCCCAGAACCAGATGGATCTGGAACAGCTGTTCGGACAACACGCGGTCCTTGGCGATGATTTCCGGCATGGTGAACAGGCCAAAGACCGAGATCTTCGCACCATAGGCGGATGTCGCCAACCAGCCGAGGAACGGATTGACCAGCAAAAAGCCATAGAGGAAGACATGTGTGGCCTTGGCGGCAAATTTCTGCCAGCCGGGCATGCTGTCCGGAAGAGGCGCGGGCGGGTGCGTGAGCCGGTAGGCAAGACGCAGAACGGTCAGGACCATCAGCACGATACCGACCGAGCGGTGGAAGTCGAACAGCTGGTTCTGAAGACTGCCGCCGCCGATGCGGATCATGATCAGACCGGCAGGCACCATGGTCAGCACCATGAGCGCCGTCAACCAATGGATCGACCGAGCAATCAGGCTATAGCGTTCGTTGACGTCCGCCATGCGCGCCTCTCCTCTCCCGAAGGCCACTATCCTAGGCAGGCTCGGCAAATTGAACAAGCCTGCAAGCCACTTCAAGCGGGTGGCAGCGCAACAAAATCGATGTGACCGACACTCATGGAGAGCTTCCCGGAGCGGATCATGGCCTCCCGGTCACGCCACCAGTCCAGCAAAGTGTCCTCGGGCAGCTTCAGCTCCCGCCCGACCCGAAGCCAACCTCCGAGGAACTCCATCAGGAAACCGGAGGACCCCGGCGTGATCTCCCAGTCGGAGTGACCCTGCACGACACGGCAGCCTTTGGCTTCAAAAAGGGATATCGCCGTTTGTGCCGCCTCGGGTCCCAGGGCCGGTCCAAACCCCTTGTCGGTGCGCTGATGCCGGTTGAGCGCCGTCAACAGCGTCTCGTCCATCGGATGCGCGGGCTCGAAGTTCGTGCGGCCATCATAGGTAAGGCTCGCGAGAAACGGCTTTTGCGCGGACACCACATGCCCGGCCAGCCGCTCCAGAAACGGAGCCGACACAAGATCCAGAAAGGCGGACGTCGTCACTGCGTCGACATCGTCGAACGGCAACTGTTCCAGATCCGTTTGAAGATCGATCCGGCGGCACGCGATCACACCGGGCCAGCGCTTCTGAGCAATCGCCAGCAACGCCGGATCATAGTCGGTCAACTGCCAGTCCGCTGCCCGGCCGAGGCGCGACGTGAGGGCTGCGACCGTCGACCCGGCGCCGCTGGCAAGATCCAGGATGCGGACGGGACCCTCAGGCAACGCGTCGAAGAATACCATTTCCGCGTCGCTGTTGCGCGCTGCCAAATCGAGCGGTTCGCGCAAGGCGAGCCAGTCGGACGAAAACCCGCTCATTTCCCGGCCCCTTTCAGTATTTCGGCAAAACCGGCCGCTGCGCCCTGCCAGTTCGGCAAGCCTTGCGCGGCTACTCTCGCTGCTTTTTCGAATTTTGCCCGTTCCTGCGGATGACAGATCAGCCGCTCCAGGGCCTTACGCAGAGCCCCGACATTTTCAGTACCGCAATAAAGCGCGGCCCCTTCCGGAAGGGTGTCGCGCACCGCGCCGCCGCCGCTGCCGATCACCGGCAGACCATGGGCCAGCGCCTCGGTATAGGCCATGCCGTATCCCTCATAGCGGCTAGCCAGAACAAACACATGCGCCGCGCGGTAGAACTCCGGCAGACGCTCCGCCGGAACGGCGCCGTGAAACGTCACCCTGGCCCCCAGTCCGAGATCGGACACCTGTTTCAGCAAGGTCTCGTAACAGGCCGGATCGGCGTCCAGCCCGCCGACAATGTCGAGGCGCCAGCCGGCATCCGGTCCGTCCAGTTCTGCCAGGGCCTCGAACAGCAGGTCATAGCCCTTGCGCGGCACGATCGTGCCCACAGATAGCAGCTTGACCAACTCGCCTGACGAACGCGGATAGGGTTCCGGCTTGTCTGTACCGGGCAGGATCGTGGAGATCCGACCGCTCGGAACGTCAAACAGCTCCCGCACCTGCGCGGCAGTGGCCGGGCTGGTCACGATCACATGCCGAACATGTTGCAAGGCTGCCTGCTCGCTTCTGAACAGTGCGCTTGCCGAGCCTTCGTCGAGACCGTTTTCCTTGCACAAGGGGTGATGGACAAGCGCGATCAGACGGAGACGGTCGCCGTGGGCAGCCGCGGCCTCTCCCAAAACGCCATAGGCCAGCCCGTCCACAACGACAAGCGCGTCATCCGGCAGCGCCGCAAGCCGGTCGCCGGCGGCGGTCATCGTTCCGGCATTCGGAAAAGGAAACCCGTCGCCGAGCGGCACCAGCTCCACCCGCCAGCCGAGGGCGCGCAACCCGTCGAGGATGCGCCGGTCGTAGCCGTACCCGCCGGTGGGCGTGTCCAGATCGCCCGGATAGGCAAAATAGAAGCAGGGCATCGGCCGATCAGATCGCCGCTTCATACCAGGCGCGCGCCACATGACTTTCGGAGATCGTCACGCGGATGGCGGCCAGCTCCGGGCCGGGCCGGCCCAGCCGGTTGTCCCGGGCCGCCTGAGCCAGGTGATCGTGGACATGTTTGGTCAGGAACTCGGTCGTGGTGTTGATGCCGGAAAATTCGGGAACTTCATCGAGGTTCTTGTAATTGAGCGACTCGAGCACTTCCTTCAGGGCTTGGTGCGCCCGGCCGATATCGATGACAACCCCGTTGGCATCCAGGCTCTCGGCCAGGAAGGCCGCGTCGATGACAAAGGTGGCGCCATGCAGGGCCTGGGCCGGACCGAACAGGTCCCCCTTGAAGGAATGGGCAATCATCACGTGGTCGCGTACTTCAACTGCAAACATGCTTATCGTCCTGAAATAACTGGGTCTTCGATGGGTCGTTCAGAGATGTCAGTGGCTTTCCGGTTCATAGACGACCACGGCCGCCAAGACATCTGACGCTTTGTTCAACACTTCGGGAAGGCGCTGCGGCAGGTCGGCAAAAGGCAGGCGATGGCTGATCAGACGATCCAGTGCGGGATCGCAGAGCAGGGTCATTGCCGTTTCCAGGCGCCGGCGGTAGCTCCAGCGCGCCTGCCGCTCGACCGGAATGGTTCCGACCTGGCTGGACACCAGCTTGAGACGGCGGCAATGGAAATCGGCGCCGAGCGGCACCTGGACCTCATTGGCCCCATACCAGCTCATCTCGACGACGGAGGTACCGTCGCCGGCGCATTGCAGCGCGGTGGCGAGCCCTGCGGACGTCGCGCTGGCATGAAAGACAAGATCCTGGTCGCGCGGTGCGTCCTCCGGCAGGGCAAAACCAAGCCCCAAAGCTTCCGCTACGGCAGAACGACCGGGATATCGATCGACCAGCGTCACTTTTGATCCAGGCAGCCGCCCGGCAACGTATGCGGTCAAAAGGCCGACGACACCACCGCCGACCACGCAGATGTGATCCCCAGGTGATGGTTTTCCGTCCCATAAAGCGTTAAGTGCCGTTTCCATATTGGCCGCCAGAACAGCACGTTCGGCCGGTACACCGTCCGGAAGCGGAACGCAGGCATCTGACGGGAGAGTAAAGACGCTTTGATGCGGATAGAGCGAAAAAACGATACGACCGGCAAGTCCGGGGTCGCCCTCCAGGACCTCGCCGACATTGGCGTAACCGTATTTGACGGGAAACGGGAAGTCGCCGGCCTGAAAGGGCGCGCGCATCCGCTGCCATTCGCTCATCGGAACCTCTCCCCGGAACACAAGCCCTTCGGTGCCGCGGCTGATGCCGCTGAAAAGCGAGCGGACAAGGACCTCGCCGGCCTTAACGCCGGCGACCGCCGCCTGCTCCAACCCGCATTGCTCGGGGCCCGTGTACCACAGTGCCCTGGAATTGCCTGTGTCGCACGTCACCGGTGTGTCCGCGGTCATGCTTTATCCTCTCCGGTCATCAACCCTGGCTCCGTCAATCTTAGGACATTTTGACATGCGCACTATTGCGATGACCGCCGCGATTGGAAGTCACAAAAATGTTTCGAGTCTTCGACATGACTGCTTTTAAAGGATCGATCGCCTCCATGACCGCCCGACGCGTCCTCTTTTTTGCCCTCCTCGCCGTCAGCTTCGTCGGCCTCGGCGCCTTGATGACCGTGACGCTGTCACCCGGCGGATACACACCGCTGGATCTGTTCATCCTGGCCTGTTTCCTGATCACGCTGCCCTGGACGATCATCGGTTTCTGGAACGCCGTGATCGGACTTCTGGTCATGCGGCTTGCCAAAAACCCGGTCGATGCCGTCTGCCCGATCGAGCACGGCAACGCTGACCGGCGGCTGACCAGCTCCACGGCGCTTCTGTCCTGCGTCCGGAACGAAGACGCCGCGTCCCTTGAGGCCAATCTGAGTGCGATGGTGGCGCAGCTCATTCGCGCGGACGAGGCCCGACATTTCACGCTCTATGTCCTCAGCGACACAGACATGAACGACATCGCGCTGCAAGAACAGCAGATGACGGCACGGCTCACGGAGCGTTTCGCCGGGCAGATGGAAGTCATCTATCGCCGCCGCAGCAACAACAGAGGCTTCAAGGCCGGCAATATCGAGGATTTCTGCGACCGTTGGGGTGACCGGCACGACTTCGCGCTGGTGCTGGATGCGGACAGCTACATGTCCGCGGAGGCGATCACGGGCCTGGTGCGGCGCATGGAAGCCAATCCGAAGGTGGGCATCCTGCAGAGCCTCGTCGTCGGCCTGCCGACGGACAGCGCCTTTGCCCGTGTCTTCCAGTTCGGCATGCGTCTCGGTATGCGCTCCTACACAATCGGCAGCGCCTGGTGGCAGGGCGATTGCGGTCCCTATTGGGGGCACAACGCGATCTTGAGGATCCAGCCCTTCAAGGAGCATTGCCGCCTGCCGGAACTGCCGGGCAAAGGTCCCTTGTCAGGCACCATTCTGTCGCATGACCAGGTGGAAGCCGTGCTGATGCGCCGGGCGGGCTTTGAAGTTCGCGTGCTGCCGCTGGAAACGGGCAGCTACGAGGCCAATCCACCACATCTGCTGGAGTTCATCCGCCGGGACCTGCGCTGGTGCCAGGGCAATCTGCAATACCGCCGCCTGCTCGGCCTGCCCGGCCTGAAACCGATCAGCCGTGCCCAGCTGGTGCTGGCCATCCTGATGTTCCTGGGCTCGCCGGCCTGGATCGGTTTCATGACCGCCGCCGCCATTCTCGGCATGGTCACCGACTACATGCCTTACCGGGCCGACACGGGCGCAGCGCTGTTCTTCACCGTTCTGACCATGGTGTTCGCGCCGAAACTTGCGACCGTCGCGGATGTGCTGGCGCGCAAGGATCTGCGCCGTGCCTTTGGCGGCCCGGTGCGCGTTCTTCTCAGCGTCGGCGCGGAAATCGTCTATGCCGCCATGCTGGCGCCGATCATGGCGGTCGCCCACACCCTTTTCATGGGCGGACTGCTGTTCGGCAAGTCCATCGGCTGGGGCGCCCAGGCGCGCGGCGTCCAGCGTTTGCCGGTGCTTTTGACCTTGCAAAAGCTGTGGCCCCAGACCCTGTTCGGGCTTGCCGGTCTGGCGTGGCTGTCAGGCCAGGACCTTGCCCTGGTGTGGCCGGTCATCCCGGTGGCCATTGGTCCGCTTCTGGCCACGATCATCGCGATCGGAACCTCCACGCCGACCCTCGGCAGGATCGCCGTCCGCTCGACCCTGTGGCGCATACCGGAAGAAACCACGCCGCCGGAAGAGCTGCAGGCCCTGCATTTGCCCGCCCTCACCAAGGGAACGGCCCCGATGGCCACGCAGTCCGATCTCGGTCAAGGCGACGCCAAGCCGGTCGAAGCTTAAGAAAAACTGTCCCGAAAACGCGAAAAGACCGGCCCTTGGCCGGTCTTTTTTCATGCCGCTACAACTGAATCGATTAAGCTGCGTTGGACGAGGTCAACGGCTGGGTCAGGAGATCGTAGATTTCCTGCTTGTCGGAAGACCCGCGCAGGCCTTTCGTAACCGAGCCGTCGCGCAGCTGGCGCGCAATCCGGGCAAGGGCCTTGAGATGGTCGGCGCCCGCGCCTTCCGGCGCCAGCAGCAGAAACACCAGATCGACCGGTTCATCGTCGAGCGAATCGAAATCGACCGGCTTGTCCAGCTTCGCAAACAGACCGACGAGCCGGTCCAGGCGCGTCAGCTTGCCGTGAGGAATGGCAATACCGTGGCCCACACCCGTGGAGCCCAGGCGCTCGCGTTGCAGGAGCGTGTCGAAAATTTCCCGCTCCGAAAGGCCGGTCAGCTCCGCTGCCTTGCCTGCAAGTTCCTGGATTGCCTGTTTCTTGCTTTTGGCCTTCAGGCCGGCAATCACTGCGTCTTTACCCAGAAGATCACTAAGATCCATCAGTTCGCCTACTCGTTTCGGAAACCGGCTTCCCCATGGAAGCCGGTCCCGTCCGCATCACTATTCGGCGGCCACAGTGGCCACCAGTGCTGGGTCAATCCAGCCTATATTGCCATCGGATCTGCGATAAACAACATTGACACCGCCATTTGCCGCGTTTTTGAACATGACAACCGGCGCTTCGGTCAGATCCAGCTCCATGACCGCCATTCCGACGGTCATCGTTTTAACTTTCGCGGAAGTCTCGGCAATGACGAGCGGATTGAAATCCGCCGGCACTTCCTCGTCTTCCTCCGGTGAAGCCAGCACGTAAGACGCTGCTTCCATGGCTTCCCGGTCGGCCCCGTTGTGGCCGTGATGATCCTTCAGCTTGCGCTTATAGCGCCGCAACCGTTTTTCGATCTTGTCAGCAGCCTGATCGAAGCTGTTGCGCGGGTCCTGATCCTGCGCGGACACTTGAAGCACAATTCCAGTGTCCAGGTGCAGGCTGCATTCCGATTTGAAACCGGTGCCCTCCCTGCTCAGCGTAACGTGGCCTGTAAATCCGCCTGCGAAATATTTTTCCAGAGCGTCTTCGATTCGGTCTGTGATGTGTTCGCGCATTGCATCGCCAACATCAACATTCTTACCCGAAATCCGCAAAGCCATGGGGACCTCTTCTTTTTCTATTGACCGCGGGTCACCGGCGAGCGCCGGCGCTGAAACGCGAAACGTTTCAAGCCTACAGAATGGACCAGTCAGCGCCGAAGCGCCATCCCCTGATTACGTCACGAGGGCGGTGCTATAATTGCGCCGGATCAAAGAGTCAATTGATTATGAAATATCGTAACAATGTTCAGAAACCACCGTGTAATTCCAAGGTATTGTTTCGGTGGAAATCTCTGAAACTTTGGGAAAGTTGCGTCTGACCCCTGGCGACGCGGTGCAACTTGCGCCTACAAACGGCTGTTTTTCTCCCGCCGCCGCTGCACCGACGAGCCGATTTTCATGGCTTCGCGGTATTTCGCCACTGTTCTCCGGGCGATATCGATGCCGTCATCCTTCAGAATTTTGACAAGCGTGTCATCCGACAGGATGGCCTTGGGGTCCTCGGCATCGATCATCTGCTTGATCCTGTGCCGGACGGATTCCGCCGAATGGGCGTCGCCGCCGACGGTTGCCGAGATGGCCGAGGAGAAGAAATATTTGAGCTCGTAAATGCCGCGCGGCGTGGCCATGAACTTGTTCGAGGTCACCCGGCTGACAGTTGATTCATGCATGCCGATGGCCTCGGCGACCGTCTTTAGGTTGAGCGGACGCAAATGGGCGATGCCGTAGGTCAGAAAGCCGTCCTGCTGACGAACGATTTCCGTCGACACTTTCAGGATCGTCTTGGCGCGCTGGTCGAGGCTCTTGGCCAGCCAGTTGGCGGTCTGAAGCGAGTCGGTCAGGTATTCCTTTTCCGTCTCGTTGCGTGCGGTCTTGATGACCTTGGCAAAATAGGTCTGGTTGACCAGCACCTTCGGCAAGGTGTCGGAATTCAGTTCTATCGCCCAGGTGCCGTCATTGGCTGGCCGCACAAACACATCCGGCACGACGGGCTGCACCAGGGACGAGCCGAAAACGCTGCCGGGCTTGGGGTCGAGCGCCCGGATTTCGGCGATCATGTCGATCAGGTCTTCATCGTCGACACCGCAGACCTTGCGCAGCGCGTTCAGGTCGCGTTTCGCCAGCAGCTCGAGATTGTCGATCAACGCTTCCATGGCCGGGTCGTACCGGTTCTTGTCGATCAGCTGCAGCTTCAGGCATTCCGCGAGATCGCGCGCGAACACGCCGGCCGGTTCGAAGGTCTGCAAGACGGCCAGAACGCTTTCGACGCGCTCCAGCTCTACACCAAGGAGTTCCGCGGTCTCGCCGAGGTCGAGATAGAGATAGCCGTTTTCATCCAGCGAATTGATCAGGTGCCCGGCGATCATCTTGTCCGCTTCATCGTTCAGCGCCAGATGCATCTGCTCTTCCAGAGAATTCACCAGCGAGGCTTCATCGGCGACAAAGGCCTCCAGATTGTAGTCCTCGGACGCACCGCCGCTGGAGACGTTCTTGTAACTGTCGCCGGCCTTCAGGATGGCGGGATCGGGCGAAGCCGGCACCCCGGGCTCATCCGGGAAGACATTGCCGAGATCGGTGTCCATGCGCGAGGCGATGGCCTCCGACCCGGTCTCCAGATCGTTCTGCATCCAGTCGCCGGAGCCCGGCTCGTCGGTGCTGCCGGATTGTGGCTCCGCTGCTTCAGCGAAGGCTTCCGCCTGGTTGTCCGCGCCATTGCCGCTTTCCGGCGCCGCGTCGGAGGCGTCGCTCTTTTCCAGCAGTGGATTGCGTTCCAGCTCGGCTTCGACGTAAGAGACCAGATCGAGATTGGACATCTGCAGGAGCTTGATCGCCTGCATCAATTGCGGCGTCATCACCAGCGACTGGCTCTGCCGCATCTCCAGTTTTGTTGAAATGGCCATCTGACTCTTAGGTGCCCGCTTTACCCAGTTGGTCTGCTTCTTGCTTATTTGTTGCAGACCGAGTGTATAGCTTAGAGCCTAACCTGTCATCAGAGGGTAAACTGTTCACCCAGATAAAGCCGGCGCACATCCGGATTGGTGACGATTTCCTGCGGCAGACCTTCGGTCAGAACCTCACCCGCCGCAATGATATAGGCACGGTCGATCAGACCGAGGGTCTCGCGGACATTGTGATCGGTGATCAACACGCCGATGCCGCGCTGGGTCAGGTGCCGCACAAGCTGCTGGATGTCGCCGACGGCAATGGGATCGATGCCGGCAAAGGGTTCGTCAAGCAGCATGAAGGACGGCCGGCTGGCCAGAGCACGGGCGATTTCTACGCGCCGGCGCTCACCGCCGGACAGCGCGATGCTTGGCGATTTGCGCAGGTGTGTGAGACCGAATTCGGCCAGGAGCTCGTCGAGTTCCTCGCGGCGTTTCTGGCGGTTCGGCTCGATCACCTCGAGAACCGCACGGATGTTTTCCTCGACCGTGAGGCCGCGGAAGATCGAGGCTTCCTGGGGCAGATAACCGATGCCGAGACGGGCGCGCCGGTACATGGGCATGCGGGTGATGTTGAAGCCTTCCAGGGAGATCTGGCCCTGGTCAGGCCGGATCAGGCCGGTGATCATGTAGAAGGTCGTGGTCTTGCCGGCGCCGTTCGGTCCGAGCAATCCGACGGCTTCCCCGGGCTTCACGGTCAAGGAGACATATTTCACCACCTGACGGCGGCCATAGGTCTTGCCGATGCCGTCCACGACCAGGGCCTGGCTCAGGTCTTCCGCCGCATAGGCGGAACCCGGCATGCTTCCCTGCAAATCGTTATCGTCCGGGGGAATTCTGTTCACTGATGCGTTGTCCATGCATTCGTTGTCGCGGCTTCACATAAGGTCTGCGGGCCAGAGTGTCGAGTCGGAGCCCGCAAACAAACTTATACCAGCCGCAATTAATTTCCGTCCTGCACGCTGTTGGGCTGGATGCGAACCTTGACCCGGCCGCTGCCACCGCCCTGCCCGGAGACGTTGCCGCTGCCGGCGGAAAGATTCGCCTGGCCGGTCTTCAGGTTGACGGTGAGCTTGTTGCCGACAACCACATTCGGCCCCTGGCTCAGCACCACTTCCTTGCCGGTCATGACCATGACTTCTCGGGTCATATCGAAACTGGCGGCATCGCCGCGCGCGGTCTGGTCCTTGGAGGTGATATAGACGCCGCCGGCTGCTTCCAGGCGGGAGATGCGCTGCTGAACCGCGCTGTCCTTGGACTGCTCGGCGCCGGAGCCGATATAGAACACCTTGAGACGCTGGGTTTTCAGGCTGGTTTCGCCCTGGGTTACAACCACGTTGCCGACAAAGGTCGCGGTGGAGTTGTTGTCCTCGACCCTGAGCTCGCTGGCTTCGATGTCGATCGGTTCGCCGTCATTGGAGCCGAAGCCGGCGAAGGCATCGGAAAAGGTCTGGGCCTGCGCCGCCCCCGCGAACAGGACCGCTGCTGCCGATGCAATCATCAAGCGTTTGAAAAATGTCATTGCCTATTGTCCTTGCGAGGCCGGATTGAGGGTCATCTTGATGCTGTCGGAAAACCGCACCAGTCCCTTGGTCTGATCATAATCGAGTTTGCCGGAGACAACATGACCCTGAGCTGAACGGATGGAGACCGGCTCGGACGTTGACAGGGCGCCGTTGTTGAGGTCGATCTCCACTTCCGAAAGGTCGACAGTGTAGCCTTCGCTCCACTCCAGCTGGATGCCCTCGTAGAGCCGGAGTGTCTCGGCTGCGTTGTTGTAGGTGCCCTTGAGCGCGATTATCTCCGCGCGCTGGTCCTTGGAGAGCACGATATCGGCCCGGATGGTTTCCAGATCGATGATGCGCGGATCGCTGAGACGCTGGATCGCCCGGGTCGCCGTCACCTTGTAGGAGCGCTCACCGTCATGGCCGGAAAGCTCCGGCTGGTCCATGACCAGGCCTTCGCTTGTCAGCATCACGTTGGACGCGCCAAAGCCGCTCAGGATGTTGAACAGAACCACAAGGCCGATCATGCCCGCGAGGATCGCAAGGCCGATCCCGGGAAACAGCCAGCGCATCACATGCACAAGGAGGCTGTGCCTCCGGGCGGCGCGTTGCGCGCGGCTGTAGCGCCGTTTGGGAGCCTCTCCCCCTAATTGATCCATGGCTGCAGTCAACGGCGTCTCCGCGAATGGCCCCCGGGCTCGGCTGGCGGGCCCGTTATCGATTACGAATGGGCAAAAATATCGTTTTCTTCCCAGCCCTTCAGGTCGAGCTCGGCGCGAACGGGAAGAAACCGGAAACATGCGTCGGCAATATGGCCGCGGTCTTCCCGGGAAAGCATGAATTCCAGTTTTTCCTTCAGGTCATGCAAATGCAGAACGTCGGAGGCCGCGTAAGCAAGCTGCGCATCGCTCAAGGTCTCGGCGGCCCAGTCGGAACTCTGCTGCTGTTTCGACAGCTCTACTCCGAGCAGTTCGCGCGTAATGTCCTTCAATCCGTGCCGGTCCGTGTAGGTCCTGACCAGCTTGGAGGCGATCTTCGTACACCAGACCGGCGTGACCTGAATTCCCAGATAGTGCCGGAGCACCGCAACATCAAATCGTGCGAAGTGGAAAATTTTCGGCTTGGACGGATCTTCGAACAACGCCTTGAGGTTCGGCGCGCCGGTCTGCCCCTTGGCGATCTGAACCACATCCGCCGAGCCGTCGCCCGCCGAGAGCTGCACCACGCACAGCCGGTCCCGGTGCGGATTGAGCCCGAGGGTCTCGCTGTCGACCGCCACAGCCTTTGCACTCTGGTAGCCCGAGAGATCGGGCAGATCGCCCTCGTGATAGCGGATGGTCATGGCGTGTCATCTCCTCTGGCCGGTCCGGCGCCGTCAGCACAAAAACGTTTAAGTTGACCGTGAGGTAGAACATGCTGCCGCATGTGGCAAGCGGGAAGACCGCTCGAGTCCGTGGATCAAGCCACCTCGGCTATTTCTTCACCCGGAAGGATTCGTGGCAGCTCTTGCAGGTGCCCGCCAGCGTGCCGAAGGCCGGGCCGGTCAGTTCCTTGCCGGCGCCTTCCTCGGCGAGATCCTGTAGCGCCTGTGCCGAAGCTTCCAGTTCACCGGCATAGGCCTGGAATTTCGGCCAGTCGGTCCAGATTTCCTGCTTGGCTTCGCTCTTTTCCTGAATGCTGCCTTCCGGGAACAGTTTCAACATCGCCGGTCCGCCATGCGCGGCGATCTTGCCGCTGGCAGCCGCCAGCGCCGCGGTATCGTAGGGACCGCTCTTCATCATGGTGCCGATGATCTTCATCTGGTCGCCGATATCCGACATCAGGTCCATGCGCTCCTTGACGACGCCGGTTGCGCCTTCATGCGCGAGAGCAGCGCCCGCAACAAAAACGCTCGTCAGCACGACAAGTCCGGTCCGTCCAATCCGCATGGTTCATCCTCTCCGTCAATTGATTCCGTTTGCCCGCTGCAGTTTACGCACATAGGCAATGATGCTTTCAATGTCCTTTTGGGTCACATCTTCGACAGGCGGCATGTTTCCAAATGGCCAGTGATGTGCCCGTACCCCCTGTTGCGCCGCCAGGTAAAACGCGCCGTCGCCGTGATGGCCCGGCTCGTAGATCTTGTGCACCAAAGGCGGACCGATGCCGTCGCGCCCGGCGGCGTTGTCGCCATGGCAGACGGCGCAGTTTTGCTGGAACAGCGCCTCGCCCTCAAGTGCCGCGCCGGTCAGCTCCGGCACCGTCACCGAAACGATCGCAGCGCCCGCCGTTTCTGAAGGTGCGTCCTCTTCGGTCAGCCAGCCCCAGGCCAGCACAGCAAGAACGGTCAGGGACAAGGCGGCCGACAGATAGAAAAACGTCCTGCGCATCAGCTTTTCCCCCTGTCCTCGAACGCCGTGTCGAGGCCGCCGGAAAGATCGTCGATGATCGGGCAATCCGTCCGGTCATCGCCATGGCAGGCCTTGACCAGGTCCGACAAAACCCGTTTCAACGATTGCAGTTCGGCAATCTTGCGATCCACTTCCTTGATCTTGGTCTTGGTGATTTCCCGCACATCCGCGCTGGCGCGGTTGCGATCCTCGTAAAGCGACAGCAGCTCCCGGCATTCCTCGATGGAGAAGCCGAGGCTGCGCGCCCGCTGCAGGAATTTCAGGCGCTGCAGATCGCTGTCGAGAAACTCGCGGTAGCCGTTCTCGCTGCGGGCGGGCCGGACCAGTCCGATATCCTCATAGTAGCGGATGGTCTTGACCGGCAGGCCGCTTTGCTCGGACGCCGCACCGATATTCATGCCCCGCCCCTTTCGAGTTTCAGCCGGCGCAGCCGCAGCGCGTTGCTGATCACCGACACCGACGACAGGCTCATTGCCGCCGCCGCCAGCATCGGCGACAACAGGATGCCGAAGACCGGGTAGAGAATGCCGGCAGCAATCGGCACACCGACCGCATTATAGACAAAGGCGAAGAACAGGTTCTGGCGGATGTTGCGCACGGTCTCGCGCGCCAGCGTCCGCGCCCGCAAGATCCCTTCCAGATCGCCTTTCAAAAGGGTCAGACCGGCACTTTCCACGGCAACGTCGGCGCCCGTTCCCATGGCGAGGCCGACATCGGCGGCCGCCAGCGCCGGGGCGTCGTTGACGCCGTCCCCCGCCATCGCGACCACTTTGCCCTTTGCCCTAAGGTCTTCAATGAGCTGTTTCTTGCCTTCCGGCAAGACACCCGCGCGCACCTCGTCAATGCCGAGCGCCCTGGCAACGGCTTCGGCCGTGCGCGGCGCGTCGCCGGTCGCCATGACGATCCTGATGCCGTCCTCATGCAGGGCGCCGATGGCGGCCTTGGCATTTGCCTTGACCGGATCGGCAACGGCAATCAGTCCCATCAGCTGTGCGGTACCGCCCGACTTTTTGACCAGATACATGACTGTCTTGCCCAGTTCGGCAAGCTCCTCGCCGCGATCCCTGAGGCTTGAGAGATCGGCACCGCTGTCGGCGGCAAAATCGGCATTGCCGAACAGGATCTCCGCACCGTCGACTGTGGCGTGGACGCCCTTGCCGGTAACCGCCTCGAAGCCCGAAGCATCCGGCAGGTCGAGACCGTGTTTGTTGACTTCCGCCAGGATGGATTCAGCCAGCGGATGCTCCGAGCCTTTTTCCAGGGCCCCTGCGAGCCGCAACAGGTCGTCCTCGGAGACACCCTTTGCGGCGACGAGCTCGCTGACAACCGGCCTGCCTTCCGTCAGGGTCCCGGTCTTGTCGACGACAATCGTGTCAACCGAGGCGAGACGCTCCAGCGCTTCCGCGGTCTTGACCAGGACGCCCGCCTGGGCGCCACGTCCGGTCGCCGTCATGATCGACATCGGCGTCGCCAGGCCAAGCGCGCAGGGACAGGCGATGATCAGGACGGAGACCGCCGCGATGATCGCATGGACCAGAGCCGGGCTCGGTCCGACAAGCAACCAGACGACAAAGGCAAGGATCGCGACACCGACAACAGTCGGCACGAAATAGCCGGCGACCTTGTCGGCCAGGCCCTGGATCGGCGCGCGCGAGCGCTGCGCCGAGGCAACCATGTCGACGATCTTGGCCAGCATGGTGTCGGCACCGACCAGCCTGGCCTCCATGACAAAGGAACCGGTCTTGTTGAGCGTGCCGCCGGTGACCGTGTCGCCCGGGTTCTTCTCCACCGGCACCGGTTCTCCTGTGACAAGGCTTTCATCCACCGATGAGCCGCCCTCGAGCACTTCGCCGTCCACCGGCACCGCTTCGCCCGGCCGCACCCGCAGCCGGTCGCCCGCCAGGATGTTCTCCAGCGGCGCGTCGTACTCATCGCCTTCCGGCGTGATCCGCCGTGCGGTTTTGGGGGCCAGATCCAGCAAAGCCCGGATGGCGTCGCCCGTGCGCTCGCGTGCCCTCAGCTCCAGCACCTGGCCGACAAAGACCAGCGCGATGATCACCACCGCTGCCTCGAAATAGACCGGCATGTGACCGGTTTCGCTCTTGAGCGCTTCGGGAAACAGGAACGGCAGGAAGGCCGCCACCATGGAATAGAGATAGGCCGCGCCGACACCGATCATGATCAGCGTCCACATGTTGAATTTTCGGGTGATCAGCGAGGTCCAGCCACGCTGGAAGAACGGCAGCGCCGCCCACAGCACCACGGGCGTTGCCAGGATGGCTTCCAGATAGATCGCGACGCCTTCGCCGATCCAGCTGCGGATCGGCACGCCCAGCATCGGCCCCATGGTCAGGATCAGGAGCGGGATCGCCGCCAGCGCGCTGACCCAGAGACGGCGGGTGAAATCGATCAGTTCATGGTTCGGCTCGTCGGAAACACCGCTCATCGGCTCCAAGGCCATGCCGCAGATCGGGCAGGTGCCGGGGCCTTCCTGGACGATTTCCGGATCCATGGGACAGGTATAGAGCGCGCCGCCCGCGTCCTTTTCCGCCTCCAGCTGTTTTTTCTTCTTATTGTTGCCGGAGACGTAGAAATACGGGTCCGCCTCGAACTTGTCGTGGCACTTGGGATTGCAGAAATGATAGTCCCGGCCCTTGTATGTCAGCGAGGGTTTGCCCTTGCCGAGCGTGACCGACATGCCGCAGACCGGGTCTTGGACCTTGTCTTCCGGCTGGATTTCGTTGGGGGTATCTGCTGTGTCCTGCATGGTCCTGACGGCTCTGATCGCGTTTCGCTGACCCTGCAGATAGAACCTCCAGTCACTGGAAGGTCAAGACGGGGAATTGCGTAGACGCAAAGGGCGCTTCAGACCCCGCCCAGATAAGCCTTCTGCACTGCCGGATCACTGAGCAGCGCGTCCGCCTGGCCCTCGCCGGTGATCCGGCCGTTCTCGATCAGGTAGCCCCGGTCGGCCATGGCAAGGCTCTGCTTGGCGTTCTGCTCCACCAGCAGCACGCCGATGCCGGTCTCGCGGATCTTCGACAGGTTTTCGAAGAGATCCCTGCAGAGCAGCGGCGACAGGCCGAGGGACGGTTCGTCCAGCATCAGGATGTCTGGGTTGGACATGATCGCCCGGCCGATCGCCACCATCTGCTGTTCGCCGCCCGACATGGTGCGCACCGTCTGTCCGCGCCGCTGCGCCAGTTTCGGAAAGAGAGACACCACCCGCTCCAGGTTCTGCTTGCGGCGCGCCCGCGCGCGCTCCGGATAGGCTCCGAGCATCAGGTTCTCCCAGACGCTGAGATCGCCGAAAATGCCGCGGCCTTCCGGCACGAAGGCAATGCCCTGCTCAACAATCCGGTCAGCACCAAGGGAGCGCAGTGATGCACCGGCAAGCGTAACGTCGCCAGCGACATCGCCTTCGCTGATGCCGGCAATGGCCCTGAGGAGCGAACTCTTGCCTGCCCCGTTCGCGCCCAGGATGACGACCACTTCGCCTTTTTCCGCCGTCAGACTGACGCCTTGCAGTGCCTTGTGCAGTCCGTAGGTGACGGTGAGGTTCCGGATCTCCAGCATCAGCCCTCTCCGAGATAAGCGCGGATCACGTCCGGGTCGGACAGCACCGCGTCCGGTGTGCCTTCGGCGATCTTGGTGCCGGAATTGATCACCAGACAGCGATCACAGAGCGAACGGATGGCGTCCATGACATGTTCCACCAGAATGATCGTGCGGCCTTCCTGCCGGAGGCTTGCGACAAGGTCGATGCCGACCTTCAATTCGGAGGGGTTGAGCCCGGCCAGCCATTCATCCAGCAGCAACACGCTCGGCTCTCCGGCAAGCGCGCGGGCAAGCTCCAGCCGTTTCTGGTCGATATAGGTCAGCGACCCGACCGGTGCGGTGATCCGCTCCGCCAATCCGACACGCTCCAGCAGTCCGGCCGCGAACGCTTCCGCCTCGGCGCCCCAGCGCCGTTTGTGACCGAAAACCGCGCCGGCGATGACGTTTTCCAGCACGGAGAGTTCGGGCAGGATGCGCACCAGCTGGAACGTGCGCGAGACACCAAAGCGCGCATTCTCGAAGGTCTTTGCCCGGGTCAGGTCGTGCCCCTTCAGCGTGATCGAGCCGGAGGTGGCTTTGAGAGCGCCGGAGATCATGTTCATGGTGGTCGACTTGCCGGAGCCGTTCGGCCCGATCAGGCCCATGACCTCGTGTTCGCGCACCTCGAAACTGACATTGTTGACCGCGACCAGACCGCCGAAGCGTTTGGTGACATTGTTGACGAACAGGATCGGATCGCCCGGGGTCATGCGCTTCTCCTTGCCGCAAAGCCGGACAGAAGCCCGGTGATGCCGTTCGGGATGCCGTAGACGATCAAAAGGAAGGTCAGGCCGAGCACCATGGTGGTGGCGTTCGGGAAGGACACCGAGATCACTTCCCATAGCAGCGTGAAGGGAATGACGCCGAGCAGAGGCCCATAGAGCCGGCGCGTGCCGCCAAGCAGCGCCATGATCACCACGATGAAGCTGAGTTCGGGGGAGAACACCACGTTCGGCTCGATGTAATAATAGCGCGGCGCCACCACAGCGCCGACCAGGGCGGCGACAAAACCGGTCGTCATGAACATCAGGATCTTGGTTCGCGCCGTGTTGATGCCGACATGGCGGGCGACCTCCTCGTCATTGCCGAGAATGCGCAGCGCGAAGCCCAGCCGCGAGCGCCCGAGCCGCCAGCCGAACAGGAAGACACCGGCGGTGATCGCCAGCAACATCCAGTAGATGTGGCGCTCGTCCAGGTCGGTCAGCACATAAAGCCCGCGGCTGCCGAGGAAATTGTTCTGGATCCAGCTGATCAGGTTGCGGATCATCTCCGCGAGCCCGAGCGTGAAGATGACAAAATAGACGCCGGAGAGGCGCAGGGTGGCCCAGCCGATCAGGGCCGCCAGACCGGTCGCGACAAACGGAGCGATGGCGGCCATGGCCCAAAAACTCTGATCATAGTCGCTCATGCCGAGGCCGACGAGATAGCCGCCTATGCCGAAAAAGGCCCCGGTGGAGAGCGCGATATAGTGTGTCGGGCCGGAAAACAGCGCCCAGGAGGTCGAGAGCGCCACATACATGAGGATGGTGACGGCAATCGACAGCCAGTAGCCGTCGGCGACCAGCGGCACGAAACCGGCCAGCCCAAGGAGGCCCCCGGCCACCAGGAGCGGACGTAGGGACGCGGGCATCATGCGGGCCTCCGGCCGAACAGGCCCTCGGGCCGGAACAGCAGCACCAGGAGGAAAATGGTATAGGCCGCGGCCAGGGTCAGGCCCGGATCGATCAGGGTCGCCACCGCGGTTTCGACAACACCGAGAATGAGCGCCGCAACGATGGCGCCGCGAATGTCGCCGACCCCGCCCATGATGACGATGATCAGCGCCTTCATGGTGAAGATGACCCCGAAGGACGGATCGAGCGTGATGAAGGTGGAGATCAAGACACCCCCCATGGCGGTGATCATGCCGCCAATGGCAAAGGCGAGCGCGCTGGTCTTTTCGACATTGATGCCGACCAGGCCGGCCGCCAGCGGACTGACAGCGACCGCGCGCACCGCCAGGCCTGCCCGGGTGCGGTTCAGCCACAGATAAAGCGCCAGCCCGATCAGGACCGCGCCGCCAAAGGCGACGAGCCGGTTGGCGGCGACCGTCGTGCCGGCGAGATCCACCGGCACCGCCAGATAGGAATAGGCGAAGAGTTCGGGATAGATGAACACCATCCCGCCGACCAGGAAGAAACCCATGCCAAAGGTCGCCAGGATCGAATCCACCTCCAGCTGCCCCTGGTTTTTGGCCCGCCTGACCAGGGGCAGCAGCAGGATGCGGTAGACCAGCCAGCTGGCGGCAAAGGCCAGCGGTGCGATCACCAGAACCGTCACCAGCGGACTGACCGCCAGCGAGGTGTAGACCAGGAACGCCGTCAGCGCGCCGATCACCAGCACCTCGCCATTGGCAAGGTTCATGATCCGCGCGACGCCATATTGCAGCGTCAGTCCCATGGCGATCAGCGCGTAGGTCCCGCCCAGCAGCAGGCCGGATATCAGGATGTCCATTCAGCTTTCCACTTCACCCGCACCGGGGTCTTGTTGCCCATTTGCTTTCGTTCTCCAGAAAGGCATTTAACTGCGCCTCGCTTTTCCTGTCCGAAACAGGCGTCACCGCTTGCTCCTGTCTCCCCCCTTACGGGGGAGATGTCCGCTATGCGGACAGAGGGGGGTGAAGCCTCACCACGAATTCGGACCACAGTCATTGCCGATAGACCGTCCCCCCCCTCTGTCTCCTGACAGAGACATCTCCCCCGCAAGGGGGGAGACGGGAGCAAGACCAAACGTGACGGTTCCATTCACAATTCAACACACGAAATAACCACTGCCCTCTCTCTGGCACGATCACACCGCACCCTTCGGTGCCCCCCGGCCAAGCGCAGCGCGAGCCGCGGCCTACTCGCAGATCCGCTTGGCAAATCTCTCAGATCGTGCCACACGCCCCAATTCTCTGGAAATGAGTGGGCCCCGGATCTCGCGTTGCTCGTCCGGGGTGACACCGAGGGTGGCTGCCCGCTTTCCGCGCTGCCTTCTTCGGCATCGAGCCAGAAGAAACGGGCCGGCGCGAACCGGCCCGTGAAGTAGCGGCCGGTTCAGTTCCAGCCGTCCTTGGCGACCGGCTCCATGCCGACCGGAACGCCAACGCCCGCGACCGCGTTGAAGGCCCCGTCCTTCCATTGACCGACCGTCCAGTAATGCCTGGACTCGTTGTGCTCGTCGAAGCTGATCGCGCCGATGGCCGTGTCGAATTCATTGGCCTTGATGAAGTCGGTCACCGCCTGCCTGTCGGTGGTGCCCGCGCCTTCGATCGCCTGTTCGAGAACCTGCAGACCGGCATAATAGGTGGCCGCCGCCCAGTATTCCGGCGGACCGTCATTGTGTTTGGTGAAGGCCGCCCGGTAGGCCTTCATCGCCTCCTGGTCGAGATTGACCCCCCCGGCGCCGAGATTGCCCTCGATCTTGGAACCGAACTTGCCGGCATAGGCCGGGAAGGCAGTGGCAACGGCGGTATAGAACGCACCGACATTCAGGTCCTCGATGATCGCCTGTTCTGTCAGCGCGAAGGTATCGGGCGGATAGGAAAAGGCGATGAAGGCATCCGGTTCGGCCGCCTTGGCGCCCTTGACCACCGGCGACAGGTCGGCCGTGCCGAGCGGATAGGACTTGTCGAAGACGATCTCGTAGCCGGCCGCCGGCAGCAGCTCGCGGGCAACGGCGGCGAGCTCGATGCCGAAACTGTCGGCGACATTGACCATGGCGACCTTGTTGCCGATGGCGCCACTGTCGCGCAATTTGTTCAGCGTGTCGCGCAGGCCCTCGACAAAGCCCGTGGTGCTGCCAAGGGTGAAGAACATGCCTGGAAAGCGCTCGGAAAGCTCGGGGATCTCGTCGGTGATGTTGGTCACCGAGATCTGCGGATAGCCGTATTTGGCGAAGATCGGCGCGGCCGCGGCATTGAAGCCCGTGCCCCAGGGCGACAGCAGGAAGTCGACATCGTCCTGGGTCGCCAGGCGCTGCACCGCCTTGATCATCTCTGCCGGATTGGACTTGTCGTCATATTCGACCATCTCGATGAGCCGCATCTCGTCGCCGACCTTGAGGCCGCCGCGATCGTTCACCTGCTTCACCCAGAGTTTCACATTGGGCGTGTGGCTGACGGCGTCGCCGCCGGCCGCCGGGCCGGTCATGTGCACCACCCGGCCGATCTTGATCGGGTCCGCCGCGAAGGCGGTCGTTGCGAGCAGCGCGGCGGTGAGCGCCGTTGCTCCAAGGAAAAGTTTACGCATCGAAAGTCCTCCCAGTCGCGCTCCGGACCAAACCCGAGCACCTCAATTTTGTATCCATAAATTTTGATCATGGCAACATAATGAATTCATTTACGCCAATTTTCGAAATAAAATGATGACATTTCATGATTTTTGGATACATAAATGGAAAATTACCTGTGCTAGGTTCGACGCCCTTGACGATTTCTGGATCCAAAATGGCAGATGACATGACGGCCAAGACAAACGACGCCTCCCCGTCCGACAAACGCGTTCTGGCGGTGCTGCATCGCATGATCATGGACGGCGAACTGGCACCCGGCTCGAAGATCAGCGAAGTCAGCGTTGCCGACATGTTCGACGTCTCGCGCACGCCCGCGCGCCTCGCCCTGCGCGCCCTGGAAGTCGAAGGCTTGATCAAGAAACGCGACGGCCGCGGCTTCACCGTGCAGGAGTTCAATCTCGGCGACATCAAGCATGCCTACGAGGTGCGCGGCGTGCTGGAGGGCCTCGCCGCCGGTACGCTGGCCAAGGCCGGCATGAGCGCTTCCGTCGAGGCAACCCTGCGCGAGGTCATCGGCGCGATGGACGCGGCGCTGGAGGCGGAAACGGACACCGGCGCCAAGATCGCCGGCTACCAGGACGGCAATGTCGCCTTTCACGAAACCATCATGCGCCAATGCGGCAACGACTATATCGGCTTTGCCTTCGACCGCATGGAAACCCTGCCGATGGTCAAGCTGGGCACGGTCGTCTTCAGCGGCGACAAGCCGGAACAGGACCTGATGCGCCTGCGTCTCGGCAACATGCAGCACCGGCTGATCTACGACGCCATTTCAAAGCGCGATCCGCAGCGGGCGGAATCGATCATGCGCGAACACGCCAACCAGACCCTCGTCTATTCCGCCCTGTTCACGGGCAAGGACGACACTTAAGCGACTTCAGGAGACCCGGCATGGATTACGGCCTTTTCATTGACAACGAGGACCGGGCGGCGGCGACCAGCGCCGTGTTCGAACGCAGGAACCCGGTAACCGGGGACCGCGCCAGCCTGGCCGCGGCCGCCACCGCCACCGATGTCGACCGGGCCGTGAACGCCGCCGACGCCGCTTTCGCAGGCTGGTCGAAGACCGGCCCCAGCGAAAGGCGCAAGGTCCTCAACAAGGCCGCCGATCTCCTGGAAGAGCGCACCCCGGACTTTGTCGCCGTCGGCATCAGGGAAACCGGCGCGACCGCACCCTGGCTCGGCTTCAACAACATGTTCGCCGCCAAGATCCTGCGCGAGGCCGCCGCCGCGACCACCCAGATCAAGGGCGAGGTCATCCCCTCCGACAAGCCGGGCTCCTTTTCCATGGCCCTGCGCCAGCCGGTCGGCGTGCTCGTCGGCATGGCGCCCTGGAACGCGCCGACGATCCTCGGCGTGCGCTGCTTCGCCCTGCCGATCGCCTGCGGCAACACCGTGGTGATGAAGGCCTCGGAAAAATGCCCCGGGCTGCACCGCCTGCTTGGCGACGTCATGGCCGATGCCGGCCTGCCGGCGGGTGTGCTCAACATCCTGACCCATGAGGCGGCCGATGCGCCGGAAGTGGTCAACGCCCTGATCGACCATCCGAAAACCCGGCGGATCAATTTCACCGGCTCCACAAGGGTCGGCAGGATCATCGCCGAGCGTGCCGCAAGGCATCTGAAACCCTGCCTTCTGGAACTCGGCGGCAAGGCCTCGCTGGTGGTGCTGGACGATGCCGACCTGGACGGGGCCGTCAACGCCGCCCGCTTCGGCGCTTTCATGAACCAGGGCCAGATCTGCATGTCGACGGAAAAGGTCGTGGTGGACACAAGGATCGCCGATGCCTTTGCGGAAAAATTCGCCGCCAGCGCCGGCGCCCTCACCGTCGGCGCGCCGGACACGCCTGTCCATATCGGCTCCGTGGTCGACCGGGACACGGTCGATCATGCCCGCCTGCTGGTCGAGGATGCCCTGGACAAGGGCGCGAAGCTTCTGTGCGGTGGCGTGCCGGACGTCGGCACGGTGATGGCGCCGACCATTGTCGATCATGTCACGCCCGACATGCGCATCTATGGCGAGGAAAGCTTCGGCCCGGTCACCACCATGATCCGCGCCCGCGACACAAAACATGCCATCGAGATCGCCAACGACACGGAGTATGGCCTGTCGGCTGCGGTCTTCGGCCAGGACACGCGCCGGGCGCTCGAAGTGGCGCAGCAGATCCAGTCCGGCATCTGCCACATCAACGGCCCGACGGTGTTCGACGAAGCGCAAATGCCCTTCGGCGGCGTCAAGGCCAGCGGCTATGGCCGCTTCGGCGGCTCGGCCGGGATCAACGAATTCACCGAGCTGCGCTGGATCACCATCGAGGACCCGGCGCAGGGCTATCCGATCTAAGGCCAGCCCTGAATTCTGCCTCTGCGTCAAGCACTTCGCTCCCGGCACGGCTTCCGAACCGGGAACTTGGCATCGTCCTTTTTCACAGGTGCGGTTTCACGCCTCATTAACCATAAGTGGCAATAAACTGGCACACCAATAACGCGAATCGATCCCTTTTCGAACGAACGGTGTTTCAGTGATGAAAAGACTTTTCCTGGCGCTTGGGGCGGTGACCTGCCTGGCGTCCCCCGTCCTTGCGGCCGATCCTTATCCGGCGGACAACCAGCTTTACCAAACCTCCAGCCTGCGTGGCAGCATCGGCTTGCGCTATTGGTACAGCCAGTCCCGGTCGGACCTGGACAATTCCAGTTTTCTCGGCACCGGCTTCGATCTCTCTTCCACCGACAATGTCAAATCGCACACGGCGGAACTTGTCGGCACCCTGGAGGACACCACCACGAACGCCTTTGTGCGCGGTTATGTCGGCCTCGGCCGCAATGTCAGCGGCGAAGCGGACTATCTCGGCGTGGAAATGGACCAGAAGGACAACACAACGCTCAGCTATGTGGTGGTCGACGGCGGCTGGCAGGTGGCGCGATTCGCGGGCGGGCATGCGCGCCTGAAGGGCTTTGCCGGCTACCAGTATCTCTCCGACGACCTGTCCATGCGCTACAACTCCCGCACCTACGAGCAATCCCGGGACTGGCACGCGCTTCGGGTCGGCCTTGGCGCGGAAGGCGATATCGGCCAGCGGGCTGGCTGGTCGGTGGATGTCGCCGGCGTGCCCTGGGCGCATAACAAGATCCAGAGCTGGGAAAGCAACTGGGCCTATGGCCTGGAGGCCGACGCCATGCTGACCGCCAACCTGACGCAGAACTGGCAAGTGGGTGTCGGCGGCCGTTACTGGTGGCTGAAGTCCAACTTCGACCGGCGCTATGTCGTCACCGGCGAGAAGGTCGTCTTCGACCAGAACTACCACCGCTACGGCCTGCTGCTGGAAAGTTCCTACAAGTTCTGAAGGCTGGCTGGCGGATGGCCGCTTTCCGCCAGAGCCCGGAAGGACTTTGAGGGGCCGGAAGACAACCGGACAGACAACAACCCGCGCCTTGAAAGCAGCTCGCCGGATCGACCGGCAGGCGCCTGCTCCGCTGAACCGCCCGCGTTTGCCGCCAAGGCAACCACCTGGCGGACCGGCCGCCGGAGCATTTTGTCCAGGCCGTTGCCGTCAAAGCCCCCCGTCCCTCGCCCCCACCTGAACGCTGCCCGCCCCGCACCTCATGACCCGGGAGGACGTTTTCAGGCCTGTCTGGCGTCCGGAGCGCCCGCGCGGGCCGGCTGGTTTCGTGGTAACTGGGAAGACGGCCGCCGCCGATGCGTGCCCGCCAAGAAATCCGCCACGCCAGGATCCCCATCATGCCCGCGACGCCGCTCACCACCTATCTCTTCCTCGCCGCCGCCATCCTCGCCGAGGTCATCGCCACCTCCGCCCTGGCTCGCACGGAAAATTTCACGAAGCTTGCCCCGAGCCTGATCACGGTGATCGGTTATGCCATTTCCTTCTGGCTGCTCTCCTACCCGATCCGTGTGCTGCCCACCGGTATCGTCTACGCCGTCTGGTCCGGCGCCGGCATCGTCCTGATCACGCTTGTGGCCTGGCTGGTTTTCAAACAGACCCTTGACCTGCCCGCGATCCTGGGCCTCGGGCTGATCATCGCCGGGGTGGTGGTGATCAACGTGTTTTCGAAGGCGGTGGGGCATTGAGGGGGCTTCGCTGCATTCCTTAATTAAGGCCTTCTGGCCCTTTCAACTTTTCAAGTACAACCCCTCACTCATCATGGAACATTTTTGAGATTCCCCTTATATTTTGCACCATGGACACAAGAACACCTGAACAACGCCGACGCATTATGCAGTCAGTGAAAAGCAAAAATACCGCGCCTGAGCTAGTTGTTCGAAAGCTACTGCATTCCATGGGTTTTAGATTCCGGCTCCATCCGAAAGACCTTCCTGGCAAGCCCGACATAGTGTTTAGAAGTAAGAAAAGAGCAATAAATGTAAATGGTTGCTTCTGGCACGGTCACGGCTGCCCGAAGGGTCAGTTACCAAAATCGAGACTCGAATATTGGGGCCCAAAAATCACAGCAAATAAGGCACGTGATGCTCGAAAAAGAAGTGAACTCGAAGAACTGGATTGGCGTCTGCTAGACGTCTGGCAATGCGAGATCGACGATCACGATGCACTAGAGAAAAAACTGCGCAGCTTTCTGCAAGAGTAAATCCATTTTTCCGATCGACAACCACAACCGTTTGCGCTATGGTGCAGAATCAAAAGAGGGACATACCATGAACAAACGACCGATCGGTATTGACCTGTTCGCCGGCGCCGGCGGTATGAGCCTCGGCTTCGAACAGGCAGGCTTCGACGTCGTTGCCGCAGTAGAAATTGATCCGGTGCATTGCGCGGTACACGAATTTAACTTTCCAGAGACTGCAATAATTCCAAAGTCCGTTGTCGGTTTATCAGCGGTGGAAATCCGTGAACGAGCAGGAATCGGCAATAGACGGGTAGATTGCGTATTTGGCGGCCCTCCGTGTCAGGGATTTTCTCTGATTGGGCATCGCGCTTTCGACGATCCTCGCAACGCTTTGGTGATGGAATTTGTTAGGCTTGTAGCTGAGCTCGATGCACGCACATTCGTTTTTGAGAACGTCAAAGGTTTGACGGTCGGCAAACACAAGAAATTTCTAGAAGAATTAGCCTGCGAATTTGAAAGCCACGGTTACGAAGTAAACTTTAAGAACAAGAAGGGTACGGTTCTTAACGCTTCAAATTTCGACGTACCCCAACACCGAGAGCGGCTAATATTGATAGGTGCAAAGAAGGGAGAAAATTTACCTCATTATCCTGGCGCAGTGACAACTGCAGCCGATGGTAAGAAGCCGATTGAAGGTTTACCGCTTGGCCCAACTGTAGAGGAAGCTATTGGCGACCTCCCTGATGTCGATCAATTTCCTTCTCTTTTGTCCGGCGATACTGTCAATAGTGTAAAATTTGGCGCTCTTTCTTCCTACGGAAAAAAAATGCGCTGTCTCGAAAATAATTCTTGGCACTTCGGCTATCAAAGGCTTTGGCAGCCAAATAAATTAACCTCAAGCGCTCGAACTGAACATACTGAAATCTCGCGCAAGCGCTTTGCCGCTACTGAACCAGGGAGCGTTGAACCCATCAGTCGCTTCTACAAGCTCGCCGCCAACGGCTTATCGAATACGCTGCGGGCAGGCACAGACGGTTCTCGGGGCGCATTCACCAGCCCTCGACCAGTGCACTATAAATATCCCCGCTGCATCTCTGTGCGTGAAATGGCTCGTCTGCACGGGTATCCTGATTGGTTTCGATTTCACGTAACCAAATGGCACGGCGCACGTCAGATTGGCAACTCAGTTCCCCCACCTCTCGCTCGTGCGGTTGCGACCGCAGTGATTGACGCTCTGGGCGTTACTCCCACGCAACCGGACTATGCTATTGAACTTGGCAGGCGCAGCCTTCTTGAAATGGACCTTACGGCGGCAGCGAAAAAGTTTGGAGTACCTCCAATTCCCTCACGTAGAGACAGGAAAAGCGGTGCGAAAAAACGTAAACAAGAAGAAATCGAAGAGACATTGATCGCCAAAAGGACGGCGTATGGATAAAACAGTTAATCGCTACGGCGCTCTTATTGAAAAGATTTTTTTTGACCGGTTCGAGGAAGGTTCAACTGAACTTGAATTTGCTCGCGACGATATTGAAGTCGCGGCAAATGCACTAGACATCGCCTTACCCAAGAACCTTGGCGACGTACTTTATTCGTTTAGATTTCGGATCTCACTACCTGATTCAATATTGGAAACTCAGCCCGACGAAAAAGAATGGATAATTGAGCTCGCTGGTCGAGCTGTTTAGAGCCCGATTTAAAAGTAGTTGAGTGATATCAAAGGGTTGTGATTCAACCGTCTTTGTCTAGAAGATGGAGGATCGAATGCCCTGGGATGATATCACTCGCCGACAGCATAACCGGGAC
>NZ_JALNMJ010000026.1 GCF_023156505.1 Roseibium sediminicola | reverse complement strand
AGGACTGGGAGAAATCCGTCGAAAGCGCCACCGCATGGGTCACCATCGCCAGCATCAGGGTCATGACACGCAGACTCGCAACCTATTGTCCAGTCTCATAAACTTTTGAATCTGGCTCTTAGCGGCCCCAAATCATGTTTCATACGATCTGAGCGGCATTCAAAAAGCCGACATCTACTGAGAAAGAAATAATGTTTCAGATCGGTGGGGTTATTCTCGGATTTCGGAATGAATATCCAAACTGGGGTCTCGAGATTTTTGGTGCCTTTTAGGGTCGCAACGACCTTATCGGTGCTCAGCTGTTGGGCGCCGGAATGCCCCGGCCAGGTCGTGGAGGGCCTCACCTGGTGTCAGATATCCGGTTTTTGCTTGATGAGGCTGGAAACTGCAGCAGCGTCGACTGATCTCGCAGTTTGGGGGAACATGGAACAATCAAGTATCCTGTTTCATTCCTTCCTGCAGCACTTGTCTCACTTCGTCCGGAATGATGTTGGGGCCAAACTGCCTGGTGAACAGGGAAACTGGCGTTCGATAGGCATTGGCGCGATGTTCCGGGTCCTGAAGCAGGCGGCCATAGACGTAGTGCGTGAGCATCAACATGCCTTTCGCTTGCGCGGGCGACATGTTGACCAGAGCTTGTTGCGCAATCTTCGATGGCCGCTCTGAACAGGTAAATAGGATCTGCATCAGAACTTCGATCTGGGGAACACGGGAGCAGACCTGATCAAGGATCTGGTCCAGCGCGCCGCGATCGGATACCGCGGCCAGGGCCTCACATTTCAAGACCATCAGATAGATCTCGTACTGTGATCCTGGTTCACAGAGTTCCAGGGCTTGGTCAATCGCACGTTGCCCTTCCTCGTTTTGACCGACAAACACACGCATCTGTCCGACCACGGGCAGTGACGCCGCAAGGGAGGTGCTTTCCTTGTGAAGGCGTTCTGCCATCTTGACGGCTATGTCGTTGTAGCCGCGGTCTATGAAGAAGAGCAGTTTCACCGCTGGCAGCAGGAATGTCGGTTCAGTTTGAAGATGTGGCAGACTTTCTGTCACAAGTTTTTCGATTTCGTCTTCATCGTCTTTTCGAGGGTCCGCATTCGAGCTGAAGATCTGCACACTGTCTTGCAGGTACTTGGTGTGAATGTTGGTCGCGAGCATGATTTTCGCGCGATAGTCTGTTGGATTTTTCTCTACCTGTGTGCGCAGCTCCTGATCGTTCTCCGACCAGTGTCCCTTTATTCCCGTGAAGGTCTTTCCAGCTTCGATCATGCCGACTGCGAGCGGCAGTTGAGCTTTGACATCCGTTGCCAGACCCGTTCGCAGAACGCTGGAGATTTCATCAGCAATCATTTCGACATCGGGGGATGTCGTCCCGGATACAGTTAGTCTCTTTGCAAATATGGTGTTGTCTGTGCGAAACGAATATCCACGAAACACGCAGTCCAGAAGATCTCCGGAAAGCACAAAACCCAGCTCGATGCCGATCTCCGGCCCGCCTTCCTCTTGTCCGCCGGCACCCGGACAATCCGGATCCAACACAACCGCGAGATTGTCGCTGAAATGGTTCTGAAAAGACTTGTGAAACTGTAGCGAAAAAAGCTCCGCTGAACTGCGATAGTTGCTGATGTGGTTCAGGCCACGCACCGGGCCCACAACGGCATGGCAATTGCGCGGCAAGGCCTGCTTTTTCGATTGCACAGCAAGCCAGATATACCCTTCGCCGTATCGCGTCGCGATGAAACTGGGGTTCTTGGCATCGTCTTTGAGTTTCCTTCTCAATCGATTGATCAGAAAATCGATGCTGCGGTCCAGTTTCTCTTCGTTTCCAAGGCTAACGGCCTCAAGAAGCTGCGCGCGGCTTAGGATCTGGTTCGAGTATTGAATGAAATTTAGAAGCAGTCTTGTTTCCGCTTTGGTGAAATTCACCTGGATTTCATCATCTGACACGGCGGACAAAAATTTCTCGTCAAAGCGCATGTTCCCGAGCCTGATAGTATGCACCATAATATATCGGCTCCGTCGTCAAATGGTCTCCAGATTTCCCGCACGCTACGGATATTTCCGCCAAATTCAAACCCTGCAAATAGTTCTACAACAATTACCTCTTACCAAATTGGCAGGAGACAATTGCTGGCAATTGTGCTCGAGGAACCGGACGGGGGTTATCCGCTAAGGATTCTGAAAACGGCTGCAAAAAGTCAGGCAGTTTTCCCAAGAACAGGCCAATTCGATGAGATCGAACACCTATACAAGATCAAGGGTTCCGCGATAGCTCCACATATAGCAGCTGACGGTTCATCTTCTGTTCAGATTCGGAATTCTAGATGTGTATTCACTGTCGTTTCAGCGAGCGTAATTTGTACTTAAAACCGGAGTTTCTATGCGCAGTTTTTCTGGATTGCTTTTGGCTGGGTTGATTGCATTTTCAACATCTGTTCAAGCATCACCCGATGTCGATTTCCCCCAACCGGGATACTCATACGGTGGCAAGGTTCGAAGTGGCCCTGGAATGAATTTCCGGCAAGTCGGTAGCCTGCATGAAGGCGATCAAATCCTCATTCTAACCGGTACCGGAGCCATGATGAATGGCTATGAATGGTTTGAAATCCGCTATCGCAATGGCCGTACCGGGTACCAGTGGGGCGGGATCATGTGTTCCCAAAACCCCTATCCAACCATTTTCCGGGTGTGCGACGGTCCGCGCCTGCAATCCAATGCTCCGGTTCAAGCCAATCCGCCGGTTACCTCACAGCCGCAGGCATCGGCCGGGATTAATGGTTTTACCGTCGGTGCGGTCATTCACCCAGGTGGCAGTTTCAACGCTGTCGGCAATGGGCAATGGCAGGAGACCGATGCTCAAGGACGGGTCAGTTTCCATTTTCAGGAAGAAACCCGCGACGAATGGTCGGTCTATCTATTCGATGCGTCCCGCAATGTGTCTCTTCAGCTGGACCTTCACCGCGGCCAAGTGCTTTACGGCGTAGGCGCTGAGCCAAAACGGGTTCTCTATCAAATCACGGGTTCCTTCGCCCAGGCTGGCACAGCCCAAACCGGCGGTGTTCTGCCCCAGCCGCCAAGTTCCACCACGGTTCGCTACACCTGTGCGGAGGGCCTGCCGCTAACAGTCACTTATGTGAACAGTGGCAACGGGCATGCCATTTTCAGCATCGACGGCTCACCTGAGGAACGGCTTGAACAAGTCCCGTCCGGCTCAGGCAGCCAGTACACGAACGGTCGATTCACGCTTTTTTCCAAGGGAAACTCCGCAACGCTGCAGCACCCGAGCGGGGTGGACAATTGTTTTGAATAGTCGATCAGCTGTCACCGCCGTGACGCAGTACACAATCTGTTTTTGGAGAGAATTATGAGACTTGATTGCGCATCATTTTCACAACGTCTTTGCAAGTTCGCGCTGGCTGCAGTTCTTGGTTTTGGGGCTGCCGCTGGATCACTATCGTCCACACCTGCGCAGGCGCAGATGCCCAAGATTGTTGTCCAATGTGTTGCGCCTTTGGTGCCCAACAGTGATGGCACCGATTGCGTGCGCCCCACCACCAGAGCGAAGACTTGTCCAAGACCAACTATTCTCTACCAAGGCCGCTGCAGAGAGCCGATTCAATACATCCGATATAGCGGGTGTGACAGTAGAACGCGTGCTGAATATGGGGTTTCTGAGAGTTTCGACCTGGGATTTTACCCGGGAGGAAACGCCATGGTGTGGAACTACGGTAGCAACACTGGAATACCCAAGAGTTATGGTGCCGCCAAGTCGATAAAAAGATATATAAACCTGCACGGAGGTATCAGTCAGTTTCAATGTAAGTCTGTTCGTTGAGACTGCGACCTTCAGATCTGTGTTTCAATTGATGAGCCAAATAATCGGCTTTGCCTGAAACACTTTTGTAAAACACCGACCTTCCCCTTCCTGGCAGTTTTTCCGGCGCAAGCTGTGCTCGATCCGTCGAAGGGCGTCCCGAATTCTCCAATGGAACAGGAAAGCATATGAGTATTCGTCAATCCATTTCGAAAATCGCCATCAGCACCGTCGCCCTGATCGCCCTTTCCAGCGTGGCGCAGGCGGAGTTCTGCAGTAAATACCAGCAGACCCATTCCAACGCCGGGCAATGCAACAATTGCTTTCTCAATATCAGCAGTATCGCCAATGGGCACTATTATACCGTTCTCGCAAGCAACGGCTGGTCGGCTGAATTGCGGTCAACCCATGGCGACACGTCCGTGGCATCGGGGGTCGGCAAATGGAGGGCCGATGTGGGCCATGCTTATGCAGGTACCAAGTTTACAATCGATCTTGAGCAGCAAGGTTCGCAACTATCAATGATGATGGACGGCAATGCCAACGGGCAGCGACAGATCATCAGAGCTCGGTTCCGCTGCATTCAGCGGTAAATATCTACCGTCTTAACCCGGTTCGACGACGGTCTTGCACAACGGGTTTGCAGCTATCGTCTATCACAGACGCCAATCTTGGTGCCTATCTTCAAGGTGCGGTTCCTGAGCATCCTGAAAATAGAACCGGTCAGGGCTGCGCGTGACGGCTGTCTCGGCATAGCGCCAAGCGGTATGAAGCCAGCGGTTCGAATTGTCTGTTTCCAGTAGCCAATCACAATCAGGAATTAATCTGCAGCCAAGACGGAGCCTTTGTTGATAGCAAGCTGGTCCCAAACCCATTGAGACCGACCACAAGGCGGCGAGATGCAAATCTTGAACGCAATGATAATGCTGCCAATGTCGGCTTCGGACGGTGTCCGCTCCAAAAAAGCCGACAGTCCTCTCCCGGCCCCATCCCGGTCATTCATTTCGACCGCAGCGAAGGGCCGCTTCCCACCCAAAATAGACTTTCGCACATCACACAACGAATGGCAGTTTTACAGATCAGTCCGAAATTTCAACCAGCAACGACACGCCTCAGCCACCCATGACCGCTCTTCCCCCACCAGCCCCGCACTTTCCTGTTTCAATCGGTAGTTTCTACAGTCATGATGCACCCGGTGACGCATGGTCATCGCGCATTCGGCAGGGGGGATTTCATGAGCACAACGGCAACGACGGCGCAGACGCTGGACCCGCCACCGGAGTCCTGGGTCGCGCCCGGCGCAAGCGACAGTTTCGCCACGGCGGGGCTGATCACGTTGCTGCTGCTCCTGCTGCTGGTGATTTACCTTTACGCCGTGTTCGACCGCTATGCCGAGCACAAGGGATCGCGGACGCCGATCCGGACCACGATCCCGACCATGCTGGTGATCGGCCTGGCCTATGACCTGGTGCCGCCCCTGCGGGATGTCAGCCTGCTGCTGCCGGCGACCCTGATCTTTGCCGCCTTCGCCTATGACGTCGTTCTCTGGATGAAGCCGGAACCGGTAGAGGAGGCTGCGGCTGTCGATAGCACGGCGCCCACCAGGGAGACGACCGAAGCCCCAGAGCAAAGGTTAGCGAAGCAACCGTTGGCGAAGCAACCCGAAGCGGAGCCGCCTGTTGCGGATGTGCAGACGCCCGTTGAGCAAAAGGGAGCCAGCGCATGATAGAGCTCCTGATCACCTGCTTTCCGCTGTTGCTGCGCATGGCCTATCTGCGCTGGCGGGGCCGACCCATAACGCTCTACAATGTCCACCGCGCGCTGTTCGTCTGGATCGTGCTGTTCGTCGCGCTGATCTTCACCGTCGAATATTATCACCCCGACACCCCCAATGCGCTGATCCCCTACCGCGTCGTGCCGATCGTCACCGAACGCGGCGGTACGGTTACAGAGGTGCCGGTCAAGGCTGGTGAGACCGTCAAGGCCGGAGATCTCCTCTTCACGGTCGACGACAGCAGCGAAAAGGCGGCGGTCGCGAGCGCTCAGGCCGCGGTGGGCGAGGTCAACAGCCAGCTCGATGTCGTCAAGGCGCAGATCAGGGAAGCGGCGGCCGATCTCGCCCGGGAGAAGGCGGCCCTCGACAACGCCAACCTGATCCTGTCTGAACAGCAGGACCTCAAGGACAAGAAATCTGCCGCCTACACGTTGAACAGGTACGAAAACGCAAAGGCCGCGCAGGAACAGGCGGCCGCCAACGTGAACGCCGCCAACTCCAAGATGGAGGCGCTGCAGGTGCAGCTCGACCAGGTCCTGCCGGCGGAGCTCAAAGCCGCTGAAGCCGCCCTCGACCAGGCCAAGGTCAATCTCGACAAGACCAAGGTCCATTCGTCGGTCAATGGCCGGATCGAGCAGCTGTCCCTGAATGTCGGTGCCCGCGCGGCGCAGTTCTCGGTCAATCCGGCGATGGTCATCGTGCCGGACCGCGACGACAGCGATCCGATCGAAATCGTCGCCGGATTCAGCCAGACCAACAGCGCGGTTCTGCATGTCGGCATGCCGGCGGAGGTCGCCTGCGAGAACAACATCAACAGCGGCATGACGGACACGGTGCTGGCGGCGCGGATCGTGCGCATCCAGGACGTGATCGCGACCGGCCAGGTCGGTCCGACCGGCGTCCTGATGCAGCCCTCGGACCGGCGCGGCCCCGGCGACCTCGTCGTGCATGTCCGGCTTGAATATCCGGAGCAGAACGCCCTGCTGGTCGACGGCGCCAGATGCCTTGTCCAGGCCTACACCACCCATATTTCCGGCTCGCTCCAGGGCACGTTCATGGGCGGCATCATCCAGGCCTGGGCGCTGGAAAAGGCGCTGATCATGCGCATGAAGGTTTGGGTCATGCTCTTCGCCGGAACGGGGCTGATCGGCGGGGACTGAGCTGGGGAGATTGTTTCAACCGGTGTCCGGTTAGGCGGGAGGCTCTGGCCACCTACAGGATTTGCCGCCTCTCCCCGCTCCCCCAGGAGGGCGGGGCAATGGCCTTTGCAATTCCTCATCACAGCTATTGTCAAAGACGTCACCTTCGGTGTCATCCCTGTCTATGAGGGCATCCGGCAAGCGCAGCGCGAGCCGGGACCCACTCGCAGAGCCGCTCGCCAAAGCGCATGGTATGTCTGAAATGGATGCCTTCACTCCAGCTCTCTGCAAATGAGGAGGCCCCGGGTCTCACTTCGTTCGCCCGGGGGCACCGATGTTTGTGGTGTGTCCCCTCCAAATGCAATTGCCCTGCCTCCAGGAGGAGAGGGGCGCGCCGCAACGCCTGACTGCAGGCAAAGGCTCCCGTTTTACCTCACACCAGGGGTCTAAACCCTATGATTGTGGGAAAGCTTCAGTAAAACAAAAGTTGTTATTTCGGGAGGTGCAATCTTCCGGTTGAACTTCAACCCGTTCTACCAATCCGTTAAGCCTTGGTACAGCACGTCTCTTAGCGAAAATTTGGTTTTTCTATTGCATTCATCGTTGAGAATGGAAGGATAATTCGGCGATGGATCTTGATATCCGCACCCTGTCCTATTGTGCCCTGCTGAACGCCTTCATGTTCAGCATCGGTATTTATGCGGTCGGGCGCACCTGGGTCAGACTGCCCGGCATGGGCTGGTGGGCAGGGGCCCTGATGGCCGAGGCCTGCGGCTTCGCGCTGCTCGGTCTTCGGGGACAGATCCCCGATCTTCTGTCCATCGTCGCCGCCAATACCCTGATTGCCAGTGGCATGTGGCTTTCCCAGGCGGGGATCGCCGAGTTCAAGCGGGAGAAGATACGCTTCCTGCCCCTGGGCATCGCCCTGCTGGCCCTGCACGCGCTTTTGTTCCTGTGGTTCACCTATGTCGATCCGGATGTCGGCGCGCGCGTCATCGTCATCAGTGTGGTCACGAGCATCGGCGCGGCCATGGTGATCTATCAGATGCGCGGGATGCCGCATCCGGATCTGGAGATCCCGAGCCGGGTCACCGCCCTGTTCTTTGCGGGCTTCGCCGTTTTCCTGCTGTTCCGCGCGTTCTGGGCAGGAACACACGCCATCCTACCGGACTTCATGCAGGCCGGTACGGTGCATGCGCTGGCCTTTGTGACGTTTATCATCTTCACCAATGGCCGGACGTTCGGTTTCCTGTGGCTGACCACCCGCAAGCTGAGCATTGAACTTGAGATCAACGCCGCCACGGATCCCCTGACCGGCCTTTTGAACCGCCGTGCCTTTCACATTGCCGGCGAGCGCGAGCTGGCGCTGGCCGACAGGCGCTCCATGGGGTTTGCTCTGTTCATGGCCGATCTCGATCGTTTCAAGTTGATCAACGACCAATACGGTCATGGGGTCGGCGACCGGGTGCTGACCCTGGTTGCCGAGCAACTTAAGACCATTTTGCGCCAGGGCGATATCCTGTCCCGCTTCGGCGGAGAGGAATTTGTCGCCCTTCTGCCCTACACCACGCCGGAGCAGTCCCTTGCCATCGCCGAACGTCTGCGCCAGTCGATCACGGACATCAGCATAATCGGCGTTCCGCCGGTCACGATCAGCATTGGCGTGACCTATTGGGAGCCGGGCAATCCGCTGTCGATCAACAGCCTGCTCGATTGCGCCGATGCGGCGCTTTATCAGGCCAAGGAAGCCGGCCGCAACCGCATTGAACTGTGCCTGCAGGATGCCGACGGCCTGCCTGAAGGACGGTCCCCATCGACCTACCGGGCGATGTCCTGAATGGTTTCGCCAAAACGCGGGCCGCTGGACGCTTCTCCGGGTGTCTCTTATCCTGCCGACATGCGAATCCTTGAAACCGACAGGGCGGCCCGGACGCCACGGCCGTCGTGAGCGAACCCGTCCAAGTCCAGTCCCTGCCTGCCGCGATGACCGAGGACATTGTCGCCTCGTCGCGGGACGGCATTCTCACCATCGATCCGCACGGGGTGATGACCTCGTTCAACCCGGGCGCGGAGGCGATCTTCGGGCTGAAGGCATCGGACGTCGTCGGCTGCACGGTGGCCGAAGTGTTCCTGCCGCTGGAGGATCTCGACGACTTCACCGACTGTGTGCTGGAAGCGGTGCGCACGCCGGAAGAGGAACATGTCGCCGCGATCAGCCTGAACCGTGGCGGCTCTGTTCTGCACTTGAGCGTGCGCGCGGTGCTGCTGCACAGGAAGGGCTCTGAGGAGCAAATCGGCGTCCTGGTGATGCTGGCCGACGAGAGCGAACGGGTCGAACTCTTGAAAAAGACGGCCGAGCGGGAGCGCGAACGGGCCGCCACTGGGCGTTTCATTGTCGCTGTCCTGACCATCTTCAGCGTCTTCACGCTGCTGTTGGAGCCGATCCAGAAGCTGGCCAAGGCCCATTTTTACGACCTCGGCCCGGTGATCGCGCTGCTGACCCTGGTGGTGATCGCCTTTTTCCTGGAACGCTTCGTGTCGCCGGGCGTGAAGATGTTCAAGCTGAACCTCCGACCGAAGCGGCGCTACATGGTCGCCGCGCTTTTGTGGTCGCTGGGTTTCTGCGCGGCGATGACCCTCGGCAAGGCGCTGTGGCTCTCCCATAGCGCCAATGCCTCGGAGCCCCGGCGGCTGTTCAGCTTCCTGGTGCTGGACGACGGCACCCGGGTGACCGAGCCCGGTCTGTTTATGGTGGCGCTTTCGATCTATCTGGTCTCGGTGCTGTTTCAGCAATTCGCCATCCGCTGCGCCATCCAGGCGCCCCTGCAGACTTTCCTGACAGGTGTCATCGCCGCGCCCGGTTGGACGGCCAACCTCGTGGCAACGCTGCTCTTTGCGGTGCTCCATGCCCATCTCAATCCGGTCGTTTCGCTTGCCGTGATCGCGCCGTCGCTGCTCTGGGGCTGGCTGTTCATGCGTTCCGGCAGCATCCTGCCCCCGATCCTCTCCCACGCCATCATCGGCGTCTACGCGATCTTCGTTCTGGGAATTTTTGCAGGGCTGGACCAGGTATGAGCGGGGCAGCCGATATTTCTCGGGTCTCGCTGCTTGCGCCCGTCGCTCCCATTGGGGGAGAGATGTCACCGCCAGGTGACAGAGGGGGGTATCGGCCTTTCGCCTGGATCAAGCAGCGCCGAATTTTGCGGACCCGCTTTACCCCCCTCTGTCCGCTTTGCGGGCATCTCCCCCGCAAGGGGGGAGAGGGGTGCAAGCGGTTTGGTTACAGCCCTTCAACCGGTTCTAACGCGGCGGATCGAACGGGAATCACAATCGGCAAACACAACGAGGCTTGTTTCGCCCGGAGATCCCTGCCGTGACCTCCACCCGCCGCCCACGTGTGATGATCGTCAATGCCTATGTCGATCCGTGGCGGTCCGCGGCGCCGATGAAGCTGTTCATTCCGCGGGCGATGGCGCCCTATTATCTGGCCGGGCGGCTTGAGGGAGCGAGGGTCGATCTGAAGATCCATGACGAGTGCTTTCATGGCGCGCTCCTGACCCCGAAGACCTTCCATTGGCCTGATTTGGTGATCCTGACGGGCCTGACGGCTGCATTCGATCGGGCCCGCCAGCTCGCCGCCTATTTCCGCAATGCCAACGCCGAGGTCGCGGTCGCCATCGGCGGGCCGATCGCACGGGCGCTGCCCGAGCTCTGCGGCAAGGTCTTCGATCATGTCCTGCAAGGCGACGTCGAGGACCTTGATCCCTTCATCGAAGGGGTGCTTGGGGAGGATTATCTCGCCAGCGACCCGGCGCCGCGCTTTGACCTCGCCGGCTGGTCCTTCGGCCTCGGCTTTGTCGAAACCACGCGCAACTGCAATTTCGCCTGCGCCTTCTGCTCGCTGACCGGCGAGCGCAGGGCCTATCAGTCCTACAGTTCCGAAGAGATTGCCCGCCAGCTCGATGCGCAAAAACGCTTCCAGATGCTGATGGTGCTGGACAACAATTTCTACGGCAACAGCCGCGCGGATTTCGAACGCCGGACCGAGCTTTTGGGCGAGCGGTGGCGCCGGGGCGATTTCCTGGGTTGGGGCGCGCTGGTCACCGGGGACTTCTTCAAGAACCCGGACAATCTGGCGAAGGCCGCCGCCAATGGCTGCAAGGCGCTGTTTTCGGGTGTCGAATCCCTCGATCCGGAAGTGCTGCGCAGCTATAACAAGCGCCACAGCCTTGCTTCCGACCCCAAGACCCTCGCAAGTCTGTGCGCGGACCACGGCATCCTGTTCGATTACGGCATGATGGTCGATTTCGGCCAGCAGACGATTGCCGAGGTCGACGCCCAGATCGACGCGATCCTTGCAAGCCCCGAGGCGCCCTTGCCGGCGCTGCTGTCGCTGACCATCCCGATCCTCGGCACGCCGCATTTTGCCGACAGCGCCAGCGCCGGCCGGCTGATGCCCCATCTGAGGCTCGCCGATCTCGACGGCCAGAAACTGGTCGAATGGCCGAAGGAACCGCTCGACACGGTCGTGCCGTATTTGAAAAATCTGCTGCAGTTCCGTGGCCGGAAACTTGCCTTGACCCGTCACGCCATCCGCCACGCCTGGTCCCGCCGGGCTGCCTTCGACGTGTCGCAATCCCTCATCAGCCTGATCGGCCCCCTGGTTCGCTACGGCGGCGGTGTGCGCATCGGCAGTCCGCGCCAGATGCTTCAGAGCTGGCGTGAGCCCCGGCGGACCTTCTGCGCGATGACGGATGGCTTGAGCGCGGCCTACCGGCCAATGATGCGGATGGAAGAACGGTTTATGCCGGAGTTCGAGCCGCTGCTGCTGACGGATGGCGAGGGACGGTTGCGGCAAGGGCTTCTGAAAGAAGAGTCTCAGGCACACGCACGCCGTTCCAGCCGGATCCTTTTCGACAGCCCGGGCAGCCCGGCCTAGGCACCTCTGATAGCAACGCTTGCTCTTGGCGCCTTTATCCGGTTGTCTTCAATGCAAGATCGTCAGCCCCGGGAGACCCCCACATGCATATTCTCGTCATCGGCGCCGCCGGCATGGTCGGGCGCAAGCTGCTGCAGAGGCTTGCGAAGGAGCCGGAGGTGTTCGGCTTCGAGGTGACCGAGCTGACGCTGGCCGATGCGATTGCGCCGGCAGTACCCGAAGGTCTTGTGGCGCGGCGGATGACGGTGGATCTGTCCGAGCCGGGCAATGCGGAAAAGCTGATTGAGGAACGGCCGGATCTGATCTTTCATCTGGCGGCGGTGGTCTCGGGCGAGGCGGAAGCGGATTTCGAAAAGGGCTATGCGGTCAATCTGGACGGCACAAGGGCCCTTTTCGAAGCGATCCGGCGGGAAGCGATGCGGGAGCCCTATTGTCCGAGGCTGGTGTTCGCGTCTTCGCTGGCGGTGTTCGGTGAGCCGTTTCCGGAGCGGATCGAAGACGACTTCCTGACCGCGCCGCTGACCAGCTATGGCACGCAGAAGGCGATCACCGAGCTGCTTCTGGCGGATTACACCCGCAAGGGGATCTTTGACGGCATCGGGCTGCGCCTTCCCACCATCTGCGTCCGGCCGGGTGCCCCCAACAAGGCGGCCTCCGGGTTCTTTTCCAACATCCTGCGCGAACCGCTCAAGGGTGAGGAGGCCGTGCTGCCGGTGGCGGACAGCGTGCGCCACTGGTTCGCCAGCCCGCGCGCGGCGGTCGGTTTTTTCGTTCAGGCCGCCCGCATGGAAACGGCCCGGATCGGCCCACGCCGGAGCCTGACCATGCCGGGCCTGTCGGCCACGGTTGCAGAAGAGATCGAGGCGCTGCGGCGCGTCGCGGGCGAGGCGGCGGTCAAGTTGATCCGGCGCGAGCCCGACCCGGTGATCCAGAAGATCGTTGAGGGCTGGCCGAAGAATTTCGACGCCCGGCGGGCGGCGGCGCTCGGGTTTGCCGCCGAGAGCAGCTTCGACGATATCATCCGTATCCACCTTGAAGACGAGGGATGAGGGGGATCGGGTCAACAACTTGAGTTCGAAAACGGATATCTCAAGACGAACAAGCTGGCATGCAATGGAACAATCGTGAGGCATACACCTGTGTCACCCCGGGCAAGCGAAGCGCAGACCCGGGGCATACTCGCAAGGCTGCTTGCCAAAGTATGGGACGTGATCTCGAACTGTTCCAACCCAACCGACTCTCTGGAAATGAGTAGGCCCCGGGTCTCGCGTTGCTCGCCCGGGGTGACACCGAACGTGTGGGCGGTTGGTGCAAAAGACTCCGGTTATGGATTATGAGATCCTTGGGAAAGTGGGAGAAACGTATGAGCGAGGCATTTGACGTGAGGGGCCGGATCGCGCTGGTGACCGGCGGCGGTACCGGGGTCGGCAAGGCGGTGGCGACAGGGCTTGCCCGTGCCGGCTGGCGGGTCGTGATCAGCGGCCGGCGGCAGGCGGTGCTGGACGAGGCGGCGGCGGCAATCGCCGGGGATACCGGCGGCGAGGTCACGGGGATATCGGCCGATGTCGGTGATCCGGTTTCGGTCGGTGTGCTGTTCAAGGCCATTGAAGACAGGTTCGGGCGGCTGGATCTCCTGGTCAACAATGCCGGGATCTCCAATTCCGCGGTGCCGCTGGAGGAGATCTCCTACGACGAATGGAGCGCCGTGGTGGCGGCCAACCTGACCGGCGCGTTCCTGTGCACGCAAGGCGCCTTCAGGCTGATGAAGGCGCAGACGCCGAAAGGCGGGCGGATCGTCAACAACGGTTCGATCTCGGCAACGACGCCGCGGCCCTTCTCAGCGCCCTATACGGCAACCAAACACGCGATCACCGGGCTCACCAAGTCGACCGCGCTGGATGGGCGCCCCTATGATATTGCCTGCGGCCAGATCGACATCGGCAACGCGGCCAGCGACATGACCGCCAAAATGGACAAGGGGGTGCCCCAGGCGAATGGTGAAACGGCGGTGGAGCCGACCATCGACCCGGCCCATGTCGCCGCCGCGGTGGTCTACATGGCCTCGCTGCCGCTCGACGCCAACGTGCTGACGCTGACCGTGATGGCAACGAAAATGCCGTTTGTCGGGCGGGGGTAGGGGAAACGGTTCTCTGCAGTTTCACCACCGTCATTCCGGACGGCAGGACGCGCAGTGCTATCCGGGTTTTGATTGCTGAGCCGGTGAACAAACCTTCAGGTTGCATGACCGGCTGTTAACGCATACATTATGCCGGATTGATGCAGAGGCAGGAACGCCATGACAATGCCGGCCGCCGTTCTGTTCGGCTCCATCGGCACGCTCGCGGAAACGTCGGAGATGCAGCGGGAAGCCTTCAACAGGGCCTTTGCGCTGGCCGGGCTCGGCTGGCGCTGGAACCGCTCGCTCTACCAGGCGCTTCTGAAAACAACCGGGGGCATCAACCGGATCGAAGCCTTTGCGCTCAGCCGTGGCCAAAGGGTGGACGCTCGGGCGATCCATGTTGCCAAGACGCAGATCTACCATCAGCTTCTGAAAGAGCAGCGCCTCGGTCTGCGCGACGGGGTTGCCGAGACACTTGCCTGGGCACGGGAAAACGGCATTCAGCTGGGGCTGGTCTCCACCACAAGTCTTGGCAATATCGAAGGCTTGCTTGAGGCACTGGCGCCGCATTGCAGGCGGGAGTTGTTCGACTATCTTGGCCATGGCGGTCTGGTAGAACGGCCGAAACCGGATCCGGAAGCCTATCGACACGCGCTGGCATGGCTGGACCTTTCCCCCAGTGAGGTGATTGCGATCGAGGATACGGCGGCAAGTCTGTCGGCCTCCGTGGGCGCCGGCATCGCCACCGTCGCCTTTCCCGGTGAGAACGTCTATTGCGACGACTTCTCCCTGGCCACATCCGTCACCCCGGTGCTCTCGCCGGACGTGATCCTGGAGGCCGCCTGCGCCGACGAGAAGCAGACGGCCTACGGTTAGTCTCAGTTCCCTCATCGTTTCGGAATATCGAACAGTGTGATCGACACTCCCGGTCTGGTAACGGATCGGCGCGTAGCCCATCTGTCTGGACAAGGCCAATCCAGGCTTCCTGACCCCCAATCCCCCTCAAGACACAAGGAGACGACATGACTGCCGATCTGACCATTCGAACCGATGCCATGCCTGCAGAGATGCGTCTTCTTCTGGCAGAATATCCGCGTGACAGCTGGGACAGCCATCCGGGCTTTCAGGAAAAGACCAGAGGCTGGCTGAACGCGCATCGATCGTTCCGCAGGCTGGCCGGGCTGCTTCGCGAAGACACGGAAGCCTATCTCGACAGGAACCTGGTGCCCGACGACTTCGCCGGGCGGCTCTCCCGTTTCGGCAACATTCTGGTGGGCAATCTCCATGGCCATCACACCTGGGAGGACCGGAGTTATTTTCCGGAGCTTTCGGCGGCCGATCCGCGCTTTGACAGCGGGCTGGAGATCCTGGAACAGGACCATGCGGCGCTCGACACCGTGCTGCATGACTTTTCGGGCATCGCCAATCGTGCCATCAAGCTGGTTCAGCTGGATGAGGTGCAGGCCTATGAGGAAGCCGGAAAGCTGCATCCGGTCACGGAGGCGATCGAACAGCTGCTCGACCGGCACCTAAGCGACGAGGAAGAGCTGGCGGTGCCGATCATTCTGCATCATCGCCTGCGCGGATAGGACAACCAATGGCCTCGAAGACACCGGACGCATCCGTTCAGGAAAACCAGACTGACGCCTCCGGGCGCCGCGCACGGGGAGAATTCGTGCGCGGCGTCAGCGGCTTCAGGACCGCCATAGGCGATCCGGATTTTCCGCCGGAGCCTGGGCGCTATCATCTGTTCGTGGCGCTCAATTGCCCGTGGTGCCATCGGGTGACCCTGGCACGGAATGTCCTGGGGCTTCAGGACACCGTCACGATGGACATCGCCTTTCCCGGGCGGACAGAGGAAGACGATCCGGCAGGTCCGAACCTGTGGCAGTTCGCTCCGGAGAAAACGGCGAGCCTCACCGGCGCGCCGCTGCCGGAATGCACAGCCGAGACCGGCACGGGGAAGGGCCACCGGCTGGTGCGCGATATCTACCGCGCCGAAGGGTCCGATGAAAAATCCGTCCCGGTGCTCTACGACAAGAAGCAGCGGCGCATCGTCAGCAACGAAAGCGCGGAAATCCTGCGCATGCTGAACGCCCATGCCGAGGCGCTTGGCAGCACGATCCCAGCGGGTGAGCGGGCGGACCTCTATCCACCGGACAAGTCGCTGCAGGCCGAGATCGACGGGCTCAACGAGGCCATCTACCAGGCGATCAACAACGGCGCCTACAAGGCCGGATTCTCATCCGACCAGGCGGTTTATGCGGCGGCATTCAAGGCCTATTTCGACATGCTGGGAACGTTGGAGGATAGGCTCTCCGACGGCCGTCCGTTCCTGACCGGCGAGGCCTTCACCGAGGCGGATCTCAGGCTCTTTCCGACGCTTTACCGGCATGACCCGGTCTATTACCTGCGCATGAAGCTGAACGGGGCGAAGATCCTCGACTATCCGCATCTGTGGCGCTGGCTGTGCCGCGTGCATGCGCTGCCGGGCGTTGCCACAAGCAATTCGCTGGTCCATTGCCGTCAGGGCTATTTCGGCCGGTCTTGGAACAGGGTTGTGCCACTCGGGCCGCTGCGGCCGATGGCCTATCCGGAGGCCTATGCGCATCCGGAACTGGCGGGCGCAGGCCCCGCATAACCTTCAATCGCGCAGGGGACAGCGGAACAGCGCCTGACGGAACTGTTTTGGCGTCACGCCGGTGCGGCGCTTGAAGGCGCGCTCAAAGGCGGTCTGGTCGGAATAGTCGAGTTCGCAGGCGATCTGGGCAAGCGAATGCGGCGTGTCGATCAAGGCGTGACGGGCAACCCGATAGCGGCACTCGTCCAACAGGACGGAAAAGCGCGTGCCTTCTTCGCCCAGATGCCTGTGCAGCGAGCGGCGGGAGAGACCGAGCTGACGGGCGATGGTTTCCTGATCCGCCTGGCCGGTGCCGAGGGTTTCATAAATCGCCGTGCGGGTGCGCGCGGTCAGGGAGCGGGCCCGGGCTTTTTCGGCGAGTTCCCGGCTGAGATGGGCAAGCACGCTGCGGTGACGGCCGCTGTCGTCCCTTGGCATTGGCAGGGCGAGAACGCTTTCGGGAAAGCTCAAGGCATTGGTCTCGCTGTCGTACAGGCAGAGACTGCCGGCAGCGGCCATGGAACTTGCCTGGGACCGGGCCGCGCTGTGCTCAAAACAGACCAGGTCGGGCGTCCATGAGCTGCCGGCGCCGCGGCGGATCAATTCGACCAGCACGGACAGGGTGAATTCGGCATCCTGGCGGCGCGGCCAGATATCCGGATTGAGAATGCGGTAGGTAAGGGTGGCGACGCCGTCCTCGATGGTCAGCTGCAGGTCGGTCTCGCTCTGGATGAACTTGATGAAGCGCTCGAACGTCTTGAGCGCCGAGCCGACCGAGGAGGCGGTCAGAAGCGCGTCGCCCAGTTCGCCGAGATCTGCAAGGTTCAGGAGCGGGCCGGACTGCCAGCCGATACCTGGCTGTCCGAGCAGGTCGGCGCCGTTTTCATAAATCTGGACAAAAGCGTAAAGCGGGATCTCGTGACGGGCATTTTTCCAGACCGTCACTGGCAGGCCGCTCTGGCGGCCGAGCGCTTCGGGCTCCAGACCCTGCTGCGTCAGCATTGCCTGTAGACCGTTCAGGGCGCCCGAGATGATCGTCGCGCTTTTCGGCATGGTCCTCGCTTCGGTTCGAAGCCTCTCCAATTCAGCCTGACGCAGAAACCGCCAAGCTGAAGTCACAACTACATCAAACATTCCGCGGCGTTGCAAACGATGTCGGCGCGTTTTTGCCGTTTCGGAAAAGATTGGCCGAAATTGTCGGGAAAGCACCGGCCGCTGCTCCCCTAATGGCGGGCACAGAGAGATCCGGTTCCGCACCTTGAACACTTGGGCGGCCGGACGAGGGAACAGTATTGGTGACCTATTACGATTGTGTCGTCGCCGGGGGCGGGCCCGCCGGTGCCTTCGCAGCGCGTGAGCTGGTGCGTGCCGGCTGCACGGTGCTGATCGTCGATCCGGCGGCAGGGCGCCCGCGCCTGGAAGGCCTGAGCACCCGCGTGGCGCAGCTCCTGAAAGCACGTGGGCTTGAGGCCGTTCTGGCGACTGCAAGCGCGCCCTGTCCCCGTTCCGTCGATTGGGCAGGGCTCAAACGCAGCGCCAATGGCGAACGCCTGGTGCGACGTCCAGCCTTCGACGCCGCCCTGCGCCAGGCCGCGGTCGATGCCGGCGCGGAACTGATCGAAGGGCGGATCGGCCGGATTGAAAAAACGCATCCGGAACAGGGCGTTGTCCTGAAACTCTCAAGCGGTGATGCAGTCTCGGCGCGGCTGATGATTGACGCGCGCGGCCGTCAGGCGCCGTCTTCACAAAGGCTGAAAGGGCCGCAGACGCTGTCCATCAGCGGCCTTCTTGACAGTGTCTCCGGCACGCCGGGAACTCATGTCGCGGCGACGCCCGAGGGCTGGCTGTGGCTGGCCGAAGCGCCCGGCTTTGGCCGCTGGCTGCAGATTTCCGTCGATGCGGACGATCTTGGCGGAGCGGGAGAGGCAGCTCTTCAGGAGCGCGTGAACCGGTTTTTGACCCAGCCCTGCCTGACGGAAGACATGGGCGGGCTCAACGTTCAAAACAAGCTGCTTGCACGCGCCGCCGGGCTGGTGTTGTCAGCGCCGGAGCTGACGCTGCCGGTGATCCCGGCCGGCGATGCGGCGGTGGCGATCGATCCGCTTTCCGGGCATGGCCTCTTCTGGGCGCTGTCCTCGGCCCTGGCCGCTGTGCCGATGGCACTGACCGTCCTGGACAATCCGAAGCCGGGTGTCGATCTCGCGGCCCGCTTCTATCGGGCCAGAGTGGTCGAAACCTTCTGGCGCCAGGCACGGGTCGGCCGAGATTTTTACCGCCTCGAACGAAGGCTCGCTGCCGAACCGTTCTGGCGCCGCCGCGCCGCATGGCCTGACGACCAGCCTTCTCATGCGGTGCCGAATTCGGTTCGCATGGAGACGCGGGTGGTGGTCGAAGACAACCGTCTCGTCGAACGTGATGTCCTGATCACGCCGCTGGACCCGGACGGGGTCGCCTTTGTCGCCGGTTTGCCGGTCGGCGATCTGATCGACGCCTCGGGCACCAGAGCAAAGCCCATTCCCGACACACCGTCTCCCGCATTCCAGGCCGCGTTTCAGTGGCTGGCAAGCCGGGGTCTTTTCAACGGCTCGACGAGCCGCAACGCACACCAACCGACCAGAACGAGGGAAACAGCATGACACCAAGATTGCGAAAGGGGCATCTCGCCGGCCTGGCCGGTCTTCTGCTCCTGATGCCTTTGCCCGCCGGGGCGCAGGACGGCCCGGCGCTCATGGAAGAAAATTGCGGCGGCTGCCATGCGGCCGATGCAAATGGTGCCCTCAGCCGGATCAGCGGCCAGCGCAAGACGCCGGAAGGCTGGCTGATGACCATCGTGCGCATGCGGCTTTTCCATGGCCTGGAGATCACGCCGGAGGTGCAGAGCCAGCTGGTGCATTACCTGGCCGATACGCAGGGCCTCGCGCCGAGCGAAGCGGCTAGTCACCGCTACATTCTGGAGCGGGAACCGGCCGTGGTCGAGGAGGTGGACGCGCCGCTCGGTGAAATGTGCTCGCGCTGCCACTCCGCCGCGCGCTTCGAACTTCAACGTCGCACGGCGGAGGAGTGGGATCTTCACATCGATTTTCATGTCGGCCAGTTCCAGACACTGGAATATCAGGCGCTCGGCCGCGACAGGGAATGGCTGAAGCTTGCCCGCGAAGAAGTCGTGCCGCTTCTGGCGGAACGTTATCCGCTGGAAACGGAAGACTGGACCGCCTGGCTGGCAGCACAGAAACCGGAGGCCACCGGCAGCTGGGTCTTCACCACCACGCTGCCGGATAAGGGCGAGGCCTATGGCAGCCTGGAAGTCACCGGAGACGCCCAGCCGTTGACCGTTTCCGGAACACTGGTGACCGCGTTAGGCGAGGAACTGCCCGTCTCCGGCAAGTTGAATGTCTATACGGGCTATGAATGGCGCGCCAATCTGGACATCGGCGGTGACAAATACCGCCAGATTCTGGCGATCTCCGAGGATGGTGGCAGCCTCTCTGGGCGTCAGTTCCTGCATGCGGAAGACAGTCTCGGCGGGGCCTTCAATGCAGTGAAGGCCGGTGGTGAGCCGGCGATCGCCGGCGTGGTGCCTTCAACCCTTCCGGCCGGTTCGAATGCTACGGTTCAGGTCGTCGGCACCGGTCTGGAAAACGTTGCCCTGTCCGGCGCTCTGGAGGCCACGGGCGGCACGGCGAATGCCTACGGCGCGGCCATTGACGTTACACCGGTTGCCGCGACGGATGGCGCGGTCAGCGTCGCGTCCGATGGGGTGTCCGCTGACAACGTGCTCGCCGTCTACAGCCACATCGACAGCCTCAAGGTCGAGCCCGCCTATACGGTCGCCCGTGTTGGCGGCGGCGGCGGGTCCGCCGGCAAGGTGCCGGCCCGCTTCGACGCGGTCGGCTACTGGAACGGTCCGGACGGGCAAGCCGGCACGGAAGACGATATCCGCATCGGCGTGGTGCCCGCCAAGTGGTCGGTCGAGGCCTTCAACGAGGAAGCGGAAGCCCTGAAGGATGTCGAACATGCCGGTGTCATGGACACCGAACTCGGCATCTTCACACCGGGTGTCGCCGGCCCCAATCCGGAGCGGCCGTTTTCCACCAACAACGCGGGCAATCTGAAGGTTCTGGCCACAAGCGGCGATGTCACCGGTGAGGGACAGCTGATCATTACGGTCCAGCGCTGGAACGATCCTCCGATCCGCTGAAGAAGGAACAAGCATAATGGGTTATCTCTTTTTTCAGCCGCAGAATGCGCACCGTGTCGAGGTTGACGGACGGCAGCTCCTGTTCCACGTGCCTACGACCTCTCTGTTCGAGATCGACCGGCTCGACAGCGACGTGATCGATCTCTTCCAGGACCGCTCAAAGGTCTCGGAAGGGGATGTCAGGGACCGGTTCGAGGGGCGGGCCGACCCGGCCCTCGTCACGGAACGCCTCAAGGCATTGCTCGACCTCGACATCATCACCGACGGCGGCCCGCCAAGGGCGGAGCGCCCGCCGGTGCATATCCAGAACTTCCCGCTGACGACGATCGTTCTCAACGTCAACACGGGCTGCAATCTCTCCTGCACCTATTGTTACAAGGAGGATCTGGACACGCCGACAAACAGCCGGCGCATGGCTTTCGAGACGGCAAAACGTTCCATTGAGCTGTTGCTTGCCGAAAGCCCGGACCGGGACAGCTACAATGTTGTTTTTTTCGGTGGCGAGCCCTTGAGCAACCTCGGCCTGATCCGCGAGGTGGTCGCCTATTCGGAGGACCGGTTCGGGTCTCTCGGCAAGAAGGTCGACTTCTCGCTGACCACCAACGCAACGCTGCTCACCGAGGAAAACGTCGACTGGCTGAACGCGCACCGCTTCGGCCTGACGGTTTCCATGGACGGGCCCAAGGCGCTGCATGACAGGAACCGCAAGACCGTCGGCGGCAAGGGCACCTATGACGTCGTTGCCCGCAAGACGAAGATGCTGCTGGAACGCTACACCTCCCGCCCGGTCGGCGGGCGGGTGACGCTGACCCATGGCGTCACGGCGGTCTATGACATCTGGGATCACCTGAAAAACGAGATCGGCTTTCATGAAGTCGGCTTTTCGCCGGTGACGTCCGGGCCCATCGCCCCGTTCAACCTGACCGGCGACGAGCTGGTGACCGTGTTTCAGGAGATGAAACGGCTCGGCCGGCACTACCGGGACGAGGCGCTATTCGGCCGCAATATAGGTTTTTCCAACATGCACCAGCTGATGAGCGATCTTTACGAAGGCCGCTCCAAGGCGCTGCCCTGCGGCGCGGGGCTGGGCATGCTGGCGGTCGATCACGAGGGAGGGCTGAACCTCTGCCACCGCTTCACCGGCTCGGACATGGAGACCTACGGTTCGGTGGACAGCGGTATCGAGAAGCAGAAGCTGGCGCGGTTCATCGAGGATAGGGCCGACCGCACCGACAAGGGCTGCTCGACCTGCCGCATCCGCAACATCTGCGCCGGCGGCTGCTACCACGAGAGCTACGCCCATTTCTCCGACCCGATGAAGCCGACCTACCACTATTGCGACCTGATGCGCGACTGGGTCGATTTCGGCATCGGCGTTTATGGCGAATTGATCGCCGGCGCACCCGCCTTCTTTTCCGATCACATCATGCCTCGGAGGGCATACGGCAAATGAGACACTTGATACCCCTGAACCAGAAGGCCGACCGGGTGGTCGCGGCCGTCGAGACCGACAAGATGGACGAGGTCCGGGCGATGCAGACGGTGGTGGCCGGCTGCGCCTCGACGCTGGATCCGGGCTGGGAGGTTGACCCGTTCGGCGGCGTCGCAGCCCTCTGCCAGCCGATGGAAGCCGACCTTTACGGCTGTTCCGACCCGTGCTGGTGGCCGGCCCAGGTGCCCGACACAATGAATTCCTACAAGGACTGGAATGATGGCGCCGACAATGCTGGCAAGGACTGGCGTTCGCTCGGCACGGTGTTCCCGTCCGACAGCGAAACCTGATGGCCTGCCGACCGAACTCAAGGAGAAACCCATGCGAACGCTTCTAGCAGCGGCAACGGCCGCGTTCTGTCTCGGGCTCACCGGCCTTCCGGCGATGGCCAGGGACCTGATCGTCACCGTCGCCAAGCCAGACCGGCTGTATGTGATCGACGCCGAGGCGCGCTCCGTCGAGACGGACTGCAAGCTCGACTTCAACCTGATGCCCGGCGTCATTGTCATGTCGCCGGACAATTCCATCGCCTATATCCTCGGCAACCGCTGGGAAGATGTCTTCGGCATCGATCTTGCCACCTGCGAGACGGTGTTTTCCGCGCATCAGTCGGAAGGCGACATCCGCCGCAAGACGATTGCCTCGCTGGCGGTCTCCAAGGATGGCAAGGAGCTTTACACCGTGCGGAACCCGGTCCGGCTTCTGGCCGACCGCTACGAGGTGATGGAGCCGGAATTCGCGGTCTATGACACGTCGGCCGGGCTTGACGCGCAACCCGCCCGAACCTTCCCGAGCCCGCGCCGGATCACCGTCATGGCAACCGGCAAGAACGGTGAGGTTTATGCGGCCGGGCATGATGTCTATGCTTTCGATCCGAAGACCGGCGAACGCACGGTCAAGATCGCCAATGCCAATTGGGACCGGCCGACCTATTCGCCGCCGGATGTGCTTGCCTTCTGGCCGATCGGTACCCAGGCGGACGAGTTCCTGCTGCTTTATTCGGCGGCCAAGTTCACCGACGAGACGATGAGCGAAATCGCCGATTTCGTCTGGGGCTACCAGTCGATTGACCTTACAACGGGCGAGAGCACGATCCAGGACTTCGCCAGCCTGGAGGTGATCATGTTCTCCGCGGTACGCGATCCGAACGACACCTCCAAGCTCTACGGCGTCTATACCCAGCTTTCCAAGCATGACGTTACCAAGAAGGAGCTGATCAAGCGTGTCGACCTGCCGCACACCTATTACTGCATCAACATTTCCTCGGACGGAAAGGAGATCTATGTCGGCGGCACCAATGACGACATCGGCATCTACGACGCTGAAAGCCTTGAGCGCATCGGCGAAATCCTGCTGCCGTCGGGCGGCGACATGGCCGCCGGCACGATGCATGTGATCAGCACGGGGAGTTAGGGGAAATCAAGCCCGTCCTCCCGGGCGACCGCAGCCGGGCCGGCAAGCGCAGCTTTTTCCGGCCCGGCTAGCTCATTCTGCCATTGGAAGTGGGACGGAATGAGAGGGCAAACCCTCCGTTGTCATCCCGGGCGGAGCAACGCGAAGACCCAGGACTCCGTGAGCTCACGGGTCTTGCCGCTGGCCTCACAGCGTCCTGGGTCCCCGCTTTCGCGGGGTGACAGCTGGGGGAGGAGCCGAAATTGGAAAAGCGGCATAGATGAAGGCGAAACGATGAGACAGTCCGTGCCCCTGACCGGCGCGACACCAGACGCTGTTGAAACGCCGCGGCAGTCCCTCCTGCGCGCGCTGTTCTCTCGCCTGTTCGGCCGCCGCGAAGCCGCCTGGCTGCTGCCGCTGGTCGTGCCCTACCGCTGGCCGCTGGCGGCGCTGCTCCTCTTGTCGCTGGTGACCGCCGGGGCGGCGCTGATCCCGCCCTATCTTACAAAGCTGGTGATCGACCAGGGGCTGATGGCGGGCGACAAGCAGGCGCTGGTAATGTTCGCCGCAGCACTGTTCGGCGTCGGTCTGGCAGCGCTGGCGCTGGGCGCGGTGAATTCGCTGCTGCATTTGAGGTTTTCCGCAAGGCTTCTGGCGGATCTCCGCCGCGCGGCGGTTCAAAAGATCCTTGAGCAGTCGCCCCGCTGGCAGGCGCGCCAGACAACAGGCGAGCTGATGAGCCGGCTCGATGGCGATGCAGGCGAGGTCCAGCAATTCACCTTTTCCGTCCTGGTGTCCGGTGCCGGCAGTCTGCTCCGGCTGTGCGGCGGGTTGGTGATGTTGTTTGTGCTGGCGCCGAAGCTGGCTCTTCTCGCCCTGGCGCTGGCGCCGGTCGAGCTGCTGTTCTTTGCCCGGGCCCGGCCGGTGACGCACCAGAAGGCACGGGACGTGCGTCAGGCGCGGGGACATCTCGCCTCCAGCCTTGCCGAGACCATCACCGGCCTGTCGGCGCTTCGCGCCCTCAACGCCTCGGAGGCGGCTGCCGACCGGATCGAAACCCGCCAGAACACTCTCGTAGGTGCCTTGATGAAGGCGCAGATGTGGTCCGAGGTGACCCGCGCCGTGCCGATGGTGCTAACCGCGATCCTGCGCGGAGCCGTCTTTCTGATCGGCGGGCTCGCCGTCATCGACGGCACGATGCCGCTCGGGTCTCTGATTGCCTTTATCGCCTATCTCGGTTTTCTCATTGGGCCGATTCAGTCGCTGATCTCGCTCTGGCACGGTCAGGCGCGCATGAAGGCCGCGCTCGACCGGCTTGACCAGGTGATGAGCGCCGAACCCGAAGTGCGCGACCCGGCGACGCCGATTGCGTTGGATGCTGGGGGTGGGGAGCTGGCGCTGAGCCACCTTGCCTATGCGCCTGCGGACGGGCCGCCGCTCTTTGAAGACCTTTCGCTGACCCTCCCGGCGGGCAGCAAGCTGCGCTTGTCCGGGCCCTCCGGCATCGGCAAATCCTCGCTCCTGTCGCTGCTGCAGCGCCATGACGACCCGAGGCAGGGTACGATCCTGCTCGACGGGATCGATCTCAGAAAGCTGGCGCTGAAGGACTTGCGCGGCGCCGTTGCGCTGGTGCCGCAGAAGGGCCATGTCTTTTCCGGAACGCTCTCCGACAATCTCCGGCTCGGCTGCGCCAGCGCCACCGACAGCGACATGCTGGAGGTTCTGCGGCTCTTGGAACTGGAAGAGCGCTTCGTCCGGGACGGATTGGCAACGCCGCTCGGCGAGGGCGGGTTGGAGCTTTCCGGCGGCGAGCGCCAGCGGCTCTGCCTTGCAAGGGCGCTGTTGCAGCCCTTCAAGGTGCTGGTGCTGGACGAAAGCCTGTCGGAAGTCGACGGGGAAAGGGTTTCACGGATCCTGGCCGCGATCGACCGCATTTTTGGGGACCGCACGAGGATTGTCGTCACCCATGGCGAGGCCGACCGCTATGGCGCTTTCGACCGGCACATCGATCTCGGCGGTTTCGCCTCGATAAGGGGAGGGGCTTCATGATCCGCACCGGCCTCATCGACGGCGCCCTGCCGAAGGACTGGCCGGGCCTCGAGCATCAGGCCTGGTTCTGCGAGAGCGACAGCACGCCCCATGCCGGCATGCATGCCGCTGCCATGGCGAAGACCATCCAGTCCCATGCACCCGACATCAAACTCGTCAACGCGGTGGTTTTTCCGGGCCGGCTGGCGGCCGCTCACATTCAGGTTTGCGCCGCGCTGGACTGGTTTTGCAAGGACCCGCCCGACATCCTCCTCTGCGCCTTCGGCATGGCCCGCTCCTCGGTGGAGCTCGGCCTCGCGGTCGCACGCCTGCAGCGGGCCGGCAGCATACTCATCGCCTCGGCCCCGGCCCGCGGCGGGCTGGTCTATCCCGCAGGTCTTTACGGCGTCCTCTCCGTCCAGGGCGACGCCCGCTGCGGGCCACAAGAGCTCTCGCGGCTGGACCTGCCCCAGGCGGTGTTCGGGGCCTGTCCGGAAGCGGTCGGGTTCTCCGAGATTCGCGGCGCCAGCCCGGCGGCTGCGCATGCAGCCGGGCTGCTGGCAGCGTGCCAGGTGGAGACGGGACGGGGCGCGCGGTGCCTGGAGGGGGCCGTCAGGTATCGGGGAAGGGAGCGGCGTGGGGAGGTGGTAGGATAAGATAGGAAAAACGGCAAGCATTGAAAACCATGTTTTGTCTAATGCAGTCCTGCTGCTAGACCTGCTTTATGTCCCGCACCATCCCCTTCCAACCCTGGCACCACCACACCACCACCACCACTGAGCGTGCCCCCGTCTTCCCCGACGGCTGCCGTGACGTTCTGATCGTCCGTGAACCGGGCACCCGTGAAAAAATCGTGCTGACCGTACTGGATTTGCGGCCGCGGGTGGCGGAGTTGTCTGCAGGCACGGAAATCACCGGGTATCGGCTGCGGCCGGGGGCGGTGGTTGGCGATGAGGTCCTGGCGGAGCTTGAGCGGGATTGCGGCCGGGCGGAGGAGGTGCTGGGCAATGCGTTGTCGGCAGATGCGGCAGGGGACGCGGCGGATGAGATCCTGCTGGCGCTGGTGGCACCAGGGGCAAGTGTCGAGAGCGTAGCGGCGGATCTCGGCGTGTCGAAACGTACGCTGCAGCGGCAGCTGAAGGCGTTCGGGTTGCCGGCGCCGGACTATTGGCGGCTGCTGGCGCGGGCTCGGCGGGCGGCCGGGCTGTTGGCCTCCGGGCTCGCCTTACCGGAAATCGCGGATCTTTGCGGCTTCAGCGATCAGGCGCACATGACGCGGGATTTCCGGAGCTGGTTCGGCGGCACGCCGGCGCAGCTGCGCCGGGCGCCCCATATCCTTGAGCTTCTGTGTCAGCCCGCGCTCGGCAACTGGACCGGCGAACAGATTTCCACCAGATAACCGAACGGATCGCTGACATAGGAGGTGGTCTGGCCCCAAGGTTCCTCGCGGGCGTCCTGGACCAGCGTCGCACCGGCCTCGACGGCTTTTTTCAGCGCGGCCGGGACATCGTCGGTTTCGAAGGCGAGCTCGAAAACCGGGGTTTTCGGGTCGGGCGTTCCGGGTGTCTTGCCGAGCTGTTTCATCAGCGCCCTGGAGGAAAAGGCCAGCTTGGTCTCGCCGGTCGCCAGCTCGCCATAGTCGCCGCTTTCATGCAGGAACAGGCGCGTCAGGCCGAGGGCGCGCTCGTAGAAATCGAGCGCGGCGGCGACGTCGTCGACATAGAGAATCGAATAGCGGAAAATCACTTGAGGCTCCTTGAGGCTTGGTCTGCCGGTCTTCTAGCGGACGGGGTATTGCCTGTCTTGAAGGATCGCGACAGGGAGCGGGTTTTTGCCTTCGAGGGCAGGAAATTCCGTCTGGAGTGGGCGCGCCAGCTATGCCTTTTTTCATTCAGGGCGACCTTAGGGAGACCCGAGGCCCAGGCACCGTGTGCTTGCGGTTCCAGCCGTCCGTCTCATGGAGTCCTGGGTCTCCGCTTTCGCGGAGATGACGACGGAGGGGCAAAGCTTTGCCTCAAGTACCGGTGTCACCCCGGGCGACCAACGGGAGACCCGGGGCCTACTCGTTTGCAGAGCGATGGGTATGGCCCCCGCTGACAACAAAGCGCACGCTTTGACAAGCGGGACCGAGAGTGGGTCCCGGCTCGCGCTGCGCTTGGCCGGGATGACAACCGGAGGAAACGCGCTTGCTCAAGCCTAACGACAAGTGTCAATTTGCGGTTCTCGCCGCCTCGAAGGGGGAGGGCGCACAAACGGCATCCATCCTCACTCCGTCAAAATCCCCGCCAGCAGCTTGCGGGTTGCCCTCTCATAGGCCGCCCGGTCCTCGCCATTGGCAATCGCCAGCGCAGCCCGGTCGAAGGCGGAGGAGAGCAGGTCGGCGAGGGGTTCCAGGGGGATATCCTTCAGGGCGCCGTGATTGGCGGCGTGGCGCAGGCCTTCCAGGAGCGTGGCGCCGCCGGTCTGGCGGTCGATCTCGGCCATCTCTGCAAGACCAAGCACCGTCGGGCCTTCCAGCAGCATGATCTTTGCGCGGCCGGGCACGGACATGGCGGTGAAATAGGCCTGCGCCCCGGCCATGAAAGCATCGAGCGGTGTCTGACCGGTGTTGGTCTCCGCGTTGATGTCGGCGGCGATGGCTTCCGATTCCTGAAGCACCAGTGCACGCATCAGATCCGCCTTGTCGGCAAAATGGTGATAGAGCGCGCCCCTGGTGACATTGGCCGCCTTGACGATCTCCGGCGTTGCCGTTTCCGCGTAGCCCTTGTCCACGATCAGCGCGCGCGCCGCGTCCAGGAGCGCCTTGCGGGTTTCCGCGCGGCGCTCGGCCTGGGTGCGGCGGCTTCCGGGCTCCCGGTCGTTTTTCTCTTGCATACATGCAGCCTGTATGTTAGTTGAAAAATTACATACAGACTGTATGTCTTTTTTGTGGATTTGCAAAGCCCCGCCGCGCTCCGGCACGGGCCCTTCAGGAGAAAAGCGATGAAATGTACCCAATATTATCCGGTTCTCATGACCGCGGATGTTGCCGCAACGGTACGGTTCTACCGGGAGAACTTCCGCTTCAAGGCGGTCTTCGAGGCGGACTGGTATGTGCATCTGCAATCGGAAGAAGATGACAAGGTCAATCTTGCGGTGCTGGACCAGTCGCACGAGACCATTCCGGAAGCCGGCCGGGGCAAGGGGGCGGGCGGCCTGCTGCTCAATTTCGAGGTCGAGGATGTCGACGCGGTCTATGGCGCGGCCAAGACCAGCGGCCTGCCGATCCTGCAGGAGCTGCGCGACGAGGCCTTCGGCCAGCGCCATTTCATCACGCGAGACCCGAACGGGGTGATGATTGACGTCATCAAGCCGATCCCGCCGAGCGAAGAGTTTCTGAAACAGTTCGCCCCGGAAGCTCTGCCGGCCTGACGATCAAGGATCTTTCCGGACCCCGGGGCGGGGGAGGTCTCCCACTGCTGTGATCCGCCGCGGGGACGGCAAGACAAGGGCGTGGCCGGGGTCCCGGTCACGCCTTTGGTATGCGGGCTAACTCTGACTTCGTCATCCCGGGCGAAGCAGAGCGAAGACCCGGGATCGGAGAGCCCCTCACATGTCGATACGACGGGGACTAAGGGTGTTTGGCTCATAGCTCCCTGGTCCCAGCATTGCTGCACTTGTCCGGAATGACGCCGGAGAGATTGTGCTCTGCCGGCGCCACAAGAAGCAGGAAATCAGGACGCGATCGGCGGGCAGGAGCTGGATTGTTCGGCGCGGGACTTGAGACCCTGCAGGCTTTGCATGGTGTTCGGGTTGCCCGGCAGCACGAAGCTCTGCTCCAGCGCCGTGCGGACATTGTTGATCACGGCGAGATCCTGCACGGCAAGGGTCTGGCAGGGCGTGCCGGTGAAGCGCACGCGAATGCGGATCACGCGCTGGCCGTTGTCGGAGGGGCCGAACTGGGAATCGAGCGCCGGGTTGTCGCCGGTCATCGCCCGCTCCATCACCACCATGTTGGGCTGATCCTGAAGGACGACGGTGCCGCGTTCCTGGGCGCTGGCGACGAGGGCGCTGCGCACGGTCATCGGATCGGCGGCAATGTTAACCGACTGGGCACCGGCCGGAACGCTCAATTGCGGCTGGTCGGGCAGCGTGGTCCGTTGCGACGAACCGGACTGGCAGGCGGCAAGGGCAATGGCGCTGAGGCTGAGAAAAATAAGGCGTCGCATCGGCGGTCCCGGGTTTCTTAAGGTCATCCAAGAGGCACGTTCTAAACGTGGTTAAGGTCAAAATACAACAATCAGCTCTGCTTTTATCAAACTATACTGACACGACAGCCCTAACGAAGCCTTGTGACAGGAGCAGGGCAGGCTTCAAATCGCCTGCCACGCTCAGAAACTGTCGCCCGTCTTGAAACCGCCGCCGCCGAAACTGCCGCCGCTTTTGAAACCGCCCCCGCCGAAGGTTTTGTTGCCGCCAAGACCGCCCATGGATTTGGGCAGGCCGGAGCCTTTCGGAAAAGCGACCTGACGGCCGCGCGGCTTGCGGCGCTTGTGAGACCGTTCCGCCCGCGACCAGTAATCGGCGCCGGTGATCGCGCCCTTGACCAGCTCGCCCAGCAGCACGGTCGTCAGCTTGTCGTCGGAAAAGGTGGATTCCCAGCTGCCATAGCCCTTGGAACGGAAGCGCTTGATGACATCGGCCAGTTCACCGCGGCGGCGGCCGGTGTCGCGCTGGAGTTCCCGGTCCTGGCGGATCTCCCGTGTGATCTGCTCGATCCGTTCCCTCAGGTCCTCGATCCGTTGCACGATCTTTTCGTCTTCCGGCGAAGGCGTCGCCAACGCAGCCCGCCACAGGTCGCCGAGATCGTCGGCCTGTAGCGAGACGGCGAGATGCTCCTCGGCCTTCTGGAAATCGGCGTCCTCGCCGCTGGAAAATTCCGCCAGCGCCTCCGACAGGGTCTCGATCTGGCGGTCGAGCTTGTCGAGCTCGCCGTCGATCTGGTCGATCGTGCCGGTGAGATCCTCGATCGTGCCGACCAGATCCGCGCCGGCGGCATCGGTCATGGCGTTGCGGCTGAATTCCGCCAGCTTGGCCTGCTCCTCCTCGGCGATCTCGCTGCAGCGCTCGGCATGACGCGCCATGCGTTCCGGAATGCTGGTCAGCATGGCATAATTGGCGCGGGCATCGTGAAAGCGGATCAGACCGGCAACCCAATGGTCCAGAGAGCGCACCAGACCGCGGCGCTTGTAGTCGGGCGTGCCGTAGCCGCGCTGCCAGAGATAGAGAAACAGCGGGTCTGCCTCATAGGCCTTGCCTTTTTCCTGACGGTCCCGGTCCGACGTTTTGGCCTTGGAGGCCGCGGCTTCGGCGGTGGCAAGGGCAGCTTCGGTGCGCGCGTGCTGGGCCTGGTAGGCGGCATCGCCTTCCAGCCGGCTGTCGACCACCTCCATCAGCTCGTCCATCTGATTCTCGGCGGCATCACGGCTTTCGTCGAGATCGGCGCGCTTTTTTTGCAGCTGGCTGCGTTCGCTCTCGCATTGCCGCAGCTGGTCGGTCAGAACCTTGTAGTCCGAGCTGCGCTTGTCCAGGAGGCGGCGGGCTTCCCGGGCGGCGCTGTCCAGGCGTGTGTTGAGCGCGCCGGCGCTGTCCGTGTCCAGGCGGAAACGGGCGAGATCCCGATAGGCTTCGCTCTGGCGTTCCTGCAGGTCGGTCAGGGCCCGTGTCGAGCGCTCGATACGCTTGCTGAGTTCGGCTTCCTCGCGGCGAAGGTCCGCAAGCGATTCTTCAATCGTACCGAGGGTCTGGCGTCCGGTCAGCATGCATGCGGCTCCCGGTCTGACATCACGCTAACGGCCTTTACCATGTCGTGATTGCTCCGTCCTGAACGCCGCTGCGCCATTTGATGTCCAGTTCGCCCCGCCTTTTGCGGCCGAGCGTGCCCTTTTGCACGATACCGTCTTCCATCTTGTCCCGGCGTACAGCGTCATAGATTGTCTCGGAGACCCGCTGGCCCCATTTGTCGACCCGCTGCGCCTGGCTGTTTTCTTCGGAGACGATATCGCGCTCCAGGACATTGCCGTCCGGGTCAACCGCTTCGACGATGATGTAGTAGTTCTGGGTTTTCCTGTTGCCGTCCGGAATGCGCTCGACGCCGGTGGGCACGCCTTCGCGCGAGATGATGCGCACCTCGAAGACTTCCTGAAGGTTCGCAGCCAGCTTGCGCAGGTCCGTTTCCGCCTTGAAGGCGGCCTCCGACTTGCCGTCCGACAATGCCAGACGCCCGTCCGCGGCCAGGCGTTGCGCTTCCGCCTCGATGTCGGCGTTTTCGGTCAGGTCGTCGACCCGGGTCACCAATTCGGTGAGGGCCGCCGGCAGCGCCTGCAGTCTGGCCTGCAGATCGGCCTCGGCCCGCTGCGCCGGCAATTTGACGATGAAATACCAGGCTGCAATACAGACCACGAGCACTGCGGCGACCGCGGCCAGCCACTTGGACCAGGTCCCGCGCGATATATAGACCATGGCCAGCGTGCGCTGAAAACCGGCCGATGGCGGAGCATAAACGAAACGGTCGCGCTTCAGGTCTTCGACACCGGCTTTCAGGATATGGTCCGGAACCTCGATGCCCTGGGCGGCATAGACCTGCCTCAGCCGCTCGACCATGGCGGCGTCGCGCTCGTCGGCCTTCAGTTCCCTGGCGACCTGTCCCTCTTCGTGGCGCAGCGTGTCGACCACGTCCATCGCCATCATGAGATCGTCGAGCGGGGCGTCGGATTTGCTTGCCATAAACGCGTAACTTCTCCTGCGGGCGGACCGGCCAGCCGGTCCGCCAGACCTGGCCTGTTAGAGGGCCTGACCCTGGGCGGTCAGCTTGGCAAGGCGCCGTTTGCCGTCCTCGACCGCGTTGCGGATTTCTTCCGAGTTCTTGGTCGACATGTCGCGCATCTCGTTGATGATCTCGCGCGACTGGACCTGGAAGTTCACCACGCTGTCGACCAGCTTCTTGACCGAGGCGGCCGCAACCGTCGGCCCGTACCCGGCCTTCAGGGCCTCCTGCTGCACCGTGTCGCCGATTTCGGCCAAGGTCTCCAGGCTCTTGTTGATGCCGTCCTTCATGGCATTCAGCGTTTCCGTGGACTCATGCAGCCCCTGCAGGCCGGTGAAGGAGGCATTCAGGGCGGTCAGAACGGATTCGTTGGTGGAAAAGAAGCTGACCGACTGGGCATAGACCCGCTCCTTGGCATTGGTGGTCTGCACCAGCCGCGCCATGATCACTTCGGATGTGTTGTAGCCGACGGTCAGGTTGTCGGAGAGGTCCTTGGCGATCTGGTAGCGCTTTTCCTCGTCCTGCATCTCGCGCAGTTTCTCATCTCGCGCCAGCTCCAGGCGGGCTTTCTGGGCCGCGTCGTCGCCGGCATAGGCCTCAACCTCGCCGGAGGCGCCTTCGAGCGCCGCCTTGGCCGCCGAGAGCTTTTCGGTCGCCATGTTCAGTAGTTCCAGCGCGGTCACTTCGGCCTGTTTCAGTGCGCCGCGGAAGTCGCGATAGGCTTCCAGGATGGTCTGTTCGCGCTCGATCTGGTCCTTGGTGGCCCGGGCAACATCCTTGTAGGTGCCGCGGATGTCGTCGAAACGGTCCGAGATGGTGCCGCGGCGCATGTCACGCCACTTGTTGGCAAGGTTCTCGGTGAAGGAGATCTTGCCGTCCGCCAGCTGGTCAACCAGGGCCTTGGCGTCGTCGCGAATGGTGTTGAAGGCTTCGGTGATCTGTTCGTAGCGCTCGCCGATATCCATCTGCTGGACCTGGTTGCGCACCACTTCGTTGAAATTTGAAGCCTGGGCAAGCGTGCGGGAAATCACCAGCACCTTGTCCGGCGACAGGTCGGAAATCTGTTCCAGGAGGGCGTTGATCGGGGCATCGGCCTCGCTTTCCGGCGTGATGCCGATGTCACGGAGCGTCGACAGGGCGCGGTCGAGATATTGAAGCGGAGAAAAACCGCCGGCCGGAGCCGCCGCATTGTCCGGAGTTTCTGGGGCTGCCGCGTCTGTCATGTCTGACCTCCTCGAAAGACGGCGGCATTTTTTTAAAAGTCGGCCGCAACGTCCTGTTAACGTCAATATTCACGCATGTTAGGGCAGGCTTACGCCGCTCTGTCAACGGCTTGGCACCGAAATCGGGCCAAGTCCGGGCAGCTGGGCAGGTCCGCCACCTTTTTTCCATAGGCCGCTTTTGCGACAGGTGTGTTTCGAAGAGAAAAGTTTCGCCGGATTCGGCGTTTAAGCCAGAGTTTGGATCCGCCTTCAACGGATTGACCTCACTCCGAGGATTGACTGGACAGAAAAGCCAGCCAGTCTGTTATCAAGAAAATCGACCCGACGGCGCTTCATGACGTTTTTGAAAAAAATTCTGTTTGCTTTTGTCTTTTCGGCAAGTCTTGCGGCCGTCGGCGCCAAGGCGCAGCAGAGCACCGATGCACCGGTGCCGCAAACCCCGGCGGTGGCCTCCGAGACCGGACCCGCGGACACCGCGCGTTCCTCCGCCGCCGACCTGTTCAACCGGGCCACCATCGCGCTCCAGAACAGGGTCGTCTCGCCCAAGACCCTGGAGCAGTTGCGCAGCCAGCTTGTGCTGGTCCGTGACCGGAATGCGGCGATTGTCGACCGGGTCAACATCCGCGCCAGTGCGCTGGAGGCGCAATTGAAAAGCCTCGGGCCACCACCCGCCGACGGCCAGAAGGAGGCGGAGGAGATCGCCGCAAGACGCGCCGAACTCACCAACGCCTTGGCCGCGGCCAATGCACCGGTCAGGCAGGCGGGCGAGACGCTCGGAGAGGCGGAATTCTACATCCGGCAGGTCGACCGGCAGCTCCGGTCCAGGCAGTTTGAAACCCTCCTGGCCCGGTATCCGTCGCCGCTTGCACCCTCCGCCTGGTCGACAGGATTTCGGGAAATCGCGGAATTCCAGCGCAGGCTTGAACGCGACATCAACAGTGAGTTGGCAAGGCCGAGCGTGTCGAAAAACCTGAGCGACACGCTGCCTCTGGCGATCGGTCTGGCCGTTTTCGGCATCCTGTTTCTCGCCGCCCTGCAGAACCCGATTTCGAGGGCGCTCAAGCGGTATTGCAATCGACCGGCCAGCGGGGCCAAGGCGCTGGTTCTGGGGCTGCTTTACAATGCCAGTTTTCTGGTGCTGCCGAGCATCGGCGCGCTGGCGCTGATCGGCGTGTTGCCGATTCTCGACATTTATCCGAACTCGGCGCGGACAGCCGGCATTGCCGTTCCGGCAATGGCCCTTTTCCTGATTGTGGCGAACTGGATTGGCCACACGCTGTTTTCCCCCGGACAGAGCCGCTGGCGTCTGCTCGACCTGGGGGATAAGGAGGCGCGACGGGGGCTCCGCCTGTGCCAGGGTCTCGGGGTTTTCATGGCCTTTGAAATCGCCGTCGAGGCGCTGCAGCGCGACAACACCTTCAGAGACGCGACGATCTCGGTGCTGTCTGCATCGCCGATCCTGCTGGCCTCTGCCCTGCTTTGGGCTCTGGCGGGCGTCATCCGCTCCAAGGACGTCACCGAAGAGCAGGCCGCGCCGGCTGCTGAGGCCGAGGAGGAAGACGCTGAGCCAGAGGAAGCCTATGTGAAACCGCAGGAGTCCGGTTTCCTGTTATTTCTGTCCCTCCTGATGAGAGCCTCGGCGATTCTGGCGGTTTGCGTGACCCTGGTCGGCTATGTCCAGCTTGCCCGTGTTGCCATCATCCCGGTGATCATGACCGCCGCGCAGCTCGGGATCGGCTTCATGCTCTATCATCTGGTGCTGGTGATCGTGAAAACGGCGCTCGGTCGCAAGGAAGACGAACCCGCGCCGGTCTTCGTGGCCATGGGGCTGATCTGCGTGCTGACGCTGATCTTCGCGCCCCTGATCGCGCTGACTTGGGGCGCGCGCGGCACGGATATTCTGGAAGTCTGGCGCCTGTTCACAGAAGGCGTTCAGCTTGGCGACATTCACCTGTCTCTCGACAGCTTTGCCGTTCTGGTGGCCGTGTTCGGTATCGGCGTGGTGGTCACGAGATGGCTGCAGTCGCTTTTGAAAAGCACGGTCCTGCCGCAGACACGCATGGATGTCGGGGCGCAGACCGCCATCGTCACCGGCACCGGTTATGTCGGCCTGACGCTGGCCTCCCTGATCGCCGTGTCAACGGCGGGGCTAAACCTCTCCAGCCTCGCGGTCGTCGCCGGGGCGCTCTCCGTCGGCATCGGTTTCGGCCTGCAGACCATCGTCTCCAATTTCGTCTCCGGAATCATCCTGCTGATCGAGCGGCCGATCAAGGAAGGCGACTGGATCGAGGTGTCCGGCCAGTCGGGCTATGTGCGCAAGATTTCGGTCCGCTCCACGCGCATCGAAACCTTCGACCGGCATGACGTCATCATTCCGAATTCCGACCTGATCGCCGGCACGGTGCGCAACATGACCCTGAGCAACAAGTCGGGCCGGCTGTTGCTGCCGGTGCGGGTCGCCTATGGCAGCGATCTGGAAAAGGTCAAACAGATCCTGTTGGACGCGGCCCGCGGGCATTACACGATCGCCCGCTATCCGGCGCCTTTCGTGCTGTTCATGGGGCTTGGCGACAGCGCGCTCAATTTCGAGCTGCGCTGTTACCTGAAGGACGTCAACAACATCCTGACGACCCAGTCGGATCTTCTGTTCAGGATCTACACCGAACTCGGCAAGGCGGAGATCGAGATCCCGTACCCCCAGCGCGACCTGCATCTCAAGGACATCGACAAGCTGGTGGCCGCGCTGGATCGGAAGGAAGAGGGCGGAAGTCCTCCGGCCTCGTAGGCAGTCAGACCAGCTCCGCCGCGATCTTCGCCGCCAGGCGCGCATTGTTGCGCACCAGGGCAATATTGGTGTCGAGGCTCCGGCCGCCGGTCAGGTTCAGGATGGCGCCGAGCACGTAGGGCGTGACCTCCTTGCCGCGGATGCCGTCTTTCTCCGTCTGCTCGATGGCGGCATCGATGTAGCCGGTCATCTCGTCGCGCGGGATCTCGCTTTCCTGCGGCACCGGATTGGCGATCAGCACGCCGCCATGGTCCGGGAAGGCCTCGCGCATCTTCAAAAGCGCGCCGATTTCCCGGGCCGCGTTCAGCGTGTAGGGCGCGGCAAGACCGCTCTGGCGCGACCAGAAAGCCGGCAGCTCTTCCGTGCCATAGGCAATCACCGGAACGCCCTTGGTTTCCAGAACTTCCAGGGTCTTGGGAATGTCGAGCAGGGCCTTGGCGCCGGCCGAGACGACACAGACCGGGGTGCGGCCGAGTTCGTCGAGGTCGGCGGAAATGTCGAAGCTCTGTTCGGCGCCCTTGTGCACACCGCCGATGCCGCCGGTGGCGAACACCTTCAGGCCCGCCGCATGGGCTGCCATCATGGTGGCGGCAACGGTGGTCGCACCATAGCGGCCGGTGGCGAGCGCGAAGGTCAGATCGGCGCGCGAGCACTTCATCACGTCTTTCGCCTGCGCCAGCCGGTCGAGATCGGCATCCGACAGCCCGACCATAATCTTGCCGTCCATCAGCGCGATGGTCGCCGGAACGGCGCCTTCCGCACGGATGTCGTCTTCGACCTGGCGCGCGGTCTCGACATTCTTCGGAAACGGCATGCCGTGGGTGATGATGGTCGATTCCAGCGCGACCAGCGGCTTGCCGGTCCGAAGGGCGTCCAGAACCTCGTCGGAATAGACGATTAGATCCTTGAGGGCGGCAGGGGCGGTTGATGTCACGGTCGGGGCCTTTCTGTTGAGGCGGTCCGGAGGGTTGTCCAGACAATTGTGCGGGTCTTATAGGCGGCGGAGGCCCCGCCGCCAAGAATGGAATTTGTCCAATTGGTCAAATCGGGTTGAGTGCGTCCCAGGAAAGCGTTTCGGCGAGCGCGCCGGTGCTGGCCAGCGTCAGCGCGGCGGCGGCAAGGCCATAGGGAACAGCCTCGGTGAGCGTTAAGCCGCGGGCCATGGTCGCGAGCGTTCCGGCCGCGAGCGCGTCACCGGCTCCGGTGACGTCGACGATTTCGGCAACGGAGGGTGAAAACCGGTGGGTGTTGTCCGCGTCGCGCACCAGCACGGTGTCGGCGCCGCTGGTCAGGACAAAACGGCGCAGTCCGGTTCCGGAGAGCGCACTGGCCAGGTCCTCCGGAGCGGCATCGCGCTGCAGCCCGGTGAGCGCGGCAGCCTCGCCGCGGTTCAGCATCAGGCAATCCAGATCCGACAGCAACGGCAGCAGGCGCCGCGCCTTGGCGTCGGACACCGCATTGGCCACCAGCCGTCCCGGACCGATGATCCCGGCGAGGTGAACCAGCATCTCCTCCGGCAGATTGGCATCGACGAACCAGATTGTGTCTTCGGGCATCTTCGCTGCGAAGCTGGACGCGAGGGCGTTGAACAGATCGGCCGGGGCTTCGGACAGGACCCGGTCATCGACGCAGGCCGCCGTCAGCGCGCCGGATGGATCGTGCAGCGCCAAATATTGCCCGGTGGCAAAACCTGCGCGCGGCACCGTGGCAAGCTGAATGCCTTCACCGGTCAGTTGGTCTTCAAGCATGCGGGCGGCGCCGTCGTCGCCCAGCGTGCCGACGAGATGCACCGGAACGTCCAGCCGGACCAGCGAGCGTGCGAGATTTGTCGCCACGCCGCCGGGCTTGGAACTGAGCCGTGCCGGCGTCGAGGTCTCCGGGCGAATGGGTTCGCGCGCATGGGCAATCGTGTCGTAATGGATGGCGCCGATGGCAACGACGGGGCAGGGGGGCGAAGGGGTCACGTTCGCAACAGATCTCTTTGGGCTGGCCGGTCGCGCAAGTCGGGCGACCAGGCCGGCGGGCTTTCTGGAAGAGCGCGGGCTAGCAGATTAGCGCCAGGGCGGCAAGCGGGCTGACCGTCACCAATGATTCTGCCAAAATCGGGAATCACGAGATGTTCCGTTTTTGCCTGACGTAGGGGTAGTTTTTCTGTGCCAGCATGAGAACATATTGGAAACAAACACGCATTTCCATTTAAATACCAAACGGTTTTGGTGGCTTGAAAAATGAGAACAAAATGTGTACAAAGGCCCGCATTGAAACATCGCGTCCATCGTGGAATAAGGATCGTGAGCATGTCGCAAAGTACCCTTCGTCTCGTAGAAAGCAGCCAGATGGATAAGACAAAAGCGCTTGATGCAGCGCTCAGCCAAATCGAACGCGCCTTCGGCAAGGGCTCCATCATGAAGATGGGCCAGGGCCAGGCCGTTGAGATCCAGTCCGTCTCGACCGGATCGCTCGGCCTGGATATTGCTCTCGGCATTGGCGGTCTGCCGCGCGGCCGCATCGTCGAGATCTACGGGCCGGAATCGTCCGGTAAAACCACGCTGGCGTTGCACACGGTGGCGGAGGCCCAGAAAGAGGGTGGCATCTGTGCCTTCATCGACGCGGAACACGCGCTCGACCCGATCTACGCCCGCAAGCTTGGCGTCAACATCGACGACCTCCTCATTTCGCAGCCGGATGCCGGTGAGCAGGCGCTGGAAATCGCCGACACGCTGGTGCGCTCCGGCGCCATCGACGTTCTGGTGATCGACTCCGTCGCCGCCCTGACGCCGAAGGCCGAGCTGGAAGGCGAGATGGGCGACAGTCTGCCGGGCATGCAGGCACGCCTGATGAGCCAGGCCCTGCGCAAGCTGACCGCGTCGATTTCCAAGTCCAAATGCATGGTGATCTTCATCAACCAGATCCGTATGAAGATCGGGGTGATGTTCGGCTCGCCGGAAACGACAACCGGCGGCAACGCTCTCAAGTTCTATGCCTCCGTCCGTCTCGACATCCGCCGCATCGGTTCGATCAAGGACCGGGATGAGGTCGTCGGCAACCAGACCCGCGTCAAGGTGGTCAAGAACAAGCTGGCGCCGCCCTTCCGCCAGGTCGAGTTCGACATCATCTATGGCGAAGGCGTGTCCAAGTCCGGCGAGTTGATCGATCTGGGCGTCAAGGGCAATATTGTCGAGAAATCCGGTGCCTGGTTCTCCTACAACAGCCAGCGCCTCGGACAGGGCCGCGAGAATTCCAAGCAGTTTCTGCGGGACAATCCGGAGATCGCCGAGGAAATCGAACTGGCGATCCGCCAGAATGCCGGCCTGATCGCGGAAGCGATCATCGATCCGGACGGCGGCGCTGAAGACGCCGAGGATTGAGATCCGGCAAACCTTTTCTAAGCTCCGGACGTTTGTCCGGCCGTCCCTGAAACCCTCTTTCCTTCGCGGAAGAGGGTTTCTGCGTTTTCGGAAGCCACTGTTCCCCAGGACGCAACAAATCCGACGCTTCCGTAAGGGCGTGCTTGCGCAACCGCTGGACAGGGTTGGAGGTCAAAGTTAAAAGGCTGTTCCGGCCCGGAACGTCAGGCGTCTTCCGGGGCCACCGACAGATTTTCAACTGGCCCGATCCGATGGGCTAAGGACCGATGCGAGACCCGAATGACCGGCGTAAATGAAATCCGCTCCACCTTCCTGGACTATTTCAAGAAGAACGGCCACGAAGTGGTCGAATCCGGTCCGCTGGTGCCGCGCAACGATCCGACCCTGATGTTCGCGAACGCGGGCATGAATCAGTTCAAGAACGTCTTCACCGGCCTGGAAAAGCGCGACTATTCGCGCGCGGCCACGGCCCAGAAGGTGGTGCGCGCCGGCGGCAAGCACAACGACCTCGACAATGTCGGCTACACCGCCCGTCACCACACCTTCTTCGAGATGCTCGGCAACTTCTCCTTCGGCGATTATTTCAAGGACCGGGCGATCGAACTCGCCTGGAACCTGATCACCCAGGAATACGGCCTGCCGAAAGAAAAGCTGCTGGTGACGGTCTATGCCGAGGACGACCAGGCTTTTGATCTGTGGAAGAAGATTGCCGGGCTTTCCGAAGACAGGATCATCCGGATCCCGACTTCGGACAATTTCTGGACCATGGGCGACACCGGACCCTGCGGTCCCTGTTCGGAAATCTTCTACGATCACGGCGACCACGTCTGGGGCGGTCCTCCGGGCTCCGCGGAAGAAGACGGCGACCGGTTCATCGAGATCTGGAACCTGGTCTTCATGCAATATGAGCAGACGCCCGAGGCCAGGCTCGATCTGCCGCGGCCGTCGATCGATACCGGCATGGGAATCGAGCGCATTGCCGCTGTCATGCAGGGCGTACACAACAACTACGACATCGATCTCTTCAAGGCGCTGATTTCCGCGTCCGAAAACGCCACCGGAGTCGATGCGGAAGGCGATGCGCTTGGCAGCCACCGGGTGATCGCCGACCATCTGCGTTCGACCAGCTTCCTGATCGCGGACGGCGTTCTGCCGTCCAATGAAGGCCGCGGTTATGTGCTGCGCCGGATCATGCGCCGCGGCATGCGCCATGCGCATCTTCTGGGCGCCAGCGAACCGCTGATGCACAAGCTGGTGCCGGCGCTGGTGCGCGAAATGGGCCGCGCCTATCCGGAACTCGGCCGGGCCGAAGATCTGATCACCGAAACGCTGAAGCTGGAGGAAACCCGCTTCCGCAAGACGCTGGAGCGGGGCCTCGGCCTGCTCGACAGTGCAACGGAAGACCTTTCGGCCGGTGGCCAGCTCGACGGCGAGACAGCCTTCAAGCTCTACGACACCTTTGGCTTCCCGCTCGATCTGACCCAGGACGCCCTGCGCGCTCGGGACATCACCGTCGACACCGACGGCTTCGACGCCGCCATGGAACGCCAGAAGGCCGAGGCGCGCGCCGCCTGGTCCGGCTCGGGCAGCGCGGCCACCGAGACGGTCTGGTTCGGGCTGAAGGAAAAATGCGGTGCAACCGATTTCCTCGGCTATGAGACCGAGACGGCGGAAGGCGTCATTGCCGGTCTTGCGTCCGAGGACAAGGAAGTGGCCGAGCTGACGGCGGGCCAGAGCGGCTTCGTTGTTCTCAACCAGACGCCGTTTTACGGTGAAAGCGGTGGCCAGGTCGGTGACACCGGCCTGATGCTGGCCAATGGCGTCAAGGCTGTCGTCACCAACACCCAGAAGAAGGCGGAAGGCCTCTTTGTGCATTCCGTCACGGTGGAAGAGGGCACGCTGGTCCAGGGCCTCGCCCTGGAACTGAAGGTCGATCACGACCGCCGTACCGCCATCCGCGCCAACCACTCGGCGACCCACCTGGTGCACGAAGCCCTGCGCGAGGTGCTCGGCACCCATGTGGCGCAGAAGGGCTCGCTGGTGACCCCGGAACGTCTGCGCTTCGACTTCTCGCACCCCAAGCCCGTCAGTGATGACGAGCTGGCGACCGTGGAAACCTTCGCCAACGAGATCGTGTTGCAGAACGCCCCGGTCGAAACCCGCCTGATGGCGGTGGATGACGCGATCGAAGCTGGCGCGATGGCGCTGTTCGGCGAAAAATACGGCGACGAAGTGCGGGTTGTTTCCATGGGCACCGCGCTTCACGGCGCCAAGCAAGGCAAGGCCTATTCGGCGGAACTGTGCGGCGGCACCCATGTCAAACGCACAGGCGACATCGGCTTGGTCACGCTGGTCAATGAAGGCGCTGTTGCCGCCGGCGTGCGCCGGATCGAGGCCCTGACCGGGTCCGAGGCGCGGCTCTATCTGGATGCGCAGGACAAGCGTATGCGCGAAGTCGCCGGCATCCTCAAGACCGGCGCCGACGATGTGCCGGCGCGGGTTGCCCAGCTGGTCGAGGAACGTCGCAGGCTGGAAAAGGAACTGGCGGATGCGAAGAAGAAACTCGCCATGGGCGGCGGTTCGGGCGAGGCGGCGCCGGTCAAGGAGGCCGGTGCGTTCAAACTGATGGCGCGCACGGTCGACGGCATCAACCCGAAGGACCTGAAGGGCATGGCCGACGACGCCAAGACCCAGCTTGGTTCGGGCGTTGTGGTCCTGATCAGCGTCGCCGAGGACGGCAAGGCCGCCATCGTGACCGCTGTCACCAAGGATCTGACCGGCAAGGTCAGCGCGGTCGATCTGGTGCGCATCGGCTCGGAAGCGCTTGGCGGACGTGGCGGCGGTGGCCGTCCTGACATGGCCCAGGCCGGCGGCCCGGATGGCGCCAAGGCCGATGCTGCCATTGCAGCGATCGAAGGACATCTGGCCGGGCTCTAGGTCTCGGCCCGTTCGGTATCAGGGTTTTTGAAAAGCGCATCTCCGGATGCGCTTTTTTCGTAGCGATCCGTCAGAGCAGGGCAGCTGAGATTGCCAGGGCCGCTGCGGCCAGGACAGTCGAGACGACCAGCATCTTGAGCACGATGTGATGCGGTGTTGTTTCGGCGGACCTGACCTTGTTGGTGTCGATCCTCATGGGTTCCTCCATTCTTGGTGTGGCTATGACCTTGAGATGGGGCATTGCACGGATTTGGCCAATCACATTGCTGCGACCTTTGTTGCACTCTTTATCTCTGCCCCGGGGGCACTCGGGCTTTGTCACCCGACCTTCTTCGGTTATTCATTGAAATCAGGAGTTTGTCTCGGAACGGAGAGCGCCGTGCACGAAGAGGGTTTCAAACGGGCGCTTTATGAGGTGCTGGAAGACACGGGCAAGCGCAAACTTGCGTCGCGGGTCGTGCGGCAGGGACTGATTGTCCTGATCCTCGTGAACATCGTTCTGGCCATTCTGGAGACGGTGCCCGAGATTCGCGAGTTTCTGGGCACACACCTGCGCCTGCTTCAGCTGGCCAGTGGCTTTGTCTTCGTGATCGAATATGTGCTCAGGCTTTATGTTGCCGACCTGCACCCGCCGCTGCGCCGCTACGGGCCGGTCTGGTCGCGACTGCGTTACGCGGTGCAGCCCGATGCGGTGGTCGATCTGATCGGGGCGCTGCCCTTGTTGTTCGTGCTGTTCCTGCCCAATCAGGCAGTGACGGTCGTCATCATCCTGCGCCTGTTGCGGTTCCTGAAACTGGCACGCTACTCACCGGCCCTGCGCTCGCTCATATCCGCCGTCGCGAATGAGAGGCGGGCGCTGCTGGGCTCCAGCATGATCATTTTCGGGGTGATTCTTCTGGCCGCGACCGTGATGTATCTGGTGGAACACGACGATCAGCCGGAAAAGTTCCGCAGCATCCTGCACGGGATCTACTGGGCAATCACCACGGTGACAACAGTCGGATATGGCGATGTGGTGCCGGTTACCAACCTGGGCAAGATGATCGGCGGCGTCGTCATGCTGATGGGCTATGGCCTGATCGCGCTGCCGGTCGGCATTATCGCCTCCGCCTTTGCCCGGGAAATTCACAGCCGGGATTTCGTTGTGACCTGGTCGATGGTGGCGCGGGTGCCGCTGTTTGAAGACCTGAAGGCAGCGGAAGTGGCGGAAATCGCCAAGCTGCTGCAGGCCCAGAGTGTGCGCAAGGGCGGCACGATCGCCGACAGGGGCGACGTGGCCGACAAAATGTATTTCATCTCGGACGGCGAGGTGGAAATCAGATTGCCGCACGAAACGGTCTATCTCGGCGAGGGCAGTTTTTTCGGCGAGTTGGCATTAATCAACCAGACCCGCCGCACAGCCAAGGTGATCGCCTATTGCGACTGCCAGCTTCTGGTGCTGGAGGCTGAGGCGCTGCACAACCTTATGGAACGGGACGCAGCGCTGGCCAAGAAAATCACGGATGAGGCACGCGAACGCGCCGAAGCCGGCAAGAAGGTTCTTGGTGAGCTTGCGGAAGAAGAACTGGAGCAGGCCGGGGTCTTCGGTTCCTTCGAGGACGCCGAGAGCGAGCCAGAGCTGTTTTCCGAGGAAGACGACAAGCCGGTAGAGGACACGGACCCCGAGCCGCGTCAGTAGGGTGTCAGGCCGCGTGGCAGCTGCGCGTAGAGCGGATCGCCCTGCCAGAATACATCCGTCGGCCCGACCGCGAAGTCGATCAGATTCCAGCGGTCATATTGAAGCCGCAGCAGGGCGAAGGTCGCAATGCCATCCATATACTCTGCCTGCTCGGCATAGGTCGTCTGCCTGAGATTGATGGCGCCGCCACCGGGGCGCTGTGGGCTGACCTGAACGAAGGCCCAGCCATTGCCGGAGCGCATCCAGTCGACGACGAATTCGACCGGCGGTCCAAGCCGAGCCTCAAGCATGGGGCGGAGGGCGTTGAGGATCTCCGCGCGTTCCGCCGTGCCGCGCGCCGGTTCGTGAACCGCCTGTGCCGGGGCGCTGACCGTTGCCGCCAAGAGCATGAAAACGCTCAAGAGAATTCCGGTAAGTCGCTGAAAAGAAGACATGAAAACCATAACCTCAGAAACTGATTCAAGTGCGATCCCAAAACTTGAAAGGACCGTTTGCCCGGTCGTCACGCTAGCACGAAAAAGAATTGCCGCGCGGCGGAAAGTGTCTGTTTGGCCGGACTTCGAGTACACATGACGGGTGGCCTGCAGCCTTCTTCGACGCCGTGCCAGTTCCTGACACTTGCCTTGCAGTGGTCAGAGCTCTGCCCGCAAATTGCCGTATGGAGGCCCCAGTTTCAGCGCGCTTGCCTGTTTTCATCATAGGACCACTCTCGGAATGGAGGAGTCCGATGATGTTTTCCCGCCTTTTGAACAGAACAGCTCTCTTGGGCACCGTCGCCACCATGCTTGCCACCACCACCGCCGTTCCGGCGCTGGCGCATGGCGTCGTCCGGGCGGACCGGATCGAGGTTGCCTTTGTGCTCGACACGACCGGGTCCATGTCCGGCCTGATCGACAATGCCCGCCGCAAGATCTGGTCGATCGCCAACACCATCTCGCGTGCCAATCCCAATGCGGATGTCCGTATGGGCCTGGTCGCCTATCGCGATTTCGGCGATGACTATGTGGTCCGAACGTTTCAGATGACGCCCGACCTGCAAGAGGTCAACGCGCTGTTGTGGAAATTCCGAGCGTCCGGCGGCGGCGACGGTCCGGAGGCGGTCAACGAGGCGCTTGATGCCGGGGTCTCGAAAATCCAGTGGTCGCATTCGTCGGATACCCGCCGGCTTCTGTTCCTGGTCGGCGACGCGCCGCCGCATATGGACTATCAGGGGCCGCATTATCCGGAGATTCTGGAAGAGGCGCGCAAGCACGACATCACTGTGAACACGGTCCAGGCCGGCGACTGGCGTGAGACCCGGCAATACTGGCAGACCATCGCCCGGATGGGTGGCGGCCGTTACATCGCAATTGCCCAGGACGGCGGTCTGACCACCCATTATGACAGCCCGTGGGACGACGAGATCCTCGAGCTGCAACGCCGGATCGACAAGACAGTCATTCCATATGGCAAGCGCGCGCAGCAACGACAGCTGCAGGAGCGTCTCGACTCGAAATCCTACGCCAAGGATCACGGCGCGGTCGCGGAATCCAGCTACCTGATCGGAAAAGGCAAGGTGACCACGGGCGGGGGCGATCTCGTTGACGATCTTGCGGCTGGCCGCGTGGAACTGAATGCCGTTCCGCAAGAGCAGTTGCCAGACGCCGTTGCCGGCCTGTCGGCTGAAGACCGGGATGCCTATGTCACGCAGAAACAGGAAGAGCGCCGGAAACTCTCCGCGCAGATGAAAGAGCTGGTCGCCAAGCGCGACGATTATGTCGCCGAGGCAAAGAAGAACGAGCCGTCCTCTGCGCCGGCCTTCGACACGGAAGTCAGCCGTCTGCTCACCGAACAGCTGAAGTGAGTTTCTTGAAGAGAACTGCGCGGTGGACGAGCCGCGCAGTCGTTTGAGATGCATTATCTCTCTCCTCAGATGAGGTTGGAGCTGCTTGTTGACTGTCGAGACAAAGCAAGTCGCCCCACCCACCGGGGTCATCCCGGCCCTGGGCCGGGACCCACTCGTTTCCCGAGCTGTGGAGCTTTCGTGATGCGGAGCTGATTGAAAAGCCCTGCCCAACTCGATTGTCCGCGTGCTCGGACACGTGGATTGGATCCCGGCTCAGGGCCGGGATGACCCCGGTGGGCGAGGGGACTTCGGAGACCCGCCGAAACCTTAGCTGGCCTTTTCGCCGCGCACTTGTCCCGTAGCAGCAAAGCTCGGCCGGGCCTCGAACCGAGCCAGCCAGGCTGCGAGTTTGGGCGCTCCCTTCAGCAGCATTGCGCCTTCCTCGGCTTGCCAGAACAGGGCCAGCATCGGCGCCGCGTGACAGTCGGCGAGGGTGGGGCGGTCACCGAGCAGAAACGGCCCGTCCTCGCAGAGCGCTTCCAGCGCGGAAACAATAGTGCGCGCCTGGCCCATGGCCGAAGAGATCTTGACTTCGTCGGCTGGGGCGCCGCCACGCGTCCTGACCACGCGTTCCACGAAAATGTCCCAAACCAGCGTCCGGTAGGCATAGGTGTCGAGGATCGACAGGACCTGCGTCATGCGGGCGCGGCCGGGCGCATCGTCCGGCTGGAGGGGCGGGCCTTCGAAGGCTTCGTCGATATAGCGCAGGATCGCCACGGTTTCGTAGAGCGTGACGTCGCCATGGGTCAGTGCCGGGATCTTGCCGAAGGGCTGCCGCGCCAGGTGTTCGGCCGGCGGGCCTCCGGGCGCGAAGACATCGACCGGGACAAGCTTATAGGCAACGCCCTTTTCCGCCAGCGCCAGGCGGGCCGAGCGGACATAGACGGAATAGTCGGCACCAAAGAGCTCAATCATCGGGATCCTCCGGTCAAGCGGTCGAGGCGCAGGCGATGGCGGGCATCGGTCAGCCGCCAGACGCTGCCGAAGGTCGCGCCGAGGACCCCGAGACCGGTGGCCCCGCCCAGCAGAAACATGATCAGGAGCTGGTATTTGACGGCTTCACGCGGATCGACGCCGGACAGGATCTGACCGGTCATCATGCCGGGCAGCGAGACCACGCCGGTGGCGGCCATGGCGTTGATGATCGGGGTAAAGCCGGAGCGGAGCGCCTGACGCACGAACGGCCGGGTTGCTTCCCAACGGGTCCTGCCGAGCAGAAGCTGGGCTTCGACGGCGCGTTGGCCCTGCGCCAGGGCGGTGTGCAACGTGTCGAGGCCAAGACTGACCCCGGTCATGGTGTTGCCGAGCACCATGCCGAACAGCGGCAAGGCATATTGCGGCAGCCAGACCGGGTCCGGCCGGATCAGGCCGGCGAGCGCATAGAGGGTCACCAGGGTGCCGGCCACCAGCATGGCGGCGGCGCCGAGGCCCGGCCCCCAGACACCGATCAGGCGGCGGTCCTGCCGCGCCCAGATCTCCCGTCCGGCAAAGCCCAGCATCACGATGGCTGCCAGCATAGTCCAGAGCAGCGAGCCGGCGAAGAAGATCGCCTTCAGGATCAGTCCGACCAGGATCAGCTGCACGGTCATGCGCAGCGCCGAGACGATCAGCGTACGGGTCAGACCGAGATCGAGCAGGATGGAAAAGACCGCGTTCAGGATCAGAAACACCGAGGCGGCGACAAGGTCCCAATAGGTGAGGGGCAAGTATCCGGTCACGAGGCCTTCTCCGGCTGGTCGAGCGGAGACAGCTTTCCTGAGGCCATGTGATAGCGGCGGGCTGCGAAACGCTTTGGTTGACCGGGATCATGGGTCACCAGCAACAGGGCACTGCCTGAAGCGAGCCGTTCCTTCAACAGCGCTTCAACCCGTTCGACCGAAGGCGGATCGAGGGCGGATGTCGGCTCATCGAGGAGCAGCACTTTCGGATCGGTCTGCAGTGCGCGGACAAGTGCGAGGCGTTGGCGTTCGCCGGTCGACAGGCGCGAGACCTCCCAGGACAGGGCGTCTGCAAGGCCGACGGCGTCCAGCAGCGTGCCGAGCCCGGTTGTCTGGTCGAAGTGGTCCGCGACCCGCTCCGCCCACCAGCCGCTTTCCGCGGGGATATAGGCAACCTTCCTGCGCCAGTCCGGAGCCGGCATTTCCGAGCGCACCGTGCCGCCAAGAGAGATTTGTCCGCTGTTGTCGTCAAGATCGGCAATTGCGCGCAGGAACAGCGACTTGCCGGCGCCGGACGCGCCCGAAATGGCGGAGCAGGTGCCCGGTTCCAGCATCAGATCGATCGGGCCGATCAGGGGTGTTGTCAGTTTGCGGATCTCCAGCACGCCCATGCTCCTTCCGGCCCTGGCGGGTCGAGCCTAGCGCGGAGGAAGGGACGGGACAATCGGGGACCGTTGGTTTTGATTGGGAAGGTACGAAGTCACACCTCCCTGTCATCTCTGCGAAAGCGGAGACCTAGGAACCTTCATTGGCGACCGCTTTGCACACTGCATTTGCCCGGGAGTCCTGGGTCCCGGGTCTTCGCTGCGCTCCGCCCGGGATGACAACCGGTGGACAGCATAAGGTCTGGGTCTGCGGGTCAGTCAGGCTCAAAAAAGCGCCCCGGAGTGTTTCCCGGGGCGCTGAAACTTTCGAAAACCATCGCAGCCTTACTGCTGCGCCGCCATCGCCTTTTGAAGGTTCTCGTCGATCTTGTCGAGGAAACCGGTGGTGGTCAGCCAGCCCTGGTCCGGGCCGACCAGCAGAGCCAGATCCTTGGTCATGTAGCCGGATTCCACCGTCTTGATGCAGACGCCTTCCAGCGTCTTGGCAAAGCTCGCCAGCTGATCGTTGCCGTCGAGCTTGGCCCGGTGGGCCAGGCCTCTTGTCCAGGCAAAGATCGAGGCGATCGAGTTGGTCGAGGTGCTTTCGCCCGCCTGGTGCTGGCGGTAGTGGCGGGTCACGGTGCCGTGGGCCGCTTCCGCTTCCACCGTCTTGCCGTCCGGTGTCATCAGCACGGAGGTCATCAGGCCGAGCGAGCCGAAGCCCTGGGCGACCGTGTCGGACTGGACGTCGCCATCATAGTTCTTGCAGGCCCAGACATAGCCGCCGGACCATTTCAGGGCGGAGGCGACCATGTCGTCGATCAGCCGGTGCTCGTACCAGATGCCGGCCTCGGCATATTGGTCCTTGAACTCGGCCTCGAAGATCTCCTGGAAGATGTCCTTGAAGCGGCCGTCATAGGCTTTCAGGATGGTGTTCTTGGTGGAGAGGTAACAGGGCACCTTGCGCTGCAGGGCATAGTTCAATGAGGCCCGGGCGAAGTCGCGGATACTGTCGTCGAGATTGTACATGGCCATGGCGACGCCGGCGGACGGGGCGTCGTAGACTTCCTTCTCGATCACTTCGCCATCCTCGCCGGTAAAGGTGATGGTCAGCTTGCCCTTGCCCGAAAAGCGGAAGTCGGTGGCACGGTACTGGTCGCCGAAGGCGTGGCGGCCGACAATGATCGGCTGGGTCCAGCCCGGCACCAGGCGCGGCACGTTCTGCATGATGATCGGCTCGCGGAAGATCACACCGCCGAGAATGTTGCGGATCGTGCCGTTCGGCGAGCGGTACATGCGCTTCAGACCGAATTCCTCGACCCGGGCCTCGTCCGGGGTAATGGTGGCGCATTTGATGCCGACGCCATGTTCCTTGATCGCGTTGGCCGCGTCGACCGTGATCTGGTCGTCGGTCTCGTCGCGCTTCTGGATCGACAGATCGTAATAGTGCAGGTCGATGTCGAGATAGGGATGGATCAGCTTGTCCTTGATGAAGGCCCAGATGATGCGGGTCATCTCGTCGCCGTCGAGTTCAACGACGGGATTGTCGACTTTGATCTTTGCCATGGAAACGCGGCCTCGCGGTGTTATGAAAACGGGATCGGGCGAAGGGAAGTCACGGGACAGAGTTGTACCGGATTTCTATTGTGTGCGCTTGTATACAATCTTGCGGAGCAGGGCAAGGGCGCAAAGTCAGACAATTTCGATTAGTCCGGCAGGCTCTCCAGATGCGCCCGGATCTCCTCCGCATGGGGCGCGACGATATCCGCCACCGTCACCTTCCGGAGCTCCGCCTCGAATGTTGCCCGCGCCGCGTTAAGCGCGTGTGACGTTGCCGCGTTGGCAGCCCGTTCCAGCAGACAATCCGGCGCGTCGCCCGACTGGCCGACGGCAAAAAGCTGCGGCGAGCCGAGGGCGGCATAGACTTCGGCAAGGGTGATCTCGGAGAGCGGCTTTTCCAGCACCCAGCCGCCGCCATGGCCCTTTGTGGCGCCGACGAAGCCGGCTTCCCGGAGTCCCGCCATGGTGCGGCGGACGAGGGACGGGTTGGTGTTCAGCATCCCGCCGATCTGGTCGGAGGTGACCGGTTTGTCGATCTGCTCAAGATGCAGCAGAACATGAAGCACACGGGGCAGACGGCTGTCGGCGCGCATGGGCGTCTCCTTCTTTAGACCGCTCTTCAATTCAGAGCGGATCGAACGTCAAGTCTGGCCGCACTCCGCGCAGAACCCTTGGTCGAAGGCAATCGCATGTCGCCTGCAGAGTCGTCAAACCCAAATGCATGGCCGTATTTCCCGGTGTCACCCCGGCCAAGCGCAGCGCGAGCCGGGGCCTGCTCGCAAAGCCGCTTGTCGTAGCACATAGCGCTTCTTTGGGTTCCTTTGCCCAGAGGCTCTGGAAACGAGTGGGCCCCGGGTCTCGCCTCGCTCGCCCGGGGTGACACCGGAATTGTGCAGCGCGTATTTCTCATTCGGATTGCCCCATATTGGTGCGGGACGGAGTGCTCCGCGCGCGCTCCAATCCAACTGGTGCTCGAACCGCGCAAGAGCGGACGCCACGCGCCAAGTGGGCAGGCAGTGGCGAGAACATTAGCAAGCCAGAAATGCTATGACAAATAAAGATACATGAGATTGACGTGTCGAGATTCGTAACTTAAAAAGTCACAAGAATATCAGTCTCAATCTCTGGAGCCTTCAAATGTCAATTGCACGCGCTGGCGCGGCCGGAGAGGCCGGCAACCGGTGGGCGGCGCTGGCCGCGCTTTATCTGGCCATGTTCATGAGCATCCTCGACATCTCGGTGGTCAATCTGGCCCTGCCTGCGATCCGGGCGGATCTTGGCGCCAACGACACCGAGCTGGAATGGGTGCTGGTCATCTATGTGCTGGCTTTCGCGGCCGGGTTGCTGCCCTTCGGCCGGTTCGGTGATGTGCTGGGGCGCGGCCGCCTGTTCTGCTGGGGTGTTGCCGGCTTTACCTTGAGTTCGCTCGCCTGCGGCCTGGCGCCGGATATCCCGACGCTGATCGCCAGCCGCGGCGTGCAGGGGCTCAGCGCGGCGATGATGGTGCCGCAGGTGCTGGCGATTGTGCATGTGATCTTTTCCGAGGAAGAAAAGGGCCGGGCGATTGGCCTCTTCGGCTCCGTCAGCGCGCTTGGGGCTGTGGCCGGGCCGCTGGTCGGCGGGGTGCTGGTCTCCGCCGATCTCTTTGGCCTGGGGTGGCGGCCGATCTTCCTGATCAATCTGCCGATCGGGCTTGTTTCCGTGCTCGGCGCACTGCGGTACCTGCCGGTGCTCAAGGGCGACACGCGCCAGGCCCCGGACTGGGTGGGGACTTTTCTGTTCGCGCTTGCTGTTCTTGCTCTGGTGTTTCCGCTGGTGGAAGGCCGGCAATTCGGCTGGCCGCTCTGGTGTTTCGTGTTGATCGGACTGAGTGCGGGTCTGGCTGTGGTGTTTCATGGCCTGCAAAAACGAAATGTCCGGCGGGGCCGGACGCAGCTGTTGCCGGTGACCCTGACCCGGGATCCCGTTTTCGTTGCGGGCGTGCTGTTCATCGCGGTCTTCTTTTCCGCCATGGCCGGCCTGTTTTTCATGATGGCGATCTTTCTGCAATCCGGGCTGGGTCTGACACCGCTCACCGCCGGGCTGACACTGGCCCCGCATCCCATCGGCGTCATTCTGGCCTCGACGCTCTCGGGCCGCTTCGGCACACGCCGGCTGGCGGAACGGATTGTCCTGAGCACGTTTCTCGTCCTCGGGGCGCTGGTGGCAGTCTGGCTGTTGATCTCCTCCGGCTGGGCACCCTGGGCTTTGCTGTTGCCGCTCCTGTGTCTCGGGCTCGGTGTCGGCACCGGCATTCCGGCGCTGTTCCAGCTGGTTCTGTCGCGGGTCGCAGGTGTTGACGCCGGTGCCGGCTCGGGCGTGCTCCAGGCCTTCCAGCAAATCGGCATGGCGTTTGGCATTGCCGTCCAGGGACAGATCTTCTTTCAGGTGCTGGGGAACGGAGCAGGTGAGGCAGCCTATCGGCAGGCAGCGCAGGCAACACTGGTCTATCCGGCCGGCGTGCTGGCCGGCCTGTTCGCCCTGGCCGTTGTCCGGTGGGCTTGGCCAAGCATTTGGCACGGTTAAACCACATCAAAACCGTCATCCTGAGGAGGGCCGGAGGCCCGTCTCGAAGGATCGGCCACGTGTCTTGAGACAAGCAGCCGCTCCTTCGAGACGCGCGCCAAGACGCTCTTCAGGATGATGTTGAGTTTGTAGCCACCACCCGCCCAAAGTTTGCCGGGGATCTCTCCCATTGGGAGAGAGGTAGTGGCGCCAAAGGGGCATGCTGTCGCCCCAAAATCGAGGATCTCAGGCGCTCTAAAACGCGAAAGTCTCCGGTCTCAGCCGTACGATCACCCGGACCACGGCCTGCGGGTTGCGGCGGTCGTCTTCCGGGTCGTGGTAGGTGAGAACGATGCTCGCACCCGGCGCGTCGAAGCGCATGTCAGGGTTCTCCAGCCCGGTACTCTGCTGCTGATGCAGGTCAAGCGCGGTGATGCCGAAGAGTTCGGCACATTCCACGACCGTGGTGCGCGGGTTTTCGAAGGTGCCCCGGCTGAGCGCCTGATAGCCCTGGGCCAGCAGGGTGGTGGTGGTCGGCACGGAGCCCTTGGACGGATGGGCGGAGCGGAGCGGCATGGCGTGTTTGGTTATCCCGGTCGGAACCTGCAGCAGACGTCGGATGGTAAACCGGACCTCCTCCAGCGGGCAATTCACCGTGTGCGGATAACAGTCGTGGTAATAGGCATTGACCAGCGACGCGCGCAGGTTCTGTTCGCTCAACCAGCTGGCGCCCATGCCGGAATAATGCCGGGTGCCGAGCATGTCCTTGCCCATATACATGGCATTGAGCCCCTGCCAGAAGCCGTCCGGCGCCCATTCCAGATAGTCGTCCTTGTTCTTGAAATACATGTAGTCGCCCGGGATCGGCGGATCCTGCAGGGAGGCTTTTTCGGCCATGAAGTCGGTGGCGGGATTGTCCGTCCAGGGACCGACCAGCATGGTGCCGAACTGGCCGGCAATCTGGCTGAAACGGTCTGGTCCAAGGCCGTTCAGAAGTCCCCAGAAGACGGTCAGCTGAAACGCCCCGGCGCATTCGCCGCGAAATGGCAGCGTGTGGCCTTCCTCGGGTTTGATGGCGGCAAGACTGTCCGCGCCGGTGACCTGTTGCCACTCGGCGTCGGTGCCGCCCGGCGTGATAAATTCCCAGTACTCGGAGACCCGGCTATCGCCGGTGGTGCCGAGCCTTGGCTCGGGACCGACTGTCGGATCGTAATAGTCGCAATCGTAGACGCCGGAAGTCAGCGCAGTCATGGAGGCGATGGCGCCGATGCGGAAGAGCAGGTTCTCCCAGAAATGCTGCAGCGAGGGGAAGCTGATCGCCTGGCTCGCGGCCACGGAGGCGATCATGATTTCGTCCGCCAGGCCTCCCCGGATGACGTCCTCCTGGTCCTTGCCGGCCAGATCGACCAGGTCCTTCTTCAATTGCTCAATGTCGCGGATCAGCGCGCCTCCGATCAGGAGACCGCGCTCCAAAAGCGCTTCGTTTGCCATGTTGCCCCATCAAAAACTGTCGGACGCCGCGCAGATCTGCGAGCACCGGACGACCAAAACTCACCCAAAGGGTGTTCTGGTAAAATATACAGCTATTGATTTATATTTCGTGACCGGCGGGCGCGAGGCGGCGGCAGTAGTCAGCCGCCCGCCTTCGAAGTTCTGGCAAGATGCAGCCGGCTTCCGGTTTGCCGGGCTTGGCGTTCCGCTTTGGCGAGAAGCTGCCGCACCAGCGGATGTGTGTCCGGCCGGGTCATGCCGGCTGCCCGGGCGGTCAGGCGGTAGAGTTCGGCGTCGAAATAGCGTTCGCCGGAGCGCAGCGTGAACCGGCGGACGTTTGTCAGCATCTCAAGAACCGTCTGCGGGTCGCCGTCCACAAGGCGGGCTTCGGCAATCCAGGCTTCCGCATAGGGGCGCGCCAGCACCGCACCGGTCGCAAGATAGGCCTTGAGTCCCGCTTCCATGAGACGCAGCCCGGATTTATCGCCGGGGACAGAGCGCGCCCGGCCTAGGTTGATTTCGGCCTGGGCCAATTGCTGGGCGAAACCTTCCTGGCGGCTCAGGTCCATGGCCGTGAGTGCATGGCGTTCGGCTTCGGCGCGATCATCGGCGAAGTTGAAGGCCGTTGCCATGAAGCAGCTGGAAAACGCCCGGCAAAAGGCGTGATCGGACAGGAGGGATGCCGTTTCGAGCGACAGGCAATTGTCGCGAAGCGCGTCGGGCCGGTCCAGAAGCGCATAGCACCAGCTCAAGTAGGATCGGGCGAGGATGCCGAGATCCAGGCTGTATCGGGTGACCATTTCCTCGAAATCGGCCGTGGACGACGCCTCGACCGCGGCCAGCATCGATGTTTCGGCGTCTTCCAGCGCGCCGGTATAAAAGGCGCCGACGCCGGACATGTAGTGACCGGCGGTCACCTCGATCGGGTCCTGGCGGATCATGGCGTGGCGCAGGAAATCGTCGCTGAGCTGTTTGGCAAAGCCGACCTCGGCCTTGACCATATGGGCGCCCCACAATCCCCAGAGCATCTGCAGCACTTCCGCCGACCCGGTCTCGATCGAGCTCAGTGACCTGGCTTTGCAGTAAACCTCGCGCACCTCATTCGACGCAAAGCCGTGTTTGGCGATCAGCTGCGGACCGAGCAGCAACAGAAAGCGGCTGACAGTGCGTTCCCGTTCAGCGGTGTCGTCGATTTCCTGGGCGAGCTCGAGAGCCTTGCCGAAATAGCGCCCCGCATCCCGGTGGGCGGCCACCCGGACCGCATCCATGCCGGCAAGCTCGAGATAGTCCAGTGCCGTGGTGACGTCGCCGCCGCGCTCGAAATGCCGGGCGATCACTTCGACGGCGACGGGGGGATAGCGGTCGGGCGTTTGCGTCAAGGCGTCCGCGATGGCCCGGTGGCAGCTTTTGCGCTTGTGCGGGGCGAGCGACTGATAGGCCAGTTCCTGGACAAGACTGTGCTTGAACTCGAACAGACCTTCCTCGAAAGCACCTTTCCGGTAGATCAGGTTGGCGCGTTGCAGGGTCATCAAATGGTCTTTCAGCCGGTTGGCGGGCTTGCCGGTGATGTCCTGCAACAGCGGCGCCACGAACTCCCTGCCGATCACCGCTGCCTGCAACAGCAGATCCCGGGCCTTGCCCAGATGGGACAGCCTGGCGGCGAGTGTTTCACGCAAAGAGGCAGGCACGCGCGCTGAGGCGGCCACGGCGGGATCGGTGCCGCCGTCCTCGGCCGCATTGTTCATCAGCTCTTCCAGGAACAGCGGAATGCCGTCGGAGCGCTGCACAATTTGTTCGAAATGGGCATCGCTCATGGTCTCGGGGCGCAGCAGGCCTGCCAGTTTGCGGGTCTGGTCTTCGCGCAGCTGGCCGACGCGGCAGGTCAGTTTCACGGCGCCGGTCAGATCGACTGCTGTCTTGCCCGGACGTCTGCTGACAAGGGTCATCAGGCGGCTTTTGCCAAGCTTTTGCTGGAGCAGGCAGACGGATTCCAGTGTGCTGATATCCATCCAATGGGCATCTTCATAGACCAGCAGAACCGGGTGGATCGCCGCCAGCCTTTCGAGGCAGGCTACAAGCGTTTCGTTCGGCGCATCAACGTCTTTGTTGAGCTGGAGAGGTGTGCTGTCCAGGCCGCCACCCTTCAGGATCGCACTTAAGTTGGCCCGGTGCCGGCGGGTGTCCAGCCCCAGGTCGTCCAGCAATTGCTGGATCACGGTGGCAAGCAACGTAGGGCTTTGAAGGCCCTTCAGGCCGAGAAACGTATAGAGCCCCTGTGCGATCGGATAGAAGGGGGTGCGTCGGTGATGTACCGAGCCGTAAAAGCTCAACACAAGGGGATGATCGGCCTGTGTCTCCTTCATGAGGGCCCGGATCAGGCTCGATTTGCCGATGCCGGGCTCACCGACAAGCATGATCGTCTGAGGCGTGCCCTGTTTGGCCGCCTCCCAGCAGATCCGGAGTGTGCCCAGTTCATTGCTGCGTCCGGTAAAGGGTGGGGGCGCACGGTCCGCCTCATGGCTGTCATTGCGCGCCATCGGCGACACCGCCGGGGAGACTTCGAAGACCGTCTCCGTGCCGTTCTGCAATTGGACCTTCCGGGCCATGAAGTCGCTGCGAAACAGCGCATGGGTTTCCGGTGAGATCAGCAGCACACCTTGCGGTGCCTCGCTTTCCAGCCGTTTCGCCTGGTCAGTCGCGGTGCCGGTGATTTCAAAGGGGGCCGTGTTGGGGCCCTGGTCAAGAACGATGGTGCCGTCACCGCTGGCGACACCGCAACGCAGCCGAACCGGATGGCCGAACCCGTCGCGTCCAAAGGTGCGGAGCACCTTCTGCGCCGCAAGCACGGCGCGTTCCGCGTCCAGTTCATGCAAGGTGGGGACGCCGAAGACCAGGATCCTCGGTCCGCCGGTCTGGTGCACCAGTTTGCCGCCGAATTCCGACGCCGCCACAGCGCAGGCCGTTCCAAGGCGGCCGGACAGGAAAGAGAGTTCCTCGGCGGACAGCTGCTCGCGCAAACCGTCAGGATCATCGAACCCGATGACCGCGACCGTGAGCGCGGCATGGAAGCCGGCAGCCGACAGCCCGGGGTCGGCTGCCACGCCGTCTGCACCCTCGGCATGGCCTTTTTCAATAACTGTCAAAGTGGTCGGAGAAGAAGTCGTCACCGCCCGCGTTTTGCCCCAATTTCACCGGTCTGCGGTTGCCGGTTCTCATGTATTATCAATTTTAAGTTGTTTTTCTTCTAATACAAACCAATTTTCTTGCCAACCCGTTCACCCGGCAGCCCCTCCGGTTGGATCGGATCGATGCATGCTCCATGCTGACCATGTTAAGTGTGACTTAGCAAGTGAATTTAGGCGCGAACAGTATGCAATCTGCGAAGACCTTGTGAGAAGGAACGGCAGTGGTCTTTCCTCGCTTCGACGCTGCGGGATTCGACGTTGCTGTGAGATTTCTCCTTGGGAAAAAGGACTAGTCTCGAAATTTTATTTCCACATTTTGAAAAACTTTACGCAATGTACCCGGTTTCTACTTTAGAGTTTAGTATTTGTTGAGGGCGGCCGGAAACACTGAGGTTTGGGCCCGCCTTGCGCTGGTCCGGTAACTGAGAGGATCCGCGGGAGCTGCTTTCGTGCTGCAAATCATTCGTTTCTGGTCCCATGAAATTTTCAAACGTGTTTTTGTGCGTGCCACTCTTTACGGCGTCTTCGGGCTGCTGGCTTTTTCTCTCGTGTTGATTGGCATCGACTACTACACGCAAATGGACAAGATCGGCGAAAGGCTGGCGCGGACCGCGCATGACAAGGCGCTGTTCATCACCAACACAGCAGCCCGCGATATCGAATCCAAGAACTACGGAGAGCTGGAGCGGGTTTTGAATGCGGTTGCCGGCGACCGCTATATCATCGCGGCAAAGGTCTATACCCGCTTCGGTCAGGAATTCGCCAGCGACTTCACCTCCGCGTCGCCGTCCAGCGAGACCGGTTTCAACGAGGAAGCTCTCAATGCGGCCCAACTTGGTCAGTCGCAATTCCGGGAAACGGCCAACACACTGGAATATGTGTTGCCGGCCTTCCGGGGCGGCGAGGCGGTCGGCAGCGTGCTTGTACGCATTTCCAAGCACGAGATGGCGGGCATTCTGCGCGAGAAGATCTCCCAGGTGGCGGTGGTGTTTGGAATGCTGTTGCTGGCCTTTGTGCCGGTGCTGGCGCTGATGATGTATCGGGCCACGTCAGGCGTCAGCCGGGTGACCCTGGCCGCCAACGAGGCCGCCGCCGGCTATCTGGACTGCAAGATGCCGACAGATGCACCCGGTGAGGTCGGGGAATTGCAGACCGCGTTTCGCGACATGATGGTGAATCTGCGCCAGAACATCGTGAAGATCGAGCAACTGGCCTATACCGACCGCATCTCCGGCCTGCCCAATCGGGCGAAGCTCGACAATTCGGCTCTGACGCAGATCGACTTGCGGCCCAACAGTGCTGGCAGCGTGCTTTATATCGGTCTGGACCGGTTCAAGCTGATCAATGATCTGCATGGCCATGCGGTTGGTGATCAGCTGCTGGGTCAGATCTCGAAGCGGCTCGCCCAGCTGGTCGAACAAATGGCCGGGCCCTTGACCTCCAAATCACCCTGTGTTGCCCGTTTCTCAGGCGATGAATTTGTGGTGCTGCTTCCTGGGCTCACCGATGCGGCCGCGCTGGAGCGCCTGTCGGATGCCGTGGTCGACCGTCTCGGCGGCGCCCATCGCATCGGCAACCTGTCCCTGTCGGTGACGGTGAGTGTGGGGGTGGCCTGCTGGCCGGAACATGGCAAGACTTCGGAGGCCGTGCTGCGCAACGCCAATATGGCCATGTATGAGGCCAAGGCGGAGGGGCGTGCCCAGTCGGTGACCTATAATGACAAGATCCGCGAGCGCATGACCGAGCGCGAACAGATCCGCCACCGGCTGGAAGGCGCGCTCACGAACAGGTCACTGTCGGTGCATTACCAACCCAAGGTAGACCTTGCGACCGGCAAGATCGCCGGCTCCGAAGCGCTGCTGCGCTGGACAGATGACGAATTGGGCTCGGTGCCGCCTTACAAATTCATCCCGGTCGCGGAAGAAAGCGGCATGATCGGACCGATTGGCGAATTCGTTCTGGAAACAGCGTTGCGCGATATGAAAGCCATCAATAACAGAGGGACGGATGTCTCTGTGGCCGTCAACGTCGCGCCGGTCCAGCTTCAGTCTCCCGATTTCTGCGGTCGCACGCTGGGCATCATCAAGGAGAGTGGCTTTGCCACCGACCGTCTGGAGTTGGAGGTGACGGAATCCAGTCTGGTCGACTATTCGCAGACGCTGCTCGATCAGATCATGCCGATCAAGAAAGAGGGGGTGAAATTCGCCATAGACGACTTCGGTACCGGCTATTCCTCGCTGCACAGTCTGGCCAGCATGCCGTTCGACACACTCAAGATCGACCGCTCTTTCATCATGGGTATCGACAATTCAGAGGACCGGCGCACCATCGTGGAGCTGATTCTGATGCTCGCACGCCAACTCAACCTGAACACGGTGTCAGAGGGTGTCGAAACGCAGTTGCAGATGGACTACATCAATCTGTGGGGTGGTACGCTGGGGCAGGGCTATCTGTGGAGCCCCGCGGTGCCATTCAACGATTTCTCGAAGATGGTGTTCGAAGAGGCCGCCGGCCTGCCTGAGCAGAGCCGGTCGGCGGCGTCCTGAACCCGACATGCTCTAATTCGATTGTACGCTCAGCAAGCCGTCGAAGAGGGCCTCCTTGGCTTGCGAAGACAGGCAATCGACGGTCATTGCGGCCGTGAAAGCCTGCTGGTCCTCCGAGGAGACCTTTTCCGTTGCCATCAGCTGCAGGATCTCGTTGCCGAGGGTCAGCAGGGCCGGGCGCACGTCCTCGACAAGGTCGGGCACGTCGGTTGGCCTTGCGGCGCCATCGTTCCAGCGGCCGATCCAGCAGGTCTGAATTTCCTTGGCCGCGTTGATCTGGGCCTGGAAAAAGCCGGTGACGCTGTCGCCCGCCAGGCCGACTTGGCCGGCCTTGGTGCGGGCGGCATCCAAAACCACCTTTTCCCGCTCCAGGTCTTCAACGGGCCGGTTGTTGTCGACTTTCCAGGCGGCGACAGCCTGCATGTAGGACAGGCGTTTGTCGATGGCGTCGAACAGGTCGGAGGGTTCGGCATGTAGGCCTGTCGGGACCGCTATCAAGAACAATGCGGTCAGCGTCGATTTCAGGGTGCGATTTTTCATGCGCGCACCGTTTCACGGCGTGCTGGCCGTTGCAAGGGCGAATGATACGACTGCTGGTAGGGTCTATTTCTTTTCCACCGAACGGCTGATTTCCGTGATCACGCCGAAGGCAACCGCAGCCATGATCTTGAGAAGGCCGCTGTCGATCGCCTGTTCGCGCGTCATGTTGCCGAGAAAGAGGCCGGGGCTCGGTTCGGAAATGACGCCAAGGCCGACGCCGATCGCGAGCGCCACTTGCATACAGCCAAGGAAAAACACCACCCCGGCGATAAACGTTCCCAATTTCGTAAAGGGCATTGCGAAGTCTCTCGATGTCACCTGTATTCTATTGAAGTTACCCTTCGTTATGCATAGATCAAGTATAAATCTCAAATACCCTAAATATGGAAAAGTTTAATCAAAACAAATTCCATTTTTCATTTATTTCAACTTGCGGCATCAGCTTGTATTGCAGGGAGAGGCTGACTCAACACCATGATTTTCTGCGCGGTGCGAGCGGCCGTCTGTGGTTCAGGCGAGATGACCGGGCAGGTCCGCGACACTGTCAAGAACAATGTGGGCGAGCGGTTCCAGGTCGTCACGATCGCTGGTGCCTGTCAGAACGCCGACCCTGAGGCCGGCACCGGCGGCACGGGCCATTTCCAGGTCGTGGGTGTTGTCGCCGATGACGCAGATCTCCGACGGCGGGAAGCCGGTCGCCTGGGAAAAACCGTGCACCATGCCCGGTTCGGGCTTGGGGCCGAAACCGGTGTCGTAACCGGTGACAAAGCTCATGCGATCGGTGAGCCCGGCGCCGGCCAGAAAGGCGCGGATCGCCGCTTCGCTGTCGCTGCTGGCAACACCGAGTGTGTAACCATTGCCGTGGAGATTCAGAATCGCCTCGCATATGCCGGGCAGGGCCGCGGCATCGTGCATCCGGCCGACAAAAATCCGGTCCAGTTCCGCTGTCAGGGTGGCGTGATCGAAGTTGGCTCCGAGAGCGATCCAGGCTTCGGCGATTTCGGCGGAATTGCCCGCGGCCAGCAGTGAGCCTGCGGCCGAGGCACCGGTGGCCAGATTCATGCCGGTTTCCGACAGAAAGAGATCTGCCTTGGTCTGGTCGCCAGCAGCGGCATAAAGCGCTGTGGTGCGATAGGCGGGTGTCCAGGTGGCATCAAAATCGAGCAGGGTGCCGTCCTTGTCGAAGAGCACGGCTTTGATTGTGGCGGTCATGACGGCTTACGACGGCTCCTCGCGGGATTTCAGATTGTTGCGCAGGTCTTCCAGGGACGATTTCAGTTCGGTGAAGGCTTTCATGGACAGGCCGGAGGCGTCGGCGACACATTGCGGTATGTGCCGCGCCTGTTTCTCCAGGGCCTTGCCCCCGGCGGTCAGGCTGACCTTGACGACCCGCTGATCTTCAAGGTCCCGGACCCGGGACACCAGATCCATTGCCTCCAGGCGTTTGATCAAGGGGGTGACCGTGTTGTATTCGAGGCTGAGCGCGTCGCCGATCTCCTTGACCGCGCGCACGTCCCGCCGCCAAAGCAGCGTCATCACCAGGTATTGCGGATAGGTCAGGCCCAGGTCATCGAGCAGAGACCGGTAAAGCTGGTTGAACGCGAGATTGGCCTCATAGACTGCGAAGCACAGAAAATCGTCCAGGTCCTCGTGATGGCCTGTTGCGGTGTTGGCGCCAGGAGCTGACTTGCCCGGCCTGTCCGTAGGGTTCGACATGATCCGTTCCTAATCTTCCTTTTTTTCGCTGGCAAGCGTTGACAGGAGTGACGCTCGTATCCAAATAACTCGTACACGATTAAATCGTGAACGATGTAAATGGAGATCATCCGATGGAACACAAGAGTGATGGGCTGTCTGTCAGCCGCCGCCAGACGTTGATTGGCGGGGGACTTGCCGGCCTCGGATTGATGGTCGCCTCGACCTTCGGGACGACAAAACAACTGCATGCAATGGAGACTTTGGAAATGACGACCTTCACGACCTCAGACGGTGCCGAACTCTTTTACAAGGACTGGGGGCAGGGGCAGCCGATCGTGTTTTCCCATGGCTGGCCGCTGTCCGCCGATGCCTGGGACGCCCAGATGCTGTTTTTCGGCCAGAACGGCTTCCGGGTGATCGCACATGACCGGCGCGGCCACGGCCGCTCCAGCCAGCCCTGGGACGGCAACACCATGGACCGCTATGCGGACGACCTGGCCGAACTGATCGACCGGCTCGACCTCAAGGATGTCATCCTGGTCGGTCACTCGACCGGCGGCGGTGAAGTCGCGCATTATGTCGGCCGCCATGGTAATGACCGGGTTGCAAAAGTCGTTCTGGTCGGCGCGGTGCCGCCCCTGATGCTGGAGACCGCAAGCAACCCGGATGGCACGCCGATGGAGGTCTTTGACGGCATCCGCCAGCAGGTCGCCACCAACCGGTCGCAGTTCTACAAGGATCTGACGATCCCGTTCTACGGCTTCAACCGCGAAGGTGTGGAGATCAATGAGGGGCTCAGGGAAAGCTTCTGGCTGCAAGGCATGTCAGGCGGCATCAAGGGCCAGTATGACTGCATCACCGAGTTTTCGGAGGTCGATTACACCAATGATCTGAAAGCCATCAAGCGGCCGACCCTGATCGTTCACGGCGGTGACGACCAGGTCGTGCCGATCAAGGCTTCCGCCCATCGCGCAGCCGAGATCGTCGCCGGAGCCAAGCTCAAGGTCTATCCGGAGAGCGGCCATGGCCTGGCGCAGCTACAGGCTGACGCGTTCAACAAGGACGTCCTGGCGTTTATCAGGGGCTGACCTGGCGACCTGAAAAAGGGCGGCACACCGGGCCGCCCTTTGTCATTTTGCTTCGGAGAACCGCTCGCCCTTGAACACCCTGGCCGGATTGCCGCGTTCCAACTGCCGATGCAAGCGGTTCTGGTCGGCCCGGTTCCGGGCAAGGCTTTCTTCCCGTTGCAGCAGAAACCGCGCCTCCAGCCGGTCAAGCGCCACCTGACGGTTGCGGTGCTGGGAGCGCTCGTCGGTCGACTGGGCCGACACCCCGGTCGGCAGATGGATGATGCGCACGCCGCTGTCGGTGGTGTTCTGGTGCTGGCCGCCGGGACCGCCGGAGCGGAAGGTTTCCACCCGAAGATCCTCGGCTTTCAGACGGATGTCCTCCGGCAGTGCGCCGGAAACCGGAAAGACCCCGACAAACCAGTTCTGCCGCTTGTGATGCGGCCGGAACGGGCTCTTGCAGGTCCATTGGATCGTGCCCGACCAGGTTCCGGCGAGGCGCTCGGCCTCCGCGCCCGTCAGCGTGACAAGCGCGGAAGCCGGATCGCCTTTCTGACCGGGATCCGGAACCGCGGCATCGAAGCGGAGACCTTTCTGAATGGCCTCCTTTTCGATCTGGCGCAGAACCAGGGCGACGGCCCTGCGGCATTCGGACGGTCCGTCGCCGCTGGTGATCAGCAGTCGCTGTTGGACCTGAGTGCTCATCGCTTTGCCCTCCGGTCCCACAAGCGCCGGCGTTTGTCCTGCCTTGCACTTTCCAGCGTGTCCGAAACCGCCTTCTTGTAGGTCACCAGGGGTTTCAGCGCAGCGACCGGTGCGGCAAGACCGGCCGATTGCAGATCTTTCAGCACCTGGGCCGGATCCTTGTAGGCCGCTGGCGCTTCCTCGATCAGGAGCTGCCGGTCCTCGCAGACCACCAGCCCTCCAAAGGACGTGCGGCCAAGACTGTCCCGGTCGGACCGTGTGCCTCCCGCCCGGCCGGTCATGGAGCGGCGGTCGTATTTGCGACCCGCGCCATGGGCGAGGGAGGCCAGCGCCTCCGCCTGTTCGCGGCAAGGGGCCAGCAGATAACTGAGCGCGTCCCGGGACCCCGCAAGAGGCACCAGCGCCTGATCCACCCGGGCGGCGCCCTTCCTGTGCAGGATGCCGCCTGCATGGTCTTCAACAAGGTTGTGCGGTGCGTCGGCAACGATACGAAGATCGCAGCGCAGCGCCTTTGCGGCGCGTTCCGCGATCAGTTCACGGTTGAGTGCCGCCCACCGGACGGCCTGGTCGTGGGCGGCCCGATAGGCCTTGCCGTCCGGGCTGTTCGGATCGAGACCGTCAAAACGGTCCAGTACCGAGCCGAACACCGCCGTGCCGAGCGAACGCGATCCGGAATGAACCAGCAGCACCAGATCGCCCTTGCGCAGAGCTGCTGCCTCCAGCAATGCGCCGTCTGTCACCTCGTCAATCACCTGCAGCTCGCAGAAGTGGTTGCCGCCGCCGATGGTGCCGAGGGCCTGGTTGTGGAGATCCGTCGGCAAGTCCTCGCCGGCAAGGCGCGCGCCGGCGTTGCCGGTCCAGACCCCTTCGAGCTGCCGCAGTTTTGCTGCCGCCTTGTCCAGCCGCAGCTTGCGGGCAGGCAGGTCGAGTGCATAGAGGCTCATGCCGCAGCCGATATCGTTGCCGATCAGCTGCGGATAGATCCGGTCCGCCAGGATGGCGCTGCCGACCGGGCCATATTTGCCCGGATGCAGGTCCGGAAAAGCGGCCACGGAGGAAACGCCGGCCATGCCGGCGACAAAGGTAAGTTGCTCTTCCGCCGCCCCCTCGATCCAGGACCGGTCGGAATAGAAACGTTGGATGGGCGCCGCGCCGTTGGCAGGCACAGCCCCAGCCTTTTCAGAAGTGCCCATGTCGGGAACCTTTTTGAAAACGGGAGTATCGTCAGGCGCAGGCCTTGCCTGTCCTGGTCCACCTCCGGCGCACCGCTAACGGGGTTTAACGGAGGGCTGCCGCCCTTGAGGGCGCGCGGTGCATGTTCGTCATGTCCGGTGTCCCGCTTTCAAAAGAATCAGAAGCCGCTTCTTACAGCTGGCGATGACATGGGCGGCCACCAGTGGATATTCAAGCGCCGGGGAACGTTGCCGTCAAAAACCTTGCAGCCCTGTTGTCAAGGTGCAACGCCGGGTCCGGGCCTGCAAAGAGCAAGGGGCGGCTCCGTTGCCGCCCCAATCCTGGGGAGATCCGTCTTGGCTTTTGTCCCGAACGTCTCCCGATATTCCGAACCCCTTCGAGGCTGTGTCCGGGAAGAACCGTTAGAGTTTCTCGGCCGGGGTTGTGCGGATCTTGTCCCAATTGGCCGCGGCCTTGGCGATGGTTCCCGCTTCATCCTTCTGGAATTCGCGGAAGATGTCCTCGTTGAGGAACAGGTAAAGCTTGTCGTCGATCACCGCCGCAAATTGCGGATCGCCATCGAACTTCTTGCCGACGGAGACACCGAAGGTACAAAAGCCGCCGTTCTGCGGCAGATAGGCCGCCGGGTTGGCGCTGAACATTTCCATGGCCTCCTGCGAGCCGAAATAGTAGGCGACGCCGTCATGGACCGCGGTGTGCCGGGCCGTGCCGTCGATCCGGTTGCCCAGGTCCACGAAAGCGACCGGGTCGATGCCGTGCAGGCCAAGCGGCGCGCCGGCGGCGGTGAGGCCGCTCGAGGTGTTGTATTCGTCTGCCGCCAGGGCCGGGACGGTCAGGCCGGCAGCGCCCAGCAAGGCGGCGGCAAGAAGAGTACGGGTCAGGTTCATCTGGATTGCTCCTCAGTCTTTCCAAGGTGGTCGCCGGTGGGGGATCCATCGGCTGAGCCAACTCTGCGTCCGATTGAACGTTGTCTCCATGTGCGAAACACCGCCTGAATTTGCCGATCGTCCGGATTTGAGCGAAAAAGAAACACCGGCCAAGGCCGGTGTTTCAAAGGGCTTTTGCCGGGGAACGCAGCGAGCGTACCCGGGAGCAGATCGGGCTTAAGCGGCTTGTGTCTGCCCTGCCGCCGGCTTCTGCAAGGAAACGACGGTCAGGACGGCAAGCGCATTGACGAGGTAATAGGCAAAATCCAGTCCGGACAGACCGAGCACGAACGGTGCGGCCAGGAAGGTCAGGCCGACGAGGAAGTCCACGGCCAGGTGGACGGAATAGGGCAGCACGCGGACGAGCCCGGTATCGTGATCGGTCAGGATCGTCAGCAGCAGCGCGGCAAATCCGGTGCAGACGGAAAGCCACAGGGCAATCGGATTGGTCTGGCCGAGGCCGAGCAGGACCGGCAGGACGATCAGTCCGAGAGCAACCGGATAATCGAGGTAGGAATGCATGGTCTTGGTGACAAAGCGCAGGGTCATGTTTCAACTCCTTGAAGGCGGGGATGGGAGGCACTTGCCTCTCGACGAGAAAGATGTTCCGCCTTCTTCGTCTGATCCATGCGTGAAAGTCCTCGAAAATTGATCGATCGTCCGGGCGACTTGTCTTGCAGGGGAAATGGCAGACAATCGGACTCCAGGTTCTCAATGGACGGAACAGCATGAAACATGATGCCTTGAGCCAGATCCTGGATGCGTTAAAGCTGCGGGGATCGATCTATTTTCACACCAGCTTTTCACCGCCCTGGGCGGTCGAGGTGCCGGCCTTTGGCCGTGTCGCCCGGTTTCACATGGCCATGCGCGGTTCCTGCTGGCTTGTGGTGAAGGGTCGGGAGAAACCCGTCTTTCTGGCGACGGGCGACCTGGCGGTCATCCCGCATGGCGCCGCGCATGTCCTGTGCGATGAACTCGGACGGGAGGCGACGTCGGTGGACCGCGTGCTGGAGCAGAGCGGATACAGCGGCGAGGGCGCGCTTTATTTCGGCGGTCCGGAGAAAGACCAGAGCTGCAAGCTGTTTTGCGGTCATTTCGAGTTTGAGGAAGGCACGGTACATCCCATCCTTGAGGCGCTTCCGGATATCATCCACGTGCCCAATACCCAGACCCTGAACGCCCATTGGCTCGAGGCCGTCATGCGTTTTGTGGCAAGCGAAGTGCGCGCGAGCCTGCCGGGTTCCGACGCAATTGTTCACCGGCTGACCGAGATCATCTTCATTCAGGTTGTGCGGACCTTTGTTGACCAGGAAGGCGACAGGGCGGGCTGTCTCGCTGCGGTGCTCAACCCGAATCTCGGACGCAGCATGTCGCGGATCCACCTGGCGCCGGAAAAATCCTGGACGGTCGAAGCGCTCGCCAGAGAGGCGGGCATGTCGCGAACCGTCTTTGCGGAGCGGTTCAGCGGGCTGGTCGGTATGACACCGCTTGCCTATGTCACCCACTGGCGCATGGAAAAAGCCCGGCGCGACTTGCGCGAAACGGATCTGCCGCTGATAGATATCGCCGAGACCATCGGCTACAGCTCGGAGGCCGCCTTCAATCGGGCCTTCAAGCGGCAGTTCAACCTGACGCCTGGCCAGATGCGCCGGGAGGTGAGGTCCACCGCTCCGGCCGGTTAGTCACAGCGGAATCTTCGGTTGGAAACAAGAAAGGGCGGCCTGGAGGCCGCCCTGCCTGATGTCAGATGCTTAGGTCCGCTCAGCCGATAATGCCGTTGAGCGTCGCGCTCGGGCGCATGACGGCGTCGACCTTGGCCTGCGGGGCATGGTAGTAGCCGCCGGTGTCGGCCGGGCTGCCTTGAACGCCATTCAGCTCGGCGACGATGGCAGTCTCATTGGAGGCAAGCGCCTCGGCAACAGGGGCAAAACGCGCCTTCAGCTCGGCGTCCTGGTCCTGGGCGGCCAGAGCCTCGGCCCAATAGAGCGCGATGTAGAAATGGCTGCCGCGGTTGTCGAGGCCGCCGACTTTTCGCGCCGGGGACTTGTCATTGTCGAGCAGCTTGCCAATGGCAATGTCGAGCGCGTCGGCCAGGACCTGGGCCTTGGTGTTGCCCGTGACGTTTGCCAGGTGCTCAAGCGAGGCACCGAGCGCGCAGAATTCGCCGAGCGAATCCCAACGCAGGTAGTTTTCTTCCTGCAGCTGCTGCACGTGTTTCGGCGCTGAGCCGCCGGCGCCGGTCTCGAACAACCCGCCGCCATTCATCAGCGGCACGATGGAGAGCATCTTGGCCGAGGTGCCGACTTCCAGGATCGGGTAGAGGTCGGTCAGGTAGTCGCGCAGCACGTTGCCGGTGATCGAGATAGTGTCCTCGCCCCGGGCAATGCGCTCCGTGGTGTATTTGGCGGCTTCGGTCGGCGCCATGATCTTCAGGTCGAGGCCCGACGTGTCGTGCTCCGGCAGATAGGCATTGACCTTCTTGATCAGTTCCGCGTCATGGCCGCGGGTTGCGTCCAGCCAGAAGACGCCGGGCATGCCGGACAGGCGGCAGCGGCTGACGCCGAGCTTGACCCAGTCGCGGATCGGGGCGTCCTTGGTGCGGCAGGCGCGCCAGATGTCGCCTTCCTCGACTTCATGCTCGATGAGCGTGGTGCCGGCGGCATCGACAATGCGGATGGTGCCGTCGGCCGGAGCCTTGAAGGTCTGCGGATGGGAGCCGTATTCCTCGGCCTTCTGGGCCATCAGGCCGACATTCGGCACGGTGCCCATCTTGGCCGGATCGAGCGCGCCGTTTTCACGGCAGAAATCGATCACGGCGGCATAGACGCCGGCGTAGGATGAGTCCGGGATCACGCATTTGGTGTCGGCTTCCTTGCCGTCCGGGCCCCAGCCCTTGCCGCCGGCGCGGATCACGGCCGGCATGGAGGCGTCGATGATGACGTCCGAGGAGACATGCAGGTTGGTGATGCCCTTGTCGGAGTTGACCATGTACATGGCCGGGCCGTTGTCGAGCGCGGCCTTGAGATCGGCCTGGATCTCGGCGGCCTTGTCGGCCGGCAGCGTTGCGACCTTGGCTTCCAGGTCGCCGATGCCGAGATCCGGATTGACGCCGAGCTCGGCAAAGGTGGCGGCGTGCTTGGCAAAGACGTCCTTCAGGAAAACCTTCACGCAATGGCCGAAGATGATCGGGTCGGAGACCTTCATCATGGTGGCCTTCATGTGCAGCGAGAACAGGATGCCCTGTTCCTTGGTCTCCGCGATCTGCTCCTCCAGGAAATCGGCCAGCGCGCGCACGCTCAGATAGGTGCCGTCAATGACGTCGCCTTCTTCCAGCGGCCAGTCGCCCTTCAATACGGTGGCGGCACCGTCCTTGCCGACGAATTCGATCCTGGCGGTGCCGGCGGAAGCGGCGGCAACGGTCACGGATTTCTCGTTCGAGCGGAAATCGCTCTCGCCCATGGTCGCGACGTGGGTCTTGGAGGAGGGCAGCCATTCGCCCATGCGATGCGGGTTCTTCTTGGCGTATTCCTTGACGGCCTTCGGCGCGCGGCGGTCGGAGTTGCCCTCGCGCAGCACCGGGTTCACGGCAGAGCCCTTGATGGCGTCGTAGCGGGCCTTGACGGATTTTTCCTCATCCGTCTGCGGATCGGACGGATAGTCGGGCAGCTTGTAACCCTGGCCCTGCAGTTCCTTGATGGCGGCGTTCAGCTGCGGCTGCGAAGCGGAAATGTTCGGCAGCTTGATGACATTGGCGTCCGGCTTCTTGACCATTTCGCCAAGCTCAGCGAGGTCGTCCGGCTGTTTCTGGTCATCGGTGAGGTATTCGGGGAAATGCGCCAGGATGCGGGCGGCCAGGGAGATGTCCTTGGTGCCGATCGAAAGGCCTGCGGCCTTGGCAAAGGAGCGGATGATCGGCAGGAACGACGCGCTTGCCAGTTCCGGCGCTTCGTCGACCTTGGTGTAGATGATATCGGCCATGACTGTCCCATTTCCTGAGGTTGAACTGTGGTCGATCGGACGCGGGCACTTGGCCGGTCCGTCAGGATTCCGACATGCGTATACAATTGTACGCAATCAATTGAAAGCCCTCCGGAAGGCGAAGGGCGAACTGTTCCGGGGAGTTCTAGCAAACGGGTTGGAAAAGGCAATTGGGGAGGGCCAGTCTCAGTCTTTGGTGGCGCGGGCAGCGTGCGCCTCGGCATAGGCGCGGATCATGCGCTCAACTTGTTTGCGGGAGATCTTATAGCCGTCAAGCATGATGGAGACATCGCGTTTGGTGAACACCTTGGTTGGTTGGTGCAAGGTGTTTCCAGATGCTGAAGGGTTTTTCGTGTGGTGCAATTCGTCTGTGTAGAGCACGATAAACTTTGAGCGGAGTGCATTAACTGGACCGCGCCCGACATAGAGCTCTCGAATGCGTGTAACTGCGTGCCAGGGGACGAACCAGTGTTGGTGTACGTAAGTCACCTCATCCGGACTGAGTTCGAGCCACGGTTTTTCATTAAAATTTGTCAATTGATAAAGCGTCACTAAAACCACTATAAGGAGAAATATAGTGACAGATATTGCCAATATTCCTTTGTCTTCGAAGATCTTTCCTTCAATGTATTCGTTGTAAGTGGCGAGTATCATTCCGAAGGTCATGGCAATTACTATTAAGAAATTTACGGAAAATTTTGCGGCTGGGCGATAGAATTCTCGTTTTATACTTGTATCTATTTCCATATCAAATGTCGCTGATATTGAAAAAGCGAATTGATCATAGACCAGTGCGGTAAAAATAGGTTGTGAAGGAGGATGTGGTGTTCTTTTGAGTGTGACGGGCCCTTCGCCTGTTCGCTCTTCTGCGTTATTCTACTGCAGGCGCTCCATGTGCCTCGGCGTAGGCCAGGATCACCGACCGCAGGTCCCTGAAGGACACATCAAACCCGACCGGATTCAGGCAATGGCCTTTGGCACCGACCAGCGCGTTCGCCAGTTTGAAGAGCTTGTAGACGGCCGACTGTTTCAGGCCGGCCTCGAAGGTCTCGTCGAGTTCCAGCATGATGAACGACGACCCGCGGCTTTTCCAGGTGGAGATCCCGGTAATATGAGCCCAGGGCAGCCAACCCGTTGAAATCCGTTGGTCCCGGATGCCCTCGGGACCGATTTCGATGGCTTGGTCAGGCTTCAGGGCCAGGCGGATCACGCCATAAAGGCCGAGGCCACCGAAGAAGACCATGCAGAGGATGCCGAGGATCCGGCCGTCGCCCTCGCTGCCGGGCGCGTCGAAGACGCCGGTGGTAAGGAGATAGCCAATGACCAGGAAAGGAATGCTCAGGCTCAACAGCAAAAGCGTTCTGCCGATGGAGCGCTTGAAGCAGAGGGTTTCATTGGGGTCGATGGTCATGCGGTCTCGAGATTTCAAATGCAGGCGGTCCGGCAGGACGCGGTGACAGTCCTTCATCCAAGTTTTTTGTTGCCAGCGGAGCTTCGAACATGATCGATACCGGCTCAGTCGCGCTTGCCCCAGGACATCTCCATAGCATGAACAGCCTCCTTGAAAAAACTGACGCTGCGCGTGTTGCCTGCGGGTTCCTGACCATCGCCGCGATGATGGAGGTGCTGGACGGCAACCATGTGCTGGATCCCTTTTCCACACTCGTGTCGCCGGGAGTGGTTCTGGGCAAGGGCAACATTCTTTATCCGGGCGTGACCCTCAAGACGTCCGGCTCCGCCAGCCTGACATTTGCGGACAACAACACACTTCACGCGGGCTGCCTGTTCGAGGCTTCGCACGGCGATATCCTGGTCGGCAGCGGCAATTGTTTCGGCGAAGGCGGGTTCACCGCGAAGGCAAATCGCGAAGGCGCCCTGATCCGGATTGGTAATTGCGGGCGGTATCTGAACAATCCCGCTGTCTTTGGCGAAACGAGCCTTGGCGACGGCTGCCAGCTGCTCGGCGGCATCACCGTCGACAGCTGCACTCTGGAAGGCGGCGGATCTCACGAGGAGCCGGATCCTGATCAGAGAGGCGGCCTGTTGAAAGGCCGCGGTTTGGCGCGCAGCCTGACGGTTCCAAGAGGCAAGGTGATCGCGGGAGAGGGCGGATTCCGGCAGGAGGATCTTTTGCCGCAGAGCCATTTCCATCCCAAGACCTGCCGAGGGACAGGGCGGACCTGGGACCGGAGGCAGGTGTCAGTACACTGCCTGTGTCGACCTGTATTTCTCGGTGATCCGGTCGAATTCACCGGTTCTTTTCATTGCCTGCAATTGCGTATTGAAGGCGGCGACGAAGTCCGCCGGCACGCTCTTTTTGGCGAACATGATGAAATTGGGTTCCGAGGCGACCACCACCTCCGTCGGCTTGATCTTGCCGCCGGCGCGCAGTTTGTTGATCTCCGCGGTGACCACATAGGTCTCGCCAAGAATGGCATCGACCCGGCCGAGCATCAGCTGTTTCAGGTTGAGCTCAAGACTGTCGGTCGTCTCGATCTGGCCGGCATAGGCCGCGCTCAAGGCGGGATAGGTGCCGCCATAGGCATATTCTCGGATCACGCCGAGCCGGTTGCCGGCCTCGAAGAAGCTTTGGAGGCTGTCATAGGCGGGATCGGTGTCCGTTGCCACGAACAGGATCTCGTTGGCGGTAATGTAGGGATCTGTAAAGCGGGCGAAGCTCTCCCGCTCCGGGGTTATTGTGACCGGGGAGGCAATGTCCACCAGACCGTTCTGCATGGCGTTGAGATGGCGCGCCCAGGGCAGGGGCACCTTGGTGAGGCCACAGCCCATCTTGTCCAGGATCGCCTCGATCACCTCGAAATCCATGCCGCTGACACTGTCGCCTTCGACGATGTTGTAGGGACGGTAGTCGCCTGCGCCTGCGATCAGGGAACCGTCTCGCGGGCAGTCGACTGCAAAGGCTGGGACAGGCAGTACCGCAAGACACAGAACAATCAGGGCGGCAAAACCCGCCTGCGCCAAAGCAGTTCCATGTTGTCCGAATGCGATCGCCATGGGCAAAGCATGGCCCTTGAAACATGAAATTACTATTGATTGACCTGTTTAAATCGGAAGGAATGTTTACTTCGGCAGAATTACTTAAGTCGTGGAAGTGGTGAATACCCTTCTTGCAAGTTCTACCTGCGTCCAATGCCCTGTCTGCCTGCCGCTCTTGTCGCAGAGAATGTCACGGGTAAAGTCGTTCGATGCTGCAAACAGAAGCGGCGGCCTTTGTGTCTGCTGGGCGGCGCAAGGCCAAGTGCGGATGCGCGGAACTCCATGCAGGTCTTGCCACGGCACTTGCCGCGCTGGTCGCCTACGGGAGACCCGGCTTCGACGGCAGCCAGATGATCGTGCTGGTAAGGGAGATGCCGACGCGTTGACAGGGCCGGAAAACCGCGGGAACGAACTTCCCATTTTCCGCAGAACCGGCTACATCCCCGGCTCATGAGCAAGAACGCACATATCAGAGAAGAAGCCCGGGCGGTGACTGCCCGGCCGCCGGCGGTGATCCTGTGCGAGCCGCAGCTCGGCGAGAACATCGGCACCGCGGCTCGGGCGATGGCGAATTTCGGTCTGGTCGACCTTCGGATCGTCAATCCGCGCGACGGCTGGCCGAGCGAAAAGGCACGCGCCGCCGCCAGCCGGGCAGACCATGTCATCGACAAGGTGCAGGTGTTCGACAGCGTCGAGGCGGCGATCGCCGATCTGCAATTCGTCTTCGCCACCACGGCACGCTCGCGCGAAGTGCCCAAACCCGTGCGCGGACCGGACGAGGCGGCGAAAAAGTCCGTTGAACTCGGGGTAAAAGACGCGGCCACCGGCTATCTGTTCGGCCGGGAACGCTGGGGCCTCAACAACGAGGAAGTGGCGCTTGCCGACGAGATCGTCACGCTGCCGGTCGACCCGGACTTCGCCTCGCTGAACATCGCCCAGGCGGTGCTGGTCTGCGCCTATGAATGGCGCAAGACGGCGACCTCTGGCGCGCTGCCCTTCATCCTGTCGGAGGAAGAGCACCCGCCGGCGAAAAAGGACGACGTCCTGCGCTTCTTCGAACATCTGGAAAGCGCGCTCGACAAGGCGACCTTCTTCCGCCCGCCGGAGCGGCGTCCACATATGGTGCGGACCTTGCGCAACATCTTCCAGAAGGCGGAGCTGACCGACCAGGAAGTGCGCGCCCTGCGCGGCGTCGTCGCCTCACTGGAAAAACGGGAAACCCGTCCGCGCAAGGACAAGGGCGAAAGCAGCGAGGATTAGGAGCGGATCGTGCACACGTCGGGACCGGTTCTCTTTTTCGATTCTGGCCTCGGCGGGCTCACCGTGCTGCGCGAGGCACGGTATCTTCTGCCCTATGAAGAGTTCCTCTATGTCGCCGACGATGCCGCCTTTCCGATCGGCCGCTGGCAGGAAGCGGAGCTGATCCGCCGGATCCTCGACCTGTTCGACGAGCTGATCAGGGATCACCGGCCGAAAGCCGTCGTCATTGCCTGCAACACGGCCTTCACCCTGGCCGGCGAAGCCTTGCGCCAGGCCCATCCGGATGTGGCCTTTGTCGGAACGGTGCCAGCGATCAAGCCGGCGGCGGAACGGACCTCCTCCGGTCTGATCTCCGTTCTGGCGACGCCGGGCACGGTGCGGCGCACCTATACCAAGAGCCTGATCGAGAGTTTCGCCAGCCGCTGCCATGTGCGTCTGGTCGGCTCCGACAGGCTGGCGGAACTCGCTGAAAAGCATCTGCGCGGCGAAGCGGTTTCCGACGACGCGCTTCTCGCCGAAATCTCCGACTGTTTTCTGGAGCAGGACGGCAGGCGCACCGACATTGTCGTTTTGGCCTGCACCCACTACCCGTTCCTCGCCAACCGGTTCCGCAAGATCGCGCCCTGGCCGGTCGATTGGCTCGACCCGGCGGAAGCCATTGCCCGCCAGCTGGTGCGGGTGCTGGGGGAGGGCGCCTCGAAGGCGCGGCCGGATCATCCCGTTGACCGGGCCGTGTTCACGTCCAGTCCGGACGATCCCGCTCTTGTCCGGCTTCTGGCCGGCTTCGGGCTGGTGTTGAATTGAGGACAGGCAATTCCCTGAAGCCCCAATCCGCGGCGTTATCCTGAGGAGCCGCGTCAGCGGCGTCTCGAAGCAACCGTGTTTGTTATGTGATCATAGGCTGCCATTCCTTGTCGTCTCTGACCATGGCGTTGAGAATGGTCAGGAGCTTCCTGGTGCAGG
>NZ_JALNMJ010000025.1 GCF_023156505.1 Roseibium sediminicola | reverse complement strand
GAAACAGGCGATCATCGCCTGCACCAGGAAGCTCCTGACCATTCTCAACGCCATGGTCAGAGACGACAAGGAATGGCAGCCTATGATCACATAACAAACACGGTTGCTTCGAGACGGACCTGACGGTCCTCCTCAGGATGACGCTCTGGAAAAGAGAAAGAAGCCGAAAAAAAAACTCAATCCAGCCGCTTCTTGAACCTGAGCGCGGCGACGACCATGCCGATGACGAAGAAGCCGATCATCCAGAGCACGTCGCGGTGCAGGTCGAGGAGACTGGCGTCGCGCAGCACAAAGCCGCGGATCATGCGCATGAAATGGGTCGCCGGGAAGGCTTCGGCGATATATTGCGCGATCACGGGCATGCCCTCGTAAGGGAACATGAAGCCCGACAGCAGGATCGACGGCAGCAGCACGAACACCGTCATCTGGGTCGCCTGCAGCTGGCTCTGGGCGATGGTCGACAGCACCAGGCCGAGCGACAGGCTGGCGCCGATGAAAAGCAGCGTACCGACGAAGAGATCCACCGTCTTGTCGCCGAACGGCACGTTGAAGAGGATGTGGCCGAGCCCCAGAATGATCACGGTCTGAAGCAGGCCGATGAAGATATAGGGGATGATCTTGCCGATCATCAGCTCGATCGACCGCACGGGCGTGTTGATCAGCATTTCCATGTTGCCGCGCTCGCGCTCGCGCACGATGGCTGCGGAGGTGAACATGATCATGGTCATGGTCAGGATGATGCCGACCAGGCCGGGCACGATGTTGATCGCCGTGCGCTGTTCCGGGTTGAAGAAGAGGGCGACCTCGAAGGTCGGTGTTGCCCGGTTCGGAGCCTGCCGGTTGAGCTCGGCGAGCGGCATGTTGCGTAGCGCCTTGATCGAGCTGGCGATCATCGTGTCCGAACCGTCGACGATCCATTGCGCCACGGGGCGGCTGGTCTCCTCGTTCGTGGACGGCGGCGTGCCGAGGCCGACCGCGGGCGAGCGGGCCACCCGCTGGGACAGGTCGTCGGGCAGGATGAACGCTGCCCGTACCCGCGCCGCCTTGATGGCGTCCTCGGCCTCTTCAACAGTGACATAGCGCTCGGTGACCTTCACCACCCGGGTCGCCTCGACCATCTGGATCAGGATGCGGCTGAGACCGGTCTGGCTCTGGTCGACGACAGCGACCGGAATGTCGCGCACATTGGTGTTGATGGCATAGCCGAACAGGATCAGCTGGATCAGCGGGATCATGATCACCATGCCGAAGGTCATACGGTCGCGGCGGAGCTGCGCCAGTTCCTTGGAAAAGATCGCGGCAATGCGGGAGAGCGGGCGGATCATTGGCGGCCTTCCCCCGTCGCTGTCACGAAGACATCCTCCAGGTTCGGCCGCACCTGTTCGATCAGGCTGGCCCCATTGGTCTCAGGCTTGGCTTTGAGGAATTCCGCCGGGTCGGTGATTTCCTGCCTGACAAGTACCCGCAGCCTTGCGCCGAGCTGGGCGGCGGCCATGATGCCGTCGCTGCCAAGCAGATGCCTGCGGATGTCTCTGAGATTGGGACCCTCGATCTCGACCACATTCGCCCCCATGGCGTTCATCAGGTCTTTTGGCGCGCCATCTGCCCGTTTCTGACCGGATTCCAGGATCGCGATCTTGTGGCAGCGCTCCGCCTCGTCCATGAAATGTGTGGTCACCACGATCGAGGTGCCGCCATCGACCAGGTCGAACAGTTGTTCCCAGAAATGCCGGCGCGATTCCGGATCGACCGCCGAGGTCGGCTCGTCCAGAAAGAGCAGCTGCGGCTCGTGCAGGACGGCGGTCGCGAGCGCCAGGCGCTGGCGCTGGCCGCCGCTCATCTTGCCGGCGAAGCGCTTGCCAAGATCGGTCAGCTCATAGCGTTCCATGACCTCACCGATGCGCTGTTTGCGCTTTTTGCCGGACAGCCCGTAGATGGTCGCCATGAAATTGAGATTTTCCAGCACCGTCAGGTCGCCATAGAGCGAAAAGGTCTGGGTCATGTAGCCGATCCGGTATTTCAGTGTTTCCGCGTCCTTGGGCACGGACAGGCCGAGCACCTCGACCGTGCCTTCGGTCGGGGTCAGAAGTCCTGTCAGCATGCGCATGGCGGTGGTCTTGCCGCAGCCGTTCGGACCTAGAAAGCCGTAGATCATGCCGCGCTCAATGGTGAGATCCAGCCCGTCGACGGCGCGGAAGCCCTTGAAGCTCTTCACCAGGCCTTCGGCGCGGACGACGATATCGCCGTTGTCTCCGGTCACGGCAGCACGACCTGGGCCGGAACGCCGTTGGGCAGGTCCTTGGCGCTGTCGGGCAGCTGCACTTCGGCGACATACATCAGCCGGGCCCGTTCCGACTGGTTGAGCGCGTAGTAGGGGGTGAACGAGGCCTCGGAACTGATCCAGCGCACGGAGCCCTCGATCGGCGTGTCCAGTCCGTCGATCCTGACCTGCAGCTTGTCGCCCTCGTTGATCTTGATCCTGTGGGGTTCGGGCACATAGACCCTGGCATAGGGCGCGTCGCCCGCCAGCATCACCGCGACCGGGCTGCCGATGGTGACCCGTTCGCCGAGGTTCCAGGGCAGGTTGTCCAGCACGCCGTCACGCGAGGCGGTGATGGTCAGGTCGGAAAGGATCTTCTGCTGGGTGGCAAGGCTGGCCTCGGCCGCATTCAACTCGGCCTTGGCAATGGCGAGATCTTCCGGCCGTGTTCCGGCGACCAGTTCCTTGAGCTCCTGTTCGGCGCTCTGCAGGCTGGCCGTGGCGGCGTCCCGGCTGGCCCGGGCACTGTCTAGCTGGGCCTGGCTGGACGTGCCGCGGCCGGTCAGGTCGTTGAAGCGCTTGAAGGTGGCCTCGGCCTCGACAAGCGACGCCTTGGCGCCGGCGACAGTCGCCCTTGCCTTGGCGATGTCCTCGGCGCGGGCGCCGTTCTGCAGCTTTTCCAGGTTTGACTTGGCTTTCTGGACCTCGGCCGTCGCCTGGTTGACGATGGCCTGCTGCTCGGCCGGGTCCAGCTGCGCCAGCACCGTGCCCTTCTTGACGAAGGTGCCCTGGGCGACGGGCAGGTCGATCAGCACCTCGTTGGCGGTCGCCGTCAGCGCCACCCGGTCGCGTTCAAGATTGCCGAGCGCGATGTTGCCGTCCTCGCCATTGCAGGCGGCAAGGAGCAGACAGGCAAGGCCGGTGAGGGCGGGGCGGGTGAAGAGCGCGCGCATGATGGTCTCCCGATAGATCAGCCACCTCATGCAGAGGCGGTTGAGTCGGTTGAAACTCTAACGCGACTTCGCCGAGAGGGCTATCGGAAGGCGAGAATGGTTGTAATTTGAGGCTGTTGCGACAACTCCGATCGTCATCCTGGGGAAGCGCGTCAGCGCTGTCTCGAAGGATCCGGCCACTTGCTCCAGCATGCGCAGCCGATCCTTCGAGACGCCGCTGAAGCGGCCCTCAGGATGACGACAAAGTGAGTGGATAGGCCAAACGCAAAGCGAGGAGAGCTTGGCTTTCAAGTCCTGAAAACCTCGATTTCGTCCTCCCGGGCGCAGCGCAGCGAAGACCCGGGACCGGGGAGCCGGGCGGTCGGCGGGGACGAATTGGTTCCAGAAGCTTGTGCCTCCCCGGTCCCGGCTCGCGCTGCGCTTGGCCGGGAGGACGATGGTGAAGACATGTCCTGGAAATACAAAAGCCGGGCAGGGCCCGGCTTTGAAGATCCTCGTGGTTTTTCCGTCAGCTGGCCCGCTTGAAGACGTTGTACCAGCGTTTTTTCGGTACGGTGATCGCCCGCTCCAGCACCTCGGCGGCGTAAAGCGCGGCGTTTTCCCGTGCCTTGGCAACACCGCTGACGACCGACGGATCGAGATCGGCGAGGCCGCCGCCGAATTCCATCATGTCGCGGAAGGCGGCGCGTTCGACGATCGGCGTCATCAGGACGTCGATGTTCTGGGCCGCGAGGAAGTCCTGCACCGCCTTCATGGCACGGGTGGTGACCGCGGCATTGGTGCGGGTCAGCACTACGCAATGCTTGATGTCGTGGCGGACGATCTTTTCCAGCTTCTTGATCAAGGTCAGGATCTTGGCGCCGCCGCGGGCGTCCATTGACGAGCCCTGGATTGGCACCACCACCAGGTCGGAGACCGACAGCGCGTTGGCGACGATCAGGTTCTCCGTGCCTTCCAGATCGACGATGACATAGTCGGAGGTTTCGGCCGCATAGGTGATCTGTTCGGTGATCGAGGCTGGTGAGACTTCGCTGACAACGCTGATGCCCGGACGGGACTTCGGCAGCTCGAACCACTTGGAGATCCATTTTTGCGGATCCGCATCGAAGATGGTGACGCGTTTTCCCCGTGCCGCGACTTCTGTCGCCAGCAGCAGGGCGGCCGTGGTTTTCCCGGCGCCGCCCTTTGCGTTTGCGAAGGAAATGACTGGCATCTTGGCTCTCCTGACCTTGCCGTGCATTGTCTGAACGAGTGGCTTCTCGGGCCTTATCTCACTGTCACTCTTCGTTTTTATGGTTACCAAACCCTTAAATTCGCATTTTGCGAGGAGGTTATTCAGAGGGCGGACGGCACTTGTGGATAAAACGGGCGGTTTGTCTTGGTACAATTTGCAGGGGTGCTGAGAAACGGTTTGACGTGGCTTGGCTTCTGCTATCCCGTCCTGCCGGCATTTCCGAAGCCGGGGGCTATCGGCGGAAATCCGCACCGGGTTTTGATAAGCGGCCAATTGCATGGTCGCGGGACGCCGCTTAGGTTATGGCTAATCTGACACGCATGATTTGCCAGACCCGAAGGACGATCCATGTTGCCCCGGTTTTTCACTCTCCGACCTTTCGGTCTCGCCAGAACGGTTCTGCTCGGCGCCGCCATTGCCCTGGCCGGCGTGACCATGGCCCAGGCGGAGATGCTGAAGCCCTACAAGGACCGGCTGTTCCGCTACAAGAAGATCCAGGAAACTCTCTATGACGGCGATTTCCTGGTGGTGGAATATTCAAAGCAGCGCGACCTGCGCGACCGGGACGAGGTCGACGAGCGCCGGGTCTACGGCAATTACGTCTCCTACAAGCCCAAGCGCGGCCGCGGCAGCGCCGAGCTGAAAGCCAACGGCCGGACCATTGAATATATGGGCACCGGCAAGTGGAAGGGCGGGGCGAATGCCATCGTCATCTATATTCACGGCCAGGGCGGCAACCGCTTCCAGGGCATGAACGATGTTTCCTTCGGCGGCAATTTCAACCGCGTGCAGAACCTGATGGTCCGCAACGGCGGCGCTTATCTGACCGTCGACATCACACATTTCGACAAGCGCGGCACGGCCGATGTCGCCGCGCTGATCCAGTATCAGAAGCAATTGTCGCCGCGCGCCAAGGTGGTGGTCGCCTGCGGCTCCATGGGCGGCATCATCTGCTGGAACCTGGTGCGCGACGGCAATTACGCGCAGATGCTCAGCGGCATCATGCTGCTCGGCTCGCCCAAGGACCCGAATTTCCTCGGCTCCAGCGCGCTCCGGCGCAACGTGCCGATCTATATGGGCCAGGGCACGCTCGACCAGGTCTATGACTGGGAAGACCAGGCCAATTTCTTCAAGCAGATCAAGCAGCGCGCCCCGAACTACCCGATCAAGTTCACCCTCTTCGACACCGGCACCCACGGCACCCCGATCCGCATGACCGACTGGCGGCTGGTGCTGAACTGGATGCTGAGGTGAGGTGACGTCGCCTGAGCGAGCGCCATAGTCTTCGCTTTATTGCCCTTCCTTTTCGTAAAGCCTGCCACTTGCCTCTGTTAGACCTGAACGGTTGGCGCACTTGTCGCTATCATTGGTGCTTGTAGGATTTTAATGTTGCACCTGCGTAAGTTTCGTTTCAGGCTGTTGGCCGGACAGTTCGTCTGTTTCGTTTGAGCGTGGTCGGAAGAGGCCAGCTTTCAGCGGCCTGGTTCTCAGCGTGGATGCGATTGCACGTATTTCGGGGGCATTTTCATGTCGGATTATTTTGATCTCGGGTCTTATACCCGCCCCGTGAGTTCCGATCCGGTCGCACAGACCTGGTTTGACCGCGGCCTTGTCTGGTTGTTCGCCTATAACCACGAGGAAGCAATCGTCTGTTTCGAAAAGGCGGTAGCGGCCGATCCGGCCTGTGCCTTGGCCCATTGGGGCATCGCCTATGGCATTGGCCCGAATTACAACAAGGCCTGGGAAGTGTTCACGCCGGAAGAAAAAGCACCGGCCCTTGCCCGGGCCCATGCGGCTCTCGCGGCAGGACTGGCGCTTCAGGATACCCGGCCGGTGGAGCGCGCCCTTCTCGAAGCGCTGGCGTCGCGTTACCCGACCGACCCGGGGATCGAGGATTATCAGCCCTTCAATGACGGTTTTGCCGCGGCGATGAAACCGGTCTACGAAGCCAACAGGGATGATCTCGACATCACCTGTTTCTACGCCGAAGCTCTGATGAACCGCACGCCCTGGCAACTCTGGGACTTTCACACCGGTGTGCCCAACCCCGAAGGCTCCACGACGGAGGCCGTTGCCGTTCTGGAACGGGCCTTTGACGAGGTTCCGGGTGCCTGGGACCATCCCGGCCTCCTGCACATGTATATCCACCTGATGGAGATGTCGCCGCACCCTGAAAAGGCGCTGCGCCACGGCGACCGGCTGAAGGACCTTGTGCCGGACGCCGGTCACCTTGTGCATATGGGCACTCATATCGATGTCCTGTGCGGCGAGTACCAGAACGTCCTTTACCGCAATCTCGCGGCGGCAAAGGTGGACGACAAGTTCAAGGTCTATGCGGGGGCGGCGAATTTCTATGCGCTTTACCGCATTCACAACCTGCATTTTGCGTTTTTCGGAGCCATGTTCCTGGGGCAGAAGGCAGCGGCGGTGGACGCCGTTGCGCGCCTGCGCGAAGAAGTCCCCGACGAGGTTGTCCGGTCCTATCCAGACATCTTCGAGACCTTCGTGGCCGCCGCACCGCATGTCTATATCCGGTTTGGCATGTGGCAGGAGATCCTTGAGCTGGAACAGCCCAGGGACAAGGAGCTCTACGTCACGACCAATGCGTTGATCTTTTATGCAAAGGCCGTGGCTCTCGCCAATCTCGGCCGTCACAAGGAGGCCGAGGCGGCCATGGCCGAGTTCACGGCTGCCTATGCGGCGGTGCCGGACACACGAATGCTGTTCAACAATTCGGCCCGCGATGTTCTTGCCGTGGCGGACGAAATGATGCAGGGCGAGGTCGCCTTCAAGGCCGGACGCCAGGAAAAGGGGCTTGCACATTTGCGCAAGGCCGTCGAACTGGATGACGGCCTGGAATACGAGGAGCCCTGGTCCTGGCCGCAGCCGACGCGCCACGCGCTCGGTGCTCTGCTGATGGAAGCCGGCGCGTTCGACGAAGCCGAGGCGGTTTATCGTGCGGATCTGGGTCTTGATGGCAAGCTGCCCCGTCCGAGCCAGCATCCACGCAATGTCTGGGCGCTGCATGGCCTGCATGAATGCCTGGTGCGCAGAGGCGAGACGGTTGAGCTGCCTCATGTCAAGCTGCTGCTGGATCAGGCGATCGCCCGTGCCGACATCCCCATCCGGGCGAGTTGTCTTTGCAGGGCCAAGGTGGCCTAACAGCCGGTTAATGTGAAATTCCCGGCGGATAACTCGCAGATCGGCTCTGGATTTAACAAGCCCGAGAACTCAGCAAAAGGTGTCGTCGTCGACGACGGTCAGGTCTACAGCGAGAAGGCCCTCTGCCAGGTGATCGAACACCGTGCGAATGCGCCTGCTTGTGTGCAATTCACGGTGGGTCACAAGCCAGATGGGAAAGGTGACTGGTTCGGAGTCCTTGAATGCGGGCACGACCTCCGGGCAGCGGTTGGCAATCTCGTCGGCCATGATGCAGATCCCCATGCCGTCCCGGACGAACTGCCAGGCAACGACCCCGCTGGGGGAGCCGAGCCTGATGTGGCGTTCGGTGACATCAAGGCCGAACGCCTTGAGATGGCCGGCCATTTCCTCGCTGTTGCCGAAGCCGATGTAATCGAACCGGTGCGCGTCTTTTTTGAGTTGCTTGCCGCCAAATTTCTCAAGATAGGACCGCGCGGCATAGATGCGCGCGGGCGCCTCGCGCAGCTTGCGGGCATAAAGATCCGGGTGATCGGGTTGCACGTGGCGAATGGCGATATCGGCTTCCCTGCGCCGCAGGTCGCTGAGGCTGTTGGTGCACAGGATCTTGATCTCGAGACCGGGAGCCTTTTCCCTGAGCTCGGCCAGAATGTCTGGCAGGACGTGGGTTGCCAGGAGGTCGGTTGTCGAGATGGTCACAAGGCCCTCTACCTGCTGGGACTGGCCGGAGGCCGCGAGCGATACACGGCTCGCGGCGTCCCCCATGCTGCGCACATGTTCGGCGAGCTCGACACCCGCCTCGGTCAGGACAAGAGACTTCGAAACCCGTTCGAACAACGTGACACCAAGGGTTTCCTCCAGCGCTGCTACTTGCCGGCTCAGCGTCGGCTGCGTCAGGCCGAGCGCCCGGGCCGCGGCAGACAACGACCCTTCCTCGGCGGTCACGAGAAACGCGCGGGCCTGGTTCCAGTCGAAGGTTATGCTCTGCCAGTTCATGCAAAAATGTATATCATCCAGGCGAATTTCCGCAATTTATATTCATTTATTTAGGGGGTATCTGGGGCTGGAAAGGATCGCCCGATGAGCTCTCAATCACTGACACTGCAGCTTCTCAAAACCGGTTTCTCCGTTTTGTGTTTCCTTGCGTCCCCAACCGGTGGACGGAACGTGGGCCGCGGCTTCCTGGAGATGATCGGCCTGCGCAACCGGGGGAGCGGCCAGAAGTGACGCCGGACATGCAGAAACCGAAGATACCCGTCTTCGAGCGCTGGTTCGGAACCTGGCAGATTGCCGTGAGCCGGCGTGGCTATTCGGTGGATGATCTGCGTCAGGCCTATGATGACGAGGCGTCGATGTGGACGGGAAAGCTGACGAAGCTCGGCTTTCTCGAGGCTTACCAGCATTTGATGACCAGCTTTGCAAAGGGTGGCAGCACCGTCGGTGGCGCCCCGCTGCGCGTTCTCGATTGCGGGGTCGGTACCGGTGCCTTGTCCAGGGCCTTTGCAAACGAGATGACCGACGTATTCGACCTTTCTGTCGTCGACATTTCACCGAGCATGCTGTCTGAGGCGCAATCCAACCTGGCGGCGCTTCCGCGTCGCTTCGAGGGACGGATTGCGGACATTCAGGACCTGCCATTCCCGGACGCGTCTTTCGACCGGGTGATCTGTGCGCACACGATAGAGCATCTTGCGGGACCGGAGGCGGCAATCAGTGAGATGTGCCGGGTGCTCAGGCCGGGCGGCAAGCTGCTGTTGGTCCTGACCCGGAAGTCGGCGTTCGGAACCTACATTCATCTCAAGTGGCGCACGCAGCGCCTTGATCCAGGGGTGGTCAAGACGTGGCTGGGGCACCACGGGCTTGGCGATCTTGAAGAATTGCCGGTAGGTCAGCGTGCGTGGACACGGCTCTGGAGCACGGCAATCGCCGGGAGGAAAACCAACGCAGGACACCAGTCACTGCAAGACAACACGGATGCATCGTTTCGGCGAACAGCATGATATGGAAAGAGACACCATGGCCATCACATGGACGAATGACATGACACCTTCGACAAGATTCTGGGACAAGGCAGCGCGTAAATATGCCGCGTCGAAAATCAAGGATCAGGCAGCCTACGAGAAAACGCTCGAACGAACCATAGAGCACCTGGGACCGGAAGACCGCGTTCTGGAACTTGGGGCCGGTACCGGATCGACCGCGCTTCTTCTGGCAAAGAACGTGAAGTCCTACCTGTCGACGGATTTCGCACCGGGCATGATCGAGATCGCCAACGAGAAACTGGCGAGCGAGAGAAACAGCGGTGTTCCGCATGAGGGGCTCAGTTTCCTGACGGCGGACGCGTTCGATGAACGCGTTCAGCTGCCCGACGCGCAGGGCGATGGCTATGATGCGGTCCTGGCCTTCAATTTCTTCCACCTCGTGGAAAATCCTGACGACCTGCTGGCACGGGTACGCGATTTGCTGAAACCCGGCGGGCTCTACATTTCCAAAACGGTTTGTCTCAAGAAACGGGCATGGCTGTTCGGTCCGCTGATCAAGATCATGCAGCTCTTCGGCAAGGCTCCCTATGTCAGTCTGTTCTCCTTCGAAGAGCTTGAGGAAAGGCTTCGCCGCGCCGGGTTCGAGATCATCGAGACCGGTACCTATCCGGCGCCTTTCAGCCGCTTCGTGGTAGCCCGCAAGGTGTGAGGCTAGGCGGCTGTCTAAAGTGGGCCCGGCGAGGCCCGGCGCGATCGGTCAGGATAAGAATTAAATCGATTTAGGTATTGCGTTTCTGCGGCTTGCGGAGCAGGGGTACAGGTGCTAGATGTGACGCGCCTGCCTGCTACTCCTGATCTCCTGAAAGCCGCCCGATGCTTGTCCGCGACCGCGCCTTTTTCGCGTCCATGTTCCTGACGGTTCTGGCTGACCAGATCCTTCTGTTTCTGGTGCCGCTGGTGATTTTCCAGATCACCGGCGATGTCGCCTGGTCGGGCCTGGCGTTTTTCTTCGAGACCCTGCCGCGCTACCTGACCTTTCCCATCGCCGGGATCCTGTGCGACCGGGTCTCGCCGATCCTGCTGCTCCGCTTCAGCCGCATCCTGCGCGCCGCGGCCTGCGTCATTGGCATCGCCGGTCAGATCGCCTTTGGCGGCGTCTGGTGGCTGATCGGTCTCTCCGCAATTGTCGGTGTGTTGACGACCCAGGGCCTGCTCGCGCTGGAACTGGTGCTGGTGCGCGCCTTTGCCGATCAGCGCTTCGAGAAGGTTGCCAGCTACGGCCAGCTCGCCGCGCAGATGGGCGTCGTTCTGGGGCCGCTGGTGGCGGCCTATCTGATGGCATTTTGGCCGTGGCAGGCGGTGGTTGTCGTGGCGACTGTTCTGTTCGTGCTGGCCGATTTCGCCTTTCTTCTGTGGCCCGGCCAGGCGCGTATGACAGCGCTTCCAGAAGGCGGACCGGTCCGGCATCCGGTGGCTGACCTGAAACACGCCCTGACCCTGGTCTGGCAGTTGCCTGGCCTGATGCAGGCGATCCTGCAGGCGGCCGGGGTCAACCTGATCATCGGCGCGACGCTGGCGACTGCGGCAGCCATGATGACGGGCTTTTTCGCCCAGAGCGAACAGGTCTATGCCTGGCTGCAGGTCGGCGGCGCCTTGGCGACGCTCGCGGTCCTGACACTCACCGCTCATGTCGCCTTCCGCCTGACAACGCTCGGCCTGACCGCCTACGGCCTGATCTGCCTTGGTGCGGTCCTGACCGGGCTCGGCGCTCATCCGCTGGTCTATGCGGCCGGGTTCCTGCTGATCGCCGGCTTCGATAAGATGTTCAACATCTATGTCCGTACCCTGCGCAAGGAAATCATCCCGCCTGAGGAATTCGGCAAGACCACGGGCGCCATCATCTGCCTCAACAACCTGTCCCAGCCGCTTGCCGGCCTGGTGGTGGCGCTGTTTGCCGCCGGTGACGATGCCAGAGCGGTGCTGCTCGGCCTTGCCGCCGGCATGGCGGTTCTGGGGCTGGCGACGTTTTTCTGGCGCGTGAGCAATCGTCAGCCGTGACGCGTTAGCGGGTGGTCGGCAGCAGGCCTAGGGACTGATCCGCAAGATTGTTCGCCGCCTGGCGCACGATCTCGGCAATCTCGGCGAGCTGCCCGGCAAGCGGACTGGACTTGCGCCAGACCATGCCGACCGTGCGCCTGGGCTCCGGTGCCTCGAAGCGGGAAATGGCAACGGACGCCGAGCGGGTCTCCACAGGAACAGCCATTTCCGGGATCAGTGTAACCCCCATGCCGGCACTGACCATCTGCACCAGGGTCGACAGCGAGCTGGCGTCGAGAACCTCGCGCGGCGGACCGGAGGGCAAGTTGCAGAAGGACAGAGCCTGGTCACGGAAGCAATGGCCTTCCTCCAGCAGCAGCAGGCGCATTTCCCTTAATGAGTCGGCATTTGGCATAGGCGCGTTTGCCTCCCGCGCCGAGCGGACCAGGACGAAGCGCTCGTCGAACAGTGGGGTTTCGTCGAGGGATGTCTCGGAGACGGGCAGGGCGACGATCGCGGTGTCCAGCTGGCCGTCACCGAGCTCCTGGATCAGTTTCGGCGTGACCGTCTCGCGCACGTGAATATCAAGTTCGGGATAGCTCGCGGTCAGATTGCCGACGACCCGCGGCAGAAGGTAGGGCGCGACGGTCGGGATGACGCCGATGCGCAGGCGCCCGACCAGCCGGTCGCGCGAGGCACGCGCCAGATCGCCAAGCTCGTCGGCAGCACGCAGGATCTCGCGTGCACGCTCGACCGCGACCTCGCCGAACTGGGTCAGGCGGACCTGCCTTGCACCGCGTTCCAGCAGCGGCGCGCCGAGGAGCTCTTCCATTTCCTTGATCTGCATGGAGAGCGCCGGCTGCGAAATCGCGCAGGCTTCCGCGGCGCGGCCGAAGTGACCGTGTCTGGCCAGCGCCTCGAAATAGCGCAATTGTTTGAGGGTGATGTTGATCATAATTTTTTCTTATCAAATCAATCAGAAAATTCAACTTCTTCTGATCGCTCGGCTTTGCTAGTTTAGAACTTGTAAAGAGTGGTTCGGCAGCCGCTGGTGGATCAGCGGTGGCGGGGACCGCTTTACGCAAGAGCTTCGAAACGCCGCAGCCCCCCTGGTCTTGCAGGGACCTGCAGCGCTTCCCACCAATAAAGACGGCCCGTTTGTCACACATCTGTCAGCAGGCCGATATTGTCTGAGCCGGTGCGACGCACCAACACGCGAATTGGAGAGGATAATGGACGCTAAGGTCGATAAATCAGGTGGTTGCCCGGTCATGCATGGCGGCAACACGGAGATGGACAATCCGGTCACGAAATGGTGGCCGAATGCGCTGAACCTCGACATTCTGCATCAGAAGGGCGCGCGCACCAACCCGATGGACCCGGACTTCAATTATCGTGAGGCCGTTCAGAAGCTGGACCACGAAGCGGTCAAGGCCGATGTTCGCGCCCTGATGACCGACAGCCAGGACTGGTGGCCGGCCGACTGGGGCCATTACGGCGGTCTGATGATCCGCCTGGCGTGGCACTCCGCCGGCTCCTACCGCATGCAGGACGGCCGCGGCGGCGCCGGCTCCGGCAACATCCGCTTCGCACCGCTGAATTCCTGGCCGGACAATGCCAGCCTCGACAAGGCCCGCCGCCTGTTGTGGCCGGTGAAGAAGAAATACGGCAACGCACTCTCCTGGGCCGACCTGATCATCCTCGCCGGCAACATGGCCTATGAGTCCATGGGCTTCAAAACGTTTGGCTTCGGTTTCGGCCGCGAAGACATCTGGGGTCCGGAAACCGACGTCTACTGGGGCGCTGAAAAGGAATGGCTGGCGCCTGCCGAAAACCGCTACGACAGCACCGACGACGCCTCGACCCTCGAAAATCCGCTGGCGGCCGTTCACATGGGTCTTATCTACGTCAATCCGGAAGGCGTTGACGGCAAGCCCGACCCGATCAAGACCGGCGCGCATGTGCGGGAAACCTTCAAGCGCATGGCCATGAATGACGAGGAAACCGCGGCCCTGACCTGCGGCGGCCACACCGTCGGCAAGGCTCACGGCGGCGGCGCCGGTAACAATATCGGTGTCGAGCCGGAAGCGGCCGGTATCGAGGCACAGGGTTTCGGCTGGGCCAATCCGGACCAGGACGGCAAGGCCTCCAAGGCATTCACCTCCGGTATCGAGGGCGCGTGGACCCAGGAGCCGACCAAGTTCGACATGGGCTATTTCGACTACCTGTTCAACTACGAATGGGAACTCACCAAATCCCCGGCCGGTGCCAATCAGTGGAAGCCGGTGAATATGCCGGAAGACAAAAAGCCGGTTGACGCCACCGATCCGTCGATCCGTCACGATCCGATGATGACGGATGCGGACATGGCCATGAAAATGGACCCGACCTACAATGAGATCTGCCGGAAATTCATGGCCGATGAAGCCTATTTCCGCGATTGCTTCGCCCGCGCCTGGTTCAAGCTGACCCACCGCGACATGGGCCCGAAGGTCAACTATCTCGGTCCGGACGTTCCGGCTGAAGACCTGATCTGGCAGGACCCGATTCCGGCAGGCTCGACTTCTTATGATGTCGACGCCGTCAAGGCCAAGATCGCGGCCTCCGGCCTGACCACGTCCGAGATGATCGCGACCGCCTGGGACAGCGCCCGCACCTTCCGCGGCTCCGACAAGCGCGGCGGTGCCAATGGTGCCCGTATCCGTCTGGCTCCGCAGAAGGACTGGGAAGGCAACGAGCCGGCACGGCTTGCCAAGGTATTGGCGGCGCTTGAGCCGATTGCCTCTGAAACCGGTGCCTCCCTTGCCGACGTCATCGTTCTGGCCGGCAATCTCGGTGTGGAACAGGCCATCAAGGCCGGCGGTCTCGATGTCTCTGTTCCGTTCGCACCGGGCCGCGGCGACGCGACCGACGCGCAGACAGACGCCGAGTCCTTCGATGTTCTGGAGCCGCTCGCGGACGGGTTCCGCAACTGGCAGAAGAAGGACTATGCCGTCAGCCCGGAAGAAATGATGCTCGACAGGGCCCAGCTTCTCGGCCTGACCGCCCAGGAAATGACGGTTCTGGTCGGCGGCATGCGTGTGCTCGGCACCAACCACGGCGGCACCAAGCACGGTGTCTTCACCGACCGGGAAGGCGCGCTGACCAACGATTTCTTCGTCAACCTGACCGACATGTCCAACAGCTGGCATCCGGTTTCGGGCGGCACCTATGAAATCCGGGACCGCAAGCTCGGCACCCTGAAATGGACCGCGACCAGCGCCGACCTGGTGTTTGGCTCGAACTCCATCCTCAGGGCCTATGCGGAAGTCTACGCCCAGGACGACAACGGCGCGAAATTCGTCAAGGACTTCGTCGCCGCCTGGACCAAGGTCATGAACGCGGACAGGTTCGACCTGCAGTAATCGGCCCCCATCGACTGCGTCGAACTGATGCGGCGCCCCGGTCTCCGGGGCGCCGTATTTTATCTTGTAACTTCGTCATTGCAGGACTTGATCCTGCAATTCAGCCGTGACCTCCCACAGGCACATAAACCTTTGACCGGATCAACGGCATGGATCCCATGGTCAAGCCATGGGATGACGAGCGTGTAAGAACGAAAAGATGTGCAATCGGAGGGAATTTGTTGGTGTTTTCCGCGCCGCACAATTGCCAAAATCCATCCGCACTAACCCGTATTTCCCTTGAAAGGTCATTGTTCCGTCACAAGGTTTATGTTGCACTGCAATGCAGTTTCGGTTTGCGCTTAAGGCTGCGATTTGTGGTGGCCGGCCGGTTTTGGTGCCGCATCCGTCGGACCGGATGTCAGGAGCAGTGCGCATATGTTTGATTTGACGGGCCAAAAAGCCCTTGTTGTCGGCGTCGCCAACGACCAGTCCATTGCCTATGGCTGCGCCAGGGCGTTCCGGGCACAGGGCGCCGATCTTGCGATCACCTATCTGAACGAGCGGGCCGAGCCTTTCGTGCGGCCGCTGGCGGAAGAGCTCGATGCCGAAATCATCGCTCCGCTCGATGTCCGCGACGCAACCCAGCTGGACACGCTCTTCGCCGAGATCGAGGACAAGTGGGGCAGGCTCGACACGCTGCTGCATTCCATCGCTTTTTCCAAGAAGGAAGACCTGCATGGCCGTGTCGTCGATTGTTCCGCGGACGGGTTTGGGCTGGCCATGGACATTTCCGTGCATTCCTTCCTGCGCCTGATCAAGCGGGCCGAGCCGCTGATGCCACAGGGAGGCACCTGCATGACGGTCTCCTTCATGGGCGCGCAGAAGGTGGTCGAGAATTACGGCGTCATGGGCCCGGTCAAGGCGGCCCTTGAAGCGGCGACCCGTTACGCTGCCGCGGAATTGGGCCCCAAGGGTATTTCCGTGCACGCGCTCTCGCCGGGACCGCTCAAGACCCGCGCGGCCTCCGGCATTGCCGAATTCGATGCGCTCCTGAACGACGCTGCGGAACGCGCACCGACCCATCATCTGGCGACGATCGACGATGTCGGCGCCTATGCCGCCTTTCTGGCCAGCCGGGAGGCTTTCAACGTCACCGGCTCCGTGCATCCGATCGACGGCGGTTACAGTATTCTTGGATAGGAGGTCCTGATGAAGGACATTTTTGACGCGTTTGAAAAAGGCCAGAACGAATTCCTGAATTCGCTGCGCGACGCGACCGCCTGGGGCCCTTCAGAACAGGCGACACGTTTTCAGGCCCAGGCGACCGAACTCGGCAACATGGCGGAGCTGATGGGCCGTGGCCTGACCAAGCATATGAGCAGTATATCTGAGGCCCACAAGGACCGCTGGCAGCAGAACATGTCGGATTTCGGCAAGGCGGTCGAGAGCATGAGCACGGCCCAGAAATCCGGCGCGCTTTATGAAGCATGGGAAAGGTATTGGCGGGACTCGTCTCAGCGCATGATCCTGACCATGGACACGCTGCGCCAGCGCGGCGACATTTTTCTGGAACACGAGGAGGCGGGCTGCCCGCCCGTTCTCAATTATGAATACGAGCTCGTACTTGATGGCGCGGACCTGCCGCGGCCGTCCTGCTACATGCTCCTGAAGATCGTGCCACCGAAAGACCTGCCCTGCCGCGATCCCAAGGATTGGAAACGGCCCTATATCATCATCGATCCGCGCGCCGGCCACGGCGCCGGCATCGGCGGCTTCAAGCCGGACAGCCAGGTCGGTGTCGCCCTGCGGGACGGCCACCCGGTCTATTTTGTTGCCTTCAAGCGCATGCCGGAAAAAGGCCAGACCCTGGCCGATGTCATGCATGCGGAAGCTGCCTTCGTGCGCAAGGTGATGGAGCTGCATCCGGACGCTCCCAATCCGGTCGTGACCGGCAATTGCCAGGGCGGCTGGGCAACCCTGCTTTTGGCCGCGTCCAACCCGGACCTGACCGGTCCGGTGATCCTCAACGGTGCACCGGTGGCGACCTGGTCCGGCCGGGTCGGCGAAAACCCGATGCGCTACAATGCCGGCATTCTCGGCGGCACCTGGAACGCCATGTATTTTTCCGATCTCGGTCATGGCATGTTCGACGGCGCGGATATTGTCCAGAATTTCGAGTTGCTCAATCCGGCGCGCAACTATTTCGGCAAATATTACGACCTCTATGCCAGGGTCGACACCGAGCCGGAACGCTTCCTCGAATTCGAACGCTGGTGGGGCGGCTATTTCCTTCTGAACGAAGCTGAAATGAAATGGATTGTCGAACAGCTCTTTGTCGGCAACCGGTTGTCCAAGAACGAAGCCCAGCTGGAACCCGGCCGCAATGTCGACATCAAGCAGATCCGGGCGCCGATCATTGCCTTTGCAAGCTGGGGCGACAACATCACGCCGCCGCAGCAGGCGCTCAACTGGATCATGGACACCTATACGGACGAGCGCGAGATCGCCATTCGCGGCCAGCGGATCATCTACATGATCCACGATCAGGTCGGCCATCTCGGCATTTTCGTATCTTCGAAGATCGCCAAGAAAGAGCACACGGAGGTCACCTCAACCCTGAAGACCATCGAGGCGCTGGCGCCGGGTCTTTATGAAATGACCATCGACGACTATGAGGGTGGTTTGCTGGAACGCGAGTTCACGGTCAGTTTCCACGAACGCACAATGGACGATCTGAAATCGATCGACGACGGCCGCGACGATGAAATTCCGTTCGCTGCCGTTGCCCGTGCGTCCGAACAGCAGGCCGAGTTCTATGATGTCTGCGTGCGCCCCTTCGTGCAGGCCGGTGTCACCGAACAAAGCGCGGATCTGCGCCGCAAGACCCATCCCCTGCGTGTGCAACGGACGATGATGTCCAGTCTCAATCCGTTCCTGTCCTGGCTTCCGGATCGGGCGGAACGGGTCAGGGCGGAGCGCACGCCCGTAGAGGAGGGCAACCCGTTCACGGATCTGGAGCGGGCGAATGCGGCCATTTTCGAGCAGTCCCTGGATCTCTACCGCGACCTGCGCGACACCGCCTATGAAAACCTGTTCTACAGCCTGTGGGGATCGCCCTATATGCGCTGGTTCGGCCGCACGAAACAGCCGGGCCGTACCCTGAAACGCAAGGACGAATTGCGCAGCCTGCCGCCGGTTCAGGCGGCTCTGATGCATATCGAGGAAGGAGGTTTCTGCGAAGCGGTGATCCGGATGCTGATCCTGCTTGCCGAAAGCCGCGGCAATGTCCGCCGCGACCGCCTGGAACGCTCCGCGCGTGTCCTGACTCAGGACGAGCCGTTCAAGTCGCTGACACAGGATGCGCGCAGCTTCATTCTGCACGAACAGACCCTGATCACTGAATTTGCCCCCGAGCAGGCGCTCGCCGCGCTGCCCAAACTGCTCAAGACGCGTGAAGAGCGCGAACTTGCGGCGAAGGTGGTGCGCTATATTCCTGGTGCGATCGATGAAATGACGCCGCACACGTTGGAAACCCTGCAGCAATTCCACAAGGTGCTCGACCTGCCGCCGGTCTCCGGCGACATTACCGAGGATCCACTGGTCTCTTCCGATGTGAAACTGGAGCCGGAAAAGGTCGACGCGCAGGCCGCGATCGAAGAGGCTGGCAAGACACCGGTCCCGGCTGCGGCAGTCGCGGCTCCGAAGAAGGCTTCGCCGTGCAAACCGGCGGCCCGTAAGCCTGCCGCCCGCAAGACGGCGGCCGCTAAGACCACAGCCGCGCGCAAGCCGCGCAGCGCGTCCAAGAAGTCCGAAGAACCGGCTGAATAGGTAAAAAGGGGCGTCCGGGCCTCTCGGACGCCCCACAGAGCCCCCCTGGATTTATTATTGGAGTGCGGCTCTGATCTGAAACGGCTTTTCGCTTGGCTGGCGAATGTCGGCTGTCGCGTCGGCTCCGCAGACCATCGGGATTTTCTACAGGGCCGGAAGTGTGGCAACAGAATAGCAAGATCGCTTCCCGTCTCAAGCCCCGAGGCCCATTTTGGGACAACAAAAATATCCGGAAAATTTCCAAGGCTGATTTTATTGCGTTTTTTGCCGCATGCGATGAGCAAGTCCCAATCGCATTCTTCCGATCTGCCTCAAGACCACCTATCTTGAGCGTCACAATGTGCTTCGATGCTGCGGCTTGGAGAGGGAGATCGGTCTCACGTATGTTCGACTGGACCTATAAAAAACGTCTGAAAGACAATCTGGAAAGCTGGGTTTCGAAAGGCTGGGTCACCTCCGTTGGCGCCACCGCGATCCTGAAGGAGCTGGAGCAGGATGACGGCAGGTCGCGCTTGCCGATGGCTCTGGCCGGCATTGGTGTGATCTGTGTGGCCCTGGCAGTGCTCGCCTTCATCGCCGCCAATTGGGATGCAATTCCGAAGACGGCAAAGCTGATCGGTATCGCCTTGCTGGTCACCGGCAGTCACGGCCTCGCGGCTCTGGCGGCTCAAAAGGGGCGCAAGGGCATCGCCGACCTGGCGACCGGTTTCGCCACGCTTGTCTTTGTCGGCGGCATGGCTCTGGTCGGGCAGATCTTCCATCTGCCGTCGGACTGGGCGGGCGGTGCGTTTCTGGTCTGTCTCGGCGGCCTGGCAGCCGCGTGGTTGAGCGGCTCGAAGACGTCGCTGACGGTCGCTGCCGCCGCTGCGATCACCTGGCAGGTGATGCGCGCGGATGTCGGTGCGCCCGAGCTAGGTGCCACGCTGGTCGGATTGCTCCTTACCGTGGCCGTCTTTGTCCATCCGGTGCTCTTTCCCTCGCGCCTGACGCGCTGGGCGGCAATCGCGCTCCTTTGGGTGACCTATGGCCGCTGGTTCGGCGAGACGGCTGATCTTCTCAATTCCGGGGACGATATTGTCGTTGCCATGTTCCTGGCCGGCGCCGGTGGGCTCAGCGCCATCATGCTGCAACTCGACCCGGTGGCGGATCTCTACGTGAAATGGTCCAGCGACCGGCCGCTGCGCCATCACGGCCACTGGCTGATGGCCCGGTCCCTGCAGGATGTCGGCATGCTGGTCCTTACCGTTCTGATCGTGCTTGCCCTGATCCTGGTGCCCGAGATTTCAGATGACCTGTCTTACCAGGGCCTGTTGCCTTTGCCGGGCCTGTTGCCGCTCGTGGGGGGGCTGGTCCTGACAGGGCTCGGGCTGGTGCTCTCCTTCCAGAGCGCCAAGGCTCGCGCGCTGTTTGCCGCGACCGGACTGGCCCTGGTTGCCGTCCTGCTGCCGGTGGTCACCAGCAATGTCCTTGTTCTGGCGGCTGTTTCTCTGGCGTCGCTCATCGGTCTCTGCGCGCTCGGCACTTGGTACAACAACCGGTTCTGGATGCTGTGTGCCTATCTGGCGCTGACGGCCGAAGCCCTCTGGCTGCTGGAAGTCACCATCGGCTCGTTGCTCGGTCAGTCCCTGTTTTTCCTGGTGGCCGGCCTGGTTCTCTTGGCGATGGCCCTGTGGCTTGCCCGCCTGTTCAAACGAAGACAGCCGCCCGCAGCACTCGCAACCGAAGCCGGTGAGGTGCCGTCATGACCGTCGATGTGGAGACGTCTCCGGAAAATCGGATCCGCTTGTCGCCCTGGCTGCGCTGGGGACTGCTGGCACTCATTCAGCTTGGCCTGATCGCGATCCCGCTGGCGGATCGGCTGTCGGTGCAAAGCAGCGGCAATGTGGTGCGGTTGGCCGTTGTCCCGGTCGATCCACGCGATCTCCTGCGCGGGGACTACGTCATCATCAACCTGGCGATCACACGCTTGCCCGCCGGCCTTCAAGGCGCGGACGGCTTCAACGCGGGCGACAGGATCTTCGTGGAACTGGCACCACAAGTGGATGGCGCGGCAGAACCGGTGGCCGTCGCCAGGGACCGGTCCAAACTCGGCACCCTGGCGATTGCCGGCACAGTCCGTTCCGCGACGGCCGAAGAGATCCGGGTCGATTACGGCATCGATGCCTTTTTCCTTCCCGAGGGCGAGGGGCTGGAGATCGAGCGCATGGACAGGGATCGTCTGCTTCTGGAAGTCAGCGTGACGGAGGACGGCCGCTCGTTGCCGGTCAACCTTCTGGTCGATGGAAAAACCTTCCGCTCCGACGCGATCTTTTGACGTTTCGCCGATTGCGGAGTATGAGCGCGGCACCTGTTCGTCTGCTGAAAGCCTTTCATGTCCGATCCCGCGCTCGACACCCTTCTTCTGCCGTTTGAAACCGGCGACCTGGATCTGCCCGCCGGCGCGCGGGCTCTGTTTCTGCGCGCCCGTGCGGGGCGGTCTCTCTCGCTGCTGAACGGCGTCGACCTCCTCTGCGAGCAAAGCTTTGCTCCGGACCGGGATGCCTTGCAGAAAGCCGGTCTGACGGTTGAACCGGAAACGGATGGCGACGGTTTCGGCCTTGTGCTGGTCCTGCCGGGCCGCCAGCGCCAGGAGGCGCGGGCACAGCTTGCTCGGGCTGCCTCCAAAGCAAAGCCCGGCGGGCTCGTCCTTGCCTGCGCCCCTAACACCGAAGGGGCGAAGACCCTTGAAAAAGACCTTCAGGACCTGCTCGGCGGTGCCGAGAAGCTGACCAAGAACAAATGCCGCGTGGTCTGGGAAACGGTCCAACCGGAAAAATTCGACAAGGCGCTGCTCGCCGAGTGGCTGGCGCTCGACGCGCCGCGCCCCGTTCTCGATGGCGCCTGGACCAGCCGGCCGGGCATTTTCGCCTGGGACCGGATCGACCCGGCCTCGAAACTGCTTGCCGATCTCTTGCCGGAGACGCTGAAGGGCCGTGGTGCCGATCTTGGCGCAGGCTTTGGGTATCTGAGCAGAACCGTCTTTGAGAAAGCACCGAAGGTCACGTCCCTCGATCTTTATGAAGCCGAGAAACGCGCGCTGGATCTTGCAGAACAGAACCTCGCCGTCTTCAAGGGCAAGCGCGGCATGACCGGCATCTGGTCGGACGTCACCAAAGGCATCGAAGGTCCTTACGACTTCATCGTCTCCAACCCGCCCTTCCATCAGACCGGCAAGGCCGACCGCTCCGATGTCGGCCAGGGCTTCATCCGGGCGGCGGCAAGTGGCCTTCGTCCGGGTGGCGAGTTCTACCTGGTCGCCAACCGGCACCTGCCCTACGAGAAGACGCTCGGTTCGGTCTTCGCCGATGTCACTCAGCTCGCCGACGAAGGCGGCTACAAGGTCATCAAGGCGGTGAAGGCCAAGGGTGGGCGGTAGGTGAGGCGTGCGGCCAAATTGGCGGGTGCAACCTTGGTTGGTGTTCTGCGTCCTTTCGGCAAACTCCCTTCTCCTCCCTTGCGGGGGAGATGTCTCCGTCAGGAGACAGAGGGGGGTGACCAGCCTCTGCGAGAACCCGGCTCAACAGATTGCCGCAACCGCCCGACACCCGCCTCTGCCCGCTGTCGCTCCCCTCTCCCCCGCAAGGTGGGAGAGGGGAGCAAGCGGCAAGGTCAACTGTCTTTCACAGGACAGAGGAACAGTATCTGTATTTCTCAAGGAGCACATTCATGCGCCTGGTAAAGCTTCTCGCCAATCTCGGTTATGGCAGCCGCAAGGAAATGCAGATGGCGATCCGGAACGGCTGGGTGACCGACCGGGACGGCAATCGCCTGAAGGCGGATGCCAAGACCGCGCACGAGGACATCCGGTTCGATGACGAGCCGCTCGATCCCGACCAGGGCGTGGTTATCCTGATGAACAAGCCGCTTGGATACACCTGCTCGACCAAGGACCAGGGACGGTTGGTCTATGACCTGCTGCCGGACCGGTTCCGCATGCGCAAGCCGCCACTGTCGACCATTGGCCGGCTCGACAAGGAAACCTCCGGGGCGCTGCTGTTTACCGACGACGGTACCTTCCTGCACAAGGTGATTTCGCCGAAATCCGAAGTTCCCAAGGTCTATGAGGTCACGCTCGACAGGCCGCTCAAGGGCGACGAGGCCGCCCTCTTTGCCTCCGGCGAAATGATGCTCGAAAGCGAGGACAAGCCGTTGAAACCGGCCGAGCTGGAGGTTCTCGGCGACACAAGCGCCCGCCTGACCCTGCATGAGGGCCGCTATCACCAGGTTCGCCGCATGTTCGCCGCCACCGGCAACCACGTTACCGAGCTGTCGCGCAGCCGCATCGGCCTGCTCAGTGTCGACGGCCTGGAAGCCGGCAGCTGGAAGATCTTGTCTGAGGAGGACAAGGCGTTGATTTTCGGCGTTTGAGGACCAGGTCGGAAAAGGGGGGGGCGAGCAAATCCGGCGGTTGCGTCAGCCCGCTCTTGCGCAGTATACGCGCGCAGTTTGCGGTGAGGTCAGTGTGGTGCCGGTTCGTAGGTCAGAACAGTCCTTTAAAACGTCGTCAACGATACGTGACATAACCGCGTGACCGCATGCGGAGACTTCCGGACCGACGGGGTTGCCCATAATTTCCCTGGGAATTGCCTCTTCCGGGTTTTCGATATGGCGGTTTATGGCTAGGTCTGACATGGTCACCGCGTTGAAGCCTGCGGAACCCAGCAATTCCGGAATTGCCTTGAGCTGTTTAAATGAAAACGGGGAGAGGGAGCGGGTGGCACATTCCTGTGACACATGGGTTTCAATGGCGCGGGCAAGCGCCAGGAAAAATTGACTTGCTCCTGCCCATACCGAGAGGATGATCCTTCCACCCGGTTGCAGGACACGGTGAGTTTCGCTTAATGCCTTCCCTGGATCGGGGAAAAACTGCAGTCCCTGCTGACAGATCGCGAGCGAAAAGCTCGAGTCCGGAAAGGGCATGGCTGTGACGTCCGCTATACGCCAACGAAAAGCCCCCGGATTGTTTTTTGTCAGGAGCCGCGCGGCTTCGATCATGCCTTCGTTCAGATCGACGCCCGTCACGGGAAAGGCAGGGTCGACCAATTCCTTGACAACCCTTGCAACAATTCCGGTGCCGCAGGCAATGTCGAGCACGCTTTCGTCATTAGACACATCGATTTTTGAAAGTGTTGCTTCCGCGAGAGGCCTGAAAATGGCCGTCACCTTTTGCTGCTCGTATATGGCGGCGGCACCCTTTTGCAGTTGATAGCTGTCCTGGGTCATGGGCTGCTGCTTTTTTACGGTCCTCATTGTGTATGAAGCCGGTCAAGGCTGTTGTTACAAGTCTTCAGGCGGTACTGCCAATCGGCAACTTGTCACGACAGCCTAACATGCTTTGCGGGAAACAGGCGCTTGGACCTGGTTACAGTTTGAAGTTAGGCTTCGATGAGCCTTCTTCGTACAAGGTGGCGCCTGCCGTGACAGTGCACGGCAGGCGCGAACTGCTGATGTTTCTTTAGCCTGCCATCCGGCTCAGCACCCGGATCCGGCTGTCGAATTCTCCGCGGTCGACATAACAGCCGCGCAGGTGGCGGAAGCCGGTGCCCGGATCGAACGCGGCGCGGCCATGCAGGACCCGGCGGTTGTCGAAGATCACCATTTCTCCGCCCTGAAGCCGTGTGGTGATGACGTAATCCGGGGACCGGGTCATCTGCATCAGTTTTTGGTAGGCCCGGTAATAGGCCTCCATCTCGTCCGCCGGCAGGTCGAAGATGCCCGCCAGGTGTGCGTTGAAATGCAGCTCCTGCAAATTGCCGAAGGGGTCGAGGTCGATCACTCTGTGATGGCGGCGGATGTCGTAGTCCTCGTCCTGGAACCGGAACGGCACGGGGGTTTCGGCGAGCAACCGGAAGGCATCCGGGTCTTCGGCCTGAAGGTCCGAGGCGATGGCAAAGCCGTCGCAGAAGGTCGAACCACCGCCCTCGGCTTCATTCGCCAGGCAATGCAGGAACTGGAACCCGGGCGGCAGTTCCTGGTTGGCAAGGTCGGTGTGCAGTGGCAGGGCATGCGAGGTATAGGCCAGATTGTTCGGATTCGGCTTCGACATCACCTCGAACGTGGTGCCGAAATTGGTCTCGCGCAGAAAACCGATGCGCCGGGCCATCGCCATGCCGGCCTCCGGGTCATCCGCCATGCCGTCGACCAGGGCGAGCCCGGTCTTCTTGGTCGCGATCAGAAAGTCGAGCAGGGCGTCGTCGCGGGCCATCAGGTTGCGCGCTGCAGCGCGGGGCAGGGTGTCCGGGTCAAGGTCGTCACGCCAGAGGACGGGCTCGATCCGGGCCGGATCGGCGAGACCGACGCCCGGCCGGCGCGCCAGCAGCCAGTCCGCCCGGTAGCGGCTGACGTGACCGTCGCCGGCCCAGGTCAGCACGATGTCGTCACTGTCCTCGGCGGCGCTGTCGATGGTGATGTCCATCGGGATGCTGGTCAGGTCGAACTGCCGCTCCCGGGTTTGCGGGTGGAAGCCGCTTGGACAATTGTCCCGCAGCCAGACAAAAGGGAAGTCGGCCTCGATGCCATTCGGCCAGGCAACATGAAGGACGCGGTCTTCGCCGCGCAGGGAGAGATTTGTCATTTTTGAAGGTCCGTCGATGTCAGAAAAAGGGAGCGCGTCTGTGCCGCGCGAACATCAACGGTTGGCGGGGGGCGGCCACCACCAATAGGCCTTGTTATGCGGATTGCCGGGATTGCGCCCGAGTATTGCGAACATCCACGTCTGCGCCCAGTCGCGGACCGGGGTCCGCAGTTGAAACTGTCTGCAATTCTATCTCAAAACAAACACCCGGCAAAACGGATTTTGCCGGGTGCCAAGACTGTTCTGATCTGGCGCTTAAGCCCTGGAGGCCTTTGCGGCAAGGGCGATGGTGATGTAGCTCCAGCCGTTGATCAGAACCGAGATCCCCGCGATCAGGCCGAGGGCCCAGGCGGCCGAACTCGGTAGTTCCATGAAAATCATGGCACCGGCGGCGAGCGATACGATGCCGGCGATCAGCACCCAGACCCAGCCGGTATGGGGCTTGAGCTTGAGGGCCAGCAGGATCTGGCTGACGCCCTGGGCCACGAAGATGGCGGCGATTACCAGGGTGAGCGCGAAGGTGCCGGCCAGCGGATTGACATAGATGACGATGCCGCCGATCACCGCAATGATGCCTGTGATCAGGTTCCACAGGAAACCCGAAGTCCCTTTGGTCTTGAAGGCATTGTAGATCTGGACCAGGCCGCCGACAAAAAGCACGGCCGCGATCAGGATGGTCACGGCAATGGATGTTGCCAGCGGCGCGGCGATCAGAATCATGCCGCCAATGACCAGGGCGATGCCGAGCGCCAGAAACCAGCCCCAGTTCTCCTGGATCTTCCTTTTCATGTCTTCCACGGCCTGAACTGCATCCGTCATCTCGATCTCCTCACTCACTGGTTGAGAGCAGTTTTCCGACACGGTAACGCCTACGCAATTTAACGCAATACCGGGATAGAGAGTCGCGTACTATGTATGAATTAGAAATGTGAATTGACAAAGGGCGTGTATATACACATAAGAGCGATGTGTATATACACGTGAATGATTGATGGAACAGGATGATTTTTCGCTGTGCGTGCTGGACAACGCGCGCAAGGCGGCCCGGGCCGTCAGCCGGCATTACGATCGGCTGGCACGGCAGGTTGGCATGACCGCCGGTCAGTTTTCGGTGCTGGTGGCGATCCGCCAGGGCCGGGAGGAGTCGACGGGAGAGTTGGCGGAGCGGCTGTCGATGGAACGCACAACGCTTGTGCGCAACATCGCGCTGCTGGAGCGGAAGGGCCTTGTGATCTCGGAGCTCTCCCGGAATGGACGAGGCAAGCATTACCTGCTCAGCAGCGAAGGCGCGCGGCTTCTGGCAAAGGCGCTGCCGCTCTGGCGCCAGGCGCAGAAAGAGGTGCTCGGTCATCTGGGCAGCAATGAAGAGTTCATGAAGGCCATCGGTGCCTTGCAACAGCTCTCGAAACTCTGATCGCCGCACCGCGAAACTGTCTCCTGAGCTGGACATCACCGTCACCAGTTCCTACTTGCGCAGCTGCAGGGTTTGACAAGAAAGAGGTAGAGTATGCGTCGTGTGGTCGTAACGGGTTTGGGCATTGTGTCGCCGCTTGGAACCGGGCTGGAAGCCTTCTGGAACCGGGCAACGCAAGGGGCAAACGGCATTCGCAGGATCAGCCATTTTGATCCCAGCGATTTGGCTTGCCAGATTGCTGGGGAAGTGCCGACCAAGGCGGAAGACGAACATGGCTTTGACGTCGACGCGGTGATGGATCCGCGCGAGCAGCGCCGCACCGACCGTTTCATCCACTTTGCCATGGGCGCCGTTCAGGAGGCGCTGGCGCATGCGGGCTGGGAGCCCAGGACCGACCGGGACAAGGAACGCACGGGTACCATCATCGGCACCGGTGTCGGCGGCTTTCCGGCCATGACGGCCGGCACGCGACTTGTCGATGAAAAAGGGCCGCGCCGGGCGTCGCCATTTCTCGTGCCGTCCTTCCTTGCCAATCTTGCCGCCGGCCAGGTTTCCATTCGCCATGGCCTGAAAGGGCCCATCGGGGCGCCGGTGACGGCCTGCGCCGCCAGCCTGCAGGCGATCGGCGATGCGGCCCGGCTGATCCGCTCCGGCGAGGCCGATGTCATGGTTGCCGGCGGCACGGAAGCCTGTATCGACAAGGTGTCCTATGCCGGCTTCTGCGCCGCCAAGGCGATGTCTTCCAAGCGCAACGACGACCCGGCCCATGCCTCTCGGCCTTTCGATCAGGACCGGGACGGCTTCATCATGGGTGAAGGCTCCGGCATCCTGATCCTGGAGGATTACGACCACGCGAAGGCCCGTGGCGCCACGATCCATGCGGAACTCTCCGGCTATGGCACAAGCGCCGACGCCTATCACGTCACCGCGTCCTCGCCGGATGGCGAGGGCGGTCTCCGGGCCATGCGTCAGGCGCTGGCCACCGCAAAGCTCTCTCCGGGCGAGATCGGTTATGTCAACGCCCACTCCACCTCGACACCGGTGGGTGATGCCGCGGAAATCGCCGCTTTGACCGCCCTGTTCGAGAATCGCGGCAAGGATCTGGCGGTGTCGTCGTCGAAATCCATGTTCGGTCACTTGCTGGGCGCCGCCGGCGCGGTCGAGGCGATTGCCTGCGTCAAGGCGCTGATGAGCGGCCTGCTGCCGCCCTCGCGCAACCTGGACAGCGCCGACGAAGCCATGCAGCGTTTCGAAATGATCCCCGGCAAGGCGATCGCCCGCGAGGTCAACCACATCCTCACCAACGGCTTCGGCTTCGGCGGCGTTAACGCCAGCGCGGTGTTCTCGAAGGTGTGAGGGGTGCTCCAATTTGGGGAGGCTCGTCTGAAGCTCTCCTGCAACGTCATCCCATGGCTTGACCATGGGATCCATGCCGTTTCGTGTCTCCATTGAGGGTCCTGTCTTATGGCAACGACATGGCATGGATTGCAGGGTCAAGCCCTGCAATGATGAGGTGGGGAGCTTGGCACAGCAATCAGCCTTCCTTAGGTGCCTGGTCGTTTTCACTTGGCAAAACAATGATTCCCATTTATGAGAAAAATCTCAAATATGGGAATTGTTATGAGCAGCCTTGAACAGGATATCGGCCGGCGGATTGCCGAGCTGCGCCGGGCGCGGGACTGGCCGCTGGATGAGCTGGCGGAAAAGTCCGGCGTCAGCCGGGCAACCCTGTCGCGGATCGAACGCGGCGACACCAGCCCGACGGCGGTGGTGCTCGGCCAGCTGGCTCGCGCCTTTGAACTCTCCATGGCTGACCTCTTCGGCTTCGGCGCGCCGCTTATGGACAAAAAGATTGCCCGGCAGGACCAACCGGTCTGGCAGGACCCGGAAACCGGCTTCCGCCGCCGCAGCGTTTCGCCCGCAGCCAGTGGTTTTCGCGGCAGTGTCATCGAGGGCGAACTGCCCGCAGGGCAGACGATTTCCTATTCCGTGCCGCCGCTGCCGGATCTGGAACATCACCTGGTGCTTCTGGAGGGGGCGTTGGTGATGACGCTCGGCGAGGAGCGCCATGAGCTTCAGCCCGGCGACTGCCTGCGTTTCCGCCTCAACGCCGCCAACGCCTATCACGCGCCCGGCCCGGAGGCCGCCCGCTATCTCCTGACGGTGATCACGCCATGACTGTGTCCAAACCCGCCACAACGCCCTTCTTGCCGGAACCTCCCGTCCATCTGCTGACCCCGGCCGAAGTCCGTGCGGCCGTGCCGCAACTGGCCGCCTTGCTGATGGCCTGCGTCGAGGATGGTGCCGGCATCGGCTTCATCCTGCCGCTGTCACGCGAGAAGGCCGAGGCCTTCTGGGAAAGCCGTCTGCCGGCGCTGGAGGCCGGCGAGGCGTTCCTGATGGTGGCGAAGGACGGCAACGAGATTGCCGGCGTCGTCATGCTGGCGCTCGCGCCCCAGGACAATGGCCTCCACCGGGCGGAGGTCGCCAAATTGATGGTTCATCCGGGTCACCGCCGCAAGGGCCTTGCCCGCAAGCTCATGGCCGCCATTGATGGGCTGGCGCTGTCCCTGGACCGCTGGCTGCTGGTGCTCGACACGGTCACCGGCGACCGCGCCGAGAAACTCTATCCGACCTGCGGCTTTCAGAAGGTCGGTGTCATCCCGGACTACGCCTATGGCAGCCACGGCGTCCTCGATGCGACCACGGTGTTCTACAAGGATTTGAGGTGAGCGAAATGATCCGCATAAAGCTGACAGGCCGCGTTTCCGTCCAGATGTCCTTCCCGCGAAAACGGGGGCCCAGAAATCTTCGTCGTCTCTGATGGCCAAATCGCCTCGACCCGGGAGTCCCGGGTCTCGGGTCTTCGATTCGCTGCGCCTTAGATGACAGCAGAAAGAGTGGATCATCCGGCCTGCAGACAAGCCACTTCTACTCAGTCACTGAACGCGATCGCTTCCGCCTTCACGCCGAGCTTGCCCAGAACCTCCTCGACCGCCTCCATCATCGGTGGTGGACCGCAAAGATAGAAGCGCCTGTCGAGATCCGGCACCAGGTCCGTCAAGAGATCGGCGTCGATCAGGCCGTGATGGGTCCCGGCAAGATCCTCGTCGGACAGGACGTGATCAACCTTGAGGCCGTCCATCGACTCCAGCTGGCTCTTGTAGATGATGTCCTCGGAGGTCTTGTTGGCGATGATCAGATGGTTGCCGGCCAGCTTGCCCTCTTTTTCAAGCATCCGGAAAATCGCCAGGAAGGGCGTGATGCCGGCCCCGCCGGCGATGAAAACACCGGGTTCCTCGTAGCGAAATGTCTTGAACGGATCGGCAATCAGCACCGTGTCGCCCTCCTTCAACGCGTGCAGGCGCTTGGTGACACCGTCATGTTCCGGATAGCCCTTGATGGTGAATTCGAGTGACTTTTCCTCCGGCAGGGAGGTCATCGTGAAAGGCCGCGTTTCCTCGCGCCAGCCGTCCTGATCAAGCGCGATCTCGGTGGCGTCGCCGACGTTGAAGTCGAAGCCTTCCGGCTCGCTGATCCGGAAGCGCTTCACGTCATGGGTCACCTGGTCGATTTTCAGAATTTTCGCCGTGTGCATCGCTTGCGTCTCCTTCTGTTCGGGAGGAAAACGCACAGAGGCGGGCAGGGTTCCGGCAGAGAGGCAGACGTGAAGTTCAGCCCTCTTCGCTCAGCATCTCCAGCTCCAGCCACTGCTCCTCGGCGGAGTCCTTTTCCGCTGTCAGGTCAGTGATTTGCTGGGAGATCCTGGCAAATTTGTCGGGGTTCTTGGCAAAAAGGTTCGGATCGTTCATCTCGCCCTGAAGCGCTTCAAGCTGTACTTCAAGTCTCTCGATCGTGTCCGGCAGCGTTTTCAGAAGATGCTGCTGGGTGAAGGTCAGTTTCGACTTCTGCTGCGGCTTGGCGGCCGAAGCGTTTGACCGGGCTGGTTTTTCCTTCTTCGCCGGCACCTGGTTCTCGACCTTGCGGGCGGTGACGCCTTCGCCGCGTTGCGCCAGCATGTCGGTATAGCCGCCGGCATATTCCCGCCACAGGCCATCGCCTTCCGAGACTATCACGGAGGTGGCCACCCGGTCGAGAAAGTCGCGGTCGTGGGAGACGATTAGCGCGGTGCCGGGATAGTCGGCGAGAAGCTCCTGGAGGAGGTCGAGCGTTTCCAGGTCCAGATCGTTGGTGGGTTCGTCGAGCACCATCAGGTTGGACTTGTTGGCGAGTGCTCTCGCCAGCATTGCCCGGGCGCGTTCGCCGCCGGAGAGCGCATGGACCGGCGTGCGCGCCTGTTCGGGCGAAAACAGGAAGTCCTTCATATAGGACATGACATGTTTGCTCTCGTCGCCGATGACCACCATGTCGCCACTGCCGCCGGTCAGGACCGAGGACAGGCTGTCATTGAGATCCAGCTTCTCGCGCTTCTGGTCGAGCGTGACCATTTCCAGATTGGTGCCGAGACGTGTCGAGCCGGTGTCGGGCGCCAGCTCGCCGGTCAGCATTTTCAGGAGCGTCGTCTTGCCGGCGCCGTTCGGGCCGACAAAGCCGACCCGGTCACCGCGCTGGATGCGGGTGGAGAATTCCTTGACGATGGCGCGCTCGCCATAGGTCTTGGAAATGCCCTTGGCCTCGATCACCAGCTTGCCGGAAGCCTCTCCTTCGGTGGCGCTGAGTTTCGCCGTACCCTGCGGGCCACGGTGCTCGCGCTTCTGTTTCCTGAGGTCCGCCAGCTCGCGCACGCGGCGCATGTTGCGCTTGCGCCGCGCGGTGACGCCATAGGTCATCCAGTGCTCTTCGCGCTTGATCTTCTGGGCCAGCTTCTGCTGGTCGACCTCTTCCTGCTCGAACACCTCGTCGCGCCAGGCTTCGAAATAGGCAAAACCCTTGTCCATGCGCCGGGAAGTGCCGCGGTCGATCCAGATCGTGGCGCGCGAAAGATTTTCCAGAAAGCGGCGGTCGTGGGAAATCAGCACCAGTGCCGATTTCAGGCTCTTGAGCTCTTCTTCCAGCCATTCAATGGCGGGCAGGTCCAGATGGTTGGTCGGCTCGTCGAGCAGCAGGATGTCCGGCTCCGGCGCCAGCGTCCTGGCAAGAGCCGCGCGGCGGGCCTCGCCGCCGGAGAGCGACTTCGGGTCTTCCTTGCCGGTCAGGCCGAGCACTTCGAGCAGATAGGCGCCTCGGTAGGGATCGTCGCCCTCCGTCAAGCCTTCATTGACATAGTCGAGCACGGTTCGATAGGCGGCAAGGTCCGGGTCCTGCGGCAGGTAGCGCACGGTGCGCCCGGGCTGAAAGAAGCGTTCGCCTGTGTCCATCTCCATCAGACCGGCGGCAATCTTCAAAAGCGTGGACTTGCCGGAGCCGTTTCGGCCGACCAGGCACAGCCGGTCGCCCTCGGAAACCGACATTTCGGCGCCGGTCAGAAGCGGCGTGCCGCCGAAGGTCAGGTGGATGTCGCGCAGGGTCAGAAGGGGCGGGGCCATGGATGCCTAGGAATTGTTGAACCGGTGTCTGATCGGCGCCCGGTTTACTGGCCGGACCGGGACAGCGCAAGCGGCCGGGAAAGGCGGACAGCTATTTTTGATCGGTGTGCGCGAGATTTCCGCGTTTAAATCGGATATAGTTTTGGAAGAGTGGACAGGGCCGACGACAAAGGCGCAGTCTGGGGATGGACCCCGAGACTGCCGGGAGTATGGAACATGTCTTTCTTGAACACTGGTCTCTTGCCGCGCGGTTTGGCCCGCCGCAGCCGCAACCTTTTTCTGGCCGCGTCCCTGATTGCGGCCGGCGCGCTGGCGATTGCGCCAGAAACAGCCCGCGCCGACGGAATCTATGTCGGCGGCGGCGGAATCGGCTTTTCCTTTGGATCGGGCGGGTATCGCGGATATCGCAGCGGCTTTTATTTTGGCGGTCCGGTCGGCTTCTACGGCCCGGGCCTCTACGGTCCACCCTACCGTCCTTATGGCGCTCCCTACTATTATCACCCTTACGATCGCCGCGCGTATCCCTACAGATCGCGGGTCTATGTCAATCCGCCGCGCTACCGCGGACAACCGCAGCGTGTACCCTATACCAAGACCGGATTGGCACCGTTCACGCCGCAATGGGCGGCCTATTGCGCCCGGAAGTTCAAGTCTTTCAACCCCAATACGGGCACCTATCTGGCCTATAGTGGAAAATATCGCTTCTGCCGCTAGCTTTGAAAGATTATTGCGCGTATCGGCGTGGCAACGTTTGACCAAACAGTAAAACCGGGGAAAATTTTTCCCCTTCCTCTCAAATGTCCGCAAAAACATCGCCTTTTTGCGACGAAAGTCGAAATGTGCCGTTGGGGGATGCTTGATTGCGCGCAAAGAGCGTGGAATCTTGTCGCCCATCGTTCCTATTCTTTAACTAATAACCCAGAGGGGAGAGCGATATGTTCAAGTCCATGCGTGTGACAGCGCTGGCGGCTGCGTTGATGGCTGCCACATCTCTTACTGCAATGGCCGAGGTGGTCTACCACCGCGGCAACACGGCTGACCCGGAAACCCTGGACCAGCACAAGACCTCCACAACCTATGAAGCGCATATCCTGCGCGACCTTTACGAAGGTCTGGTTGCCTACAGCTCCGCGGGCAAGATCATTCCGGGCGTGGCCACCGAATGGTCCGTCTCCGACGACGGCAAGACCTACACCTTCACGCTGCGCGACAATGCAAAATGGTCGAACGGCGATCCGGTCGTTGCAGGCGATTTCGTCTATTCGCTTCAGCGCATCATGACCCCGGACACCGGCGCCAAATACGCCAACGTGCTTTATCCGATCATGAATGCCGAGAAGGTCAACAAAGGCGAGTTGAAGCCTGAAGACCTCGGCGTCAAGGCGGTCGACGACCATACGCTCGAAATCACGCTTGAAGCACCGACACCGTACTTCATCGACCTGCTTGCCCACCAGACCGGCCTGCCGGTGCACCCGGCCTCCGTCGAGAAATTCGGCTCCGACTTCGTCAAGGCGGAAAACATCGTCACCAACGGTGCCTACACCCTGGCCGAATTCATCCCGAACGCTCATGTGAAGGCGGTCAAGAACCAGCATTTCCATGACGCGGACAACGTCAAGATCGACACTGTCTTCTTCTATCCGACCGAAGACCGCGGTGCTGCCCTGCGCCGGTTCCAGGCCGGCGAACTGCACACCAACAACGACGCGCCGACCGAGCAGGTCGCGTTCATGCGCGAGAACCTGGGTGACCAGTTCCACGTGGCGCCGTATCTCGGCACCTACTACTACGCTCTGAACCACGAAGACGAAGTCCTGAGCAATCCGGACGTTCGCCAGGCGCTGTCGATGTCGATCGACCGCGAATTCCTGGCCGACGAAATCTGGGGCTCCACCATGGTGGCCGGCTATTCCTTCGTGCCGCCGGGCATCGGCAACTACGGTGATCCGGCTTTTGCCGACTACAAGGACATGTCCCAGATCGATCGCGAAGAAAAGGCGCTCGAGCTGCTCACGGCCGCAGGTTACGGCCCGGACAATCCTGTTGAGCTGACCATCAACTACAACACCTCCGAGAACCACAAGAACACGGCCGTTGCGATTGCCGACATGTGGAAGCCGCTGGGTGTCAACATCAACCTGATCAACACGGACACCAAAACGCACTACGCCATGCTGCGTGACCGTCAGGACTTCGACATCGCGCGCGCGGGCTGGATCGGCGACTATTCCGATCCGCAGAACTTCCTGTTCATGGTCGAGGCCGACAACACCGGGTTCAACTACGCTCGCTACGAGAACCCGGAATATGACGCCCTCATGGACGAAGCCGCGGTCACCGTGGATCTGGAAAAACGCGCCGACATCCTGAAGAAGGCCGAAGAGCTCTTCATGCGGGATCTGCCGTTCATTCCGATGATGTACTACGGCTCGATGAACCTTGTTTCCGACAAGGTCGCCGGATTTGAGGACAACCTCCTCAACATCCACCCGAGCCGCTGGATGAGCATCTCCGAGTAACCCCGAAAACCTCAGGACCGGCAGGGCATTCCCTGCCGGTTTCCTGTTGTAAGGTGGCGTTGGCCGAGGCCGATCAAAAGACCGCCGTCAAAACAATAGGGGCAAGTCTATGCACCGCTATGTGCTCGGTCGATTGCTCGGCGCAATCCCGACCCTCTTTTTGATAGTTACCATCTCTTTCTTCCTGATCCGCATCGCGCCCGGTGGTCCGTTCGACCTGGAGCGTCCGCTGGAAGCGAAAGTGATGGAGAATTTGAACAAGATCTATCACCTCGACGAGCCGCTCTGGAACCAGTACCTGCTGTATCTGCAGAGCGTGGCACGTCTGGATTTCGGTCCGAGTTTCTATTTCCGTGATTTCTCGATCAACGAACTCTTCGCGCAAAGCTTGCCGATCTCCATCCAGCTCGGCCTGTCGGCTCTGTGTCTGGCGCTGGTTGTCGGCGGTTGTCTCGGCGTGATCGCCGCCCTGCGGCAAAACAAGACCACCGACTATTCGGTGATGGCGGCCGCAACGCTCGGCGTGACCATTCCGAATTTCGTTGTGGCGCCGATCCTGACCCTGATCCTCGGCGTCTGGCTGGGCTGGCTGCCGGTCGGCGGCTGGAACGGAGGGGCCTTCGTCAACCGGGTTCTGCCGGTGGTCACACTGGCCCTGCCGCAGATCGCGGTCGTCGCCCGTCTGACCCGCGGCTCGATGATCGAGGCGCTCAGGTCCAACCATGTGCGCACGGCCCGGGCCTATGGCTTGACCTCCTACATGATCGTGGTGGTGCATGCCCTGCGCGGCGCGATCCTACCGGTGGTCTCCTATCTCGGTCCGGCCGCGGCTGCCCTTTTGACCGGCTCGGTGGTGATCGAGACCATCTTCGGCATTCCCGGCATTGGCCGCTACTTCGTGCAAGGCGCGCTGAACCGCGATTACACCCTGGTCATGGGAACCGTCGTGGTCGTCGCCTGTTTCGTTATCATGTTCAACCTCATTGTGGATCTGCTTTACGCGCTTCTCGATCCGCGTGTGCGCTACGATTGAGGAGGAGCTGACCCGTGACCCTGACTGCAACAACATCCAGCGACGTGCCCGCAAAGGGGCGTTCGCTCTGGGACGACGCCCGCGACCGGCTTCTGGCCAACCGCGCGGCCGTCGCCTCCATGGTCGTGCTGCTGGTGATCGCGCTGATCTCGATTTTCGGCCCGATCCTGTCACCGCACCATTACGACACGGTCTATCGCGACTATGTCAAAGTGCCTGCGAGCCTTGAGGCCTATCCGCGCGCGGAAAAAGTCGAGCCTGGCTTCATGACAGCGGCCAAGCGGGCCCGCCTGACGGTGGACAGTTACGAGCGCGACGGCGATGCCGTGGTGGCGACCGTGACTTCCAAGCGGGAAATCGATCCGCGCTCGGTGCAGTATTTCGACCGCAGCGACCTGTTCAAGAACACCGTGCTGTCGGACATGTCCGCCGACAAGAAACAGGCCACGATCCGGTCCGACATCAACTACACCCATTTCTATTTCGGTACCGATGCCAATGGCAGGGACATGATGACCCGGACATTCATCGCCGGCCGGGTGTCGCTGACGATCGGCCTTCTGGCCACTGTGGTCGCGATCTCCATCGGGGTGCTCTATGGCGCCACGTCAGGCTATCTCGGCGGCCGGGTCGACCAGATGATGATGCGTGTCGTCGATGTGCTTTATTCGCTGCCCTTCATCTTCTTCGTGATCATGCTGGTGGTGTTTTTCGGCCGGAACTTCATCCTGATGTTCATTGCCGTTGGCGCGGTGGAATGGCTCGACATGGCGCGCATCGTGCGCGGTCAAACGCTCACCATCAAGCGCCAGGAATACGTTCAGGCGGCCGAGGCCATGGGTGTTGCCGATGGCGGCATCGTGCGTCGGCACATCATTCCGAATACGCTCGGGCCGGTGGTGGTCTACATGACCCTTCTGGTGCCCAAGGTCATCCTTCTGGAGAGCTTCCTGTCCTTCCTGGGGCTCGGCATCCAGGAGCCAATGACCAGCTGGGGTGTTCTGATTTCAGAGGGGGCGCGCAACTTGCAGGGCGCCGCCTGGATGCTGATCTTCCCGTCCATCTTCCTGACATCGACCTTGTTCGCGCTGAACTTCATCGGCGACGGCCTGCGCGATGCGCTGGATCCGAAAGACCGATAGGGAGAGAGCCATGGCCCAAGACAGCAACAAGACGGTCCTCTCCATCAAGGATCTCAAGGTCGATTTCGAGACCGCCACCGGAACCATCAACGCCGTCCGCGGCGTCGACATCCATGTCGGAGCCGGCGAGACGGTCGCGATCGTCGGCGAGAGCGGCTCCGGCAAGAGCCAGACGATGATGGCCGCGATGGGTCTGCTCGCTTCCAACGGGCGCACCGAAGGCGAGGTCATCTACGAAGGGCGCAACATCCTCGGTTTGCCGATAGGCAAGCTGAACAAGGTCCGCGGTGCCAAGATCACCATGATCTTCCAGGAGCCGATGACCTCGCTCGATCCGCTCTACACCATCGGCCGCCAGTTGGCCGAGCCGATGGTCGTGCATGGTGGCCTGTCGTGGAAGGCGGCCAAGGCCAAGGCGCTCGAGCTTTTGAAGCTGGTGAACATTCCCGAGCCGGAACGCAAGATCAAGGCTTATCCATACGAGATGTCCGGCGGCCAGCGTCAGCGCGTGATGATCGCAATGGCGCTTGCCAACGATCCGGATGTTCTCATCGCCGACGAGCCGACCACGGCGCTTGACGTCACCACGCAGGCGCAGATCCTCGATCTCCTGGCCGATCTGCAGAAGCGGCTCGGCATGGCGGTGATCTTCATCACCCACGATCTGGGCATCGTCCGGCGCATTGCCGACCGGGTTTATGTCATGAAGACCGGCGAGGTGGTCGAAAGCGGCGAAACCGGCCAGATCTTCACCCGGCCGGAGCATCCCTACACCAAGATGCTGCTGGACGCGGAGCCGACCGGCCACAAGCTGCCGGTTCCCGAAAGTGCGCCGATACTACTCGAGGCACAGAAGGTCGAGGTCGAGTTTGAACTCGATAGCGGCTTCTTCAAGCCCAAGCACATCCTGCGCGCCGTCGACAATATCAGCTTCTCCCTGCGCAAGGGCCAGACGCTCGGGATCGTCGGCGAAAGCGGTTCGGGCAAATCGACCTTGGGCCGGGCGGTCCTGAACCTGCTGCCGGCCGGCGGCCGGGTGGTCTTTCAGGGACAGCAGATCTCCGGCAAGGACCGGGGGGCCATGCGCGCCCTGCGCAAGGACATGCAACTGATCTTCCAGGACCCGTTCGGTTCGCTCAGCCCGCGCATGACGGTCGGTCAGATCATTTCCGAGGGGCTTCTGGTGCACGAACCGTCCCTGTCCGCAAAGGACCGGGACAAGCGCGCTTGCCAGGCTCTGGAAGAGGTTTCCATGGACCCGGTCATGCGCAATCGCTATCCGCATGAGTTTTCCGGCGGCCAGCGCCAGCGCATTGCCATTGCGCGCACCATGGTGCTGAAACCGGAGCTGGTCGTGCTCGACGAGCCGACCTCGGCCCTGGATCGCACCATCCAGAAACAGGTGGTCGAGCTTCTGCGCGATCTGCAGAAGGCCCATGACTTGACCTACCTGTTCATATCGCATGATCTTGCCGTGGTCCGGGCGCTGTCCGACACGGTGATGGTGATGCAGCGGGGCAAGGTGGTGGAGGCCGGCACTGCCGATGCGATCTTCGAAGCACCGAAGGACGCTTACACCAAGGAGCTGATCGGTGCGGCCATGCTGACCCAGCAACAGATGATGGAAAGCGCCTGACCGGCGTTTTCCGGGATTGGTTTTCAGACGCGTTGAATTGGCGGCGGAGCATGGCTTCGCCGCTTTTTTGCATGTCCTGAGACTGAGGTTGTTTAGCTCGCCGATTGCAGGGGCAGCGTATCGACCTGGTCCTGAAGCCGATCCAGATCCGTGCCGTAGTAATGCGGCGCAAGCAGAACGGCGCTGGACAGGATATGGGATCTGAGCGCGGCCTGGGTGGCTTCTTTGTTGCGCTCAGCCAGTGCTTCGAAAATCGCCGCATGTGGTGTGACGTTCGGCCGTGCCCAGGAGACTTCCGGACGCGGTTTTGACAGCATCACCTGCTGAAGGATCATGAAGGTTCTGAGCAGCATCGGTTCCAGGACCGGCATCTGGGCGATCTTGAACAGACGCACATGCAGTGCCCGGTCGACCTCGGCGCAGCCGAAGACATCCCGCCGTACACGGCAGTCCTCAAACTGCCGGTCCAGGTCGTAAAGCTCGTCGATTTGCGAGGGGGTGACGTATTTGATTGCTTCTGTGATGCCGGTCGCTTCGATATCCACCCGCAGTTTCAGCATCAATTGCGCCTCGGGCAGGCTGGGATCGGTCACGAATGTGCCCTGGTATCCGCGCCGGACGACCAGGCCATATTCCTGCAGCAGCATCAGGGCTTCCCGGATCGTGCTCTGCGAGCAGCCGTAATCCTGGGCAAGAGACTGTTCGGTAATCGGGCTTTCAGACGTCATTTCACCCGTCAGGATCTTCCGCTTCAGATCCTGGTAGACCGCGTCCGACTTCCTTGCACGCTTGCCGCCGCGCGTATTTTCGGCTTGCGGCCTCTTATCCGCAGCGTCCATTAACCTCACGTCGTTGCCTCCCCACTGGCATCGCGTCCGATTGGCAACACGCATTGAGACCGCGGCCGGTGTCAAACACCAGCTGCAATCTCGATCTCCTTAGGAACCGATCTTACGCAGATGCGAGGGATCGGTCGATGGGGCGTGCCAAACGTGGTCAGCCGTCCTGCCGGTTTTTGCACCTGTCTGCGACTTTTTCCCGGGCCATCGCCGGGACCAAAGGGACACAGCTCGGTGCGGGGCCAGTCTGCATAATTAGACGACTGCGAAAAATGACAATAAATGCATTGTTTCGCCGTCCTGACACAAATGCAATCGCTAAGTCGTTGGCTTTGGTAACAAGTTTGCGAGCGAAGGACCCGAGGGACGCCGGTACCCGGCAGCGTACGGATCAGGCTGCGGCTTTCTCCAGAGCCGCGATCCAATTCCTGTAGGCGATCTTCTCCAGCACTTCGCCGGTAAAGCCGCGGGCGTCGAGGGTCTCCATCAGCCGGCCGAGGCCGGTCACGTCGCCAAGGTCGCGCGGCAGCACGCAGCCGTCGAAATCCGAGCCGAGGGCGACAGAGTCTTCTCCGAGGCGGTCGACCAGATAGGCGGCGTGATCCGCGATCACGTCGAGCGGCATGTCGCGGCCATAGCCGCCATCCGGGCGTAGGAAGGCCACGTGGAAGTTGATCCCGACCAGTCCGCCGCTTTCCTTGATGGCATCCAGCTGCTTGTCGGTGAGATTGCGGCTGCTGGCGCAGATCGCATGGACATTGGAATGGCTTGCCACGATCGGCCGGTCGGTGATCCGCGCCAGATCCCAGAAGCCCTTTTCATTGAGATGGGACACATCGAGCAGAATGCCGAGCTGATTGCAGGCGCGCACCAGGTCACGGCCCGCTTCCGGCAGGCCCGGGCCGATGTCCGGTGATGCCGGATAGGCCATCGGGACACCATAGCCGAAAGCGTTTTCCCGGCTCCAGACCGGACCAAGTGAGCGCAGTCCGCGCCGGTACAGGTCCTCAAGAGCATAGAAGTTGGTGTCAATCGCTTCCGCGCCCTCGATGTGAAGGCTGACCGCCATCCGGCCGGCCTCGATCGCGGTCCGGTTTTCCTCCGGTGTCCGGCAGATCGCGACAGTACCTTCCGACTCGGTTTCAAGCTGTTCGGCACGCTCGATCAGCCGCATGGTGAAGTCGAGCGCCTGTTTCTGGGGGACGGGTTGATAGTTGGCCGGGTCCTTCGGATCGAACGGCTTGGAAAAATCCTGGTTCGGATTGGACGGCACGAACATTGCGAAGAGCCCGCCGGCAAACCCGGCTTCTTCCGCCCGGACCTTGTCGAGATGGCCGGTGTTGTCGCGCTCGAAGAAACTGCGCTCCTGACCCTTCATCATCTCGATCTCGAATTTCAACAGCGTGTCATTGTGGCCGTCGAATATGGGGAAGGGCGAGTGGGGGGGAGAAGAGTGCACGGAAAAACCTTGTGAGTGGGGCAGGAGAGACACAACACGCGCTAATCTAGGCATTCGGGGGAGGAATGTAAGGCATCTTTGTGGAATGTGACTTGCAACTGTTGAAAAGCTGGCTCAAGAAAGAGCCTGATTTTCCGAAGGTCCCAAAAGAGGCCCAGCGAGAGGTTCCATGAAGCGTTTCGAACCGCAGACTGAATTCGACACAAGCTTCGAAAGCCGTGGCGTAAACCGGCGCTCGTTTCTGGCCGGAAGCGTCGCGCTTGCCGCGCTGACCCTTGCCGGCTGCCAGACGGCCGATCTTGTCGGCCTTCCCGATCAGCCCGCGCTGCCGGATGAGGAGTTCGATTACGCTGCCGCCTATGCGGCACTGCCCGATGGCGACTTCACCTGGCCAGCGATCAACTACAAGAGTTTCGACAAAAAATACTGGCGCCAGGTGGTCGAGTACAAGACCCGGGAGCGGCCGGGTACCGTCATCGTCGACCCCTACAACAATTTCCTCTACTGGACGCTCGGCGGCGGCAAGGCGCTGCGCTATGGAATCGGCGTTGGCCGCGCAGGCTTTGCCTGGTCCGGCGAGGCGCAGATCCGGGTCAAGCGTCCGCATCCGATCTGGCGCCCTCCACGTGAAATGATCGCTCGCAAGCCGTCCCTGGAACGCTATTGGGAAAAGGGCTATCCGGCAGGCTTGAAGAACCCGCTTGGCGCGCGCGCCATGGATCTGTGGCAGGGCGCAACCGACACGCTGTTCCGGATTCACGGCACCAACCAGCCGAGTTCCATTGGCAAGAGCGTGTCCTCCGGCTGCATCCGCATGTGGCAGCAGGACGTGATCGATCTTTACAATCGGGTGCCGCTGCGCACCAAGGTGATCGTTTTGAAGAAGGACCCGGACGGGGAAGCCTGAGCCGGGATTTCCTTGAACTGATCGGAAGGCAGCACGCTTCGGCGGGCTGCCTTTTTCTTTGTGCCGGCCTCAGACGGCCCGCGCCAGCGCCACGTCGTGGAACACGGCCGAGAAGTGGCAGACGGCCGCTGCCAGAACGAAGGCGTGCCAGATCGCGTTTTGAAACGGCAGCCGTTTCCAGACATAAAACAGGGTGCCGATCGTGTAGAGCAGGCCACCGGCCAGGATCATGTAGAAACCGAAGGTCGACGCCTTTTCGATCAGGGGATTGGCGGCGAAGACGACCACCCAGCCGAGGCCGAGATAGATCGGCACGGTCAGTTTTTCCAGGCCGGTCAGATGAAGCAGCTTGACGATCACACCGGCAAGCGCCCCGGTCCAGACGACCGCAAGCAGGATTCCGCCCGTCCAGCCGCCGATGATCATCGCGGCCAGCGGCGTATAGGTGCCGGCAATCAGCAGGAAGATCGCGGCATGGTCCAGACGGCGCAGAATGCCGGTTTTGTGGTCGCGGGCGAACATGTTGTAGAGCGCGGAACAGATCAGCATGGCCATCAGGCAGGCGGCGTAGATCATCACCGTGACCTGCCGGGCTGCATCGCCGGTGTTCCAGAGCGTTGCGGCAAGAATGATGGTTGCCGTCAGTCCGAGGCAAATGCCGATCACATGGATAGCCCCGTCTGCGATGAATTCGGCGAGTGTCAGCGGCCTTTGGGTCGACATGAGAAGTCCTTGTCGCGTCTGTTGCTGTGCATCTGAGTTGCGGATCTCACATTTCACCTGAGTGTGCGGATTCTTTGGCAAAGCAAATACGTGGCCAGACAACAGCATGAAGACAAACGTTTATGAAACCGTAATGGCAGGCGAAAAGCGGATCCGGACTTGCCCAAATTACGGAGACTTGCTTTAAAATTGAGCATCGTTTTGCCCGCCTGTCCGGAAATCCTACCATGAGCAATCATCTCTTCGACGCCCTGACTGCCTTTATCCCCGACCGGGACAAGGTGTTTCTGGAACTGGCGGACGGCACAAAACTCACCTACCGGGACATGCTGGCCCGCTCGGCGCAATATGCCGGCGCCCTGCAGAAGCTCGGAGTCAAACCGGGCGACCGGGTCGCTGTTCAGGTCGAGAAAACAGCCGACGCGCTGATGGTCTATCTGGGCACGATTCGCGCCGGAGGCGTCTTCCTGCCGCTCAACACGGCCTATACGCCCACCGAGATCGCCTATTTCGTCGGCGATGCTGAGCCAGCGGTCTTTGTCTGTGACCCGTCCAGGGCCGACGCGCTTGCCGGAACCGCGCAGAAGGCGGGTGCAAAGCTGCAGACCCTTGACGCAAACGGCGAGGGCAGTCTGCGGCAACTGGCCGATGCGATGCCGACAGATTACGAGACCCGGCCGAGGGAAGACGACGATCTGGCCGCGATTCTTTATACCTCCGGAACGACGGGCCGCTCCAAGGGCGCGATGCTGAGCCATGACAATCTGGCGTCGAATTCCGCGACCATGGTCAAATACTGGCGGTTCACGCAAGACGATGTGCTTCTGCACGCCCTGCCGATCTTCCACACCCATGGTCTGTTCGTCGCCACCAACTGCCTGATGATGGCGGGCGGCTCCATGCTGTTCCTGCCGAAATTCGACCTCGATCAGGTGCTGGCGGTTCTGCCAAGAGCAACCGCCATGATGGGCGTGCCGACCTTCTATACGCGTCTGCTCGGGTCCGAGCGGTTCACCAGGGATATTGCCAGCCACATGCGCCTGTTCATTTCAGGCTCCGCGCCGCTTTCCGCCGAAGTGCATAGGGAATTTTCGGAGCGCACCGGTCACGCCATCCTGGAACGCTACGGCATGACCGAAACCAACATGAACACCTCCAACCCCTATGACGGCGAGCGGCGCCCGGGCACGGTCGGCTTTCCTTTGCCGAGTGTGGGCCTGCGGATCGTCGATCCCAAAACCGGACGGGAAGTTGCGAAGGGCGAGGTCGGCATCATCGAGATCAAGGGGCCGAACGTGTTTCAGGGCTATTGGCGCATGCCGGAGAAAACCGCGCAGGAATTCCGTGCGGACGGCTACTTCATTACCGGTGACATGGGCCGGATCGACGAGGACGGTTATGTCGCCATTGTCGGCCGTTCCAAGGATCTGATCATTTCCGGCGGCTTCAACGTTTACCCGGCCGAGGTCGAGGCGTTGCTGGATGAATTGCCCGGTGTTGCCGAAAGCGCGGTGATTGGCGTGCCGCATCCCGACTTCGGCGAGGCGGTCATTGCGGTTCTGGCGCCGAAAAACGGCGCCGTGCTGGATCAGGAAACCGTCCAGACCGCGCTCGGTGACCGGCTCGCCAGGTTCAAGCAGCCGAAGAAGGTCCACGTGCTGGAGACCCTGCCGCGAAACACCATGGGCAAGATCCAGAAAAATGTGCTGCGGGAGCAGTATCAAGGCGACTTCGCCTGAAAATCGCGGCTATCTCGCCGCAACTGAGTCTTTCACGAAGGCTGTGGCGCCATAGGCCCAGCACAGCATCAAAAGCGCGCTCATGACCCAGAAAATGGAGCTGAAACCGGCGCTCATAGCCAAGAGCACGCTGCCCATGGTGACGCCGAGCGTGCCGCCGACCAGACGGGCGGTGATCACCAGGCCGCTGACCTCGCCCTGTTTGTCCTTGGGCACCGAATTCGCCGTGAGGCGTCCGGTCGGGATCATTGCGAAGGGCAGGGCGATGCCCCAGACCAGCAGCGCGGGCGCGAGAACCATATAGTTTTCCATAAACATCAGTCCGCCGATTGCCGCATTGGCGACGGCCAGAAGGGCAAGCGAGAGCAGGACGGGCCGGCGGGAGCCGTGCCTGTCGGCGAATTTGCCGGCGGGCGCCGACAGGAACGGAAACGGCAACACCGCAACGACCGTGGCAAGACCCGCGGCCAGCGCGGAATATTTCATCTCCAGCTGCAGGAAATGGGGCACGAAGATCGCCACCACGATCTTGCTCATCTGGGTGAGCAGAATGACCGTGGCGCTGGCGTGAAAGGCCTTCAGGCGGAACAGCCGGACATCGATGAGCGGCTTGGCTTGCCGGGCCTCATAGGCGATGAAGACGGCAAGGCCGATGACACCTGCCACGAGGCTGACGAGAATGGCCGGTGTCACCCAGCCGAAATCGGGGCCTTCCATCAGGCCGAAGATGAGCCCTGTCATACCGATCAGAAGCAGCACCAGTCCAATCCGGTCGACGACGGGCCGGGGCCGCGGAACTTCCGGGTTGCGCCACAGAAAGCAGGCAAGGGCGGTGCCCGCGACGACGATCGGAATGTTGATCCAGAAAACCCAGCGCCAGGACAGGTAATCCGTCAACACCCCGCCCAGGAAAGGGCCGGCCGCGAGAAAGATCGTCGCCATGCCCGCCAGGGTACCGATGGCACGGCCGCGTTCGGTCTCATCGAAGGTCAGCGTTGCCGCTGCCAGTGTCATCGGAAACATGATCGCCGCGCACAGGCCCTGCACCACCCGCATGGAGATCAGCATGGTGGCGCCATCGGCAAAACCAGCGAGCAGGCTGGCGACCGCAAAAACCACGCTGGTGACAATGAGCGCAGGCCGAAGCCCAAACAGATCGATCGCCTTGCCACCGATGGCGGCAAAACAGGTGAAGGTCAGCATGTAGGAGTTGATGATCCAGTGGGTGGTGGTCGGCGACAGTCCCATTTCGGAGCGGATGGCGGGCAGGGAAACGCCGAGAATGGTCTCGTCGAGCATGACCAGGCCGCCAAGACCTCCCATGGCCAGCACCAGCCCACGCTTGCGGCCCTTCTCGGACAGTCCCGCCATCAGTCTTTCCCTCGCCCAACCACATATCTCCGGTGGCAGCTTAGGCCAGTTTGCGAGTGACCGGCCAGAGGGATTTCAGGAGTTAAGAGCTCTACGATCCGCTCCCAAAAGCCAGCGTCGACAGGGCGCGGTCCGTATCGCGGCTCCAGCAGGCGAGAACACTGGCAAGGCGGGCCGACGGACTGTCGGCTGGATCGGAAGCGCGCCGGACGCACCACCAGTCGAGCGACACGCCGCCCTCGGCAATCGGCCGGGAAACCAGCGTGCCGTCGGCCAGCTCCGGTTCGATGGCCCATTTGCTGAAGATCGCGACACCGAAGCTCGCCCGGACAAGGTCGATCACAGCCTCGGGTGTCGGCATGGGGTTGAGGCGCCGGAACGGCTTGGTCGGCGCGCCGAGCAGCGTGGTCCAGTCAAACCCCGGCTCGGACGTCAACGGATAAACGAAGAAACGCTCGTCGCCCATGTTCTCGCTGTTGACCACGGGTTCGGCCGCCAGCGGGTGGGTTTTGGACAGAACCGCGACAATCGGGTCGGAACCGAGCTTGATCGAGCGGAATTGGGAAAGGGCCGGCTCGCGGCCGAACACCAGGGAGACATCCACCGAGCCGTCCAGCAGCGAGGCCAGCGGATGGGCGGTGGCGCGCCCGGCAAGATCGATGGAAAGGCCTGGGTCGGCCTCCTCGACATAGTCCAGAAACGCTGGAAACCAGTGATAGCGGCTATAGGTTGCCTGTCCGAGCCGGACCAGGACGCGGGCATCGCGGGCGGAAGCTTCCAGGTCCTGTTCAAGCCGGAACAGCTCGGCCAGAAAACTCTCGCCCAGGTGGCGCAGTCGTTCGCCCTCCGCCGTCAGCTCGATACCGGCATCCGCGCGGCGCGCGAGGGGCACGCCAAGCCGGCGCTCGGCTTCCCGCAGCCGGTGCGAGGCCGCTGACTGGGTGACGCCGAGACGGGCGGCGGAGGCGGTCATGCTACCGGTTTCTCCAAGCGCGGAGAGCAGCGTCAGGTGATGCATGGCAAGGCGCGGAATCATACCTTTATGAAATCATTTCATGTCGCAAATGAAAACTAGGAATTTCATTTTTGTTTTTGCTGACTGTATCGACAGATCATGATGATCAAAACGCTCCCCGAACCTCACCTCAACACCACAAGCGCAACGCTTGTCATTGCCGCTTCCGCAGTCTGCTTCGGCCTGATGCCGCTGTTCGTGCGCGAGCTTCAGGGCCTGGGCACCGGGCCTGCGACGATCGCGCTCTATCGCTATGGCTTTTCGGCGCTGTTCCTGCTGCCGTTCCTGCCGCTGCAGCGGGAAAAATGGGGTGGTGCGCTGCTGCTCATGGGAGCGGGCTGCGTTTTCAGCCTCAGCCTGATCGGCTATCTGGAAGCGCTCGGCTCCGCGCCTGTGGCGGCGGCCGGTGTCGTCTATATGTCCTATCCGGTGTTCGCGGCCCTGTTTGCCTGGGTTCTGTTGCGGCAGGCACTCAGCTGGCGGTCCTTTGCGGCGGCGGGGCTCGTCATTGCCGCGGCCGGCATGCTGCTGGATCCCGCGATGTTGTCGCCAGAAGTGTTCAAGGCGCTTGTCTGGGCGATCCCGGCGCCGGTCGCCTTCGGTTTTCTGGTGGTTGTGCTCAGCGGCCTCGCCGGGCAGCTCAATTCCCTGGAACGCACGGCCTCAGGCCTCACCGGATCGATCATTGGCCTTCTGCCGCTGGCTCTTCAGGAAGGACAGGGCTCGGTGCTGCCCGCGTCCGCCGGGGCTTGGGGGCTGGTGCTGGTGATGGGCCTGCTGACGGCCTTGATTCCGCAACTGATATTCACCTTCGCCTGCCAGAGGGTCGGCCCGGTGCGCACCGCTGCCGCGGGCAGTTTTGAACTGCCAACTATGTTCCTGGTCGGCTGGTGGGGCTTCGGCGAGGCCCTGGGAATCCGCGAAATCCTGTCGGCCCTGCTTGTACTGACGGCCATCCTTGTGGCCCCGGCCATCGGCGCAAAACCGCAGGAACCGGGCCGCGCGGCTCCGGCGGGATGATGTCTTGATAAAAAGTATCTTGATATAAAGATAAAGCTATCCTATCTCCAGCTCGGCCGGGCGGACAACAGCCCGGGACCTGTTTGGAGAGATTGCAATGACTGCCCGTACGCCTGCCCATCCCGTCGACGACCTGTTTGTCAACCGCTGGTCGCCCCGTGCCTTCGACCGCTCAGAAATGCCGGAAGCGGATCTGAAGACCATTCTGGAAGCCGCCCGCTGGGCACCCTCCGCGTTCAACATTCAGCCCTGGCGTTTTGTCTATGCCCGGCGGGGAGACGGCAACTGGCAGGTTCTGGTCGACCTGCTCAACCCGTTCAACCGCGACTGGGGCCAGCATGCCTCGGCGCTGGTTTATCTCTTTTCGGATACAGAAGTGGATGGTGAGGACGGCAATCCCGGCCGGCCGAACGGCTATCACGCCTTTGACGCCGGCTCGGCCTGGACCCATGCGGCGCTGCAGGCCTCAACGCTCGGCTATCACGCCCACGGCGTTGCCGGCATCCTGAAGGACGAGATCCACGACAAGCTTGGAGTGCCGGAACGCTACCAGCCGCAGATCGCGCTGATCATCGGCAAGCGCGGGGATGTCGCCGAACTGCCGGAAAGTCTTCAGATCCGCGAAACCCCGAGCAGCCGCATGGCAATTGACGATATCGCTTTTTCCGGGGCCTGGGGCTGACGTTTGGCTTTGGTTCGGCAAAGGTAGAATGCCCCGATTTCGTCATCCCGGGCGCAGCGAAGTGTAGACCCGGGATCGGAGAGCCTGGATCTGTCGGTGGGAAAAGGACAAAAGGTCAAAGACTTCGAGCTCCCCGGTCCCGGCTCGCGCTTCGCTTGGCCGGGATGACATGGGAACGAACGGGTTGGCAAAAAAAGCATAAACGGCGCTTCGAGCCTTTTTTGCTGCGGCAATCCGCGTGAGCGCGCGGGACGACAATCGGCGGTAGTCTTGCTTCCGATTTCACGTCTTTGGAGCAGACAATGAGCCAGGCCGACACGCTTCCTTCCGAAAGCCTTTTGAACGCCTATCGGGCACCGCGCGATTTTCTGGACTGCTATTCCGTGTCCCTGAAAGGGCGCCCGGATCTGCAGGCGGCGGACATGCGCGTCCTGGCCGACCATGTCCTCAACGCCGACATCAACTGGATGAAGGCGCTGCTGGCAGTCCGTGACCGGCTGACCGGGCTGATCGGGATGAAAACCACCGACAAGCTGGCGCTTCAACAAAGCCGGTTGCCAATGGAGCAGCGGGCACCGGGCGACCGGATCGGCTTTTTCAAGATCTATTCGGTCGCTGACGACGAGATCGTCCTCGGCGAAGACGACTGGCATCAGGATTTCAGATTGTCCCTGTTGCGCACCGGTGGAGCGGCGCCAAGGGTTTTTGCATCGACCTGCTGCAAGCGGCACAATCTGGCGGGCCACGCTTATTTGGCGCTGATCCTGCCGTTTCACAAGCTGATCGCCCGATCCGTGCTGGACAAGGCGGTGGCAAGTGGCCCCATTTCGGCTCAAGTTTCCAGATGACCGGTCTTGCGCCAGACCCGCGCGCCCTGTGATGTGCGGATGGTCTGCCGGCTGTCCGCTGGCAGGCGCAGCCAGGTTCCCTGGTCGTAGCGGCCGTCCTGATCCTCGAAACTGCCTTCGATAACAAAGTATTCCGCGCCACCCGGAAAATCCTGGGCGTCGAAGCGCGCCCCGCGTTCCCAGTCGAGCATGACGACTTCCTCGTCCGGCCGGATGTGTAGGGGCAGGATGCTTTCGCCCGCCCGTCCCACCTGCCAGCCGGCCGGGTCAAGCGTATTCACCCGCACATAGGCGGCGTCATCCGGCTGCATCTGGCGCAGCTTGACCAGGATCACGGCGCCCGGATCGCTCGAGGGGACATGGCTGGAGCCGGGCGGATTGCGGACATACATACCTTTCGGAAAGTCGCCGCTTTCATCGGAAAAGACACCGTCCAGCACCAGGAATTCCTCGCCCATGTCATGCTTGTGCGCGGAAAAGGCAGAGCCGGGGGCATATCGGACCAGCGACGTGGCCCGGGCGACCTCCGCGCCGTCCCGCTCCAGCATGCGGCGCTCGACACCGGCCATCGGCGAGGGTACCCAATCGAGCGTCGCACTGTCGACGACGGCCCGTTCTGTCAAATCGGCGTGGATTTTCATGGTTCTCTTCCTGTGGCTCGTTCTCAAACACATGGTGCCGATCTTCGCTGGAGGGAAGGGGGAGATCCAGTGCAGGGGGGGCGAACGGCATTTGGGCAGAGAATCCGATCCGGTCACCGGTCCCGATGCGCAAGGTCTCTTCTGTGAAACTGTCTCAGGACGGACTGTGTGCCTCGTCGTCAGTGCTCCGGTCTGGCCATAGCAACCGGTTATACTCGCCGCTGTCCTGCAAGGCCTTGAGACCCTTGTTGAAGCGATCGCAGAGCAAGGCCCCGTCTTCCGACATCTTGGAGACAATGACACGGTAATCCCATTCGACAGCGATGGCCTCAAGAGCGAGGAACTTTCCGGCGTCGCGGGGCGGTACCGCGGATGAGATTGCGTCACTGGCGACATCTTCGTTGCCCATGACGAGATCGACACGTCCGACCGCGAGCATTTGAATGAGGTCTTCCAGCGTGCTCTGAAGATAAATGGTGATACTGCCGTCCGCAACGAGCCGGTCCAGATCCTCACCAAGCGCTGCGCCTTCGATGACGCCAAGGCTCAATCCTTCAAAGTCCTTCCAATCGTCGGCGTCAATCGGACGGTCCGTCGAATAAAAGAACTGTTCGCGCTGGATCAGGACCGGGTCGCAGAAGTGAAAATAGGGTTCCCGGTCAGCGGTCTTGCCCCAGCCGGCCGAAACCGGCCATCGGCCTTCCTGGGTTTCCAGAAGGGCCCTTTTCCAGGGGAAGAACCCATATTCGACCTGCAGTCCCTGAAGTTCGAATGCACGAGTGACGACCTGCGCGTAGGTGCCGTAGCCTTCGGCGGATTCCGAAAAATAGGGAGGCCATTCGCCAACCGCGATCTTTACCGTTTGCGCCATGGCGGCCGGTGACAGAAAGAGCGCGAACAAAAGACCGGTTGTGAGGACGGCCTTGCGCGTATAAAGGATCCGGCGCAGTGCGTTTATCGGTCTTCTTGTCGTCACGGTCCTGTCTCGAGGGTCTTGTTTGACTTGGAGACTAGCATAGGACGCAACGTTGTGGGCGACAGGAGTGTACCAATCCTGTATCCAGCGTGATCCTGAGCCGGGCTCCTGTGCGCGGGAAACCCGACCAAGGGGGCTCAAGCGGTGGAATGCTGGGAAAACCGCGCTTTCCGCGCTTGCCGGCTTTGCAAGTCTGCCGGAATCGTGCTGACTACCGCACTGCACGAAATCGCAGGAAACGGGGTATCCGCAGCGCTGCCGGAGCTGCACGCAAAGTGAAAGCATGACGGTTCAGATCGATATCGGGGAAATGACGGGTGGCGCACGGGCCGGCCTGGATCTTGAGGAGCTGCTGGCGACGCGGCTTCTGGTTCAGGGCAATTCCGGGTCGGGTAAGTCGCACCTTTTGCGCCGGCTTTTGGAACAGTCAGCCAACTGGGTGCAGCAGGCGATCATCGATCCGGAGGGGGACTTCGTGTCGCTCGCCGACAAGTTCGGCCATGTGGTCGTTGACGCCGTCGGCACCGAAAAGGATCTGCAGATGATCGCGGGCCGGGTGCGCCAGCACCGGGTCTCCGTCGTGCTCAATCTGGAAGGTCTCGACGCCGACCGCCAGATGAAGGCAGCGGCCACCTTTCTTGACGGCCTCTTCGATGCGGACCGGGACCAGTGGTATCCGATGATCGTCGTCGTCGACGAGGCCCAGCTGTTTGCGCCGGCTGCCGCCGGCGAAGTCACCGAAGAAGCGCGCCGGCGGTCCCTGGGTGCCATGACCAACCTGATGTGCCGAGGTCGCAAGCGCGGCCTTGCAGGTATCATCGCCACACAGCGTCTTGCAAAGTTGGCCAAGAACGTCGCCGCCGAAGCGTCCAACTTCCTGATGGGCCGCACGTTCCTGGACATCGACATGGCCCGAGCCGCCGACCTTCTCGGCATGGAACGGCGCCAGGCGGAGAGCTTCCGCAACCTCGACCGCGGCCATTTCATTGCGCTCGGACCGGCCATGTCCAGGCGCCCGGTGCCGGTCAAGATCGGACCGGTGGAAACCATGGGTCGCGGCGGCAGCCCGAAGCTGATGCCCTTGCCGGAGCAGCCCAAGGAAGACGCCATGGACCTGATCTTCACGCCCGGCGCCGACGAAGTGCAGCCGGTGCGCCAGCGTTTTGTCGAACCGGTCGTTTCCACCGGCGAGGTGCTCAACCAGCTGAGCAGCGCCGAACGGGCGAGCAACGAGGATGTGCCCCAAGCGGAGAGCCTGCTCGATTTCGGCGAACGCGAGGACAAGATCGCCGAGATCATCGCCGGCATTCTGGAAGACGAGGAGGCTGCCTTCCAGCCGATTGCCTCGCTCTATCAGGATTTCCAGGTCCGCTGCCGGATCACGAAGCTCCCCGGCGGCGCGCCGGATCTGCAAACATTCCGGGAAAAACTGTCGGTCGCCCGAGCCGGTGTCGAAAAGGGCGAGATGGATGACGGTGCCTGGGCCCAGGCGGAACTGATCGCCGCCGAATTGCCGGAAGACATGCGCGGCGTCTATCTGCTGCTCGCCAAGGCGGCGCTTGCCAAAGCGCCGTGTCCTGGCAACATCGAGATCGCCACGGCCTATGGCACGCGGTCTCCCGGCCGGGCCCGCTGGCTGCTCAGCCACATGGAAGAGCGCGGCTTTCTGGTCTGTGCCACGGATCTGCGCGGCAACCGGATCGTCACCCTGACTGACCTCGGCTGGCAGACGGCCCCCGGCGACGAAGCGGCGGCCTGAATTCAGCTTGAGCCAGGCCCTCTGGCGGTTCCCTCAAAAAACGCGCATGCTTGCAGGTCAGAAATTCGGGAGGCCGCCATGACGCTCGAAGAAACCATCGACATCTATTGTTCCGCCTGGTCGGAGCGCGATCCGTCCTATCGCCGGGATCTGCTCGACAAATCCGTTTCGGTCGATGTCAGGTACACCGATCCCGAGACGGATCTGCGGGGGCGGACGGAACTGGTCGATCACATTGCCGGTGTGCTGGCCAGCCGGGTCGGCGCCAAGATCCTGCGCACCAGCGCCATCGACGAGCATCACGGCATGGCACGGTTCGCCTGGCATCTGGTCAAGGCGGACGGTACAGCGCTGCCTGAAGGGCTCGACATCGTCACGGTCGACGGGCAGTCGGGCAAATTGAAATCGATCCTTGGGTTTTTCGGTCCGCTGAAAGAGGAAGCCTGAGGCTCAGCCGGGAAAGGTCTCGAATTCCTGTACCTCCTCCAGCCTGTCGTCCCAATCGGCACGGCTGGCCGCAAAGATATGGCCGGCCGGTTTCATCCCGACAGGGCTGTTCAGACTGCCTGCGGGAACAACCAGCAAATTGCCCTCCAGCTGATGATTGGGTAGCGCGGAGCCGCAGTCCTTGCAGAAGGCCTTGCGGTGCCGTGTGCCCGGCAGGGTGAAGGTCGTGACATGGTCCGCGCCGGAGGTCCAGATCAGGTTGGCTGTCGACGAAAACAGGTTGGCGGCATGCGCGGACCCTGTGTCCTTCCGGCAATGGCTGCAATGACACAGGAAGAACGCGTCGAAGTCGCCGTTGATCTGAAAGGCAACGGTGCCGCAAAGACAGCTGCCGGTATGGATTTTCATGGGGCTGACCTGATTCGACGAGAGAAGAGTGTCTGCTCTACCATTCACCCCGGCAAAGCGACAAGCCTCAGATCGCCGGCCGCATGCGCCGGGAATCAGTGCCCGCTGCTGTCACGTCGACCGGTTTCTGCACCAGGAGGTAGTCGAGCTGCGACAGTTCCAGCGTGATGCCGTCGATGGTCCGGGTCAGCACACCTTCCAGATAGCTGCCGCCCGGGGAGCGGTCCCGGATGGCAATGGCCCGTTCCCGCGCCTTGCGCAGATAAAGAATCATCTTGCGCACGTCGCCAGGGGTCACATCCGTCGTCTGGACACTATCCAGCAGGGACGGCGACGCCGCGAGAACCGCGCGGGATTGCTCAAGGGTGGGATTGGCCAGCCGCATTGCTTACCTCATTTGTTCGCTATTTGTTCTTTTTAGATCACGGCAAATGATTGATCAAGCCCCGTGTGACGAAAGGCAGGGAAGGGATCTGAGCCGGCAAACTGTGAGATCGGAAAAAAGGAAGCCCGCGCAAGGGGTTGCGCGGGCTTCTGTTTCTGGGCGATTTGACTGTCTTTAAGCGGCCCGGACCTTCGACAGGAAATCGGCAATGGTGGCCTGCAGGCCCTGGGCCTGTTCGGAAACCGACTGGGACACCGTCAGGACATCGGCCGCGGAGCTGCTGGTTTCCTCCGCCGCCTGCATGACGTCGCCGACGCTTGAGCTCATGTCGCTGGTACAGCTGGCAGCCTGCTGGACATTGTGGCTGATCTCGTTGGTGGCATCGCCCTGCTGCTGGATCGCCGCTGCGATTGCCGCGGTGAACTGGTTGACCTCGTCCATGGTCGAGGCGATTTCCTGGATCGAACCGACAGCATTGCGGGTCGAAGACTGGATACCGGCGATCTGCGCGGAGATTTCCTCTGTCGCCTTTGCCGTCTGGGTGGCCAGTTCCTTGACTTCCGCCGCCACGACCGCGAAGCCCTTGCCGGCTTCCCCGGCGCGGGCCGCCTCGATGGTGGCATTCAGGGCCAGGAGGTTGGTCTGTTCGGCAATCGCTTGGATCAGGCTGACAACTTCGCCGATCTTCTGGGCGGCGGTGTCGAGGCTTCCGACCTTGTCGTTGCTGTCATTGGCCGCGCGGGTTGCGCTGGTGACAACCGTTTTGGTCTGTTCGATCTGGCGGCCGATTTCCGAGATCGAGGCCGACAATTCTTCCGCGGCCGAGGCAACCGTCTGGACGCTGCCCTGGGCGACTTCGGAGGAGCCTGCGACGGAAGACACTTTGGCCGAGGTGTCGCGCGCGATGGCGTCGAGCGAGGCCGCTGTCTGTTCCATGCGATGCGTATTGCCGGAGACCTGGTCGAGCACCGCGTGAACGTCACGCTCGAAGGTTTCGATCAGTTCTGCGACGGCGCGCTGGCGCTCCATCTGGCTCTGCTGGGACTGTTCTGTGTCGCTCTGCAGCGTCCGGCGCTCGTTTTCATTGGCAACGAAGATTTCCAGGGCGCCGGCCATCTGGCCGATCTCATCCTTGCGCTCGGTATAGGCGACCGGCGTACTGACATCGCCATCGGCGAGATTGCGCATGCGCGTGGTCAGGGCCTGTACTGGGCCGGCAATGGTCGAACCGAGCAACCACATCAGGAAGGTGCCAGCGATGAGCAGTCCTGCGGCGAGCAGGAGGCTCATCTGCATCGTGGAATTGGCGCTGGCGAGCAGCTCGCTTTCGTCGACCGCGACGACGATAAACCAGCGCTGGCCGGTGCCGTCCAACTCGAACGCCTGGATTGCTTCCGCTGTGCCATCCTGGGTGGCGAAACCGGCGTCGCCCTTGAGCGCCTTGATCTTGGCGATGGCTGCTGCGTCGGCCTTCTGGCCGAGCAGGCTCGCGTCCGGATGGGACACCCAGACACCGGCCTCGCTGAGCAGGCCGACATAACCGCTGTCATAGGTCTGGCCGGCGCTGACCGCCTTCTGCAGACCTTCCAGGGAAACGTCGATGGTGGCGCCGCCGATGCCCTTGCCGGACGGGTCCTTGATTGGAGAGGAGGCGGTCGCCATCAGAACGTCGACGCCGTTGACCGGATAGAGGTAAGGCTCGGTGACCGTGTCGTGGCCGAGATTTTTCGGCTTGTCGTACCACTCCTCAGAGCCACTGTCGCCGCCGAAGAGCAGAGGTTCCCAGGCCACCTTGGCACCGTCATTGTAGAAATAGGGAATGAAGCGGCCCTTGTCGTCGGAGAAATTGGCCCCCGCGTTGTCCGCGTCCGCGCCGGCCATGTCAGGCTCCAGGATCGCGCCGCCACCGACGAAATGTTTGTTCTGGCCGATCTGGTGCTGCATCACCGCGGCATAGGCGTTGCGGTCGGTGACGCCGGCATGCTGCAGGCCTTCCAGTGCGTCCGCAGCGGCGCGCGCAGCCAGCTGTGCCTGGGCGAGCGTCTTGCCCGCGTCCAGTGCAAGGGCGGCTGCGGTCTTACGGATCAGGTCCTCGCCGGATTTTTGCGACGTTGACTGGGTCATGAAGGTAACGGCCAGGATAAGCGTCAGGAATCCAAACAGGAAGACGCCGCTGGAAGCGAAGAAAATCCGATTTCTGAGAGACATGAAGTGCTCCAAGGGTAAGACTGGCTCAACCTTAGGTCAGCTGCGTAAATCAAAGCTTACGGACCGGCCCGTTTTTGCGGTGCAGAAAGACTTTTTTGCCGGCCGCGATACATTTTTGAGATGCGGCTTGATCCTCGGAATGAAAATGGTTACATATGCAACTAAATTCATCTCCGAACCGGGAGGATGTCATGGATCAGAGAACGGACAGCAGTCAGAAGCTTGGCGAAGAACGGCGGAATTCGGCCGCTCTTGAGTATATGCCGGGCTTTGGCAATGATTTTGAGACCGAAGCCCTGCCCGGGGCGCTGCCCCAGGGCAGGAACAGCCCGCAGAAATGCGCCTATGGACTTTACGGCGAGCAGCTCTCCGGCACCGCCTTCACCGCGCCGAGCCATCAGAACGAACGCACCTGGTGTTACCGCATCCGGCCGTCCGTCAAGCATACCAGCCGGTTCCGGAAAATCGATCTGCCGCTCTGGAAATCGGCGCCGAATGTCTGCGATGATGTTGTTTCGCTCGGCCAGTACCGCTGGGATCCGGTACCCCATTCCGGCGATGAACTGACCTGGCTCACCGGCATGCGCACCATGACCACCGCCGGTGACGTTAATACCCAGGTCGGCATGGCCAGCCACATCTACCTGGTGACCAAGTCGATGGAGGATGAATACTTCTTTTCCGCCGACAGCGAACTTCTGGTGGTGCCCCAGGAAGGTGTGCTGCGGTTCTGCACCGAGCTCGGCGTCATCGAGCTGGAACCCAAGGAAATCGCCATCCTGCCGCGCGGCCTGGTCTACCGGGTCGAGGTGATCGAAGGCCCGGCACGCGGCTTTGTCTGCGAGAATTACGGTCAGAAGTTCGAGCTGCCGGGCAGGGGGCCGATCGGAGCCAACTGCATGGCCAACCGCCGTGACTTCAAGGCTCCTGTGGCTCATTTCGAGGACCGCGAAGCGCCGTCGACGGTGACGGTGAAGTGGTGCGGCCAGTTCCACGAAACGAAAATCGGCCATTCGCCGCTCGACGTGGTCGCCTGGCACGGCAATTACGCGCCCTGCAAATACGATCTCAGAAATTATTGCCCGATCGGATCGATCCTGTTCGACCATCCGGATCCGTCGATCTTCACCGTGCTGACGGCGCCGTCAGGTGTACCGGGCACGGCCAATATCGACTTCGTCCTGTTCCGTGAGCGCTGGATGGTGATGGAAGACACCTTCCGTCCGCCCTGGTACCACAAGAACATCATGTCCGAGCTGATGGGCAACATCTACGGCCAGTATGACGCCAAACCTCAGGGCTTCATTCCGGGCGGCATGAGCCTTCACAACATGATGCTGCCGCATGGGCCCGACAACACTGCCTTTGAAGGGGCGTCCAACGCCGATCTCAAGCCGGAAAAGCTCGACAACACCATGTCGTTCATGTTCGAGACCCGTTTCCCGCAGCATCTGACGGAATTTGCCGCCAAGGACGCGCCGTTGCAGGATGACTACATCGACTGCTGGGATTCGCTTGAGAAGAAATTCGACGGCACGCCCGAGGGGACCTGGAACAAATAATGAGCGCTTCTGACTTTCCCGATCGCCTGGTCATCCTGGGGTCGAAAGGCGGTCCGGCCATCCGCCCGGGCGGCCCGTCGCCGACCAGCTCGCTCCTCGACATCGGCGGACGCCGCTGTGTGGTCGATTGCGGTCTCGGAGTGACCCGGGGGCTGATCAATGCCGGTGTGGTGCTGAAGGAGCTCGATCTCATCTTCATCACCCATATGCATTCCGACCACGTCCTGGAACTGGGGCCGCTGATCCATACGGCCTGGACCACCGGTCTGTCGACAAAGGTCAAGGTCTTCGGCCCGGCGGACCTGAAGGACTACTGGGACGGTTTCCTGGCCTCCATGCGCTATGACATCGATCTCAGGATCGACGACGAAGGCCGGCCGGATCTGCGCGATCTGGTCGCGATCCATCTTCTTGAGGAAGGTGAGGTGCCGGTCGCGGACAATGCCGTGAGTGTCTCTGCGCTCCGCGTCGATCATCCGCCGGTGGTCGATTGTTTTGCCTTGCGCTTCGACGTCGAGGGCTGGTCGGTCGCCTTCTCGGCCGACACCACCTATTTCCCGCCGCTTGGCGAGTTCTCCAAGGATTGCGATCTGCTGATTCACGAGGCCATGCTGGCTCGTGGGGTAGACCGGATTGTGGAGATCACCGGCAATGGCGAACGTCTGCGGGAGCATCTTCTGGCAAGCCACACGATGGCGCACGACGCCGCAAGGATTGCCCAGGCAGCAGGAGTGAAGAAACTGGTGCTGCACCACCTGATCCCGGCGGATCTGCCGGGCTTTGAAAAAGAAGAATGGCTGGAGGCCACCAAGGGCTTCCAGGGAGAAACCATCGTCAGCCATGACGGCCTGGCGATCACAAGGAGCTGAGAACCTCATGAAACTGGCAACGCTCAAGGACGGCACGCGCGACGGCAAACTGGTGGTGGTCAACGACCGCCTGACCTTCTGCACCGATGCAAGCCACATCGCGCCGACGCTGCAGACCGCGCTCGACAATTGGGACGAGGTGGCGCCGAAGCTGGAGCTCCTGGCCGAAAGCCTCTCTCATGAAGCCGTGCCGACCATCCGCTTTCACGAGCATGATGCCCTGTCGCCGCTGCCGCGGGCCTATCAGTGGGCCGATGGATCGGCTTACGTCAATCACGTTGAACTGGTGCGCAAGGCGCGCGGCGCCAAGATGCCGGAGACTTTCTGGACCGATCCGTTGATGTACCAGGGCGGATCCGACACGTTCCTGGCCCCGCGCGATCCGATCAAGATGCGCGACGAGGCCTGGGGCATCGACATGGAAGGCGAGATCGCCGTCGTCACCGGCGATGTGCCGATGGGCGTCAGTGCGGACGAGGCCCGCGACCACGTCCGCTTGGTGCTCCTGGTCAACGACGTTTCCCTGCGCGGCCTGATCCCGGCCGAACTCGGCAAGGGCTTCGGTTTCTTCCAGTCCAAGCCGTCTTCCGCCTTCTCCCCGGTGGCGGTGACACCGGCCGAACTCGGCGATGCCTGGAAAGGCGGCAAGCTGCACTTGCCGCTTCATGTCGATCTGAACGGCGAAGCCTTCGGTCGCGCCAATGCCGGCGTCGACATGACCTTCGATTTCGGACAGCTGATCGCCCATGCGGCCAAGACGCGCCCGCTCGGCGCCGGCACCATCATCGGTTCCGGCACGGTCTCCAACAAACTCGACGGCGGCCCGGGCAAGCCGGTCGCCGAAGGCGGCGTCGGTTATTCCTGCATTGCCGAGATCCGCATGATCGAGACCATCAATTCCGGCGAGGCTAAGACCCCGTTCCTGAAATTCGGCGACACGGTCCGCATCGAGATGCTGGACGGCGAAGGCCACTCTATTTTCGGCGCCATCGAGCAGACGGTGGAGAAATACGAGGGGATTTGAGAGCCCTTAATCGGGGCCATCTTTGCTGGTGACCCCCACCCCTAACCCCTCCCCACAAGGGGGATCAGGCCGTGCCACAACGAAGCGCTTTTACCAGCTCCTGCGCATCTGAAGGACACGAGACCAGAGACGACATTCAGACCAGTCCCCCTCCCCCTTGTGGGGAGGGGCTAGGGGTGGGGGTCCCACTTCCTAAAGCCAAAAATTCTTATCAAGGGACCCTGCTTGGGCGGGGAGGCAGTATGAGCAAGCAATTCGCATCCGCCGGAGACATGAGCGAGAAGAAGATCTCCTTCACCGAGATCGGCAAGGACCTCTGGGCCTTTACCGCCGAGGGCGATCCGAACACCGGTGTCATCATAGGTGATGACAGCGTCATGATCGTCGAGGCGCAGGCGACTCCGGAACTCGCCAACAAGGTAATCGAGAAGGTGCGGTCCGTCACCGACAAGCCGATAAGCCATCTTGTGCTGACGCATTACCACGCTGTACGCGTGCTGGGGGCGGCCGCCTACAAGGCGCCGACTGTGATCATGAGCCAGAAGGCCCGGTCCATGGTCGTGGAACGCGGCGCGGAAGACCGGGAATCGGAATTCATGCGCTTCCCGCGTCTGTTCATGGGCTATGACAATGTCAACGATATCCCGCCGCTCACCTGGCCGACAACCACCTTCAACGACCGCATGACGGTTTATCTCGGCAAGCGCCGGGTCGACCTGCGGTTCCTGGGCCGCGCCCACACGGCCGGCGACATCGTCATCCACGTGCCGGACGCGAACGTCATGTTCACCGGCGACATTGTCGAATACCACTCGGCCTGCTACTGCGGCGACGGCCATTTCAACGACTGGCCGACGACACTGGAGGCCATCCGCTCCTTCGATGTGGAAGCCATCGCGCCGGGCCGCGGCGATGCGCTGGTCGGCAAGGACATGGTGGGCAAGGCGCTGACCAACACCGCCGATTTTGTGTCTTCTACCTACCGTCCGGTCGCCCGGATCGCCCAGGGCGGCGGATCGCTGAAAGAAGCCTGGGACGCCTGCCGCGCCGAATGCGATCCGAAGTTCAAGGACTACGCGATCTACGAACATTGCCTGCCGTTCAACGTCGCCCGCGCCTATGACGAAGCGCTCGGCATCGACACGCCGCGCATCTGGACAGCCGAGCGTGACGCCAGGATGTGGGCGGACCTGCAGGGCTGAGGCATGACCACCGCCCTCGACCACATCCACCTGATGGCGCGTAATAACGCCTATGCCAACGAGCGTCTCTATGAAGCCTGCTGCAGGCTTTCGCAGGAGGCGTTCGCGGCGGAGCGGACGAATTTCTTTCCGTCGATCCGGGAGACCCTCAATCACAACTGGGAGGTCGACCGCTATTACCTCGATGCTTTGAGGGAAGAGGGAAGGGGGCTCACGGTCTTCGATGCACCGCATCTGGAAACGGCCGCGGAGCTGAAGGAAGCCCAGGAACTGCTCGACCGGATGCTGATCGGCTTCTGCGACGGGCTCACAAAAACCGATCTGGACCGCAAGGTGGTGCAGGACCGCGGCAAGAATGGCCGGTTTGAAGAAACCGTCGCCAACACGCTGCTGCATCTGTTCCAGCACCAGATCCATCATCGGGGCCAGGTGCATGCCATGCTGGCGGGAACGGACGTCGCCCCGCCGCAGCTTGATGAATTCTTTCTCGATTTCGACCGCCATCCGGCGGCCGAAAAATATCTCTGACGCAGGAGCCGGGAGGAGACCCTGTGACCAAACTCTTCGAAGCGCCGCTTTACCCTTACAAGTGGTCGCCGGACCAGGACGCGCCGTCGCCGGTACGCCACCCCGTGGTGATCATCGGCGCTGGACCGGTGGGTCTCGCCACGGCAATCGATCTGGCCCAGGCGGATGTGCCGGTGGTCGTGCTCGACGACAATGACAAGGTCAGCGTCGGTTCCCGTGCGATCTGTTTCTCCAAGCGGTCTCTTGAGATCTTCGACCGGCTCGGCTGCGGCGACGAGATGGAGGACAAGGGTGTCGTCTGGAATGTCGGCAAGGTCTTTTTCGGCGACCGTCAGGTCTATGACTTCAACCTGCTGCCGGAAGAGGGCCACAAACGCCCGGCCTTTATCAACCTCCAGCAATATTACTGCGAACTGTTCCTGGTCGAGCGCATCCGGGCCTTGCAGGCCGAAGGCAAGCCGGTGGAAATCCGCGGCGGCAACAAGGTTGCCAACCTAACCGCCTATGACGACCACACTCTGGTGACCGTCGAAACGCCGGAAGGGGCCTACAATCTGGAAGCCGATTGGCTGATCGCCTGTGACGGTGCCGGGTCACCGACGCGCAAGATGCTCGATCTCGACTTTGTCGGCCGGGTGTTTGAGGACAACTTCCTGATTGCCGACGTGATCATGAAGGCGGATTTTCCGACCGAGCGCTGGTTCTGGTTCGACCCGCCCTTCAACAAGGATCAGTCCGCGCTCCTGCACAAGCAGCCCGACGGGGTCTGGCGCATTGATCTTCAGCTCGGCTGGGACATTGACAAGGAAAAAGAGAAAAAGCCGGAAAACGTCATCCTGCGGCTCAAGGACATGCTCGGGCCGGATGTCGAGTTCGACCTGGAATGGGTGTCGATCTACACCTTCCAGTGCCGGCGCATGGAACAGTTCCGCCATGGCCGGGTGATCTTTGCCGGCGACAGCGCACACCAGGTCTCGCCCTTCGGCGCGCGCGGCGCCAATTCCGGCTTCCAGGACGCCGACAATCTCGGCTGGAAGCTGAAACTGGTGCTGGACGGCAAGGCACCGGAGCGCCTGCTCGACAGTTATGCGGTCGAGCGGGAAATGGCGGCGGACGAGAACATCCTGCAGAGCTCGCGCTCGACCGACTTCATCACGCCGAAATCCGAAATCAGCCGGATTTTCCGCGACGCCGTACTCGATCTCTCGGAACATTTCGAATTCGCGCGCCCGCTGGTGAATTCCGGGCGCCTCTCCGTGCCCTGCATCTATGACGGCTCGCCGCTGAACGGTCCGGACGCGGCGGGACTGCCCGCGCGCACCCGACCCGGCAGTCCAGCCGTGGACGCCCCGTTTGCCGAAGGCTGGCTGTTGGACCGCATCGGCGGCGACTTCCTGCTTCTGGGATTGGGGGCCGAGGTGCCAGCAAAGATGGAACTCGATGGCATCCAGATTACGGGCTTGACCATTGCCGCGAACCAGATCAACCGCGACCTGAAACACCGCTATCTTGGGGAGGTCGGGTCGGCGGTCTATCTGATACGTCCGGACCAGCATGTGGCCGCCCGCTGGACGGGATTCGATGAGACGGCAGTCGAACAGGCTCTGGCGATTGCTCTCGGCAAAAAGGAACTGGCAGCATGACGGACAGCGTGACGGCACCGAAACTGGACAAGCCGGACGAATTCTACGCCCGGCTGCTGACGGCGCATGAGGGTCTCAGCAAGGCGGAGAGCGATGCGTTCAACGCCCGGCTGATCCTGCTGATGGCCAACCGGATCGGCAATCTGACAGAGCTTGAGGCCCTGCTCGAGGCAGCCAGAGCCCGGTGATTCTGGGCCTTGATGCTGTAAGAATGAGTATCAAGGCCGAATCCGACTGTGCTTTTGACGCGGGTTGAATCAGTCCGAATTTAACGCTCATGGGTAGTATTCCGGGGCTGCCTGCTTTTTCAGCAGAGTGCCTGATTTTTTTCGGGCAAAAAAACTTAGATAAAAATCCGGAAGTATCTCTTTGCTGGCAAAGACAAAACGACGTCGGATTTAATTCGCCTTCTGAAACAAGAAGTCGTCCCGAAAAACTGCATCAATTCATTAACCCCCTGCGCTTTCACTTAAGGAAACTGCGGGGGAAACATGTCCAAGCTGCTTACACCATTGAAGAATGCCCGCTTCTCCGCGAAGGTCGGCGGCGGGTTTGTCACCATGATCCTGGTGGCTGCGGCGGTTGGCGCCGTCGGCACGGCCGCGATCCTCGGGCTCCGGTCCCAGTCGGATGTCAGCGCCAAGGCGACCACAGCCATGGCCAATCTGCAGCAGGTCGCCCAGGCGCAGGAAGCTTATCTCTCCGGCCGCAGCGCCGAGCTTGCCGATGCCGCTGCCGCGCAAATCGCTCAGCTTGAAGCCTCGCTGGTGGCGCTCGACGAGGTGTCGGGCACGGGCAGCGGCCACGAAGCGACTGAAGAAGCGATTGCTCTGGTCGGCCGCCTGAGCGGCGAGTTCGAGGGCGTGGTTGTCGCGGTTGAAAACCGGCGTACCCAGGTCGACAAGCTTCTGCGTTCGGCCGTCGGTCTGGAAACGCAGGCGGTGCGGATCACCGATCAGATGACCAAGATCCAGCGCGATGCCGGCAGTGCGGCCAAGAAGGCCGATGGCAGCCGCAACCGGGGCGACAAGATCGGCCGGGGCCTCTCCGACATCGAGGACGGCGCGGCGGAGCTTGTGGCGTTGATGGCCGAGGCAGGCGCGGGTGCTGACCTCACGGCGGAGATTTCCACCACTGTTCTGGCTGGCATCGAGGACATGGAAAAGACAGCCAAGAAATCTGCCAAGCTCAAGGTCGACGGGGTGGATGCCGCGAAACTGAAGGATTTTGCCGAGGCCGCCAAGGGCCTTGCCGCGAAACTGCCGAAGCCCGAGGGCGAAGGCGCGCAGCCGGGTCCGGTCGCCGCATCATTGGCGGCTGAGTTGGTTGCTGGCTTGAGCGATCTTCACGATCGTGCCTCCGCCTTGCGCAAGGAGGTTTACGCGGCAACCGACGAGGCCAAGAAGATCGCCGGCGCGGCGTCCTCCAAACTCGGCATTGTCGAACTGGTCAATGTGAACGCGTCGAAATTCCTGCGGGCTTCGCTGGAAATCCGCTCCGCGACCATGGAGTTCTTCGCAGGCTTTGAATCTATGGGCGCAGACGAAGTCGTCAACCGGATCGAGACCCTGCGCTATCTGGCGAACCTCCTCAAGGCCGACAGCGCCGCGTTCCCAGAAATCACCGATGCGGTGGCGGCGATCGAGCAGGAAGTCTCTGCCTACGAGACCGAATTTGCCGGCATGGTGACGGCCAAGGATGCCTTCGACATCAAACGGGAATCGCTTGTGGCAATCTCGGCCGATGTCCGGCGGGTGATTGCCGGTCTGACCGAAGCGCAGTCCGCCAGTGCCTATGCCCGCGCCGATACCGCGCTCGGGCTGATTGCGGTGGCGCTTGTGGCGGCGGTGGTTGTCGGCGGCCTCCTGGCCTTTGTCCTGTCCCTTGTCATCACGCGGCCGACCCGGTCGCTGACCGAAGCCATGGGGCGTCTGGCGGAAGGCGATATCGATGTGACGATTCCGTCCACCGATCAGCGCGATGAAATCGGTGACATGAGCCGGACGGTCCAGGTGTTCCAGGAAAATGCCCGTGAGCGCGTCCGCCTCGAAGGCGAGGCCAATGCCCATCGCGAGGCCCAGAATGCCCGCCAGGTGGAGATCGAACGGCTGATCGCCGGCTTCCGTGAGGAGGTCCAGGGGCTGCTCGGCGCCCTCGATGAGACGGCCGCGGGCATGTCGCGAACATCGTCGGCGCTCGGCGGCATTGCCGAAAGCAGTGCGGCCCAGGCGGGCGACACGGCCCGCGTCAGTGAAGATGCCAGCATGAGCGTTGAAAACGTGGCCGGCGCGGCGGAGGAATTGTCCGCCTCCATCGCCGAAATCGGTGACCAGGTGCAGCGCTCCTCCGACATCGTTACCTCGGCCACAAGTGCGGTGCACGAGACCAACGGAAAGGTTCAGGGCCTGGCGGAAGCTGCTTCCAAGATCGGCGAAGTGGTCACGCTCATTCAGGCGATTGCCGAGCAGACCAATCTTTTGGCACTCAACGCCACGATCGAGGCAGCGCGGGCCGGTGAAGCCGGCAAGGGCTTCGCGGTGGTCGCAGCGGAAGTGAAGGAACTGGCGACCCAGACCTCCAAGGCAACGGAGGAGATCTCCTCGCAGATCCAGACCATCCAGTCCTCCACCAGCGAGGCCGTGACGGCGATCGCTGCGATCTCCGACACGATGGAAGAGGTCAATGGCTACACCCAGGCGATTTCGGCCGCGGTCAGCCAGCAGGGCTCGGCGACAAACGAAATCTCCGGAAACGTCCAGCGGGCCGCGCAAAGCACGCAGGCTGTGCAGTCAAACATGGCCCGTCTCGCACAAGCCGTCGATGAGACCAAGGAAGCTTCGGGCGATGTCCTGACCGCGTCCGGCGATCTCAGCAACCGCAGCGGCGACTTGAAACGGGGCATCGAGACTTTCCTCAACCGGGTCGCTGCGGCCTGACTTGAGAGGATCTCGGTTCAATTCGAGCCTCCGGCCGTTCGGCCGGAGGCTTTTTGTTTGGGCACCCTCTCTTCTTTTGGCTGTTTTTCAAAATCTTAAAACTATTGATTGAGTGTGTTTCTGCGTTGCGCAACCCGCGCTCCGATACAGCCTCAAGGGAGGAGCAGTCATGAGCATTTCAGAACGGCCGGAAGCAGAAGACACATCATCGGATTATCCGGTCTTCGCCCCTTATGCGCAGCTTGGCGCAAAACTCGTCGGATCCAACGCGCTTGGCGACAGCCAGCAGGGCACCGTCGCGATTTCCGCGGACGGGACGACCGCCGTGGTCGGTGGCAGCAACGACAACGAGGGCACCGGGGCGATCTGGATATTTGTCCGGAGCGGCGACAGCTGGACTCAGCAGGGTGCAAAGCTGACCGGCAGCGATGGCGTCGGAGCCCCGGGTCTTGGAACCTCGGTTGCAATTTCAGAGGACGGCAACACCGTGATTGCCGGCGGCAGCGGTGACAACGGTCTTGTGGGCGCGGCGTGGGTCTTTACCCGCACAAACGGGATCTGGACGCAACAGGGCGCCAAACTGGTCGGGTCGGGCTATGTCGGTGAACCGATGCAGGGCGCGGCCGTCGGCCTGTCGGCCGATGGCAACACGGCCGCAATCGGCGGCAATGGCGATGATTATGCCGTCGGTGCGGTCTGGATCTTTACCCGCTCGACCGGCACGTGGTCCCAATCCGGCAGCAAGCTCGTCGGTTCCGGTTACAGCGGCAAGGCCAACCAGGGCGCCGCGCTGGCTCTGTCGGGGGACGGGCAGACGCTTGTCATCGGCAGTGCTCTGGAAGTGCAGGACACGGCGCCGGTCTGGGTCTTCGCCAATTCCGGCGGTTGGCAGCAACAGGGCAACTATCTGACAGGCTCCGGCGGCGTGCCGGACCCGTATGGCCAGAATACGGCGCTCGCTGTCTCCCATGATGGAAGCACGTTCGTTCTGGGTGAAAACCAGGACAACGGCCAGACCGGCGCGACCTGGATCTTCACGCGCACCAGCGGCATCTGGACCCAGGAGGGCAGCAAGCTTGTCGGGACCGGGGCAACGGGAACGGCCGGGCAGGGCGGCGCGGTCGCCATATCGTCGGATGGCAAGACGATTGCCGTTGGCGGCGACGACGACAATTCCGATGAGGGGGCCGTCTGGGTCTTTCAGAAAAACTCCGGTACCTGGCTGCAATGCGGCGAGAAACTGGTGGGTACGGGAGCGTCCGGCAAGGCTCTTCAGGGAACGTCCGTGGCGCTCAGTGGAGATGGGCGGACCATTCTGTCGGGTGGCCCCGGCGACAACTCCATGACCGGCGCCACCTGGGTCTTCGCGGCGCAGTTTATTGCCTGACGACACTCGAAACCCTGGCCAAGTCTCCAGCCCATTCGCTCCTGGCTGGGCTGGAGGCCGTCATATCTGGTCGATCGGGTACAGTCAGGGAAAAATGATGATGTATTTAAAATTGAGTGGTCCAGTTTCGGAACAAAATTGATTTTCATCGTAAATATTACGAGGTGCCCAGTTCGGGTAACAGTTAAATTGGTAAGACTATTTGGATAGTTTCCTTTGCGGAGGGACCTGGAAATGTTCAAAGCGACAAGCACCTTACCTTTGCTGATTGCGTCTGTTTTGGGCGGTGTTGTCGCCGCTGGTTTCCTCGGCGTCTCGGCGAAACGCGAATTGACAAGTTTCCAAACAGGCGAATATGCCGCCATGGAGCGCTCGTCGAACGATGCGGCCGCGTATATCCGAGACTTTGTCGAGCGGCGCAAAGTGCTGGTTCAGGCTTTTGCCAAGAATCACGCCGAGCTGTTGAATACGCTGGTGAAGAACCCGGAAGAAGAAGACCTGGACACGAAAATCCGATCGCTCGTCTCGGACTATTTTCCAGGACATTTTACATACGTCGCCCGACGGTCTGACGGCGAGTTTGTACCTGATGATCTAGGTGAGTTTGTAGGGCAGGCCTGCCGAACGGACATGCATGAGTTTGCGCTTGTCTCTGCGGTCGAAAAACTACATGGGCATGCGGGCAACGCTGTTGCTCCGGACTATCATCCTTTCATCCATCCTCAGGCCCACAACTATCATTTTGATCTGAGTGCGCGCTGGACCGCGACCGACGAGACCAGCGGGCTCCTGATGATCAGCTTCCGGCCACAGGAACTGGTTCGTATTCTTCATGGCCATGAATTGCCGCATCACCGGCTGGTCCTGCTGAGAAACGACCGCCCCGAGTTGATTGAGGCAACGGCAGCCGGGTGGCGGGAGACTTTCGACCGCGAGGGCACCTTGAGCGAAGAGGAAGCCGCGTCGATACCCGGACGGGTGGCAGTTGCGGGCACCAGATGGGATGTCGCCTACCTTCCGTCCCTAGATTATCTCGCGGATACCAGAGGGCGGATCTACCAGACCACGGCCCTGAGCATTGGGCTCATTCTTGTTTTTCTCGGGATCCTGATCTTCTGGTACGTGCTGTCGGAAGCCGCAAGAAAGAAGGCGGCCGCAGAGAAGGCGGGTCTCTTGCGTCAATCCGAAAGGGATCGTTTGTCCCTGCAGACCCTGATCGATGTCATTCCCGTACCGATCTACCGTCGCAACGGTGATGGGCGCACGGACCTTATCAACCAGGCCTTTGCCAGCCTGCATGGCCGGAAACCCGACGATATTCTCGGCAAGACGACCACGGAGATCTATGGCGAAGATGTTGCCAAATGGATCGAGGAGACAGATCAGGATCTGCTTGATAGCCCTCAGAACCGCCATGTCTATGAGCGCCAGATCGTGCCGGACAATGGCATGCCGGCCCGGGATGTCGTGATCTACAAGGCCAGAATGGTGCTGGACGGCGAAAGCCGGCCCTCCATTGTCGGGGCGGCGGTGGATGTCACGGAAGAAAAGGCCCTGCGCCGGAAGCTGGAGCAGCTGGCGACAACCGACCCGCTGACCGGGCTTGCGAACCGTCGCCGCTTCATGGAAGTCGCGGAAGACGAGGTGGCGCGGGCGAAGCGCTACGGTCAGGTTCTGTCTTTACTCACGCTGGACATCGATCATTTCAAATCGGTCAACGACACCTATGGCCACGACATGGGCGACGAAGCGATCAAGGCGGTCAGCCGGGTCATCGAAGGCGAACTCCGCGACGGTATTGACCTCGCCGCCAGGGTTGGCGGCGAGGAGTTCTCCGTGCTGCTGCCGTCCACCGACCGCTGTGGCGCGATGGCCGTTGCCGAACGCATCCGGCAGAAGATCGCGGCAACGGAAATCCAGCATCGCGGCGAAATGATTTCCGTGACCGCCAGCCTGGGTCTTTCGAGTTGGGCGCCCCTGGACACGCTGCACAGTCTTGATGATTTCCTGAACCATGCGGACAAGGCGCTTTATGCGGCCAAGCATGGCGGCCGCAATCAGACGGTCTGTTTTGAAGAAATGGAAAACGTCGCCAGCACCAAGGCCGGCTGACTTTGCTCAAATTTCTCGGATGTGCCTCGACCCGCCCCTGAACGGGCAATTTTTTAGCTCTCATGAAACTGCAACTCATTCGCAACTGGCTTGACAGTTGCAAATGATTTGCAATATCACTTGCAGGAAGATAACCTCTTACCCGGACATGGTGATGCTCAAAAAACTGGTTCTGACTGCTTCTCTCACGGCGCTTGCCGCGGGTCTGTCCTCGGCTGCACTCGCTGCGGACAAGATGAAGGTGGTCACCACCTTCACCGTACTCGCCGATATTGCCCAGAATGTCGCCGGCGATGCCGCCGAGGTGGTGTCCATCACCAAGCCGGGCGCGGAGATCCATGGCTATCAGCCGACACCTCAGGACATTGTCCGGGCATCCGACGCGGATCTGATCCTGTGGAACGGCATGAACCTGGAGCTGTGGTTCGAACAGTTCCTGTCCAACCTGGGCGACGTGCCGTCTGCGACCCTGACCGACGGCATCGATCCGATTGCGATCAGCTCGGGCTCCTATCAGGGCAAGCCCAATCCCCATGCCTGGATGGGCCTCGACAATGCGCTGATCTATATCGACAACATCGAAAAGGCATTTGCTAAACACGATCCGGACAATGCATCGGTCTATGAGCAGAACGCAGACGCCTATAAGGAAATGCTCAGGGCCACCATTGAACCCCTGCGCCAGGCGGTCGCCGAAATCCCGGAAGACCGGCGCTGGCTGGTGACCTGTGAAGGCGCCTTCAGCTACCTTGCGCGCGATTTCGGCATGAAGGAACTCTATCTGTGGCCGATGAATGCCGATCAGGTCGGTACGCCGCAACAGGTCCGCTCCGTGATTGACGGCGTAAGAGACAATGAGATCCCGGTCGTGTTCTGCGAGAGCACGGTCAACACCGCGCCCGCCAAGCAGGTCGCGCGCGAAACGGGTGCCAGCTACGGCGGCGAGCTCTATGTCGATTCCTTAAGCGAGGCCGACGGCCCGGTGCCGACCTACCTGGATCTCCTGAAGGTGACCTCCGGCACGGTCGCGGAAGGATTGAAGTCCGCGACGGACTGAATGGGTCCGGACCTTCTCGACCTGATGGCATGCGCTGCAGAGCAGCGATTGTGAACGCGTGAATTGTGCATTTTAATAGGCGAGGCCGATGCTGCAGTTAGTCAGGGATGCGGAAATGGACATGACCGCCCAAGCGGATGACGGTGGCCTGTCCGCCGAAGACGTGACCGTAACCTACCGGAACGGTCACACGGCCCTGTGGAACGCCAGTTTTACCATTCCGCGCGGCACGGTGACCGCGCTGGTCGGCGTCAACGGTGCCGGCAAGTCGACCCTCTTCAAGGCGATCATGGGCTTTGTGCCGGCAGCCAAGGGCCGGATCCGGATCCTCGGTCTTCCGGTCAAGGAGGCGCTCCGCAAGAACCTGGTCGCCTATGTGCCCCAGTCGGAAGAGGTCGACTGGTCCTTCCCGGTGCTGGTCGAAGATGTCGTCATGATGGGCCGATACGGCCAAATGGGATTCCTGCGCAGGCCGAAAAAAGCGGATCACGAAGCCGTCGAAGAGGCGCTCCGGCGCGTCAACATGCAGGACTTCCGCCATCGGCAGATCGGCGAGCTTTCGGGCGGCCAGCGCAAGCGGGTTTTTCTGGCACGGTCGCTCGCCCAGGACGGACAGGTGATCCTCTTGGACGAGCCCTTCACCGGAGTGGATGTGAAGACCGAGGAACAGATCGTCGCCCTTTTGAAGGAACTCAGGGACGAAGGCCGGGTAATGCTGGTCTCGACCCACAATCTCGGTTCCGTCCCGGAATTCTGCGACCGGACGGTGCTGGTCAAGGGCACGGTGCTCGATTACGGCCCGACGGAAACCACCTTCACCCGTGACAATCTGGAAAAGGCCTTTGGCGGTGTCCTGCGCCATTTCACCATTTCCGACCAGACCCTGCACACCGATGGCGACCAGCGCACGGTCACCATCCTGACCGACGACGAACGGCCCTTTGTGCAATATGGCGATAAGGTTCAGACCAGCACGGTGGCACCCGGCGACGGCGAAGGTGTGCCGGAAGAGGCCGACAAATAATGGACGTGCTTCTGGAGCCTTTCACCTACAACTACATGACCAACGCTATGTGGGTGTCCGCCCTCGTTGGCGGCGTTTGCGCCTTTCTCTCCGCCTACCTGATGTTGAAGGGCTGGTCGCTGATCGGCGATGCCCTGTCCCATTCCGTCGTTCCCGGCGTTGCCGGGGCCTATATTCTGGGGCTGCCGTTTTCGCTTGGCGCCTTCATCGCCGGCGGGATGGCGGCCGGCGCCATGCTGTTCCTGTCCGAACGCTCCGGTCTCAAGGTCGACGTGATCATCGGCCTGATTTTCACGTCCTTTTTTGGCCTTGGCCTGTTCATCGTCTCCGTCAATCCGATGTCGGTCTCCATCCAGACCATCACCATGGGCAACATTCTGGCGATCACGCCGGAGGACACGCTGCAGCTCGCCATTATCGGTTTTGTCTCGCTGGCGATCCTGCTCGCCAAATGGAAGGACCTGATGGTCACCTTCTTCGATGAGAACCACGCGCGCACAATCGGCCTGAAACCAGGGCTGCTGAAAGCGATCTTCTTCGTGCTGCTGTCAGCCTCCGTTGTCGCGGCCATGCAGACAGTCGGTGCCTTTCTGGTCATCGCCATGGTGGTGACCCCGGGCGCGACCGCCTATCTGATCTGCGACCGCTTTCCGCGTCTGATCGCGCTTTCCGTCGCCATCGGCGCGCTGACGAGTTTCCTGGGGGCCTATGCGAGTTATTTCCTTGATGGCGCCACCGGCGGCATCATCGTCACCCTGCAAACGCTGATCTTCCTGATGACTTTCCTGCTGGCTCCGAAACACGGCCTCCTGGCCGCCCGCCGCAAGGCCGCCGAAGCGTTGCGCAAGGGGCCGGCGGCACAAGGGGAGGCACTCTGATGGATCTCGACACGCTTCTGCTGCCGTTCCGCTTTCCCTTCATGCAGAACGCCTTCCTGATCTGCATCATCGTCGCCATTCCGACCGCGCTGCTGTCCTGCTTTCTGGTCATGAAGGGCTGGGCGCTGATGGGTGACGCTGTCAGCCACGCCATCCTGCCGGGCATTGTGCTCGCCTATATTCTCGGCATTCCGTTGCTGATCGGCGCTTTTGCCGCTGGCATGGTCTGTTCGCTGGCGACCGGATATCTCTCCGGCAACAGCCGGGTGAAGCAGGATACGGTCATGGGTGTGGTCTTTTCCGGCATGTTCGGGCTCGGCATCGTGCTTTACGTCTCCATCGAGTCCAACGCCCATCTGGACCACATCCTGTTCGGCAACATGCTGGGCGTCGAGCGCCATGAATTGATCACGGCGGGGATCATCGCGATGGTCGTCGGCGGCCTGCTGGTGCTGAAGTGGAAGGACCTGGTCCTGCACAGTTTCGACGCCGCCCAGGCAAAGGCTTCCGGCCTGCCGGTCAACCTGATGCATTACGGTCTGCTGGCGGCGCTGTCCCTGACCATTGTCGCGACGCTCTCCGCAGCGGGCCTGATCCTGGCCATCGGCCTCCTGATCGCACCAGGCGCTATTGCCTTCCTGCTGGTGCGCACCTTCGGCTCCATGTTGTGGGTGTCCGTTCTGGTCTGCATGGCCTCCATGCTGGCCGGAACCTATGCCAGTTTTTTCCTCGACAGCGCGCCGGCACCGACCATCATCCTGATCCTGACCGGGATCTTCCTGATCGCCTTCATCCGCAGGCAGATCCTTAACCGCCAGACCTCGCTTCGACGGATCGAGGCGGCCGGGGACTGAATGATTGTTCGAGCGGACTGCCAAAGACCCTGATCCGGAACCAGACGTAGCTTTCGGCATCTCCGGGCCCCCTGAAACCGGAAAATTCCGCATTTCAGGGCGGCGGCGGTAGAATTCTTCCCCGTTGGCCGCACTTCCCAATACACTTTGCGACACTAAATCGTTTGGTGGGCTACGGGTTTTGCCGTAGAGCAATGATCGTGGGTGGCACACTGGCGCGGATTCGACTGCGCAGGCTTGGTGGAGCAATCGGTGTCGATTTGGAAACAGCTCTTTTTGACCCTCGTGGTCCTGGTCATCGCGGCCGGTCTCTGGGTTCGCTATTACCCCGGCGCGAATACCTATCTGTCCGCCTGGGGCATTGACTGGCTGGATTTTGCCGTTGCTGACGCAGCGCCTTCGGAAGGCGACAAACCGCAGCGCCGCCGGGGCGGACCGCAAGGAGCGGTCGTGACGACGCCGGTTGTCGAGATCACCATCAACGACCGCCTGTCCGCCATCGGCACCAGCACCGCGCTGCAGTCCGTCGCGGTCACGCCCTATACCAGCGGTACCCTGACCGAGGTTCTGGTTCAGTCCGGCGCAACGGTGAAGCCGGACGATGTCATCGCCAAGCTTGATTCCGACGCCGAGCAGATCGCGGTCGAGCGGGCGGCGAATGGTCTGAAGGATGCCGAAGCCCGGCTCCAGCGCATGGAACAGCTGCGCAAGTCCAACACAGCCACTGCTGTCCAGGTCACCGATGCCGAATTGACGGTGGACAATGCGAGGCTTCAACTACGGGAAGCGCAGCTTGCCCTGTCCAGACGCTCGATCGAGACACCGATCGGCGGTGTTGTCGGCATCCTGCCGATCACGGCCGGCAATTACGTGACCTCGCAATCCGTCATTGCCACCATCGACGATCGCAGCGAAGTTCTGGTCGATTTCTGGGTGCCGGAACGCTACGCCTCCGCGATCCGGGTCGGCTCGCCGATCACCGCGACCTCGGTCGCCCGCCCGGGCGAGACCTTCGAAGGCGTGATCAGTGCTGTCGACAACCGCATCGACATCGACAGCCGAACGCTTCAGGTCCGTGCCCGGTTCCCCAATGAGGCCGACAAGCTGCGCGCCGGCATGTCGTTCCAGGTGTCGATGAAATTTCCTGGCGACAACTATCCCGCCGTCGACCCGCTCGCCGTGCAATGGGGCTCCGATGGCGCCTTTGTCTGGGCGGTCCGCGATGGCAAGGGCGTGCGCGTCCCGATCAACATTATTCAGCGCAACACCGACAGCGTGCTGGTCGACGCGGCGCTGACCCCTGCGGACGAAGTTGTCACCGAAGGCATTCATCTGGTCCGCCAGGGCGCGGACGTGACGGTTGCCAACCGCAAACAGGCTCCGGCTGCGGACGCGCCGCCGGAACCGGTCTCCGCCAAAAGCGGTTCCTGAGCTTTGTGAGGCGCTCATGAAAATGGATCGTTTGAAGGATCTCGGGTTCACCGGCCTGTTTGTCCGGCGCCCGGTGCTTGCCTTTGTGATCAACATGCTGATCGTGGTTGCCGGCATTGCCGCGATCTTCGGCATCGAGGTGCGCGAGCTTCCCGACGTGGACCGGCCCGTGATCACGGTGAGCACGGATTACCGCTCCGCTTCCGCCGAGACCATCGACCGGGAGGTGACCGGCCTGATCGAAGGGGCGGTGGCCCGTGTTTCGGGTGTCAAGGCGATCTCTTCCTCATCCTCGTTCGGGCGCAGCCGTGTGGTGGTCGAATTCGCCGACGAGGTCGATCTCGACGTCGCCGCCTCGGATATGCGGGATGCGCTTGGCCGCATTCTCAACGACATGCCGGAAGACGCCGATCCCTCGCGTATCATCAAGGCCGATGCCAACGCGCAGCCGGTTGTCCGCCTGGCGCTGACCTCTGACCGCATGACGGTCGAGGACATGACCGTGCTGGTGGAAGACCAGGTTTCCGACACCCTGGCAGCGGTGCCGGGTGTCGCCGATGTCCAGGTCTATGGCGATCGCGAGAAAATTTTCCGGATCGACATCGACCAGGCCAAGATGGCCAGCCTTAACCTGACCATCGCCGATGTTGCCAATGCTTTGTCCTCCATGGCCTTCGACACGCCTGCCGGTTCGCTGACCAGCCCAACCCAGGACCTGATCGTGCGCGCGAGCGCGGCTGTCAACTCGCCGGAAGCCTTCGAGAACATCATCATCAACCGCCGGGCGCGGCTCCGTGACTTTGTCACCGTCACCCTCGGGCCCGATCTCGGCCAGACCCAGCTGCGGGCAAACGGCAAGTCCGGCATCGGTCTTGGCGTGATCCGTTCGGCCCAGTCGAACACGCTCGAGATTTCCAAAGGCGTGCGCGCCGCCGCCGCGCGCATACAGGAAACCCTGCCGGAAGGCACCAATATCGAGGTCACCAGCGACGACGCCATCTTCATCAACGGCGCCATCAATGAAGTCGAGATCGCACTCGCCATAGCGGTCTCCATCGTGCTGCTGATCATCTATATCTTTCTCTGGGACTGGCGTGCGACTATCATTCCGGGCGTGTCGCTGCCTGTTGCGCTGATCGGCACATTGGCGGCGATTTATCTGGCCGGATTCTCGATCAACATCCTGACTCTGCTGGCCCTGGTGCTGGCGACGGGCCTGGTGGTCGATGACGCCATCGTCGTTCTGGAAAACATCGTCCGCCGCCGCAACGAGGGCATCGGTCCGCGCGCGGCCGCCGTCCTTGGCACGGAGGAAGTCTTCTTCGCGGTGCTGGCAACGACCGCCACGCTGATCGCGGTCTTCGTACCCCTGTCCTTCCTGCCCGGGCAGACCGGCGGTCTCTTCCGTGAATTCGGCTTCGTTCTGGCGATTGCCGTCTTCCTGTCCTCGATTGTGGCCCTGTCCCTGTGTCCGATGCTGGCTTCCCGGATCCTGAAATCCGGCACGGATCTGGGCAAGCAGGGTGCCTCGAATGGACACAGCGGCCCCGTCGGCGCGTTCGGCCGCTTCCTGAGCGGCCTCTACAGGCGCTGCCTGCACTGGTGCCTGGACGCGCCCGTTGTGGTCGTGGCCATTTCGCTTCTGTTCGCGGCGACGGCAGGTGTCCTGTTCGGAACGCTGAAATCCGAACTGACCCCATCTGAGGACCGGTCGCTCGCCTTCCTGCGCATCTCAGCGCCGCAAGGGGTCAGCTTGGACTACCTTTCCCAGCAGATGCGCGGCATCGAGGAGCTTCTGGAGCCCTACCGCGAGAGCGGAGAAATCAACAGCATCTTCTCCATTGCCGGGGCGCGAGGCTCCAAGAACACCGGCTTCATGGTGATGCGTCTGGCGCCCTGGGAAGATCGCGCTCGCTCGCAGCAGGAAATCCTCGCCGAGGTCAACGGGCTGGTGCGCAATGTACCGGGCGTGCGCGCCTTCGCGTTCCAGCCCAACAGCCTGGGCATTCGCGGCGCGGGCTCGGGCCTGCAATTTGCCGTGGCCGGCAGCATTCCCTATGCACAGCTTGGCGAGACGGCCGAGAAGATCATCGCCGAGATGGAAAAGGATCCGCGTTTTCGTCAGGTCCGTCTGTCCAGCGAGGCGACCCAGCCGCAGTTGTCGGTGTCCGTCGACCGGGAACGGGCTTCCGATCTCGGCATCGACATCAACGGCCTGGGCAACGCGATGCAGGCCATGCTCGACGGGCGCAAGATCGGCCAGGTGTTCATCAACGACCAGGCCTATGATGTGAAATTCGTCTCGACCACCAACCCGATCAATGACCCGACCGATATGGAGAACATTTTTATCAAGACCGGGGACGGACGGTTCGTGCCGGTGTCGACCATCGCCAGCCTTGAGGAAAAGGCGGTGCCGCCGGCTCTGGAACGCGAATACCAGATGCGTTCGGTTGCCGTGACTTCGGCGCTGGCGCCGGATTTCGCGCTTGGCAGCGCCTATGCGGAAGCGCTCCGGATCGCCGAACCGCTGCTGCCGCCGGGCGCGCGCATCGTACCGCTCGCCGAGACGGCAACGCTGGGCGAGCAGTCTTCGTCGATGACGCGCACCTTCGGATTTGCCATCGTCATCATCCTGCTCGTGCTGGCGGCCCAGTTCGAGAGCTTCGTCAGCGCCATCATCATCATGGCGACCGTACCGCTGGGCCTTGCCTGCGCGGTCTTCGCGATGCTGCTGACCGGCACGACGCTGAATGTCTATTCGCAGATCGGGCTGGTGCTTCTGGTCGGTATCATGGCCAAGAACGGTATCCTGATCGTCGAATTCGCCAACCAGCTGCGCGACCGCGGCCAGGGCGTTCGCGAAGCGATCGAGAATGCCGCCAATATCCGGCTGAGGCCCGTGATGATGACAATGATCTGCACGATCGTTGGCGGCGTGCCGCTGATCATGGCAAGCGGCGCGGGCGCCGAAGCGCGCATCGCGCTCGGCTATGTCATTGTCGGCGGCCTTGGCCTGGCTACGGTCTCAACCCTGTTCCTGACCCCGGTGGCCTATCTGCTGCTCGGCCGCTTCATTACCCCGGCGGCCCATGAAGAGGAACGGCTCCACAATGAAATAGATGCCGCGCGCTCTCTGGAGCAACAGCCCGGGGAGTAGGGCAGGGGCTGTAGCATCCTGCAAACTTGGTCCCCCCTCCCTCGTCATCCCGGCCTAGCGTAGCGCGAGCCGGGATCGGGGAGCCACGAGACCAACAATGGCGCACGGGCTCCCCGGTCCCGGATCTCCGCTTCGCTTCGTCCGGGATGACTGGGAGAGGGGTAGTCGAAAAAGAAAACCGCCCGCGTTTTCACGGGCGGTTGTTGTTTTTCCGAAGCGTTTCCTACCGCCCGGTGATGCCGGGGAAAAACAGCAGGATCCCGACCGCCAGGATCTGCAGCGCGATGAACGGCAGCAGGGAGCGGAAGATGGTTGCCAGGGTGATGTCCGGTGGCGCCACGCTTTTTAGGTAAAACGCGGCGGGCCCAAAGGGTGGCGACAGGAACGAGACCTGCATGTTCATGCAGAACAGCACCCCGAACCAGACCGGGTCATAGCCCAGATCCTTGATGATCGGCACGAAGATCGGCATTGTCAGGAGCGCGATCCCGACCCAGTCCAGGAACATGCCGAGCACGAACAGGATCAGCATCATGAACAGCAAGATGATGGTCGGGTTGTCGGAAATGCCGGAAATCAGCGCCGAGACGAACTTGATGCCGCCCATCAGGTTGAAGACGCCGACCAAAGCGCTGGCGCCAATGCCGATCCAGACGATCATGCCGACGGTCTGAAGCGTCTGCAGGGCGGCGCCCTTCAGCAGTCCGAGTGAGAATTCACCGCGCACGACGGTTGACAAGAGCACTCCGGCAACGCCGACGGCGGAGGCCTCGGTGACGCTGGCGACCCCGCCATAGATGGATCCGAGCACACCGGCGACCACCATCAGCGGCAGGATCAGGCCCTTGAGGAGACGGATTTTCTCATCCAACGGCACCGGGTCGCCATCCGGGATCGGAGCCACCTTCGGATTGAGATAGGCCCGGATCAGCACATAGGCGACATAAAATCCGGCCAGCATCAGGCCGGGCACGAAGGCGGCGGTGAAGAGGTCGCCGACCGAGACGTTGGCGGTCAGTCCGTAGATGATCAGGACGATCGAGGGCGGCACCATGGTGCCGAGCGCGCCGCCTGCGCAGACAACGCCGATCGCCAGGTGCTTGTCATAGCCAAGCCGCAGCATCTGGGGCAGGGCGACAAGGCCAAGCAGCACCACTTCGCCGCCGATGATACCGCTCATCGCGGCCAGGATCACGGCCACGATGATGGTCTGGATGGCAACCCCGCCGCGCAGGCGGCCGCCAACCAGCTTCATGGCGTCGAACAGGTCCCGGGCAATGCCAGACCGGTCGAGGATCGCCGCCATCAGCACGAACATCGGCACGGAGACAAAGACGAAGGAGCCGACAAAGGAATAGACCCGGCTGGTGATCAGCGGCACCACCATCGGGCCGAACCAGCCAAGGGCGAAGATCAGCGCAACCAGAAGCGTGACGAAGGCGAGGGGAATGCCGGAGACAAGCAGCACCAGCAGCATCGCAAACATGAGCAGGGTGCCGGTCTCGATGCCGAGGCCTTGGAGGGAGCCGAAGAAATCTATCACTTGCGCCCCCTGGCGTAGTTATAGGCAAGGATCAGGAACTGGACGGCCATAACGGTCATGATGACGAGCAGGAAGACCTTGATCAGGCCGGGAAAGACGGGATCCCAGGCGCTGCCGGAGCGCTCCAGGCGGAAGCTGCCATCCGGGCGGAAGGCCGCCTTTTGCACCATCAACCAGGACGCCCAGGCAAAGAAGGCGCTTGCCATCATGCAAATCAGCGAGATGACCACGTCGAAGACCCGGCGCATGCGGGGTGGCAGGCTGTCATAGATCAGCACCACCCGGATATGCCGGTCGCGCGCCGTGCAGTAGAGCCCGCCGTAAAGAAAAGCCATGCCGCAAAGAAAGATGGTGGTCTCATGCGCCCAGATCGTCGGCGCATTGAAGAGATAGCGCAGCACCACTTCATTCAGCAGGATCAGCATCGATAGGACGATGCCCGCGGCAAACAGCAAGCCGCCCTTGTCGATCCAGCGGCCGAGAAGACCCGCTTCGGCGATGGCGCCGGGATCGGGTTCCTTTGGCATGTCTTCGTTCAGTTCCGCCACGGTGTCCTCCCGTTCGTTGCACAAGCACGTCGTCGACGTTTCAGGCCAATGTTCTGGGATCTCTGCAGGCCATCGTCATCCCGGCCAAGCGTAGCGCGAGCCGGGACCGGTGAGCCACCGGCATCGATCGGCGTGAGGCCGTGAAAAGTCTGACAGAAATCGGCTCCCCGGTCCCGGATCGCAGCACAGCTGCGTCCGGGATGACGACAGAGGGGGCCTTGATTTGAAACGGGCGCCCGCAGGCGCCCGTTGAACCACTGCCTGTCGGGCAGCTTACTGCATCAGGCCGTTTTCTTTCAGGTAGCTCGTCAGAACGTCATAGACCTTCTGCGCGTTGTCCGAACGCTCTGCGACCTTGGCCCATTCACCGGTGGCAATGGTGCGAAACTTGGCGCGCTCTTCCGGCGACCAGTCGGTGACGGTGACTTCGCCGCTTGCCTTGGCTTCCGCCACTGCCTCAAGGTCACGCTCGGCGAGTGCTGCGACCTGCGCCTTGGCGAATGCGGCGACGCTTTCTTCCAGAGCGGTCTTCAGGTCATCCGGCAGGGCGTCCCACTTGGCCTTGTTCATGGAGATTTCCACGAGCGGCATGGAGTGGAAGCCGGGATAGACCGGGTTCGGCGCAACCTTATGCATGCCCTGGGCATGGTTGGTGGAAAACACCGTATAGTCGGCGGCATCGATCACGCCCTTGTCGAGCGCGGTGAAGACTTCAGAGCCCGGCAGGTTCACCGGCGCGGCGCCGGCCGCGGCAAACACCTGCTGCACCAGGCCTTCCGGCGCGCGCATCTTCAGGCCTTTCAGGTCGTCGACGCCATTGAGCGGTACTTTCGACACGAAGGCTTCCAGGCCCGGTGTGGTCGCGCCAATGAAATGCAGGCCATAGGGCTCGACCAGCTCGTTCATCAGCTCCTTGCCGCCGCCTTTGCTCATGAAGGCAAACATTTCGTCCGGAGAGGACCAGGCGCCGACCGGGTTGGCGATCAGACCGAAGGCCGGGTCCTTGCCGGCAAAATAGGAGGTGTCGGTGATGTGACCGTCGAGAATGCCGGCCGAGATCGCGTCCTGGGTCTCGTTATGGGCGACGATGGATTCCACAGGCAGCAACTCGATCTCGATCCGGCCGCCGGTCTTTTCCTTGACCGCTTCGGTCCAGCCCTGCTGGAGTTCGAAATTCGGGTTGCCCGCCGGGTCCGAGGACTGGAAGCGGAACGAATAGTCGGCAGCCATGGCCGAGGTTGCAAAAGCGCCGGCCGCGACGGCGGCAAGAGCGGATCTTTTCAGGTGTTTCAGCATGTCTTCCTCCCGTTTAAGGACATCGCATCATCAGGATGCGATGGTTTCAATCGGCGGCGGGGCTTGCCGCAGTTCTTCCAGGGCAATGTCGACAAGCGTGTCAACCGGCCTTGAAATCTCCAATGTGAAACCGGTTTCTCCGGCTTCGAGCGGTTCGAGGGTCGCCAGTTGGCTGTCGAGCAGGGTCTCGCCGACAAAATGGCCCTGACGATTGGCGAGACGCTCCGCGATCAGCGCGCGTGGTCCGCTCAAGTGGATGAAGCGGCACGCGGGCAGGGATGCCCGCAGACGCTCCCTGTAGGCGCGTTTCAGGCTGGAGCAGGCGACGACGGCACCGCCGGTGCAATAAAGCTGCAGGCGGGCCGCCATGGCGACCGCATCCAGCCAGGGCATGCGGTCGGCATCGGTGAGCGCTTCCCCCGCCGACATCTTGCGCTTGTTGGCCGGACTGTGAAAGTCGTCGGCCTCGACCATGCCTACGCCGAGACATTCCGACAGGCGGCGTGCCAAACGGCTTTTGCCGGCACCGCACACGCCCATGACGACGACGGCGCTTTCGCTTCCGGCCTTTGGCAAATCACCCGTCATGGTCGTCCTCAATTGGTGTCTCTGTTGCTCGTATTGAAAATGATAGCGCTAACATTTGTCAATTTTTTTTTTCTGGTCTATCATCCGAAAAATCGACAGTTCGACATTAAATATCTGTAATGGCTGATTAAATTGCGAATAACAATTGCTGATGTAGCCAGGGAAGCTGGTGTTAGCGCTATGACTGTGTCGCGGGCGCTGCGCGATCCGGACAAGGTCTCGGCGAAGACGCTTGAGAAAATCAAGGCGGTTGTCGACCGGCTGGGATATGTGCCCGATCCGGCGGCGAGCGCGCTGGCCGCGGGCAAAACCAATGTCATCGGCGTCATTGTTCCGTCTGTCACCAACAACGTCTTTTCCGATGTCATGCGCGGCATCTACGAAGCTGCCGAAGGCTCGAAATGGCAGATCCAGCTCGGCAATTCCCGCTATTCTCCGCTTGAAGAGGAGAGCCTTGTCCGCACCTTCCTCAGCCAGAAACCCGCCGGCCTGATCCTCTCAGGTCTCGACCAGTCCGAGGAGACCTCGAAACTTTTGATGGGCGCGGACTGCCGCATCGTCCAGATCATGGAATGCGGGCCGGATCCCTTCGACATGATGATCGGATTTTCCCATGTCGACGCCTCCGCCGCCGCGACCCGTCACCTGCTGGACGCCGGCTATGAGCGTCCGGGGTATATCGCCGCCCGGCTCGATCCGCGCAGCCAGCGGCGCCTCGCCGGTTTCAAGGCGGCAGCGGAAAAGGCTGGTGTGTTCGATCCGGCCCGGATCGTGACCACGCCGCGCGCCTCGACCGTCACACTTGGCTGCGAACTGGTTGCCGATCTTCTGTCAAAGGCACCGCAAACGGACGCGATCCTGTGCAACAACGATGACCTTGCGCTCGGCGCCCTGTTCGAATGCCAGCGCCGAGGTCTCAGGATCCCTGAGGACATTGGCCTCTGCGGCTTCAACGACCTTGAGATGATGGCCGCCGCCAATCCGCCGGTCACCTCGGTGCGCACCTTCCGCCTCGCCATGGGCCGGGAGGCATTGCGCATGCTGACCGGCGCGCTCGCCGGCATTGAGCCGGAAACGCCCGTGGTCGATCTGGGCTATGAGGTCATCGCGCGCCAGAGCACGGCACGAGTCGGTTAGGGCGGCCTTGATAGGGCAAAGGGCGGTCAGTCCGCCTTGTCGCTGGCAGCCGCATCCGGATGCAGCGTCCCCACTGACTGGACACCCTGAACGGAGACCGGCGCGACCGGGCCGCTGTGTTCCGGCGCCTCTGAGCGCAATTGCCGGAGCAGGGCGACACAGGCGGTGAAACCGCTGACCGCAGCCATGAACAGGGGCAGACCGGCAGCGCCTGCAAGGCCGATTGCGGCCGGACCGGCAAAAGCGCCGAAGAGAACACCGACATTGAGCGTCAGCACCAGCGTACCGCTCGCAGGCACGATCTGGTTCGGTGCCAGGTGATCGTTGGCATAGGCAACGCACAGCGAATAGACCGGCAGGGACAGGGCACCGACAAGGGCGAAAGCGGGCAGCAGCGTGGTGTCGAAGGCACCGCTGAAGAGGGCCAGGCAAAGTGCCAGATTGGCCAGGGAGAGAAGCGCAATCACCAGACGCCGGTCGGTGCGGTCCGAAAGCCAGCCGACCGGGAACTGCGCGGCGGCGCCTGCCAGCGTGCCGGCGACCAGCAGCCCGGCGGCGTCGCTGGTGCCAAGGCCCACCGCTAGACCGTAAAGCGGGACTGCGACATAGATTGCCGCCTGCAGGATGCCGTTGAAGAAGGCACCCAGCATGGCCGTCGGCGAGATCTTGAAGAACTTGCGCGCCGACAGCCGGTCGGGCGCGGAATAGGCCGGCGCCGGACTGGTCGAGACCAGGAGCGGCACCAGCGACAGCGAAATCAGGATCGAGGCAAGGCCGAACAACAGGCTGCCGCTCATGCTTTCAAAGCCGGCCATCCATTGCCCGATGGAAGCGCCGAGGGTCTGGATGACAAAATAGACCGACAGGGTCAGGGCGCGGGAGCGGTTCTCCGCCTTGGCGTTGAGCCAGCTTTCGGCAATGACATAGAGCCCGGGAAAACAGAGCCCGGACAGGAGCCGCATGGCGGTCCAGCTCCAGAAATCACTGGTCATCAGATGCACGATGGCGGAGATTGAACACAGCGAGGCCAGCGCACCGAAGGCCCGGACATGACCGACCCGTTCCACCAGCCTTGGCGCATAGAGCGAGCCGACCAGCGCGCCGAGCGGATAGGCCGCCTGCATCAGCCCGATGGCGGTCTCCGACAGGCCGATGGCACTGCTGCGCACGCTGAGCAGCGTGACCAGCAGCCCGTTGGAGGCCATCAGCAGCAGCATGCCGGTAAAAAGAGCCCAGTTTTCCTTCAAAGCGCGGATCATTCAAGCGTGATAGCACCAGTGTGTGAGAGCCGGAAAGCGTTTTGGAAGGAGGGATGCTGTTTGGCATCAAGCGTCTGGATTTGCGGGAGGAAACAAGGACTCGTCGGGCAGAGACCGGGTTCAATTCTGTCTGTGCAAACCGTGCGTCTTGCCCGGTCAGGAATTGTCCGGATTGCGGGCAATATAGATCTCGAAATCCTCGACATTGTTGAAAGGCAGATGCTGTTGCAATGAGCCGTCGCGCCACATGGCGGAAATCGCGTCGTTGAGCGTTTCGATCAAGAGGACGGCCCGCGGTTGTGACCCGACCAGTGCGGCGCCATAGACGAACATCGGCTTTTCCGGATCGTGGATAAGGCTGTCGATCCCCGCCTTCTTCATCGCCTGGCGGACCACGAATTCGTCGGAGAGATACGCATCGACGCGACCCCGGTCCACCATGCTGACGGCGGAATGGTCCGAGTTGGTGTAGGTGATGGTGATGTCCTTGTCTTCGAGAATGGTCGGATCGAGGCCGTAGCCAAGCGTCGCGGCCAGGGTCTTGCCGCGCAGCTCTTCCGGTTTGTGCGGAATGGGCATTCCTTCACGGACAAAGACAAAATCCCGCCGGAAAATCATCGGCAGGGTCCGGGTAGTGTTGAAGTCCTGATACTCGAACATTTCGATTTCCAGGATCGGCATCGCGAAATCGACTTCGCCCTGCCTGAGCAGGACCGGGACACGGCGGCTCGGAACCACGGAAAATTCGACGGTGTGACCGGCCTTTCTGAAAATCTCGGTGACGGCGCCGATCAGCATGCCTGACACGCCGTCCTCGTTGACCAGCCCCTCAAGATGGGGAGAGGCAACACGAAACGTGTCGGCCAGGGCGTGCGGGCTGGACAAGCCAAGCAGGATACACAGCAGTGATGAAGCCAAAATCCTCATGAGCTCCTCCGGATCGTCAACCTATCACGATACCAAAAACTTGCGGAAGCTGTTGAGATTGACCAGTCGTCAGAACCAGGCGCGTGATCCCGGGATGGCTTTCCAGCGTATCCCCGCCAGGCTGCAATCGCCTCGGTAAAGGCGCCGGACACAAGGGGAAACGCGCGGACTTCAGCCGGAAGCGCGAATTCAGATCTATGGATGATGCAGAATGCCCGACCTGAGACATAGGTGACAGAACGTTCCGGACACATAGGTAACACTTTCCGTTTTTCGGGAGGTGTAGATGCCGTGGCAAGAGGTGTCCAAAATGGAGGAACGTCTTCGTTTCGTC
>NZ_JALNMJ010000024.1 GCF_023156505.1 Roseibium sediminicola | reverse complement strand
AGAAACAGGCGATCATCGCCTGCACCAGGAAGCTCCTGACCATTCTCAACGCCATGGTCAGAGACGACAAGGAATGGCAGCCTATGATCAAATAACAAACACGGTTGCTTCGAGACGCGCGCAAGCGCGCTCCTCAGGATGACGCTGCGGGTGGAGGCAGCCGTCTAAAAAGAGAGCAGTATGAATGTGTTTTGCCCGCCCTACGCATGGGATGCAACCAGACCGTCGCGAATGCCAGTGCTGAAATAGCGACGTCTCAACATACACCATCGTCATCCTGAGGAGGACCGGCAGGTCCGTCTCGAAGGATCGGCTGCTTGTTCAGGAGTGTGCCGCCCGGTCCTTCGAGACGCGCGCAGGCGCGCTCCTCAGGATGACGCTGAACTTGAAGCAGGCGCAAAAGAAAGGCGCAGGTCAAAGCTTCTGAAAGTCCTCAAGGATATCCAGAAGCTGGGTCAACTTCTCCCTGCCGATCACGGCCTCAATCCGCGCGGCGATGGCCTTGGCGTCGTCGAGCTTGTCCTCGATGATCGCCCGGCCGGCGTCAGTGATCGCCACCGTCTGCTTGCGCCGGTCCTTTTCATCCGCCTGCCGGGTCACCAGCCCCTTTTCCAGCAGCGTCTGCACGATCCGGGTCTGGCTGGGCAATAGCAGACACGCCCGGTCCGCCAGCGTTGAGGCGTCCTGCGCCCCGTATTCCTCCAGTACCCTCAGGATACGCCATTGCTGCTCGGTGATGCCGCTGTCGGCCAGCATTTCGCGGATCGGCGTCATCACCTTTTCACGGGCGCGGATCAGCGCAATCGGGATGGAGCGTCTGGTAGAGGGCAGCGCCCGGCCCGCGGAGTCATTCGTTTCAGTCATGCAAGGTCCATAGCTGGTCGCCCGGATATTTAACATAATAAGTTTGACAGTATTGTCAGAATATATTTAACATAGCAAATATTGCGCTGTTAAGGAAAGCCGATGCCGCATATCACGCTCGAATATTCCGCCAATCTGGAGGAGAAGGTCGATCTTCAGGCCCTGTGCGACCACCTGCGGGCCGAGGCGGCGACCATCGATGCCTTGCCGATGCCCGGCCTGCGCGTTCGGGCCATCCGGTGCGATCACTATTCCATCGCCGACGGCGATCCGAAACACGCTTTCATCGACATCTCCGTGCGCCTGCGTGCCGGCCGATCCGACGCCGTCAAACAAGACGCCACCGAGCGCCTGTTTCAGGCCGCAAAGGCCTTTCTGGAACCGGTTCTGACCACCAGCTCGCTCGCCTTCTCCCTGGAGATGCGCGACATCGATCCGGAACTTTCGCCCAAAACGGGCACAATCCGGGACCACTTGGGAAAAGCTTGAACCATGTCCGACCTTGAGACCAACATCGGCAAACTGGCCGGCTACCTTGCCCGTTTCAAGGAAAGCGGCATCCTCAACCAGATCGGCGGCGAAGCCCAACCCGCGGCCTCCGGCGCCACCTTCGAGACCCGCTCTCCGGTGGATGAAAGCCTGATCTGCCAGGTCGCAAAGGGGAACGCCGTAGACATTGACGCCGCCGCAAAAGCAGCGAAAGCGGCATTCCCCGCCTGGCGCGACATGGCCGCGACCGAACGCAAGAAGATCCTGCACAAGATCGCCGATGGCATTGTCGCGCGGGCCGAGGAAATCGCGCTCTGCGAATGCTGGGACACCGGCCAGGCCCTGCGCTTCATGTCGAAGGCCGCCTTGCGCGGCGCCGAGAATTTCCGGTTCTTCGCCGACAAGGCTCCGGGTGCCCGCGACGGCCAGGCCCTGCCTTCGCCGACCCTCATGAACATCACCACCCGTGTCCCCATTGGCCCGGTCGGCGTGATCACGCCCTGGAACACGCCCTTCATGCTGTCCACCTGGAAGATCGCCCCTGCGCTCGCAGCCGGCTGCACGGTGGTTCACAAGCCGGCGGAATTTTCGCCACTGACCGCGCGCATCCTGATGGAGATCGCCGAAGAGGCCGGTCTGCCGAAAGGCGTCTGGAACCTCGTCAACGGCTTTGGCGAGGACGCCGGCAAGGCGCTCACCGAACATCCCGACATCAAGGCGATTGCCTTTGTCGGCGAGAGCCGCACCGGCTCGATGATCATGAAACAGGGAGCCGACACGCTGAAACGTGTCCATTTCGAACTTGGCGGCAAGAACCCGGTGATCGTCTTCGACGATGCCGATCTCGACCGCGCGCTCGATGCCGCGATCTTCATGATCTATTCGCTCAACGGCGAGCGCTGCACCTCGTCCTCGCGCCTCTTGGTGCAGGACACCGTCGCCGACGATTTCGAAGCAAAGCTCATCGAACGGGTCAACAACATCCGGGTCGGCCATCCGCTCGATCCGAAAACCGAAATCGGCCCGCTGATCCACAAGACCCATTTCGACAAGGTGACGAGCTATTTCGACATCGCCCGACAAAACGGCGCGAAGGTTGTCGCTGGCGGCACACGGGTCGGCGACGCAGGCTGGTTCGTGCGCCCGACCCTGTTCACCGGCGCCGACAATGCCATGCGGATCGCCCAGGAGGAGATCTTCGGCCCGGTACTGACGTCGATCCGGTTTTCCTCCGAGGAAGAAGCCCTGCAGATCGCCAACGACATCCCCTACGGCCTCACCGGCTATGTCTGGACCAACGACCTGACAAGGGCGCTGCGTTTCACCCACCAGCTGGAAGCCGGCATGATCTGGGTGAACTCGGAAAATGTCCGCCACCTGCCGACGCCTTTTGGCGGCGTCAAGGCCAGCGGTATCGGCCGCGACGGCGGCGACTGGTCCTTCGACTTCTACATGGAACAGAAACACATCGGCCTTGCGACCGGTCAACACGCGATCCCGCGTCTTGGTGCAAACTGAAGAACAGCGATCTGGGAGGATCACATGGGAGAAATTGTTCTCGCCGCCAAGGTCACACATGTCCCGACCATGCTGATGTCGGAACAGCCCGGTCCGGTCGAAGGCAAACGCCAGCCGGCCATTGACGGCCATTGTGAGATCGCCCGCCGCGCCAAGGCGCTTGGCGCCACGACCGCCGTTGTCTGCGACACCCACTGGGTGATCAACGCGGGCTTCCACATCAATGCCAACAGCCGGTTTGAGGGCCTGTTCACCTCGAACGAGTTCCCGCATTTCATCCAGAACCTGCCCTACGCATACGAAGGCAATCCGGAGCTGGGCGATGCCATTGCAAAAGAAGCAACCGATCGCGGCACCTATACGCTGGCCCATCACCTGGACAGCCTGGAACTGGAATACGGCACCCTGGTGCCGATGCGTTTCATGAGCCGGGAACACGAGATGAAGGTGGTCTCTGTGGCGGCCTGGTGCACGGTCCACGGCCATGACGAAAGCCGGATCGTCGGCCAAGCCATCCGCGCCGCTGTCGAGGCGAGCGACGAGAAAGTGCTGCTGATCGCCTCCGGGTCGCTCTCCCACAAGATCTGGGCGAACAAGGATTATGCCGCCAACAACGGCACCTTCACGATTTCCTCCGAGTTTAACCGTCAGGTCGACCTGCATGTTCTCGACATGTGGCGGCGCGGCGACCACGCCACCTTCCTGAAGATGCTTACCGAATATGCCGAGCATTGCTGCGGCGAAGGTTCCATGCACGATACGGCGATGCTCTACGGCGCGCTCGGCTGGGACGGCTATACGGCCGAGTGCGAGGTCGTCACCGAGTATTTCCCGAGTTCCGGCACCGGCCAGACCAACGTCATCTTCCCGGTCCAGTAGACAAAGAAAACGCCATGCCCATTCCCGCTCCCAATCTCTACCCGCCCTTCAACATCGTCCGCCTGAGCCATGTCGAGCTCGCCGTCACGGACCTTGCCAAAAGCCGGGCCTTCTATGTCGACACGCTCGGCCTGCAGGTGACCGACGAGAGCAGTGATGTGATTTACCTGCGGGCCATGGAAGAACGCGGCCACCATTGCCTGGTGCTGCGCAAGGCGTTGGAGCCCTGCGCCAGGGATCTCGGTTTCAAGGTCTTCAGCGAGGAGGATCTCGACAAGGCGGAACATTTCTTCAAGGCAAAGGGCCTGCCGGTCGACTGGGTCGAGCGGCCCTATCAGTCGCGCACCTTCCGCACCCGCGACCCGCACGGCATCCCGCTGGAATTCTATTCGAAGATGGACCGCCTGCCGCCGATCCATCAGCAATATGCGCTCTACAAGGGCGTCAAGCCGCTCCGGATCGATCACTTCAACTGCTTCTCGCCCGACGTCGATGCCTCGGTTGCCTTCTACAACGAACTCGGCTTCCGGGTGACCGAATATACCGAAGACGAGGAAACCGGCCGGCTCTGGGCCGCCTGGACCCATCGCAAGGGCGGCGTCCACGACATGGCCTTCACCAACGGCAAGGGCCCGCGCCTGCACCACACCGCCTTCTGGGTCCCGACCCCGCTCAACATTATCGACCTGCTCGACCTGATGGCGACCACCGGCTGGGTCTCCAACATCGAGCGTGGCCCGGGCCGCCATGGCATCTCCAACGCATTCTTCCTCTATATCCGCGACCCGGACGGCCACCGGATCGAGATCTACTGCTCCGACTACCAGACCGTCGACCCGGATCTGGAGCCGATCAAGTGGGACCTGAAGGACCCGCAGCGCCAGACCTTGTGGGGCGCGCCGGCACCGAAGAGCTGGTTCGAGGAAGGGTCCGTTTTTGAGGGAACCGAAGTTAGCCCGCCAAGCCTTGCGGCCCAGCCGATTGTTGCGCCATAGGTAATACCAAGGAGCGCTGATCATGAATTGGACCGACTTTGCCGGCTGGAGCCGGCGCTTTGCCGACTGGACGGCGGACTATCACCGCTCGCTCCGCACCCGCCCTGTCCGCGCTCAGGTCGCGCCGGGCCGGATCCTGAATGCGCTTCCGGACGCGCCGCCCGAAATCGCCGAGGAAATGGAACAGATCTTCGCCGATTTCGAAAAGATCGTGTTGCCGGGTATGACCCATTGGCAGCACCCGCGTTTCTTCGCTTATTTTCCGGCCAACGCCTCCCCGCCGTCGATGCTGGCCGAACAGCTGGTCACAGCCATGGCAGCTCAATGCATGCTCTGGCAGACCTCGCCGGCGGCGACCGAGATGGAAACGAAGATGATGGACTGGCTGCGCCAAGCCGTCGGTCTTCCCGACACCTTCACCGGCGTCATCCAGGACAGCGCCTCGACGGCGACGCTCGCCGCCGTCCTGACCATGCGTGAGCGCGCGCTCAACTGGGAAGGCAACAAGGCCGGTTTGACGGGCCAGAAAAAACTCCGCGTCTATGCCTCCAACGAAGTGCACACCTCCATCGACCGGGCCATCTGGATCTCCGGGATCGGGGCGGACAATCTGGTGCGCATTCCGGTTCAGGGTCCAAATCGCGCCATGAACCCCGAGGCGCTTCGCGCCGCCATTCAGGCCGATATCGCGGCCGGTCATCTGCCTGCCGGCATCATCGCCTGCACCGGCGGCACCGGCGTCGGTGCTTCCGACGATGTGGCCTCCGTTGTCGCCGTTGCCAAAGACCACGGCCTTTATGTGCATCTCGACGCCGCCTGGGCGGGCGCCGCGATGATCGTGCCGGAATACCGGGCGCTCTGGACCGGCGTCGACGGCGTCGATTCCATGGTCTTCAACCCGCACAAGTGGATGGGCGCCCAGTTCGACTGTTCGGCCCATTTTGTTCGCGATCCGGAAGACCTCGTGCGCACGCTCGCAATCCGGCCGGAATATCTGAAGACCCACGGTCATGACGGGGTCATCAACTATTCCGAATGGTCGATCCCGCTCGGCCGGCGTTTCCGTGCGCTGAAACTCTGGTTCCTGATCCGCTCCTACGGCCTGGAAAACCTGCGCCAGCGCATCCGCAACCATGTCGCCTGGTCTGCCAAGCTGGCGGAGCGCCTACGAGGCGAACCGGATTTCGAAATCACCTCCGAGCCCGTGCTGTCGCTGTTCAGCTTCCGCTATGCGCCGGCGGGCGCAGCGGATCTCGACACGCTCAACCAGCGGCTTGTCGACGCCATCAACGACGATGGCCGCATCTATCTGACCCAGACCCTGCTCGACGGCGCCAAGGTGATCCGCTTCCAGGTCGGCCAGTTCGATTGCACGGAAGACGACGTCGCCTACGCCTTCGACGTCATCACCGAAATTGCCCGAAACATGGAGCCCCAATGACACGCCTTGCGACCTACAGCGTCAAGGACAAGACCTTTTTCGGCGCGGTGACAGACGAGGGCATGATCGCCCTTTCCCCGCTCTTTCCGCAATGGCCGACCCTTTATGACGCCATCCGTGCGGGAGGCATGAAGGAGCTCGTCGCCGCGGCCAACGGCAAGCCGGTCACCCACACCGACTTTTCCTATGAAATGGTGCTGCCCGATGCACCGCGCATCTTGTGTGTCGGCGTGAACTTCCCCGACCGCAACGCGGAATACAAGGACGGCAGCAGCCAGCCGAAATACATGTCCCTGTTCCCGCGGTTCGCCAGCGGCTTTACCGGCCATGACCGGCCGCTGATCCGCCCGCCGGAGAACCACACGCTCGACTATGAGGGCGAAGTCGCCATCGTGATCGGCAAGGCCGGCCGGCGCATCAAGACAGAAGACGCCTATGACCACATCTGCGCGCTGACGCTGTGCAACGAAGGCACCATCCGCGACTGGGTTCGCCACGCCAAGTTCAACGTCACCCAGGGCAAGAACTGGGACCGTTCCGGCGCCCTGGGCCCCTGGCTTGTGCCATTCGAAAAGGCCGCCCAGCTCGACGAAGCGCGCATTGTCACCCGCGTCAACGGCGAGGTCCGCCAGGATGACACTCTGAAGCGCATGACCTTCCCGATCCGCGAAGAGATCGCCTATATCTCGACCTTCATGACCCTTCAGCCCGGTGACGTCATTGTCACCGGCACGCCGACCGGCGCAGGCGCCCGTTTCGACCCGCCCCGGTATCTGAAACCCGGCGACGTGGTCGAGATCGAGGTCGACGGCATTGGTCTTTTGCGAAACGGCGTGGAGGACGAACAATGGGCCTGACCGAAGCCGATGTTGAGCGGGCCGCGGCGGATCTTGTTGCCGCCGAACAGTCGCGCAAACAGATCGGCCTGCTCACCAGGCGCCATCCGGCTCTCGACATGGACGGTGCCTATGCCATCCAGAAGGCCTTTGCGAAGGCCAAACTGGCCGAGGGGCGCAAGGTGATCGGCTGGAAGATCGGCCTGACCTCCAAGGCGATGCAGGACGCGCTCAAGATCGACATTCCCGACAGCGGCGTTCTCTTCGACGACATGCTGTTTCAGAACGGCGCCACCGTTCCGGCCGGCCGGTTCATCCAGCCGCGCATCGAAGCCGAGATTGCCTTTGTGATGAAAGCGCCTTTGGCGGGTGACGACGTGACACGGGACCAGGTCCTGGCGGCGACCGATTATGTCTGCCCCAGCCTGGAGATCCTCGACACCCGTATCCAGCGCGCCGATCCGGAGACCGGCCAGAGCCGCAAGGTCTTCGACACGATTGCCGACAACGCCGCAAATGCCGGCCTCGTGCTTGGCGCCGAGAAACACGATCCGGGGTCCACGGATCTCCGCTGGACCGGGGCCATCGTCATGCGCAATGGCTCGGTCGAGGAAACCGGTCTCGGCGCCGGGGTCCTCAACGATCCGGTGGAAAGCGTTGTCTGGTTGGCGCGGCGCATGGCCGGTTATGGCCAGACAATCGAGGCCGGTCAGGTTATTCTCTCCGGATCTTTCATCCGGCCGGTCGAATGCCCGTCCGGCTCAGAGTTTCACGCCGATTTCGGTCCGTTCGGATCCGTCTCCTGCTCTTTTGCCTGAAGGAAGTTTGATGCCTGTCCCTTCGAACCTGTTCAAAGCCGCCCTCAAGTCCGGCCAGGCCCAGATGGGCTGCTGGGTCGGTCTCGCCGAGACCTATGCCGCCGAGATCACCGCCACCGCCGGGTTCGACTGGCTGCTGATCGACTGCGAGCATGCCCCCAACGACCTGCGCTCCATGATGGATCAGCTCCGGGTCGTCGAGGCCTCGGACAGCAAGCCGGTCGTCCGGCTTCCCATCGGCGACACCGTGCTGATCAAGCAGTTCCTGGATGCCGGAGCACAAACGCTTTTGATCCCGATGGTGGAAAGCAAACAGAAGGCGGAAGAGCTGGTTCGGGCCGTGCGCTATCCGCCTGTCGGCGTGCGCGGTGTCGGCGCGGGGCTCGCCAGGGCCTCGCGCTTTTCGGCCATACCCGATTACCTGCAAACCGCCGACCGGGAGATCTGCCTTCTGGTCCAGGTAGAAAACCGCGCAGGTCTCGCCGCGCTTGACGGCATCCTGACAGTCGACGGCATCGACGGCGTCTTCATCGGCCCGTCGGATCTTGCCGCCGACATGGGCCATATCGGCGATCCGATGCATCCGGATGTGGTCGCGGCCGTCATGGACGCGCTGGCGCGCATCAAGGCTGCGGGCAAGGCCCCCGGCATCCTGACCACCAACCAGGATTTTGCCCGCACCTGTCTTGAACTGGGGGCGCTGTTCGTCGCAACCGCAATCGACGTCACGCTTTACGCGGCCGCAATCCGCGAGGCGGCCAGGCACGCGCTGCAGCTGCGCGAAAGCTGAGCGAACCGAATAGTCCGGCAATGATGTTCCGCGAGGGAATATCTGAAACCTAGGGGACTTTGCTTAAGCTATGAAACGTCGGCCTCTTTTGCAGGTCAGCTATGCAAAAATAGAGGTGAGATTCTTAAAATCACTCATTGAATTCTTAACTTCTCTCGCTTAAGTGTCGCGAAAGATCAAACAACCATCACCCTGCCCAATTGGCAGGCACTCCAGGAGGTCGGCATGACCCGTGATGATCTCATTCGTGAGTACAAAGAACACAGCGGAACGTGGCCGGCCCTGGTCGGCATCTACGCGGTTCTTGTCGGCGCGATGGTTCTGTCCGGCTATATGATGGTCGGCTGACAACAGGTCGCCGCCACGCCGCGGAAAGTTTCAACACCCCCGGATCGTCGATCCGGGGGTGTTTGCTTTTGCCTGACGTCAAGACAACGCCAATTCAGACGTCGGCGGCTTCGCCGATGGCGTCCGTGCCGCGTTCTTCTAGCAATGTTGACAGCCAGTTCGGATCCATCTCCGGTACCGAGGACAGAAGCAGGTCGGTATAGGGGTGGTGCGGCGGCGTGAACATTTCGTCCTTCGGCCCCTGTTCCACCACCTTGCCCCGTTGCATCACCACAACTTCGTCGGCGATCGAACGCACCGTCGCCAGGTCGTGGGTGATGAACATATAGGCCAGGTTGAATTCCTGCTGCAGCCGGTCGAGCAGCTTCAGGATGCCTTCCGCCACCAGCTGGTCGAGCGCGCTGGTCACCTCGTCGCAGATGATGAAGGCGGGATCCGCCGCCAGTGCCCGGGCGATGCCCACGCGCTGTTTCTGGCCGCCGGAAAGCTCCGGCGGATAGCGGTTGTAGAACTTCGCCGGATCGAGCTCGATCAGGTCGAGCAGTTCGTCGACCCGGTTCTTCAGCGCCGCCCCGTGCAGGCCGCTGTAGAACTGCGCCGGCCGGCCGATGATCTCGCTGATCCTGATCTTCGGATTGAGCGCCGTATCCGCCATCTGGTAAATCATCTGCGCTTGGCGCAGCTGGTCCTTGGTGCGGTCGGTGTATTTGGCCGGCAGCTCCTGACCGTTGAACAGGATCTTGCCCTTGGTCGGCGGCAACAGGCCGGTGATGCAGCGCGCGGTGGTCGATTTGCCGGAGCCGGATTCCCCGACCACGGCAACCGTCATGCCCGGATAGATATCGAAGGAAACGTCATCCAGCACCTTGGTCTTGCCATAGGCCGCGTCGATGCCCTGCACCGAGACGATCGGCACGGCGTCAGCTCCCGTCGGCCGGTTTTTCTGCGGACGCTTGAAGCTGCGCACCGCCCACAGGCTCTTGGTATAGTCTTCCTTCGGAGAGCCGAGCATCTGAGCCGTCGGCGCTTCCTCGACCTCTTCGCCCTTCAGCAGCACCTTGATCGTGTCCGCCATCTGCGCGACCACAGCCAGATCGTGGGTGATGTAGATCGCCGCCGTGTTGAACTGGTCGACAATGTCACGGATCGCGGCCAGGACCTCGATCTGCGTGGTCACGTCGAGCGCCGTAGTCGGCTCGTCGAAGATGATCAGGTCCGGCCGGCAAGCCATGGCCATGGCGGTCATGGCACGCTGCAGCTGGCCGCCGGAGACCTGGTGCGGATAGCGGAACCCGATCTCGCTCGGATTGGGAAGCCTGAGCCGCTCATAGAGCTGCATCGCGTCTTCCTGCGCTTCCACACGCTTTGAGATGCGGTACTGGATCGGCGCTTCCGTGTGCTGGTCGATGATCTTGTGCGCCGGATTGAACGAGGCCGCCGCCGACTGGGCGACATAGGCAATGCGCGACCCGCGCAAGGCTCGAAGGTCGCTTTCAGGCGTCGTCGTCAGTTCCATGCCGTCGAACTCGATGGAACCGCCGGAAATCCGGCAGCCATCGCGGGCAAAGCCCATCGAGGCAAGCCCGATGGTCGACTTGCCGGCCCCGGATTCCCCGATCAGGCCGAGCACCTCCCCCTTGTGCAGGGTGAGATCGACTCCATGGACGATTTCGACCCATTTTTCCTCGGAATAGCCCTCGATGCGCAGATCCTTGATCTGAAGCAGGACGTCTTTCTTTGGAACCATGCTCAAACCTCCTTCAGGCCGGAGGACCGGAACAGCATCCAGTCGACGACAAAATTGACCGCAACCGTCAGCAGCGCGATGGCGGCTGCAGGGATCAGCGGCGTCAGTTCACCGAACGAAATCAGTGTCGCGTTCTCGCGCACCATCGACCCCCAGTCCGCGGTCGGCGGCTGAATGCCGAGACCCAGGAAGGACAGACCGGCGATCAGCAGGAACACGAAGCAGAACTCAAGGCCGAATTCGGCGATCAGGGGCGCGGTCGAATTCGGCAGGATTTCGCGGCGGATCAGGTACCAGGTGCCCTCCCCGCGCAGCTTCGCCGCCTCGATAAAGTCCATCACCACGACATTGCCGGCGACCGCGCGGGTCAGACGGAAGACGCGCGGCGAATAGATCACCGCGACGACGATCACGATCACGGTGAGGTTGGTGCCGAAGATACTCAACATTAACAGCGCGAAGACCAGCGAGGGAACGGACATGATCACGTCCGCGAAGCGGCCCATGAACTGGTCGAACCAGCCGCCCTTGGTAGCGGCGAGCAGCCCTGCCAAGGCGCCCATGAAAAAGGCCAGGCCGGTAGCCAGCAGCGCAAGCCCGACCGAGTTGCGCGCCCCGAAGATGATGCGGCTGAACATGTCGCGGCCGAGCTGGTCGGCGCCGAGCAGCATGGTTTCATCCGGCGGCGCGAAGGCCGAGGAGATCACCTGGGCTTCGCCGAACGGAGCGATGATCGGGGCGAAGATACCGGCAATGGCGTAGGTGAAGATCACGAACATGCCGAAGGCCGCCGTCAACGGTGCCGTTCTGAGTTCCTTGGCCACCCCTTCCGGCGTGATCAGGATCAGAAATTCGCGGAACGCATAGGACGTTCCGGCGGCGAGCGCCAGAAGACCGGCGCATGTGGTAATGAGCCGAAGCGCCGGAGCGCCACCGACGATCCCCGTGACAAACGAAACGAGGGTCAGGGAGAAGATCAGCAGGAACATTTCCCGCCGTTTGAAATAGGCTGCGAGACAGGACGCTCCGATCAGCAGCGCATAATATCCGATAACGAATGTGCTCATGTCGCTGTCCTCACTTCGGGTGCCGCAAGCGCGGATTGGTCAGGATCGCCCCGACATCGGCTGCCAGATTCAGCAGGATGAAGGTTGCGGCGAAGATGAGACAGCAGGCCTGCACGATCGGGAAATCGCGTTTGGCGACCGCGTCCACCAGAAGCTGGCCGATGCCGGGATAGACAAAGACCACTTCCACCAGGACCACACCGGTGATGAGATAAGCGAGATTGAGCGCCACCACGTTGATGATCGGCGCCCAGGCGTTGGGCAGTGCGTGTTTGACGATCACCTTCCAGGGCGGCACGCCCTTCAGCCGCGCCATCTCGATATAGGGCGAGGCCAGAAGGTTGATGATCGCCGCGCGGGTCATGCGCATCATATGCGCGGTCACGACCAGAACCAGCGTCAGCGCCGGCAGGAACGTTCGGTGAAGCAGTTCGCCGAAGGTCATGTCCGCGCTGAGACTCGCAATCGCCGGGAAGTAGTTGGTCTTCACGGCGAGATACAGGATCAGGATGTAACCGAGAAAGAACTCCGGAGAGGAGATGGAGGTAAGGGTGACGACGTTGGCGACCCGGTCGAAAAGTGTGTTGCGCAGAAGCGCCACGATCACACCGAGAATGATGGAGATCGGCACGGCGATCACCGCCGCGTAGGTCGCCAGGAACAGCGTGTTGATGAAGCGGCCGCTGATGGCGGAGCTGACGCGTTCGCCGGATACGAGAGAAACGCCGAAGTCACCCGTCAGGGCCCCGCCGAGCCACTGGACATAGCGAAAGATGGCCGGTTGATCGAGGCCGAGTTTCGTGCGCAGCGCCGCAACGGTTTCTGGCGTTGCCCCCTGGCCGAGAACGGCCTCTGCGATGTCGCCCGGCAAAAGCTCGACCGCGAAAAAGATCAGGATTGAAACCACGAGAAGCGTGATCACACCTAAGCCAAGTCTCTTGAAGACCAGCCGTAGGATGTCCCCCATTTGTCCCTCCAGAATAAGAAGCCCGGCACCCCTTTTATTGACCGGACATCGATCGGACGTCGCCTCAGAAGCTTGAGTGTCTGTGCTTGGGCAGGCGTCTGATGTGAAAACGGAACCGCCCCGAGGCCGGGACGATTCCAGAAGAGGGCGGTGGTTTCCCGCCACCCCCGGTAATCAGGATCAGGACTCGAACCACCAGCGGCTTGCGGCGCGGGCGCCGTCATTTTCCCAGCTGGCCGCCAGTTGCTCCGGCGTGCCCACCTTCGTGCTGTTGGCGTAGACGAAATTGTTGAAGAACGGAATGATGGTGCCGCCATCGTCACGCGCGAGAACGGCCATTTCCTTGTACATTTCCTTGCGCAGGTCCTCGTTGAGCTCGGCCTTGGCCTGCAGCAGCAACTCGTTGAAGCGCGGGTTCTTCCAACGCGACTCGTTCCAGGCCGCATCGTCCTTGTAGGCCAGGGTGTACATCACATCCGGGGTCGGACGTGCGCCCCAGGACACCAGGCAGAACGGCTTCTTCAGCCAGACGTCCGAATAGTAGCCGTCATTCGGCTCACGTACGACGTTGATGTTGATGCCCGACGCCTTGGCCTGCTGCGAATAGAGCACCGCCATGTCGACCGCACCGGCATAGACCGAATCGGCCACGCTGAGATTGACGGTCAGGTCTTCGGCGCCGGCCTTCTTCAGCAGCGACTTCGCCTTGTCCGGATCGTAGCTGTTCTGCTCCAGACCTTCCGGATAGTACGGCTGCGCCGGCGAATGGTGGAAATCATTGCCCTTGGTTGCCGCGTCATAGGCAATCTTGAGAATGACCTCGTCCCGGTCGATGGAATATTTCAGCGCGTTGCGAACATCCGGATTGTCGAACGGAGCCGTGTCGCAATGCATCGGCATCGTGATGGCGCCCGCGGACGGGATATTGTGGATCTTGATGTTCGGATTGCGCTGCAGCAGCGCCATCGTCTTCAGTTCGATCAGCGAGACCGCATCGACGTCGCCGGTGACAAGCGCGGCCTGGCGGGCGTTGGGATCGTTCAGCGTGATGATCTCGACCTTGTCGAAATAGGCGCCTTCGCGGTGCCAGCCGTCATGCCGGCTGAGGCTGAACTGAACGCCGAAATCGCCATTGTCGATCTTGTATGGACCCGAGCCGTCGCCGGATTCCCAATCGATCGACCCGTCTTCCTTGGCCGGGCAAATTGCCAGGTGGTAATCGGTCATCAGCCACGGGAAGTCGGCATTGCCGCCGGACAGCTTCACGACCACGGTGTAATCGCCATCCTTGGTGATGTCGGTCACGTCGGCCAGCAGCGCCTTGGCGGCCGAGGTGGTCTGGTCGCCGCGGTGATGGTTCAGCGAGGCGATGACATCGTCCGCAGTCAGCTTCTTGCCGCTGTGGAACGAGGCGTTCTCGGTGATCTTGAAGGTCCATTCGGACGCATCCGCGCTGGCTTCCCAGCTGTCGGCAAGATCCGGACCGAGCGAGCCGTCGCCCATGATCATGGTGAGGTAAGAGCGGTGGGTGTGCGCGAGGAAAATCATCACGCGGGTCAGGTAAGTGCCCGGATCGTGGCTGTCCGAGGTATTGCCGTCATGGACGCCCCAGCGGAACGTCCCGCCGGATTTCGGCTGGGCTTTTGCCTTGGTGGACCAGAGGCCTGTGGCCGTGGTCGCGGTCAGACCGGCCACCATGGAGTAGCGGATAAAGTCACGTTTGGTGATGCCACCCGTACGAGCCGCCTGCTCAAGGCGATGGATCATGTCTTTGTCGTCGGATTTTGTCATCTGTCTCCCCGTCTGGATTATTAAAAGTTGTCGACAGTAAAATTCCCAAACGTAGCATCGGTTCTTTTTTCGTATCGGCTATGCTCATTTGCGACATATAACTAGCAAAACACGAACTCCCCTGCTTCGGCCACCCCTTCGGCGAAATTCATCATTTAAAATTTTTAATGTTGGTCCGCCGCCAACTCATTGTGCAAAGCAGCATTGTTTTGCCCAACCCTTGATTTTCCGCTGTCTACCAGGGATGCAGCACGCCTATATTTTCGTCTATTTCGGGTTTTCTGCGTCAGAACTGATTGCGAAAACCGAATAATCTCCGGGCATGTCGGAAAATGCTGCGCCAGTTCGGTTTTTGGCAGCCGATTCTATCGGGAGACGCGCATGCTTCGATCAAAGAAGCCACCTTCCGGAGAACCCCATGAATGTCGCAACACGCAGCGGCGGCCGGGCCCGCCGCCGCGCCATCCGAACTGCTCCCGATCACGCCATGCTGCCGGGCCTGACCCGCAATCTGCCGCTGTGCGAACCGCTCGACCGGGACCAGATCGAGCGTCTCGACGATGCCTCGATGAAGATCCTGGAGGAGGTCGGCATCGTCTTCCGCGATCCCGTTGCCCTGGACGACTGGAAACAGGCCGGCGCCAAGGTCGACGGCGAACGGGTCTATCTCGACCGGGGCCTGGTGCGCGAGCTGATCAGCACCATCCCGTCCAGCTTCACCTATCATGCCCGCAATCCGGACAAGAACGTGCCGCTCGGCGGCAACCGGTCGATCTTCGTACCGATGACCGGCGCCCCCTTCCTCCGCGATCTCAATGACGAGCGCCGCAATCCGACCCTTGCCGACCTCGCCATGTTCCACAAGCTCAGCCACATGCTGCCGGCGATGCATTCCAGCGCCCACCACATCGTCGAGCCCTACGACCACCCCATCAGCCACCGCCACCTGCGCATCACCTATTCGTCGATGAAGCATTCCGACAAGACCTTCATGGGCATGACCACAAGCCCGAAGAACGCCGAAGACGTCATGGAGATGTGCGCCATCCTGTTCGGAGAGGACTATCTGGAAGACCATCCGGTCACGACCGGCAACTGCAACGGCAACTCGCCGCTGGTCTGGGACGAGACCATGCTCGGCGCCATGCGCGCCTTTTCGAAGCGCAACCAGCCGGTGCTGTGCTCGCCCTTCGTGCTGGGCGGTGCCAACACACCGGCCTCCGTCGTTCCGGCCGTTGCCCAGCTCAACGCCGAAGCCCTGAGCGCGCTCGCCTATACCCAGGTGATCCGCAAGGGCGCACCGGCGGTTTACGGCCATTACCTGTCGACCGTGTCGATGAAATCCGGCGCGCCCATGGCCGGCACGCCGGAAATCAGCCTGATGAACTTCCTGATCGGCCAGATGGCCCGTTACTATGACGTGCCCTGGCGCACCTCCGGCTCGCTCGGCGGCGCCAAGACCTTCGATGCCCAGGCCGGCTATGAAAGCGCTACCACCTTGAGCGCGGTCATTCATGCCGGCGCCAACTACATCTGGCACGCGGCCGGCTGGAACGAGGCCGGCATGCATTGCTCGGTCGCCAAGTTCATCGTCGATGCCGAGCAATGCGCCATGGCCTACCGCATGGCCGAAGGGCCGCGCTGGGACGATTTCGACGAAGCACTCGCCGCCGTGCGCGATGTCGGCCCGGGTGGACATTACCTCGGCCATCCGCACACCCAGGAGAATTTCCAGCGCGCCTTCTTCATGCCGGACATGTTCGACAACAACTCGATCGAGCAATGGAAGGCGGAAGGCGAGGTGGAGATCACCGAGCGCGCTCTGAAACAGGCCCGCAAGCTCCTGTCGGAGTACCAGGAGCCGAAGCTGGACGAAGCGAAGAACGAAGCCCTGCTCGACTACATCGCCCGCCGCGAACGCGAGATCCCGGCCGCCGATGCCCTGAATCAGGACCACTGACCGGATATGAAGCGCACTGCATCTATACCTGCGCGCCCCGGAGTTCGTCATCCCGGGCGGAGCGCAGCGAAGACCCGGGATCGGGGAGCCAAGGCCTGTCGATGGAAACAGACCCCAGGAGCAAACGCTTCTGCCTCCCCGATCCCGGCTCGCGCTTCGCTTGGCCGGGATGACGCTGGAGAGGGATTGGGTTCTTCATCAATTGCAGGGCCGTCTGGCCCGTTTCTTCCTCTTTTGCCTTTGAGGCGGTGAATGAAAATCGCATCTGTCGAGATTTTCCGGCACGACCTGCCGGTGAAGAACGGGCCTTATAAAATGGCCAATGCCGAGGTCTGGTCGCTGCAGACCACCCTCGTGAAACTGACCTCCGACATGGGCCGGACAGGCTGGGGCGAAACCTGCCCGGTCGGCCCCACCTACGCGGAGGCCCATGCGGCCGGTGCCCAGGCGGCCTTGCAGCAGATCGCTCCTGCCCTCATCGGCAAGCCCGTTCAGCCGCTGACGGTCAATCGGGTGATGCACGGCCAGCTCAACGGGCACAATTACGCCAAGGCGGCCGTCGACATCGCCGTTCACGATCTGCTCGGCAGACATCTCGACGTCAGCGTCGCAGATCTGCTCGGCGGCGCCACCACCGACGTGGTCCCGTCCTACTATGCCACCGGTGTCGGCGCACCGGACGAAATTGCCCGCATCGCCTCGGAAAAACGCAAGGAAGGCTATCCGCGCCTGCAAATCAAAGTCGGTGGCCGCCCCGTGGACATCGACATCGAGACCATTCGCAAGGTGTGGGAGAAGATCAGCGGCTCCGGCATGCGCCTTGCCGTCGACGGTAATCGCGGCTGGACCACACGTGATGCGCTGCGTGTCAGCCGGGAATGTCCGGAAATCCCCTTCATCCTGGAACAGCCTTGCAACCGGATCGAGGATCTTCAGAAGATCCGGCCGCAAGTCCACCACGGCATCTACATGGACGAGAACGGCACCGACCTGGCAACAGTCATCCGGGCCGCAGGAACGGGACTGGTCGACGGTTTCGGCATGAAGATCACAAGGGTCGGTGGACTGCAGCAGATGGCGGCGTTCCGGGACATGTGCGAAGCCGTCAACTTGCCCCATACATGCGACGATGCCTGGGGCGGCGACGTCATCGCCGCCGCCTGCACCCACATCGCGGCCACTGTCAAACCGGCGCTCCTGGAAGGGGTGTGGCTGGCAGAGCCGATGATCGAAGGCAGCTACTCTCTTGGTGACGGCGTCCGGATCGTGGACGGTCATATCCGCCTGCCGCAAGGCCCAGGACTTGGCGTGGAACCGGACGAAACCCTGTTCGGCAAACCGTTTGCCGCATTCTGATCGGGAGACTATCGAGGCCTTCGGGACGAAAGTTTGTCGGCAAAGGTGTCAGGGACGCTGCTTGGAAACAGACAGAAACGAATGGGATTTTGAAGTGAGTGGCGCACGCTCCAACACCCCCCACGTATTCAGGGCAGCATTCCAATCCAAGGGAGGATCCCATGAAATCTGCCGCTGGTCTTGCCACTCTCTTTCTTGTCCTGACCGCAGGCACTGCGACCGCCCGCGACTTCGGCACGGTCCGCCCCCCAAGTGCCGGCCCAAACGGCCCTTTGAGCTCTGCCGACCGCAATCGCGACGGCTCGGTCACCCACGCCGAATGGGAAGATTTCCTGCGCGACGGGCCCTATCGCCGCTACGGCCTGGTGCAATATTTCGACATGCTCGACACCGACCATGACGGATATTTAAGCCGCGCGGAGCGGTCCAGGGCGAGACCTGCCAACACCTATGACGATGTCGATTTCAACCGCGACGGCCGTGTCAGCCGGGACGAAGTGATCCACCAGGTCGGCGACCGGCTTTATCGCAAGATGCCCGGTGAGGATTACTTCAAGCTCCTGGACACCGACCACGACAACAAGATCACGCCGGCCGAGATCGAGGCCGCGCAGCGCAAGGGGCAATTGCCGAGGAGGTGAGGCAAGCGGCGTCCTCGTTGACCGCCCAAAACGGTCGTTGGTACACGCCGGCCGCTACTTTTGAAACGCCTTACGGATCGCAGTTTTCATCGTGTCGGCCAGGGTCACGTCAGCCTCCCTGGACGAGCCGATGACCAGGCGGGAGACGGGCATGTCTGGAAAACCCTGCCCGTCTCCCAGCACCTTCAAATGCGGTGCGACCGAAGACCGACCGAGCAGTCCGATGGCAATGCCGGCTTCGACCGCCGCCGTCACGCCGGCAACGCTCTGGCTGGAAAAGACGATCCGGTAAGGCCGGCCGCGCGCCTCCAGAGCCCTGATGGCGGCCTCCCGCCACCAGCAGGCCCGGTCGAACAGCGCCACCGGCACCGGGTCCTCGGCCGCAAGATCCTGAAAACCTGAAGACACCCAGCAGGTCGGGTCTTCGTAGATCACTTCTTCACCCGGCTCCGGCACCTCGACCTCATAGACCGCCAGATCGAGCAAGCCCTTTTTGAGCAATCCTGGAAACTCCGTGCTCAGCGAACAGGTGACGTCCAGCTCGACCTGAGGATGAGACTGCGCGAAGGCCCCCAGAATGTCGGCCAGCTTGGCGCGGCCGTGATCGTCCGGGATGGCCAGGCGCAGCTTGCCGCGCAGGCCGTCGGACGTGATTTCGCGCAAGGCAATGTCCAGCCGCCCGGTCACGTCCCTTGCCACCGGCAGCAGCCGTTGGCCTGCCTCGGTCAACGTGACGCCGCGCCCGGTGCGGTCGAACACCGGCCGTCCGAGCACCTCTTCCAGACGCATGATCTGCAGACTGGTTGCCGATTGCGAGCGGCCGATTACACCGGCGCCTTCGGTGATGCTGCCTGTTCCGGCAACCGCCAGAAAGGTGCGGAGCAGCTCGCTGTCGAGTGTAGGCATATGTTTTCTCAATATCCGGCATTAAAGAAATTCGTTTTCCCAATGAAAAGACCACGCCTATCCTGTCGCCGTCAACCACGGGAGGTATCCATGCAAGACCGGACGGCGTCAGCCATGCCCCCAAGGAACCGTGCGGTTTTGCTCGGCGCCGCAGCTCTGTTTGTGTCCATGATCGCCTGGCTCTGGCCAAGGTTCTTCTGGAACGGGGTGTTGTTTACAGCTCAAGGCCTTGTCGACGTCGCTCCGCTCATCCTCCCCGGCATCGCCCTGACCGCCTGGATCATGGCGAGCGGCGCCGACCGGATATTGTCCCGCGCTTTTGAAGGACGTTTGCTGTCCGCCATCCTCGCCGCTTCCGCCATCGGTACGATCACGCCGGTCTGCGGGGTCACCGTGCTGCCGTTGATGGTCGGCCTGCTGGCCGCCGGGGTTCCCCTCGCGCCGGTCATGGCCTTCTGGCTGTCCTCGCCGATCACCGACCCGGCCATGCTGGCCACGACGGCCGCAACGCTCGGCTTTGCCTTTGCCCTCGGCAAGACGATAGCCGCCTTCGGCCTCGGTCTCTTCGGCGGCACCGTCACCGCCCTGCTCACCGGCGATCAGGGAGGCCAGTCCGCGCTGCGCGGCACCGGTCTCGCCGCATCCCTGAGCACCTCCTGCGGATGTGGCCCCAAAACCTTCGAACCACGTATCTGGCGGCACCCCGACCGGCGCAGCGCCTGTGCCAGGCAGGCGATCGCCACCACACGGCTAATCCTGATCTGCCTGATCCCGGCCTTCTTCGCCGAATACGCACTCAACGCGGCACTGACACCCGGATCGCTCGCCGCTTATGTCGGCGAAGACACCTGGTGGGCGATTCCGGCCGCGGTCTTTGTCGGCGCCCCCGCCTATATCGACGGATACGCCGCCCTGCCCCTCACCCGTGGCCTGATCGACAACGGCATGTCCCCGGGCGCCGCCATGGCGTTCCTGGTCTCGGGCGGCGTTGTCAGTATCTGGGGCGCGCTGGCGATTTTCCCGGTCCTGCGGCTGCGGCCGTTTCTGCTCTACCTGGGCCTGGCGGTGACCGGTTCGCTGCTGGCGGGATATGGCTTTGGATGGGTGTATTGAGACTATCGTCCACGCTCTCGGGAGTTTGCAGCCCGTCCTTCGAGACGGGCCTGCGGCCCTGCTCAGGATGACGCTGGGTGGGTGGGGACACCGTGATCTGATCATGGACCGGGAGGCAGAATTCCGGATGACTTAGCTGGTTGGAAACTGCACTCGAATACAAGCCTTGCCAATCCCCAAAACGTCATCCTGAGGAGGACCGCCAGGTCCGTCTCGAAGGATCGGCAGCTTGCTCCTGAACACGTGGCCGATCCTTCGAAATATGCCACTCAGATTGACGCTGAGTGCGTGAAAACTCTGGAAATTATTCCTCAGCCGCGCGCCTTTCCTTGAAGCGCAGCACCGCGTTGGCGCCGATCTCGCGGAAGGGCCGGGGCGGCAGTTTTCTGGGGCGGGCTTCCCCGCCGAAATGCCGGGTGACAGTGCTCTCGACACCGCAGGCGAGCTCCGCCGCGCCGATCCCGGTCAAGGTGCCGCGCGCTGTGCCGAGGCCGTTCTGGACGCAGCCGGAATAGACCCCGTTCGCGAGCTCGCGCATGACGGCGACGCCATTTAGAGACAGACACAGATGCCCCGCCCATTTGTGTTCCATCCGCAGCCCGGCCAGCTGCGGAAAGCGCCGGTCGAATTTCTGTTGCATCACTTTTGCGGCGCGAACCACGTGAGCCTGAGAAAGACGCATGTTCGGTTTCAGCACCGCGCAGGTCCGGGTCACGATCCGGTTGCCGCCTTGCCCCGCATCGATCCGGCGCAAGGTCGTGCCCATCGGATCGGACGGGGTGATGCCCCAACGCGAATGGCCGCCGAGTTTTTTCAGGGCGTCGCCATCCAGCTCCGGTGTCATCACGGCAAACAGGAACAGCTGCAGCAGCCGGTTACGCTCAAAACCGAAACTCTCCAGATGGCCGTTCACCGTCAGGATGATTTTCTGCGTCGACACGCTGCCCTCGGGCGTCGTCACTGTCCAGCCGTTGCCGGTCCTTGAAAAGGCACTCACGGGACTTTCCTCGAAGATCTTGACGCCTTGACGCCGCAAGCCCGCCGCCAGGCCGCGAATATAACCTGCCGGCTGCAGCATCACCGTCCCGGGTGTGTAGAGCCCTGCGGAATAGTGCGCGCTGCCGGTGATCTCTGCCATCTGCTTGCCATCAAGCAGTTCATAGTCTTCGCCGAGGCTGGCCAGATGCTCCGCATAGCTCTTGTTATGCGCCACGGCCTTGGCACTCGCCGCGCCATTGATCTTGCCCGCCGGATCGAAATAGTTGGCATCAATCTGGTAGTCGTCGACCGCGGCACGGGCGAAAGCGATAGCGTGCCGGTTGAGCGCGATCAGCGCCCTGTCGTCCCCCGCCCCGGCATAGTCTTCCGAGGTGAGTTCATGCGGCAGATCGATCATGAAGCCCGAGTTCCGCCCCGCCGAGCTCTCCGCAACCGGAAGGGCATCCAGCACCACGACCTTCAGCCCGCTGTCGATCTGCGTCAGCCGCCGGGCCGCGCTGAGGCCAGCGAAACCCGCGCCGACAATCGTGATATCGGCACGGATGTCTTGCGCAAGGATCGCCGATGTCGGCGCTTCCGGCAGGATCCTGTTCCAGGCCGCCGGACCTTGCAGGCACGGCAAAGAGGTGGCGGCCCGGCGCGTCATCCGACCGCCTCGTCCTCGTCATCGGAGAGATCCAGCCAGATCGTCTTCAGCTGGGTGTACTGGTCATGCGCGGCAAGGCTGTTGTCGCGCCCGCCAAAGCCGGACTGTTTGAAGCCGCCGAAGGGCGTGGTGATGTCGCCCTCGCCGAAGCAGTTGACCGTCACCGTGCCCGCCCGGATGGCGCGGGCGCCACGCAGCGCCTTCTTGGCATTGGAGGTGAAGATCGACGCCGCCAGGCCGTACTCGGTGCTGTTGGCCATTTCGATGGCTTCGTCGAAGCCGCGCACCGTCAGGACGCTCAGCACCGGACCGAAGATTTCTTCTTTCGCGGCCTTCGACTGTGCATCGACCTCCAGCACTGTCGGCTCGACATAGGCCCCGCCATGGCTCTTGCCGCCCATCAGAACCTTGGCGCCGCTTTCGAGATAGGCGCAGACCTTCTCGAAATGGGCGCTGGAGACCAGCGCGCCGACCCGGTGCTCCGGATCGAGCGGATCGCCCAGTGTCCATTCCCGGGCATGAGCCAGTATCCGTTCCAGCAGCGCGTCCCTGATCTCCTCTTCGACGATCAGCCGGGAACTCGCCGAGCAGTTCTCGCCCATGTTCCAGAACGCGCCGTTGACGATATGAGCCGCGACCCGGTCGAGATTGTCCGCGTCCTTCAGGACGACGCTCGGATTCTTGCCGCCCATTTCCAGGACGACTTCCTTCAGGTTGCTGTCGGCGGAATAATGCAGGAAGCGACGGCCGGTTTCGGTCGAGCCGGTGAAGGAGACCATGTCGACATCCATGTGCCGGCCGAGCGGTTCGCCGACCTCCGGACCGGAGCCCGGTACGACGTTGAAGACACCGCGCGGAATGCCGGCTTCCATGGCAAGTTCGGCAACGCGCAGCGCGGTCAGCGAGGTTTCCTCCGCCGGCTTGACGATCACCGAGCAGCCGGCGGCCAGCGCAGGGCCGATCTTCCAGGCGAGCATCAGCAGCGGGAAATTCCAGGGCAGCACCAGGCCGACCACGCCGACGGGCTCGCGCACGATCATGGCGATGTGATCGTCCGAGGCCGGAGAGACCTGATCGTAGATCTTGTCGATCGTCTCGGCGTGCCATTTCAGGCAATGGATCGTCTCCGGCACGTCCGCCGTCTCGCAATCGAAGATGGTCTTGCCACTGTCGAGGCTTTCCATCACGGCGAGTTCGCGCCGGTTACGGGTCAAGAGTTTGGCAAAGCGGATCAGCACATCCTTGCGTTCCGAGGGGTGCAGCTTCGACCAGCGGCCATCGTCAAAGGCTTCCCGTGCCTTCTGAACGGCAAAGTCGACATCCTCGGCGCCGCAGGCCGCGATCTCGGCCAGGGCCTCGCCCGTTGCGGGATTGACGGTTGAAAAGGTCTTGCCGGATGCCGCCGGCCGATAAGAGCCGTCGATAAAAGCGTTGGTCGGTAGGGTCAGCCTGGCGGCAAGTGCCTTGTATTCGTCGCGGGTCAGAAGATCGGTCATGGTCACGCTCCCGCCGTGATGTCTTGAACAGTGGATTTGAGAACGCGGACCACCTGGTCCAGCTGGCGCTTGTCGTCCTTGTTGAGCGCCTTGAGCGGCGGACGCGGCGGGCCGGCATAAAGCCCGGTCATCTCGACGCCATGCTTGACGCACTGGATGAACTTGCCGCCCTGTTCCAACACGCGCATCAGCGGCATCATCGCCGACATGATCTTGCGCCCCTTGGTGAAATCGCCTTCGACCGCGCAGGCCTTGTAGAGCGCGACATGTTCCTTCGGCAGGAAATTGGAGCCGGCGCAGACCCAGCTGCGCGCGCCCCAGGCAAAAAATTCGAGCGCCTGGTCGTCCATGCCGCAGGACATCTGGATATGCGGATAGTCGCGCGCCAGCAGATGCACTCGATTGATGTCGCCGGAGCTTTCCTTGATAGCGCAGACATTGCGCGAGCGCCCGACCCGGTCGAGAAACTCCTCGCCCATGTTGACGCCCATCCGGCTCGGATAGTTGTAGAGCATGATCGGCAGGTCGGCGGCCCGGTCGATGGCCAGGGTATTCAGCGCGTTTTCCCGTTCCGTTGGCACCGAATAGGGCGGTGTCGCGACGAGAATGGCCTCGGCACCCATCCTGGCGGCACCTTCCGCCAGCGCGATGGAATCGGGCGTGCGCATGGTGCCGGTGCCGACGATCAGCGGCAGCCGGCCGTCGAGCTTGTCCTTGGTGAAGCGGGCCAATTCCAGCCGCTCCTCGACCGTCTGGGCATAATTCTCGCCGGTCGAGCCGCCGGAGATCAGGCCGTTGACGCCACTTTCCACCAGGTGATCGATCACCTTTTCCAGCGCGTCCCAGACGACAGTGCCGTCAGCGTCATAAGGCGTCACGACTGGCGTGTAGATGCCCTCGAAGGTCATGATGGGTGTCATTGGAATTCTCTTCAGCTTCAGGCGGATTTAAGTTTGGGCGGCTGCCCGAGCGGAGCTTCCAGCCCGGCAGGCATGACAAAGAGCTCAATCTGGTCGCGCGACAGTGCCCAGTGTTCGAGCGCCAGTTCGGCGGCGCGCTCGTCGTCGCCCTGTTCTATGGCCGCGATCATCTCGTCATGCTGCTGGCAGGCGAGCGACAGCCGGTCGTCCGTCGTTCCCGCTTTCTTGCGAAAGAAGGTCATGCCGATCCGCGTGTGGTCGATCAGCAACCGGTCGAGGCTGGCCAGCAGATAAGAGTTGCCGGCCATCAGGCCGGTGATGCGGTGGAAGCGGTCATTGGTCAGCGCCCGCGCCGTCACGTCGCCGGAGGCCATGGCAGCGCGGAAATCTTCCTGCGCCGCTTTCAGCTCCACGATCTGCTGTGCGCTCGCATTCTGGGCGGCGAGACGCAGAATGGCGCTGTAGATCAACGGCGCGGCCAGAAAAAAATCACGCAGCGTGTAATGGCTCATATCGGAGACGCGGGCACCGCGATTGAGCTGCAGGCTGACATAGCCTTCGCCGGAAAGCTGTTGCAGGACCTCGCGCAAGGGCGTGCGCGACAGGCCATAGCGGTCGCACAGCTCCGTTTCCTCCAGCGCGCTGCCGGGCTTGCGCTCCAGGGTCAGGATGGCGCGCTTCAGATCTTCATAGGCGACGGTCTTCGCTGTTCCGCGCTGAGGGGGCATGGGGCTGCTCCGTTTCGAATTTGGTTGACTGATTTGTATACATCATGAATACAATATCAACACAATAATAATACAAAGATGCTGAGCGCCCGAAACAGGCCAAGGCGACAGGCTCCGGAGAAAAGCGACATGTCCAGAACGCACGACGCCACATTCCTGCTGCTCGACGATTTTTCCCACATCGCCTTTGCCTGCGCTGTCGAACCCTTGCGCATCGCCAATCTGCTGCAGGGCGAGGAACTCTATTCCTGGCGGGTGGCATCGGTGAACGGAGAGCGTGCGGTCTGTTCCAACAAGACGGTCACGCTGGTCGACCAGGGCCTCACTGACCTGCCGCCACGCGGCAGCCTGTTCCTGGTCTCCGGCCAGAATGTTGGCGACCGGGCCACGCCGGAGGTTCTGTCGTTCCTGCGCCGGGAACGGGCACGCGGCACGAAGATCGGTGCGATCTGTTCAGGTGCCTTTGTTCTGGCCAAGGCCGGTCTGCTGAACGACCGTCGCGCGGCGATTCACTGGTCGTTTCACGACAGCTTTCAGGAGAATTTTCCGGAAGTGGAGCTGTGCCGCAACGTCTTTGTTGCCGACGAGACGTTCGTCACCGCCTCAGGCGGCACGGCGGCGACCGATCTGATGCTGCACCTTATCGGCGAGACCCATGGCGACGATCTGGCCGCCGCGATTGCGGACATGATGGTCTATTCCGGCGTGCGCCCCGCGGAGTCGCCGCAGCAGATCTCGCTTCAGGCCCGCCACGGCATCCGCAACCCGCACATCGCCGAGGCGATCCGCCTGCTGAATGAAAGCGCGCCCTATTACCTGCCGACTGCGGAAATCGCCCGCAAGATCGGCATTTCCACGCGGCAGCTGGAGCGCCTGTTCCAGAAGCACCTGAAAGTGTCGCCGAAGAAATTCGCCATCCAGCAGAAGCTGACCAGGGCCCGCAATCTGCTCCTTCAGACAGAGCAGTCAGTCTCGGAAATCGCGCTCGCCTGCGGCTACGAATCCCCGTCGCATTTCATCCGCACCTACCAGAACCGCTTCGGCGTCACCCCGCACACCCAACGCGTCTGCGCGACGGGTGCGGAACCCTTTCGGCAGAGTGCATAAATCAAACGAACAGTCGGCGAACAAGCGCCATTGGCGACGCTGTAGCAACCGGAATCGTCATCCTGAGGAGGTCCGACAGGACCGTCTCGAAGGATCGGCCACACACTCTTGAGCAAGCTGCCGCTCCTTCGAGACGCCGCTTCGCGGCTCCTCAGGATGACGCTGAATGTGAAGCCGCCCAATGTTGGAGCGGATGCAGTTTATCCCAGAACCACCACCTTCGTGCCGACGCTGACCCGGTTGTATAGGTCGATGATGTCCTGGTGCCACATGCGGATGCAGCCGCTGGAGGCGTTGGTGCCGATGCTGGAAGGCTGGTTGGTGCTGTGAATGCGGTAGAGCGTGTCCTTGTTGCCCTGCCACAGGTATAGCCCGCGCGCCCCGATCGGATTGCGCGGTCCGCCTTCCTGGCCTTCCCGGTATTTTTCCAGCTTGGGGTCTCGCTCGATCATCTCGTCGGGCGGGAACCATTTCGGCCATTCCCGCTTGAACTGGATCACCGCCTCGCCGTTCCAGGCGAACCCGGCCCGGCCGACACCAATGCCGTAGCGGATCGCCCGGCCGCCGGGTTGGATCAGATAGAGAAACTTGTTGCCCGGATCGACGACAATGGTTCCCGAGGGATATTTGCTCGGATAATAGACCACCTGCCGGAGGAATTTCGGATCGAATTTCTGATACTGGATCGCCGGCAGCGAGAAACCGCCGTCATTGGTAGCCGCATAGGCCGTCGCGTAATCCGGCGTTCCGTCCGCCAACGGTGTCAGCCCGGCCTGTATCGTCGACTTCTGTTCGCTCTGGCAGGCGGCCAGAAAAAGCGGCAATCCGGCAACAAAGGCCCGGCGGCTCAGTTTCAACGCCATTTCGCGTCCTTTCAGCGGGCCGCCAACAGCTGCGACCTCAAACACCTCAAAAAATCAAGGAACTAAAAACGCCATCCCGCAAGAAAGGCAACCCGATTATGGTAAACAGTTGTTTAACAAGCCACAGGATTGGAAGGACTTCAACAGAAGGTCATGCACTCAGCCGGTTCCGGCAGGCGATCAGATCCAGTTGAGACACCGGCACAAGCGCGCCGCGGCTGCCGATCACATGCGCGGCCAGCGCGCAGCCGGCCCGCACCGCTTCCCGGGCACGCCCCCTTTCCAGATAGTCAACGAGAAAGGCCGCGTTGAAACTGTCGCCTGCTGCTGTGGTATCCACCACTTCAGGGACAGGAACCGGCTGAAACTGGAACCCGTCACCATCGGCCGATCGCACCACCAGCTGCCCCTCACCGTTCTTGACCACCACCAGCCGGACACCGCACTCCAGATAGCGTTTTGCCGTATCTTCCGGCCCGCAGTCCTTGAAATGCACCGCCTCATCCTCGAAGGACGGCAGAACGATTGCCGCGACGGATGCGGCTCTGGTCGTCCAGGCACACATGTCCTCGGCGGATTGCCAAAGTCGAGACCTCAGGTTCGGATCGAACACGATCTCCGCGCCCCGCCCGGCAGCGTCCGTCAGAGCGGAAAGCAGGCGCCTACGCGCCGTCTCATCCAGGATTGCAAGGGTGATGCCGGAAAAATAGACCATGTCTCCGGCCGCAGCCGCTTCGAGCGCCCCAAGGTCATCGGCGAGGCGCCGGGCAGCCGATTGCGAACGCCAGTATTGAAAGCTGCGTTCGCCGTTATTCAGGAAGATCATGTAGACCCCGGGACTGGCGCTCTCGATGGTCGCAAAGGCGGGCGTGATCCCCGCGCTTTCGACAAAGCAGGTGAGCCGCCGCGACAGGTCGTCGTCCCCCACCGCGCTGACATAAGTGACACCCAGCTTGTCGCGCTCTGTCAGCTGCCGGACATACCAGGCCGTGTTGAACGTATCTCCCGCAAAACCGACGGCATAGGTCCCGTCCAGCGTCGGCGCGAACTCGACCATGCATTCGCCGATGGCGACAAACTGCCTAGCCATCCCTATTCCTCGAAATGCGCGGCGTTTTCGGCGCGGATCCGCCCAAGAATGGTGGCGATGCGCCCCAGATGCTCGGTCAGAAACGCTTCGGCCTTCTTCTGGTCCCGTTCGCGCATGGCATCGATGATGACGACGTGGTCGTCGAGCGCGGCCTGCGCCCCGGAGGCCAGGGACAGGAACCGCACCCGATCCATATGGGCCTTCTGTTCACGGATCAGTGCCCAGACATAGTCATGACCGGAAATCTCGCAGATCTGGCGATGAAACGCGTCATCGAGACTGTGAAACAGCTGGCGTTCATCGGCGTCCACCGCGGCCTTCTGCTCCTTTAGCAGCTGGTCGAGATCCTTGATCTGGTCATCCGTGATCACCTCGATCGCCGCCCGCATGCAGGCAATCTCCAGCGCCGTCCGCACGAACTTCGCCCTGAGGACCGCAGCCTCGGAAATCTTGGTGATCACCGTGGCCCGCTGGGGACGGATCAGAAGAAAGCCCAGCTGCGACAGCCGGTAGAAGGCGTCGCGCACCGGTTGACGGGAAACGCCGAAGGCCTTGGCAACCTCCACTTCCGAGACCCGCGTTCCCGGTGCCAGGTCCAGCGACAGGATCTGCTGATGCAGCTCCTCGAACACCGTGTCCGCGACCGTGGGGATCTTGAGCGGTTCGAGCACCTTGAGGGCGCTGCCTTCTGCCATGTGTTTTCTCTCCGTTGACTCGTCTACTCAACTAGCATATCAGTTTACTAGTCGCAACACCGAGCGTATCAAAACGCCGATCCGGGAGGGATGAATGTCATTGGGACTTGCAGGCGCATCGACTGCATCGGCAAACGGGCTCGACCCGAACCGCCTGTTTCCGGCTGACCCGGCCTCCAGGACCCTGGCCGCACAGATCTATGCCGGCATCAAGGACCTGCCGATCGTCAGCCCCCATGGCCACACGGACCCGCGCTGGTTCGCGGAAAACGAAGCCTTTCCCGATCTGGCGCAACTGTTCATCGTCCCGGACCACTATGTCTTCCGCATGCTTTTTTCCCAGGGCATCGACCTTGCGGATCTCGGCGTGCCGCGCACAGACGGGGTCTTAAGCGAAACCGACAGCCGCAAGATCTGGCGCCTGTTCGCCGAGAATTTCCATCTCTTCCGGGCAACGCCCTCGCGCATGTGGCTGGAGCATTCCTTCCAGCAGGTCTTCGGTTGGACCAAGCGGATTTCAGCGGAGACCGCGGACGAAGCCTATGACCACATCGCCGACTGCCTGACCCGTCCGGAGTTCCGCCCGCGCGCGCTCTTCGAACGGTTCAACATCGAGGTCATCGCGACGACGGAATCGCCGCTGGACGACCTCAACTGGCACCGGCAGATCCGCGAGAGCGGCTGGAGCGGCCGCGTCATCACCGCCTACCGGCCGGACGCCGTGGTCGACCCCGAATTCGAGGGTTTTGCGGCCAATGTCGAGACACTCGGCGCACTCACCGGCGAAGCCGCGACCACCTGGCAAGGCTATCTCAAGGCCCATCGGGCCCGCCGGGCCTATTTCAAGTCCTTCGGCGCCACCTCTTCCGACCATGGCCATGCCACCGCCCGCACGGAAAACCTGTCGCAGGCCCAAGCGGAAGACCTGTTCCAGAAGGCCCTGGCAGGCGCCTGCACCGGCGAGGAAGCCGATGCCTTCCGCGGCCACATGCTGACCGAAATGGCAAGGATGAGCCTGGAGGATGGACTGGTCCTGCAGATCCACCCGGGCAGCTTCCGTAATCACTCCGGCGGCGTCATGCAGCGTTTCGGCCGCGACAAGGGTTTCGATATTCCGACGCAGACCGATTACGTCCGCGCCCTCAAGCCGCTGCTCGATGCGGTCGGGCTGGAAAAGGACCTCTCGATCATCCTGTTTACGCTGGACGAGACCGCCTACGCGCGCGAACTGGCACCGCTTGCCGGGGTCTACCCGACGCTGAAGCTCGGCCCGGCCTGGTGGTTCCACGACAGTCCGGAAGGCATGCGCCGCTTTCGCGAAATGACCACGGAAACGGCCGGTTTCTACAACACCGTCGGCTTCAACGACGACACCCGCGCCTTCTGCTCGATCCCGGCCCGCCATGACGTGGCCCGCCGGGTCGACTGCGCTTACCTCGCATCGCTCGTGACATCCGGGAGGCTGGACGAGGACGAGGCTTTTGAGGTCGCACATGACCTCACTTACAGGCTTGCCAAGCAGGCCTACCGGCTCTGACGAGCCATTTTCGGGAGGAGAGTATGAAAGTATTGAAGTCCCTGGCGGCGTCGCTTCTGGCCACCGCCGCGCTCACATCCGCATCGCTCGCATGCGACGTGACCCTGAAATCGTCCGACACGCATCCGGACGGCTACCCGACGGTCGAGGCCGTCAAGCAAATGGGCAAGCTGCTGGAGGAACGCACCGACGGCCGCATCTGCGTCGAGGTGTTCCATTCCGCCCAGCTCGGCGAGGAAAAGGACACCATCGAGCAGACCAAGTTCGGCGTCATCGACCTGAACCGCGTCTCCATGGGTCCGTTCAACAACCTGGTCGAGGAAACCAAGGTTGTCTCCCTGCCCTATGTCTTCAAGGGCGTCGACCACATGCACAAGGTCATGGACGGTCCGATCGGCGACGAGATCCTGGCGGCTTTCGAACCGCATGGTTATGTCGGTCTGGCCTTTTATGACAGCGGTTCCCGCAGCTTCTACAACAAGGTTAAACCAATTAAATCGATTGAAGACCTGGAGGGCATGAAGGTCCGCGTCATGCAGTCGGACATCTTCGTCGACATGATGTCGGCCCTTGGCGCCAACGCCACGCCGATGCCTTACGGCGAGGTCTATTCCTCGATCCAGACAGGCGTCATCGACGGGGCGGAAAACAACTGGCCGTCCTTTGAATCCTCCGGTCACTACGAAGTTGCCGGCTACTACACGCTCGACGAACACCTGATCGTGCCGGAAGTCCTGATCATGTCCAAGAAGTCCTGGGACGCGCTGTCTCCGGAGGACCAGGCCGCCGTGCGCCAGGCCGCCAGGGATAGCGTGCCTTTTATGCGCGAACAGTGGCAGGCCCGTGAAAAGGCCTCCGAGGAAAAGGTCCGTGCGGCCGGTGTCGAGGTCATCACCGAAATCGACAAGGAACCGTTCATGGCGGCCATGGACAGCGTCTATGAAAAGCATGTCACGTCCGACAAGCTGAAAGACCTGGTGTCCCGCATCCGCGCGACCGAATAACGCCTCTTGCCAGCGGCCGGCCGGAGCAACCCTGCCGGCCGCAGGCCCGTCCTCAGGATTTCGACGTGAAGCCCCAACTCACCATCGCCGCTAAGGCCTTGCGCCTGGTCTCGACGGCAGCCCTCTGGCTTGCCGGAGCCGGCCTCATCCTCATGACCGTCTTCATCACCGCGCAGGTGTTCATGCGCTACGTGATGAATGACAGCCTTGTCTGGTCCGAACCCGCCTCCGTCATCCTGATGGGCTGGTTCATCTTTCTCGGCGCCGCCGTCGGCATCCGCGAAGGCTATCACCTGAGCTTCGACGTGCTGCTCTATTTCCTGCCCCAGGGCGCCAAGCTCATCCTGTTCAGCATCTCCGACGCGGTGGTGGCCGCCTTCGGCGCGGGCATGGCCTGGTACGGCGCCGAACTGGCGCAGTCCGCCTGGGACGTGAAACTGCCCTCGCTCGGCGTGTCCGGAGCCGTCGACTTCCTTCCGCTGGTGGCCGGTGGCTGCCTGGTCTTCCTGTTTTCCCTGGAACGTCTTGTCCGCCGCGCCGCCGGCCTGCCGACCGCGCGTTTCGGCGAGGATGCCATCGAGGAGCTTGCCTGACATGGAACCGCTCATTCTGTTCGGCACCTTCACGGTCCTGCTCCTGATCGGCACGCCTGTTGCCTTCTGTCTCGGCGCGGCCTCGCTGGCAACCGTGCTCTATATGGGCCTGCCGCCGGTGATCGTTTTCCAGAGGCTCAATTCCGGCGTCTCGGTGTTCGCGCTGATGGCGATCCCGTTCTTCATCTTTGCCGGTGAACTGATGGTGCGCGGCGACATTGCCCGAAGGCTGGTGGCGCTGGCTGGAGCTGCCGTCGGCCACGCGCGCGGCGGCCTCGGCCAGGTCAACATTGCCGCATCCGTTCTCTTCGGCGGCATTTCCGGCTCCGCAGCCGCCGACGCCACCGCCATTGGCGGCCTCATGATCCCGCAGATGAAGGAACGCGGCTACTCCGTCGAGTACGGCGTCAACGTCACAGTGCTGTCCTCGATCATCGCGCTCATGCTGCCGCCCTCGCACAACATGATCATCTATTCGATTTCCGCCGGCGGGCGCCTCTCGATCGCGGATCTCTTTACCGCAGGTGTCATTCCCGGTCTGCTGCTTGCCCTCAGCCTGATGGTGACCGCCTGGTTCGTCGCCAAACGCGCGGGCTATCCGACCGAGAAATTTCCGGGCTGGTCGGCGCTCGGCTGGCTCTTCGTCAATGCCATCCCCGGTCTTCTGCTGATCGGCATCATTTTCGGCGGCGTGCGCTCCGGCGTCTTCACCGCCTCGGAAAGCTCCTGTATCGCGGCCGTCTACGCCCTGCTGGTGACAACCCTCGCCTATCGCACCATGGGCTGGGACGATTTTGTCGGCGCCACCAAGGCAGCCGTGCGAACCACCGCCATGGTGCTGCTGGTGATCGGCTGTGCGGCGTCCTTCGGCTGGCTCCTGGCCTTCCTGCGCATCCCGGCCGAACTCGTCGCCTTTCTCAAGGACATTTCGGAAAATCCGCTGGTGATCCTGCTCCTGCTGAACATCGTGCTTCTGTTCCTCGGCACCTTCATGGACATGTCGCCGCTGATCGTCATCACCACGCCGATCTTCCTGCCCGTGGCCACCGCCTTCGGCGTCGATCCGGTGCATTTCGGGGTCATCCTGGTGCTCAATCTCGGCATCGGCCTGTGTACCCCGCCGGTCGGCACGGTGCTCTTTGTCGGCTGCGCTGTCGGCCGGATTTCCGTCTGGGACGCGATCCGGACGATCTGGCCCTTCTATGGCGCCGCCGTCTTCACGCTGCTGCTCGTCACCTACATTCCGGCACTGTCCCTGTGGCTGCCGTCTCTCTTCCACTGAGGCCTGTCCGATGTTCGTCAAGACCTATCCGGAAGTCGCCGCCGATCCCGGCATTCGCCGCCAGGTGCTGTCCCAGACACCGGAACTGATGGTGGTCGCCTTCCGCTTCCAGCAAGAAGGCGCCGAAGGCAAGCTGCACCATCACGTCCATGTCCAGTCGACCTACGTGGAAAGCGGCCGCTTCCGCTTCTCCATCGACGGCGAAGCCTTCGAGGTCGGACCCGGCGACAGTTTTGTCATTCCTTCCGACGCCCTACACGGCTGCGTCTGCCTGGAACCGGGCACCCTGATCGACACCTTCACGCCGCGCCGCGACGATTTTCTGTAATGCAAAGGATTTGCCATGCTGACCGTTGAAACCCGTTACGCCATTGATCCGGACACGGCCAAGGCGCTCGACACCTCCGGGCTGCGAACCCATTTTCACGCCTCCGGCCTGTTTCAGGACGGCCGGATCAACCTTGTCTACACCCATTACGACCGCATGATCCTGGGCGGTGCCGTGCCCGCCGGCGGCAACCTGGTCCTGGACGCGGTCAAGGAAGCCGGCACCCCGTCTCTGCTCGACCGGCGCGAACTCGGTGTTCTCAATATCGGCGAGCCCGGCACCGTCTCCGTTTCCGGTGACACCTACGAGGTCGGCAAGGGAGAAGTGCTTTATGTCGGCATGGGCGCCGGACCGGTCACCTTCTCGGGCGCCGGCCGGTTCTACATCCTGTCCGCGCCGGCCCACCGGACCTGCCCGACACGGCTGATCACCCTGAAGGACGCGCGAAGGGTCGAACTTGGCTCGGCGGAAACCTCCAACGAGCGGGTCATCCTGCAGTTCCTGCATCCGGAAGTCGCCGAGAGCTGCCAGCTGCTGATGGGCTACACCCAGTTCGCCAGGGGCTCGGTCTGGAACACCATGCCCGCCCATGTCCATGACCGGCGCATGGAAGCCTATCTCTATTTCGACCTCGGACCGGACCAGCGCGTGTTTCACTTCATGGGCAAGCCCGAGGAAACCCGCCACATGGTGATCGCCAACGAGGAGGCGATCGTCTCCCCGCCCTGGTCGATCCATTGCGGCGCGGGCACCGGTGCCTACACCTTCTGCTGGGCGATGGCCGGAGACAATGTCGATTTCACAGACATGGACATGGTCGCCATGGAGGACCTGCGGTGAGCGCGTTTTCTCTTGAAGGCAAGCGGGCGCTGGTCACCGGTGCGAACACCGGCATCGGTCAGGCGATTGCCATCGCCATGGCTGCGGCCGGAGCAGATGTCCTCTGCGCCGCCCGGCGTGACTGCGACGAGACCCTTTCGAAGATCGGCAGCGGCCGTCACGTGCAACTGGATTTTTCCGATCCGATGGCCGCCACGAAGCTGTTTGACCACGAACGGATCGATATCCTGGTCAACAATGCCGGCATCATCCGCCGGGCGGATGCCGTCGATTTCACCGAGGCCGACTGGGACGATGTCATGGACGTCAACCTGAAGGCCGTCTTCTTCACCTGTCAGGCTTTCGGCAAGGCCGCATTGGCGGCAGATCGTCCGGGCGCCATCGTCAACATCGCCTCGCTGCTGTCCTTTCAGGGCGGCATCCGGGTACCGTCCTACACAGCCTCAAAACACGGTGTTGCCGGCCTCACCAGGCTGCTCGCCAACGAATGGGCGGCGAAAGGCATTAACGTCAACGCCATCGCACCGGGCTATATCGCCACCAACAACACCGAAGCGCTGCGCAACGATACGGAGCGCAACCGGCAGATCCTGGAACGCATCCCGGCCGGCCGCTGGGGCGAGGCCAGCGACATCGGCGAAGCGGCCGTTTTCCTGGCCTCGCCGGCCGCGAAATATATTCATGGCACCGTTCTCAATGTCGACGGAGGCTGGCTTGCCCGCTGATCTGCCCCGCTTGTCCCGCAACCGACCGGCGCCCCGCCCCGGGATCGTTCACCTGGGGCTGGGCGCGTTCTTCCGCGCCTTTGGCGTCATCTACATCGAAGAAGCAGCCGCGCATTCCGGCGAAGACTGGGGCATCGTCGGGGTCAGCCTGCAAAGCCCGCGCGTGCATGACCAACTGGCGCCGCAGGATTTCGTCTACACCACCCGCGAACTGGGACCGGAAGGCGAGGTCTTGCGCCAGGTGGAGAGCATTGTCGATGTGCTGGTGGCCCGCGAGAACCCGGAGGCTGTCCTGGCGGCGCTGGCGGATCCGGCCATTCGCATCGTCACGCTCACCGTCACCGAGAAGGGCTATTGCCACGATCCGGCAACCGGGCGGCTCAATCTCGGTCATCCTGACATTCAGCACGACCTGACCCAGTCCCTGCCGATCTCCGCACCAGGTTTCCTCGTGCGGGCACTTGCCCGGCGCAAGGCAGCCGGCTTGCCACCTTTCACCGTCCTGACCTGTGACAATCTTCCCGACAACGGCCGGCTCGTGCGCGGCATCGTCCTGGAGCTTGCCGAAAAACTCGATCCGGAGCTTGCGGCCTGGATCGCGTCCGAAGGCCGGTTCCCCGCCACCATGGTCGACCGCATCGTGCCGGCGACGAAACCGGAAGATATCGACGCCCTGGCGCAAAAGACGGGACGCTACGACGCCGCCCCAGTTTTGCATGAACCGTTCCGCCAATGGGTCGTCGAGGACGATTTCGTGCCGGCCTACGGCTCCGGCGCCAGGCCCGATCTTGGCGCTGCCGGTGTCGAACTGGTCGACAATGTCACGGCTCATGAGCACATGAAGCTCAGGATGCTCAACGGCACCCATTCGTCGCTCGCCTATCTCGGTTACCTCGCCGGCTACGAGACCATAGCCGAAACGGTGGCCGATCCGGTCTTCGCGCGTTTCGTCAAGGATCTGTGGAGGCGGGAGATCATGCCCTCGTTCCGCGCCCCTCCAGGTGTCGATCTGGAAGCCTATGCCGACGCTCTCTTTGAACGCTATGCCAATCCCGGCATCCGGCACCGCACCTGGCAGATCGCCATGGACGGCAGCCAGAAACTGCCGCAGCGCATTCTCGGAACGCTCTCCGACAACCTGACTGCGGACCGGCCATCTCCGGGCCTCAGTCTCGCGGTCGCCGCCTGGATGATCTATGTCGGCGGCACCGACCTGAACGGCACCCCGATCGACGTGCGGGACCCGCTGGCCGGCAAGCTGAAAGCCCTGTCCGACAGTGCCGGCGACACCGCCGGCAAGGTGGCGGCTCTCCTGGAAGTCACCGAGATTTTCGAGCATCGGCTGGCAAATGCCCTGCGCCCCGCCGTGACCGCCGCCTATGCCGCCCTTCATAAAGACGGGGTGCGCACAAGCCTGGAGGCCCTGGCATGATCGAGGGTTGGCGCTGGTATGGCGGCTTCGACCGCATTTCGCTCTCCGAGATTGCGCAGACGGGCGCGACAAGCATCGTCACGGCCCTGCACGAAATTCCCTATGGCCAGGTCTGGCCGCGCAACACGATTGCCGACACGCGCGCCCAGATCAACGCCGCCGGATTCGACTGGACCGTGGTGGAAAGCCTGCCAGTGCACGAGGCAATCAAGCGGGCCGAAGGCGACCTGTCAGAGCTCTTTGCCAATTACCGGCAATCCATGGCGAACCTTGCCGCCGAAGGCATCCGGGTTATCTGCTACAACTTCATGCCCCTGCTCGACTGGACAAGGACGGACCTTGCCGCTCCGGTCCCACGCGGCGGCACCTGCCTGCGCTTCTCCCTTCCGAAGATGGCGGCCTTTGACGTTTTCATGGTGGAACGGGACGGCGCGGAGAAGGACTATTCTGAGGCCGTTCTCGCTGCCGCCAGATGCTGGTTCGACAAGAGCACCCCGGCCTTAAGGGAAGGGCTGACCGCCGCGATCATGGCTGGCTTACCAGGCGCCTATGACCGCTATGATGCCGATGGGCTTCGCCAGGCACTCATTCCCTATGCCGGGCTCGACCGGACCACGCTCCGGCAGAACCACAAACGTTTCCTGGAGGAAGTGATCCCGACGGCCGAAGAACTCGGCCTGAAACTCGCCGTCCATCCCGACGATCCGCCGCGCGATCTGCTCGGCCTGCCGCGGATCGTCACCTGCGCGGAGGACATCGACTGGATCCTGTCGGCCGTGGACAGTCCGGCCAACGGACTGACGCTCTGCGCCGGTTCGCTCGGCGCCAATCCCGACAACGACGTGCCGGCGATCGCCGAACGCTTCGCCGGCAGAATACACTTTGCGCATCTGCGCAATGTCGCCAAGGATCCGGATGGCTCCTTCGAGGAAGCCGCACACCTGACCGGCGACACCGACATGCCTGCCCTGGTGTCCGCGTTTCTTCGGGAAGAGCAACGCCGGCGCGCCGAAGGACGGAGGGATGCAGAGATCGTCTTTCGCCCGGACCACGGCCACGAGCTGCTGGACGATGCCGCTCGCGGCACCCATCCCGGCTATCCGCTGATCGGCCGCCTGCGTGGCCTTGCCGAATTGCGCGGTGTGATCGCGGGGTTGAACGCAAGCATGCCCAATATCGCCTGATCGCTTTGAAGGTTTGCCCTCACCGGGCCTGTTCGGGCTCCCCCGCCATCGGCGGGTGGGCGTCGGTCATACCCGTCAGCAAGCGGTCGGTAACACCCGAGGACAGCCAGATTGCCGTCAAAGTGATCCAGGCAGTGACAGCGAAAATGGAAGCACCAGTAATGCCGGCGCCGACTGCGCAGCCGCCCGCCAGCATGCCGCCAAAACCCATCAGGGTCGCTCCGGTCAGATAACGTGCCATCGACTTGCCACCTTCAAAGCCCTGCAGCGACAATTCCCGCGTTAGCAGGGCTGCCAGGAAGGAGCCGAGGAAGACACCGGGCACAAGGCCGATATCAAAATCGAGCACGTCACCCGGCGGCGACAGCACCAGCATCAGCGTGTCCGCGGACGGGCCGGTGAAGGTAACGCCTTCCACCTGTACCGGATCGAAGGCCTGCCGGGCCATGGCCGAGGTGAACCACCAGGCGAGCGGAATCGCCAGCCCCGCGCCCGCCGCCGCAACCATCTGCCAGAGCGCCACCCGGGCCCGCCACGCAAAGAACAGCCCCGCCATCGACCACAGGGCGGCAAAGGCAATGGTCATGGCAGGTGTCAGGCCAAGATGGGCGGTCAGGTCATTGCCACCGATATCGCCCGTGGTCCAGAGCCCCGCCAGGCCTTCGCGCACAGGCGCGAGCATGCCTCGCAGGCTTGCCTGCGCCACCACCGCAAACACCAGGCCGGATAGCAGCGCCCTCAGGTTGCCCGTTGCCGACAGAACCAAGAGACGGCTGGCACAGCCGCGCGCCAGCACCATGCCGGTGCCGAACATCAGGCCGCCGAGCAGCGCTCCCGACAGGCTTTGCGGCGAGGCCAGCTGCCGCGCCTCGTTGGACTGAACCTCGCCCAGAGCGATGAGAACCTGCGTGCCCAACAGGGCAGAAGAGAACGCAAACAGCCAGACCGGCAACCGGTCCTTCGGAGCGCCCCGGGAAAACTCCAGACTTGCCGCCCGCAGGCAAAACCGGCTCTGTTGAGCAAAAGCGCCGAACAGCACCCCGACGAGCAGTCCTCCGACTGCCAACAGCCAGGGTTCGGAGACCCTGTCGAGCAGAAATGTCAGATCCATCGCCCTCTCCTTCAGACAGCGTTTCGTCAGTTTCGCTGCGCTTTCACACGTCAGGCATTGACCAATCTCAAGGAAACATAGATAAATTCAAAAGTTTGCATATGTGGAGGATGCCATGACGCGCACGCCAGGGAAAGATCTCACCAGACGCACGGTTCTCGCCGGAGGTCTTGCGGTTGCGGGCGCAAGCCTCACTGGCCTGCCGCGGCGGGCATCGGCGGAAACCGCGCTCAGCCTGGGCGACCATCAGATCATGGTGTTTTCAGACGGACACCTGACCCTGCCGATGAATTTCATTCTGCCAGATCGCAGCGAGGCCGAGATTGCAGCGCTGCTGGAACCGCATGGCCTTGCCACCGACGTATTGACGCCCAACTGCAACATCACGCTGCTGAAATCCGGCGATCGGCTGGTCCTGTTCGATGTCGGTTCAGGCACCAATTTCCAGCCGACCGCGGGTGAGCTGCCAGCGAAGCTGGAAGCGGCGGGAATCGATCCGTCCAACATCACCGACGTGGTGCTGACCCACGCCCATCCGGACCATCTCTGGGGCATTCTCGACGATTTCGACGATCCGCTGTATCCGGAAGCCAGCATCTGGGTGCCGGAGGCCGAATGGGACTATTGGCGTGCCGATGACACACTCGCCAACATGCCGGAGGAGCGCAAAAGCTTCGTGGTCGGTGCGCAGGCCCGCTTCGAGGCAATCGAGGATCAGGTCTCGATGATTCGCCCGGGACAGGAAATGCTACCGGGCGTCGAGGCTGTCGATACCGCCGGACACACACCGGGTCACATGTCCTATGTGATTCATGGCGGCGGTGACAGCGTCATGGTCGTCGGCGATGCCATCACCAACACGGTGATCTCTTTTGAAAAACCCGGCTGGGCGTCCGGCTCGGACCAGGACCGGGACATGGGCATCGCGACACGGATGGCGTTGCTGGATCGGCTGGCGCAAGAAAACACGCGGCTGATCGGCTACCACTTCCCGCACCCGGGCAATGGCCGCGTGGAGAAGGCCGGCGTAACTTATCGCTTCGTGGCAGGCTGAGTTTCCGAAAACTATTCTGCCGCAGTGGGACGAACGCCATCACTGCGGCGGAAGGCGGCCAGCACCGAGCCTTCCATCAGCCAGGCAAGGCCGACGCGCGCGCCGAAGGCCATGGACAGCATGACAACAGGCGCCGAGATGGCCAGCGCGGAAAAGCCGGTGATGCCCTGCCCGACCGTGCAGCCCATGGAGAAGACACCGCCAACACCCATCAGCGTGCCGCCAAGGAGATGCCGGCCAAGTTCGCGGGCATCGTCACAGGCTTCCCAGCGGATGTCCCGGTTCCACAGGGCCGCCACGACGGCGCCCACCAGGGTTCCGATGATCAGGCCAACGCCGTAATCGGGCCAGGTGCCCGTATAGGTGATCAGCTGCATGATCGTGTCGCCGACCGGCACCACGAAGGACCCGGCTTCGATCTGCACCGGATCGAAGGAGCGCTCGGCGACAAAGGTGGTCGCCCACCAGCCGAAGGTGATTACGCTGCCGATGATGACGGCGGCCCCGATTTTCGTGATCTGTTTCCGGTAAGACGTCGACTTGAAAATCCAGAACAAACCGGTGAGAGCGATCACGGCCGCCACGACGCCGGTCAGGTCCAGGCCAAACAGGCTGGAGACAATGTCCCCCATGGACTGGCTGCCGCTGTTGGCAAAGGAGATGGCCAGGTCGTCGACCAGAGGCACGCGCAGGACACCGACTATGCCCCGCTGCGCCGCCAGCGCGGACAGACCGATCACGGTAAGCACCACAAGCGCCCGAAGACTGCCGCCACCAAGGCGAAGAACCGCGCCGAAACCGCAGGTACCTACCAGCGCCATGCCGATGCCGAACATGACCCCGCCGATGATGGCACCTGTCCAGGGAAAGGCGGAGGCGAGATAGAACGAGGCATGCGTGTCGGCAAGACCAAAGGCGGCGAGAATCTGCGTGCCGATCAGGGCGGAGACCGACGCCAGAACCCAGGTTCGAAGACTGCTGCTGTCACCGGCATACCAGTGACGCTCCAGCGCCGACAGCGTGCAGAAATGGGTCGCGCGGGCGGCGAAACCCAGGACGCACCCAGCCAGCACACCCAAAATCGGCGTCAGCACCACCGGATCCAGTATTATCATGTGCGCATAACCCCACAGCCCTTTCCGGGCCTTTTGAAGCGTTTCCTCTCCCTCGCCTTCCGGCGATCCTCAAAAAAGGTAGCAGGCGGGTCTTCAGCCCGCAAACAATGTCCATGCTGCGCCGCACGCCGAAACCGGAGGGTTCCTGCCGTCAGGCGTCCTTGGCGCGCACGTCCTTGCAGAACAGTTCATAGAGGCTCGCGATGATCGAGCTGACTTCGTCATCCAGAAGACGGTAGTAGATCATGCGGCCGTCACGGCGCGACTGGACCAGGCCCTCCAGGCGCAGCCGGGCCAGTTGCTGGGACACGGCCGCCTGCGGCATGGTCAGGATCTCTTCCAGTTCGGAAACCGACTTTTCGCCTTCCGACAGCAGACACAGGATGACCAGGCGGACTTCGTGAGACAGGGCCTTCAAAAGGTCGCTGGCCTTCCGGGCCTGCTCCATCAGCAGGTCGAGATCCTTTGCGTCCATGTCTTTGGTAAAGACCGGTAGGTTCATCTAAGCCAATTGCCCCAATTCATCCTGCCTATTGCATCGCACAATAGTCAGCAATCAAGATACATGCCCGAACTTGCCATACGGATCAACAATCTCAGTTGATCTTTTCGGGTAGTTTTTCGAGCATAGCCGCGAGAAGCGGCCAGAAGAAGTGTTCGCCCGGATATCCCCTGAGCCGGTCGATCTCAACCCCGTCCGACACCAGGATGAAGGTCGGCGTCAGCCGTTCTTTCGCAACCTTGTCGAGGTCCTCCGGCCACGCGCCGGTGATGTCGACCCGGCGCAAGGGAGCTCGCGCGCCTTCCGCGGTTTTGGGATAGGCACTCCCGATTTCCTCGTTCCAACGCTTGCACCAGACGCAGCCTGGCTGCTCCAGCATGATCAGCTCCGCCGACGCCGCGGGCAGCACCCAGACAAGCGCTGTCAGAAGCCCCGCCGCGATCGCCAATAACCGAGTTGTGAAAGGCATCATGCCGTCTCCGAATTTCTCTGATTGCAATATATAGGAATTTTTGAATATTTTAAAGCAACTCATTCTCGAGATTCACCGGGAGGCAAGGAATGCTCGACGTGACCCTGGGCGCCGCCTTTCTGGCCGGGTTGCTCTCCTTCATATCACCCTGCGTGCTGCCAATCGTGCCGCCCTATTTGTGCTACCTGGCAGGCGTAAGCGTCGACGAACTCAAGGGCGATGCCGCCACGGCGGAGACCGGACGCCGGGTCGTTCTTGCAGCCATCGCCTTCGTGCTCGGGTTTTCCGTCGTCTTCGTCGCGCTCGGCGCGACGGCCAGCGTCATCGGCCAGTCGATTGCGCGCTACTACGACATTCTGACCTATGTGGCCGGCGCCATCATCATCGTCATGGGCCTGCATTTCCTGGGCGTGTTCCGGATCGGTCTCTTGTTCCGCGAAGCGCGCATTCATGTGGAAAGCAAACCGGCGGGGCTGATCGGCGCCTTTCTGATGGGCCTGGCTTTCGCCTTCGGCTGGACGCCCTGCGTCGGTCCGGTTCTGGCCTCAATCCTGTTCGTCGCGGGGTCTTCGAACACGATCTGGCATGGGGCGGGGCTGCTGGCGGTCTACGCCCTCGGCATCGGCCTGCCCTTCGTGCTCGCGGCCGCCTTTGCCGGTCAGTTCCTGAAATTCGCCGGGCGGTTTCGCAAACACATGGGCACGGTCGAAAAGATCATGGGCGGACTTCTGGTCCTGACCGGGCTGCTCTTCATCACCGGCCAGATGTCGGCCATCGCCCTCTGGCTGCTAGACACCTTCCCGGTCTTTTCGCAGATCGGATAACACGCCTTGGGAGGATTATAACATGCGCATCCTGACAGCATTGATAACCGCAGTGGTCATCACCGCGACCTCGTATCTGCCGGGAATTGCCGCCACGATGGGCGAGGACGGACTGCACAAGCAGCCCTGGTTCACCATCACCTTCAAGGACATGGCTGAGGACATCCAGGCCGCATCCGAAGAAGGCAAGCGACTGGTGGTCATCTTCGAGCAGCGTGGCTGCACCTATTGCCGCCAGATGCACGAGAAACTGTTCTCGGACCCGGAAGTGACCGACTTCATCAAGGAGCATTTCATGGTCGTCCAGTACAACATGTTCGGCGACGAGGAGGTCATCGACCTCGACGGGGAAGAGCTGACCGAGAAGACCGCCGCCCGCAAATGGGGCTATGTTTTCACTCCGACGATTGTGTTCCTGCCGGAGGAAGTTCCCGAGGACGGATCGGTCTCTGAAGTCGCTGTCGCGACCATGCCTGGGTTGTTCGGCAAGTGGACTTTTCTAAACATGTTCCGCTGGGTGCACGAAAAAGGGTATGAGGGCGAAGAACATTTCCAGAAGTATCATGCTCGTATTTACAACGAGTTGCGGGAGGAAGGCCGGATCGATTCCGAGTAAGGGAACCATGTTGCGGCTGATAAAAACGGTCTTCGCAAAAAGGCCTATTGCATAACATATGCAAAAAATCATATCTTTTAATATGAGGAGAACAGGCAGGCTGGGGATTCGGACCTGCCGGCGAAACGCAAACCGGCGAAGCCCGGGCGTTTCACATTGAGGAGGAAAGCCGACACAATGACCAAGGGCGCGACATTCAAAGCTTTGCCGGCCGCGCTGGCCGGACTGGCTCTCATGGCCGCATCGGTGGCGACCGCCGGAACCGTGGCACCGGACAGTGTGCCGATCGAGGACATGGAGCTCAAGCAATCGCTGACCGGTACAGCTGGTGACGCGGTTGCCGGACGCGAGGCCTTCGCCGACCGCAAGAAGGGCAACTGCCTGGCCTGCCATGCCAACACCGATCTGAACGAGCAGCTGTTCCACGGTGAAGTCGGACCGGTGCTGGACGGCGTGGGCGACCGCTGGGACGAGGCCCAGCTGCGCGCCATCGTCGTCAACTCGAAGGATGTCTTCGGCGAACAGACCATCATGCCCGGATTCTACACAATGAAGGTCGGCATCAACGTGGCCGAAGACAATCAGGGCCAGACCATCCTCACCGCGCAGGAAGTGGAAGACGTTGTCGCCTACCTCCTGACGCTGAAAGAAAACTGATCTCGACACTCTGGGAGCAAGAGATGATCATCACACGACGCCAAATGTTCGGTCTGACGGCAGGTGCCGCCGCCGTTCTGGCTTTCAACCCGCAGCTTTCCTTTGCAGCACCGGATGAAACCGAAGCCGCCATCAAGGCCTTCACCGGCGGCGCAACGCCGACGGAAGGCACCGTCAGCCTGGACACGCCGGAAATCGCCGAGAACGGCAACACCGTGCCGGTCGGCGTCTCCGTCGACAGCCCGATGACGGCCGACAACTTCGTCGAATCCGTGCTGATCCTGGCGGACGGCAACCCGAACCCGGCCGTTGCAACGTTCCACTTCACCGCCATGAGCGGCGCGGCCGACGCCAAGACCCGTATTCGTCTTGCGAAGACCCAGAACGTGATCGCCGTCGCGAAAATGAACGACGGCTCCACCTTCATCGACCGCAAGGAAGTCAAGGTCACCATCGGTGGCTGCGGCGGCTAAGCGAGCGGAACAGGATACGAGGAAACAAACATGGCAACTCCAAAACCCCGCGTGAAAGTGCCCAAGAAGGCATCCAAGGGCGAAGTCATCACGATCAAGACGCTGATCAGCCATCCGATGGAATCGGGCCAGCGCAAGGACAAGAAGTCCGGCGAGCTCATTCCGCGCCAGATCATCAACAAGTTCACCTGCGAATTCAACGGCCAGATGGTCTTCAGCTGTGACATGGATCCGGCCGTCTCCGCGAACCCCTACATGGAGTTCAATGCGAAGGTGACCGAGTCCGGAACATTCAAATTCACCTGGGTGGATGACGACGGCAGCGTCTACGAAACCGAAAACAAGATTGCTGTTGAATAGGGTGCGGGAACGCAGCCGCACAAATCGGGAGGAGACGATTTGGCCAAGACGTATAAAAGCATCGCCCTGTTCTCAGCATTGTTGATGGGAACGGGAGCCGCACTGGCCGGGGGGCCGGTCGACGACAAGCTCGTGATCGACGGGGAAATGGAAATCCAGACCCGCGTCGCCGCACCTGAGGGCCATCCGTTCGACGAGATCATCTCGGGCTGGCACTACCGCACGGAAGAAACCCGCGCCCTCGAGGCCGACAGCTTCCAGAACCCCGGCATGCTCTATGTGGAGCGCGGCGAGGAGATCTGGAACACGGTGGACGGCGACGCCGGCAAGTCCTGCGCCTCCTGCCACGAGGATGCCGGCGAGTTCCTGAAGGGCCTTGGCGCGAGCTATCCGAAATGGAACGCGGACGCCGGCAAACCGTTCAACATCGAGCTGCAGATCAACCAATGCCGCGAAAAGAACATGCAGGCCAAGCCCTACAAGTTCGACGCGGCCGATCAGAAGGCGCTTACCACCTATATCAAGCACCAGTCGATTGGCATGCCGGTGGAAGTGGATCTGACCCAGGGCGACATGCAGGCCTGGTGGGACAAGGGCAAGGAGCTCTATTACACCCGCACCGGTCAGCTGAACCTCGCCTGCGCGTCCTGCCACGAGGATTACAACGGCAAATACATTCGCGCCGACCACCTCAGCCAGGGCAATGTCAACGGCTTTCCGACCTATCGTCTGAAACAGTCCGAAATGGTGTCCCTGCACAACCGCTTCCGCGGCTGTATCCGCGACACGCGCGCCGAATTCCCGGCCGCCTTCTCCGACGACCTGATGGCGCTGGAAGTCTATGTGACCTGGCGCGGCTCGGGTCTCGGTGTCGAAACCCCGGCGGTGCGCCAATAGGCTGACCGCAACTCTCCGGCGCGGCCGCAGCCGCTGCGCCGGACCTTTCGCCGCCGTTGCGGCTTGTGATTTCAAAACCGCCTTCGGGAAGACCGGGGCGCATGAGGTATCGTGCGCCGGCGGGTAAACTGTGCCTTTGGGCCTTGGCGAGGTAAACGCCCGGTCCTTGAATTTGGAGTGAGTTGGAATGTTCTCAAGACGTGAGTTCCTGATGGCCGCGACGGCCACCAGCGCCCTGCTCGGGTCCGGCATGGCCGGTTCCTGGTCGCGGCTCATGGCGCAGCAGTCCCTGACCGAAGACCAGCTTCTTGCCATCGAACCGACAGGCCAGCTCACGCTGATCCACATCACCGACATTCATGCCCAACTGAAACCCCTCTATTTCCGCGAGCCGTCGATCAATCTCGGCATTGGCGATGTCAACGGCAAGCCGCCGCATGTGACCGGCGCCGATTTCCTCAAGCTCTACAACATTCAGCCGGGCACCCCCGACGCCTATGCGTTGACCTCCGAGGACTTCGTCTCTCTTGCAAGGACCTACGGCAAGATGGGCGGCATGGACCGCGTTGCCACGGTCATCAAGCGCATCCGCGCCGAACGCGGCGCCGACAATTGTCTCCTGCTTGACGGCGGCGACACCTGGCAGGGCAGCTACACCTCCAACGTCACCAGGGGCGAAGACATGATCACCGTCATGAACGCCCTGGAACCGGATGCCATGACCGGCCACTGGGAATTCACCTATGGCACCGACAGGGTCCAGGAAGTTATCGACAACCTGCCCTTTTCCTTCCTCGGCTCCAACATCTACGACAATGAATGGGACGAGCCAGCCTTCGAAGCCTGGAAGATGTTCGAGCGCGGCGGCGCCAAGGTCGCGGTCATCGGCCAGGCCTTCCCCTACACGCCGATTGCCAATCCGCGCTGGATGATCCCCGGCTGGTCCTTCGGCATTCGCGAGGAGGACATTGCCAAGCATGTGGCCGAAGCCCGCGATGAAGGCGCCGAAGTGGTCGTGCTGCTGTCCCACAACGGTTTTGACGTCGACCGAAAGCTGGCCTCCCGCGTCGACGGCATCGACGTCGTCCTGACCGGCCACACCCATGACGCCCTGCCCGAACCGGTGATCGTCAACGACACGCTGGTAATCGCGTCCGGCTCCAACGGCAAGTTCGTCTCACGCGTGGATCTGGACATCAGGGACGGCAAAGTCGCCGGTTACGCCTACCGGCTGATCCCGATTTTCTCGGATGTGATCTCGCCCGACGCCGACATGGCGTCGCTGATCGACGAGGTTCGCGCTCCTTACGAAGCCGACCTTGCCCGTGTGCTTGGCAAGACCGAAAACCTCCTCTACCGGCGCGGCAACTTCAACGGCACCTTCGACGACCTGATCTGCCAGGCACTGCTGGAGGAACGAGATGCCCAGATCGCCCTGTCGCCCGGCTTCCGTTGGGGCACCTCCCTCCTGCCGGGACAGGACATCACATTCGAGGACCTGCACAACGCCTGTGCCATGACCTATCCGGCGGCCTACCGCTCGACCATGACCGGCCAGATGCTGAAGGACATCCTGGAAGATGTTGGCGACAACCTCTTCAACAAGGATCCCTATTACCAGCAGGGCGGCGACATGGTCCGCGTCGGCGGCATGGGCTACACGATCGATCCGGACAAGGACATCGGCGAACGCATTTCGGGCATGACCCTGCTTGCCACCGGAGAGGCCATCGACCCGGCCAAGGATTACGTGGTCACAGGCTGGGCCTCGGTCAACGAAGCCACCGAGGGCCCGCCCATCGACGAGGTCGTTGAGAGCTACCTTCTGAAAAACCCAGTCGTGAAACTGCCGGACAACCAGTCCGTCAAGCTGGCCGGCTGATCGAACACCCAAGAGAAATCCTAAGGACACCCCCATGAGTGATACCAAGGGTTCCCCCCCCCAGAACCTTTCCCGCCGTTCTCTCCTCAAGGCGGGTCTGGCGGCCGGTGCGGTTGCCGGATCCGCCGGTGCGGCCAAGGCCGCCGGCGACCCCCTGATCACCGAGGTCCAGGACTGGAACCGTTATCTCGGCGATGGCGTGCAGGCCCGGCCCTACGGCACCCCGTCCGAGTTTGAATCCCATGTGGTTCGCCGCGACGTGGAATGGCTGACCGCCTCGACCGAAAGCTCGGTCAACTTCACACCGCTCCATGAACTCGACGGCATCATCACGCCGAACGGCCTGTGCTTCGAGCGCCATCACGGCGGCATTTCCGAGATCAACCCGGCCGATCACCGGCTGATGATCAACGGACTGGTCGACACGCCGCTGGTCTTCACCATGGAGGACCTGAAACGCTTCCCGCGGGAAAACCGGGTCTATTTCCTGGAATGCGCTGCCAATTCCGGCATGGAATGGCGCGGTTCCCAGCTGAACGGCTGCCAGTACACCCACGGCATGGTCCACTGCGTGATGTATACCGGCGTGCCGCTGAAGCTGATCCTGGAAGAAGCCGGTATCAAGACCAACGCCAAATGGGTCATGCCGGAAGGTGCCGACGCCTCGGCCATGACCCGCTCCATCCCGATGGAAAAGGCGCTCGATGACTGCCTCATCGCCTTCAAGATGAACGGCGAGGCGCTCCGGCCCGAACAGGGCTACCCGCTGCGCCTAGTCGTGCCCGGCTGGGAAGGTAACATGTGGGTCAAGTGGTTGCGCCGCATCGAGGTTGGGGACGAGCCCTGGCATCAGCGCGAGGAAACCTCCAAATACACCGATCTTCTGGCATCCGGGAAAGCCCGGCGCTTCACCTGGGTGATGGACGCCAAGTCCGTCATCACGAGCCCCAGCCCGCAAGCCCCCGTGACACACGGCAAGGGCCCGATGGTGATCTCCGGTGTCGCCTGGTCCGGAAACGGCCGCATCACCCGCGTGGACGTCTCGATCGACGGCGGCCGCAACTGGAAAACCGCACGGATCGACGGCCCCAGCCTGCCCAAGGCACTGCACCGGTTCTATCTCGACATCGACTGGGACGGCTCGGACCTTCTGATCCAGTCCCGCGCCATGGACGAGAACGGTTACTTCCAGCCGACCAAGAACGAGCTGCGCGCCGCCCGCGGCGAGAACTCGATCTACCACAACAACGGCATCCAGACCTGGTATGTCAAAGCAGACGGAACGGTGGAAAATGTCGAAGTTTCTTAAAGCACTTTGCCTCGGGACCGCCCTTGCCGCCCTGCCCGGCCTCGCAATCGCCGGCGATGCCGCCAAGGGCGAGAAGGTCTTCAAGAAATGCGCCGCCTGCCACGCGGTCGGCGATGGCGCCAGGAACAAGGTCGGCCCGCAGCTGAACGAGGTTTTTGGCCGCACGGCCGGAACCGCCGAGGATTACAAATACTCCAAGGCGATGATCCAGGCGGGCGCGGACGGACTTGTCTGGAACGAGTCAACGATTGCCGCCTATCTGGCTAAGCCGAAAGACATGATCAAGGGCACCAAGATGGCCTTTGCCGGTCTCAAGAAGCAGGAAGATCTGGACAATGTGATCGCCTATCTGGCGAGTTTTTCAAGCGCGTCACCGGCTGCGCAGGACCAGAGTTCCGCGGAACCGGCTGCTGCAGAGCAGACCCAGACCGCGGACGCCTCTGCGGCAGCCGCACCGGTCTCGGCGACCCGCGACGGAGGTGTCTTCGGGCTCGGCCGCGAAGCCACCGAGGATGAGATCGCCGCCTGGGACATCGACATCCGCCCCGACGGAACGGGTCTACCGGTCGGCTCCGGAACGGTTGCCGACGGTGAACCGATCTATTCCGAAAACTGCGCGGTCTGCCACGGCGATTTCGGCGAGGGCGTCGGCCGCTGGCCGGTGCTGGCCGGCGGTCATGACACCTTGAGGGAAGACCGGCCGGAAAAGACCATCGGCTCCTATTGGCCGTATCTGTCGACCGTCTACGACTATGTCAGACGGGCCATGCCCTATGGCAATGCGCGCTCGCTGTCGGACGACGACGTTTATGCGCTGACCGCCTATCTGCTTTACCTCAACGACGTGGTGACCGACGAGGATTTTGAGCTCTCCAACGAGAACTTCACCGACATCCATCTGCCCAATGAAGAAAACTTCATCGCGGACAATCGTGCGGATGAAGAACACTACGCCCAAAAGGGTGAGCCCTGCATGAGCGACTGCAAGCCCAATGCCGTCGAGATCACCATGCGCGCGCGCATTCTCGACGTGACACCCGGCTCGGTCGATGACGACGAGGCCGCCGGCGTTGGCGGCGTCGACTGACATCGTTTTGCGGCCGGCCGGCAGTCTTGACCAGCCGGCCGCATGACACTGTTTCCGCACGGCGGAAACGCCAGAGGGAGGGAACGATGAGACTGTTTGCAAAATTGGCGGCGGTGCTGTCCGTCATGATGATGCTTGCCACAACCGCTTTTGCCGAAGACGGGGTCCACAAGCTGGCACTTCAGATCACCGACAATGATCCGCAGAAAATGAACACGGTGCTCAATGTCGCCGCCAATGTCGCGCGCCACTATTCGGATATGGGCGAAGAGGTCGACATCAAGGTGGTTGCCTTCAATCAGGGCCTGCACATGTTCCGGGCTGACACCTCGCCGGTGAGCGAGCGGATGAAATCCTTCGTGCAAAGCATGCCGAATGTCGCCTTCGAAGCCTGCAACAACACCCTTCAGGCGATGACCAAGAAAGCCGGCAAGGACATCACGCTCTTGGAAGGTGTCGAAATCGTTCCGGCCGGAGCTGTCGCGCTGATGGAACTGAACGAGGACGGCTATACGATCCTCAGACCCTGAGGTAAAAGCATCTCTGCGCGGGCCCCAAACCCGCGCAGCCTGCCAGGACGGGTACAGGAGGACCCGGAATGACACCAACCGGACGTCGCAGGTCAAAGTGGATCGCCCAATCCGGCCTTTTTGCCGGGAGGCTGAACGTCCGGACAATGGTTTTAGCCAGCTGTCTGACACTATCCGCTCCGGCCCTCGCCCAGGAAGGCGATCCGGCAAAGGGCGAAAAAGTGTTCCAGGCCTGCAAATCCTGCCACCAGGTCGGCGCCGAAGCCCGCAACGGGGTCGGACCGCATCTCGACGGCCTGTTCGAACGCAAGGCCGGAGCCATCGAAGGTTTCAAATATTCCAGCGCCATGAAAAAGCTGGGCGAAGACGGCCTGGTCTGGAACGATTTCACGCTCGATCAGTATCTTGAAAAACCGCGCGACTATGTGCCGGGCACACGCATGTCCTTTCGCGGCATGAAGGACAAACAGGATCGGACCGACGTGATCGCCTATCTGAAAGCCCTCTCGCAGGAAGCCCCTGCCGCCGACCCGACCGCCTCCGGAACGGCACGGCCGGAAATCGGCGGGGCGGCAATGCATCTCGAAGGCGATCCGGAATATGGCGAGTATCTCTCCAGCGAATGCGTCACCTGCCACCAGATATCCGGCCGCGCCGACGGCATTCCCTCGATCATCGGCTGGCCCAGGGAGCCCTTCATCCGGGCGCTCTTCGAATACAAGACCAACGTCCGCAGTCACCAGGTCATGCAGAACATGACCGTCAATCTCGGCAACGAGGAAATCGCAGCACTTGCGGCCTATTTCGGGTCACTCGATCCGCAGTAGCAAGAAGAGGAGCCAAGCCGCCCGCTGCCAAATTGGGAGGAAGGAAAATGCCTGGAATCTCTCGTCGAACTTTCGGCATGCTCATGGGCGCCGGAGCCACAACATTGGCGATGCCCTATTACGCCCGCGCCCAGGGCAAACCGCGTGCGGTTGTCATCGGCGGCGGAGCCGGCGGCGCAACGGCGGCCCGCTACATGGCCAAGGATGCCGGCGAGGATCTCGACGTCACCCTGATCGAGGCCAACCCGAAATACACGACCTGCTTCTTTTCCAATCTTTATCTCGGCGGCTACCGCGACTTTGACAGCATCACCCACGGCTATGACACGCTGGCCTCGAATTACGGCATTAGCGTCGTCAACGGCATGGCGGACAGCGTCGACCGGGACGCGAAGGAAGTCGTCATGGCGGACGGCTCCAAGGTGCCCTATGACCGGCTGATCGTCGCGCCGGGCATCGACCTGATCTATGACAGCGTACCGGGCTATTCGGAGGAAGCGGCGGAAATCATGCCGCATTCCTGGAAGGCCGGACCGCAGACCCAGCTGTTGAAGGCAAAACTCGACGCGATCGAGAACGGCCAGCAGATCGTCATGGTCGCCCCGCCCAACCCCTATCGCTGCCCACCTGGTCCGTATGAGCGTGTCTCCATGATGGCCCATGTCCTGAAGGAAAAAGGGTTCACGGACGCCAAGATCATCATCATCGATCCGAAGCCGAAATTCTCCAAGCAGGGTCTGTTCACCGAAGGCTGGGAGAAACACTATCCGGGCATGATCGAATGGTACGGACCCGACGTTCACGGCGGCATCAAGAGCGTCAATCCGGCGACCGGCGAGGTCGAGACCGATTTCGACACGTTCAAGGGCGAGCTGGTCAATGTCATCCCGGCCCAGAAGGCCGGTATGATTGCCGCCAGGACCGGCCTTGCCAACGAAAGCGGTTTCTGCCCGATCGATCCGAAATCGATGCGCTCCTCGGCGGACGAGAACATCTTCGTCATCGGCGATGCCTCGATTGCCGGCGACATGCCGAAATCCGGCTTCTCGGCCAACAGCCAGGCCAAGGTCGCGGCCATGGCCGTACGCGGGGACCTCACCGGCTCGAAAGTGTTTCCGGCGAAATACTCAAACACCTGCTGGAGCCTGATCGAGACCAATGATGGCGTGAAAGTCGGCGCGCAATATGCCCCGACCGACGAGAAGATCGCCTCGACCTCGAGCTTCATCAGCCAGACCGGTGAAGACGAAGCCCTGCGCCAGGCGACCTATGAGGAATCCGTCGGCTGGTACAAGGGCATCACCGCCGACATCTTCGGCGCCTGAATGTAAACCCGGTTCCGCGGCCAACCTTGCCGGTCGCGGGACCATTCTCGTTTCCTCATCCCACAGTGGAAACACCGGGGCTGACAAGGCGCGATGCGCCTGATACTGGTCGCGACTGCTTCGATACCGGCGCTCGATCGCCGGGTTCGGCATATGAACATCTGCTTCGATCGGCGCGCACGTGACCAAAGTCTGCATCTTCACCTATTCCTACATGCACCGGCACCACACGATGGTGAATTTCCATATCGACAACATGTTCGATGGCAATTCCTGTGTCTGTGTCGAGGACGAGCGGGAATTCAGGACCGTCGAGCGGCCGCGCCTTGTCCGCAACGACGTGCCGCGCGGACCTCTCGACCCGCTTCTCGGCGTGATCACGAAATTCTCCAACAAGTTCCGCAAACTGCCGGCCGGCAGCATTTATGGATCCGAGCGCCGGGCGATCCTCGAGTTTCTCGCCAGAGAAAAGCCCGATGTTATCTTGTGCGAATTCGGCTGCATCGGTGTCGACATCGCCGAGGCTATTAGCACCTGCGGTATTCCGATATTCACCTATTACCGCGGCTACGACGCCACCATGCGGGTGCGTTCAAAACGTCAGCAGAACCTGATCCGGCGCGCCTTTCCGAAAATGAAAGGGGTGTTCTTCGTCTCGCATTACCTGCGCAAGAACCTGGCCACATACGGTCTGGAACATCCGAACAGCCACGTCTTTCCGAGCGGCGTCAACACCGACAAGTTCACCCCGGCCGAGAAACGCAAGGCGAATTTCATCGCCGTCGGCCGGCTGATCGAAAAGAAGCGCCCGGACCTCACCGTCGAGGCCTTCTGCAAGGAAGCCCGGGATTTCCCCAAAGCGACCCTGGATATTCTGGGCGGCGGTCCGATGCTGGAACCCTGCCGTGAGATCGTCCGCCGCGAAGGCATGGAAAACCAGGTCACCCTGCATGGCGAGCAGCCGCATGGGAATGTGCTGAAACACTTGCGCGAGGCGGAATTCTTTCTGCAGCATTCCGTCACCAGCCCCAGCGGCGATGCCGAGGGCGCGCCGACCTCGATCCAGGAGGCATTGGCCTGCGGCTGCACCGTCATCGCCACCCGCCATGCCGGCATCCCGGATCTTGTCGAAGAAGGCAGAACCGGTTTCCTGGTCGACGAGATGGATCTGGACGGTTACCGGAAATGGATCCGGGCCGCGCTCGCCGGCGAGATCGACGCCCCGGCCATCTCCAGGGCCTCGCGCGACTTCGCCGTCGCTAACCTCGACAACCGCCGCCTGATCAAGCGGGTGGAAGCGGTGCTGGAAAGCGCGGTTTGAAGGCAAGCAGGTATACGACAACCACACCCACTGCGTCATCCTGAGGAAGCGCGCAGCGCTGTCTCGAAGGATCCGCCACTTGCAAAAGAGACCGTCGGCCATCTTCCTGGACACGCGGCAGTCCGATCCCCTCAGCCCATCATTCCGGACAAGTGCAGCAATGCTGCACGCTGATCCGGAACCCAGCGCATCAGCGCGAGCGAGAGCGAGCACAAATCAAACAAGCATCTGAATTTACGGATTAGGACGCACCTGCGGTGCGAAGTATCCGCTAGGTTCCGGATCTGGCCATGCAGCTGCGCTGCAGACCGTCCGGAATGACGATTGAGACGTCGTCAACGGTCTCAGCGCGCAGGCACTCTTACCTGAACAGCCGCGCCAGTTTCTTTTTCGACAGGAACCGGAAGAACGGCTTTTTCTTTTTGTCCTTGTCCTGCGGCTTGAAGCCGAAGCCGATCTTGACGTTTTCCTTCACCGGGAAGTCCCGGTGGGCCAGATATTCGCGGATCACGGACTTGTAGAGCCTGTTCTTGACCTCGGCCTTGAGGTTCAGGAATTCCTGCACCACCTCGACATCGAGAAACGGATAGCGCGCCTCCATGCCGAAGGAGCCGGCAACCATCTCTTCCTTGGCAAGATAGGCCGCCTGGGTGCTGCCGAAGACCGACGCCCAGGGGAACCGGCCGAGCAGATTGTTCGGAAACTTGCCGCCGAAATTGCTGTGGGCGAAGAACTTGTGACCGTCGAAGCCGTAGTCGGAGACGATCTCGTCGGCACCGCTGCCCGAAAGATAGACCAGCGCACCGGCCGCTTTCGCCCGCTCGCAGACACCGGCCAGGATCAGCGCCGCTTTGTCCTTGTGAACGCTCTTGCCAACCTCGACCCGCTCGCCGCTGTCATTGACGATGACATAGGGCTGGTCCTCGACATTGTCGTCGAGCCATTTGCGCAATTTCTCGACCTCAAGCTCCGTGTCGGGAATGGTGATCGGCTCGTTGCCGGAAGCGCGCACAGCGGCTAGCCGCCCTTCGACCACCTCTGGGTCTTCGCGCCCCTCGACGGTGACGCTCATGAAGTCCTTGCCCTGCGCGATCAGCGAAGCGGCGATCGCGCCGCTGTCATAGCCGCTGGAGAGGCCGACAAAGGCCTTGCCCTTCATGTGCTTGACCCGCTTGGCGACGGCCCGGTCAAAGGCGTCGAACCAGCCGGTCATGTCGGTCTTGAACTGCGCCAGATTGAACGTGTAGATCTCGCGCTCCAGGATCCGGGTCCGGTCCAGGCTGTATTCAACCGCATGGTTCGGCTTCAACGGCCGGACCTCATCAAAGCCGAGCACGAGGAGCGCGTCGCGATAGCTGGCGAAGCCGAACTCGTCTCCCCTGGCGCCGAAAAACAGCGGCTTGGTACCGAAACAGTCGCGCGCCACATGAACAACGCCGGCGCAGAAATCGACGATCACGATGGCATATTCGCCGTCCAGCTCCTTGAAACAGTCCGCGCCCTTGTCCTTGTAGAGATCAAAGAGATAGCGCGCTTCGCTGGAGTAGGTTTCCGGACAATTGTAGATCTCGCCGTTGAACATGACGACGACGTTCTCGGTGTCGGCCACATAGGGCTGGCCGACATAGTCGCCGCGCATGGACAGAAGATTGTGGCAAAAGAAACAGCCTTCGATCACGTGGCTCTGGGTGAAATCCGGACCGCGCAACGCCATGATCCGGTTGAACTCGGTCGTGGTCGGCTGGATGGTCGAAAAAACGAAACTACACATTCTGGTCCATGATCCTGGCGAGCGGCCGCGCCCCTGGCTTGAGCCCCTGCCGCCTTAGTGTGCCTTTCAGCCACGAAATGCAAGGCTCCAGTCGCTTCGCCGTATCTCGAGCCTGGCCACACCCGCATGAGAGGTATTTCCCCGGACAACAACAATGACTTACATCTTTCAGGTCACATATTACAATTCTCTGGAAAGCAGAAAATTGATAGACTAGGTCCAGGATCAATCCTCTCGTCGGGAGCAGGTATTCGATACCTGTCTGACTATGACGACCCTTGTTTTTCACTCGATCAATGCCACCATCGGCAGCAGCGCTGCCAATGTCCTTCCGGTTCGGCCTGAAAAAACGCCCAGACTTCGAAAGGGAACACTTGGCTCCCTGGGGGTTGCAGCCGCTCTCCTCTTCGCTGTCTCCCTGCCCGCCACCGCCCAGGTTCCCGATGTCGGCGACGGTGTCTGTGTCGCCTTTTGCGACGACTACACGCCGCCGACCTATGACAGCTACAATTACGGCGGCGGCGGTGGTTACAGCTACCAGCAGGAACAGATGAAGCGGAGCAACACGCAGCCGAGCACACGTCCGAAAAAATTGCGGCCGAGCGCCAGCCAGCGCAAGAAGATCAAACAACAGAAACAACTGGCCAACTGGCGCCGCAAATCCGTTCAGGAAAACAAGAAATGCCTGAAGGCGTTCGACGTTCTCTATTTTAACACGGAGCGCATCGAGACGTTGATCAAGCATTGTTCCGCCGCGCTCGACTATTGCCGGAAAGGCCGTGGCAATTGCACGGTCGACCGCTGGAACATGGCGCTCGCAAACGCCAACAAGGCCAAGGAAGACAAGAACTACGCCGACGCGGTCACCTATTACGACGAGGCGATCAACCTTTGCGGCTATGACGACGACTGCAGCGGCGTCGGCTCACATTCGTCACTGGAAGGCATGCGCTCCAGCCTGGAGGCCAGCCGCAAGAAGGTCGCCGCGCTCGCCGAGCTGCAACGGGAGGCAGGGCAGAGCCAGAGCAGGATCGAAGCGGCCGTGACCAGCCCCCTGGTGGACGCGCCCGCCTCCAGCGCGGATACCGGCCTGAGCTTTCTGGAGGCTGATGCCATCATGCCCAGCCAGAAGGCCACCTATCTTCTTGACGCGCTTCAAGCCGGCCAGGGCAACTGGACCAAAAGCCTGGAAGACCTGGAAAAAACCGTACGCGACAATCCGGACGACCGCTCAGCCCGCGACGCCCTGCTTTATCTCAAAGGGTTGCACCAGGGTCACCTGACGATCTCCAAACTGAGCAACGCCCGCTACAAGAAAGGCATCAACGCCTGGATGGACGGTGACTACAAAACGGCAACCGACTTTCTCGCCGAGAGTTATCTCGCCGATCCCGATGATCCCTCATCCCTGGAGGCCTATGGCATTGTCTCTGGCCTCGCCCAGTCGGATCTTTATCTCGACTGGACCCAGAATTGCGGCATGTTGAAATGCCCGCCGCCGGATCCCCTGCACTATGTCGGGGAATATGCCTCGCTCCTGAACAGCACCGCCTACGAGCTCCTGAACGAAGATGAGCGGGAACGGCTGATCCAGGCGCGCTCCCTCTATTCCGATCCGGGCGCCGATCCGGACCAGCGCGCGGCCCTGCAATATGTCGAGGGGCTCGCCGCCTGGGACGATTTCCGGGAGCGCGTGCTGGAACGGGCCGGTTCCGGGGCGGACGTGCCGACTTTGACACAGGCCTATATCAAGATGGGCACCGGCGATTATCAGGGCGCCATCGATCTGCTCAGCCCCGGAGCGCTCCTGGACGACGACGCCGCCACGTTTGCCTATTTCCATGCCATCGGCCTGGCCGGGCAATACACACCGACCGGCAGCGCCTTCCTGTTCGAGGAGAACCAGGACCGGCTGGAAGCCACCTGGCGCGACCTCCAGGAAACCCGCTCCGCCGCCCGGGTGCTGGTGCGGCACGATCCGAACCTGCGGCCACCCTGGAAAGTCATCCGCGACCGGCTCAATGCCGCGGAATATGCCGCCTGGGCGGACTTCATGGCCGATCCCTTTGAGACCGCGGAGGAAATTGTCCGGCTCCAACAATAGGTATTGTGATGAAATGGTTCCTGACAGCCTTTTTGATCGCCTGCGCTGTTGTCTCCACCCCGGCGCTCGCCGACTTGCGCGACTGGAAAACCGAATATCAAAAAGGGCTAGAGGCCGCCAAGGCCGGTGATTTCAAGAAGGCCGCCGAGCTTTTCTCCCTGGTGAACAGCGAAACGGAAGTTCATCCGGGCGTGATCTTCAACTACGGCCTCGCCAGCGCGCGCAACGGCAACTCCTTCAAAGCCACGATGATGTTCCGGCTCTATCTCGTCATGCTTCCGGAAGCACCGAACGCCGCTGCGGTCAGGCTTGAGATCGAGCGGCTCGACGAGGAAATCCTTGCCAAGCAAACGGATCTGTTTCGCCGCGCGCTCGCCGCCGCCAAGGAATTCCCGGAAATCGCGCCTGAAAGCGATTACTCACGGCCCAAGAAAATGAGCCTTCTGGATTCCATTGCCGACAGCGCAAACGCGGTCGGCAACTCGGAGATTGCCGAGGAAGCGATCCGGCTGGCACGTCGGTCCGCCGAGATCCACGGCTATGACTACAAACCCGACGATGCGGCGGAACAATACCGCGACAATCTCGACGAGGCCGGTGACATTGTCGCCCTTGTCGAGGCTTACCCGCAATTCGACGATGCCGAAGACTATGTTGAAGCGCTGCTGGCGGCGCTGGACGGGCTCTCCGATTATGCGCCGGACGGCACCTTGCCCTTTCTCGAAGCACTGCCGAAAGAACTTCTGACGGCCGACAATTATACCGTCAATGACCTGATCAAACTTGCACTGGATTCCGGGAGTGATGACCCCTTCTTCACGCATCGCGCCTGGGACGATGACTTCATTTATCTCAAAGACACGGATCTCCAGGACACCGTGCTGGCGTTTCAACCTCCGGAAAGCTGGCGGCCGATGGCCGAAAAAATCTTGCGGCGCAAGCCGGACAGCGTCGGCACTCTAGCCGCCCTGTCCCAGTCCCGGCAGGCGTTAAAGATTGTCATGGACAACAGGGGCAATCCCTTCAACCCGTATGGGGAATGGGCCAGTTCGGTCCGGGTCGCCGAACTTTCCCTGGCAATCGGGAATGTCGACGGCATCAAACGCGCGCGCAAACAGCTGCTGAAGCTCTCGGACGAAGAAACCGATTTCAGCAAGATGAGCAATGTGCTGCTGCAGACGGCCTCGGGACACATCGACAAGGCGCTCGCCGCTATGCAGGATCGTGCGCCCGAATGGGACAGCTGGGAACAGACCATGGACCTTTATTACGGCCGGGTCGCCAAGACTGCGGCCCGTGCCCTCATGCAGAAGGAGAAATACAAGGACGCCGAAAGAATGATCCTGGAGGGAACGCGCGCGTATGAGACCGCCGATCTGCTGCGCGAACTGGCTGACCGAATGGAGGAAGGCGGCAACACCGGCGAAACCGGACGCCTTCGCAAGTCGGCCGACGAGATCGAGACCAGGACACGCGGTGGCTGGAAACCGGAGTCCGACGAACAATTTGAGCGTGTCAGAAAGTGGCGCAAGATCGCCAACTATTACAAGTTTGGCTTTTCCAACACCGAGAGTGTCGACAAGGCCGTCGAACAGGCGCTCAACACCGACTATTGCCACTACGACACCGAAGCCGAATGCATCATCAATTCGCTCGACTATTCCGCAAAGACCTGGGGGCAGAACCTGATGACCATCAGGGCGCTGGAAAAACTCGACCCGGAAAACGCGACCTGGCTGACGCCGGAAACACGTAAACGGCTTGCCAAAGTCCGCAAGGAAGCGCTCGAAAAGATTGGCCCGACGGCGCGTGAAGCCCTCGCCAAATGGCTGGCGGAAGACGATCTGGATGACGACGAGACCCGCTACAAGTCCATCAACGACCACAGGATGGCCGCGAGCGAAGGCAACGCCGCGTCCGTGCGCAGACTGATCGATCTATACGATCCGGAGGAGAAGGGTCTGAAAGCGCCGGAAGTGGCCAGTTTCATTGCCGACGGCCTGCGCCGGGGCGACCGGTCTCTCCACGATCATGTGACATCGAGCTTCAGCAGTTGGCCCAAGCCGCTGCGCCTCGAGTTCCAGCGGGTGCTCGCCGATGAGGGCCTTTACAGCAGCGGCATCGACGGCGCCATCGGCCCCGGTACCCGCAAGGCGATCGAGGGCCTGTTCGCCAGCGCGGCGCCGGCAAACTGAATCCGGATGACGCAGGACAGGACATACTTTCGGCAAAAAGACGAGCCGGCTAAATTCTTCTGATGAAACGGCCGAAGGCGTTGCCGTTCAGGCCCTTTGACCTGCACGGATCATGTCCGCCGCCTTTTCCGCGATCATCACCACGGGCGAGGCCGTATTGCCCGAAACGATCTTGGGCATGATCGAGGCGTCGATCACTCTGAGGCCGTGCAATCCCCGCACACGGAGCTCCGTATCGACCACTGAGCCCTCGTCCGCGCCCATGCGACAGGTGCCGACCGGGTGGAAGATGGTGGTGCCGATGTCGCCGATCTTTTTCAAAAGATCCTCGTCGCTGTCGACCACGGGTCCCGGCAGGATTTCCTCCGGCTGGTAGGGCTGCAACGCCTTGGCGGTCATGATGGTGCGTGCCTGGCGCACGGATTTCAGCGCGATGTCCTTGTCCTTTTCCGCCGACAGGTAGTTCAGGCGGATGTCCGGCTGCGCCGCATTGCCTTGCTTGGTGACATGCACCGAACCTGTGCTTTCCGGCCTCAGGTTGCAGACCGACATGGTGATTGCCGGGAACGGATGCAGCGGATCGCCGAGCTTGTCGGTCGACAGCGGCTGGACGTGATATTCGAGATCCGGCGTGTCCAGCGATGGGTCGGACTTGGAAAACATGCCGAACTGGCTCGGGGCCATCGACATCGGTCCGGACTGGGTCAGCGCGTATTGCAGCGCGATCTTCGCCTTGCCAACCAGAGAATTGGCCATCGTGTTGAGCGTCTTGGCGTTCCTGACCCTGTAGACCGTACGGATCTGCAGGTGATCCTGAAGGTTCTCGCCGACACCAGCACTTTCGTGCCGGACCTCAAGGCCCCTGTCGCTCAGGATTTCCGGCGCGCCGATGCCGGAAAGTTCCAGGATCTTCGGCGAGTTGATTGCCCCCGCCGCCAGCAACACCTCGCGCTCTGCGGAAGCAGTCAGACTGCGGCCCTTGTGGGTGAAGCGCACGCCGGTGACCTTCTTGCCGTCGAGCACCAGGCTGTCGGTTTCCGCATAGGTGATCAGGCGCAGGTTGGGCCGTTTCAGCGCCGGCCGCAAAAAGCCCTTCGCCGTGTTCCAGCGCACGCCGTTTTTCTGGTTGACCTCGAAAAAGCCGCTGCCTTCATTGTTGCCATCGTTGAAATCGGCGCGCGGCTCGATGCCGAATTCCCTGGCGCCTTGCTGAACGGCTTTCAGGATGTCCCAGGTCAGCCGTTGCCGCGACACCTTCCATTCGCCGCTGGAACCGTGCAACTCCGACTTGCCGGCGTGGTGATCCTCCGATTTCAGGAAATACGGCAGGACGTCTTCCCAGGACCAGCCGACATTGCCGAGCTGGCGCCAGTGGTCATAATCGGCCGCCTGGCCGCGCATGTAGATCATGCCGTTGACGGAGGTACAGCCGCCCAGCACCTTGCCGCGCGGATAGACCAGGCTGCGGCCGTTGAGGCCCGGCTCGGCGGCCGTCTTCATCATCCAGTCGGTGCGCGGATTGCCGATGCAGTAGAGATAGCCGACCGGAATATGCACCCAGTGGTAATTGTCGGACCCGCCCGCTTCCAGCAGCAGAACGCGGGTGGACGGATCTTCGGTCAGCCGGTTGGCGAGCACACAGCCTGCCGTGCCGGCGCCGATGATGATGTAGTCATAGGATCCGTCGAGTGTGTCCGGCCCGCTCATCTTACTTCCCATCCCTGCATTCCTGTCGCCACAGAGGCTTTACCCGGCCGCACAGGACCGCTTATTTGACCGCTCCGCACCAGCCCTCATTCTGCCAGGGCAGCTATTTTCACCGAGCGTAATCTTTCCCAGTAGAAGTGCAACTTATCCTGCAGGACTAGGCGGTATCTCCAAACTCGTCCCAGAATGACCGCATGGTCTCAGTGAGTTTGAGATACATGCGGTAGCGGCGATCGTATTGCGCTTGCATCGACGCATCCGGCAGATATTCGTTTTTGGTCCTTGTCATCGCCGCAACCGCCTGTTCATAGGACCCGAATTGCCCCGAACCGATCCCGGCCCCGATGGCCGCGCCAAGTGCGCCGGTTTCCCGGGCTTCAGCGACGCGGATCGGCACGCCGAGGCAATCGGCGAACATCTGCGGCCAGACGGGACTGCGTGAGCCGCCACCGGACAGCACCGCCGTTTCGAAGGCAACACCCGCTTTCACCAGGGTTTCGATATGGCGGCGGTGCTCGAACACCACGCCCTCGAACAGCGCCCTCAATAGGTGCCCTTCGCCATGCCAGCCGGCGAGGCCATAAAAGCCCGCACGGAACGCCGCTCCCTGGCCGGAGCCGTAGAGAAACGGATGAAACAAGGGATCGTCGGCCGCCGGCGTCACCTTGGCAATGACGTCGTTGCAAGTGCCGAACGGGTCGTCGTGATGCTCTCCCCGCTCGACCAGCTCGCGCACATACCATTCCAGGTTCGCCGCGGAGGTCGCGCTCGACTCGATATTCACGAACCGGCCCGGCGCAAAACCGGACACCATGAACATGGACGGGTCGATCACCGGAGTTTCGGAAAACACCTGGTTGACGCTCCAGGTCCCGGCGATGATCGAGGCTTCGCCCGGACGGATCACGCCGGAACCGAGCGCGCTGGCGATTACATCGAAGTAGCCGCCAACGACCGGCGTGCCCTCCTTGAGCCCCGTTGCGGCCGCAGCCGTTGCCGTGACCGTGCCGGCAATTTCCGCCGGTTCGACCAGCCGCGGCAAGAGATCTTCCGCATCATCCAGGCCGAAGAGCTCCAGGATCTCCGGATCGTAGCGTCCATCCGGCATGCGCAGGAGACCGCAACCCGACATGTCGGAAATATCGCTGACCCGTTCGCCCGTCAGTTGGAAAGTGATGAAGTCCTTGCAAAGTAGAACCGTGCCCGCCGCTGCATAGATCTCCGGGCGACACGCCTTGATCCAGGCGAGCAGCACAGGGGTCTGCGACGGCCAGGGTTTCTGCAGGCTGAGCGCATGCAGCTTGTCGCCATGCCGGGTTGCAAGATCCTCCGCATGGGCCGCCGCCCGCGTGTCGAGCGACTGGATCCCCAGAAGTGGATCCGCGGCCTTGTCGAGCAGGTAAAGCCCGTTGCCGTGACCGGCGCAGCCGACCGCCGCGACTTCAGCGGGATCGACCGCTGCTTTCTCAAGGCAGGTGCGGATCACCTGCTGCGCGTTCGACCAGAGTTCCGAAAGACCGCGTTCCACATGACCGGGCTTCGGCGAGAACGACTGCCCGTCCAGAGCCGCCATGGCAACCTGGCGTCCGGCCAGGTCGAACAGCACGGCCTTGATCACCGTGTTGCCGGCATCCAGTCCCAGCAGGTATGTCGTCTTGTCAGCCACGGTTATAGATGTCCCATGCTTCGTCGCCGTTGGCGCCTTTATGGATCATCGCCATCAGGGCAGCGACAACCGCTTTCGGATTGTCATGCTGATAGATATTGCGGCCATAGACCATGCCCTTTGCCCCCTGCGCCATCAGCGCGGCGGACTTTTTCAACACCGTTTTGAGGTCTTCCTTGCCACCGCCGCGCACCAGCACCGGCACCCTGGCGGCTTCGACCACCCGGTGGAAATCGTCCGCATTCTCCGTTGGGTCCGCCTTGATGATGTCGGCGCCCATTTCGCTCGCAAGACGCACCAGCGTGACAATCTTGTCGGCATCGCCATCGACCTGATAGCCGCCGCGAATGCCGTTGGGCAGCATCACCAGCGGCTCGATCATCAGCGGCATGCCGTATCTGTGGCAGGCAGCACGGACCCTGGAAATGTTTTCCACGCATTGGCGGAACAGCTCTGGCTCGTCGGGCAGCATGAACAGGTTGACCACCACGCAGGCGGCATCCATTTCCAGCGCGCCGATGATCGGCTCATCGGCATTCTGCAGCATCGACCACATCACCCGGTGGCGCTGGTCATTATAGGGATTGCCCATATCGATGCGCATCACCAGAGCCGGCTTGTCCTTTTCCGGCCGGTTCTGCAACAGGTCCGCCTGGCCATAGGCCATCTGGATCGCGTCCGGGCCGGCTTTGACCAGGGTGTCGACCACACCCGCCATGTCCTCCAGGCCCACCATGAAACTCGGCTCGTTGCAGACCCCGTGATCGATAGCCACGTCCAGACAACCGCCATGGGTGAACATCCGGTTCATTCGGACTTTCGGGCTCAAACGCATATTCTGCTCCTGCTGATATTTTCGCTTTGCGGCGCTCCGAACGAAACGCCGTGATAGGTTTTCAGATCTTCCAGAAGGGCGGCGGTCTGACGGGCTGTTTCTTCCGCCGACCAACCAAGTTCACCGGCGACGACTGCGGCAAGACTGTCGATCAGCTCCGGGCTGAGAAGCCCCCTGATCGCGAGCGTCGTCCGCCGCAGTACGACATCGGCAAGGCTCACCACCCATTCACGCCGCGCCAGAAAGGCGATCTCCGCAGCAGTGATGTCCCTTGCCCCGTCCAAGGGCACGTCATCGGCGCGTGACTGGCAGAAGGTCAGGAGATCCCGGGCCGCGGTGCCATAGGATGCCACCAGATGTGCCGCGCGGTCCCGGCCGATCCCGAATTCGGCCACAAGCTCCCGTTCCAGGATCGCGGCGGCCTTCGGAAAGGCCTTTCCGCCGCCAATCGGGCGGCCGAGCGTGCCGGTTTTCCGGGTCCGCTCGAGCGCCGCCAGAACCTCGTCGGCCGCCTGTTCGGCAAAGGCGCGGAAGGTGGTCCACTTGCCGCCGATCATGCAGATCTGCGGCACGGTTCCCTCGAGGCGCCTGGTGAAATGGCCGCGCGAAATCCGGCCGGTGAAGTCCTGATCGCTTTTGGGCAGCGGCCGAATGCCGGAATAGCTGTAGACGACATCTTCCGCGCTGAAATCGAGATCCGGAAAGACGAGCCGGAGCGAGTCAAGAATATAGACTTCCTCGTCCGGCTCGCAGCGCACGCGGCTTGCCGACGTCACCCTGATATCGGTCGATCCCGCGAGCACCTTGCCGAAGAACGGGAAGACGATGCAGACCCGGCCGTCGGAGTTTTCGAAATAGACCATGTGCCCGCCGAGAGCCGCCTCCAGCTCCGGATTGTCCAGGATCAGATGCGAGCCTTTGGTGCCCGACACCAGCGCTTCGTGGCTGTCGGTTCCGGCTAGCTCGTCAATCGCGTCGTCGAGCCAGGCACCGGTCGCATTGACGAAGATCTTCGGGCGGACCGGCAGGAACTGGCCGGTGAGTTCGTCCCGGACCACATAGCCGTCCCCCTCCGGCATGAGACAGGCATAATTGAGCGCCGCGCAGCCTGGTGCTTCGGCAGCCGCATCCTGAAGGAGTTCCAGGCCGAGCCTTTCCGGATGGCTGATCCAGGCATCGTGATAGGTCGCCGAGCAGCGGATCGCGCCCGTCAGCTTCGGCCAGCGGCGTTTCGTGGCACTTTTCCCGTCAAACCGGTGTTTCGGCAACAGGCGGCGATGCCGCGTCACCCAGTCATAAAGCGTCAGGCCGAGCTTGATCGGCAAGGCGCCCCGGTTGGCGGGTTTGCCCGACACGCCGAAGAAACTCGCGGCGCTGTTCAAGAGACCGGAAAAATACGACGTGATCGGAATGACCGTCGGCAGCGGATGCACCAGATGCGGCGCATTGCAAAGCAGAGCGTCCCGTTCGCGCAGACTTTCTTTCACCAGATCGAACTCGCCGTTTTCCAGATAGCGCAGACCGCCATGGATCATGCGCGAGGGCGCCGCGCTGCAGCCGGAGCAGAAGTCGTTGCGCTCCACCAGAAGCACGTCCAGCCCCTGCAACGCGAGATCGCGATAGACGCCGATGCCGTTGATGCCGCCGCCGATCACAACGGCGTCGAACGCGCCGTCGCGGGCGATCCGGTCCCATATGGTCTGCCGTTTTGCGGACATGCCTCTCCCGTTCGCCGAAGCGGTCTCCGGCGTCCTTCCTGTTGTCATTGGTGTGGCTGACTTAAGCGGCGAGCTCAGTCAGGTGGACGGCGGCCGCCTTGCCGATGATGTCGATCTCCGCCGCCGTCAGGCGCAGCCGGCCGGCCCTGGCGTTCTCGGCCGCCTGCCCCGGATTTCGCGCCCCGCAGAGCGAGAAGGTGATCCCCGGCTGCTGCAGCGTCCAGGCGATTACCACCTGTGCCTTGGTCGCCTGATGGGCTTCGGCAATCGGTGCGATCACCTCCATGAGCTGGGCGACTTTCTGCCGGTTCTCGATGGAAAACCGTGGATTGTCCTTGCGCTGGTCGTCGCCTTCAAAGGTCCGCTCCGGACCGATCTTGCCTGTGAGAAGGCCCAGCGCCAGCGAGGAATAGCTCAGCACGGACACGTTGTTCTGCCGGCAAAGCGGAACCAGGGTCGTCTCGATGTCGCGCTTGACCATGGAATACTCTTCCTGGATCGCGTCCAGCTGGCCAGCGGCCATATAGGCCTTCACGTCGTCGGGCGAGGTGTTGCTGGCGCCGATGGAGCGGATCTTGCCCTGGGTCTTCAGGGTTTCCAGCGCCTCCATGGTCTCGGCGACCGGCGTGGTCGGATCCTGCCAGTGAGTGATGTAATGATCGATGACGTCGGTGCCGAGCCGCTTCAGGCTCTGCTCGACCTCGTAGATGATTGCATCCTTGCCGAGATAGCGGTGCACAGGCTTGCCGTCATAGTCGAAGAAATGATTGCCCCTCTGGGTGTGCCAGACCAGGCCGCACTTGGTCGCCAGGACCACCTGGTCGCGCCGCCCCTTGATGGCCTTGCCGACGATCTCCTCGGCAACACCCTGGCCATAGGCCGGCGCGGTGTCGATCAGGGAAACGCCTTCATCGATGGAGGCCTGGATGGCCTCTATGGACTGGGCTTCGTCCGTGCCGCCCCACATCCATCCGCCGATCGCCCAGGTGCCGAGGCCTATGGCCGAGGCCCTGATGCCGGAGCGGCCGATTTCGCGTGTCAACATTTCATGCGACATCCTGTTTGCCTTCCATGGTTGCGAGGACCTCGCTGGCGGTGTCCTCGTCCAGAATGAGTGAATTCAGATAATTGCCGTTCAGAACCGAGCGGATCGGCCAGACCTTCTCTTCGCCGGAGACCACGCCGATGACCCGCGAGCATTGCCGCAGTTCCGAGGGATGCAGGGCCACCAGGCGCGAATTCAGCGCATAGTCGGCAACGCTGCCGTCCGTCTTGATCAGGTGCGCCAGAAACTCGGCGCTGACACCGCTGCCGATGAGCATCTTGCGGTCGGCGTCCGGCATCGGGTGCAGATCGTAGTAGCTCGACCCTGGTGCCGCGATCGAACCGACGCCGACCAGGGCGACGGTCGCCCGCCGGGCAAGGTCGAGCGCCTCGCGGATAGAGCCAACCTCCATCAGCATGTCGCGCTGTTCCCGGCTTTCGGCGAACAGCGGCGCGTGAAGCTGCATGGCCCGGCCGCCGAGCTTGTCGGCCAGGAGCATCGCCTGGTGATTGACGTCGGTATGGTACTTGCCCTGGACGCCACCGGTGAACGGCACGACGGTGACGTCGAATTTTCGTTCTGTTTCAATGTTCTGCACCACCGCACCAATGGCCTTGCCGCCAGTGATGGCGATGATGTCGCCGTCGCGCAGGGTCTCGACCAGATGATTGGCCGCCGCCAACCCGACCTGGCGCAGCGTTGTCGCCGGGCTGCCTTCCACCGAAGAGGTCACCAGCGCCTTGGAGAGCGGTGCGGCTTCCTCCAGGAGGTGTTCCAGGTCGGTCAGGCGCTGGAACGGGTTCTCGATGTCGATCTTGACCATGCCGAGCTTGCGTCCCTGCGTGATCAATCGGTTGACCTTGGAGGTCGACAGGTTCAGGAGCTCGGCGATGTCCGCCTGTTTCTTACCTTCCAGAAAATGCAACACGAGGACCGTGTGCATCTGGCGCATCAGCTCGATATCGTTTTTCTTATCAGCCATGAGATCCAGCCTTTGTCCTTGCAGCGTCAGGCGCGTTTCTTGACGAGGTAATGGTCGATGGAAACGGCCGTCAGCAGGATCGAACCGCGGATGATGTCCTGCCAGTAGACCGAGACGTCCAGGAGCGCGAGCGAACTGGACACCACCGACAGCAGCACGGCGCCGAGGATCGCCCCGAAAATGGTGCCCGAGCCGCCCTTGAGGCTGGCACCGCCGATTACCGCGGCGGCGATCACGTTCAGCTCCATGCCGATGCCGAAGGTCGGCTGGGCCGAGCCGAAGCGGGCCATGTAGATGATCCCGGCCACGCCGCAGAGCGCGGAACACAGCGTGGTGGTGAAAAAGATCACCCGCTTGGTCCGGATGCCGGAATAGGCGGCCGCCTTCTCGTTCGAACCGGTGTAGAACACCTTGCGGAACAGCGTGGTCCGCCGCAGCATGAAGTCAAAGCCGATCACCACCGCCAGAAAGATGATGATCACCACCGGGATCGGACCGATCGAGCCCTGACCGATGAACTTGAATTCCGGCGGCAGGGTGAAGAGACCGAGCGGCCGCCCGCCGGTCCCGAGCAGACAGGCTCCCCTTGCGATCACCATGATCGCCAGCGACACGATGAAGTGATGCAGGCCGACACGGGTCACGAAAAAGCCCATGAAGGCGCCGATGCCGGTACAGGCGGCGATCGAGATCGCCGAGGCGACCCACGGATCGACACCGTTCAGGAACAGCCAACCGGCGATCACCATGGCGAGCGCCGTCACCGAGCCGACGGAGAGGTCGATACCGCCGGAAATCAGCAGGATGGTCATGCCGACCACGACGATGCCCTCGACCGCGAAAGCCATCACCATGGCGCGCATGTTCACCCAGGTCAGGAAATAGGGCGAGGCGAAGGACATCACGATGAACAGCACGAGGATGATCGCGATCAGTCCGGTCTCACGCATGCGCAGGAGCCGGTGGATGAACGAGACTTCCGGTGATTTGTTTTCTGGCGCGCCCGTCAGGGAGACAGCGTCTTCCATGGTTTCCCCCACTCTTATTGTATGGCTGCCTGTGCGCCGCCGACCGACGCCAGGTGCATGATGTTTTCTTCTGTCATCCTGTCGCCCGTCACTTCGCCGCTGATCCGGCCTTCGCGCACGACCAGCACCCGGTCGCAGACGCCAATCAGCTCCGGCAGTTCGGAAGAGATGACCAGGATGCCGACGCCGCTGGCGGCGAGGTTCCTGAGAATGCGGTGAATTTCGGCCTTGGCGCCGACATCGACGCCGCGGGTCGGCTCGTCCAGGAAGATCAGCTTGGGATTGACCGACAGCATCTTGGCGATGGCGACCTTCTGCTGGTTGCCGCCGGAGAGCGATGACACCGGATCGGTGAGAGACCCGTATTTGAGATTGAGGCGGGCGCCGAGCGCCTCCGCCTGCGACTCTTCCTTCTGGCGGAGGATCAGGCCGAAACCGTTGGCCACCTGCTCCGGCTTCAGGGCGGAGACGTTGCCGGCAATGGGCATGTCGAGAAAGATGCCGTCACCCTTGCGGTCCTCGGAGAGATAGACGATGCCCTCGGCGATGCTGTCCTGGTAGGAGGAAAGCGAGAGCGTCTTGCCGTTCAGCGCGACCTCGCCGCTGACCTCGCCCTCCAGCTGGCAGATGCCCTTGACGATTTCGCTGCGCCCGGCGCCGATCAGGCCCGCCAGACCGAGGATCTCGCCCTTCCTGAGCTGGAACGACACGTCCCTGAACCGGCTGCGTTCGTTAAGATTGCGGACGTTCAGGATGATCTCGTCGGAGCGCTCTGCTTCCGTCTGCTTGCGCGGGTAAAGCTCGTCGATGACCCGGCCGACCATGGCATTGACCACATCGTCGGGCGTGATCTCGGAGACGTTGCGCGTGGTAATGTACTGACCGTCCCGGAAGACGGACACCCGATCGCAATTGTCGAAGATCTCGACCATGCGGTGGGAAATATAGATGATCGAGATGCCCTTGTCGGCGAGGCGCCGCATGATCCTGAACAGGATCTGCGCTTCCTTCTCGGTCAGGGCCGCGGTCGGCTCGTCCAGGATCAGCACCCGGCAATCGAGCGTCAGCGCCTTGGCGATCTCGACCAGTTGCTGGTGAGAAATCGACAGGTCCCGCACCAGGGTCGCCGGATTGATGTCGACCAGTTCGCCGAGCACTTCGGCAGCTTTCTGTTCGAGGGTGCGGTAATTCATCAGCAAGGAACGGCTGGCATTGGTCGTCGCCATGAAGATGTTCTCGGCCACCGAGACGTCCGGACAGAGCGCGGTCTCCTGGTGCACGAAGCCGACACCGAGTTTCTGCGCCATGGCCGGAGAAGCGATCCTGACCGGCACGCCATCAAAGAGGATCTCACCGCTGTCCGGCTGCAGGATGCCGTCGATCACATTCATCAGGGTCGACTTGCCGGCACCGTTCTCACCTGCCAGCGCATGGATCTCGCCCTGGCGCAGTTCGAAATCGACGCCCTTCAGCGCGCGGACGGGCCCGAAGGATTTCGAAAGATTGGAGATCTTGAGGATCACATCGTCGGTCATGACAAGGCCGTCTTGGCGTTAGTTGCGTTCGGAAAAGGGGCTGTTCGCGCCAGCTCGATCGGCGGGACAGCCCAAGGGCCGGGGCGCTTGGCGCCCCGGCTTGGGATCAGCTCGGATCCCGGCCTTCCATGTAGACATTGAGGTCGAAGCTGTCGGCATTGTCCTTGGTGATCACCGCAAAGCCGTTGTCGACATAAGGGATCTGCACCGGGTTGTAGCCGGAGACCTTGTAGTCGTTGAACGGATCGAACACGTCGGAATGCGCCGCCAGGAAAGTGGCCATGAAGCCCATGAAACCCTGCATGCCCTGGTTCGGGTTGAGCGCCATGTGGATGTTGCCCGCCTTGATGTGCTCCAGCGTCGTCGGGGTGACGTCCGCATGCATGATCAGCACCTTGGCTTCCGCTTCCAGAACCGCGGCGACAGCGCCTTCCGCGGACCCGGCTTCCGGGATCCACAAAGCGGCCAGGTTCGGATTGGCCTGCAGGATCGAACCGGTCGCCCGGTAAGCGGCGTTGCTGTCCTGGTTGGTCGCCTGGCGGCCGACCAGCTTCATGTTCGGGTAGTGCTCTTCCATGTAGGAAATCAGCGCGGTGACCCGGAGGTCATGGTTGGACTGGCCCGGGTTTTCCAGGACGGCATATTCGGCGCTGTCGCCAACCTGTTTGACGATTTCCTCGGCTGCGAACTTGGCCTCGGCCAGGTTGTCGGAGGTGATGTAGGACGTGCGGTTGGACTTCGGCGAGTCCGCCGCGAAGGTCACGATCTCGGTGCCGCTGTCGATGGCCCGGTTGATCGGCTCGATGAACGGATCGGCCTGCATCGGGTGCAGCAGGATACCGGCCGGCTGCTTGACCATGTCCTGCTCGAAGGACGCGATCTGCTTGGTGATGTCATAGTCCGGCGTGCCGGAAAAGACCGTCTTGCAGCCGAAAGCTTCCGCGGCCTGCTTGAAGCCCTGATAAACCGGCACCCAATAGGGGTGGCCAGAGACCATCACGTTCATGATGTAGGTTTCGCCCGGCTCGCATTTCAGGCCGTCAGCGGCCGCCGGTGCTGCGGACAGGATTGCGGCAGACACGGCCGCCGTTGCCAAAATGGCCTTAACTTTCAAACCGCTCATGGTTTCCTCCCTAGAGCTGCTCCTCCCGGTCTTGCAGCTCCGCCAATCGATTTCAGCGCCATCTGCAAGAAATTTCAAGCGCCGGTTTTTATCCCAGCGACAACAGGGATAATGTCCGGCCCGCTGAAGGGTCAAACATTTTTGGTATTTATTTCTTTTTGTGAAATTTATTTCACGAACAAGTAAAACCCAGCTCACAGCCGAGCTAAAGGCCCGTCGACATAACATTCTGAAAAATATAAATCTTTGACGACGGCCACGAGCTTTTGCGCTGCTCGGGCCCAAGACCCAACATGCCCGGCTCGATGGCTGGACGAGCAATTTCAGTTGGGTTGCAAGAACCCGGACACACCAAACGACGGTCGAGCAGGCATGAGCACCTGAAGATCAGTCTCGCCAAGTCCGCGGTCTTCTGACCTCGATGTCCCGTTCGGTTTGTCCTCCGTCGAAAGCAAGGGCAACACGCCCACCTGCACCGATTCTGTAAATACGGAGGGACCAGTCCGCTCGATGACCAGCACCGGAAGTTTCAAGCCGGATGTCTGTGTCGCTCTCGACGAAAAAGGCAATCGCCGTCAGGTCCTCTGAGATCCCCAGGCCCTGCGCTTTCAAATACGCTTCCTTGAGGGTCCAGAAGTCGAGAAACAGGGACCGGCGCGCCGCACCCGTGAGCGCAATCAACGCGGCCCTCTCCGGCGGCGAACAGACCTCCGGCAGCAACAGGTCCACGTCGGCCGAACGGCCGTCGGTTTCCGCATCGATGCCGACTCGGCCGGCCGTCGCCACGGCGCAGGCCACCAGCCCTCTTGTATGTGTCAGGCTGAAATCCGGCCCTCTCCGTCCGCGTATCTGTGGCTTGCCGGTGGCATCCGCCTCGAACCGCCACGCGCCCGGATCCGTGGCAGGCTCCCGGTCGCTCAAGGTCCGGCGCAACAGGGCATGCGCCAGGGCATAGTCCCTGCGGTCCGCGTCAAAGTGAAAACGGTGAAAGCGCGCCAGCTCATCGTTCGAAAGGACAGCACAGGCAGCCTCCAGCTCACCGGGTGCGCATGTGGCCGTTTCCAGGATGTTCACCGTGACGTCGTGCACCTTGTCCGGCACGCGTGACCTTTCGTTTGGTTCAGAAAAATCGGTGTCACCGGGGCCCGGATCCCGAAAGCACAGCCCCCAGTCAGGAAGGCGCCGTCAGGCGTCGACATCCGCCGGTGTCCCGACCTTGCTGATCTTGCCTTCCTCCATCCAGACAATCTTGTCGGCAATGTCGAAATAGCGGTCGTCATGGGTGATCGCGATGACCGTTCGGCCGTCCCTCTTGAGCTTCGTCAGAAACTCCGTATAGAACCAGCGCCGGTATTCCGGATCCTGATCGGCCGCCCACTCGTCGAACAGATAGACGTCCCGGTTTTCCAGAAGCGCAACGACCATCGCCAAGCGCTTGCGCTGACCCGTCGACAGGTTGGTCGTGCTGAAGCGGTTGTTCCGGTAGTGGACCTTTTCGTCCAGTTTCATCTCTTCCAGAAGGTCATAGAGTTTCTGTTCGTCCGAGAGATCGACGCCGTAGAGCCGGTCGAACAGGTGAAAATCGGAAAAGATGACCGCGAACAGGCTGCGATAGACGTCGATGTTTTCCGGCTTGACGGTCTTGCCATCCCAGGCGAGATGCCCGCCGTCCGGGTCGTAGAGACCGGTCAGGATCTTCGCGAGCGTGGACTTGCCGCTGCCGTTGCCACCGACAATGAACACCATCTCGCCGGCGGCAATGTCCAGGTCGCAGGGCCCGATCGAGAACGGCCGGTCGCCATTTTCACTGTGATAGGTATAGGCGATCTTTTTCAGGGAAATCGCCTTGGTCAGCTTCGCCTGCTTGGCCTCGAGCCGGTCCTCGGCAGCTTCGCCGTATTTCTCCAAGAGGTTTTTCAGATCCTCGATGTTGGAGACCGCGAGATTGGCCCTGGAAACGACCGGCAGCATGCGGATGATCGACGTGATCGCGCCGCTGGCGAAGACGATCACGGTGACGATCTTGCCCGGAATGGAGAGGTCCGAGACGTAGAAGGGGATCGCGAAAACCAGCGTACCCATCAGCGTATAGAAAAAGACGTCGCTGACCGACTGGCCATAGTTGAAGGACCGGCCGGACTCCACCCGCAGCTCTTCCACCCGCTCGGAGCGGGGCACCACATAATTGTGGAACAGGTCGTCGCTGCGTTCCGCGTTCAGCTTCACTTCCTTGAACCCGCTCAGGATGTTCTCAAAGCTGTTCTGGAAGGCCTGTTCGCTCAGGCTCGCCTGCCGCATCAGCTCTTCCGCGTCCCGGTAGCTTTTGCGGTAGAAGAACACCGCTCCCGCCAGGAAGGCGATCGTGACGGCAAAGGCCAAGGGCGACAGATAGAAGATATAGAGCGCAGACATCACCAGCTGCATGACAAAATAGATCAGGCCGACCAGGGCCGGCGCGGTCTCCTCGATGGTCTGGTGATCCCGGCCAACGGCGGCGCGGATCCGGTTCAGGCCGATTTCCTCGACCGACGCCAGATTGAGATTGCGCACCTGTGCCGTAACCCTGATGCGCAACCGGCAAAGGTAATCCGCGACGATCGCCGTCGCCATGTTGAGCGCGCGGTTCATCGTGAACAGAACGGTGGTGCATCCAAGCACGAACAGCCCCAGATACTGCCATTGCAGACCACCGGTCTGCTGGTAGTTGGTGGTGGCATTGATCACCGCGATCACCAGCCCCATGACCAGGCCAGGCACCAGGGAGAGCAGCAGAAAGGTGCGCCTGCTGTCGCCCGCTTCACGATACAAAAGACGAAAGAACTTCATCGAAAATCAGGCGCTCCAGGTGGTCAGCCACCGTTCGTATCAACAGTCTTGGGTCTCAGCTGCCGGCGGCATCCCGGAGGCTTTTCGGCCGGATATCTGTCCAGTTCTCATTGACGTAATCCAGGCAGTCCTGGCGCTTGCCGGGACCGAACACGTTCCGCCAGCCGTCAGGCACCGGCACGAATTCCGGCCACAGGGAATGCTGCTCCTCGGCATTCACCAGCACGAGGAAGGTGCCGTCCGGATCGTCGAATGGATTGCTCATCGTGTTCTCCCCCGCCGTGGCTCAGTCGGCCCACGCCCTGTTGCACCAGCCGAATTCATCATAGTCTTCAAGACACTGGTCAACAAGCGACAGCATCTGGTCCATCGAGCCGTCGCGACGGGCGATCGCGGGCAGCTGCAGTTTGACCTCTTCGTGATTGCCGGCGTAGTTGCGCTCATAGAGTTCGTGACGGCCGGCAAACTCGGATCCGGTCGCGTCCCACAGAAGCTTCATCAGCTTGATGCGCTCCTTGTAGCCGATGTCGTTGGAGCCGCGCACATAGCGTTCCAGATAGGCATCGATCTCCGGGTTCTGGAAATCCTTCGCCGAGGATGGCAGGTAGATCAGCGCGGAGGCCACGATCTTCTGCACGATTTCCTTGACCCGGCCATAGGCATCCGGCGCCAGCGCGCGATAGGCCTGGGCTGCCGTCAGGCCAGGCAGCACGGCGCCGTCAGCGAAGGGCTCCGGCGTTCTGGCCATGGCATCGGAGAGCGACCAGAACAGGTGCCGAAGCGCGATCACCTCGCCCTGCAGGACCTGGTTGCCGCGGAATTCGTCGCCGCTGGTCATGTGCAGCGCCTTGGTCAGGAGACCCGCGAGAAAGTCGAGCTTGACCGCGAAGCGGGTGCAGCCGTGAAAGCAGGTGCCCTGCAGATAGCCCGTGTCCATCAGGAAATCGATCGGCTTGTGGGCCGGCCCGTGCACCAGCACGTTTTCCCAGGGCACGAAGACATTGTCGAGCACCAGAATGGCGTCATTCTCATCGAAGCGCGACGACAGCGGACTGTCGAACGGGGTCGAGGCCTGATGGGCCGCGAATTCATAGGAATTGCGGCAGATCAGCTTGATGCCCGGCGTCGACATGTCGAGAAAGAACATGAAGGCGGTCGGCGGTTCATTCGTGTCCGAGACCGCGTGATGGCTGAGGAAATTGTAATGGGTCAGCGCTGCCGAGGTGGCCACGACCTTGGCTCCGGAGAGATACATTCCGGCATCCGTTTCCTTGACCACATGCACCAGCACGTCCTTGGCCTCACTGATCGGCTTGGCCCTATCAATAGGCGGATTGGCCACCGCATGGTTCATGAAATAGGTGCGGTCCTGGGCCAGGTGATACCAGCGCCGGGCATTGTCGGCGAAAGGGCCGTAATAAGCGGCATTGGCTTCCAGCGTGTTGACGATGGCCGCCTTGTAATCCGGCGACCGCCCCATCCAGCCATAGCTGAGTCTGGCCCATTCGGCGATTGCCCTCTGCTGGCCGAGCAGATCCTCGCCCGAGCGGGCCACCTTGAAATAACGATGGGTGTAACCGGCCGGATCGGCATCGGCCGGCGCGGTCAGCACCTCGGTACCGCTGTCGTGGTCCTGATGCAGGGCGTCGTAAAGCCGGGCAAGCGACTTCACCGAATTGCGAAAGGCGGGATGCCCGGTGAGATCCGTCACCCGCTCGCCATTGAAATAGACGCAGCGCTGATCCTTCAGACTGTCAATGAACTCGCCGCCGGTCATGGGGTTTGGAGGAGTCGCGGGGATCGCCGCCTCGACGGGATCGATGTCATGGAGGGTTTCAACCGACATTCTTTAGTCTCCCTTCCGGAACGTCCTGCCCGGCGGGCTGGTCGCTTGGGTTCATCCAGTCAGCCAGCGACTTGCCGATCTCGGCAAGCGCCGCTTGGGACGTCATTTCGTGATGCGTGCAATCGAGCACATGCGTATCAAACCGGCCCGATGTCAGGGCCTGCCAGGGATCGGCCTGCAACGACATCATCCGCCAGGATTGCCTCGAGACAAAATGCAGGAGCGGACAGGTGAGGCGCCCCGGTCTGTAACCATGGGCGAGCCGGGCATTGTTGCGCGCGATCCGCAGCATATTACCGAAATCCGCCGGCTGAAGGTCGGCAAGCGGATGTCCGCCAGCTTTCAGAAACCTGCCTATCTCTTCAAAGGAAATATCGTCCGGATCGCGCCCCCCCGGGTCAAAACCGACCATCTCGAAAAAGGCACCGCGCGCGCCGCGGTCGGAGAGATCCGGAAGCGGATCGCCGGCAGCCATCGGATAACTGTCCAAGAGGGTGAGAAATTCGACCTTGCGGCCTCCGGCTTCAAAGAGCCGCGCCATTTCAAACGCCGCAAGACCGCCGAAGGACCAGCCGAGCAGGCGGATCGGGCCTTCCGGCACAAACTTTTCGACACACGCCACATAATCCGTCGCCATCTCGCCGAGCGTTCCCGGCAAGCGGGCCTCTCCGGCATACCCGAGTGCCTGAAGCGCGATGATCGGAACATCCGCCGGCAGCACGGAGACCAGTCCGGCATAGGTCCAGCCAAGACCGAAACCCGGATGCACGCAAATCAGGGGCGCTTGCCGTCCGGCCGCCCGGATCTGCAGAACCGGGTCGAGCAGTCCTGTCTTTCGCCCGCCATCGGAGGACAGAAGACCGCGCACCGTCGGCGTTTCGAAGATTTTCCGCAGGCTGACCTCCAGACCCATGCGCTCTTTCAGGAGCATCTTGAGCCGGGTCGCCAGCAGGGAATGCCCGCCCATCTCGAAGAAATTGTCATCCGGCCCCGGCATCGCGTCCGGCAGGACTTCGGCGAACAGGTTGCACAGCAGTGTTTCCTGAAGGGTCCTTGGCGCTGAGGACGCTGCCCCGCGCACCGGATCGGGCAAGGCCAGCCGGTTGAGTTTGCCATTGGGCGTCAAGGGCAGGTCGGGCAGAACAACAATATCTGCTGGCACCATGTGATCCGGCAGGTTCTGCTGCAGCAGGATGCGCATGGGGCCAGGCTGCAGATCCGCCCCCGTCTGCGCCACCACATAGGCAACCAGGGAAGGTCCCTCGCCCCAGCCCGGCCGGACAATCACCGCAGCCCTGGCGACATTGGTCATGGCGACTAGCGCGGCTTCGATTTCGCCCGTCTCAATACGATGGCCACGGATCTTGACCTGCCCGTCGCCGCGTCCGAGGAACGCCAGCGACCCGTCCGGCTTGCGATAGACGATGTCGCCGGTCCGATACATGCGGGCACCGCCGCCGGCAAAGGGATCGGCAACGAACCGCTCGCCGGTCAGGTCAGGCCGGCCGTGATAACCCCGCGCCAACCCGAGCCCGCCGATATAGAGTTCGCCCGCGACACCGCGCGCAACGGGCTTCAACGCTTCGTCCAGGACATAGGCCCGCGTATTCCAAACGGGCAGGCCGATCCCGGGGCCTGACGCCGGGTCCTGTGCAAGCGGTTCGCGCAGGGACCAGATGGTGGTTTCGGTCGGGCCGTAGAGATTGTTGACCGGCCCCACTTTTAGGAGCTCTGCGGCAAGACCCGCGTCGAGAGCTTCCCCACCGACAAGCACGCGTAACTCCGGCAGCGGCCCGGACATCAGGAGCCCCCGCCAGAGCGACGGGGTCGCCTGCATCACAGTTGGCTTTTCCAGGGCAATCCAGTCGGCGAGGCAATCCGACTCCCGCTGGTTGCCTTCGAACAGGAGCAAGGTTGCTCCTGCCAGCAACGGTCCGAAAAGCTCCAGTCCAGCGATGTCGAACCCGATCGTGGTCGCGCTCAACATCCGATCCTGGTGCGTCAGCCCGAGATCGCAGCTGAGGCCGCACAGGAGGTTGCTCAACCCCTGCCTTGTGACCACGACACCCTTGGGCTTGCCGGTGGAACCGGACGTGTAGATGGCATAGGCCGGATGACGCGGATCGATGGGCTGTTTCCGGTCACGATCCTCGGGCGCCTTTGTTGAGGCTTTTGCCAGCTCCGCTTCGGTCTCTGCCGCGTCCATGACCAGCAAGTCGCAACCCTGCAGGCCTTCGGTCAGCCCGGAGGCTGTCAGCACCAGTTTCGGCGCGGCATCGTCCAGCATCATCGCGATCCGTGCCGGCGGATAGTCCGGATCGAGCGGCAAATAGGCCCCACCTGTTTTCAGGACTGCCAGCAGCGCCACCACCATCTCCACCGAGCGCGGCAGGGCAATTGCCACAAGATCCTCCGCGCCGATGCCCCGCTGGAGCAACAGATGCGCCAATCGGTTGGTGCGCTCTTCCAGTTGCGCATAGGTCAGCCGCTCGCCGCCACCGACCACCGCCTCACGATCCGCGTGACGGCTGGCTGTCACCGCGATCAGATCGACAAGATCGCCCTCCGGCAGACTGTGGTCTGTCTCGTTCCAGCGGTCCTGAACCGCCTTCCTCTGCTCTGGAGCAAGTGTCTCCAGCGCTCCGAGCGCCGCCCCCGGCTGGTCGGACATTTGCCGCAACAGATGACCCAGCTGGTCCAGCAGGCTCCGGCCGAGCTCCGCGCCGATCCGTTCCGCCCGGCAGTCCAGCCGCAACAGCAGCCGCTCACCCGGCACCACCATCAGGCTCGCCGGATAGTGCGTGCGGTCGCGCACCTCCAGGCCCTTGATCCCGAGACCAGTCTCCCCGCTCGCGCCCATGTCCTCCACGTCCGGATAGTTCTCGAACACCATCAGCGTATCGAAGAGGTCGCCCAGCCCGGCCCCCGCCTGGATCTCCGGCAGGCCGAGATGCTGATGGGGCAGCAAGGCCGCCTGTTCGCCTTGAAGCTCTTTCAGGAAGGCTTCGACAGTAAGGCGTGGTTCCGGCCGCGCCCGCACGGGCACGGTGTTGATGAAGAGCCCGGTCATGGTCTCCACACCGGCGATCTCCGGCGGACGTCCCGAGACCGTAGCCCCGAAAACGAGGTCCTGGGATCCACAGATGCGGCCGAGCAGGATCGCCCAGGCGCCCTGCAGGACCGTGTTCAAAGTGATGTCCAGCCGCCGGGCCAGTGCCTCCAGGGACCGGGTTTCTCCGGCGCTCAGAAATGCATCGAAGCGCAGAACGTCCCCGGACGTGTCCGCAGGCTGACCGTGTACTGCGGCAGCAAGGCGGGTTGGTTCTTCCAGACCGGCAAGCGCCTTCTCCCAGGCCTGCCGGGCTGCGTCCCTGTCCTGGCGCTGCTGCCAGCCGAGATAACGATCGAACGGAACCACCGGCGGCAAAGTGCCCGTTGCTCCGGCCTTAAAGATCTCCTTGAGTTCCCGCATCAATACCGGCAGTGACCAGCCGTCCAGGAGGATGTGGTGATTGGTGAGAATGAGCTTTGAACAATCGCCGGCCAACCGCACCAGACAGGCGCGCAGGAGCGGTCCAGTCGCAAGGTCGAAGCGCTGACGCCGGTCTTCGGTGAGAAGCGTCTCCAGAGCCCCTTCCGGATCTTCGGCGTCCACCAGATCCACCACCTCGAACGGCAGCACGGCATCCTTCAGGATCACCTGCACCGGATCGCTCACGCCCTCGTGGCAGAAGACCGCCCGCAGCGGCGCGTGCCGGGCGACAAGCGCTTTGAGGCTCCCCTTCAACCGGTCCACGTAAACCTCGCCGTCCAGATCGACGACCGTCTGCACCAGATAGGCATCCTCGCCCGTCTCCGCGTCCATCAGGCCGTGGAACAGAAGACCCGACTGCAGGCCGGTCAGAGGCCAGACGGTTTCAAGCCGGGCGCCGTAGGTGCTCTTCACATGCGCAAGATCGGAATCGCCGAGCCAGCCCGGTACGAGCTCCGTCTCGGCCTCCTGTCCGTGCCTGACAACCGCGACCGCGGCGAGTTCGGCCGGCGTCTTGGCGTTGAAGACGTCCCTGGCGGAAAAAACCAGTCCCGCCCGCCGCGCCCGGCTGACCAGCTGGATCGACAGGATGCTGTCGCCGCCAAGCGCAAAAAAATTGTCGCCTGGCGCCACGTTCTTCAGCCCGAGCACATCGGCATAGAGACGGCAAAGGTCCGCTTCGGTCTTGCTGGCCGGTTGCTTGGTTTGCGCGCTGCGGATCTCCGGCAGTGGCAGGGACTTCAGGTCGAGCTTGCCGTTCGTGGTGAAGGGCAGCTTTTCCAGAACCACGCAATGGGCCGGAACCATGAAGGCCGGCAGCGTCTCTGTCAGGTGCTTGCGAAGGCGCGTGAGATCCGGAACAGCGCCAGCCGTCCCGACAATATAGGCGACCAGCTTCTTTTCCCCCGGCCGGTCCTCCCGGACAATCACCGCGCATTGGCCGACATCGTTCCGCCGGCCGATGACATTCTCGATTTCCTGGGGTTCGATCCGGAAGCCGTTGATCTTGACCTGGTGATCCGCGCGGCCAACGAAGACCAGGAGCCCGTCGCTGCGCCAGCGCACAAGATCGCCGGTGCGGTACATCCTGGTACCGGGCTCCCCGAAAGGATCGCTGACAAACCGCTCCGCGGTCAGCCCTGCCCGATCCAGATAGCCGAGCGTCAGGCACTCACCGGCGAGATAAAGCTCACCGACCATGCCGATCCCGACCGGCCGCAAGCGGTCATCGAGAATGCGTACGGCGCAATTGTCGCGCGGCAGGCCGATCGGAACCTTGTGGGCGTTAGAATCGAGCGACCGCATCGCATGCCAGGTTACGAAGGTCGTGCCTTCCGCCGGACCATAGCCGTTGACGAAGCGCGTGTCGGGTGCGGCAGCGGTTGCCCGCCGCAGGGCTTCCGCGGATGCCGCCTCGCCGCCGATCAGAACCGACTTCAAAGGCCTGAAGGCCTCCGGTTTCTCGCCGGAGATGATGTTGAAGAGCCGCGTCGTGATACAGGCGGCGGTTATTCCGTGGTTCTCAATCAGCCGGGCAATCGTCTCCGCGTCCAGAAGGCCTGGAGGCGCAACAAAGAGCTCCTGCCCCAGCATGAGCGGCGTCCAGATCTCGTAAGTCGACGCATCGAAGGCATAAGGGGAATGCAACAACACCCGCTGATGCGATCCGTCCGGCCAGCACCCGTCCAGCGCCAGCGCCTGGATGTTGCGATGGGTGATCGCGATGCCCTTTGGCCGTCCGGTGGACCCGGACGTGAACAGCACACAGGCAATCTGGTCGGCCCGGACGGCCGGCAACGGCACGTCTTCGAGATCCGCGCGCAGATCGGCGAAGGCCGTACAGGGCACACTGCCAATATGAGCGGGATCTTCTGCCCCACCATCAATCAGGACCAGGGCCGCACGGGTATCGTCAACGAGCTGGGCGAGCCGTTGCGGCGGATCGTTCCTGTTCAGGGGGACATAGGCGCCCCCGGCCTTCACGATCGCCAGCGTCGCAATGACAAGATCGACGGTTCTCTCCATGAACACGGCAACCCGTGCCCCGGGACCAACGCCGCGGCTTACAAGATTGCGCGCGACGCGGTCCGACTGGACATCGAGCGCGGCATAGGAAAGCGCAGTGGTTTCGCTGTGCAGCGCCGCGTGGTCTCCCTGCTGCATCGCGAGCAGCCTGAACCGGTCGACGAGTGAGGTCCCAAGTTCAGGCCTTGAGACGAGCTTGCCCTCACAGAGGCCGGCGAGCCGGTTTGCTTCGCTGGCTCCGACAATCGAAAGATCATCGATCCGGCAATCCGGCTCCACGGTCACGGCCTCGAGCATTGCGACAAACCGTTCGGCAATCGTCTGCGCCACCTGCTGGCCCAGGAGATCCGTACGGAATTCGATCTGGCCCCGCACACCAGAAGGTAACCCGTCTTCACCACGATGGACTGTCAAATCGAAAGACAGGTCGAATTTGGACGCCATCGCCGGAAGGTCTTCCGCAACGCAGGTCAGTCCGGGCAGCGTCAGCCGCAGTTCACCTTCCATGTCCAGCGCGAGCACCAGCTGGAACAGCGGGTGGAAGGACAGGTCCCGGTTCGGAGACACCGCGTCGACCACCAGCTCGAAGGGAACGTCGCGCCGGCGATAGGCCTTGAGGTTCCGCGCCCGTGTCGCTTCCAGCAAATCCAGGAAGGACGGCTGGCCGGAAAGATCGGACCTGAGAGCCAGCATGTTGACGAACAGCCCGACCGTTTCTTCAAAACACCTGTCCGGCCTGCCGTCGACCGGCGTGCCGATAACGATGTCCTCGCCCGCCCCCAACCGGTACAGTGTTGCCGCGAGCGCCGCCTGAAGCACCATGAACAGGCTCGACCGGTTCTCCCGCGCGAACTCGTCCAGCCGGGCATGCAGGTTTTCAGGGATATCGAGCGGGACACTGTCCCCGTCCCAATAACCGGAGCGGCGGCGCCCCTCCGCGCAAGGCAGGTCGAGGCACTCGGGTGCGCCCTCGAGCTCCGTTTTCCACTCGGTAAGATAAGCGGACATCTGCCCGGCCGCATCGCGCTCCTGGCCGTCTCTTTGCCAGACCGCGAACTCCGCATAGCGCGCCGAGCGAGCCTCCCATCGAGGAACACGTCCCGCGCTGCGCGCCACGAAGGCGGTCTCGAAATCGGCAAGAAGCCGGCGAACGGCTCCCCCGTCGAGAGCGATATGATGACAGACGAGCTGCATCATGTGGGAACGGCTCTCGGCGCCGTTCTCTTCCGAAAGGAGATGAACCCTCAACGGCATATCCTTGCGCAGATCGAAGGGCCGGCTGGCAAGGCGGTGCAGATCCACCTGAATCCTGCCGGAACCGGTCACTCCTTCCAGCGGGATGTCCGCCTCCGCTCCTTGCCGGAGAATTTCTTGATACGGTTTTCCGGTGTCGTCTTCCGGGTAGACGGTTCTGAGGATCTCATGCCGGTCGATGACATCCCGCCAGGCCTTGCGAAAGGCCTCCGGATCGAGCCGGCCCTTCAGGCGAAAGGCATAGGCGAGGGTGTAGGAGACATCATCCGGATGCAGCCTGTTGAGGAACCAGAGACGTTCCTGCGCCGGCGAAAGCGGTACTTTCTCCGGCAGTGGCACCGGCTTGAACCCGCCTTTGCTGGCGCCCGCGACCGCCACATATGCGGCCAGCTTCGCTGGGGTGGGCGCCTCAAATATGCTGATCGGCTCGACAAGGACGCCCAGCTTGTCGCGCAGACGGTAGGCAAGGCGGGCGGCCAGCAGAGAATGACCGCCAAGAAGAAAGAAATTGTCGTCCCGGGAAACCGTTTCGACCCCGAGCACCTGCGCAAAGAATTCGCAGATGGCTGCTTCGACTTCCGTTTCAGGGGCCGCTTCCGGCATCGGGCCGGTGCCGGCCGTTTCCAGGTCCGGCAGAGCGGCCCGGTCCAGCTTGCCGTTGGGTGTTAACGGCAAGGCTGCCAGCGGCACGATTGCGGAGGGCAGGTAGGCCGCCGGGAGTTTCTCCGCCAAGGCTTTCAGAAGCTTGCCAGGGTCCCGGTCCGCATCCTTCTCGAAAACCACATAGGCGGCGAGGAAGATCTCCCCGCTCGCCCTTTTCTTCGAGACCACCGCGGAGCGGGCAACCGCCGGCAAGCTGTCGAGGGCGGCAGCGACCTCACCGGGCTCCACCCGCACACCGCGGATCTTCACCTGGTGGTCCGAACGTCCGAGATATTCGATGGTGCCGTCGGGCAGCCTGCGCGCCACATCCCCCGTCCGGTACAGAACCGATCCGGGAGGACCGAAGGGCGAGGCCACGAAGCGTTCAGCGGTCCTGTCGGCCTGACGGTGGTAACCGAGGGCAAGACCCGCCCCGGAGATGTAGAGCTCGCCCTTATCGCCATCCGGAACCGGCCGAAGCCTGTCGTCGAGGAGATGAATGCCGGTGTTTCTGACCGGCTTGCCGATCGCCACCGTCTCGCCGGCAACGCACCGTGCCCACAGGCTGTCTCCTGCGGCTTCCGAAGCGCCGTAGAAGTTGAAAAGCCGGGCGCCGGGAAGTTTTTGGGCAAAGGCCTGCATCAGGCTGGACGGCAGCGGCTCACCACTGCTCACCCAGGTACGGCATCCCACCAGATCATTCACGCACTCCGCCTCAAGCAGGCTCGCCAGCTGGCTCGGCACTACGGTCAGCCGGGTGATGGCGGAACTTGCCACGGTCTTTGCCAGGCGGCGGGGGTCGCCGGCGATCTGTCCTTCCGCAATGACGACAGCGCAACCGTTGGTCAGCGCGCCCAGCAATTCCGTCGAGCCGTCGATGAAATTGAGCGATGTCTTGAAGAGGGTCCGCTCCCCCGGTGCGAAGGGCAGGGCCTCAGCGATCCAGAGCAACCGGTTGGCAAGCGCGCGCTGCCGGCCGAGCACGCCTTTGGGCCGTCCCGTGGAACCGGACGTATAGACCAGATAGGCAGGGTCATCATCGGATGGAGGCCGAACAAATGTCTCTTCGTCAGGAGCAGTCACCTTCTGTGCGGCGAGCGCCCGCTGAAGCGCGCCGGAATCCAGAAATACCGCCTTCTCCGTCAGTCCGGCTGCTTCGAGAACAGGCGCAACCGCCCGCTCCGCCAGGATCAGGTCCGGCTTTGCATCCTGCAGCATGTCGCGCAGGCGCTGCAACGGATAGGCCGGGTCCAGCGGCATGTAGCAGGCCCCGGCCTTGATGACGCCGAGCAGGCAGACGACCAGGTCCCGTCCCGCCGCACAGCCGAGCGCAACGATGTCGCCCGCGCCGATGCCGCGCCCGGCCAGATACCAGGCGACCCGGTTGGACTCCTTGTCGAGATCGGCAAAGGTGAGCCAGGATCCCGGCAGGATCAGTGCCTCCTGAGCCGGATGGTCCCGGACCCGCCGCGCGAACAAGTCCCGGATGGAGGGGCCTTGCGCAATGCGCTCAAGCGGGCACACGTGACCGGTAGCCGCCGCCCCCTCGTAAGAGGAAGCTTTCGCGAAGGCTGCTTCGGAACTTCGGTCGCGGGATGCCATTCAGATCAACTCCGTCGAAGGCTCGCCAAGTCACGTGCACGGTGTCTCGATCGGAACCACCCAACGGCGGTGCCGGTCATGTCAGCATTGCAGTCCAAGTCTTTGTCTGAGAGTGAGCGGTTCTTGTGCCGCTTCTCTGAGATGTCCGCGTGCGCGCAGGATCGGCACGACGGACCGGGAAAACTCATCGAAACTTCCGGGAAAATGCGTGGGAGTGATCACGAAACCATCACAGGCTTCGGCCAGGAAATAGGCCTCCAGCTGGTCGGCCACCTGTTCCGGCGTGCCCACCAGGCGCGGCGTCGATGTGCTCCGCGACATGCGGATGGCGATGTCCCGAAGGGTCCAGTTTCTGGCCCGGTCTTCCGCCCGGATCCGGTCGAGCCAGGGAAAAGCGGCCCCGCCATCGACGGCCCCTTTCCCGGAAGCCCCGGCGGTTTTCTCAAGCACTTCGTCGATCGGCGTCTCTGGGTCGAAGCCGGTCGCATCCCGGCCGATCATGCCTGACAGAAACGCGATCGCCACATCGGGACAAATGAGCTCGTCCAGATAGTCGGCACGCGCCCGCGCGATTGCTTCCGTTTCGCCAACCACCGGCTGCACCGCCGTGAGCAGGAAGATCTTCTCCGGGTCGCGTCCCTTTTCGGCTGCTCGCCGCCGCACATCGGCCCGCAGTTCGGACATCCCGTCCGCATCGGCCTGGATCGCAAAGATGACATCCACCCATTTGGCGGAGAAATCGCGGCCGCGCGGCGAAACACCGACGCTCATCAAGATCGGCTCACCGTCCGGACCGGCGGGAAGCGACAGGGGACCGCGGAGCTGGAACAGGTCGCCCTCGTGATCGATCGGACGGATCTTGCCGATGTCCGCGTAAATGCCGGCGGCCTTGTCGGCGACGAGCGCGCCGTCCTGCCAGGACTGCCAGAGGCTCCTGCAGATCTCCAGGATTTCCTCCGCCCGGTCATAGGATTCCGGCGAGGTGAGTTTCGGGAAGTGGCCGAAATTGTGCCCGTTGCTCGGCCCGGCCGAGGTCACCACATTCCAGGAAATTCGCCCCCGGCTGAAATGATCGAGCGTGCTCAGCGTGCGCGCGAGATGGTAGGGCTCCATATAGGTCGTCGACAAGGTCACCGTGAAGCCGAGCGACTGTGTCACCGAGGCCATCAGCGAGACCAGCTGGCTGGGATCGTGCCGGATGGCGCCGACCGCGCCGCGTTTCAGAAAGGTCTCGTAATCGTTGCTCAGGCCTGTCGTGACGCTCAGGGATTCGGGGATGAAGGCGAGGTCAAAGCCGCCGCGTTCCAGCGTAACCGCAGTATCCTTGAAAAGATCCGGGTCGCAGAAATCCGTTTCGCTGTAGGGATGGCGCCACATTCCGGCAAAATGGCTTCCGGGAACCAGGATATACCCGGCCAGGAACATGTGTCGCTTGGCAATAGTTGAACTCAAATCACCCCCCTCGAAGGCGCAGTAATCGTCGATTTACAGTTTCAACAGTTGCAATTCATTCAGTTTGCACATTCATACCGTAACGGCAACACAAAATGGTTACACGAAATTCACCGGTCACAACTGTTAACTTTCCTTAATTCTCCCCGCTAAATTGTAGAACGCTCCACTTTTACTAAAGTCTTTGAAAGACGCGCAGTGTGTTTCCATAGAAAACCCGGGGAATGTCCTCACTCTTCAGAAGCCGGAAACCCGCCGCTTCGACTTCTCTTTCGAGCGCCGCCGTTTTCACCTGCCGGACCCATTCGCCGGAAAAGAGGAGATCGTCCAGATTGTGCGCCAGACGGCGCAGGAACGGCTTTTCGACCATATCCTTGAACAGAAAAAGACCGTTTGGGCCCACCCGGCGCAGGGCCTGCGCGACCGCCTGCGCCCGGTCCGCTTCGGGAACGTGATGCAGCACATCGACCATAGTGACCACGTCGAAGCGGTCATCTGGCAGCTCCTCAAAACCTCCGATTTGCCGAAACGTGACGCGCTCTCCCCGTCCCGTGCGCTCCGCCGCCTTTGTTGCGGAGGCAAGCGCGTCGCCGTTCACGTCGCAGCCGACCCCTTGCCGGATCCTCTCCGACGCCAGTAGAATCGCCAGCAGGGCGCCGTTGCCACAGCCGACATCCAGCACCTTTGCATCTGAGGGTATGTGCCGTTCGAGATGATCGAAAGGACAGACATAGGGCCGCGCGGAAATGAGCCGGCGCAGCAGCTTCGGTTCGTAATCATAGAGATCGTAGAGAAAACGGCTCAGCGCCTGCCGGTCGTAGCTGAAGGAAGCTGAACTGGACGACACGTACGGCTCCTTCGCTCTGGGTCCGGCCGCCTGTCAGCGGGCCGGAAATTAACCATAAGTTGCAGTGACGTTAAGCCATGCACCGCGACTTAAGCAAATTATTGTCGCCTTGCCTAGCGTAAGAAACACGCTTGCCACCGCGTTCTTTTCTTGCAAGTCTTCTGCCGTAGGCCTTGACCAGGCCGCGCCGGAAGGCATTGACAGACCTTGTTTTATTCAGGCTGCGGACCGCCGGACCAGCCAAATGCCCCAAAGGACAGGTCTATTCCAGGGAGCGCCGGATGAGCGTTGCGGAAGACGAAGTTGAGGCGAAGGCGGCGAAGAAGAAGCCGCGCAAGGCCCATAGGCTCAGCCGTACCGACAAGGTGATCGCCTATCTTCTGCTGCTCGGCTTTGCCGCGATTCTGCTTTGGCCCCTCACCTTCTTCATCATCGGGCCCGGCGAGGTCGGCGTCCTGTTCAGAACCCTCACCGTCGGCACCGAAACCAAGTTTGTCTTCCCGGAGGGCATCAACGCGAAATGGCCCTGGAACCGCATCTACCGGTATGAAGTCCGTGTTCAAAAGCTGGACGATACGGTCCACGGTCTTTCCGCGGACGGTCTGCGCATCACCTCGGAAATCTCGATCCTGTATCATCCGATTGCCGAAAATGCCGGCAAGCTGCACAAGGCCATCGGTCCGGACTATGCAGAACGTTTTGTGCGCCCGACCGCGATCGAGGCCGTGCGTTCGGTGATCGGCAAATACGATCCGCATGAGCTCTATCAGGTCGACATGACCAAGCTTGAAGCCGAGGTCATGGACGTGATTGCCACGAGCAAGCAGGACCTGATCTTCTTCGAACAGGTCATCATCAAGCGCATCCAGCTGCCAAAGGAGCTCAACCAGGCGATTTCCAGGAAACTGACCGAAGAACAGAATGCTCTCGCCTATGAATATGTCCTGGAACAGGCCCGCAAGGAGGCGGAACGCAAGCGCATCGACGCGATCGGCTACCAGACCTTCTATTCCATCGTTGCGGACGCTCTGACGCCGCAGCTGCTGACCTGGCGCGGGATCGAGGCGACCGTCGAACTTGCCCAGTCCAACAACAGCAAGATCGTCATTGTCGGCAGCGGCAAGGATCAATTGCCGCTCATTCTGGGCAGCGACATTGCCAATCAGCCGGACCTGCCAGCCCCGGCCGCCGTCAACCCTCAGCGCTACAGATTGCCGGATTTCAATTCTTTGCCGAAGCTCTTCCCCTCTGCGAGCGCGCCACAGGAAAACACGCCCGAAAGCGCTGAAGGCAGCCAGGAAGACATGCCGGACGCGGACACGGCAGGAACGCCTCCCACGGATGGTTCTGCCGGCGAAAACACGGAAAAGGTGCAAGACGACACCAGATAGCGCCTTGATTGCCAGATTGAATTCGGGGCGCACACGAGCTACCCTAACGTGAGTTAGCAGCCGATGCTGCCAAGCTGGGAAAGGAATATGTGAAATGACGACGAAGTCCACTCGCACAAGTTCCGCCAAGGCAGGACCTTCCGACTCCGCCGAAGAAGCCGAGAAACTTGCCGAAAGCACGCAGCAATCCGACACCGCGGACATGTCCCCGGAGGAACGCACACAGCTTGCCGACAAGGTCATCCGCGACCATGTGATCGTCGGCACCGGCACGGGGCTTATTCCGATCCCGATCTTCGATCTTGTCGCCGCCATCGGCACACAGTTGAACCTGATCCGGAAGCTGGCGAAGGTCTATGACGTGCCCTTTTCCGAAAACCGGGCCAAGACCGCTGTCACCGCGCTGCTTGGCAGCCTTGGCGGCGTCGGCGCCGGAACTTTCATCGCCTCGAGCCTGATGAAGACTGTTCCCGTTCTGGGCACGGCCCTTGGCATCGCCGGATCCGGAGCAACGCTCGGCGCCTTCACCTTCGCCGTCGGCAAAGTGTTCCAGCAGCACTTTGAATCCGGTGGCGACATCCTGAATTTCGATGTGGCCGCCTATAAGGACCATTTCCGGAAAATGGTGAAAAAGGGTGAAACCGTCTCGGAAGAAAAGCCGGAAGCCGCCTGATGTATGTCGCCCCTCTGGTCATCTATCTGGTCCTGTGTGTTCTCGTCGGCTACCGCGGACGGGAAACACGTCTCGGGTCATTCGGCTGTTTCCTGGCGAGCGTGATCTTCACGCCCGTTCTGGTCTTCGTGGTGCTTCTCCTGACGGAACCGCCGCGGTTCCTGTCGCAGAAATAGCCTGGCTCAGACAAGAGTACCCCAAACGTCAAAAAGCCCGCAGGTTTGTACCTTGCGGGCTTTTTTTGATTTTGTTTCGGTGTGAGGATTTGAGTTTTTGTCCTGGGCTTCGGGCTTCGCGCTTCTTGGGGCGCCTGGTCAGC
>NZ_JALNMJ010000023.1 GCF_023156505.1 Roseibium sediminicola | reverse complement strand
GACGAAACGAAGACGTTCCTCCATTTTGGACACCTCTTGCCACGGCATCTACACCTCCCGAAAAACGGAAAGTGTTACCTATGTGTCCGGAACGTTCTGTCACCTATGTCTCAGGTCGGGCAATGAATTCAGGCCGCCGGGCTCATGTCCTTGAGCGCGTCCTCAATTTCCGCCACCACCGCATCGGCCGCCGCACCCGGATCGCCTGCCTGGCTGATCGGGCGGCCGACGACGAGATAATCGCTGCCGGCCTCGATGGCGTCTTTCGGCGTCATGACCCGGCGCTGGTCGCCAGCGGCGCTGCCGGCGGGGCGGATGCCCGGCGTGACGATCACCAGCTCGTCGCCCAGGATCCGGCGCATCTTGGTGGATTCCGTTGCCGCGCAGACAATGCCGCCCATGCCGGCCGCGCGGGCATCCCTCGCCCGTGCCTCGACCACATCGGCGACCGGGCCGCGATAGCCGGCATCGATCAGGTCCTGTTCGTCCATGGAGGTCAGCACGGTCACGCCAAGAAGACAGAGATCCGGATTGCCTTCCTCGCGAAGGCCTTTCACGGCCGCGCGCATGGTTTTCGGATAACCGTGCAGGGTCATGAAGGTCATGCCCATCTTGGCGACATTGCGGACAGCCTTCTCGATAGTGTTGTCGATGTCGTGCAGCTTGACGTCCAGAAAGATCTTCTTGCCGTCGCGCGCCAGATCGCGGGCGAATTCCAGCCCGCCGGCAAATTGCAGCTCCATGCCAATCTTGTAGACCCCGATCTTGCCCTCGGTCTGCTTCACCAGCCTTTCGGCTTCAGCGACCGTGGGCACATCAACAGGCAGCATCAGGCGGTCGAGGGCGGTCTTCGGGGCGAACGGGCTCATCGGCATCGGCGTATCTCCTGCGGCAAGGGAAGGCGCCCCGTTCCTAGCACCAAGGAATCCAGCGCACCAGAGTTACTTCTTGCCGGTTTTTTCGAATTCCGCGAACGCGTCCTTGTAGTCCGCATGCCAACGGCTCAGAGGCGGCCGGTTCTCGAGAATGTCGCCGATGGCCCATTCCGCGCGGCGCTTGTCGCGGGTGGTGTCGACATCATTGTCCGGGCAGAGAATATAGAAATCGCCCGCCGACATGCGTTCGATGAAATAATCGACCGCCTGCTCGCTGGTCCAGGCGGCGGCCGGCTTTTCCGGAATGAAGCTGGCGATCATGCCGGTATAGGTGAAGCCGGGCACGAACAGATGCACGGAGACCGGCGCGCCTTCTTCGCGCAGCTCATGGGCCAGCTGCTCGCTGAGCACTTTCACCGCTGCCTTGGTGACATTGTATCCCGGATTGCCCGGCGGTGTGGTGATGCCCTGCTTGGAGCCGGTGTTGACGATCACCGCCGGACGCCCGGCCTCGATCATGCGCGGTGTGAAGGCCTGGACCCCTCTGAGAACACCGAAGAAATTGACATCCATCATCTGCGCCCAGTTGTCGAACTTGTCCCAGGTCTTGGTGGGTCTGCTGATCCCGGCATTGTTCATCAGCACTGCGACGGGGCCGTTGGCGAAGGCCTTGTCCGCGAGCGCTTCGACCTGCGCCTTGTCCGAGACATCGGTCGGGACAGCCAGAATGAGAGCACCCGCCTTGGCCGCCTGACCGACCGTTTCGACGGCCGCATCAAGCGTTTCTCCCGGCAGATCCGCCAGGATCACGCCGAGGCCGGCTTCGGCAAACCGTGTGGCGGCAACCAGGCCAACGCCGCTGGCGGCGCCGGTCACGACGGCAACACCGCCATCTGCAACAGCTTCCTTGAACATGTCTGTCTCCCGGGAATGGCAATTGCCGTTTGAACGCGCTTGCCTCCACTACAGCCTCATCCTGAGGAGGATCGCAAGATCCGTCTCTAAGGATCGGCACCCGCACTCTGCGTTTGAGGCCGATCCTTCGAGACGCCGTTACGCGGCTCCTCAGGATGACGTGGTGTTTTAGGCGGCTGCTTAAAAAAATGATTTGATTGTCCGGCCCTGGCAAAACTTCCTTATCGGTCAATCCGTACCATCCTGCGGCGAAGTCGCTATTTTCTTAGCCGTGTCAGGCTGCTACAACACCGCCGGCTCCTCTTATGACTTCAAGGACATCAGCCCATGCGCACTGCGAGTGTATCGCGCGATACCAAGGAAACCCGCATTTCGGTCGAGATCAACCTGGACGGCACCGGCGCCTATGACATTGCGACCGGCGTCGGGTTCTTCGACCATATGCTGGAGCAGCTGGCGCGCCATTCGCTGATCGACCTGAAGATCCGCGCCGACGGCGACACCCACATCGATTTTCACCACACGGTCGAGGACACCGGCATCGCGCTCGGCCAGGCGATTTCCAAGGCCCTGGGCGACATGGCGGGCATCACCCGCTATGCCGACACCCATCTGGCCATGGACGAGGCGCTGACCCGTTGCGCGCTCGACGTTTCCGGCCGGCCGTTCCTGGTCTGGGACGTGGCGTTCGATCGCGACAAGGTCGGCGACTTCGACACGGAGCTGTTCGAGGAGTTTTTCCGCGCCTTTGCCATGAATGCCGGAATCACCCTTCACATCGCCACGCTTTACGGCTCCAATTGCCATCATATTGCCGAGACCTGTTTCAAGGCGGTCGCGCGGACCCTGCGCAAGGCGGTGGAGATCGATCCGCGCCAGGCGAACCGGGTACCGACGACCAAGGGCCAGCTCGGCGGTTAGGCAGGATCCTGCAATGAGCACTTATGTTGTGATGGCACCGCCCGAATTCGACGATGTCGCGGGCGATCCGAACCAGACCGACCGGCTGGAATTCGTTCCGGACGGGTTTTCGACGCTTGCCTTCCTGTTCTCGCTGATCTGGATGCTGGTGCACCGCATGTGGCTGGTTCTGCTCGGCTATCTCGCCGTGACGCTGGTGGTCGAGCTGCTGGCACTTGCCGTCAGCGAGGAGGCCATGGCCGTGGTTGCCTTTGTCATCGCCATCCTGTTTGCATTCGAGGCGCAGGCGCTGCGCCGCTGGTCTCTGGAACGAAAGGGCTGGCGCGTCGTCGGCATTGTCGATGCCGACAGCAAGGCCTCCGCCGAGCTGCGGTTCCTGCACAAGGCCGCCGACCATCTCTCTCCCGAACGCATGCGCCAGTCGGTCCGGCGCCCCGCCCCCAGCCCGATCGTCCCGAGGATCGGCAGCGAACAGGTTGTCGGCCTGACCCTCGGCCCGGAGAACCGTCAATGACCATTGCGATTATCGATTACGGCTCGGGCAATCTGCGCTCGGCCGAGAAGGCGTTCGAGCGCGCGGCCCGCGCCCACGCCCACGTGCCGGACGTGATTGTCACCTCCGATCCCGAGCGGGTGCTGAAGGCGGATCGCATCGTTTTGCCCGGCGTTGGCGCCTTTGCCGACTGCAAACGCGGCCTCTGGGCCGTGGAAGGCATGCCGGAAGCGCTGGAGGAAACGGTTCAAAAGCAGGGCAAGCCGTTTTTCGGCATCTGCGTCGGCATGCAGCTGATGGCCTCGCGCGGCCTGGAATTCGAGACGGTCGAGGGCCTCGGCTGGATCGACGGCGATGTCGCCGCGATGACCCCGGCCGACCCGAGCCTGAAAATTCCGCATATGGGCTGGAACACGATCAATGTGGCGCCCGAAAGCCACAAGGTGTTCGGCGGCATCGACACCGGTCCGGACGGCTTGCACGCCTATTTCGTGCACTCCTTCCACTTTGCCTGCGCCCATGACGCCGACCGGCTGGCAACCTTCGACTATGCCGGCACGTTCACGGCCATGGTGGCCAGGGACAACATGATCGGCACCCAGTTCCACCCGGAAAAAAGCCAGCGGCTCGGTCTCGAGCTGATCGCCAATTTCCTGGACTGGACCCCTTGAACAACGACCCTGGGAGGGACCCAATGAGCAAAGGTTACTGGATTGCCCGCGTCGACGTGCGCGATGCGGACGGCTACCCGGCCTATGTCGAGACCGCAAAACCGGCGTTCGAACGCTTCGGCGCCAACTTTCTGGCCCGTGGCGGCAAGACCAACGCCATCGAGGGCCCGGGCCGGGCGCGCAACGTCATCATCGAGTTTCCGAGCTTCCAGCACGCGGTCGATTGCTACAATTCGCCCGAATACCAGGAAGCGGTCAAAATCCGACAGCAAGTTGCCGATGGCGAAATCGTCATCGTGGAAGGAATTTAAGACGTCATGATCCTCTTTCCCGCCATCGACCTGAAGGATGGCCAGTGCGTGCGCCTGAAACTGGGCGACATGGACCAGGCGACCGTCTTCAACGACGACCCGGGCGCCCAGGCAAAAGCCTTCGAGGACCAGGGTTTCGAGTGGCTGCATGTGGTCGATCTCAACGGCGCCTTTGCCGGCGAGAGCGTCAACGGCGCGGCGGTCGATGCCATTCTGGCGGCGACGAAAAACCCTGTGCAGCTTGGCGGCGGGATCCGCACGCTCGAGCATATCGAGACCTGGCTTGCAAAAGGCATCTCCCGGGTGATCCTCGGCACGGTGGCGGTGCGCGATCCGGCGCTGGTGAAAGAGGCTTGCCGCATGTTTCCGGGCAAGGTTGCCGTCGGCATCGACGCCAAGGGCGGTTATGTCGCCGTCGAAGGCTGGGCGGAAACCTCTGAACTGACGGCCGTCGATCTGGCCAAACAGTTCGAGGATGCCGGGGTGTCGGCGATCATCTACACCGATATCGACCGTGACGGCGTCCTGAAGGGCCTCAACATCCCGTCGACGCTGGACCTTGCGAAATCGGTCTCCATTCCTGTGATCGCCTCCGGCGGTCTTGCCTCGATCGACGACATCCACCGCCTGCTGGAGCCGGACTGCGCCATCCTCGAAGGTGCGATTTCCGGCCGGGCGCTTTACGACGGACGTCTGGATCCGGCGGAAGCGATGGACCTGATCCTGGCGGCGCGAAGGAAAGCCTCATGACCCTCAAAGCCCGTGTCATTCCCTGCCTGGACGTGAAGGACGGCCGTGTCGTCAAGGGCGTCAACTTTGTCGACCTGGTCGATGCCGGCGATCCGGTAGAGGCCGCCAAGGCCTATGACGCGGCCGGGGCCGACGAGCTCTGTTTCCTCGACATCACCGCCAGCCACGAAGGCCGAGACACGATCTACGACGTTGTCCGGCGCACGGCGGAGGCCTGTTTCATGCCCGTGACCGTCGGCGGTGGCGTGCGCACCGTCGAAGACATCCGCAAGCTGCTGATCGCCGGCGCCGACAAGGTCTCGATCAACACTGCCGCCGTCACCAATCCGGACTTCGTGCGTGAGGCGGCGGAAAAATTCGGCGCGCAATGCATCGTGGTTTCCATTGACGCCAAGCAGGTCAATGCGCCGGGCGCGCCGGAGAAATTCGAGATTTTCACCCATGGCGGACGCAATCCAACCGGCATCGATGCCATCGCGTTTGCGAAAAAGGTCGTCGAACTCGGGGCCGGCGAACTGCTGGTGACCTCCATGGACCGGGACGGCACCAAGTCCGGCTACAATATCGCGCTGACCCGGGCGATTGCCGATGCGGTGCCGGTACCTGTGATCGCTTCCGGCGGCGTCGGCACCCTGGATCATATGGTTGAGGGCATCCGCGACGGCCATGCCACCGCGGTTCTGGCGGCGTCGATCTTCCATTTTGGCGAATACACCATTCACGAGGCCAAGCAGCACATGAACGACGCCGGTGTTCCGATGCGTCTCGACGCGTAGCCGGGTTAAGGGACTAGCCGAATGACCGACTTCACATTGGAACAACTCGACGCCATTGTTGCCGCGCGTGCGAACAGCGACGACGAAACGTCCTATACGCGCAAGCTCGTCAACAAGGGCGTCGCCAAATGCGCCCAGAAGCTGGGAGAAGAAGCGGTTGAAGCGGCGATTGCCGCCGTTCAACGGGACCGGGAAGAGTTGACGGCCGAGGCCGCCGATGTGCTTTATCATTTGCTGGTGGTGCTCAATATCTCGAATGTCCCTCTTCAGGATGTTATGAAGGAGCTTAGCCGCCGCACGGGACAGACCGGACTGGAAGAAAAGGCGTCCCGGCCGCAGGAGTGATCTTCACCACTCCTCGATAAAGGGTTCCGGCGAACAGGGACTGCGCGAGACATGGATCAGAAAGTCGCAACCGCCCTGGACATGGATCTGTCCCCTTATCAGGTGTTCACCGAGCGCCAATGGTCGCGTTTGCGCGCGGACACGCCGATGACCCTCGACGCGCATGAGGTGGCCCAGCTGCAGGGTCTGAACGCGCCGGTGTCCATCGAACAGGTCGAAACCATCTACCTGCCGCTGTCGCGCCTGCTGGCCTTCTATGCAGAGGCGACGATCAGCATCTATCAGGCGACGCAGAACTTTCTCGGCACAAGGGACAACAAGACGCCGTTTATCATCGGCGTCGCGGGCTCGGTCTCGGTCGGCAAGTCGACCACCTCACGCGTGCTGCGCGAGCTTCTGGCCCGATGGCCGGCCAGCCCGAAGGTCGATCTCCTGACCACGGACGGGTTCCTGTTTCCCAATGCGGTGCTGGAAGCCGAGGGCCTGATGTCGAAAAAGGGCTTTCCGGAGAGCTTCGACCGGCCGCGGCTCTTGAAATTCCTGTCCGACATCAAGGCGGGCAAGCGTTTTGTGCGCGCGCCGGTCTATTCCCACTTTTACTACGACGTCATGCCGGGCCACACGGTCACCGTCGACCGGCCGGACATCCTGATCGTCGAGGGGCTCAACGTGCTGCAGACGCGCGAGTTGCCCAAGGACGGCCGTGCGGTACCGTTCGTGTCCGACTTCTTCGACTTCTCGGTCTATATGGACGCCGACGAGGATCTGCTGCGCAAGTGGTATGTCGACCGCTTCATGCGGCTGCGCGAAACCGCCTTCCGCGACCCGGGCTCCTATTTCCATAAATATTCGCGCATCACGGACGAGGAAGCGGTGGAGACCGCCAACCGGATCTGGAGCGACATCAACCTGGTCAACCTGCGCGAAAACATCCTGCCGACCCGGCCGCGTGCCGATCTGATCCTGACCAAGAACGCAAGCCACCGCATTTCAAAGGTCGCCCTGCGCCGGATCTGACGGGAACGGAAAACCCGCGGCTGGCAACGACCTCGAGTTGATGAGTTTCCAAACAAACAAACGTCATCCTGAGGAGCCGCGTGAGCGGCGTCTCGAAGGATCGGCCGCTTGTTATCGTCTTCGCGGCGGATCCTTCGAGACGGGCCTGGCGGCCCTCCTCAGGATGACGTTGAATGGGTGGCAGGCACTTTTCTAGATGCCTGTCACAAGCGTCAGGCTTAAGCCACCGAGCGCTTGCGCACTTCCTGGAGGAAGGTGCCGACCTGGTTGCGCAGCATGCCGGCGTTTTCCTTCAGCTGCTGTGCGGAACTGTCGACCTTTTCCGCCGTGTCGCGGGTGTTCTCGGCGGCAGCGGCGACGGTCTCGATATTGGTGGTCACCTCGACGGTGCTGCGCGAGGCTTCGGTTGCGTTGCTGGCAATTTCCTGGGTCGCGACGCCCTGTTCCTCGACCGAGGAAGCGATCGACGAGGCGATCTCGTTCATGTTGTTGATGATCTCGGTCACCGAGGAAATCGCGCTGGCCGCATGACCGGTTTCGTCCTGGATCGCGGTGATCTGGCTGGAGATTTCCTCGGTCGCCTTGGAGGTCTGGTTGGCCAGTTCCTTGACTTCCGCCGCCACGACCGCGAAGCCCTTGCCGGCTTCGCCCGCGCGGGCTGCCTCGATGGTCGCGTTCAGGGCCAGGAGGTTGGTCTGTTCGGCGATCGCCTGGATCAGTGTCACGACCTCGCCGATGCGGCTGGCGCTTTCCGACAGGCCATGCATGCGCTGGTTGGTGGCCTGCGCCTCATTGGCGGCGCGGGAGGCGATTTCGCTTGAGGACTGCACCTGGCGGCGGATCTCGTTGACAGAGGCTGACAGTTCCTCGGCGGCGGCGGCCACGGTTTCAACGTTGTGGGCGGCCTGCGAGGACGCGTTGGAGACCAGGCCGCTCTGTTCCGTGGTCTGCGCTGCGACGCCGGTCATGTCGGCGGAGGCGGCCTGCAGGTTCTGCACCGAGCTGTCGATGATATTGAGCATGTCCATGATCTGGCGGTCGAAATCGCCGCTGAGCTGCTGGATTTCGGCACCCTTGCGCGCGGTGTCTTCCTGCGCGGCGTTCTGCTGGTCCTCCAGGGCACGGCGCTCGGTTTCGTTGCGTACGAAAATTTCCATGGCGCTTGCCATCTGGCCGATTTCATCGCCGCGGTCTGTGCCTTCGATGTGAATATCCGTGTTGCCGTCCGCCAGTGTGTTCATGTTGTTGGTCAGGGCCCGCAGCGGCCGGACCGTGTTGCGCACGGCAACGATGGCGATGGCGATGGCGATCAGGGCGCCGACAAGGGCGAGTGCGATGATGGTGGTGGCGGCCTCCCAATAGGCCGTATCCATGTCATCCACATAGACGCCGGTGCCGATCATCCAGTTCCAGGGTTTGAAGCCCGCACCCCAACCATATTTCTCGATGGCGACCTCACTGTTGGCCCGCGGCCAGTAATAGAGCAGGGAACCACCACCGGCATTGGCGAGCTGGATCATTTCCGCGATGATCCGGACACCGCTCTTGTCGGTGAAGCCCATCATGTTGGTGCCCACCAGCGATGCCTTCGGGTGCACCAGGTTGGTGCCGTCGACATTGTAGACAAAGAGGTAATTGTCACCTTCGAAACGGATGGCGCCGATGGCGGTCATGGCGGCGTTCTGAGCCTCTTCCCGGCTCATCTTGCCCTGTTTTTCAAGGTCATGGTAATGCGCGGCAATGGCAACCGCGCCATTGGACATGTCTTCGATTTTGGCCATGCGTTCGGCGAACATTGCCGAATAGAGGCTGTTGAGGCTGACAACGCAAATGGCTGCCGTGAACAGCAGGATGGTCGCGATCGGAAGGCTGATTTTCCAGGTAATGGGCCAACGGGCGAAAGACATGGTCTTGGAGTTCCTCTAGGGCTATGTCCCCAGAGGATCGCGCTAAATAATTGACCAATTGCTTAAACGTTGAGCTTTTCCGGGAAACTATCTCCATTCTTCCGGTCAGGAGACAGTTTGCCGCAGAGTTCCCGCAACTATTGCGAGAATTTGCTACAGATAAGCAGCTGCTAATAGGTTCATCTGCGGGCGCAGAACACATCCCGCAGGCCGGGGCGCGACCAGGTGGCGTTCTGAAGCTGGCCTTTCAGCACATGACCTTGCGATTCGAAATAGAAGGTATTGGCGCCACCCTGGCGCTGCAGGGTAACGGCGCCATAGCCCATTTCGGCGACGGTGGCCGACTGCATGTCGGGTGAAAACACCACATTGAGGTCAATGCCGGCGGTGCACAGATAGTCGGCGACATTGGCCCGGGCCGTCTGCTGTTGCTGGAAGACCGGCTGGTTGGAGCCCTCAATCGCACCGGGCGGCGTCGGACCGGCCGGGAAACCGTTGCCGGGCTGGCCGTCAAAGCCGCCATTGGGATTGCCCCAGGTGTCGTTGTTCGCGCCGAACCCGTCATTGCCCGGGACACCGCCGGGAACGCCGAAGGTCTTCGGCCCCTGGATCACGACTTCGCGGAACGGGGTGCGCGTGACATAGATGCCCCGGCACTCGCCGCCGGCGCCGCGCACGGTCCAGGCATGGGAGACGTAGGTTTGCTGTTCCAGGATCTGGCCCGGCTCCAGGCGGGCATAAGGCCGCTCGCCGCCCCGGTAATCGACCCAGTGTACCTCGATCGGCTGCTGGCTGGCATTGCGGAAGACGATCTGTCCGGGGCGGGTCGCCTCAACGGAGCGCACGCGGCCAAGTTCGCTGCAGGACAGGTCGGACCCCGGCTCTTCAGCGCCGTAGGCGTCATCGGAAACAATCTGCTGCGGTTGCGCGCATGTGGCCACGAACAGGCGCACCGGATTGGCGCTGCCCTTCAGGGAAACCGCATGTGCCGGCAGGCCTTCCACGGCAATCGACAATTCGGACTGGCGGATCATGGCCTCCCACAGCGGGTCGGTCATCTCGATATTGACTTCAGGCAGCGACACGCCGGCTTCATTGGCGGTCGAGGAGCCGAAGGCGTTGTAGATGTTCTCAAAATCGCCGGCTGTGATGCGCACGGCCTGCGGCATGCCTTCCAGAAGTCCTGCCGGAGCCTGCTGGAACGTGATCCTCGCGAAGCCGGACTGGGTGCTGCAGTCGGCGCGGAAGTCCCGGTCGTCCGTCTGCGGAACGCCATGCTCCAGCAGCGACGGCGATCCGGGCTGGGTGCCGGGTTCGGCAAGCCACTGGCGGGCCTCGTTCGGCGTCACCAGCACAGGCTGGGCATTGGCACCGGCCCCTGAAATGGCATTGCCGACGGTGGTTTCGAAATCGGCCCCGGGCAGCGACGCGGTCTGGGAACCATCGTTTCCGGGAACGGAAATGGGCGTGTCGACCGGTTCCAGCGGCTCGAGGCCACCGCCGTCCTGAGGCGGATCGAGTTTGGTGATCGTGCTTTCCGTCTGCGTCGCGGGTGGCAGCACGGTCGTTTTCGGCGTTTCGCTCGGTGACGTGGTGACCGGACCGGCGGCGGTGCCGGTGTTGGTGCCGACGACACGGGCGACCGCGCCGGGCTTGCCGTCGTTGGAAACATCGACGACCAGCGTGCTGCCGGAGCAGATATTGGCATCCCGGTGAAGCACGCGGCTGTTTTCCAGCGTGACTTCCAGCTTGACGTCACAGCCCGGCCGCTTGCTGTCGCTGCCCTGTGTATCGACGACAACACCCTTGTCGTCCCGGCTGATGATCGGCCTGTATCTCTTGTCGATGGTGATCGACCGGATGCCTGGCTCCGGCGGCTCCACATTGATGCGTATGGTCTCGGGCGCGGATTGCGCCAGAACCGCAGAAGCGGAAACGATCAGAAGGACGCTCGCCGCGGCCAGCAGTCCGGACTTCAGCATGGGGGCAGAATTTGATTTGGCAGCAAGACGCCGCATAAGCGATCTCCGTGGGAGCGCAAGTCTATCACCGTTTGGCAATACTTAGGCAAAGTGGCGGTGAAAGGGCAAGCCTGCAATCGCACGAGACCACGCCATCAGCGCGGCGCACGCTTGGCCAGGATCCGTTGCAGTGTGCGCCGGTGCATGTTGAGCCGCCGCGCGGTCTCCGAAACATTGCGGTCGCAGAGCTCGTAAACCCGCTGGATGTGTTCCCAGCGAACGCGGTCGGCCGACATCGGATTTTCCGGCGGTTCGGCCTTTTCTTCGGGCTTGCGTGCCAGCGCGGCAACAATGTCGTCCGGATCGGCGGGTTTCGCGAGATAATCGATGGCCCCGAGTTTGACCGCGGTGACCGCGGTGGCGATGTTGCCGTATCCGGTCAGCACGATCGCGCGGGCATCCGGGCGTTTCTGGCGGATCTGTTCGATGACATCGAGGCCGTTGCCGTCTTCGAGGCGCATGTCGACGATCGCGAAGGCCGGCGCGGCGCGGGCGATCTTGACGGCCGCGTCCTGAACGCCGTCGGCGGTGTCGATCGCAAAGCCGCGTTTTTCCATGGCGCGCGCGAGACGCTGCTGGAACGGTTTGTCGTCATCGACGATCAGGAGGCTCATGTCCTCCGTGGTGCTCGGGGCTGATGTCTGGTCCGTCATGTCGTCTTACCGGTTTTTAGTCTTACGTCTCGACTTGCGCTCCGGATGAGGCATCCGGTGAAGTATGTACATTTTGTGGCTCTTTGCCGTTATGGGCCGAAAATGGCGTTTCGTCCACTCCGCCATCCTGCTCATAGACAGAGCGCGGCCAGCTGACGCGGATATGGGCACCGGTCTCGGGCGGCGCCACATTTTCCAGGCTCAGCTTGGCGCCGGTGCGCTCCAGCAGCGTTTTGGCGATGAAGATCCCGAGTCCCAGCCCGCCGCCGGTGTCCCGTTGCAGGGATTTGCCGCGTACGGAAACATAGGGGTCGCCGATCTTGCCCAGAATGTCGACGGAAAAGCCCGGGCCGTCATCCTTGATCGAGATTGACAGGGCTCCGGCATCCCAATTGGCGGTGACATCCACGCGCGAAGCGGCGAAATCGACGGCGTTTTCGACAAGATTGCCGAGGCCGTAGCGGATCGCGGCATTGCGCGTGCCGACCGGCTCGGGGCCGGTTCCGGTCCAGTCGGAATGGATCGCCACGCCTGTGCCGCGATGCGGGTCGATCACATCTTCCAGAAGCTGCGAGACGGGCATCCGCTGATAGGTGCGGTCCGTCTCGCTGGAAAGGCTCGTCAGCTGGCGCAGGATGCCGCGGCAGCGCTCCGCCTGGGAATGGATCAGGTCCAGATCCTCGGCCCGCGGATCGTCCGCCTCGAATTCGTCGGCCAGCTCCTTGGCGGCCAGATAGATGGTCGCAAGCGGCGTGCCGAGCTCATGCGCGGCCGCCGTTGCCAGGCCGTCGAGCGCATTCAGATGCTGTTCGCGGGCGAGCACCAGTTCGGTCGCCGCGAGCGCATCGGCCAGCTGACGGGCTTCCTCGGCGACCCGGAAGGCATAGATCGCCATGAAGCCGAGCGTGGAGACCAGCGCGATCCAGATACCGACCGAATAGACGACGGGAAGCGAGAAGTCGCTGCCGACCGGCCAGGGGAGAGGCAGGTGAAAAACAGCCAGAAGGCTGGCGCAGATGGTCGCCAGGATGCCGAGAATGAAGGTGTAGCGCGCCGACAGGCCTGTCGCCGACACCATCACCGGCGCCATCAGCAGGAAGGCGAAGGGATTGCCGAGACCGCCGGTCAGGAAGAGCAGCCCGCTCATCTGCAGAATGTCGTAGGCCAGCTGCAACATCGCGGCGCGTTCCGACAGGCGCATCGCCGACGGCCAGCGGATTTTGAGAAAAATGTTCAGCCACGCAGACAGGGCCACCATGGCAAAGGCGAGGCCGGCCGGCATCGGATAGCCAAGCCCGACATGGACCACCAGAAGCGCCGCGGATTGCCCGCCGACCGCGAGCCAGCGCAAACGCACCAGCGTGTCGAGCTTCAGACGCCGATGCGGCAGGATGATGTTGGACGTCGGTTGATCTGGCATGATGTCCGGAACTGGAAAGCAAACTCTCCCCTTTTGGAGCGGATTCCGGGTTGTGGCAAGCCGTGGCTCTTGTATCCGAAGGTTCTAGATGCTAGCCACCCGCTAAACGGTTGTCCGGATCACGCGGGCCGGCGGCCATCCGGAGGGACTTGTCGTCCACTGTATCCAGTTCAGCACCGCGAAACGGAATGAGATCATGACCGACACCAATGACGGCGGCGCAGAGCCGCAGGCAGAAGGCGCCGCTGCGCCGGGCATGCATATCCTTGGCCAGTACATCAAGGACCTGTCCTTCGAAAACCCGAATGCACCGCGCTCCCTGGCTCAGGGCGAACAGCCGAAGCTCGACATCAACGTCAATGTCGGCGCCCAGCAGATGGGAGACGATCAGTTCGAGGTCATCCTGACGCTGACCGCCAAGGCGGAACGTCCGGACATGGTCATGTTCAATGTCGAGCTGGTCTATGCCGGCCTGTTCAAGATCACCGGCGTGCCGAAAGAGCATATGCATCCGTTTGTGATGATCGAATGCCCGCGGATGGTCTTCCCCTATGCCCGCAACATTCTCTCTGAGGCGACCCGCAACGGTGGTTTCCCGCCGCTGATGCTCGACCCGATCGACTTTGCGCAGCTGTACCGCCAGAACATGGCGCAGCAAGCCGCGGCCCAGAAGGAAGCCGGCGAGCAGAAGCCGAACTAAGGCTTTTTGATTTCGCGATTTTTCGGACCCGCGCTGGCCTCCGGCGCGGGTTTTTTACAAGAAAAGCGCTTTAATCCTGGGCCTCGAAGGCATTTACGATCCGCTCCGGCAGCGCCCAGGGGCGGATGATGACGACATCGAAGCGCAGGGTGTAAAAGCCTGCCTTGGCGTGCTGGGACACGAAGATCTTCGCCGCCCTGACGATCCGCCTCTGGCTCGCCGGCGTGACGGCTTCCAGCGCTGCGCGGCGGCTCTTGCGCGCCTTGACCTCGACAAATGCCACCGTCTTGCCGCGTTTGGCGATCAGGTCGATCTCGCCGGCTTTTGTCTTGTAGCGGTGTTTCAGAACGCGCCAGCCGGTCAGGCGCAGATACCAGGCAGCGAGGGTTTCGGCGTTGAGGCCGAGCGCATGGGCGCGCCGGCGCTTGTCGGTTGCCGGATTGTCCCGCCGCCAGCCCATCAGCCGCCATCCGCCTTCAGTTCAAGCGCACGTTTGTAGACCTCACCGCGTTCCAGGCCGGTGGCCTTGGCCACCTTCTTGGCGGCGGCGCTCACCGGCATGTCGGCTAGCGCTTCACGCAGCAACGCGTCGAGATCGTCCGCAGTTGCTTCCGGTTTTTCTTCCGGCGGCCCGACCAGGATCACGATCTCGCCCTTGACCTGGACATCGTCGAAGCGCTCGGCGAGCTCTTCAAGGGTGCCGCGCTCGAAGGTTTCGAAGCGCTTGGTCAGCTCTCGGGCCACAACGGCCTCCCTGCCAGCGCCGAGTTTCTCGGCCATCAGCGCCAGAGTGGCCCCGGTCCGGTGCGGGCTTTCAAAAAACACCAGCGTGGCGGGAATGCCCGCCAGGTCTTCGAGGCGCCGGGTCTTGGGCCCGCCCTTTTGCGGCAGGAACCCGGCGAACAGCACCGTGTCGCTGGGAAGGCCCGAGGCGACGAGGCTCGCCAGCGGCGCGGATGCGCCCGGAATCGGGATGACCTTGAAGCCCTCGGCCAGCACATCGCGCACCAGCCGGTAACCGGGATCGGAGACCAGCGGCGTGCCGGCATCGGACACCAGAGCCACCGCTTCCCCCGCGGCCAGTGTCTCCAGGATCTTGGGACGCTGCTTGTCGGCATTGTGCTCGTGATAGGCCATCAGAGGCGTCTTCAGCGAAAAGCGCTGGGTCAGGGTTGCCGTCACCCGCGTGTCCTCGCAGGCAATCACGCGCGCGGCCGCCAAGGTTTCCAGAGCCCTGACGGTGATGTCGCCGAGATTGCCGATCGGCGTCGACACGATATAGAGCGCGGGCTCCAGATTTGGCGCGGTAAAGGCATGTTCGGCGAGGCTGTAGCGATTTTTGTCCGCTGCAGCGGCGGAATCGATGCCCATGAGAGGTCCTTTCGCGCCCGGGTATCGGGCGGCAGATCCGTTTGGAGTGATGTCGTTGTCCTTGCGCTACCGCCGCAGGACAACCGATGCAAGGCAAATCCACTATTGATGCGGGCGATATGCCCTTGAAAGACCGCTAAAACTGGACAGGACGGCAACGAATACGTAAGTCTTTTTGAAAGGGTGGATTGACAGATATGGCAAGTGGAATGCAGGGCGACGGGCTGAGGCAACGCAGACGGATTTTCTTGAAAACAGCACTGGCAGGCGCCAGCACGATGCTGCTCGGCGGCTGCATGGGCTCAACCCTCGGCTCTCTGCCGGGCGACCAGGTTCAGCCCGGCGTGCAGCCGCAAATCACCGGTGAGGTGATCGGCACCGGCGGTGTCCGGGTCGGCCTGCTGTTGCCGCTGGCGAGCGCCGGCGGCAATGCCTCGATCGGGACGGTGTTCAAGAATTCCGCTGCCCTTGCCTTGCAGAATTTTCCAAGCGCCGACTTGCAGCTGCTGGTGAAGGACACCGGTGGCACCGCGGAAGGCGGCCGCGCGGCGGCTCAAGCCGCCATCGCGGAAGGCGCGGAACTGATCCTCGGCCCGGTGTTCTCGCCGGCCGTTGCCGGCGCCGCCCAGGCGGCCCGCGCCACAGGCGTGCCTGTGATTGCCTTTTCGACCGATACGTCGGTTGCCGCACGCGGGGTCTATCTGCTCAGTTTCCTGCCGGAAACCGACACCAAGCGCATCATCGGCTATGCCGCCAGCCAGCAGAAACGTTCCTATGCCGCGCTGATCCCCGAAGGGTCCTACGGCGCGGTTGTCGAGGCGGCGTTCCGCCAGGAAGTCGGCCGCACTGCGGGCCGGATCGCGACCATCCAGCGCTACAAGCTCAACGGATCCGATACTTCGGATCTGGTTGCCAAGACGGCAGGGTTGAAATCCGTCATGGGCAATATCGATGCCCTGTTCATTCCCGCGGGCAGCGGCGTGCCGGCCGTGGCCGTGCAGACCCTGGTCAGCCAGGGCGCCAATCTGGGCAATGTCAAGATCCTCGGCTCCGGGCAGTGGGATTCGCCGCAGATCAAGAACAATCCGGTTCTCGCCGGCGCCTGGTTTGCCGGACCGGAGGACAAGGGTTTTCTGGCCTTCGCGCAACGCTACCAGAGCACCTACGGGTCCGCCCCGCCGCGCAATGCCAGCCTGGTCTATGACGGCGTCACGCTCGCCGCGGGCCTGATCCGCTCCGCCGGCCAGCAGCGCTTCGAGCAGCGCATCCTGACCAATCGGGACGGCTTCATCGGCATTGACGGCTTGTTCCGCTTCCAGTCCAATGGCCTCAACGAGCGCGGTCTGGCCGTCTATCAGGTGACCGGCAAGGGCACCCAGGTGATTTCCGCCGCGCCGAGAGATTTCCGCACCGGTTTCTAGGGTCAGGACTCATTAATTTGATCGAAATGGCGCAACAAACAGCAACGAGTTGCAAGGAAAAGCGCGAAAAGCGGGCTATACGCCCGGTTGAGCGGTTTGACGCAGCAGATCGAAGCCGTTTTTGCGTCCCTCCGGGATAGGGTGAATTTGCCCGGCAACGTCGTTGCAAATCTTGGGAAACCGGAAGGTTTCCTGCAGCTTTGCGCCTCGTATCCGAACACATTCATCCCTACCATTTCACTCAAATTAGTGGGTCCTGACCCTAGGGTCACCGCTTTCATCAGGAGTAACGAGTAGATGTTGAGCGGCAAAGAGATCGTGCTGATCATCAGCGGCGGCATCGCGGCTTACAAATCCCTCGACCTGATCCGGCGCTTGAAGGAACGTGGCGCGCGGGTGATCCCGGTGATGACACGCGGCGCGCAGGAATTCATAACGCCGCTGGCCGCCGGGGCGCTGTCAGCGGAAAAGGTCTTCACCAGCCTGTTCGACCGGGAGGCCGAACACGATGTCGGCCATATCCGGCTCGCCCGGGACCACGACCTGATCGTGATCGCGCCGGCGACAGCCGACCTGATGGCGAAGATGGCCCATGGCATTGCCGACGATCTGGCCACCGCCGTGCTGCTGGCAACCGACAAGCCCGTGCTGCTGGCTCCCGCGATGAACCCGAAAATGTGGCAGAACCCGGCGACCCAACGCAATCTGGCGGTGTTGCAGGAACGCGGCATGGCAGTCTGCGGCCCGGCCAGCGGTGAAATGGCGGAAAAGGGCGAAGCCGGCACCGGCCGCATGAGCGAGCCGCTGGAGATCGTCGCCGCTGCCGAGGCCGTGCTCAGGGATACGGCAATCGAGGCAGGCAACCTGCCGCTGGCCGGCCGTCATGTGCTGATCACGTCTGGGCCGACCCATGAGCCGATCGACCCGGTGCGCTACATCGCCAACCGGTCCTCCGGCAAACAGGGCCATGCGCTGGCAAAAGCCGCCTTCGAGGCGGGGGCGCGGGTGACGCTGGTCTCGGGCCCGGTCACCTTGCCCGATCCGGCCAATGTCAATGTCATCCATGTGGAGTCCGCCTCTGCCATGCTGGCGGCGGTCGAAAGCAATCTGCCGGCCGACATTGCCATCATGGCGGCCGCGGTTGCCGACTGGCGGGTGGCGTCGGAAGGCACGCAGAAGATCAAGAAGGACGGCAGCGGCAGGCCGCCCGCCCTGGAGCTGACCGAAAACCCGGACATTCTGGCCACCATCGGCCATCACGGCAGCCTGAGGCCGAAACTCCTGATCGGCTTTGCCGCCGAGACCCAGAACCTGATCGACAATGCGCGCGGCAAGCTGGAGCGCAAGAAGGCCGACTGGATCGTCGCCAATGATGTCAGCCCAGAAACCGGCATCATGGGCGGCGACGCCAACACGGTCCGCCTTGTCAGCCGAACGGGTGTCGAGGACTGGCCGGAACTGGACAAGACGGAAGTGGCCCGCCGGATCATTGAGCGCGCGGCAGAGGCATTGGCGGTGAAATAGCTGGCTTTTTTCAGGCCGCGAACTTGAAATAGCTCATGCTGATCGAGCCGTATTCGTAGCTGCGATGAAGCAATTGTGCCTTTGCGTCCGAACCGCCCGCGCCGAAGGCGAAGAACAATGGCAGCAGGTGCTCGTCCGTCGGATGATTGCGCCGGAAGGCCGGCGCGCGCTCCAGATCGTCGAAATAACCGATCGAGCCGAATTTGAGCCCGTCATCGAGCCAGCGGTCGAAATCGGCCGCCCAGGCCGGCGTCGGTGACCCTTGCGGTCCGAATTCGAGCAGATTGTGCGTCGTGCTGCCGGACCCGGCCAGCAGAACACCCCTGTCCTTCAAGGGCGCCAGGGCTTTACCCAGGGCATAGACCGAAGACGGGGTGCTGCCAAAGGGGAGGGACAGCGCAACCACCGGAATGCTGGCGGTCGGATAGGCGAGCGACAGCGGCACCCAGGCGCCATGATCCAGCCCCCTGTGGCTGTCCAGTTCGACCTCGTGACCGGCGGCCTCCAGAAGACGCGCCGTCTCGTCGACATGCGCCTCGTCGGCTTCGGCCGGATAGGAAATGTCATAGAGCGGGGCCGGAAAGCCGCGGAAATCGTGATAGGTGCGCAAGGGGCCCGGCGCGGACAGTTTCAGGCCCTCCGTCTCCCAATGGGCGGAGAGGATCACGATCGCCCTGGGAATCGGCTGCGACGCGGCAAACCCTTTCAGAAACCGGCTGGCGGCTGTGTCTTCAAGGGCGAGGGTCGGCGCACCATGCGCGAAAAAAACAGGCGAAATGCTGACAGGCGCTGCCGCCATGGAGCCACTCCTTGCAGAATCGGTGTCCCTTAAAAATACGCCTTTTCAAGCGTGGTATTAGATCCGAATTTAGAGAAAGCTCGTTCAGTATTTTCGAACAGTCGTTAAAAAATCCAAAAACTGTTCAAGCGCACCGCTTAGCGCTCGGCAAGCGGTGCGCGTGTGGCAGGGCCGGTTACCGGTAGCCCAGATTGATCAGCTGGACACGCCGGTTGACGGCGGCATCGGGATCGGAGGGATCACGCAGCTGTTCCTCGCCCAGTCCGACCGCAAAGAGCGTATCGCCCGGCACACGGAACGTTGTCACAAGCGCTTCACGCACCGCGATCGCCCGCTTCAGCGAAAGCTCCAGATTGTATTCCCGGGCGCCCTTGGCGTCCGTGTGGCCAACGATGAAGAACGTCTGCCCCTGGAGATAAGGCGTGTGCAGCGCGTCCGCAATCAGGCCGACAGTCTCATAGGATTCCGGCTTGATGCGGGCGCTGTCGAAATCGAAGGTGATTTCAACATTGAACTGTCGCAAGGAGGCCAGCTTGTCCGCCAAAGGCAGGCTCTGGGGCGCGTTGGCGCCCGGATATTTCTCGATGTTCTCCAGGGCGGCCTTCTGCAGCTCGTCGGCGCTGAGCTCGACTTCCTGCTGGGCACCCTGAAGCGAATTGATGATTTCGTTGCGGCTCAGTTTGGTTTGCGCCGTCGCGCCGCTCGCGGAGACGGCAAGAAGGGCGGCCGAAACAGCGGCCAAAAGGATTCTGGTCATAAAACTCTCCCTTGGGGCGCTGTTAGCGGTAGCCGGCCAGATCGATGGCCGTGTTGCATTTCTGGCTGACGGAGGGCTGTGCCTTCAGGAGACAGCGCAGGATGTGGCCGGCGCCCGGTTTCACGCCCTTGCAATATTGCGCGGCATCACGCTCGCAGATTTTCGGTGCGGCTGCCTGGGCGGCGAGGCGTTCCTGGATTAGGGCCACAACGGTGACCCGGTCGGCATTGCATTTCTGCGAGACCTTGGCCTGGTTCTTCTCAAGACACTGCATGATCTCGTTATTGGCGAGCGTCGCAGACTTGCAATGGCTTTCGATGTCCTTGCCGCAGCTGGCCGCCAGGATCTTGATCGCGTCGGCGAAACCGACAGTTTGCGCGATGGCTGAAGGGGTTGTTGCCAGCAAAACGCCGGCGGTGAGGGCAAATATCAATTGTCTCATGTTGCAAATCTCCCGAACACGGCAACATTACGATGCGGCAGAGTGTTTCAGGAGAACCTCACGACTGCAAGTAGATCCCTGATTTCAATTCCAAAAAATCATTCAGGCTCGGCAACCTTGACAGCGGACCGCGAATGTCGTCACTCGCCGGAAACACTCACTGCCGGATGCCTTCAATGACCGTCACGCTGGAACTGAAACGCCTGGACCATGGCCGGGACCTGCCCTTGCCCGCCTATCAGTCGGAGCTTGCCGCCGGGCTTGATCTCACCGCCGCCGTCGAAACGCCGGTGACACTCGCTCCCGGTGAACGGACCCTGGTGCCGACCGGCCTGGCCATGGCATTGCCGGCGGGCTACGAGGCCCAGGTCCGCCCCCGGTCCGGCCTGGCCGCCAAGCACGGCATCACGGTCCTGAACACACCCGGCACGATCGACGCGGACTACCGGGGCGAGGTCAAGGTCATCCTGATCAATCTGGGCGACGCGCCCTTCGAGATCGTCCGCGGCGAACGGATCGCCCAGATGGTGATCGCACCGGTGCTGCAGGCGGAGATCCACGAGGTCGAGGCCCTGTCCGAAACTCTCCGGGGCACCGGCGGCTTCGGTTCCACCGGCCGCAGCTGACCTAAGAGTCTGGCCCATAAATGAAGTCGAAATGGCACAACCCCGATAGGAAGGGTGCGCGGAGCGGGCTTATTGCCCGATCAAGCGCGCTGACGACACGGGGTGAAGCCATTTCCATGTCCTTCGGATTTGACCGAATTGGTCTTCCCCTGCGTCGCAAAAGGCTTGAAAATGAACCACATTTCCTACGCTTTCGCTCCTTGATGAAGACCAATTCGCCTCAAACCATTTCAGCTTCATTTATGGGCCAGACTCTAAGGACGTAAGCTTATGACCCCCAGTCTCGTCATTTTCGATTGCGACGGCGTGCTTGTCGACACGGAACGGCTCACCAACCGCAACATGGCCGAACTGGTCACGGAACTCGGCCACGCCATGACCGGCGAGGACTGCCAGAAGCAGTTCATGGGACGGACGCTGGAGGATGTGCACCGGCGGGTCGAGGCGCTGATCGGCCGGAAACTGCCGGCGGACTGGCCGGACCAGGTGCGCAGGCGCGATCTGGAGAGTTTTGCGGCGGGCGTGCCGGCGATTAGGGGCATTGAGGCGGTGCTCGACCGGCTGGACCACGATAACCTGCCTTTTTGTGTCGGCTCCTCCGGCCGCTACGAGAAGATGCGTACCACCCTCGGCAGTTCCGGCCTGTTGCCACGGCTCGAGGGAAGGCTGTTTTCGGCCGAGGATTGCGCGAATGGAAAGCCGGCGCCGGATGTCTTCCTGCTTGCCGCGCGCAAGATGGGCCATGCGCCAGAGACTTGCGTTGTGATCGAGGACAGCGTTCCGGGTGTGATGGCGGCGCGCGCGGCCGGCATGCGGGTCTATGCGTACGCCGAGGATCCGGCCTGTGACCGGGCAGCTCTGTCGGCGGCCGGCGGCATCCTGTTCGACGAGATGGCGCAGCTGCCGGAGCTTCTTCTTTCCAACAGCCGGTAGTTTTCTGGAAAAAGGTTTCGCGGGAAGCAGTCGCAAAGGCAGTTTGCGCCTCTTAAAACTTTCAGGACGCCGTATTATGTTACCGCTTTCAGCAAAGAATTGAGCCGGATGCTCCGGCCGATCAGGGAGACCAGTCATGAGCAAGAAGACCAGCGGCCGCGGCAAGATCTATGCCTCCATCACCGACACGATCGGCGATACTCCGATTGTCCGGCTGGACCGCCTGGCCAAGGCCCATGGCGTCAAGGCCAACCTTCTCGCCAAGCTTGAATTCTTCAACCCGATCTCCAGCGTCAAGGACCGGATCGGCGTTGCCATGATCGAGGCGATGGAGGCCGCCGGCCAGATCGAAGCCGGCAAGACCACCCTGGTGGAGCCGACCTCCGGCAACACCGGTATCGCGCTCGCCTTTGTCGCCGCGGCCAAGGGTTACCGGCTGATCCTGGTGATGCCGGAAACCATGTCGGTCGAGCGCCGCAAGATGTTCAAGATCCTGGGCGCGGAACTGGAACTGACCGAAGGTCCGAAAGGCATGAAGGGCGCCATTGCCCGCGCCGAGGAGCTGGTTGCCGAAATCGATGGCGCGGTGATGCCGCAGCAGTTCGAAAATCCGGCCAACCCGGAAATCCACCGCAACACCACGGCCGAGGAAATCTGGAACGACACCGACGGCACGGTTGATGTCTTCGTCTCCGGCATCGGCACCGGCGGCACCATCACCGGCGTTTCCCAGGTGCTCAAATCCCGCAAGCCGGACCTTCACGTGGTTGCCGTGGAACCTGCCGACAGTCCGATCCTCTCCGGTGGCCAGCCCGGCCCGCACAAGATCCAGGGCATCGGCGCCGGCTTTGTCCCGGCCATCCTTGACACCTCGGTCTATGACGAGGTCCAGACCGTCGCCAACGAGGACGCTTTTGCCATGGCGCGCGAAGTCGCCAGGACCGAAGGCCTGCCGGTCGGCATTTCTTCCGGCGCGGCGCTGACCGCCGCCATCCGGGTCGGCCAGCGCGACGACATGGCGGGCAAGAACATCGTCATCATCATTCCGTCCTTCGCCGAGCGCTACCTGTCGACGGCGCTGTTCGAGGGCCTCTAAGTCATACTGCCCCGCGAATTCTTCCGGTTTGCGGGGCGGTTTCATTTTTTCCGGTGATGCAGTACCCGGCCGATCGTATTCATCAGGATCTGAGCCGCCAGGATGCTTGTGGAACCGGTCGGATCGTAGTCCGGCGCCACTTCCACCAGGTCGATGCCGACAATGTCACCGCGTTTGGCCAGGCCGTCGATCAGCTCCAGCACCTCGTAATAAAGAAAACCGCCATGGCTGGGCGTGCCGGTGCCCGGGGCGATCGACGGATCGAAGGCGTCGATGTCGATGGTGAGGTAATAGCGTTTGCCTTCCGGGATGCGCGCCAGAAGGCCTTCAGTGCCGAGCTTGCGCACATGGCGCACCGACTGGATGTCCGAGCCCATGCGCCTTGCGTCCTCATAACCGTCCCGCGACGTTGACGAGACATTGCGGATGCCGATCTGGGTGAGCCCTGTCACGTAAGGTTTTTCGGCCGCCCGGCGCATCGGGTTGCCGTGGCCGTAGCGCACGCCATGGCGCTCGTCAACAAAGTCGAGATGGGCATCGATCTGCACCACATGGATCGGGGCTTCGCCGTCGAAGGCGTTGATGCAGGGAATGTTGATCGAGTGATCGCCGCCGAGCACCACCGGCAGGGCGCCCGCGGCGAGGATCTTGCGCACACCGAACTCGATGCGCCTGTGGCTCTCGATCGTGTCGGTGTGCACGATATCCGCGTCGCCGAGATCGACCATCCTTGTGGTTTCCGCCGGCAGGTAGGTGATGTCGTCCTCGAAATCATAGGCCCCGGCATGGCCGAAGGAAAACAGCGTCGAGGCTTCGCGGATTGCCCTTGGCCCCATGCGCGCTCCGGAGCGCCATTGGGTGCCGAAATCGAACGGCGCCCCCAGAACGGCAACATCCGCGTCGATCGCGTCCCAATCCGGCTGATAGGGCGACTTGCCGAAGGTGCAGATGCCGACAAAGGGCAGATTGAGCCGCCCGCCTTCATAGCCGTGTGAGGACATTTTTAGCTCCCGCTGGATGGTTTCCGGCACTAGTTCCCCGAATCTGAAGTTCGTCTTATTTCCCGGCACACTCGGAACGAGCTTCAGATTCAAAAGGGTGACTAGCAAGCATATGTTTCTAGTGTGGTTTTCGAATTTGAAATTCACTTCGATGGTCGCTGCAACAATGAGGCGAATTTCAAATTCACCACACTACAGCATCAAACTTGAAGGTGTGAAAGGCGGCATAAGGTGTGTCGTCGCGATAAACCGATTATCAGGGCCGAGGCATCACTCCAATACTCAGTGTCACCCCGTGCGAGCGAAGCGAGACCCGGGACCCACTCATTTCCAGAGAGTGGTTTGGGAGGCGTTCGCTTAAGTGATAGCGCTATGGCTTCAGCAGGCGGACCTGCGAGTAGGCCCCGGATCTGCGCTCCGCTTGTCCGGGGTGACAAGCAGGTTGTGACTTCGCAAAGAGCCCGCCCTAAACCGTCCGCTCCATCCGCGTTGCTGACGAAAAACCGAACAGGACTTCCAGAACCCCGGTCTTTTCCTCGCTAACAGCCTTGAAACCGGCACGTTCATAAAGGGCTCTGGCACGCGGATTGGTGTTGATCACATCCAGGCGGACACGGGCGAGACCGCGCTCGCGCGCTTGCGCGCAGACCGCCTCAAGCAGGGCGCTACCGACACCCTGACCACGGGCTTCTTCGGCAACGAAAATCCCATCCATGAGCAGGCAATGCGGTTCCGTTTCCCGTTCCAGGACGTCCAGCAGAAGCCCGCGGCATGTTCCGCCCAAGGTGCCATAGACCGCAATCATGTCCTCGAGGCCGCCTGCCACGAGCGCACCCTGATCCGTCTTGAAGCCGGCAAGCCCGAGCAGGCGACCGTCCGGCGACAGAGCGCCCAGCGCAAAGCCCGGATCGATCACCCGGTCGAGAAACCTGAGCGCTTTTTCCTCCGGCCCCATGACTGTGCCAAGCTTTCCGGAAAAGGCCCGCCAGAACAGGCGAACGGCAACGGGCCGCTCGGTCTCGGGAAAACCGGGAACGATCCGGAAGGCCTGGCGCATTGTCAGCGATCAGCGCACGATCACCGCTGTTCCGGTGGCGCTGACCATCAGCATAGAGCCGTTCTGGCCGACGGTTTCATAGTCGAGATCGACGCCGATGACCGCATTCGCGCCCATCGCCTGAGCCTGCTGGCACATTTCCTCAACCGCGATCTTGCGCGCCTTGGCGAGTTCTTCCTCATAGGCGCCCGAGCGGCCGCCGACGATGTCGCGGATCCCGGCAAAGATGTCCTTGAAGAGGTTCGCCCCGAGGATCGCCTCACCGGTCACCAGGCCCTTGTAGTCCAGATCCCGGCCTTGAATGGTGTTGGTGGTGGTGACCAGCATATCGGTTCTCCTCAAAAGATGTGACGATTACAGAGATGGGATGCGGCCCTTGCCGTTGCAAGGAAAGTGCGCCGGCGCAGCAGAATGCGCGCAGCCCTGACCTTCAGAAGATATGCGAGAAAATGGCCGCCAGCGTCACGGCGATGCCCGTGGCAACCGCAAGCGTGTAGATCGTCCAGCCGGTCTGCGTGTCCGTGGTCTTTTTCGGTTTCACTCCGTCCGACATGAGGTCCTTCCGGTCCGGGCGAGGTCTTGGGTGTGCGGCGGCAGTGTGTCAGGCAGATCCTAACAAGTCGCTTATCCGCCGCGTGTCCCGCCCGGCGTTTGGCCTTGGGGACCAATAAAGGCTGGTGGACAGGCCGTGACAATGGCAAAGCTCGTAAGGACCATATCGTTCAAATCCATTCGTTCAGTCTCCGACAGGAAATCCTATGAGAGCCGTGCTTTATGAAACCTTCGCGCAGGCCCCGAAGCTCGCAACGGTGCCCGATCCAACACCGGAGGCCCATGGCGTGGTGCTGAAGGTCGAGGCGACCGGGGTTTGCCGCAGCGACTGGCATGGTTGGATGGGCCATGATCCGGACATCACGCTGCCGCATGTGCCCGGGCATGAACTCGCCGGCACCGTTCTGGCGACCGGCAAGGATGTCCGCCGCTGGAAGGAAGGCGATCGGGTCACCGTGCCCTTTGTCGGCGGCTGCGGTGCCTGCCCGGAATGCCATGCCGGCCACCAGCAGGTCTGCGAGCACCAGTTCCAGCCCGGCTTCACCCATTGGGGGTCGTTTGCCGAATATGTCGGCATCCACCAGGCCGACCTCAATCTGGTCGCCCTGCCGGAGACGATGACTTTCGCCACCGCCGCCAGCCTCGGTTGCCGCTTCGCGACCTCGTTCCGGGGCGTGATCGACCAGGGCCGGGCGTCAGCCGGCGAATGGGTCGCCGTTCATGGCTGCGGCGGTGTCGGCCTCTCGGCGGTCATGATCGCCGAGGCCGTCGGTGCCCAGGTGGTTGCCATCGACATTGCCGAGGACAAGCTGGCCCTGGCAAAGGACCTCGGCGCTGTGGCAACGGTCAATGCCGCAGCAATACCGGATGTTGCCGGGGCGGTGATCGAGATCACCGGCGGCGGCGCCCATCTTTCGATCGATGCTCTGGGCCACCCGACCACCTGCTTCAATTCGATCCAGAACCTGCGCCGCCGCGGCCGTCATGTGCAGATCGGCCTGATGCTCGCCGATCACGCCACGCCTGAGATCCCGATGGCCAAGGTGATCGGCTGGGAACTGGAGATCTTTGGCAGCCACGGCATGCAGGCCCACCGCTATGGCGCCATGCTGGATATAGTGAGAACAGGCAAGCTGAAGCCCGATCGCCTCGTCGGCAGGGAAATCAGCCTGGAACAATCCATTGAAGCACTGACGGGGATGGACCGGTTTGAGGGCGTCGGGGCGACGGTGGTGACGCGGTTCTGAGGGGGCGGATAAGGCAAAAGCGCCCTGTCCGCTCTTGAATGGCCATCAAGACTTTTTAAGCAGATCTGTTGGTGTTGAAGTGGTCCCGAGAAAATCTGCTTCTTTCACGATCAGAAGATCATTGCCGTCAATATTCACCATGGCGCCCGACCATTTACCTAAGAGCACGCGATCACCTGCCTTCACATCGATGGGAACGAAGTTTTCCGATTTAGCTTGGACGTCGCTGATTACGTGCCATACCGCAGCAGCTGAGGTGTCAACATGCTTGGGGCGGGGCAGGTAACCGACACTGCTTGCAACTTGAGCTGTACCGTCTGTGCGGAAAATCAGGGTTTTCACGGGCTCAACAACCCAATTTGATTCCACGCCTGGCAACACATTCTCGACATAAGCTACAAATGGCTCAGCTTCGTTTTCTATTGAGTATAGGTCAGCGGTCTGCGCAACCGATTTTGAGATTTCAATCTCCCTTTGAATTTCGGCCGCAAAATCGTCTTGAACACCTTCGAAAAATACGTCCAGGACATCTTGCCCAATCCGGCTGAGAGCATTGCCGATCCGCTGTGCGCCGACTTTACGCAGCACACCGAATGTCGAAAGATTGCGACCTAGTACAAAGATTTCGTCTTCGAAGGGGCCTTCGTCCAATACGGAATGTGCCAACAACGCTTCCAGCGAGCCCACGAAGTCCGCAAGCTTTTCATCATCCTTTGCTGCGATGTCATCCGCTAAGGACCGGAGTTGTTTCGGGGATGCGTTCGCTAAGTCCATGAGATGTTTACCTCTGGGCAGAATATAACGCTATTCAGTGCCTATATGTAGTCCCATTTCCATAAAGAGGGAGTGAACGGCCGCCAGGTGGGCATCGGTTTGATGTGATCGGACGCCATATCGTCCTGACAACCGGTTGATCTTCCAATGGAAGGAGTCATTGTCCTCAGGCCTGAATCGTATTTCTCCGCCTATGCGTGCGGCGCGTTTGCCGGCAAGCAGCGAAGGGTGCCCCAAACGTCCAATGCGCCCTCCGTTGATTTCGTGATTTAGGCGATTTGTGACCAGACTTTCGCGAAAATACGGCATCAAATAACTGCCATCATGACCGTCGATGAGTTCTTCAAAAGCGATGAAGATGTTGCCGGGTTCATCCATCACCCATAGAATGACGACTTTGCGGTGTATCACTGCCGGTATCTTCAAGAACAGTGCGCTTTCAAAGTATTTCTGCAGGCTGGCAGCGGTGTCTTTGGTCAGTTGTTGGAGAGAGTTTGGCTGAAATTTGAGTTCCAATTTGGATATGGGTCGTTCTGTTTCTAGACACGGGCCATAAAGAGTATCCAGTTTCGTCATAAGGCTTTCTCGCAAACATAAACGGGCTTGATCTTGATGCTTCGAAAAATGTCTGAACAGACCAAAGACTTGGCTACCCATGTCCTGGATTTGAGACCTACGGATCATTTCAAGCCGCCCGCCGCGACACGTCCTGACCGCGGTAGCTCATCGCTTCGGCAAGATGAATGCGGCCGACCTGGTCGACGCCGTCGAGATCGGCGAGGGTGCGCGCGAGTTTCAGAACCCGGTGGTAACCTCGGGCGCTGAGGGCCAGCCGTTCGGCGATGTCGCGCAGGAAGGCGAGGCCCTTGTCGTCCGGCTTGGCCATGGTCTCGACCACGGAGGCCGGGGCCTGGGCGTTGGTGCGGCAGGCAACGCCGAGCTCCAGGAAACGCTGCAGCTGGATGGCCCGCGCTTCGGCGACCCGGGCGGCGACCTTTTCGGAGCTTTCGCTTTCCGACGGGCCGATCAGATCGGCGGCGGTCACCGCCGGCACCTCGATCCTGACATCGATCCGGTCGAGCAGCGGCCCGGAGATGCGCGCCTGATAGTCGGTGACGCAGCGCTCGCCACGGCGGCATTGATGGCCCGGTTCGCCGGCATGGCCACAGCGGCACGGGTTCATGGCCGCAACCAGCTGGATCCGCGCCGGATAGGAGACCCGGTGATTGGCCCGGGCAATCACCGCTTCGCCGGATTCCAGCGGCTGGCGCAGGCTGTCGAGCACCTGGGGCGTGAATTCCGGCAACTCATCGAGGAAGAGCACGCCGTTATGGGCCAGCGATACTTCGCCCGGCCGGGCCTTCAGTCCCCCACCGACCAGCGCGGCCATGGAGGCGGAATGATGCGGAGCCCGGAACGGCCGCCGGTCGGTGAGCTTGCCCTCCGCCAGTTCACCGGCGAGCGAGGCGATCATGGAGACTTCCAAAAGCTCGCGCGGGGTCAGCGGCGGCAGGATCGACGGCAGGCGGCTCGCCAGCATGGATTTGCCCGAGCCCGGAGGCCCGGTCATCAGGAGATTGTGGCCGCCCGCCGCGGCGATTTCCAGGGCCCGGCGGGCCGTTTCCTGGCCCTTGACCTCGGCAAGGTCCGGCAGGGATCCGGGATGGCCCTGCAGCCGGGCAACCGGACGGGACAGCACCTGGGTGCCCTTGAAATGATTGGCGAGCTGGATCAGCGAGCGCGGCGCCAGGATATCCATATCCGGGTCGGCCCAGGCGGCCTCGCTGCCGCTGGCTTCGGGGCAGATCAGGCCCTTGCCGATCGCGCTCGCGCCCATGGCGGCGGGCAGCACGCCGGCGACCGGCGCCAGCGTGCCGTCGAGGCCGAGTTCGCCCAGAACCGCATAACCTTCCAGAAACTCGCCCGGTATGGCGCCGATGGCGGCCATGATGCCAAGCGCGATCGGCAGATCGTAATGGGAGCCTTCCTTGGGCTGATCGGCGGGGGCGAGATTGACGGTGACGCGCTTGGCCGGCAAGGCGAGGCCAGAGGCGGAGAGCGCTGCGCGCACCCGCTCCCGGCTTTCGGCGACCGCTTTGTCCGGAAGGCCGACGACATTGAAGACGACCGCGCCCGGGCCGACATGGACCTGCACATCCACCGGCACCGCTTCGATGCCCTGAAACGCAACCGTCGTGACCCGGCTGACCATGCCCCGCCCTCTACCTGAAGATGCAAGTCAGGCAATCATATATTTTCGGGAGTTTCAAGAACAAAGATGGAACAATGACAGGAATGCCGGTGAAAGACGTGGCCGGCCGCACACGGAGGCGCTCACTCCGGTGTGAGCGTCAGGCATTTGCCGGTGGCAGTCGGCAGGTCGCGCCAAGTCCGGAACCCAAGGGCGGAATAGTAGCCGCGCCCGGCAAGGTTCGACTTGCCGATGGTCGCGTCGATCCTGGACAGCCCGGCGCGTTTTGCGGCTTCAAGCGTTTGCGAAAACAGCAAGCTGCCGACGCCCTTGCGTCCCGAACACAGGCTGACATAGGTGCCGATGACGCCCCAGCCCGCCGGCAGGTCGTAGGCGTTGCCCTGTCTGGCCAGCTTCAGGGACTGAAAGCCTTTCAGGCGGCCGTTCGGCGCAACAGCGACGGTGCAGGCCAGCGAGTCCGGATGCTCGATATAATATGCGCGCACGTGATCGGGATCGCCGGGCCGGTCGCTTTGCCAGGATTCGAGAATTTCTGACAGAATACGGCTCATGGCCGTTGCATCGGCGCTTTCAGCCGGACGGACAATCATGAATGTCTCAAAACACCAGGTATGGACGCCAGAAACCGGACCGAAGGCGGTCCACCGCGTCATGGATCAAGCTTCAGGTCAGGACACCAGAACACGCAGGCGCCGGCTCGGCTCCTTCGCGCTCTCCGCGCGCGCAAGCACAACCTCGAGATAGGTCGGCACCTGGAAATCGTCTGAAGGGGTCAGCCGATTGACCTCCAGCCAGTCGGAAACCAGCTCAAGCAGCCTGTCCGGGTCTTTTTCGAACATGGCCCGGCACAACTCCATGTCGAGGCGTGCACCGGGATTGGTGGAGGGGGCGATAATCATGGATCCATTCACAATTCTTCAATCAATCATAGCGTGCTACAACCATGCATGCAATTTTTGAGAAATGCCAGCAAATTGGGGTTATGCGCCGTGTCGAGATCATAACCAGCTGTTATGCCTGCGCCTCCGTTCCGGCGGAAGTCCGGACCAGCGCCAGCGCGCAACAGGTCAGACCGGCGGCAAAAAACAAGGCGGACTGGCCGGTTACAGGGATCAGGAAGCCGCTCACGATCGGTCCGACGCCTTGCCCAAGCGAGAGCAGGAAAAAGGTGAAACCGAAGCCGATGGACGGCGCGGCGCGGAAAATCCGCATGCTCCACATGCCGAACAGAGCCGTCATGACGATGAAACCCGAGCCGAAACAGGCGGCGGAGAGGAAGATGCCGAGCTTCGTTTCCACCAGCAATGGCAATGTACCGATGGCACCGCCCACCAGAAGGGCCAGCAGGAGGTAGGCCCGGCCGAGGCCCCAGCGATTGACCAGGCCGCCGGCGAAACAGCCGGTGACACCGGCGATGCCGAGCACGATCCAGAACTGGACCGCGTCGCGCGGATTGCCCGTCAATGTCGTCAGCAGGTCGACCGCGTAGGTCCAGTAGATGGCCGAGACGATGCCGAACAGGAAGGCCGACAGGAACAAGGTCCGGGCCGAGCGCTCCATCAGGATCCACAAAGAGACCTTGCGCGGTCCGGTCTCCAGATGCGGGCTGCGCCGGGGCAGGGCGAAGCCGTTCCAGACGGTGATGGCGAGCGCCAGGCCGGCGAAGACCAGCCAGGCCAGCCGCCAGTCGCCGCCCGCATAAAGCGCCAGCGGACCGGCAAAGGCGACGCCGAAGCCGGTGCCGGAATTGATCCAAGCATAGACGACATTCTGGCGGCCCGTTTCCGTATGCCGGACGATGACATCCGAAAACGGCGGATAGGCCAGACCGGGACTCGTACCGGCGATGAAGACGCCGACGGCCAGTGCCAGCGGTGTCGGCGACCAGGCGATCAGCGCCATACCGGTGGTCGCGGCGATGCCTCCGAGCAGGATTGGCAGGCGCGGCTCGAACACCGTCGACAGCCAGGATCCGGCAAAGGTCGCCGCCAGATAACCCATATAGGACAGGCCGGCGATCAGGCCGATCATCTCGGATGAAAGACCGAATTCCAGACGGATATCGGGCAGGAACAGGCCGAAACAATACCGCGCAAGACCATAGGTGGCGGCCACGATGGCAAGACCCGCCGCCGTCAGGCCGCGGGTCCGCGCGAGGCTCATCTCATACCCGGCGGGAGAGCTGGAAGTGAAGTGTTTGGTCATCCGTGGAGCTCTCGCCGACAATCGTGAAATGGCCACCCTCCTGCCGGTAGTGGCGGTACTGATCGAGGGTAAGTTTCAGGCAGAAGTTGGAAACATGCAAGTTTCTTGCACTGATTGAACCGGCATATTCTTCAGCCAGAATGGCCACTTGCGCGCTCTGGCCGTCGCGGAAGGCGACCGGCAGCAGAAAGAACCGGTTGAGTGTCGGCAGATTGCGGTCGACGGCCCGCTCAAAGGCGATGCGCGAGAACCTCTGCATTGCCGGATGGGCATAGAAGCCGGAAATCTTGTCGACCTGACCGGTGGTGTAAAGCTGGCTTTCGGAGAGCAGCAGGTCACCCGGCCGGGCGATGCCGGCAAGCCAGTCATTGACCACGAAGGGATCGTCATTGCCTTCCTGGAAGCCGAGCATGGTGATGACAGCGCGCGGCGCGCCCTGTTCAACCGCGTCGGCAAGCCGGAACTCCTCGAAGGACGAGGTGACAAAGGTCAGGGGCGTTCCCGGCAGGATTTCCGCCAGCGCGGCCTTCATGGGGCCGGCGGATTTCGGATTGATGTCGACGGCGATGTAGCGGTCGATGACAACGCCCAGCCGCAGCAGCGTTTTCAGAATGAAGCCGGTCTTTATCGGTTCGGGACCGAGCTCGACATAGATCAGCGGCTTCCCACCGAGCGTTTCGGCAATGGCCACGCAGCTTTCTTCCAGCGCTTCGCGGAAGGAACGTCCGGTCTTGGCGAGACGGCCCAGGGTAGGCGAGGCGATGCCGCCTTCGTTGAGCTGGCGCATCAGCTGGAACACCTCGTCCAGATGTCCGGTCGCAGTCTCCTGTGACCCGGCATTGGTGTATTTGACCCGGTTGTCCTGGGTCAGGATGCGGTCAAGACTGAATTCGGTATGAGCGGCGATCGCCCGGTGGACTTTTTGCTGCAAAGAGGTTTCTGCGGAAAAACGGTGGTGGTCTGGCCGATGCTCCGGCTGGCCAAAGGAAAGCGCTAAAGTCATGGCGGCTACCTGTTTTGACAAGGAGACTCCCGGATTACGGGATTTTTTACCCCTGTTTAAATTTATAATTGAAGCGCATCATAATAGAACGTTATGCTTGTCCAGCGCTGACCTGGTGGAAGAGTTAACGGAGCAGGCGCTAAAACGGAGGCAGGGAATTGACCATCGGCCGTTTTAACATCGAGTTGCTGGAAGCGTTTGTTGCCGTGGCCGAAGCCGGCAACGTCACCCACGCGGGGACCCGGCTCAACCGCACCCAGCCTTGCGTCAGCACCCAGCTGCGCCGCCTGGAGGACAGGGTCGGCAAACCCCTGATCGAGCGCAACGCGCGCACCATGAACCTGACCCCCGCGGGCCGGATCCTCTATCAGCACGCCACGGAAATCCTGCGCTCCCACGAGGAAGCCCGTCTGCGCCTCTCCGCGCCCGAACTCACCGGCACGGTCCATGTCGGCCTGCCGGAATGGTACGCCACCGGCCAGCTGCAGTCGATCTTCTGCAATTTCGTGCGCATCCATCCCAATGTGAAGCTGGAAATGACGGTCGCCGACAGCGCCACCTTGCATGAAATGCTCACCAACAACGAGATCAACCTGGCAATCGCCCTGGTCACCGCCTCCAAGGCGTTGCCGGACGAAGTGGTCGAGGAGCCGTTGCACTGGGCCGTCAGCGACACCTGCCAGCTGACCGATCCGTTGCCGCTGATCCTGTTTCCGCAACCCTGTCCATTCCGCGAGATGGCCTTCAGCGCCCTCGCCCGCGCCGGCCGGCAATGGTATGAGCGCATCACCACCACCAGCGTCGCCGCCGCCCAGGTTGCGGTCCTGTCCGGCGCTGGCATCTGCTGCCTACCGACGGGCGCGCTCCAGGACGGCATCAAGGTTCTGAAGGAACAGGACGGTTTTCCGAAACTGCCGGCAACGCAGCTGGCCATCTACACGCAGTCGACCACTCAATCGCCGATCGTCGATTATCTGGAAGAGCATCTCAACGACCTCCTGCAAAACGCCATCGCGCCGCGCTCCGTGCTGGCGGGCAAGATCTCGCCGGAACTGCGGGTGGTGTGAAGGTCTGACCGGAGGACGCGCTGCCGAGCTACACCGTTCCAGTGCCGGAAAATGACGTCCGCTTCCGATTGGCGCGGGCACTGGTGGATCCATCCGGATTGCTCAGAGCCGCCTTCACCGCCGGGTCAAAGGATCGGCCAATCGGAATGAAATCTCCGCCCGATAGCGTCAGTCCGGCCCGGCCATTCTGCCGTGCGCGGCCGGTAACGGTGTGCAGGGCAACCCAGTGGGACCGGTGGCACTGAATGCCCGATTCCGGCTCGGTCTCCTTGATGGCATCGCGAAATCGCAGGGCGATAAGCTCCCGTCCCTTGTCGGTGACCACCTCGACATAGTGGTCCTGTGCCGACAGGCGCATGAGGCGACCCCGTTTGGCCGGTGGCAGACGCCGCAGAACCACCGGCGTGTCGCCGGAGTTCTGTTGTTGCGCCGAAGACACGGGCGGTTCGGCCAGATGGAACACGGTGACGATGGCACCCATCACCGCTGCGCATTGCAGATAAAGAACCGGCAGGTCGTGGTGAAACGGGTTGAAGCCGAAGGCGAGGCTCACGAGGGCGACAACCAGTGAGACAGGCAGCGCGGCCAGCAGCGCGATTGCGGCAAGTTCCAAAGGGGCAGGCACCTGCCTTTGACGCAGAAACCGCTCAAGGCCCGATGCGGATGCGTGGCCGACGGCAGCCGTTAGGCTCGCGACCGCGCTCCAATAAAGGAAACGCAAGACTGTCGGATAGGCGTCAAAGGTGCCGAAGGGCCCAACAAGGCCGGCCAGTCCGGCGAGTGTCACAAGCAAGGCCAGGCTGCGGCGGGACGCGAACGGGGCGACGAGGTCGTGCCGAATTTGCGTGACATGCGTGTTGTTCACGAAACTGAGCTGCACTTGGCGAAATCTCCATTGGTCTTGGCGCTCAAACGGATCATGGCTGAGACCCTAATCCAACCGAGATGAGGAAACCATGACAGGTCTCAAATCGCGCCGCCGATCCGCCATGCCACTGCTGCTGCCGGTGATCCTTTCCCTACACTTTTTAACCGCCGCTCCGGCCGGGGCCTGTTCCACTTTGGCTTTCCCCGACCCTGAGCAACCGGTTCTGGCCTTCAACTTCGACTTTGCCGAGACTGGCGCCGGGTTCCTGATCGTGAACGTCGAAGGGATCGAGCGCCGCTCGGTCATGGACGGCAATGGCGCACGCTGGTCGGCCCGCTACGGCAGCGTTACAGTCAACCAGGTCGGACCTGGCATGCCGACGGCCGGGATGAACACGGCAGGCCTCGCGATCACGCTGATGTGGAACGAGGCCGCGATTTACGGTGGTTCAACCGATGCACCGACGGTGAGCGAACTGGAATTCATCCAGTTTCTGCTCGACACGTCCGGGTCGGTGGAAGAAGCGCTGGCGAAGCTAGAGACGGTCCGGATCGAGGGAGTGGTGCCGATCCACTATTTCCTGTTCGATCGGACGGGCGCCGCCGCAATCCTCACTCCGGCCCAAAATGGGCTTCAGGTTCACACAGGCGACAGCCTGCCGGTGCCGGCCCTGACCAACACCAGCTACGCTGCGGCGATCGAGCACATTGGTAAAATGCAGGGCTTCGGAGGCAAGGTGCCCATGCCGGAGGAACAGAGGCCGGGTGAAACCAACAGCCTTGACCGCTTTGCAATTGCCGCCGGTCTGACCGGAGCGGCAAAAACCTCATTCGACCCGCAGAGTGCCTTTGCCGCGCTGGACCGACTGGCCAATCGGGAAACGCGCTGGCAGGTGGTGTTCGAACCGCAAAGCCAGGCGATGCGGCTGCGTTTGAAAGGACATGCTGAAGATCTGGTGATTGATCTCGGTTCTCAGAATTTTGCCTGCCGGGGTGCTCCGGTCGGCGCGGCCCTGAGCACACTGACACCGGACACGTTGCAGGACGTGCTGCAGCCCCTTGAGGGCAGCGGCCTGGCGGCCAGCCTTGCCGAGGTGCTTGGTTCCATGTCCGAGACCGCCCATCTCGGCCAGCCCGAGGTCGCCCGGGGCCTGGCCGCCGGGTTGATCGCCGCCAGCAGCTGCACGCCTGAGTAATTGCTGCTAATCTTTGCAAGGCAGCTGGTCAGCGCCATTGGCAGAGTGCCGTCTCAACCGGAGGAGTTTTCATGTGCGATCTATGCGTCATCCAGTCGGTCAAGCAGCGCATGCTGTCTCGCCGCGATTTTTTCAAGGCAACCGCGGTCGGCTCCGGTGTAGCGGCAACGGCCGCTCTGACAAGCACGGTGACCGGTGCCCTTCCGGCAATGGCCCAAGCACCGTCGACAATCGCCGATATGACCCATGAGCTTCATGCAGCGTTTCCGACCTTTGGCGGCGAACCGCAATTCGAGTTGAGCCAGGTCTTCGACATTGCCAAGGACGGCTACAATCTCTTCGAGCTGAAGGTGAACGAGCACACCGGCACCCATCTGGACGCGCCCTTGCATTTCTCGGCCGACGGCATGTCGGTTGCGGAAATCCCGGTCGAGAACCTGGTCGCGCCGCTCTGCATCGTCGACATCAAGGCGAGGGCCGCCGAGAACCCGGACGCGCAGGTCACACCAGACGACCTGAAAGCCTGGATCTCCGCCCATGGCGACATCCCGGCCGGTGCCTGCGTTGCCATGAATTCCGGCTGGGACGCCCATGTGGCGACCGACAGGTTCCGCAACGCGGATGCCAATGGCGTCATGCATTTCCCGGGCTTTCACGCGGAAGCAACGCAAATGCTGATGGAAGAGGCCGATGTGGTCGGCATTGCTGTCGACAGCCTGTCGCTCGACCACGGCATGTCGCAGGATTTCGCCGTGCATTATTCCTGGCTGCCGAGCAACCGCTGGGGTCTGGAATGCATCGCCAACCTCGACGCCCTGCCGGTCAGCGGCGCCACGCTGATCGTCGGCGCACCGAAGAACAGGGGCGGCACGGGCGGCCCGAGCCGGGTGATGGCGATGGTGTGACGATTGCCTCTTGAGGACACTTCCAACCTTGAAGCAACCCTACCGCCGTCATCCCGGGCGCAGCGCAGCGGAGACCCGGGATCGGGGAGCCGGGGCGTGTCGATAGAGGAAGATCAGGAGGCTAAAAGCACTTGCCTCTCCAGTCCCGCCGCGCGCTTCGCTTGGCCTGGATGACGCCGGAGAGGACGTGCCTTTGTGAAAATGTCGAGGCGCCTAATGCGCCTCGTCCCAATTGTCGGCCGCCCTGGCATCGACCTGCAGCGGCACGGTGAGTTTCAGCGCCGGGTCGCAGGCGTTTTCCATGACGTCCCTGATCACCGGAATGGTGTCCTCGACCTGGCCTTCCGGCACTTCGAAGATCAGTTCGTCATGGACCTGCAGCAGCATCTGCGCGTCGAGCTTTGAGTTCGCCAGGCGGTCCTCCATGCGCACCATGGCACGGCGCAGGATGTCGGAGGCCGAACCCTGGATCGGGGCGTTGATCGCCGCGCGTTCATAGAAGGCGCGCATATTCGGGTTCTTGGTGTTCACCTCCGGATAATGGGCCTTGCGGCCGAAGATCGTGGTGACATAGCCGTTGGCGTGCACCTGTTTCTTGGTCGCTTCCATATAGTCCTTGATGCCCGGGAAGCGCTCGAAATAGGTCTTGATATAGTCGCTTGCCTCACCGCGCGGGATGCCGAGCTGGTTGGCGAGGCCGAAGGCGGAAATTCCGTAGATGATGCCGAAATTGATGGCTTTCGCCTGGCGGCGGACCATCGGGTCCATGCCCTCGATCGGCGTGCCGAACATCTCGCTCGCCGTCATGGCGTGAATGTCGAGCCCGTCCTCGAACGCCTGTTTCAGCTGCGGGATGTCGGCCATATGGGCCAGCACGCGCAATTCGATCTGGCTGTAGTCGGCCGAAATCAGCTTGTGGCCCTTTTCGGCGATGAAGGCCTTGCGGATCTTGCGGCCTTCCTCGGTCCGGACCGGGATGTTCTGCAGGTTCGGCTCCGAAGAGGACAGGCGCCCGGTCGTGGTCGCCGCCAGCGCATAGGACGTGTGCACCCGGTTCGTCTCCGGGTTGATGTAGCCGGGCAGCGCATCCGAATAGGTCGATTTCAGCTTGGACAGCTGGCGCCAGGAGACGATTTTCGACGGCAGTTCATGACCCTCGGCGGCCAGGTCTTCCAGCACCTGGGCCGAGGTCGACCACGCGCCGGTCTTGGTCTTCTTGCCGCCGGGCAGGCCCATCTGGCCGAAGAGAATGTCGCCGAGCTGTTTCGGTGAGCCGATGTTGAAGCTTTGGCCGGCGAGCTCGTAGATTTCCGATTCCTTGGCGGCCATGCCTTGCGCAAAATCGCCGGAAAGCCGCGACAACATCTGCCGGTCGACGGAAATGCCGCGCTTTTCCATGCGCGCCAGCACCGGCACCATCGGCCGTTCCAGGGTCTCGTAGACGGTCGCCATCTTGTCGCTCGCCAGCCGCGGCTTCAGGATCAGCCATAGGCGCAGGGTGACATCCGCGTCCTCGGCGGCATAGGCGGTCGCCTTGTCGATCGCCACCTTGTCGAAGGTGATCATCGACTTGCCCGAGCCGCAGACCTCCTTGAACGGGATCGGCTTGTGATCGAGCCAGCGCTCGGAGAGCTCGTCCATGCCGTTGCCGCCCTTGCCGGCATCGACGGTGTAGGAGAGCAGCATGGTGTCGTCATAGGGCGTGATGTCGACGCCGTAGCGGGTCATCACCAGCCAGTCATATTTGAGGTTCTGCGCGATCTTCAGGACCGAACGGTCCTCCAGCATCGGCTTCAGCACCTCGATCGCGTCCTTCAGCGGGATCTGGCCCTCGACCAGGCCGCCGCCGCCCAGAAGATCGCCCTCGCCGTCCACATGGGCAAGCGGCACGTAGCAGGCCTTGCCCGGTTCGGTCGACAGCGACAGGCCTACCAGCTCCGCCTGCATGGCATCGAGCGAGGTGGTTTCCGTGTCGAAGGCGATATAGCCCTTTTCATAGGCCGCGTCGCACCATTCCTTCAGCCGGTCGAGGCTGGTGACGGTTTCATAAGCGCTGGAATCGACCGGGATCGCCTTGATGCGCACCGCGCGTGCATCGGCGACCGTCTGTGGCACCATCAGCCCGTCGGGTGCCGGCGCCGCGTCGCCCGGCGTCTTGGCGGCTTCCGAGCCGCTGCCGGTGGCGGCGCGTTCCATCATCCGGCCCTTGTGGTCGGGCACGTCCCAACCGGGAACCTGAAAATCGGCCGCGTCCACATTGGCAAGGTCCGCGCCTGTTACTTCCGCAACACGCTTGGTGAGTGTGCTGAAGCCCATCGCCTTCAGGAAGCCGACCGCCTTTGGTCCGTTGATTTCGGTCACGGAGAGATCGCCCACGGGCACGTCCACCGGAACGTCCTGTTTGAGCGTCACCAGTTCCTTGGAGACTCGCGCCTGATCGGCGAATTCGATCAGGTTTTCCCGGCGTTTGGTCTGCTTGATCGTGTCGGCCTGCGAAAGCAGGCTCTCCAGATCGCCGAATTCGTTGATCAAGAGGGCTGCGGTCTTCAGGCCGATGCCCGGCACGCCGGGCACATTGTCGACGCTGTCGCCCGCCAGCGACTGCACCTCGATGACCTTGTCCGGTCCAACGCCGAATTTTTCAAAGACTTCCGCCTCGCCGAAGACCTTGTTTTTCATCGTGTCGATCATGCCGACTTTCGGCCCGATCAGCTGCATCAGGTCCTTGTCGCCGGAAACAATGGTGACGCGGGCACCCTGATCGGCGGCCTGGCGCGCATAGGTCGCGATCAGGTCGTCGGCCTCGAAACCCGCCTGCTCGACGCAATGGACGGAGAAGGCGCGCGTTGCCTCCCGGATCAGGCCGAACTGCGGCACCAGGTCTTCCGGCGGTTCCGGCCGGTGGGCCTTGTATTCCGGATAGATGTCATTGCGGAAGGTCTTCGCCGAATGGTCGAAGATCACCGCAAAATGCGTCGGCTCGTCGCCCTCTTCCGGGGTCAGGCCCTCCTGCAGCAGCTTCCACAGCATGTTGCAGAAGCCGGAGACGGCGCCGACCGGCAGCCCGTCCGGCTTTCGTGTCAGCGGCGGCAGCGCGTGATAAGCGCGGAAGATGAAGGTGGAACCGTCGACCAGGATCAGGTGGTCATCGGCGGTGAGGGCGGGGGAGGAATCTTGCGTCGACATGGCGCGGATCATGCCCGGAGCCTCGCCCGGAGGAAAGGCCTAAAGTGACAAATTTTAGGCCTCGAAAACCGGCTCCTGACAGGACTGGGGCGCGGTGCCCGGCTCCGGAAAACAACGCAATGTCGCATTTGTGCTTTCGCGGAAAAGGCAAATGGTCCATTATATCCTCTGCTTGGTTTTCCGATCGGCACAAAGTGCCGGGAAACGAACAGGGAATTCGGACACGGCGGACCCAATTAGGGCGCTGGATGCCGAAGCCGCCCCCGCGACTGTATGCGGTGAGCGTTGACCCATTGCACCACTTGCTCGTCGAAGCAGGGAAGGTCGGGTCAATTGCCACGACCCGCGAGCCAGGAGACCTGCCAGGCAAGACCCGAAACACGGCCGTCGGGTGTGACGGCAATGAGGACAACATGACGACTCAAACTGTTAAATCGACCCTTTCCGCCACCAAGATCGTATCGCTGGCTTTTGCCGCCATTCTCGGTGTGGCCATCATTTCCGTCACGGGTCATGTGCAGGCCGGCGCCCTGCACGACGCGGCGCACGACGTGCGCCATGCGACCGGTTTCCCCTGCCACTAAGATGCTGACACGTCTTCTGGTCAGCGGCCTGTTCGCTGGCGCTGGAGCGGGGCTGATTGCGGCCCTGCTGCAGCTTTTTTTCGTTCAGCCGGTGCTGCTGCACGCCGAACTCTATGAATCCGGCGCGCTGGTGCATTTCGGGGCGGAGGCGGTCAGTGCCCACCAGGATCTCGGCGGCTTCGAGCCGGTGCGAGATGGCCTGAGCATCGTTTTCACCATGCTCACCTATACCGGCTATGCCTTCATCCTGCTGGTCGGCATGGCGCTTGCCGAAATGCGCGGTGCCAATGTCAACGGCCGCAACGGCCTTCTCTGGGGCCTCGCCGGCTTTGTCGCCTTCCACTTTGCGCCGGGCTTCACCCTGGCGCCTGAAGTGCCAGGCGTAGCCGCCGCCGATGTGGCCTTGCGTCAGGTCTGGTGGTGGGCAACCGTGGTCACGGCGGGTGCCGGCCTCTGGCTGATCGCCTTCGGCCGCAACTGGCTGGCCTGGGGCGCGGCAGCAGTCCTGCTTCTGGCCCCGCATGTCGTCGGCGCGCCGGAACCGGACACGTTCACCGGACCGGTCCCGACCGAAATCGGCGCTCTGTTCGCCAGCCGCGCTCTTGGTGTCGGCATGGCCGCCTGGCTTCTGCTCGGCTGTTTTGCCGGGTTCTTCTGGCAGCGCGAAGGCGCCCGGGACGGCGCCCGTCAGCCGGCCTGATCCGGCAGACACATCGAAAGAACGGGCGGGACCAAGGTTCCGCCCGCAGTCTTTCCAAGGAAATACTGGACATCTTATGGAACGTTCCCTCGCCCTTTTTGTCATCGGGCTGATCTTTGGCGGCGGCATCGGTTTTGTCACGGCGGCAGGCTATGGCGTCACCTTTGACGGCCATGACCATACCGACCCGGCGGCGCATCAGGCGCAGGCCGCCAGTACGCAGTCCCACGACGCCCATTCCGGTCACACCACGACCGGCCACAATCACGATGAGCTGGTCTCCGTCGCCGCCGGCCCCGACGCACCGGCACTGACAATCAGCGTCTCTCCGGACCCGGCCAGCGGCTACAACCTGCATCTCGTGACCCGGAATTTCACCTTCGCGCCCGAACGTGCCAGCCAGGACCACGTCGCCGGCGAAGGCCACGCGCATGTCTATGTCAATGGCGAAAAGATTGGCCGGCTTTACGGCTCCTGGATGCATCTTGCGTCCCTGCCGGACAATGCCGAGGTGGAAGTGACGCTGAACACCAACGACCACCGCATGCTCGCCGTCGACAACCAGCCGCTCAAGGCGTCGGTAACCGTCAGCGCGGACTAAAGCATTTCGAGATTTGTTTGAAACAAGCAATGCCGACTTTTGCGTTCGAGGCAGAGCCGAGAGGCAGCTAAAGTCGGCTCAGACTTTTCTCGAAATGCTGTAGGTAAGCGAGCCTGGATTTGCCGTTCACTCCCTATGCCAGAAGAGGACGGTGGCTACATTTGCAATTCCAGGTCTAAGCTGCTGAAAAAAAATCACTTTCGGTGTCATCCCGGCAAGCGCAGCGCGCGCCGGGCCCACTCGCAGTTCCGCATGCCAAAACGTGTGCCGCGTCTTCTTGGAGGGCCTTCACTGCAGCTCTCTGCAAACGAGTAGGCCCCGGGTCTCACTTTGTTCGCCCGGGGTAACACCGATGTTTGCGGCGTGCCTGTTTCCCAAGCGATTGATCCCGTCCTTCGGGGAAAGGCGGTCTCGAAGGGTGACGCGCCTTTTGGTCTTGCAAAGCTGAGAAAACCCTAGACGGCATCATCCGGCTTCATCGCCGGGATCCGGGCCCGGAGGCAAAAGCGGAGACGGCCGCAGGAGCGGGCGTCCTCGATCCAACCGTCCTTTGCGCCCAGATAGGTGCGGGCTGTGGCGACGATGTCGTCAATGTCGTCTGGAAACCGGAGACCGGAAAAGACGAAAGTCGCGCGGTCCTGGCCCTGAAAGGCCAGCGACACGGGCTGTTCGCAGGCGCCCATGCAATCGACGGTGCCAAGGTCCAGGTCGCGATCGAGCCCAACATTCTCAAACGCCTGTTTCAGGGCGCTCAAGGCGTTGTCAGCGGTGCTGCCCGCCTCGTGCTGGCAGGTCCGGCAAAGAAGGAGACGGCTCATTCGGCGGCCTGCGCCTGGCGTTTGCCGCTGAACGTGCCGCGCAGATAGGCCCATTGCGGGCGCCGGAACAGGAACCGCAGCATGTTTGTCCGCTGGATGATCCAGAACAGGATCATCGGGCTGACGGCGGCGACGAGGGTGACAATCAGGGACATCGTGCCGATGTCCAGAAAGCCGAGTTTCAAAAGGGTCACGCGGGTCACACCCATCGGGAAGAAGAAGGCAAGATAGATCACGATCGAGTTCTCGCCGAAATGGCGCAGAAAGTCGAGACGGCACCATCTGACGATCAGCGCGCTGGTCAGGATGATGGCGCCGGCACCGGCCGCACCGAGCACCAGGGCAATCCCGGGCGCCGCCGCCCAGCCGGCATAGACCAGGCCGCCATTCACCAGACCCCAGGCCAGCAGATATCCGAGGCTGACACCGATGCGCTCGCGCGCCCAGCCAGCCAGACGGAAGATGTGCGGCGCAAAGACGTAACCGGCGTAGAAGAACACAAAGCGGGAGGCGAATTCGTCGACCAGCAGCCAGCCGGTATGGATCGGCGCGATCTGAAGCAGTGCGCCAAGGGCCAGCACCACCTGCCAGGGGATGCCGCGGTCATTGGCGATTTTGCTGACCACGAAGAAAATCGGCAGCATGTAGATGAACCACAACGTGCCGAACGGCTCAATGAAGCTGAGAAGATAGAGGTCGAATGTTGCCCCCGCGCCCATCTCTTCAATGAAGACCGGTGCCTTTATCACGAACTGGATTGTCATCCAGAGCACGTAAAAGTAAGCGAAATGCACCACCTTGCGGTCGAGATAAAGCTTCCAGTCGCGGGTGATGACATTGGACAAGAACAGGCCGGAGATCAGGAAAAAGTCCGGCATGCGGAACGGCGCGGCAAAGGCGACGACCGCATGCATCCAGCCGGTCTCGCCGGCCGCGGCTTCGACGCCCAGCACGGAATGCATCATCACAACGAAAATGATGCAGATGCCCTTGGCCGTATCCACCCAATCGACGCGCGGAGCGCTCATTCCCTGATGCCTTGCTTGCCGGGTTCGCCCGGAGAGTGTTCTGTTCGGGCTCAGGCCTAACCATAACTGGTAGAAAATACGAATACACTAACTGTCACGATTTGGTGACCGGCGCGCGCTCGCGTCAGGGTTTCGCGCCGCCCGATCCGTCCTGCCAGGGGCTCAGTTTCGGCTGGTCCGTATCAGCGCCCGCGCCGTCTTTCTTCTCGGACCAGTCGCCGCTGTCCAGATCGACAACGCCCTCTTCCGGCCGGCGGGCACCCGTGCCGCCCTCGACGATCACCACGTTCGAGCGGTCAATGATGAACCGGGCCAGCGCCTCGCGCACAGGCGGCACAAACAGCAGCAAACCGATGGCATCGGTGACGAATCCGGGGATCAAGAGCAGAATGCTCGCCAGCACAATCATGGCTCCCTGCATGACCTCGTTGCCCGGAGACCGGCCGGCATCCAGCTCTTTCTGCATGCGCATCAGCAGCGACAGGCCTTGCTGGCGCAGCATCAAGGAGCCGGCCAGCGCGGTGACCACGGTCAGGAGTATCGTCGGCAAAACACCGATCAGGCCCCCGATCCAGATGAACACCGCGATTTCGATCAGGGGCAGAAGCAGGATGGCGGCAATGATATAAAGTCCCACGGGACCTCCAACGTCTGATAAGCTGTTTGCTCATAAGGTAGACATTCAGTCGCAAAAATGCGAGCAGCAGCGCGTCGAATGACGATATTGGGATAGATTGGGTCTTGCTCTTGGGTCTGGATGCTGGTTGAAGAACCCCCTACATAAGAACCTGACAGACGACGAGCGGTGCGCGGGCCTGCCCTGATCAAGAATGCAGGCGGCTCCAGTGGTTCAAAAGGATAGCCGGAAGTTACGATGAACGAGATTTTTGACCCGTTGAACCTCCTCCTGATGGGACTTGCCGTATTTATCCTGTTCAGGCTGCGGTCTGTTCTGGGCAAGCGCACCGGCAATGAACGGCCGCCTTTCGATCCCTATTCGAAGCCCGAGCAGAAGAATGACCGCAACACGGCCAACGGCCAGGACAACGTCATTCCGCTGCCCAACCAGACCAACGAGGAGCTTGAGCCGGTGGAAGCACCGGGTCCTGGCGGCGATGTGGTGATCGACAAGGTCGCTCCGGCCGGGTCGGCGCTCAACAGCGCCCTGAAGCAGATCCTGTCGGTCGACCGAAGCTTTGAGCCGGAACCGTTCCTGGAAGGCGCGCGCGCGGCCTACGAAATGATCGTCATGGCCTTTGCCGACGGCGACAAGAAAGCTCTCAAGAACCTGCTGTCGCCGGAAGTCTATGACGGCTTTGTCGCGGCGATCGAAGACCGAGAAAAGCGCGGTGAATCGATCGATTCGACCTTTGTCGGCATCGACAAGGCCGAGATCGTCGAAGCCGCCCTGAAAGGTTCGACAGCCCAGGTCACCGTCAAGATCCACAGCCAGCTGATCTCGGCGACCCGCGACAAGGCGGGCGAGATCGTCGAAGGCGATCCGTCGAAGGTGACGGAAGTGGTCGATATCTGGACCTTCGCCCGGGACACCAATTCCCGCGATCCGAACTGGAAGCTGGTCGCGACCGAATCCGCCGAATAATCATGGCGCGGTGGAAAGGCTCTGCACGGCCGGGCGCCGCCCGCCGTCTTGCCAACAAGTTTATTGGCGCGGTCCTGGCCGCGCCGTTTTTCATTTCAGGAGCGATTCCTGCCATGGCTGACGGCCCGCACATCCCGGACCTTCTAAAAGAAATCGCTTTTGCCGACCTTGCCGGCTGGGAGGCGGACGATCACCAGGCTGCCCTCTCCAGCTTTGCGCGGTTTTGCAAACGTGAGGCCCTCGGTGAAGCGGCCGCGTTTTACAAGATGCCCGTCCCGGACCTTTATGATCTCTGCCTCAGGGCGGAAGTGAGCGGCCGGGGTTCCAGAGCAGAGGCCCGGCGCTTCCTCGAAGTCCATTTTACGCCGTACCGGGTCGCGCATGACGGTTTTGTCACCGGCTATTTCGAGCCTGAATTGTCTGCCTCGCGCGAAAAAACCGCCGAATACGCAACGCCGCTTCTAAAGAAACCCGCCGGACTTGAGCCGGTCAGCGCGGCCAACCGGCCCAAGGACTGGCCGGATCAACTGAGCCACGGCCGCCACCTGAACGGCAAGCTGACCGAGATGCCCGACCGGGGCGCCATCATGGACGGTGCACTGGACAAGGAAAGCCTCGAACTGGTCTGGCTCGCCGACCCGGTCGATGCGTTTTATGTCCACGTCCAGGGGTCCGCCCGCCTGCGCCTCACTGACGGTACTGTCATGCGGGTCGGTTATGCCGGCAAATCCGGCCACCCCTACACAGGCATCGCGCGTCTGCTGGTCAAACGCGGCGAAGGCACGCCGGAGGAGTTTACGATGGCCGGGACGCGGGCCTGGCTGGAAAAGCACCCCGAAGAGCGCGACGCACTCTTCAAGGAGAACCGGTCCTATATTTTCTTTCGCGAAGTGACCGAAGTCGGCGACGGAGAGGGCCCGGTCGGAGCCGCCGGCCTGGCGCTCACCGCCGGCCGCAGCCTGGCCGTTGATCCGCACCATGTTCCCTATGGCGGCCTGGTGTTTGTCGATGCGGATCACGACCAGCCTATGGCGGGTGGACCCTTGCAGCGTCTGATGGTGGCGGACGACACGGGATCGGCGGTCAGGGGCCCGGCGCGCGGCGATGTCTTTGTCGGGTCCGGCGAAGCGGCCGGCGCAATCGCCGGGGACATCCGGCACAGGGCCACGTTCACGCTGCTCGTGCCCGAAGGAGCATTTGGTTCCGGTACGGTAGTAACGGACTGAGCAATGAAGCGGCGGGGCAAAAAGGGGTCACTTTCACCGGAAGACCGGGAACTCTGGGGCAAGGTCGCCAAGACCCTGACGCCGCTGGATCCGGACCGGGCGAAACACCTTCAAGACGAATTGGCCAAAACGCTGGCAGATGCGCCCGCCAGGCCTGTCGACACGCCCAAAACCGCGACCGCCATCAAGGCACCCGCCGCCGTCAAGCCGCCCAACGCCCCGTTGCCGCTGCATCAACTGGAGCACCGCTACCGCCGCAAGGTGGTGCGCGGCGTCAAGGCGATTGACGCGCGCATCGATCTGCATGGCCTGACCCAGCATCAGGCGCATGACCGACTGCGCGGGTTCCTCTACCAGGCCCAGGCGCGCCGGTATCAGATCGTGCTGGTGATCACGGGCAAGGGTGGGGGGCCGGAGCGCGCCTATATGGACGAACGCGGCGTTTTGCGCAGAATGGTGCCGCAATGGCTGGCGATGCCGGATCTGCGCGCCGTGGTAATTGGTTATGAGGAAGCCCATGCGAGCCATGGCGGCGCCGGCGCGCTCTATGTCCGCATTCGCAGGAAAAGGTAGGACCGTGACACCGCTTGGGGCAAAAATCCGGGAACTCAGGGTAAAACGCGGCGTGTCGTTGAAAGAAATGGCGGCGGCCCTGTCCGTATCGAGCGCCTATCTGTCCGCGCTCGAACATGGCAAGCGCGGCAGGCCGACCTGGTTCCTGGTGCAGCGGATCATCACCTATTTCAACGTCATCTGGGACGAAGCGGAAGAGATCCAGCGCCTGGCCGAACTTTCCGACCCGCGTGTCACCATCGACACGGCCGGCATGGATCCCAAGGCAACGGAACTTGCCAACCAACTGGCACTGAAGATCGGCGGCCTCTCGGAAGATTCTCTAGCCGCCCTTCTCCACCAGCTCCGCGTCGCCGCCGTGAAGGATGATGTCTAGAGGGAGAACCCGCCGAGGCGTTGATCGGTCAGACAGCGTTGCGCCTTGTCAAAGATCCTCTGTCGTTGCCGGGCATGACGGAGGCGGGTGATGAACGGCCATTGCAGATTGTGAGGGGCGCCCCCCTCAAAAGGATTTACGTGTCCTTCAACTGCGAACTCTATATAAACGCCAACAAACCCGCGCTTATGAACGGAATACCGGACCAGCATGAGACTCGCCCAGGAAGACCTTGACGGACTGATCGATGCCGATGACCTCAGACATCGCCTGACCGCGCTGACCGCCGCAACGGACGGCGACGGCTCGGACATGAAAACCCGGTCGGCGGTGCTGGCCGAGTTGAAACAGGTCGTCAAGACGGCGAGGAGCACGGTCGAGGAGCGGCTCAACGACGATGGCCACGGCCTGATCTGCGCCGCGCGGCTCTCATTTGTCCAGGACGAGCTGATCCGGGTGATCTACGATTTCGCCCTGCATCATGTCTACCGGATCAAGAACCCGTCCACGGCGGAACGCATGGCGATCGCAGCCGTCGGCGGCTATGGCCGCGGCACGCTTGCGCCCGGCTCCGATATCGACCTTCTGTTCGTGCTGCCCTACAAGCAGACGCCGTGGGGCGAGCAGGTCGTCGAATACATTCTCTACATGCTGTGGGATCTGGGCTTCAAGGTCGGACACGCCACGCGCAACATCGAGGAATGCCTGCGCCTGTCCCGGTCCGACATGACCATCCGCACGTCGATCCTGGAAGCCCGCTACATCTGGGGCGACGAAGCCCTGTTCGAGGAGCTGGTACAGCGTTTCGACAAGGAAGTGGTCGAGGGCACCAGCTCCGAATTCATCGCCGCCAAGCTGCTGGAACGGGACGAGCGCCACAAGCGCCAGGGCACCTCACGCTACCTGGTCGAACCGAATATCAAGGAAGGCAAGGGCGGCCTGCGCGACCTCAATACGCTGTTCTGGATCGCTAAATACCATTACCGCGTCAACAGCCAGTCGGAACTGGTCAAGAAGGGCGTGCTGACCCGCTCCGAATACTCGCGGTTCAAGAAGTCGGAGGATTTCCTCTGGGCGGTGCGCTGCCACCTGCATTTCCTGACCGGCCGGCCCGAGGAACGCCTGTCCTTCGAGGTCCAGCGTGAGATCGCCATCCGTCTCGGCTACACCCAGCATCCGGGCATGAAGGATGTCGAGCGCTTCATGAAGCACTATTTCCTCGTGGCCAAGGATGTCGGCGACCTGACCCGCATCATTTGCGCCGCCCTGGAGGAAGAACACGTCAAGGAGCCGCGCGGCAAGGGTCTGACCGGCATGATGCGGCGCCTGCGCAGCGGGCGCCTGTCCAGCACCGCCAAACCGGTGGAAGGCGCCTCGGGATTCGTGGTCGAAAACAACCGGCTCAACGCAACGTCCGACACCGTTTTCGAGACCGATCCAACCAACCTGCTGCGCGTGTTCCAGATCGCCGACAAGCATGACTACAACATGCATCCGGACCTGACCCGGCTGATGCGCCACTCGCTGAAGCTGGTCGATGCGGACCTGCGCGCCGACCCGGAAGCCAACCGACTTTTCCTGTCGATCCTGACCTCCCGGCACACGCCGGAAAAGGCCCTGCGCAAGATGAACGAAACCGGCCTCCTCGGCCGCTTCGTGCCCGAATTCGGCAAGGTCGTGGCGATGATGCAGTTCAACATGTATCACCACTACACGGTCGACGAGCACCTGATCCGTTCCATCGGTGTGCTGGCCGATATCGAGCGCGGCAATTCCGGCGACGACCACCCTCTGGCGACCGACCTGATCCTGACCCTGCAGAACCGCAAGGTGCTCTATGTCGCCATGTTCCTGCACGACATCGCCAAGGGCCGGCCGGAGGACCATTCGATTGCCGGCGCAAGAGTGGCGCGCAAGGTCTGTCCGCGTCTCGGCCTGAACGAGGCCGAAACCGAAACGGTCGCCTGGCTGATCGAACATCACCTCGACATGAGCACGATCGCTCAGTCACGCGACCTGTCGGACCGCAAGACCATCACCGATTTCGCCCATACGGTGCAGTCGCTGGAGCGGCTCAAGCTGCTCCTGATCCTGACGGTGGCTGATATCCGGGCCGTTGGTCCGGGCGTTTTCAACGGCTGGAAGGGCCAGCTGCTGCGCACGCTTTACTACGCCACCGAGCCGCATCTCTCCGGCGGCCACACCAAGATGTCGCACAGCCAGACGATCGAACAGGCCAAGGAAGAGCTGAGCACCAAGCTGGAGCATTGGCCGGCCAAGGACCGCAAGGCTTACATGAAGCGGCATTACGCGGCCTATTGGCTGCGCACGGAACCGGACCGGCTGCTCGCCCATGCCGAATTGCTGCACGCCGCCGACAAGGACGGCAAACGCCTGGCGTTTCATGTGATCCCGCGTGAATTTGAAGGCGTGACCGAACTCACCATCATGGCACCGGACCATCCGCGGCTGCTGTCGATCATTGCCGGCGCCTGTTATACGACCGGCGCCAACATCGTCGATGCCCAGATCGACACCACCACCGACGGTTTCGCGCTCGACACGATCTTCATCGGCCGCGAATTGCCCGATGACATGGATGAGCGCCGCCGCGGCGAACGCATTGCCAAGTTGATCGAAACGACCCTGCGCGGTGAGCAGCGGCTGCCTGAGCCGGTGTCGAAAAAGGCGGGCATGAAGGGCCGGATGAAGGCCTTCAAGGTCGCCACCGAGGTTCTGGTCAACAATGCCCTGTCGGACGACTATACGGTGCTGGAGATTTCCGGCCTCGACCGTCCAGGCCTTTTGTTCGACCTCACCCGCTCGATTGCGACGCTGAACCTCAACATCGGCTCGGCCCACATTTCCACCTTCGGTGAAAAACTGGTCGACGTCTTTTACGTCACCGACCTGACCGGACAGAAAATTGCCAATATCGGCCGTCAGGAAATCATCCGGGAACGCCTTTCCGATGCGGTGGAAGGGCATGTGGAACTCGACCCCGCCGCACCGGCGACCCGGAAAGTCCAGCGTCAGGCTTCGTAAATGAACAAGATCCTTGCCGGAGTGCGGCCCGAATGAGTCTGGTGCGCAACTTCGCGACCGTGGGCGGCGCGACCCTGGCCAGCCGTTTGCTCGGCTTCGTCCGTGACGTGCTTCTTGCGGCCGCCGTCGGCGCCGGGCCGGTCGCCGACGCCTTCGTGGTCGCCTTCCGCTTGCCCAACCTGTTCCGGCGTCTCTTTGCCGAAGGCGCCTTCAACTCCGCCTTCATTCCACTGTTCGGCCGGGCGGTCGAGGAGGAAGGCGACGACGGCGCCCGGCGCTTTGCCGGTGAAATCGGCGCCGCGCTGCTGTTCTGCCTGCTGGCGCTGACCGCCCTGGCGCAGATCTTCATGCCCCTGGTGGTCTGGGCGCTAGCGCCCGGCTTCGTTGAGGACCCTGCCAAATACGATCTGACCGTGCTGATGTCGCGGATCGCGTTTCCCTATCTGATCTTCATGTCGCTGCTGGCCTTTATCGGCGGGATCCTGAACACCTATCAACGCTTTGCCGCGGCCGCGTTTGCGCCGGTGATGCTGAATGTGGTGATGAGCCTGGTGCTCGGCGGGGTGCTGCTCGCCGGCGTCAAGACCGACGTCACCCTCGGCATCATTCTGTCGGTTGGCGTTACGGTCGGCGGCATCGTCCAGCTGCTGGTGGTGATCATCGACCTGAAACGGCTCGGCTTCCGCATTCCGGTCTACCGCCCGCGCTACACCAAATCGGCACGGCGCCTCCTGATCCTGGGTATTCCCGGCGTGGTCGCCGGCGGGGTGACGCAGATCAACATCGCCGTCGGCCAGATCATCGCCTCCATGCAGGAAGGCGCCAATGCGCTGCTTTATTTTGCTGACCGGCTCTATCAGCTTCCCCTCGGCGTGATCGGCATTGCCATCGGCGTGGTGCTGCTGCCGAGCCTCACCCGCCAGCTCCGGGCGGGCGAGACGGCCGCCTACCAGCACAGTCTCAACCGGGCGCTGGAATTCTCCCTGGTGCTGACGTTGCCAGCCGCCGTTGCCCTTGCCGTCATTCCTCACGAGATCGTCTCGGTGCTGTTCCAGCGCGTACGTTTCGATGCCGCCGCCGTTGACGGCACGGCCGCTGCGCTGACAGCCTTCGCCTTCGGCCTGCCCGCCTTCGTGCTCAACAAGGTGTTCTCGCCCGGCTATTTTGCCCGCGAAGACACCAAGACGCCGATGCAGTTCGCGATCGCCGGCATGGTGGTCAATGTTGTCCTGTCGATCGCGCTCTTCCCGGTGCTCAAACATGTCGGCATTGCGCTGGCAACCACGCTGGCCGGTTGGGTCAACACCGGTCTCCTGATCGTCGTGCTCTGGAAACGCGGCCATTTCGCGCCGGATCTCAAGCTCTTGCGGCGGCTGTCGCTGGTGTTTATGGCCAGCTTGCTGATGGGGGTCGTGGTCTATTTCGCGGCCGAGGCCCTGGCGCCCTGGCTGACCGACACCTGGCTGCTGATCCGGGCCGCGAGCCTCGTTGTGCTCGTCCTCATCGGCATGATCACCTTCGCGGTGGTCACGCAGGTCAGCGGCGGCTCGAACCTTCTCGGCATGCTCAAAGCGTTGACACGGCGCAACACCTGAAGACGAAACGCGTTTTGCCGCCGTTTCCAGCTTGCATAAGGCCCGGTGCGGGCTTACACCCGGCGCGCCCAAACAGTCTACAGCGCCCTTCCAACCGGCCGCACCAATAAAGGGATATATAATGGCGGAGTTCCAGCCCCGTGTCTTTTCCGGCGTCCAGCCGACCGGCAATCTCCATCTCGGCAACTATCTCGGCGCTGTCTCGCGCTGGGTGCCGCTGCAGGACCAGATGCCGACCATCTTCTGCGTCGTCGACAGTCACGCCATCACCGCCGGCTTCCCGGATCCGCACGAGCTCGCCAACGCGACGCGCGAAGTGACCGCCGCCTATATGGCCGCCGGCATCGATCCGAAGAAATCGATCATCTTCAACCAGTCCCAGGTGCGCGAACACGCGGAACTGGCCTGGATCTTCAACTGCGTTGCGCGCATGGGCTGGCTCTCGCGCATGACCCAGTTCAAGGAAAAGGCCGGCAAGAACCGGGAAAACGCCTCGGTCGGCCTGTTTGCCTATCCGAACCTGATGGCTGCCGACATCCTGGCCTACCGGGGAACGCATGTTCCGGTCGGCGACGACCAGAAGCAGCATCTGGAACTGACCCGCGACATCGCCGCCAAGTTCAACAACGACTTTGCCGAGCGGATCAAGGAGCTGGGCATCGGCGTACCGAACCCGACACCGTCGCCGGAGCTGCCGGAATATCTCTATTTCCCGATGACCGAGCCGATGATTGCCGGACCGGCAACCCGGATCATGTCGCTGCGCGACGGCACCAAGAAGATGTCGAAGTCCGATCCGTCGGACCTGTCACGCATCAACCTGACCGACGACGCCGAGACCATCGCCAAGAAGGTCAAGAAGGCCAAGACCGATCCGGACGCGCTGCCGAGCGAGACCGACGGTCTGCAAGGCCGCCCGGAAGCGGACAATCTGGTCGGGATCTATGCGGCGCTCAATGGCCAGACCAAGGAAGAGGTGCTTAAGGAGTTCGGCGGACAGCAGTTCTCCGCCTTCAAGCCGGCCCTGTCCGATCTTGCGGTGGCGAAGCTCTCGCCGATGACCGACGAGATGCGCCGGCTGATGGAAGACAAGACGGAAATCGATGCCGTTCTTAAGGTTGGCGCGGAAAAGGCTTCGGCCATCGCCGAACCGGTGCTGAAGGATGTCCGCAAGATCATCGGCTTCCTGGACGTGCGCTGAGGCTGAGGTTCGGACCAACAAACACAGAGCCCGGCCTCGTGCCGGGCTTTTCGCTTGCCGACAAGGATATCTGCCTTTCCGCGTCCTCCCGGCCAAGCGAAGCGCGAGCCGGGACCGGGGAGCCCGGACCTTGGGCATCTTGATCCGTTTCCAATTCCACACCTTGGCTCCCCGGTCCCGGGTCTTCGTTGCACTTCGCCCGGGATGACGAAATGAAGGTTTGTCATCCGGCTGGCCAAATAGGTGCTGCGCGGGCCTTTTCATTTTGGCAGGAACAGGCGCGTCGTTTCACCCGGATGTCAGGCAACCGCCCGGATTAACAAAGTCCAAAAGATCATCGGCAGTTTTGTCAATGAAACGGTTTTTCAAAGTTTAGACGGCACTCTCTCGGCAACTGGGTCTTGTAGAGAGTAGTGATCTTGGTCAGTCAAAACAGCGATCGCGCCGCCAAAGCCGTGCCGGAAGCCGACGAGGCGGAAGACCGTCCCGTTGCCGGTGAACGCAACCGCTCTCCACGCGACGACCTGACCGCCACGCCCTCGTCACGGGCTCTCGATCCGGAAAGTCTTGACGAGGACGGGCCCGAAGTCGGGCCGGGCCGCCGGGCAACAGACCTGCCGGTCTCCGCGCCCACCAGGTCGCTGCAGCATCTGGCGGTCGCCGGGCTCGTCGTCGGCCTCGTCGCCGCATTCCTGATGGTCTCGACCGAGGGCATCAACCGCTTTTTCAGTGTCGGTCTTGCGTTTTTTGCCGGTGGCCTTGCCGTCTGGCGGCTGTTTGCCGACGACATGCATCGCGCCATCCAGGCCGTGCAGCTGAAGGACGACAAGATCCGCCGGCTGATGGCCCGTTGCGAGGAACTTGAGGACCGCGCCTGGGAACTGGGCGAATCCGACGAACGTCATGCCAGCATCCTGGCCACACTCGGCGATGTCGTCATCCGCCGCGACCAGGACGGCATCATCACCTATGTCAATTCGGCGGCCGACGATGTTTTCGGACCGGTTCACCACCTGCAGCCGGGCAGTCCGATGGCGCTGCCGCTCGTGGAAGACGACCGCAATCGCGGCATGGAAACCGACGCACCGGCGGCAAATTCGGCAGGTGTGGGGTTCCAGGACTTTTACCTGGAAACGGCTCAGGGACGGCGCTGGTTCTCGCGCATCGACATTCCCGTGCGCGACACCACCACCGACCGCCAGCTGGTGCAGACGGTTCTTCGCGACGTCACCGAGCGCCGGGTGATCGAAGAGGAACTGCTTGCCGCCCGCCATTCCGCGGAAAGCTCCAACGAAGCCAAGTCGCGTTTTCTGGCGACCGTCAGCCATGAGATACGCACGCCGTTGAACGGTGTTCTCGGCATGGCCGCGCTGTTGCGCGACACCCGCCTGACCAAGGAACAGGGCGCCTATATCGAAGCGCTGGAAACCTCCGGCGAAACCCTGCTACTGCTGATCGACGAGGTGCTCGATTTCTCCAAGGTGGAAGCGGGCAAACTGGACATCCAGGCATCGCCCGTACGCGTCGGCGCGCTGGTCGAGAGCGTCGTCGAATTGCTGGCGCCCAAGGCCCATGCCAAGAAACTCGAGATAGGCGCCATGCTCGATCCGAGCCTGCCGGAAGAAGTGACGCTCGACGCCACGAGAGTGCGCCAAATCCTGTTCAACCTGATCGGCAACGGTGTCAAGTTCACCGATGAAGGCGGCGTGGCGATCGAATTGACCGGGCGGCCCAGTCCGGCCGGCGGCAGCTACCTCGACATCGACGTGCGCGACACCGGCATCGGCTTCGACGCCGAGGAGGCCGAACGCCTGTTCAAGGAATTCGAGCAGGTCGATCACGGTCCGGCCCGCAAATTCGGCGGTACGGGCCTTGGTCTTGCCATTGCCCAGCGGCTCGCCGGCCTGATGGGCGGCGATATCTCGGCAAGCCCGTCCGGGGACGGCGGCGCGCTGTTTCGCGTGTCCCTGCCAATCCCCGAAAACCTGACGAGGGAGCGGGATCCGCGCCTTGCAAAAGTGGCCGGCCGGAATATCGTTTTTGTCAGCAGCAGCCAGATCGAATGCCCGCTGCTCGCCGAACGTCTCAAGCGGCACGGCGCGCATGTCTCGGTTCTGACCCCAGGCAATCCGGATCTCGACACCGGTCTGGCGACGGCGGATCTTCTGGTGGTCGACAACGCAGCCCTCTCCGACAGCGGCGGCTGGCTGGCCTCTGCCCGCCTGACGGGCTGCCGGGCACCTGCCATCGTGATGATCGCCCCGCCGGAGCGCGAACGCCTGGAGCATCTGCGCGAGGCGGGTTATGCCGCCTATCTGATCCGGCCGGTGCGCATCGAGACGCTGGTGCAGATCTTTGCCGGCCTGCTCGACGATGCCGGCATGGAACATGCCTGGGATGTCAGCGCGGAACCCTTCAGCAACGTCTTTTTGGCCAACCGGCACAAGGTGCCGGCGAGGCCCCTGCGTCTGCTCGTTGCCGAGGACAACGACATCAACCGGCTCCTGAGCGAGGCCATGCTGCGCAAGCTCGGCCATGTGCCCGTCATGGTGGTCGATGGCGAGAAAGCAGTCGAGGAAGCCGCCAGCGGCTCCTATGACGCGATCCTGATGGACCTGCACATGCCAGGTCTCGACGGGTTCCAGGCGATCCAGCAGATCCGTGCCGACGAACGCAGCAGCGGCCGCCCGTCCGTGCCGGTGCTGATCGTCACCGCCGATGTCATGAAGGATGCGCGCGACAAGGCCACGGAGGTCGGTGCCGCCGGCTATCTGACCAAGCCGCTGTCCGTCGAGGCCATTTCCGACGCTCTTGCGGAAATCGGCCGCGGCTGACATCGGGAACCAGCCGCCACGCTTCGCCCTTAGATTGCAGAAATACCGGTAATTCGCGCCAAATTCACAAAGCGCTCGGACTGGGGTATCTTGCCTCTGGAGAACATCCGGAAAAAAACCGGATGTCATCCAGTTGTCGGAATAGTATGATCTACGGCAGGGTCGAAACACCATTTCCAACGCCGGGGATGCTATTCCGGCGAAGGTAAATTGGCAGGTGAAACAGTCTTCAAGCTGTGAAACCGGCCGGTGTGCCCCATAAGGAATACAAGAGGGTGGAATGTCCATAATGCGGCAAGGGCTGTTTTCTCCGAGAAAACTGGTTCGCAAATTCACACCGGCAATGCGCCCCGGCGCCGCCATGGCCAACGGGCAGCGCCCAACCGCCGCCCTCCGCACCCCGGTCAAGACAGGCGAAACGCTTGGACGCATCGGCTCTTTGGAAGTCCGCATGGCGCGGAACTTCAAGGAGGTGAAAAAAGCGCAGCGGCTGCGCTACCAGGTCTTTTACGAGGAAATGTCGGCAATCGCGGACGCCCACACGCTGGCAACGCGGCGCGACGCCGATCCGTTCGACGCCTATTGCGATCATCTGCTGGTGGTCGATCATGCCTCGCTGAAACGCAACAAGCTGGGCCGCCTCAAGCCGGAAATCGTCGGCACTTACCGGATCCTTCGCCAGGAAGTCGCCAACCGGCACAGCGGCTTCTACACGGCCGCGGAATATGACATCCAGTCGCTGATCGATGCCAATCCGGACAAGCGCTTCATGGAACTCGGCCGTTCCTGTGTTCTGAAGCCCTACCGCAACAAGAAGACCGTCGAACTGCTCTGGCACGGCATCTGGTCCTATGTGCTACGCCACAACATCGACGTCATGCTCGGCTGCGCCTCTATCGAGGGCACAAATCCCGATGCCCTGGCCGGCCAGCTGTCCTTCCTGCATCACAATGCCCGCGCGCCGGAACAGTGGCGCGTTCGTGCCGTCCAAGACCGCTACGTCGAAATGAACCGCATGGCCGCCGACGAGATCAACTCCAAGGAAGCCCTGCGCGCCCTGCCGCCGCTGGTGAAGGGCTACTTGCGCCTCGGCGCCTTTATCGGCGATGGCGCCGTGATCGATCACCAGTTCGGCACCACCGACGTCCTGATCATCATGCCGGTCTCCGAACTGAACACGCGCTACGTCAACTATTACGGCGCCGACGCCAGCCGCTATTCCAGTTAGGTCTGGCACGGACGGAATCCCAACCACCGTGTCGCCCCGGTTCTCGCTCCTCTTGCCCTGGGTGACACCTATCCAAACCTCTCGTACGTCATCCCGGCCAAGCGAAGCGCGAGCCGGGACCGGGGAGGAAATGTCGTTTCCGCTTCATCCTGAAATCGAAAGCCAGCGGCTCCCCGATCCCGGATCTTCGCTGCGCTGCGTCCGGGATGACGATCAAGAGCATAATAGATCGGGGCCACACGATCCAAACCGCTCCTTCCCCCGCAAAAATCCGAAGCCTTAACGCCCCCTTAAATTGCCGCAATCTAGGATCATCACCGGGGAAACCGGTGGTTAGCCGGCATCGACAAGGGAAAGGGATCAATGGCGACTCGGGCGAAACGCCAGCCGCGTATTGAGCCGACATTCGGAGAAAGCGACAGCAGCCTGCTGGACCTGCGTCTGAGCCCGCGGGACCGGCCGAGTGCGCCTTCCGGCAAGACCTCTTCCAAACCGAAGTCCCGCAAGACATCAAAATCCGGCACCGCCAAGAAAACCGCTGCCAAAAAACCTGCCTCCGGTGGCCGCAAGCCGTCCCGCGGCGGGTCCGGCAAGGCCAGAAGTGGACGGTCCGGTGCCAAGCGGCGTGCCGCCAAGCGCAAGAACCGCTTCCAGGCGCCGACGGCCCTTGGACGGCTGGTCAAGCGTGGCCTTTACTGGAGCATGGTGCTCGGCATCTGGGGCACCATAGCCGTTGTTTGCATCGTCGGCTATTACGCCGCCTTCCTGCCGCCAACCTCTGAGTGGCAGGTGCCGGCGCGGCCACCCAACGTGAAGATCGTCGCCAGCAACGGCGCGCTGATCGCCAACCGGGGCGATACCGGCGGCGAGGCCGTGCGGCTGGAGCAATTGCCGCCCTACCTGCCCAACGCGGTCATTGCCATCGAGGACCGGCGATTCCGCTCCCATTTCGGCGTCGACCCGATTGGCCTGGCGCGCGCCATGGTCACCAACCTGACCTCCGGACGCCTGCAGCAGGGCGGGTCGACCCTGACCCAGCAGCTCGCCAAGAACCTGTTCCTGGAGCAGGACCGGACCATCAAGCGCAAGATCCAGGAACTGGTGCTCGCCTTCTGGCTGGAAGCGGAATATTCCAAGGACGAGATCCTCGAAATGTATCTCAACCGGGTCTATCTCGGCTCGGGCGCTTATGGGGTCGATGCCGCCGCGCGCCGCTACTTCGGCAAGTCCGCACGGCTGATGACCGTCGCCGAGGCAGCGACGATTGCCGGGCTCCTGAAGGCCCCCTCGCGCTATTCGCCCGCCCGCAACCCGGATTTGGCCGAGGACCGGGCCCAGCTGGTGCTCGCGGCGATGAACGAGGAGGGCTATATCACCGATGACGAGGCCAAGAACGCACTCGCCGCACCGGCCAAGGTCGTGCGGCGCTACACCACCGCCAGCGAGAATTACGCGGCGGACTGGGTCATGGACGTGCTGCCGCATTTTGTCGGCTCCATTGAAAAAGACATCATCGTCGACACGACCATCGACCCGGCGATGCAGCAGGCGGCCGAACAGGCCCTGCGTGCCGCGCTGAAAGAGAACAGGCAGAAATACGGCGTGACCCAGGGAGCCGTTGTCACGCTCGATACGGCCGGGGCGGTCAAGGCGCTGGTCGGCGGAGCGGATTATTCCAAGAGCCAGTTCAACCGCGCCGTCTATGCCAAGCGCCAGCCGGGTTCGTCCTTCAAGCCGTTTGTCTATCTGGCGGCGCTGGAAAACGGCATGAGCCCGCAGACCGTGCGCCAGGACCGGCCTGTCCGATACGGCAACTGGTCGCCACAGAACTATACCAAGGAACATTACGGTCCGGTGACCCTGACACGGGCGCTCAGCCTGTCGCTCAACACGGTGGCGGCGCAGCTGGCCCACGAGGTCGGCGCCGGCACGGTGGTGGCCACGGCCAAGCGGCTCGGCATTTCCTCGGAAATGAAGAAGAACCTGTCCTTGTCGCTGGGCACATCGGAAGTCACGCCTCTTGAAATCGCCGGCGCCTATGTGCCGCTGTCCAATGGCGGCTACGGCGTGCTGCCGCATGTCATCCGCCGGATCAGGACGGTTGACGGCAAGACGCTCTATTCCCGCTCCGGAGACGGCCGCGGCCGGGTTGTCGACCGCCGCCTGGTCGGCGAGATGAACCTGATGATGTCGGAGACCCTGATGACCGGCACCGGGCGCAAGGCCCGCCTGGAGAGCGGCCGGCCCGCCGGTGGCAAGACCGGCACCAGCCAGGATTTCCGCGATGCCTGGTTCATCGGTTATACCGGCAACCTGACCACGGCGGTCTGGCTCGGCAATGACGACAATTCACCGACCAGAAAAGCCACGGGTGGCGGACTGCCGGCGCTGGTGTGGAAAGAGGTGATGGACAAGGCCCATGACGGCTTGCCGGTCGCGGACCTGCCGGGCGTGCCCAACCTGCCGGCCACGGTCTCCGCACCGCGCAAACCGGTCCCGGCGGCCAATGTCGGCTCCGGCAGCGAACCCCTGCCACCCGCACCGATTGGTGGAAGCGGCGAGGGTTCCGGCGAACGCCGCGGCCCGCTCAACCTTTTGCGGAACCTGTTCGGCGGGGGTTAACGCAATTGACCGCCCGTGCCCTTAGAGCATGTCGCGCTTGTTTGGGTTCATTTGACCGAGACAATTTTGGTCTCCGGCGAGGCGGTTTGCACGCCGTGGTGTCGCCCACCACAAGTGCAAGCCAACGACGCAGGTGGCCAAAATTGTCCGGCCCAATCGAAGGCCAAAGCCCGGAGTTTCGCACTTTTCCAGGTGGTGCGAAACGGCCCATCGTCAGCGTTGCGCCGCTTGCCCGATGCACCGCATCGCGCTGCGCGACGCGCCTTGCCGAGTGAACCGTTTCGCGCCATCAAATGAGCCCAAACAAACGCGACATGCTCTAATCGACTGGTTGCCTAGGGCGCCCAGCCTTTCTGCAGGAAAATCATTTGCAGTGGCATTCAGTCGACAACACCGTCGACCGGAAAGCCGCATTGTTCGGCGACCTTGCGGTAGGAGGCGGTGAACCCGCTTAAAGACGCCGTATAGACAAGGCCGCCGGGACCGGTGATGTCGATCTGACCGTTCCGCTGCATGGCCTGCAGCACACGCTGATTGTCCTCGAAAGCAAAGCTGGTCTGCGCGAAGGCAAAGCCGTCTTCGTCGAAATCCGCGTAGACGGTCGCCGGCGCGCTGTCGCCGTCATCGAAGACAAATGTCACTTTTTCATCGTTCTTGAGAACGGTTGCATGACCGCGGATAGCCCGTTCCATCAGCTGTACGCCCGGAAAATAGTCGGGCGGCAGGGCGTCGCCGTTAGACACCGTGAACCCGACCGTCGGGTCGCCGTCGCCGCCGGTCCACATCGAGCAGGTGATGCGCAGGTCTTCGCCGGTGTCGACCGCCTCGACACGAACGGTCCAGTCCTTGTAGTCGAAATACTGTTCGGCCGCGTGGGCAGAGGCGGCGGTCATCAGGGCAAGGCTGAAAAGGGCAATCCGTCTGGAGAACATGGAAGATCCTTGGATAGGGAGGTCATGGCTTGAACGCAGGATCGCCAGTAGACACGGGAAAGGTCAGGAAAAGCCAGTGCTGAATTTGAAGGGACAGGTGGATATGAGGCCCGACGCAACATCTTCGTCACTTTCGGACCTCCGTCCGACCCTTTTGCACCCCCACCCTAGCCCTCCTCACAAGGGGGAGGGCTAGGGTGGGGTCAACTGCAATGCCACTAAAAAGGCGTTGCCGGAGCGTTCTTCCAAAAAAAACCACCGCCGAAGCAGTGGTCGAGTTTGCTACAATCACGTGAGTTTTTTTGACGAGGTCACGCGGCCTGATTGTCGTCGTTGGCGCCGGAGCGCAGCAGCATGCCGTAGAGATCGCGGGGATCGTCCGGGTCGGCGAGGAGGTCGAGTTTCTCGAAATGACCGGTCGACGGCAGGATGTCGTGGATGTAGCGCAGGGCGGCGAAGTCCTCGATGGCGAAGCCGACGCTGTCGAAGAGGGTGATCTGGCCTTCCGACGTCCGGCCCGCGGCCTTGCCGGCATAGACCTGCCAGAGCTCGGTCACCGGGTGATCCTCGGCCAGCTGCTGGCATTCCCCCTCGATGCGGGTCTGTTCCGGAAATTCCACGAAAATGTCGGAACGCAGCAGAATGTCCTTGTGCAGCTCGGTCTTGCCCGGACAGTCGCCGCCGACCGCGTTGATGTGCACGCCCGAGCCGACCATGTTGTCGGTCAGGATGGTCGCCAGTTTCTTGTCGGCGGTCGCCGTGGTGATGATCTGGGCGCCTTCGATGGCGTCTTCCGGGGTCTTGCAAATGGTCACGTTGATGCCGGACCCGGCAAGGTTGCGCGCAAGGCGCAGGCTGGCCTCGGGCTCGACGTCATAGGCGCGGATTTCGGTGATACCGAGCTGGTCCTTGAAGGCCAGGCACTGGAAATCCGACTGGGCCCCATTGCCGATCACCGCCATGGTGGTCGAGCCTTTCGGCGCCAGGTATTTCGCGGCCAGCGCGGAATTCGCGGCCGTGCGCAGCGCGGTCAGGATCGTCATTTCGGTCAGCAGCAGCGGGTAACCGGTGGTCAGGTCGGAGAGAACCCCGAAGCCGGTCACGGTCTGCTTGCCCTCGCGGGTGTTGCCCGGATGGCCGTTGACATATTTAAAGCCGAAGGTCTTGCCGTCGCTGGTCGGCATCAGCTCGATCACACCCTGGGGTGCATGGGCCGGAATGCGCGGGATCTTGTCGAAGCTTTCCCAGCGCAGAAAGTCCTCTTCGATATAGTCGGCGATGCCGCGCATGACGGTCTCGACGCCAACGGCGCGCACCATGCGCATCATGTTGTCGACGCTGACAAATGGCACATAGGCGAGTTCTGACGGGGCGAGGTTGATGGGGCCTTTGGTCATGACAAGTCCTCTAGAAGCTTCTGGTCGGGCGATCGAAGACCCGGCGGCCGAACAGGCTGCCGGTCAGCTCGACCATGAGACGCGCGGTTTTTCCGCGTTCGTCCAGGAAGGGGTTCAGTTCGACAAGATCGAGCGAGGTGACGAGGCCGCTGTCGTGGAGCATCTCCATCACCAGATGGGCCTCGCGGAAGGTTGCGCCGCCCGGGACCGTCGTGCCGACGGCCGGGGCAATGCTCGGGTCGAGAAAATCGACATCGAGACTGACATGAAGCAGCCCGTTCGCGGCCTTCACCCGGTCCAGGAAGGGTTTCAGCAGGTTGTGTATGCCGGCTTCGTCGACCCGGCGCATGTCGCTGACACCGACGCCGTGGTCGAGCAGCAGCTTGCGCTCGGCATCGTCGATGGAGCGCACGCCGAGGATCTCGACATTTTCCGGTTTCAGCGTGTGCTCGAACGGCGCTCCGAGCAGATCGTCAAATCCCGGCAGGCCGCACAGGAAGGCAAGCGGCGTGCCGTGCAGGTTGCCGCTGCCGGTGCTGTCCAGCGTATGGAAATCCGAATGGGCATCGAGCCATAGCACGAAGAGCGGCCGGCCCAGCTCTGCTGCCGCCTTTGCCTGACCGGACACAGTGCCGGCGGCCAGCGCGTGGTCGCCGCCGAGATAGATCGGCACGACAGGTCCCTCGCCAAGCTCGGCCGCCTTGGCATGCAGGGCCCGCGTCCAGGCGACATAGGCCTTGTAGTTCTTCAACACCGGATTGGGCGGCGTCAATTCGCCGATGTCCAGGGGCCGGATGTTGCCATGGTCGGCAACCGCGTGGCCCAGCGCTTCCAGGGTCTCGGCGAGGCCTGCCGTGCGGTAGGCGTCCGGGCCCATCAGGCAACCGGCCTGACCTGCGCCTTCATCCACCGGCGCCCCGACCAGAGCTATCTGTTTCTTGACGACGTTCACGTCCTACTCCGCCTGCAATCCAAGTTTCGGAAGTGTGCGGAAACGCCGCGGCGGAGTAAATCCGGACACTTGATCAAATACGCAGCCAAATTTATCATTTTGATAGGTTCAACTGAGCGGAATGGAAAAATGGACGATCTCGATCTGCGTTTGATCTCGCTTCTGCGGCATGATGGCCGCAGATCGGTGTCCGAATTGGCAAGTGACCTGAAAGTCTCCCGGGCGACGGTGCGCGCGCGCCTGGATAAGCTTGTCGACAGCGGAGAGATCCTCGGCTTCACCGCCGTTCTGCGCGACGACTGGCGCGACCTGCCCATACGGGCGGTGACCCTGGTGGTGGTCGACGGCCACAACACCGACCCGGTGATCCGCCGCTTGAGCGCCATGACGGAAGTGCGCGCGATCCATTCGACCAACGGCAAATGGGACCTGGTGCTGGACATCGCCACCAGGGACCTGGTGGCCTTTGACGACGCGCTCAACCGGATCCGCCTGATCGAGGGCATCACGGGAACGGAAACCAATCTTTTGCTCAATACGCGCAAGGGCCCGGCGGCCTCGGCCGGCGAGTTCAAGGATGTGTTGGGGTAACCAGCTGTTTTCCTTCATCCCCTCCATCGTCACGGCCAAGCGAAGCGCGAGCCGGGACCGGGGGCCCTTGAGCTGTCGGCTGAATGATTGCGGACGCGCCTCGGCTCTCCGATCCCGGATCTTCGCTGCGCTGTGTCCGGGATGACGGAGGAGGAGGCGTGTTGTCATTGGGATCGCAAATCGGGTCGCGCGGAGCTTCCACGCCGACTAGGATCGGATCATATCAAGAGACGTGATGAGACGACCATGACCAGAGCCATCGACCTTGCCAGCCTGACCTCCGACCCGACGCCGATCTCGGTCGGCGCGGAAGCCGCCGAGAACTATGGCGTCGTCCGCCAGACGCTGAAGCGGATCACAGAAGACTGGCGCGAACAGCCGAGCCTGGAGCAGCTGGCCAAGGAAGTCGGCATGCAGCCGATCCAGCTGCAGCGGGTGTTCTCGCGCTGGGCCGGGCTGACGCCGAAACAGTTCCTGCAGGCGATCACGCTGGACCACGCCAAGGCGCTCCTGCGCGACTCCGCCAGCGTGCTCGACGCAACCTACGAGGTCGGCCTGTCCGGTTCCGGCCGGCTGCACGATCTATTTGTTACCCATGAAGCCATGACGCCGGGCGATTATCGCAACCGCGGCGCCGGGCTGAAGATCGCCCATGGCTTCCATCCCTCGCCCTTCGGCCAGGTGCTGGTGATGGCGACGGACAAGGGTCTCGCCGGCCTTGGCTTTGCCGATCCGGGAGACGAGGACAATGCCTTGACCGACATGTGTGAGCGCTGGCCCGCGGCACAGTTCGTCCAGGACCAGGAGGCAACGTCCGGCTATGCCCAGCGCGTCTTCGACCCGCAGAAATGGCAGGAAGACCAGCCGCTCAACATCGTCATGATCGGCACAGACTTCGAAATCCGCGTATGGCAGACGCTTTTAAAGATCCCGATGGGCGCGGCGACCACCTATTCCGATATTGCCGCCTGCCTCGGCAATCCCAAGGCGTCCCGTGCCGTCGGCACCGCTGTCGGCCGCAATCCACTGTCCTTCGTCGTGCCCTGTCACCGGGTGCTCGCCAAGGGCGGCAAACTCGGCGGCTACCACTGGGGCCTCACCCGCAAACGGGCGATCCTGGGCTGGGAAAGCGGATTGTCCGGGCCGGTGCTGGAGTGTGTTTAGGGGGAATACAGAGCGCCTTCGTGCATTGTTTGCATGAGGTACCCCCACCCCTAACCCCTCCCCCTTGTGGGGAGGGGTTAGGGGTGGGGGTACCCCGTCACCTCAAGACCCAGACGCAGTCGAACGGCCGTGACGACCCCTTCCAAATTTTCCTCGACCTCGGTCGCCTGGAATCGAAGAACATCGAAACCTTCTTTTTGAAGCCAGGCATCTCGCTTTGCATCATGCAGTTTTCGTGCGGGAAAGCCGTGCAAATCACCATCGATTTCAATGACGCGTTTATTTGAGAAAACAACAAAATCAGCAACATAGGAACCGATGGGCGCCTGCCGGCGGACTCGAATTCCTTCCGCCTTCAACTCCCGCAAAGCGCGCCACAGGGCGCTCTCGCCCTTTGTCTGCTCCCTTCTGAGCCGCTGCGCGAACCGCCTTGTCTTCGGGTTGATTCCCGTCGGAGACACCAGTCTGTCCTTTAATGCACGGGTCCTGCCGGCATCGGGTAGTTGCCGGTGATCTCCCAGCCGAAGGCCGTGAGGCGTTCGGCGGCGATGGGGGTGAGATCGCCGGTGATCAGGAAATCGACACCGGTCGGCGGGAAGGGCAGGTTCGCCAGGCCTTCATGCATCGCGGAGAAACTGCGCGCCACATTCTGCGTCCAGGAGACCATGTCGAGCGGCAAGACGATGGCCGCGATACCGTCGCGGCGGATGGCGATCGGGAATTCCGAGACATTCTTGATATCACCGAGACCGGAAACCGTGCGGTTATAGGTTTCCAGCAGCACCACCCGGCGCAGCTGGAAATAGGCAATGTCGCGGCTGTCGGCGTCCCCGGCCTTGGAGGCAATGATGTCGAGATCATTGACGCCGGGCATGGCCTGAAGCTGGTAGGCGAGCGCCGCCTTTTCCGAGATCGTGTAGAACGGATTGGCCGCGATCCTGGAAATCGTCGCCTCGGACACCCCGGCCTTGCGGAAGGCGGCCGCGGTGCGCTCTTCCAGTTCCGCCGGAGTGCTGTCGACGATCAGATTACGGAAGTTGTCCGCCTGACGCGCCACGTTGACGATCAGGCCGCCGGGCAGGAGGCTTGTGATCGCGCTGACCGTCCAGGTGCCCGCCGTGGTCACGCTGGCGGTCTCGTTGAGCTTGTCCGACAGGGGCTTGTAGAACGTGTAGGGGTCGACATCCAGCTGAACGGCCAGTTCGCGCTCAGCCTTGGCCTGGCCGGTGATCGACTTGGCAAGATCCGCGGGCGAGCCGCCCTTGCCGCTGACGGCTGCCTCAACGCCCTTGCCGATCCTGGAGAACATGCGGCCAACCCCCGTCACCGTGCTCTTGGCGGTTCCGACCGGGTCCGTGACGGTGCTCTCGACGAATTCGACCGGTTTCATCGCGGCCTGTTTCAGACCATCGACGAAACTGGCGTCGTTCTTGAGGCTTTCCAGGGCGACCAGAACCTTCAGCTCCGACAGGCGCAGCTTCAACAGGCCATCGCCCTCGATGCGCTCGATGCCGAGATCGGTCTGCAATTGATAGATGCGCAGGAAGCCGTCGCTGCGCACAGGCGAGAGAACCGCATAACCCGGCCCGAGCTGCTTGCCGTCCAGGACCTTGGCCGGGTCCTGTTCGGGCGGGGTCTCGTAGTTTTCTGTGAGGGCCTGGGCGCCGCCGCACATCAGCGTGGCGGCGACCAGAAGACCCGCCACAGGGGCGGAAAACAGGTTGTTCTTAAACGTCAAACGGGCCTCCCTGAGACGGATGCCGGTTTTAATCAGGCGGGCGCCAGTCCGCTGCGCGCCAGAACCTCACCGGCGAGGTAGAGCGAGCCGCAAATCAGAATCCGGGGCGCTTCGCCATCCCTTGCTGCACAGGCTGCCACATCTGCCAGTGCCGCGTCCAGCGTTTGAAACGGTGTTGCCTCGAGGCCCGCGCAGCTTGCCAGATCGGCAAGCTCTTCCGGTGTGCGCCCCGTCGTCGTCGACAGGATCGGCACGGTGCCGACATGGCGCACCAGACCGTCAAACGGCCGGAAGAAACCGACTGGATCCTTGGTGGTCAGCATGCCGGCGACAAGATAGAGCGGACGCGGCGCGCGCTCTTCCTGTTCGCCCATGAACTGGGCGATGGACAGGCCCGCACCAGGATTATGGCCGCCATCCAGCCATATCTCTGACCCTTCCGGACACATTTCGACAAGGTCGCCATGGGTGATCGGCTGCAGACGGCCGGGCCAATTGACCGATTTCAGGCCCTGGGTGATGACCGCCGCGTCCGGCAGCAGACCCGCGGCCTTGAGGGCGGCGATCGCAAGGCCGGCATTGGCGAACTGGTGACGCCCGCCCAGAACCGGCAGCGGCAGATCGATGAGTTCGTCCTCGTCCTGAAAGGCCATCCGGCCCTGGTCTGCCTGGGCGACAAAATCCTGACCGAAAACCTTCAAGGGCGCGCGATTGCGTGCCGCCTGGCGGGTGATCGTTTTCAGCGCGTCGTCTTCCTGGGCGGCGCAGATCACCGGCGCATCAGGTTTGATGATACCGGCCTTCTCAGCGGCAATCGCGGCGAGATCGTCGCCGAGGAATTTCTCATGATCCATGGAGACCGGCGTGATCACCGTTGCCAGCGGATGATCGATGACGTTGGTGGCGTCGAGACGTCCGCCAAGGCCGACTTCCAGCAGCAGAACATCCGCGGAATGTTCGGCAAACAGCAACAGGGCCGCGGCTGTGGTGATCTCGAAAAAGGTGATTTCCTCGCCGCCATTGGCCTCTTCGCAGCGGTGCAGCGCCTCATACAGGACCGGGTCGGAGACGAACCGGCCATCGCTGCCAAGACGGATACGCTCGTTGAACGAGACAAGATGCGGCGAGGTATAGACATGGCAACGCTTGCCGGACGCTTCCAGAATCGCGCGCATGGTCGCCGTCACCGAGCCCTTGCCATTGGTGCCGGCGATATGAATGACCGGCGGCAGGCGCCGTTCCGGATGACCGAGGGCTGCCAGCAGGCGGTGCATGCGGCCAAGGGAAAGATCGATTTCCTTCGGATGCAGGGCCAGCAGGCGGTCCAGAATTTTCGTGACTTGATCCAAGGCGCCCTCCGCAGGGTCCCTTTGTTCCGTTAAAGGCTCAATACGCCTTTACGGGATAGCCCACCCGGACACAAGCGGACGGGCTGGAAACGTCGTATCACGCCGAATTCGCGACGTATTTCGGGTGGCTGCCGGACCTAACTCGCCGGCCCCGCCTCTTTGTTGGCCGGGTCTTCGGCCTTTGCAGCCTGTTCGGCCGAAGCTTCCGGCGCCGGTTCCTTCGGGGCCTCGAGTTTCGGCAACTCGATTTCACGCTTCATCAGGATGCCGCAGATGCGCGCCAGGGTCTCGCGCATTTTCTGGCGCGGCACCACCATGTCGACCATGCCATGGTCAAGCAGGTATTCGGCGGTCTGGAAATCGTCGGGCAGCTTTTCACGCACGGTCTGTTCGATCACACGGCGGCCGGCAAAGCCGATCTGCGCGCCCGGCTCGGCAATATGGACGTCACCGAGCATGGCGTAGGACGCGGACACGCCGCCCGTGGTCGGGTTGGTCAGGACGACGACATAAGGCAGGCCGGCCTCGCGCAGCATCTGCACGCCCACGGTGGTGCGCGGCATCTGCATCAGCGAAAGTATGCCTTCCTGCATGCGGGCACCGCCGGATGCAGCGAACATGACAAACGGGGTCTTGTCCTGAACCGCCTTCAACATGCCGGCCAGGATGGCCTCACCGGCGGCCATGCCGAGCGAACCTGCAATGAAGTCGAAATTCTGGACGGCGGCGGTAAACGCCATGCCGTTGATCTGGCCCTGGGCGACCAGCACGGCTTCTTCTTCGCCGGAACGGGCGCGGGCTTCCTTCAGACGTTCGGAATAACGCTTGGAATCGCGGAACTTATGCGGGTCGGCGTGGACTTCGGGCGTCTTGACGTTGTCGTATTTGCCGCCATCGAACAGGGCTTCCAGGCGCTTGCGCGCCGGCATCCTCATGTGATGGCCGGAATTCGGGATCACCCAGAGATTGGCTTCCAGATCCCGGTGAAACACCATTTCGCCGGTTTCCGGGCATTTGATCCAGAGATTTTCCGGAACCTCACGCTTCTTCCAGAGATCGCGGATCTTGGGGCGTACGATAGAGTTGATCCAGTTCACGTCAGACGCGTCCCGTTTGTTCAAGAACACATGCAGTGTTCGGGTTGTTCATGGGCGGAGATATGGGGTCCGCCGGAATTCCTTCAATTCAGGCCGTGCGCGCGCGGGCGCAGCCGGACGCCAGATCGGCGACAACGTCGGTCACAGCCTGCACGGTCCTGTCGGTCGCCTTGCCGGCCTCGTCGAGGCTGTCGCGAATGGCGTTGACCAGAACCGAACCGACCACGACGCCATCGGCATCCTTGCCGATTTCCGCGGCCTGGTCGGCGGTCTTGACACCGAAGCCGACGGCCACCGGCAGGTCGGTATGCCCCTTGATCCGGTTGACCGCCGTGGTCACCCGGCCGGTATCGGCAATATTGGCACCGGTGATGCCCGTCACGGAGACGTAATAGACGAAACCGGACGTGTTGGCCAGAACGGCGGGCAGGCGCTTGTCGTCGGTGGTCGGGGTCGCCAGACGGATGAAATTGAGCCCGGCCTCGAGCGCCGGAATGCACAATTCGTCGTCGGCCTCGGCCGGAATGTCGACAATGATGAAGCCGTCGACACCGGCTTCCTTGGCGACCTGGACGAATTTTTTGGGGTCGCGGACATAGATCGGATTGTAATAGCCCATCAGGATGATCGGCGTGTCCTGATCCTGTTCGCGGAAATTGCGCACCATGTCCAGCGTCTTGTCCATGGTGTGACCACTGGCCAAAGCGCGCTGGTTGCCAAGCTGGATCGGTATGCCTTCCGCCATCGGGTCGGAGAAGGGCATGCCGAGCTCGATGACATCGGCGCCGGCGGCGGGCAGCGCGTTGAGGACGGCTTGCGAAGTCTGGAGATCCGGGTCGCCCGCGGTGATAAAGGTGACCAAGGCCGGCCGGCCGGCTTCCGCACAGGCTTTAAAACGGCGGTCGATACGCGTTTCCGTCATTCACAGCTACCCTTTTTCACGCCGACCGGAGGATCCGGGGCGTTTCCCGTGTCTGCGATGTACGAGGGCAGCGCGGGCCGTGTCAATCTATCTCGTGCAGTTTCGCCCGTCCGCGGCCGAATCCGGGCCCTGACGGTTACCTGCTCGGATAGTCGATCAGGCCGATCGCCCTGAGGGCGGAGTCGGCGCGGTAGATATGTTCGCTGCCCATGGATTTTAACCGGCCGATGCGCGCAACCGGTCCACCCGTGCCGCGAAGGACGGTAGCGAGGGGCGCTGCCGAGGGTGCGCTCAGTTGAAGTGCCTGCAAGGTGCTCATTTCAAAAACCAAAAAAAACGGGCCTCAGCCGCGTGGAATCATCACCGGCCGACATTTAGGTTTTTTTTGCAGTGCAGCAACCTGAGTCCGTGCAGACCAGATCCGCGTTTTTCGCATGGCTGCTGTGTGAGATACGCAACGTCAGGCACTAGAAAAATGCACTCTGTGCGCTTAAGTTCAAAGACAGTTCCAAGCCAGCAAAACAATAAGGAGCTATAATTGGCCCATTCCCTGTTCGAGCCTGCCCCTGAACCCTTGAGCGAAAAACTGTGGCGCCGCATGAAGGATCTGAGCCGGTCGGCCGTCGCCTTGCCGGCGCATTCTTCTGTGGCACAGACCGATCCGGCGCTGCTTTCCCAGGCGGATCAACTGGATGCCCGTGGCCGCCAGCAGCTTCTGGAAGCCGTGCTGACCACGAAGCCGATCAAAAAATAAGGCTGCGCGGCGAAGCCGTGCAGCCAAACTTTCCGTATCACTGACTGGCCTGCGCGAGACAGGCGCCGAGCGCGATCAGCGCTTGCGGTAATGCTTCCGGAAAGCGTGATCGGTGATTTCCGTGCGCTCCAGGCCAAGGTCGGCCAGCTGGGCAGCATTCAAGTGGTTCAGGCGCGCGATTTCGCCGGCGACCCGGCGGGTCGCGCGAAAGTCGCGGACAAATCCGGTCAACAGATCGAAGGCCATTTTCTTTTTCCTTTGGAGCGGACCGGCGCGGGGAGCCGGTCATCGATGTCTACGCGGCTCCATTTAGCTATTTTCGCCCGTTTCACAATGCATGATTTTGCATTGCAGCAATACTGGACTCGCGGGGCTGGTTAACCGGGGGGATTTGTCTTCCACGACTTTCCGTCGTCGTCCCGGACGACTGAAAGGAGATCCGGACCGGGGAGCCTCAATGCCACGAAAGGTCCATGTTCTTCTCGTCCAAACGCAGCGGCTCCCCGGTCCCGGCTCGCGCTGCGCTTGGCCGGGATGACGAAAGAGAGGGAAACACATAAAACAAAAAAGCCGCACGCTTTTCAGCGCACGGCCTTCAAAAACGCGACAGGTACGATCCTTACAGATCAAACCCGAGCATCTGACCAACGGCGAAGACGTCCTTGTCTCCGCGGCCGCACAGGTTCATGACGATGATCTGGTCCTTGTCCATCTGCGGCGCCAGCTTGACCACATGCGCCAGAGCATGGGACGGCTCGAGCGCCGGGATGATGCCTTCGACACGGGTCAGCATCTGGAAGGCGTCCAGGGCTTCATTGTCCATGATCGGCACATAATCGACACGGCCGATTTCCTTCAGCCAGGAATGTTCCGGACCGATGCCCGGGTAATCGAGGCCTGCGGAAATCGAATGACCTTCGAGGATCTGGCCGTCATCGTCCTGCAGCAGATAGGTACGGTTGCCGTGGAGAACGCCCGGCTTGCCGGCCGTCAGCGACGCGCAATGCTCGTCGCCATCCAGGCCGTGGCCGCCGGCCTCGACGCCGTAGATCTTGACGTCCTTGTCGTCCAGGAACGGGTGGAACAGGCCGATGGCGTTGGAGCCGCCGCCGACGGCAGCCACCAGCGCGTCCGGCAGGCGGCCTTCGGCCTCCATCATCTGCTCGCGCAATTCCTTGCCGATCACAGACTGGAAATCACGCACCATTTCCGGATAGGGATGCGGACCGGCCGCGGTGCCGATCAGGTAATAGGTGTCCTCGACATTGGTGACCCAGTCGCGCAGCGCCTCGTTCATAGCGTCCTTCAGCGTACCGGCGCCGGCGGTGACCGGGACGATCTCGGCGCCAAGCAGCTTCATGCGGAAGACGTTCGGCTTCTGCCGTTCCACGTCGGTCTTGCCCATATAGACGACGCAGGGCAGGCCGAAGCGGGCGCAGACGGTGGCGGTTGCCACACCGTGCTGGCCGGCGCCGGTCTCGGCAATGATCCGGGTCTTGCCCATGCGCTTGGCGAGAAGGATCTGGCCGAGGCAGTTGTTGATCTTGTGGGAGCCGGTGTGGTTGAGCTCGTCACGCTTGAAATAGATCTTGGCGCCGCCGAGTTCATTGGTCAGGCGCTCGGCGAAATAAAGTGGCGAAGGACGGCCGGTATAGTGCTTGTTCAGCGTCTCGATCTCGGCGTGGAAGGCCGGATCGTTCTTGGCGTCCTTGTAATGCTGCTCCAGGTCGAGGATCAGCGGCATCAGGGTCTCGGCCACGTAGCGGCCGCCGAAAATGCCGAAATGCCCGCGATCGTCCGGACCGGTCCGGATGCTGTTGGCCATGTCGTTCACGCGAAAACTCCTTGAAAACCGGCTTCTCAGCCGGGAACCTTGACGCCTTTGGCCGCAGCCAGAAAAGCGCGAATGAGATCACTGTCCTTGACGCCCTTTTCCCGTTCGACACCGGACGAGACATCCACCGCCGTCACGCCGCTGACCCTGATGGCCTCGGCGACATTCTCGGGATCCAGCCCCCCGGAAAGCATGAAGGGCTTCTTCAGGTCAAGATCTTTCAGGATCGTCCAGTCATAGGAAACGCCGTTGCCGCCAGGCAGCTCCGAGCCTTTCGGAGGCTTGGCGTCGAACAGCAGCCAGTCAGCTACAATAGCGTAGTATTGCGCGGCTTCCAGATCCGCCTTCTCGGAAATCGACATGGCCTTCATGACCTTGGTGCCGTGCATCACCTTGGCCGCCGCCAGGGATTCCGGGGCTTCTTCCCCATGAAACTGGATGATGTCCGGGTTCACCAGTTCCTTGATCCGCGACAGGCCGTCGAGATCCATATTGACGGTCACCGCCACGATGTCCGCCTTGCCGCGGGCCATGTCGGCCAGCTTGCAGGCTTGGCTCAAGGTGACATGACGCGGGCTCTTCGGAAAGAACATCAGCCCGACCATATCCGCCCCGGCGTCCAGCGCGGCCGCCATGGTGTCCTCGGTCGAAAGACCACAGATTTTGACTTTGATATCCGACATGGTTCCGAGGTATCGCCGGTGGCGCGGGGTTTGTCAAAAGGGGAATGCGGAAAAGCGGCTCCGCTCTTTGAGTTGACGCACTTTTTCTCCATCGTCATCCCGGCCAAGCGCAGCGCGAGCCGGGATCGGAGAGGCACAGGCCTTTCTCGGAAAATCACGGTACGCTCTCGGCTCCCCGGTCCCGGATCTCCGCTTTGCTGCGTCCGGGATGACGATGGAGAGGTTTTGGGGCTGGTGAGCTGTCACCGATTGAGAAGAAGAAACAAATCCTGCCAGTCCGGGTTCAACGTCTCGATCAGGTCAAACTTCCATTGCCTTCGCCAACGTTTGATCTGTTTCTCGCGCATGATTGCGGGCACGAGTTCATCATAGATTTCATACCAAACGAGAGTTTTGGTTCCATATCGGTTCGAGAACCCTTCGATCAGGCCTTCCCGATGCTCGTAAACCCTTCTGGACAGATCCGTCGTGACACCCGTGTAGAGCGTTTCATAAGGGCGTGACGCCAGGATGTAGACCCAGGCGGTCAGCTGCTCTTCTCCCTAAATCACAAAACTCTCGGGCTCCCCGGTCCCGGCTCGCGCTGCGCTTGGCCGAGAAGACGATGGAGAGGTATTACACTTATCCTATCCGTCGTCATCCCGGACGACCAACGGGAGATCCGGGACCGGGGAGCCCAGATCGTTGCCGTTTTTGCCTTCCCAGAAATGCATTTCTTCCCCACCCTCACGTCACATTAAACGCCGCGATCGCCGCCATGTTGACGATGTCCGAGTCCTTGGCGCCGAGGGGCACGATCTGGATCGGCTTGTCGAAACCGACCAGGAGCGGGCCGATGACGGTGGCGCCGCCGAGTTCCTGCAGCATCTTGGTGGAGATGGAGGCGGAGTGGAACGCCGGCATGACCAGAACGTTGGCCGGGCCAGACAGGCGGCAGAACGGATAGGAGCCCATGCGGTCCATGTTGAGCGCCACATCGGCGGCCATTTCGCCGTCATATTCGAAATCGACCCGGCGCCGGTCCAGGATCTTCACTGCCTCGATGACCTTTTCCGAGCGCTCGCCCTTCGGGTGGCCGAACGTGGAATAAGCGAGCATGGCCACGCGCGGCTCGTAGCCGAGCTTGCGGGCGACATGGGCCGCCTCTTCGGCGATATCCGCCAGCTCTTCCGAAGTCGGCATGTCGATCACGGCCGTGTCGGCGATGAGGACGGTGCGGCCACGGGCCAGCGCCAGCGACACGCCGATCACCCGGTGGCCGGGCTTCGGGTCGATGGTGGCCTTGACCGTATCGAGCGCCACGGAATAGTTCCGGGTGACGCCGGTGACCATGGCGTCGGCATCGCCGCGGGCGACCATGATCGCACCCCAGTAGTTGCGGTCATTGTTGACCATGCGCTGACAGTCGCGCAGCAGATAGCCCCGGCGCTGCATACGGCCGTAGAGATATTGCGCATAATCGCTGTTGCGGTCGGAGAGGCGCGCGTTCTGGATCGAAAGCCCCGCCTTGCCGAGATCGATACCCGCCTGTTCGGCCATTTGCCGGATCTCGTCCTCGCGGCCAATCAGAATCGCCTCGCCTAGCCCCTGGGACACGAAACTTGCGGCGGCGCGGATCACAGGCTCTTCTTCGCCCTCGGCAAAAACCACGCGCTTGGGCTGCTGGCGCACCTTGGAGAAAATCCGCTGCAGCGTGCCGGCCACCGGATCGCGGCGGGCCGACAGCTGGTGCTTGTAGGCTTCCATGTCGACGATCGGCCGGCGGGCAACGCCGGAATCCATCGCCGCCTGGGCAACCGCCGGGGGGATGGCAGAAATCAGGCGGGGATCGAAGGGCACGGGAATGATGTATTCCGGGCCGAATTTCGGACGGTTGCCCCGGTAGGCCGCCGCGACCTCGTCCGGCACTTCCTCACGGGCGAGTTCGGCCAGCGCATGGGCACAGGCCACCTTCATGTCGTCATTGATGGTGGTCGCCTGAACATCGAGCGCGCCGCGGAAGATATAGGGAAAGCCGAGCACGTTGTTGACCTGGTTCGGATAGTCCGACCGGCCGGTGGCGACGATGGCGTCGTCGCGCACAGCATGGGCCTCTTCCGGCGTGATTTCCGGATCCGGATTGGCCATGGCGAAGATGATCGGGTTCGGCGCCATGACCTTCAGCATGTCCGCCGTCAGCGCTCCCTTGACCGAGACGCCGAAAAAGACATCGGCGCCTTTCAGCGCGTCATAAAGCGAACGGGCCTTTGTCTCGATGGCATGGGCGGATTTCCACTGGTTCATGCCCTCCGCGCGGCCCTTGTAGATCACGCCCTTGGTGTCGCAGAGCGTCACGTTCTCATGGGGGATGCCCATCGCCTTGACCAGTTCGATACAGGCAATGCCGGCGGCGCCCGCACCGTTACAGACCACCTTGGTGTCCTTCATCTCGCGCCCGGTCATATGCAGCGCATTGATCAGGCCGGCGGCGGCGATGATCGCGGTGCCGTGCTGGTCGTCGTGAAAAACCGGGATGTCCATCAGTTCGCGCAGGCGCTGCTCGATGATGAAACAGTCCGGCGCCTTGATGTCTTCCAGATTGATACCGCCGAAGGACGGCCCGAGATAGCGCACGGAATTGATGAATTCCTCGACCTCCTGGGTGTCGACTTCCAGGTCGATGCTATCGACATCCGCAAAACGCTTGAAGAGAACCGACTTGCCCTCCATCACCGGTTTGGAGGCAAGGGCGCCGAGATTGCCGAGACCCAGGATTGCGGAGCCGTTGGAAATCACGGCGACCATGTTGCCCTTGGTGGTGTAGTCATAGGCACGGCTGGGATCTTCCGCGATCGCCAGCACCGGCACGGCGACGCCCGGCGAATAGGCCAGCGACAGGTCCCGCTGGGTGGCCATCGGCTTGGTCGGCGCGATTTCCAGCTTGCCGGGCCGGCCCTCCTGGTGAAACTGCAGGGCTTCCTGATCGGTGAAGCTGATTTGGGACTTGGCGGATTTATCGGAGGGCATGACGCGGACGTTTCCTTTTGGTCGCTCTCTTGACGGGCGGGAGCCAAACCTTATCCCCTGCAAAATGAAGCCTCAAGCCAAGATGGCTTACCCCCTTGGTGGAATGGCGCGCCCAGTTTGCTAGTACTCTCCTATGAGTGGACAGAGCGCACAATCACTGGCCCCGGCGGATGCCAAAGTCACGCCGATGATGGCCCAGTTCCTGGAGATCAAGGCCGCCAATCCGGACAGTCTGCTGTTTTACCGGATGGGCGATTTCTACGAATTGTTTTTCGAGGACGCTGAAATCGCCTCCGCGGCGCTCGGCATCACGCTGACAAAGCGCGGCAAACATCAGGGTGAAGACATCCCGATGTGCGGCGTTCCGGTCCATGCCGCCGACGATTATCTGCAGAAGCTGATCGCCAAGGGTCACCGGGTTTCCGTTTGCGAACAGACCGAGGACCCGGCGGAAGCCAAGAAGCGCGGTTCCAAATCTGTCGTTCGCCGCGAGGTGATCCGTCTGGTGACGCCCGGCACGCTCACCGAAGAACGGCTTCTGGACGCCTCGTCGTACAACTACCTGATGGCGCTGACCCGGCTGAAAGGCGGCTCGCTGCAGGGCGACGCGGTCTATGGCCTTGCCTGGATCGATATGTCGACCGGCACGTTTCAGGTCTCTGAAACCGATCACCAGCGCCTTGCCGCGGATCTGGCCCAGGTCAGCCCACGCGAGTTGATCCTCGCGGACAATTTGCTGCAGGAAAGCGAACTGCGGCTTCTGGCGGAACAGTCCGGCAGTGCGCTTTCGCCGGTGCCCCGGGCTTTTTTCGACAGTTCCACAGCCACTGACCGGCTGGCGCATTATTTCGGCGTGAAGACCCTGGACGGGTTCGGCACCTTCAGCCGGGCGGAACTTTCGGCCGCCGCCGGCATCCTGTCCTATATCGAAAAGACCCAGCTCGGCGAACGTCCGCCGCTCGATCCGCCGGTCCGCGAGGCCGGTACCGGGCGCATGCTGATCGATCCGGCCACCCGCGCCAATCTTGAACTCTCTAGAACGCTTTCAGGCGAAAAGCAGGGTTCGCTGCTCGCCACCATCGACCGCACGGTCACCGGCGGTGGCTCCCGGCTTCTGGCGAGCCGTTTGGCCGGTCCACTCATCCATGTCGAGGCCATCCAGCATCGGCACGATTCCGTCGGCTTTTTCCTCGACAATGAAATCATGCGCGAAGGCCTGCGCCAGACGCTGAAAGGCGCTCCGGACATGGCCCGCGCCCTGTCGCGGATCGCGCTCAACCGGGGCGGCCCGCGCGACATTCTCGCCATAGCGCAGGGGTTGGAGGCGGCCCGGGCCGTGCTGGACCAGACCGGATCGAGCCCGGCCGAGATCCCGGCGGAAATTGCTGCGGCGAGGGCCAGTCTTGAGCAGGCGCCGCATGAGCTTGGCGCCGAACTGGTGGCGGCCATCAAGAAAGAGCCCCCGCTTCTGAAGCGCGACGGCGGTTTCATTTCCTCCGACTTCAACGCCGATCTCGACGAGCTCCGCGCGCTCCGGGACGAGAGCCGCAAGGTGATTGCCAAGCTCCAGGCCGACTATTCGGAAGAGCTGGGTCTCAGGTCTCTCAAGATCAAGCATAACAACGTGCTCGGCTGGTTCATCGAGGCTCCGTCCGCACAGACCGAAAAGCTGACCGCCGATCCCGGCCGGTTCATCCACCGGCAGACCATGGCCGGCGCGATGCGTTTCACCACCACCGAGCTGGCCGATCTGGAGTCCAAGATCGCCAGCGCCGGCGAGCGTTCGCTGGCCATCGAGCTGGAAATCTTCGACCGGCTGGCCCAGGCGATCATCGATGCGGGCGACGCCATCAAAGCGGCTGCCCAGGGCCTGAGCATTCTCGATGTCTCGGCGGCCTTGGCAAAACTCGCCCAGGAAGAGAACCATGTCCGGCCGACCGTCGACGACAGCCGCGCCTTCGACATCAAGGGCGGCCGCCACCCGGTGGTGGAACGGGCGCTGAAAAAGTCCGGCGGCGAGAGCTTCGTCGCCAATGATGCCGATCTCGGGCCGCAATCGGGCGAGGATATCGGTCATATCTGGCTGATCACCGGTCCGAACATGGCCGGTAAGTCAACCTTCCTACGCCAGAACGCGCTGATCGCAGTGCTTGCCCAGATGGGTGCCTTCGTTCCGGCTGCAGAAGCCCATATCGGCGTGGTCGACCGGTTGTTTTCCCGTGTCGGGGCGGCCGACGATCTTGCCCGAGGCCGCTCCACCTTCATGGTGGAAATGGTCGAGACGGCGGCGATCCTCAATCAGGCCGGCGACCGCTCGCTGGTGATCCTCGATGAAATCGGCCGCGGCACGGCGACCTTCGACGGGCTGTCCATTGCCTGGGCGACCATCGAGCACCTGCACGAGGTCAACCGCTCCCGCGCTCTGTTCGCCACCCACTATCACGAACTGACAGCGCTTTCGGCCAAGCTCGGGCGCCTGTCCAACGCGACCGTGTCGGTGAAGGAATGGAACGGCGAGGTGATCTTCCTGCACGAGATCGTGCCGGGCGCCGCCGACCGCTCCTACGGCATCCAGGTGGCCAAGCTTGCCGGTCTGCCGGCAACCGTGGTGGCCCGCTCGCAACAGGTGCTCAGTCAACTGGAGGAGCAGGACCGCCGCTCTCCGGCTGAAAACCTGATCGATGAGCTGCCACTCTTCGCCAGCATCGCCCCGCCGCCGCCCAGCGCGGCGCCTGCCGCCGGGCCGGATCCAGTCACCGAAGCGCTCGGCGAGATCGATCCGGACGACATGACGCCCAGAGAAGCTCTGGAAGCCTTGTACCAATTGAAGTCGTTGACCGTCCGCTAGAGCCTTTCCCGGTTCTACGCGTTCAGGATTTTTTTCCTGCGGCAGAGGTCTCTTGCTCGATGTTTTTTGACTCCTCAAACACCAGCATGAACGCCTTGGCGAGCTCATCCGTGCGATCGGCGCTTGTTTGCGGCTCGGGTTTTGCCTGACTGCCCTTTTCCTCGACGAGTTCCGGATTCTTGCCGGAAAACGCCCGCAATGCGCTGACCAGCCCGGAGAGGTTGTTGAACACCCGATACCAGAAGGGTCCTCCAAGAGAGATCAGAAACCCGGCAACAAGCGTGAACACAAACCATCTGACAGGCTGCAGAGCCGCTGCCCAAGTTTCCGGATTCTCGATTTTTCCATTATCGCCAAAGGGGTAGTAGTCCCAGCCGATCGGCAGCCCAGCCCCGGAAAGAGCATCGATTGATATTTTGGTTTGCTTCAGTTGCTCCGTCAGGTCCGGAATCAGTTTTTTGGCATCATCATTGCCAAAATTGGGATCAGACAGTTTCTCGATTTCGTCCGACAGCCTCTTTTCAAGATTTTCGAGATCCTTGTAGAGGTTCTCATTCCCCTCAATACTGGCGATGATTTCCTGCCTGACGTCCGGGCTGTTCAGCAGTTTTGTGAATATCGTTTCGACGTTGATATTGAACAAGAATGCAAAAACAATTGCTGCTCCGAACGTCAAAACATAGGCGTTCTTGCGAAGTGTCTCGCTGGAAGCTGCGGCATATCTGTCGTAGGTGTTTTCAAGATATTCTATCCGTTTTTTCAAATATTCCTGATATAATTCACTACCCTTTTCTCCCGCCTTTTTCTCTAATTCATCAATAATTTTTTCCCCGACCTCGGTTTTTGCCAGTCTTTGAAAAAAAGCCTTGGTCGAAAGCCAGTCAATGCGCGAGGAATTGGAGAAAAACGACAGCTTCGATCCGACAACCGGGTTTTTCACCAGAGCTTCAACGATCTTGTCCGGATTTGCTGCCTTGAGCTCCTCCTTCACAAATGATCGCAACATGAGTTCCAGGTTGGAAGATCTGAGACGAAAGAATCCGATTAAGGATTCAACGATGCCGGATACCAGTGTCGAAAACACAATCATCAGGCCAGCGAACGCGAGAATACTTGAGAGAATATCCATTTTCGATCTCCAACAACCGGAGCGGCGTTGAAACCAGAAATATAAGTATGCCCCACTCCAACCGGAGGTAATCTTAGGAGCTGTTTCACAAAACGTAAAGTTGCTTGCCTGAACAGAACGTATCTAAAAGTGCAAGTACCGTCGGCAACCCGGTCACGCAGTCGATCCAAGGACCCGATGACTCGCTTCGACCGATAACCGTGACGATCAGTCCGGAGTGCCAAGAAAAGCCGTGACGACAGGAAGTTGCAGGTCTAGGTTGGCGGCCTTGCCTGTCCAAGATCCAATCGGCGCTTTTCATGAATTTCGTTCCGCAGCTCCCCCGTCAGGTGGCGCTGATCCTGTTGCTTCAGTTCACCAACAGCCTTGGCGTATCGGCGCTTGTGCCGATGATGAGTTTTTTCATCGTCGAAGGCCTGAAGGCCGAACCCTGGCAGATCGGACTCTATTCCGGTCTGGTCATGCCGCTGACCCTTGCGGTCAATCGCTGGGCGGGCGAACGGCTGGACAACCACTTCCCGGTCAAACGGCTGCTGATCGTCTCCGTCCTGGCCTATATCACCCTGTCCGCCCTGCTGACCCAGGTCACCAGCCTCTTGATACTGCTGGTGCTGATCGCTCCCCTGATGAGCCTCTCCAACATGGGGGCCGGGGTCGTCTTCACATTCGGCCGTCTTTATGCCGAGCAGCAGGGTATGGATGTCGCCCGGGTGAATTCCTGGCTGCGCATGATGGTTTCGCTCGCCTGGATGATCGGTCCGGCGGTTTCGTTTTCCGTTGTTGCCCGTTTCGGCTTCGTATCCGCGTTCCTGTCCGCCTTCGGCATCGGGATCGTCTATCTGACCCTCTGGTACATCGTCATACCTTCGGGGTTCCGGTCGACACGGGAGCGCAGGAAAACAACGGGCCGGGAGCCGATCAACTGGGGCCTGCAGATCGCCGGCCTGACCTGCCTCGGTTTCGTGATCACCAATTCCCTGTTCGTTTCGGCGATGCCCCTGTTCTTTGTCCACGAGACCGGGTTGCCCGGAGCAACCCCCGGCCTGTCGCTGTCCGTGAAATGTCTGCTGGAAGTGTTCGTGATCTTCGGTTCCGTCCGCCTCGCGGAGCGGATCGGCACACGGCAGGTGCTGATGCTGGCCGCGTGTCTCGCCGCGATCAGCATGGTGCTCTTCGCCCAGGTCACCGCCCTGTGGCAGGCCCTTGCGATCTCCGTCCTGGAAGGCGTGTATTACGGCCTCTTTGCCGGTGTGGCGATCTCGTTCGTGCAGAGCTATGCGCCGGATCGCCCGGGCCGGGCGACGGCCGTCTACATGAACAGCCTGTTCCTGGGCGGAATGATCGGAAGTGTCTCGATGGGTTTCATCGCCAGCGCGACAAGCTTCCAGACCGTGCTCTACACGGCAGCCTTTTCCGCGGTCACGGCGCTGTTTGTGCTCATTGCAACGTTGAAGGTGCAGCCGAAGGCCGTTGACGGCAGCGTCTAAATGCCGCCTGCCTTGGCCACGGCCAGCGCATTGGCGATCGCGCCGGCGAAGCTGGTGCGGTCGTCCGGATTGAGGAAATTGCCGAGATCCACGGTCTCGCCGCGGCTGGTCAGGGCGATCTTGACGACACCCTCATCGTCCAGCCGATACACCTTCAGCCGGACCCAGACCGGATTGAACCGGTATTCCTGGAAGCGCCGGCCCGGCCCGACCTTTCGGATGGCAATCTCGCTGCGGGAGACCGCGACTTCCTCGAACGTTCGCGCCGAGCGGTAGTTCATGTGGAAGGCAAACCAGAAGATCGCGATGTCCAGGCCAAAAAAACCGAATACCGGCCAGGCGCCAATGCGCCAGAACAGGATCCCCGAAACAAAACAGACCAGTCCGAAAAATCCCATCAGGATCAGAAAGCCTTTGGGACCAAGCGAGCGGTAAGGCGTCAGCACGGCCGTGAAGAACGGCTGGTCCCGCCCGTCAAAATCTTCCTTCCGCTCGGGTTTCGGATTGTTCTCGCTCATACGGAGTGATTATAGAGAGAACATGACGCAAGCAAAGAGCCCCGCCGCCAAGGCAACCAAACGCCCTGCCGCCAAGGCAAAACCGAAACGCAAGGCCCCGTCCGTCGACAATCCCGGCAAGGTCCTGAAACGGTCGCGTTATTCCAAGGCCGAGACCTACGCCATATTCCAGCGCTTTCATGCCGATAATCCGGAGCCGGAAGGCGAACTGGACTACGTTAATGCCTACACGCTTCTGGTCGCGGTCGTCCTGTCGGCGCAGGCAACCGATGTCGGCGTCAACCGGGCGACGAAACACCTTTTCCAGATTGCGGATACGCCGGAAAAGATGCTGGCGCTCGGCGAGGACAGGGTGCGCGAGGAAATCCGCACGATCGGGCTCTACAAGACCAAGGCCAAAAACGTCATCCTCCTGTCCGAACAGCTGGTGCGCGATCATGGCGGCGAAGTTCCGGAAGACCGCGAAGCGCTGGAAAAGCTGCCCGGCGTCGGCCGCAAGACGGCCAATGTGGTGCTGAACATCTATTTCGGCCATCCGACCATCGCGGTCGATACCCACCTGTTCCGGCTCGGAAACCGCATCGGCATCGCGCCCGGCAAGACCCCGCTCGACGTGGAAAAGGCGATGGAGAAGGCGGTGCCGGCGGAATATTCCCTGCATGCCCATCACTGGCTGATCCTGCATGGGCGCTATATCTGCAAGGCGCGCAAGCCCGAGTGCCGGCGCTGTGTCATCTACGATCTGTGCCGGAGCCCCGAGAAGGAACCGTTTGATTCCCTTCCGGAAATCGCGGTGCGCACCAAGGCCCTGGTCGACAGGGAGGCCGCGTCGTGACCTTTCCGCTCGGTCCCTTTCCCGCCAGCGAACGGCTTCGCTTTCGGCTGCCGTCGCTGAATGACGCCGCTTTTTATCAAAAGCTGATGTCGGAACCGGACTACAAGCGCTTCATCCATGACTACGGCATCGAAAGCCCGGAAGACGCGGCCAGCTTTATCAAGTCCAAATCCCTGGCCCGCTTTGCCGCCCAGGGGGTCGGACTGTGGCTGGTGGAATTGAAGGAGACGGGCGAACCGGTCGGTATATGCGGCCTGGTCGTGCGCAAGGAACTCAAATATCCGGATCTCGGCTTCGCATTTCATTCCGACTATCGCGGCAAGGGCTATGGCCGGGAAGCGGGCCAGGCTGTCCTGGACTTTTGCACCAAGGAACTCAATCTGCGGACTCTTTGCGCCATCACCCATCCGGACAATGATCGGTCCGCCAACCTTCTGACAAAACTTGGCTTTGAAGCGAGCGGCCAACGCCACCTCGCTGAAATCGACTCCACCGCCAATTATTATGTCTGGAAGCTTCGCTATGTCGAAGCGGGATTGGGTTGATCAGCGCTTTTCGCGCACCCGCACGACCACATCCACCCGCACGACTTCCATGCCTTCCGGCACCTGCGGCAGCCGGCCGATGCCAACGCCCTCACCCGGAATGTCGATCACCCGGTTTTCGCCTTCGATGAAGAAGTGGTGATGATCGGAGGTGTTGGTGTCGAAATAGGTCTTGTTGCCGTCAATCGCGACTTCCCGCAGGAGGCCAACCTCGGTGAACTGATGCAGCGTATTGTAGACGGTGGCCAGCGACACAGGCACATCGGCGGCAACGGCTTCCTCATGCAGAAGCTCCGCGGAAATGTGGCGGTCGCCCTTGGAATAAAGAAGTTCGGCGAGAGAAACACGTTGGCGCGTCGGCCGCAGACCTGCCGTCCGCAGCATGTCGGTCACATCCTTGCCGGCGGTTTCGGTTGCCATATGTGTCGTCATTCCGATCCGATCCAAGTCTTCAATCGCGGCTGCGGAGCCCCGTTTCAACGCGCTTTTTGAGCGCAAACAGGGCTATATTTCCGCTGTCTTTCGCCTATATCTGCCATTTCTTGCACCCAAGATGCAAGTTTTAAACGACTGTGGTTACCTGCCAATTGAGGCGGACGAATGCCGGTTTGGGTGTATTTCCGGGCAAAAGACCTGAAAAAACCCAGCAACTTCGCGCAAGTGACATCTTTCAGTCATGGTTCCCCTGTGTTACGAAGGCGCCTCAAACGAACCGAAAACAAACCAATCCTGCCCGTCCAGACAATGCGCAGGACGCAAAAAACGGATCCTGAATGACCGAGCGCCGCTCCAGCTACGATTATGAAGACCTTCTCGCCTGCGGCCGCGGCGAGCTGTTTGGCCAGGGCAATGCCCAATTGCCGCTTCCTCCGATGCTGATGTTCGACCGGATCACGGATATTTCGGAGACCGGCGGCGAGTTCGACAAGGGATATGCCCGCGCCGAATTCGACATCAAACCGGATCTTTGGTTCTTCCCGTGCCACTTCCAGGGCAACCCGATCATGCCTGGCTGTCTCGGTCTAGACGCTCTTTGGCAGCTGACCGGCTTTCACCTTGGCTGGCAGGGCCTTGAAGGCAAGGGCATGGCGCTGTCGACCGGCGAAATCAAGTTCAAGGGCATGGTTACCCCGGACGTGAAGCTGGTTGAATACGGCATCGACTTCAAACGTGTCATGAAAGGCCGCCTGGTGCTCGGCATTGCCGACGGCTGGCTGAAGGCTGACGGCGAGCAGATCTACAAGGCCACCGACCTGCGCGTGGGCCTGTCGAAGGCCTGATGCCCTTTTGCACGATCGACTGTTTGGCCGGCGCTTCTTTCTGACTGGAAGCGCCGGTTTGCTTATTATCCTCATGCTGGCGGGCCGAACACCCCTCATTGCCGCGCCGCGCAGAAATAGACATAGGAGACCGCAATGAGACGCGTTGTCGTCACCGGTTTGGGAATCGTATCTTCCATCGGATCAAACGCACAAGAAGTGCTCGCCAGCCTGCGCGAAGGCAAATCCGGCATCAGCTTTGCGCCGGATTACGCCGAACACGGCTTCCGCAGCCAAGTGCACGGCATGCCGAATATCGACATTCCCTCGCTGATCGACAAGCGCCAGCTGCGTTTCATGGGCGACGGCGCCGCCTATAACTACATCTCCATGCAGCAGGCGATCGCCGACAGCGGCCTGGAAGAGAGCGATGTCTCCAATACCCGCACCGGCCTGATCATGGGCTCGGGCGGTCCGTCCACCAAGAACCTGTTCCAGGCGCACCAGATCGTCCTGGAAAAGGGTTCGCCCAAGCGCATGGGCCCGTTCATGGTGACCCGCGGCATGAGCTCGACCAATTCGGCCTGCCTCGCGACCCCATTCAAGATCAAGGGCATCAACTATTCGATCACCTCGGCCTGCTCGACCTCCGCGCATTGCATTGGCGCGGCGACCGAACAGATCCAGTTCGGCAAGCAGGACGTGATGTTCGCCGGCGGCGGCGAGGAACTCGACTGGACCCTGTCCTGCCTGTTCGACGCCATGGGCGCCATGTCCTCCAAATACAACGACACGCCGCAAACCGCGGCCCGCGCCTATGACGCCACCCGCGACGGCTTTGTCATTGCCGGCGGTGGCGGTGTCGTGGTTCTGGAAGAGCTGGAACATGCCAAGGCTCGTGGCGCCAAGATCTACGCCGAAGTCACTGGCTATGCCGCCAATTCCGACGGCTACGACATGGTGGCGCCTTCCGGCGAAGGCGGAGAGCGCTGCATGCGTCTGGCCATCGAGACCCTCGGCGACCGCAAGGTCGACTATATCAACACGCACGGCACCTCGACCCCGGTCGGCGATGTCGGCGAGATCGAGGCGATCCGCCGGGTGTTCGGCGAAAACCAGCCGCCTGCCTCGTCCACCAAGTCGCTCACCGGCCACAGCCTCGGCGCGACCGGCGTGCAGGAGGCCATCTACTGCCTGCTCATGCTGCAGAACGATTTCATCACGGCGTCGGCCAATATCACCGAACTCGATCCGGCGATCAAACCGGGCGAGATTGTCACCGAACGGGTCGACAATGCCGGTCTCGATACCGTGCTTTCCAACAGCTTCGGCTTCGGTGGCACCAACGCCTCCCTGGCGCTGTCGCGTTATCACGGTTGAGGAGTTTTGAATGTCTGACCTGATGAAGGGCAAACGCGGGCTGATCATGGGCGTTGCCAACGACCATTCGATCGCCTGGGGCATTGCCAAGACCCTTGCCGACCATGGCGCCGAACTCGCTTTCACCTATCAGGGCGAAGCTTTCGGCCGCCGCACCAAGCCGCTGGCGGATTCCGTCGGCTCCAAGATCCTGGTGCCGTGCGACGTCGAGGATATTTCCTCGGTGGATTCGGTGTTTGACACCCTGAAGGAAGAGTGGGGCAGCATCGACTTCCTGGTGCATGCCATCGCCTTTTCCGACAAGTCGGAGCTCCGCGGCAAATATGCCGATACCACGCGGGAGAACTTCACCCGCACCATGATGATTTCCTGCTTCTCCTTCACCGAGATTGCCAAGCGCGCCGCGGCCATCATGCCGAATGGCGGTTCGCTGGTCACGCTGACCTATGGCGGCTCGACCAAGGTGATGCCGAACTACAATGTCATGGGCGTTGCCAAGGCCGCTCTGGAATCCTCCGTGCGCTACCTGGCGGTCGATTACGGCGAGCAGAATATCCGGGTAAACGCGATCTCCGCCGGCCCGGTGCGCACTCTGGCCGGCTCCGGCGTCTCCGACGCGCGGCTGATGTTCAACTTCCAGAAGCGCAACTCGCCGCTTTGCCGGACCGTCTCGCTCGACGAAATCGGCGGCACCGGCCTCTACCTGTTGTCGGATCTTTCCGGTGGCGTGACCGGCGAAGTGCATTTCGTCGACAGCGGCTACAACATCATGTCGATGCCGCGTCTGAACGAATTGAAGGTTCAGGAAGAGGTCAAGGCGGACTGACGCCGACAATCAACGGACAAACGAACAAGGCGGCCTCTGGCCGCCTTTTTTGTTTCCGTTACCTCTCGATCGTCGTCCCGGCCAAGCGAAGCGCGAGCCGGGACCGGGGAGGCAATTGAACTGGCGTCTTCAAACAGACAGTCCCCGGCTTTCCGATCCCGGATCTTCGCTACACTTCGTCCGGGATGACGTTGGAGAGGTACCTGTCAGAAAACCGCCGCTTCCAGAATCAGTCCTCGATCAGCTCGTCCGGATAGACACCAAAGAGCCGCGTCTGGTCGAGCCAACCGTCATAATTCTCGCCATTGACCCGGCACCAGCCGCCCGCGCATTGATCGACGGAAGTCAGCACGAAGGGTTCCAGCTCGGCCACGATGTCGGCGTCGGAGCGCGACCGGGCTCTGAGCGGCGTGCGGTCCGACTTTTCCCAGGGTGTGACCAGGGCAGTGCGACGGCCGGAGAGGAGCGAATGGAACACCCAGCCCGTCTTGCCTTCCCAGTCGCGGATCTGGCGCCAGTTCTCGAATTCCTGGATGATTTCGACGGGCAGGCCGGACTGAACGAAGGTCCAGGCGATCTTGTGTTCGCGGGACGGGCCGATCCGCACGTTGACCCGGTCTGATTTCAGGCTGACAAAGCGCGGCAACGGCAGGTCGGTCGGCCGGGTGGCGCTGCCCTGCGCCCAGGCGGAGACGGCTCCACCACTCAGCCCGAGAACAAGTGCCATCGCACACAGAATGAGCCGGGGCGCTGAGTACGTAAAAGCCATTATGTCCGGTAGTCCAATTGTTATTGATCGCTGTTCTGAGGCAAAGCTGTACCGAATAAATCGCACGAAAACCAGCGTTCCGAATTTGGCCGCCCGGTAATCCGCAGCGATTGAAACCGATCCCTTGTTTCTGCCGAACCATCTGGTAAGGAAAGGGGATGGTCTCTTCCGCCCGCGTTACGCGCGGCGTCAAGGTGGTCCCGTTGAGGTTAACAAGTCCTTAACGAAGCGCGAAAGGCAGTTGGGTATGGTGAAAAAGAAGCCTGTCGTTGTTGTCACCCGGAAGCTTCCGGACGTGGTCGAGACGCGGATGCGCGAGCTTTTCGAAACACGGCTCAATGAACATGACAGGCCCTTCAGCCAGGCCGAACTGGTCGAGGCCGTGCGCAGCGCCGATGTGCTGGTGCCGACGGTGACCGACCGGATCGATTCCTCGGTTCTGTCCCAGGCCGGCGAAAACCTCAAGCTGATCGCCAATTTCGGCAATGGCGTCGACAATATCGACGTGGTCAGCGCCAACAATCGCGGCATCAACGTCACCAACACGCCGGGCGTCTTGACCGAAGACACCGCCGACATGACCATGGCCCTCATGCTGGCCGTGCCGCGGCGTCTTGCCACGGGCATCAAGGCGCTCGAAAGCGGCGACTGGGCCGGCTGGTCGCCGACCTGGATGCTCGGCCACCGGATCTGGGGCAAGCGGCTCGGCATTATCGGCATGGGCCGGATCGGCCAGGCCGTTGCCCGCCGCGCCAAGGCCTTCGGCATGTCGATCCATTATCACAACCGCCGCAGACTGCCGGAAAGCGTCGAGGACGAGCTCGAGGCGACCTATTGGGACAGCCTCGACCAGATGCTGGCTCGCATGGATGTGGTTTCGGTCCACTGCCCGCACACGCCGGGCACATTCCATCTTCTGTCCGCCCGCCGTCTGAAGCTGCTGAAGGAAGACGCCTACGTGGTCAACACGGCGCGCGGTGAGGTGATCGACGAAAACGCCCTCATCCGGATGCTGGAAGCCGGTGAACTGGCGGGCGCCGGCCTTGACGTGTTCGAACACGAACCGGCGGTCAACCCGAAGCTGGTCAAGCTTGAGAATGTTGTCCTGCTGCCGCATATGGGCTCGGCGACCATCGAAGGCCGTATCGAGATGGGCGAGAAGGTGATCATCAACATCAAGACCTTCATGGACGGCCACCGCCCACCGGACCGTGTCCTGCCGTCGATGCTTTGAGCTTTCGGTCGGATCGTGGCCGAACCTTAAACCGAAGTTGTTCCGAACGGTCTTTCGAGACGGTACGGTGGCTTCTGGACTGACGAAAGTCCAAACCTCAAGCCGTCATCCTGAGGAAGCGCGACCGCACTGTCTCGAAGGATGGGCCGCTTGCTTTTGAACAAGTTGCCGATCCTTCGAGACGGACCTGTCGGTCCTCCTCAGGATGACGCCGTTTTGCAGAAAAGCTCGGAAGACGGCCTATGACACAGCTGTTTTAACCGCCGAATTTTCCCCAGAGCGCATTCTCACCCATGCCAGCGATAAACGCCTTGTGGGCTTCCAGTTCGCTCTCGAGCAGGGGCCGTTTCAACGGCGCCGGACGACGGCGGGCGTTGAAGGTGCCGAGTTCGCCAGGTTCGCTTGAAGCGTTGTCCGACGAGCTGCTGTCTTCCTCCGGCATCAGGCCAAGGCCCCGTTGCCGGCCGCCGATCAGCTCCAGATAGACTTCCGCCAGAATTTCCGCATCGAGCAGAGCGCCGTGTTTGACGCGCTTGGAATTGTCGATGCCATAACGCGAACACAAAGCATCGAGGGAATTCGGCCCGGAAGGCCGTTTGCGGCGGGCCATTTCCAGGGTGTCGAGGACCTGATCGTTGGAAATGGTCCGCCGGCCCGCGCGCTCAAGCTCCATGTTGATGAAGCCCATGTCGAAGGCGGCGTTGTGAATCACCAGCGTCGCATCGCCGACAAATTCCAGGAATTCATCGGCGACGTGCTCGAACAAGGGTTTGTCCGACAGAAACTCCGCAGACAGGCCATGCACCCTGAAGGCTTCTTCGGGCATGTCGCGCTGCGGGTTGAGATAGACATGATAGACGTTGCCGGTCGGGATGTGGTTGATCAGCTCCACCCCGCCGATTTCCACCAGCCGGTCGCCACCGCGCGGATTCAGACCCGTCGTTTCCGTATCGAAGGAGATTTCACGCATTTTGCCCGCCTTTGCCTCGTTCAGTCACTGTGCAGGTTGGTGGGTAGGAGGCAAGGGCGTCGACCCGATTTCCACGGTGTTCCGGGGATAATAGCTGGCAACAGAGCATCTACATTCTTCGGCGTCATCCTGAGGAGGACCGCAAGGTCCGTCTCGAAGGATCCGCGGCAAGCACCCAACAAGTGGCCCGTCCTTCGAGACGCCGCTAACCCGCATTTCTCACAGTGTTGTCGCTTGATGGGTTTCCGTCGGGCAGTTTTCTGATTGTGTCGGGTTACCGGTTTCAGGCCGAGCGGTGCCGCCGCCGCGTTTTGCGGCGGTCGGTTTGTCA
>NZ_JALNMJ010000022.1 GCF_023156505.1 Roseibium sediminicola | reverse complement strand
AAAGCCGGGCTGTGGTTCCGGCGCGGTCGTCTCGTCATCGTCTCTCCTGTTTCCGGCATCTAAGCCAAAGTCAGGCAGAAATTCCACTTATCCCAGCTGTGCAAATTTCCCGAGCCAGCTCTAAGTTCTCATCGCGGTTCCGAGTGAGCGCGCCACAGATACTTGGGATGGATTGGCAGAAACTCCTAAGTCAGCCGACGAATTCACGACTAAGCTAAATGAATTTCGCCAGGCTGATACCGGAGCATTTCTGTTGGTAGGGCGGTATGACGGGATTGACTTGCCCGATGATGATTGTCGGGTAATGGTTGTTGACGGTGTTCCTGTCGGGTCTAGTCAGCTCGAACGTTTTTTGTTTGAGAGAATTCGTCTGGATCAGACCTTCTTTCCGAGGGTCGCAAATAGGCTGACGCAGCTATTTGGTAGAATAAATAGAGGCAAGAACGACTACGGTATTTACATAATTCATTCAAAGGACGTAGAGAATTGGTTGAGAAACGTTGCAAATCAGGCGTATTTCCCTAAAGTCCTTCAGGAGCAAATAGGGTTGTCCGAGCAGTTTTGCGAGCAGCTGGGAGACGTCACCTTTGATGATATACATGCTATTGTGCGGCAAATAATTGATAGGGATCCAAACTGGTTGGAGTATTACCAGGCGCACTTAGGGCAGAATCCTATTGAGGAGCGCCGAATTACGGAGCGAGAAGCGCACACAAAGCTTGACGATAAGTTGGCGAAAAAAGAGGCTAATTTTATTTTGAAGCTTTGGCACGGTGACAATTCCGGTGCCATCGCAGAGTTTGAAAGCGTCGTTGAAGAAGTGCGGCAGGAAAATCCAAGGTTGGCTGGTTGGTATTCCATTTGGCTGGGTGCGGCCAACTGCTTCGAGAGCGAGCATGAGGCCATGTACGATTGGTTTGACGAGGCTCGAAATAGACTCGGTGGTACACTGCCTCTTCCGCGACGGTCTTCGTCTGATGTTGCTGGAGTCGAGGCTACTACCAACGTCCTGGAAGATGGCTTGCGTCCCTATTGCGTAGGTAGCATCCCGGAAACAAATAGACGTCTTACGAAGCTCATTGATCGGACGCATGCTGCGTTTGAAGACGACTCTTACAGCCGAGCAGAAGAAGCTATCAGGGAAATCGGGGTTGCGTTGGGATTTGACTCATCGCGTCCAGATACTGACGTGAATGATGGTCCGGATAATCTTTGGGTAGATAAGCATCAGAATATAGCGATCCCTATTGAGCTCAAAACTGAGAAGAAAGATGGAAATTCGATAAACTCAGATGAAATCGGGCAGGTTTTTCAGCATTTTCAATGGACGATAGACAATTATCCTGACTACGAAGTTCCAGGTATATTGGTTTATACAGAATGTTCGTCGGTGACGGAGAGTAGTAATCCGTCAGATGAAATGTTCTATTGTGATAGAGAGGCTATGCAGAAGCTTTTCTCCGAATACAAAGCAATTATTTCAGATATCGCTAAGTTGACGCCAGTCGAGAGATATGCGCGGGCTGCTCAATTAGGAAATGAAACCCGTTGGACTTCAAGGGGGATTTTTGAAAGGCTTGTGGTAGGTCGGATGAAAGTTGTTGGCTAGTTGTGATTCCTTACCTCAACATCGGCCTTTCATTGAAGGCTTATCGACGGAAGTTGTGCTACTGCTTTAAACTTCGCAGCGAGTGTTACGTCTCCATAGTTATCGGCAGCTCTTCCAGATGCGTGACCTTGCATAGCATCCACCACGCGTCCAGGTAGCCCGAGTTCTATAGAGATGGTCTTGAAACGATGTCGAAAGCCATGATTTGGTGCCACGCCGTCCGGTGTTAGACCTTCAGCACGAAGCCACGCGGCCAAGCGTTTTCCGGTGTTCTCTGCCGGTTGTCTCGATGTGGTGCCATTTTTTGCTTGGCCGTGAAATAGAGGCCCGGACTTTGACGCATCGACAAATTTGAGGAATCCGAGTTCGATCAGTTGCGGGTGAAGTGGCACCTCGCGGAACTGGCCGGATTTTATGGTGCCAGCTTCAGGAGTGAGCAGTAGGAATCGGATGCCATCACGCTCGCTGACGTCCTCTTTCCTAAGCTGTGCTAACTCGCCTATCCGCGCGCCAGTGAATGCGATGAGCCAGGGTAGCCAGCGTTTGGCGTTACTGAGATGCATGGACTCCTTGGATTGAGCTGAGGGTGCGTAGGCCTGAGCCGCGCGAAGGATCTGCGTTACCTCTTCCTCCGTGTACCCCTTACTGCGATTGAGCTGTTGCCTGGGTATTTTCAGTCTGGTTTTAATCTGGACGGGCTCGATCAATCCGTTGTCAGAAGCCCAATGCAACATGCCGCTGACGGCGGTCAAGTGCACCTTCTTGACGGTGGAATGCGCCTTGTTCTCGTTATTGATCAGGTGTTCGACCCAGGCTGCTACATCCTTGTTCGTGATACGCTGGGCATCATTGTGACCAACGAATGCAATCAGGCTCTCTATGGCTGGCCGGTAGCGTCTACACGTCGATGTTTCTTCATCGCTGCCGCGTGAAATCTTTCGCCACCTCTCAAAAAGCAGCCTGATCGACACGGGCTCAAGAGCCGTTTCAGTTGGTGCTGGCTTCTTCAGCTGCTCAATGGCTTCAGCGAGCCATTTTGGGGGCTCTGGAGGCGGTGTGCCCTCATCGAGCGCCAAGGTGTAGCGGAGCCTCTCTAACTCTCCAGACGCGAGCGTACGCACGAATGAGCGCCATTCTTGCGTTCCGGCATCGGCCGTTGCGTGTCCCATACGCTTCAGCACTCGATATTCGTCACCGAATGCCTCGAGCAGTTCGTTGTCATCAGCTGTTCCGGCGAGAATTGACTTCAAGGTCTGAATACGGTCTTCGTCAAAAGTCCCCTGGCGCGCGTATCGCGCGTCTGAGTTCCGCCAGGCGTTGTCTGATTCAATCCGGCTAAGATACCACTTCGCTGCTATCTGGTTTGCGGTCAGCTGCCGGAATGGAGTTTGTTCTACCTCTGACCCGCCTGCGTTCTCGCGGCTCGCCAGTCGTCGCTTCCTGGCGTCGTCAATGGTTGCTTGGAATTCGACCAGGGCGGCGGGCAACTTCTCGATGGCTTCGCGTTTGCCGGTGCCCAGCGCCTTCATGAAGAATTCTTTGCCGATCTGATCCTTGATGTCGGTCGGTACACGTCTTCGCGCGAAGTAGCCGTTCTTGTCTTCGTGGAAATATCGGATCTTGCCAGCCATGAGAGTCGCTTGTGTCGGTCAATGTGTCGGCACAAAGTGACGGCAATTGGCTGAAAAGCAAGGCCCCTTAGAGATGTTCTGGCTTTTAATGGTGCTGCCGGAGAGATTTGAACTCTCGACCTCTCCCTTACCAAGGGGCGGGTCTAGTTCGGAATTTCCATTCAAGTTCATTACTTTACCTCTTTTTCGTCTTCCTCGCGTGTCAAAGACTTGCCGAAATCGTCGAATTTGGACACGACCGAACGGCGGAATTCCGGGACGTCGTGGGTGTAGCCGATAACGGATCTCGGATCGAGCCAGCCGCCCTGTTCCATCGCGGCGCGGATGTCGCCGTCTCGCAGCATGCGGCTTGCCAGCATGTGGCGGAACCAGTGCTGGGTCACGGACTTCAACAGCGCGGCGTCGGCCTCGGCGTCGTCAAGGATGGCCTGCCGGCGCTTCGGGTCGCGTTGCTTCCTGGCACGCTCTTGCGCGTCCTGCAGGACGGCCGCGGCTGCACGGCGCTTGGCAGCCTTGAACCCTGTCTTGTTCTGGCCGCCCGACGATCCGCCGTTGTCCGAGTAGGGTTTGCGCTTGTAGGTCAGGAACAGCGGGGCCTCGCGCTCGTGCAGGCGGCCGCGCCACTCGATATAGTCGCGCAGGATCGCCGCGGCGGTCGGGTGCAGGGCGGCGTCGACGGACTCGCCGTTCTTGGTGTCGTGGAACGTTATCTGCTCGCGTCCCTCGGCAAGGATCAGGTCGCAGACCCGGCAGCCGTGCAGCACCGACGAGACGCGGGCGCCGGTCGACCATTCGACGGCCATCTGTGCGCGTATGGTGATATGTGCGGCCATCATGAGCCGGGCGACCAGATCGGGGCGCAGCTCGCGCACGCGGCGCCTGGTGCGGCGGTTCGGATTGCGAGCGCGCTTGTCCCGGTCGAACTCGGGCAGCTGGTCGAGCCGGTATTTCCTGCCCTGGCAGAATTTCAGGAAAGACAGGAGCGCATTCAGATAGCGTTCGCGGGTGGCGGCGGAATTGCCTTTCTGGCGCTGGTCGACATGGCGGTGCCAGTCGTCCTCGGCAATCTCGTTCAGCCGCTGCAGGCCGAAGGTGCGGGCAATCTCCTGGACGATATCGACGGTTGTCTTGCCGAGGGGTTTTTCGCGGGTTCGGGTCAGGTAGTCGGCGGCTGCGACGGAAACGAAAGCACCTGGCGTTTTTTGTCCCGTGGCTTCGGCGATGATTTCGCTTTCGTAGCGCCGGCATTCCTCGATCGCGGCGTCCTGGGAGACGCGGTCGACTGGAAGGCCAAGACTTTTTCTAACGCGGATTGAGCGTCTTCCAGCCCGGACGGTTCCATGGACATGCCAGACGCCGTCACGGTCGACCGGGGCGAGCCCGCGAGCGCGCCGCCCGGCTCGCTTTCCCTTGCGACCGCCTTTTGCAGTTTGGTCAGAGCCTCCGGTGTCCAAAGTCTTGTTCTCCCGTGGCGGACGTGAAACTGAAACCGCTGTTCGGTCGGCCGGCGGCGGCCGTCCTCGGCCAGAACGCCATTCAGCCAGCGCAGCGACTTGCGCAACCTGTCGGCAACTTCCTGCACAGTGAAATACTCGATTTCGACCGGGTCAAGCTTTTGCTGGCGGTTCATGGTTCCAAGTCCTGGTTTCCGTTTGCCCGGCGCCGCTTTGCGGTTCGCCGGGCCCGTGCCGATGGGGCGGCGTGGTTCTATACAAAAAGGCCTTGCTGGCTGTCGTAGTGGTCCCTCGGGCGTGTCCTGCGCGAGCGCTTGTAGTCGGCAAAGGGGGCCTTCTTCCAAACCCAGCCATTGGCCCAACGCGCGACGTCGACCAAAAGCTGATGGTTCCAGTCATGGCGCGGGTGCGGCGTCCGCTTGCGGGCGTTGAGCTTCATGTACGGTTGCACGTGCGGTTCGCAGCCGTGGTCGATAACTTCCTGAATGCGCGCCATGGACTCGGCAAAGGGTTCATTACCGATCAGGACATAAACCCGCTTCCGTTTTTGCGGTTCGCCGGAAAGCATTTTCATGACCCGGCGCACGTCCTTGCCTTCGCCGGTTTCGTCATATGCAAATCGCCACGGACCTTTGCCCGCATTCACAAGAGGCTTCCATCGCTCGTAAACTTCCCGATCGAAAGTGATCGGTTCAAAGCCGGAATTCGCGTCTTTCAAGGTGACGCGCGCCGCCTGGTACCTGGCGATGATATGATCCTGGTATTCAGCAGGAAGCGCTGACAGGTTGTTGTCACACAGGATCGGGCGCACTGGAAAATCCGGCAGCAAAGTGAAGTTGCGGCCTTCCATGGCAGGGACAATACAGAACCAGCACCCGACCGGGCAGCCGCGGCTTGCGAAGGTTGCGTCGGGATTGTGTCTTGCGATCGCGTCGGGGTGGTGCGCACCAATTTCGGCCACATCCGCGAGCTGGTGTTGCATCTTCGTCAAGAACAAAGCCGGGCCGCCGGCCACGACGCGGCGGCCCTGGGACCTGGCAAACACAGCCCTGGTGTAAGCCTCGTCGAGCTTCCATGTGAACGCGACCGACAAATAGGTCGTGTTCCCTTCTTCCCATTCAGCAAGGCCGCCGACCCAAGACATTAATCAGCCTCGCGTGGGTCGACCATGCGATCCTTCAGCCGGATGTCGGCGCAGGCGCGGGTGGCGTTGATGACGGCGACGATTGCCTTTGCTGCCTTCTTGTGGCCGCTGGCGTCCATGAATGCCGCTTCGAGCGACATTTCCTGGGTGAAGGCGTCAACCGCCTTGCGGGCGCGGGCAAAGCCCGGATCGTGCTGAGGCTGAAAGGTCATTACAGCACTCCCCGCGGCAGAAAAAAGAAAAGGGCCTCGACGCCGAGCGCGCCGGCGGCGAGGCCAGTTAGAACCCGATTGGAAAGGCGCGCGGCAAGGGCAAGGCGGCTGCTGACCGGCCTTTGCTTGTGCACGTCTTCGGGTTCAGGGGAGGACTGGGGGGAGGTTCCGGAAATTTCATAAAGCTTGCGCCAGCCGGGATACATGCAATTCGCGTCGTCTTCCCACTGGCGGCGGCTTTTGCCGGCAAGGCTATTCAGGAGGGCGATGCCGGAACAGATCAGGGAAATGCCGAACAAGGCATAGGGGGCCACGTGGCGGGCGGCGCCGAGAACGGTTTCAAGGTTTTCCATGGGCCGATTCCTTTTCCGGTTCGGGCGGCGCTGTGTCCCTGGCTGGGGCCGCGTGGAAGGCTGCCTCGCTAAGCTGGCGGGCGATGTCGTGAAGGGGGGCGGGGCCGATGGGCGTGCGGCCGGCCGCGTTCAAGGCGGCGGCGACGGCGGCAAGGGCTTCCGGCTTGCCGTGGATGACGGCGGCCTCGCCATCGGCCAAGGGCAGGCAGAGGCTTTCAAGCTGCTGGCCGCAGACATGGTCGCGGCTGCCGTCCGGCTGGGTGATCCAGTAGGCGCGGCCGGTACCCTTGGCGCTTTGATAAAGCTCCAGTTCGGCCGCCAGCCCGGCAAGGCATTTCTTGACGCTGACAAGCAGGGTCGCGAGATGCCATTCGATACGTGCAACCGGCGGGGCGCCGTGGGTGTCGCGGAAGCTCTGGATCGCGCGTTCCAGAACGGCGATGGCCGAACGGGCGTTGCGAATGGACGTGGTCATGGCTGCGTCTCCTGATTGTGCCTTCTTCGGAAACGCTACCCGCTGGCGCCTGGCATGGGCAGCAAGCGCAAATTGTGATTGAGTGCGGTGATCAACCGGAAAGGGGAGGGGCGCGCCGCAGGCTCCCGACGCGGCGCGCCCGGTTCCAGCCATGTCGAGAAAGGAAGAGAACATGACCGGAAACGCAAATGCTGCTTTGATCAGCGAATTCGAGATTTTGAATGCAAAGGTTGAGATGCAGTCCCTTGCGGTCGGGCTGCTCGCGTCGCGGTTGCTAACGAACAAGGGTGACAAAGAAGGTTTTGCCGCGACGTTGCAGGCAAAAATCGATGTCGAGACACTCGATCCGAATGAAGACGCGAGGGCCGAACGGCTCGACGGCTTCACAACAGCTATGGATGAGATCCTTGAAATCATGAGTTCAGCCGCCCCAAGCGATCAGTCACGCGCTCCTTAGCCTTGCGGTTCATCGCAAGCAGCGCATTGAGGCCAATCCAAAGCCCGCGAAAGGGACGGCGACGGCCTACAGCCCGGCCAAGTGCGGAATTGGCAAGCGGTTTGGAGTTGGCCAGCGCCTCTTCCACCTGCTTTGGAATGTCGTCGAGGTCCTCGGCCGGACGGGGGGGGCGATAGCCTTCAATGCCCTGGACTATCCAGTCGAAATCTTCGGCGCACATGCTTAGCCGCAGAACGTGGCCGGTAAGCATCTGAACGGAAAAAGCCACCATTCCGGTGTCCGGGCAGACTGGCGACGTGCCGCGGCTGGTAACGGGCAAATGCGTCTTGAATTGCCGCGACTTTGCTACAGCTCTTCTGAGCTGCTCCATGCTTGCAGGGTTCACCGTGGCCGACGAAGGCTGCGACAGGTCAAGCGCAAGCGCCGCGAGGCGGGCGGACAGATCGTCGGGGGTGGGGGTGTCGGTCATGGTGCGGCCTGCCCTTCGATGAAAATTGCCGGAATGGTTATTACCATTTTGGTGATAAATGCAAAAAATGCACTTGCTGTCAACCGCGAATGACAAGGAAAAGAACGAATGCTAGAAAGGCAAATCGTTAAAATGACCGATGCTATTGGTGTCTTATGGCAGGGTTTGACCCATATTTATTGAGAGAAGCGTGGGCCATTCTGAGAGATGATCTCAGGGAGAAGGGCTATCATATCCGCCGGGGCGTTTGCTTTGAGGAGCTTGAATCGCGCATTGCCAAAAGTGAAAAACCGAAGCTCACAGAGCATTTCTCCACGGAGAAAAACACGTACACGCCAACTCAAGCTTTTTGGCTCTACGTTGAGACGAGCGCGGGCGAGATAGTGGCAAGAAATGCGGTTAGGCTTGATGACTTAGGGGAAATGACCCTGGTGGACTATTGGCGAAAATACTGGAAACGTTGCTATCCAGGTGTGGATAATCCATCGGCCGAACTGGCAAACCGTCAACCGCGATTTGGAAAGAAAATAACAGGGCGGGTCTGCTACCAAGGAGATCTATTTGTGGAACCTGGCCATCGTGAAGCGGGTGTTGGCTCGGCTATTACCAAGCTTTTGCAGATTGATGCTTTGGACGAATGGAAGCCGGATTACCTTTACGGATGGGTTGCCCCTAAGCACATAGGAACACGCCTATTTCCATCGTATGGATTTAGGGCCGTCCATGCTCGCGGAATTCACTGGGAAATACCCCCGAGCACAATTGACGCGGATCTAACCTTTGTGGGGAATGCCGCAGATGATCTGGCAGATCTTCTCTTGGAGATAACCACTTCTCGTCCCTCACTAGAGAGTACGTGACCAAATAGCTGCCAACTCGCTTCTTGAACGCAAGCGTTATCCGATCATAAATAACCGTGGGTTTGCGCGGACCCAGAAGGTCCCCGGTTCCAATCGATTCTAGCACTGGTTCGCCCATAAGGGCGCTGTGATAACCCTCTCTGACGTAGTTTCGAAAACTATGGTTTAAAGCTACCTTTGGCTCTCCATCGACATATTGAGCCTCGGGAAACCGCCGTGAAAACGATGTCTCTGAGCCGAAGAAAAGGATGTCTGGGCTATCATTGTTGGAAAATTGATCGTCCAAAATCACAAGATACGGCGAAATCTTCATAAGCTCGCGACTTGGCGGCATATTGCCATTGTGTTCCCGCCAAATGCGAAAAAGGAAGCGTGCTGTTTCGTCTAGACCGCCTCGCTCAATCATACCGAGCGGCATAGGTTCCAAAAACGGGCTCATTCGTAATCGCCTTGTTCTTTTGGCCTGCGCCCCATGTGTCGTGCGCGCCGGGCCACTCGCCCCCGGCATCGCAAGACGAGTTCTGCCTCTTGCGCTGGCTTGAGAACAGTTAGTCGGTCATGGCCATAAAGTTTGAAACACTCGAACTCAATCAGATCAACACAATCATATTTGCATGCCTGAAATATCAGGTCCACAAGACTGTCTTCATGATTGTCTTTAATGACCGGTTTGAGATAGTGTAGCCGGGTTTCCATAGCATATCCAAAACATCTATTAATTAAATTTCGCCCTTCCGTCGAGATAGAGTTTCATACAACTTTATGATGCGGTCAATATATTCTTCATTCGTCATATAAACGCCGCGCTTAGCCTCTTCCTCTTCAACCTTTTTCTCAGCTAACGCCCAAAGTTGGTCTTCATCTGGGTTTGAGTGGTTGATACCATCTGCGTCGTTGTCGTTTGATCGCTTGGCTATTCGGGCTTGGCCGTGGCCTGGGAGGATCGGTAATTCAGCATCAAAATAACAAGCCACAATCAACAGCTCGTGCGCTTTGATGGGGCGATCGCCACTTACCGATTTGTTAAATGTTTGCTCGGAAATGCCTAGCAGCTTCGCAACTGCCTTTTGCGTTTCCTCTTTGTCTTCAAGGACTTTCCGAAGCCAGCGCTTCAGTGTTTTTTGGTTCTCTGTGAGCATAGCGTGCGAATTGTGCATCTTGCTCGAACGGTTGTCAGTTACCGTTTTGGCTGCAAGATAACCATTTTGGTTGTTGCCAAAATGGTAAGTACGTGCAATATCTGCCTGACTTAACGCACCAGTCATGAGCAGAGGTCCCCCATGCATCTTGATCCCGCAGCTTCCGTCATCGACGCGTTAGGCGGTGTGGGGGCGGTTGCAAAGCATCTGGGATTGAACCCGTCGACGGTGCGCCGGTTCCAGTACGACCGCGCCCGGTCGGGGACCGGCGGGTTTATCCCGTATGACCACATGTTTTCGCTCATGTTGCTTTCCATCAAATTGGGTAAGCCGCTTTCGCTGGAAGCGATGGTTTTGACGCCTGATCAGCGGGCGGAACTCAAAAAGCTGGCGCAATCATCTCCCCAAACCGAAACCGCGTCACCGCGTAAATCCGTCGAGGTTACGCAATGACCTTTCGGCCGACGACAGAACACGACCGGGCGGCGCTGAAAGCCGCCTTTCGCCAGTTGATGCGCGTCGGCGGCGGCGGTGTCGCCAGTTCCGAGGCGACCCGCGTGGGACAGCAGGCGCTGTCGCGTTACGGCTCGCCGAACAATCCGGACGATCATGCGCCGATCGACGTTGTCGCCGATCTGACCATCGATACCGACGACCCTGTCGCGGTGCGCGCGCTGTGCCGGATCGCCAACGGCGTGTTTGTGCCGTTGCCGAAAGCGCAAGGGGCCGTGACCAACTGGCCGGCGGCTGTTGGAACGGCGGTCAAGCGCGGGGCGGACGCGGCCGAGGCGATCTGCACCGCGCTGAATGACGACGGCCAGATCACGCCGGAAGAAATCGCCGACCTTGAAATTCTCGACAAGCTGGCCTCGGCAATCGAAGCGCTTGTCGTGCTGCAGACCTATGCGCGGTCGGTCGGGGGTGGCGAATAATGCTGGCGAAGTGGCAAAACATTTTATCCGGGCGGGCCGACGACATCGATATCGGCGAGTCCGTCACCGTGAAGGGTGATGATGATCTTGATTTCAAACCCGGTGTCGTCTCGCCTGATCGTCACACCACGGTCAGCGTCAAACGCCTTGTGGAGAATTTTCGTTTCCGCAGATATGACGCCGCGCGCTTCTTTCAAACCGCCGTGCTCGCGGACGTAAATCTGGAATTCGCACGGACCTTTGTCCTCGCCGGCAATGCAGAGCCGGCCGGTGCCTTCGATGGTTTCGGTCAAGTCCGGTCCCCCCGTTTCAAAGGCTGCATATCAGCAAGTCCTCGCGTGAAAGTCGAGGGGGTGGAGGCATGACTCGGTTTTCATCTGGTGACGTGGCCGAGCTTGCGGGCTGGCTGCAGGAGCTTTCGACGCAGCATTCCCGCCTTGCCATGTCGGCAGCGATGGCGCCGCGCGGGGCCGGTGGCGAGCTGGTGGACGAATACCGGCGGGGCGCCGACCTGGCCGCCAATGCCGCCGAAGCCTTGACCGATTTTTCCGACATTCTGAAAGGGGGCACGCAATGAGCCTTGCCGAACACACGACTGCCGAAGCCCTCGGCCAGCTGACTTGGGCGGACCTGACGGCCGACGAAAAAAGCGAAGCCGTTTACTGGAAGCTGGCCGGGGGGAACACGGTGGAAGAAACCGCCGAAGCGCTCGGGACCATCTATGGCCCGATCGGCGTCAATCAGGTGCGGCGCGTTGCCGAGGCGGAAGGTTTCGACAGCGATCCGGCCCTGATCGATGCGCGGCGGTACCGCGACCGCCTGGAAAAGATCGACAGGCGGGCGCGGGTGCAGGCGGTGAAGCCGGAACGGATCAAGGCCGAGCCGCTGCCGGTGCTGCCTGCGCCGCGGCTTGGCGACCCGCGCAAGAAAGCCCGCGTGACGATCTGGGACCTGAAGGGGTGGCAGTGCAAGCGCCCGCTCTGGGGCAAGGAAGACACGCCGCTGGAAGAAAAATTCTATTGCGGCAACCGGCGGGCCGAAGGGTCCAGCTGGTGCGCTGAGTGCAAGCCGATTGTCTATGCGCCGCCGGAGGCGCGGCGACACAAGCGGGGCGGTTCGATCTTTATCGAAGGCAGGACCGAGCGGGGCCGCAACGGCAAATTGTCGAGGCGGTGGAAATGAGCCTTCAAATCGCGACCAGCGACATTCGCCAGACCTTGAAGGTGTTCTCCTGGGCGCGGGCGCAGCACTTGCTGCGCTGCCGGGGTTATCCGGTTTCGTTTGCTGGTGCGGCGGCCCTGGTTGCTGCTGAAACCGGGATCCGCGGGACCAGAGCCGCTGCCGCCCTTAGCGGCGGGTTTTCCAGCGCGGACACGCAGGCGCGTCTGGCCGCCTGGAACGGACTTTCGATCAAACAGAAGCACGGGGAGCCGGTGCTGGTGGCCGATCCGGATGCCGACTTTGAGCGCGGGTCGGGCGGCGGTGCCGTGCCGGTGTCGATCGAGGAAGCGCAGCGGCGCCTGGAACGGGGGATAGCCTGATGAAAGCCCGGCTCAAAATCACCGATGCCATGGTCGACGCGGGGCTGGACGCGTTTATCGACTATGGCAAGGAAACCGGGCGCGTGCCTCCGGACGCCGCCCATGACGACTTTCTGGACATCGACGCGGCCCGCAAGGGTATGCGCCGGGCCTTGCAGGCCGCCGCCGGCGTCTGCCTGCAGCGCTCCGGATACGGGGGGGCGTCCTGATGGCCGGCAGCGATTCCAGTGCCCTTTTCGACGTCGTCGCAAAGACCCGGGACGGCAAGGCGGGCCAATATGCCAAGATCACCTGCGCCTGCGGGAAATCATATGAAGTCTTTGCCAGCGGCGGGGTGAACGGACGGCCGCTGCCGGTCGAGCCGCTGCGGCGCAAGTTTCAGCGGGCGGGCTGGATTGTCGGTTCCAAGCGGACGAAACACACCTGCCCGGTCTGTCAGACGACCTTGACCGGGACGCCGAAGGCCGACCCGCCACCCGAGCCGACACCGGCCGACCGGCGCGCCATCCTGGAAGCGCTGGAAATCGTGTTCTGTCCTGAGAAGGGCTTTGACGACGGTTACGACGACGGCCGGGTCGCGGAAGAAAAGAACGTGCCGCGCAAGTGGGTGGAAGACATCCGCGAACAGCTTCTCGGACCTATCCCGGCGCCGCCTGTCGACCATATCGCCGAGGCGCGGGCCGCGCTGAAAGACCTTGCCACTGCCGGGGCTGAGCTGGCCGACGCCGTCGAGGCGGCGAACAAGGCGCGGCTGCGCGTTGCTGATCAGCTGGTGGTGCTTTCCAAGCATCTTGAAGAGGTGGGGCGATGATGCGGCTGGACCGGGAAGCGCTCGGCGCTGCGCTGCTTGAAGCGCGCATGACGCAGGATATCAGCCTGCGCGGTATCGAAGCGGTTACCGGCATAAGCCGGACCACGATCAGCCGGGCAGAGCGCGCGCACCCGGACATCTTTGCAAGTGCCGAAACGGTTGTTGTGCTGTGTCACTTCTACCAGATCGACCCGCGCGATTACGTGGAACCTGTTTCACGGGAAAGCACCCATGAGACAAGCGAAGCGGGGGCGGGCTGATGGTTGAACCGGCATCGCACCGGGCCGTGATGGCGTCTCGCCTGGAGGCGGCTAAATCGCCCGACTACTATCCGACGCCGCCATGGGCAACCCGCGCGCTGTGTGCCGAGCTTCTGGAACTGGCGCCGGGTGGTGCCGGTTTGAGTGTTTGGGAACCGGCCTGCGGCGCCGGGCATATGGCGGTGCCGCTTGGCGACTATTTTGGCGAGGTGTTCGCGTCGGACCTGTTCGACCGGGGCTACAATTCGCACCATGGCGCACAGTGGGACTTTCTCTGCCTCGACCAGTCTTCGCAGTTCTCGCCTCGGCGGTTCGACTGGATCATCACCAACCCGCCTTACGGCGACCTGCCGCAGCGCTTTGTCGAGCGCGCGCTTATGCATGAACCGCGCAAGGGCATTGCGGTGTTTGTCCAGCTGCGCTGGCTGGAAACGCTGGACCGCACGCGCGAACTCTTCCTGCCGCACCCGCCGGCCATGGTCGGAGTGTTTGCCGAGCGCGTGCCGCTTGCGCGTGGCAAATGGGACCCGGACGGCAAGACGGCGACGGCTTATTGCTGGGTGATCTGGCGCACGGACGGCAGCGCCGGCGAGCCGGTTCTGCGATGGATACCGCCGGGCGCGGCAAAGCGCCATTCCAGAACCGCAGACCTTGCCCTGGCCGACACGGCCAAGCCTGAGCCGGTCGATGGCGGGCCGCTTTTTTCCAAACTTGAGGGGGTGAACCCATGACCCGTCTCGGCAGCCGTCAATTGGAGCTGCTGCGCTCGGTCGGCACGACCAGCGCGGTGATTTCGGGTGCGGCCCTGGCAGACACCCGCGCCCGCTGCCGAAAGCTGGTTGCCCTCGGCCTGATGCACGAACCGGCACCGGGACTTGCCACCATCACCCCGGACGGTTTGCGCGCGCTGGCCGACGCTGTCGATGCCGGGCGGATTTCCCTGTTTGAACGGAAGAAGGATCAAAACTGATGGCAACGTCTCCCGGCCGGAACACGGTTTCGGCGTCTCAGCTGCAAGGCTATATCGACCGCATCGAACGCCTGCGCGCCGAGAAAAAGCAAATCGGCGAGGATGAAAAGGCCGTTTTTGCCGAGCTGAAGGCCGCCGGTTTCACACCGGCGCGCGTGCGGGATGTTCTCAAGATCCGCGACGCGAAGCCCGGCGACTATGACGAGGCCAAGGCGGAGCTGGACATGTATCTGCACGCGCTCGGCATGGAGCGTGAGTCACCGCTGTTTCAGGCTGTTGGCCTGATGGATGTCGACATTACGGCGCGCGATCAGGTGATCGAAGCTTTCAAGCTACTGGTGCCGAAGAAGGGCGAGATCATCGTCAAGATCGGCAAGACGCCTGTCCGTCTTTGGCGCGACAGTGACGGCGAGGCGCACGCGGAAGACTATCGCGAGCCGAAGGCGGCCGCGCAATCGTCCGCCGTGCAGCAAGCAGCGCAACCGCGCAAGGAAGTGCCGGACGTGGATGATGCCGGGGCGGAAGTTCTCGGAGCGGAAGCTTACAAGGCAAATGAGCCTATCACCTCAAATCCGTTTCCCTGGGACGACAAGCGCCGGCAGGCCTTTGACAAGGGTTGGCGCGATGCGTCCGGCACGGACGGCATGGGGCCGGGGGGCGACTGATGGTCTCGCGCGTCCCGCAACGCCTGGAAAGCTTCGGCGATATCCTGACACCGGAAGAGGCGTCCGAACCAATCCTGGCCGCGCCGGTGCGCGCGGCGCTGATGGAATGGCTTGAGGAAATCTGGGCAAAGGATGAGCTGGAGGCGGTTGGCCTGAAGCCGCGCCGCCGGGCCATATTCACCGGCATTCCCGGCACCGGCAAAACCACGCTGGCGCATCATCTGGCCGCGCGCTTGGGGCTGCCGATGCTGCTGGTGCGGCCGGAACAGTTCTTGAGCGAATATGTCGGCGCCAGTGCCCGCGCGATCGGGCAACTGTTTCAGTGCGTGCAGGCGCAGGAAACGCCGGTTTTCCTGTTCTTCGACGAATTCGACAGTATGGCCGCCAAGCGGATGACAGGCGGCAAGAACCAGGTCGCCGAACAGGACCACAATCACCAGATCAACACGCTGTTGAAGAGCCTGGACACGCTCGACACGTTTGCCGTCGCCGCCACCAATTTCGGCGACCGGATAGACGAGGCGGTTTGGCGGCGGTTCGAGATCCAGATCGATCTGGCAGCTCCCGGCGATGCCGAACGCCGGCGCATTCTGGAGCGCTATTTCGCGCCCTTCATGCTGCCGCGCTTTGCGCTGGATGAGCTGTCCGAAGCCATGGCGACGGCAACGCCCGCGCTGATGCGCCAGTTCTGCGAACATATCAAGCGGCAGATCATCGTCGGCCCGAAAGCGAATTGGGACATGCGGCGCGAGGCCGTGCTTGTCCGTGTCCTGGAAACCGTTAAGCCGCATCCGGACGCCGGGTTGCCGCGGCTGTGGTCGCGCAAACTGGACGACCGTGCCTGTGCCGCCTTGCCCTGGCCGCTGCAAAAGAACCTGGACGCCTATCCCGAGCCGTCCGCGCCCGCGGCGGATGCGAGTGGCGTTGTGACGGACTTCAAACCGAGGGGGCGTTGATGCCGAAACGTATCCAGATGACCCGCAAGCACCCCTGGCGATGTGACGCGCCGGACGCGGTGATTGTCGACCGCACAAGCAAGTGGGGCAATCCGTTCGTGGTCGGGGCGGCGTCGCCGGAAACCGGGCAGGCGATGGATGCCGGCGAGGCTTGCCGCCTGTTCGAACACCTGACGATTCCGCTTCTGCCGGTTCATGAGCTTGCCGGCAAGGACCTGGCTTGCTGGTGCGCGCTTGATGCGCCCTGCCATGCGGAGGTGTTGCTGACATACGCGGAGCGGTGCGCGCCCGCCAAGGAAGGGGAAAGCTGATGGCCGATAGCACCGCGATCGAATGGACGGACGCGACCTGGAACATTATCAACGGTTGCTCGCTGGTCTCCGATGGCTGCAAGTATTGCTACGCCGCCGATCTGGCGGCAACGCGGCTGAAGAACCTGCCCTCGCGCAAGGGGCTTGCCAAGAAGAACGCCGCCGGGGTGGCGCAATTCAACGGGCAGGTGCGCTTCAACGACGCGTGGCTCGACCAGCCGCTGAAATGGAAGAAACCGCGCCGGATTTTCGTCTGCGCGCATGGCGACCTGTTTCATGAAAACGTGCCGGACGAATGGCTCGACAAGGTGTTCGCCGTCATGGCGCTTTGTCCGCAGCATACATTCCAGATCCTGACCAAGCGTCCGGAGCGGATGCGGAAGTATCTCGCGGATGCGCGCGATCTCCGCTGGATGGTGATCGAGGGCGAGGCGCGCGCGATGGGCTATGACCCGCGCGGGTTGAACGATGACGGGTTTGACTGGCTGGCGAACAAGGGGTTCCTGCCGAATGTCTGGCTCGGCACGTCGATCGAGGATCAGGCGACGGCCGACACGCGGATTCCGTATCTCCTGAAGACACCGGCGGCGGTGCGGTTCGTGTCGGCCGAGCCGCTGCTCGGGCCGGTGGATTTGCGGTCGGTCGAGGGTGGCACCCTTTGGATTGGTGGACAGCGCGGTTGTGGCGGCAAGCATTGGCATGTTGGAAGACGTGGCGATGTTATTCACGGCGTGAAACATGATTGCGACCCGAGCTTTCCGCATCACCATCATGACGAACGCTGCGGGCCTGGTCTCGATTGGGTCATCGCCGGCGGCGAGAGCGGGGACAAGGCCCGGCCGATGCATCCCGACTGGCCGCGCGCCTTGCGCGACCAGTGCGCGGCCGCCGGGGTGGCGTTCATGTTCAAGCAGTGGGGGGCTTGGTGGGCCATCAATCAGATGGACGAGGCCGATTATCAGCCGCTTTACCGGTCAAACCGAAAAGCGCGGCCGGGTGAAGATCAGGACAAGCTCGACGACATTTGGGGCCGCACCTGCACCGTGCCGCAGCTTGTTCTGCTGAACGACGGGCGGCATGACGCCATTACCGGCGGTCGGGCCTTCATGCCCGGAACCAACTCCGTGCTGGCGTACAAGGTCGGCAAGGGCAATGCCGGGCGCGTCCTGGACGGCGTGACGCATGACGGGTTTCCGGAGGTGCTGGGATGACCGTCTATGTCGACGATATGGAGGCGGGCTTCGGGCGCATGGTCATGTGCCACATGTGGGCCGACACGCTTCCCGAGCTGCTGGAGATGGCCGACCGCATCGGTGTTGCCCGCAAGTGGCTGCAGCAGCCGCCAAAAGCCTCCTGGGTGCATTTTGACATTGCCAAGAGCAAGCGTGCGCTGGCCGTGGCGGCCGGTGCCGTCCAGACCGACCGTTTCGGCCCGGTGGAACATTGCGCGCGCCTGCTGGTCGCAAGCGGCGATCCTGTGAAGGTCGAGCGCGGCCAAAAGCAGCTTGCCGCCGTCGCGTCCTGCCGGGCACGGCGGGCGGAAGTGAGGCTGATTTGATGAGGGACCTTCTGACCGATCTGCCGGCAATCTCCGGCCGTCCCGAAAGCCGGGAAATGATTATCGATTGTTTCGCCGGGGGTGGCGGGGCGTCGACGGGCATTTTTCAGGCGCTGGGGCGGCACCCGGACATTGCGGTGAACCACGACGCCGAAGCCCTGGCGATGCACCGGGCAAACCATCCGGACACGTTGCATGTGTCCAAAAACATTTATCAGGTCGACCCAATGGACCTTTGTCACAACCGGCCTGTCGGGCTGTTGTGGGCGTCGCCGGACTGCAAGCACTTTTCCAAGGCGAAGGGCGGGCGGCCGGTCAAGCGTAACATCCGGGACCTGGCCTGGACCGTCGTCACCTGGGCGAAGCGTGCCCGGCCGCGCGTGATCATCCTTGAGAATGTCGAGGAATTCCTGACCTGGGGGCCGGTGGTGCCCGATGGGGCGGGCGGATACAAGCCGTGCAAGGACCGTGCGGGCGAAACCTTCAAGGCCTGGGTGCGCGATCTGAAGCGGCACGGCTACAAGGTGGAATGGCGCGAGCTGCGTGCCTGCGACTATGGCGCGCCGACGATCCGCAAGCGGCTGTTCGTGATCGCCCGGCGAGACGGCAAGCCGATCGTCTGGCCGGAACCGACGCACGGCGCGCCGGACGATCCGGCGGTGGTTGCCGGCAAAAAGAAGCCATGGCGCACGGCGGCGGAAATCATTGACTGGTCGCTGCCGTGCCCATCCATCTTCGACACGTCGGCCGAGATTTTCGAAAAGTTTGGCGTGCGGGCAAAGCGGCCGCTTGCCGAGGCGACCCTGAAGCGGATCGCGCGGGGCGTGGTGCGCTATGTCCTGGAAGCGCAAAAGCCGTTCCTGGTCGTCTGCAATCACGGCGGTGACTGGTTCCGGGGGCAGGGGCTTGATGAGCCTATGCCGACGCTGACGGCATCGCGCGATGCCTTCGGGCTGGTGGCGCCGGTCGTTTCCTATGCGCAGCAGGGCGGGGGCAACCGGCCGGCCAATGCACCACTGCACACGCTGACGGCCAGTGCGAAAGACCAGAATTGTCTTTTGGTACCGTCGCTGGTCGGCTGTGGCGGCCGGGCGGGGCAGAGCGCGCCGCGGGGTGGCGACATGCCTGTCGGCACGCAGACGGCCAAGGCGGACGGGTGCCTCGTCTCTGCCTTCCTGGCAAAGCACAACACCGGGGCGACGGGTGCGCCGCTGGATGGCCCGGCGCCGACGATCACCGCCAACGGCATTTCCAAGCGCCCGGGCGGGGCGGCGCCTGTCGGCCTTGTCTCGGCGCACATGATGTCCATGCGTGGCAGCGACCGGCGCGACTATGCCGCCGACCAGCCCGCGCGCACGGATTCGGCGGGCGGCAATCATGAGGCGGTCGCGGCGTGTTACCTCGACCGGCAGTTCACGCGCTCGATCGGGGCGGACCTGGGCGATCCGTGCCCGACCCTGACGGCGGGTGGCGACGGCAAGGCCAATGTCGTCGCGGCTTTCCTTCACACCTATTACGGCTGCAGCGAAACGCACAGTCTCGCTGAGCCAATGGGAACCGACACCACGCTTGACCGGCGGTCGCTGGTGACCGTGGACATCGACGGCGAAACCTTCGCCGTGGTCGATATCGGCATGCGCATGCTGACACCGCGCGAGCGATTCCGGGCGCAGGGGTTCCTTGATAGCTACCGGATCGAAACCGGCATCGGCGAAGACGGCGGGGAAATCTCTCTCAGTCAATCGGCACAGGGGCGCATGTGCGGCAACTCGGTCTGTCCGCCTGTCGCGATGGCGCTTGCCGGAGCAAACGTTCCGGAGCTTGCGGAAAGAGAGGTGGCGGCATGAGCGAACAAACCGAACGTTTCGTCATCAAACGCGGGGCGGAAAAGGCCCTGCCGAACCCGTGCCTTAGGCGGTCGGTTCTAATGGCCCTGGCCGAGGCGCATAGGGCCGGACCGCTGCGCATCGAAACGCGTGTCCTGGCCGAGCGGACCGGCCTCGGGCTGTATCAGCTGTGGCAGGTGCTGATGGATCTGCACCGCCGCAAGTACCTGCAGGCGGGCAATATCGGCGGGCTGATGACCGTCGTCTTTCCCTTCGATTTTCCACCCGATCACCCGGCTTATGTGCACGTGTCGCCGGACAGCACAAAGGAGGCTGCCGAATGAGCGAGCCTAGGCTTTCTGTTATTCCGGCAGCGGCCGCGACCGACCCGCATATCAAGCCGCGCGACCTGCAGCTTTTGTGCGTGCTTGGGCGGCATACCGACAAGGGCGGGTGGTGCCGGCGAAGCCAAGTAAAGATGTCGCGGGAAATGGGGTGCGCGCGGTCGACCGTATTCGATGCTGTCGAGCGGCTTGTGGCGCGAGGCTATTTGGAGCGGCATTTGGTCGAGTCCGATTCCGGTCGTGATAGCGCGCATCTCTATCGCGTGGTGCTCGATCCGGTCATTGACGATCTTTCCACTGTTCGCGAAGAGGAAACAATAATCGAAAAATCGGGGTCCGACCCCTGCCGATATACCGGCACCCCTGCCGATATATCGGCACCCCCTGCCGGTCCAGAACCGGCACCCCCTGCCGGTCCAGAACCGGCACCTATGTTAACGACCCCTTTTAAACGAGATGATGATGATGACGCACGCGCGGATCATCGTCCTGGGATTGTTTCACGAAACGATGACACCGGCCCGCCACGCGATCACTCAGGCGACTTGGCCGAACGCGGTAAGCGCGTTTGCGAGGCCATGGGGATCGCCTGGAGCGATCCGTCCTGGAAGGGCGATTTCACCATCTTGGTGACCTGGCATGCGCAGGGCTTCGACTTCGAGCTGGATATCCTGCCGGTGGTTGCCGATGTCAGCCGTCGCCGAAACCTTCGCGGTGACGGGCCTGTTTCGTCGCTCAACTATTTCACCGAAGAAATCCGCCGGGCGAACAAGCGCCGTCTGGCGCCTCCAGAAGAGGGGGCAGCACGGCAGGGCGGCGGTCCGTCCGGGCGGTTCGTTTCCGATCACGATGCGCAGAGCGCGCGGTTCACAGCGGCCATGGCCGAAGTTTTTGGGGAGGATGACGCATGACGATTTCACCTGTTCAGACCCATTTCATCAAGCCGCTTCTCGGGGTCTTCAAGCGTCCGCCGGGTGCTGACGAAACCGCCTATCTGAAGCTGTTGAAAGAGAAGCTTTCCCGGTTTGACGAACGCGACCTTGCAGCCGCTGCCGATCATTTCGCGGTCAATGCGGACTCCCAGACATGGCCGCAGCTGTCTGCCTGCCTGCGGGTTTGCGAAGAGGTTCGGGTGAAGCGCGAGGCCACGGAAAAGCCGAATGTGCCCTTGCCTTTGGAGCGCGAGGTGATGCGCATGCCGGAAGACGCGGCCTTGCGCATTCTGGCGGCCGAAGGCGAGGCGCTTGCCCTCAAGGCCTGCGATGGCGACTGGATCGTTTCCCTGGTCGAATTCGTGCAGGAGCACAAGCGGCTCCCCGATGATCGCGAGGCCGGCCAGTGCCGGGCGGTGGCGTCGTCCGTCAATGTTCGGATCGAAGAGCATGTCGCTCATGCGCCTGAAGATCACTTTGTCGGCCGCCTGATCGACGGCATCCACGCCAAGCGCAAGCGCGTTGCAGCGGCCATGAAAGACATGCTGCGCCAGCCGGTCGGCGAATGAGCAAGGCACGCACACCCCATCGAACACGGAAGGACGCAGTGGAATGAGCAAGGCGAAAGTCAAGCGGCCCGAAATCATTCACAGCCTCGACCTGTTGAAGGCCCTGGTGAACCAGTCGTCCGTCGAATGGTTGGTTATCCACACCAATCCTAAATGCGAGGCGAGGGCGCGTGACGGGCTGATGGCAAAGGGCCTTCTGGCCTATCTGCCGATCGAGTGCATCGAGCGTCCCTATGGCATGAACACACGCAAAAAGGCCGGCGGTACCTACACGGTCAAGCGGCCGATGTTCGCCCGGTACCTGTTTGCCGGCATCGACCTTTCGAAGGGGCAAAGCGTCGATGATGTCAGGGCCTGCGACGGCGTCGAAGGTGTTGTCTGCTTTAGGGAAAGTGGCCGTCCGGCGCGCGTCCGCAAGAAGCTCTTGTGCGAGGTGATTGACGTCGAGCATGGCACGTTTGAAGACGAGCCGGTGCCCGATGGTTTCATTGCCTGGCTGGCGCAGCTTGAGGGCGGTACGATGCTCGGTTTGGTCAAGGGTGTATGGTCTGGTATCGACTTCGCCTTCACCGGCTATAGCGAAGCCAAGCAGCGCGTTTACGGCACGCACGACACCAAAATCGGCAAAGTGCTGGTAGACGTGCCTGTTGACGCTGTGAAACGTCCTGATGTATCCAAGATGCAGGACGATTCGTCGGACCCCTCGGGCACGGGTGAGAGTATTCACCACACAAACGGAGCGACTGAGGCGGCGGACCCAGCCAACTGAAACGCCAAATAGGCGGTGTTGGCACAATGGGTTTCTATGGCGAAAGCACCTGATAGGTAAGAACGGCTCGCAGTGATGCGGGCCTTTTTCGTATCCAACCGGCAGCGGGTCCTTCTGGTGGCCAGGATAAATACGGGGCGGCTGAGCGCGTATGTTCGGTAGATGGATCGGTTTTCCGCAGGGTTGACTAGGTTGACCCGGTTGACGTTCACGCAGGCCAAGGGTTGACGATGACGGTTGACGCGGTTGAAGAGACCGGGGCCGACGTGTGGGTCTCCATTGCCGAGTTGGCACGGCTGAACGGCGTTTCGAAACAGGCGGTTTCGAAGCGGGTCAAGCGGTTCGAAGATGCGGGCCAGTTGACAGTCCGGAAGAACGGCCGCGAGCGGCACGTGAATGCGGCGGTTTACGCCCGTCTGGTGAAGGACACGACCGACCCGGCGCAGGCGCTGCGCAATCCGGATCACACGTTGTCGACCGGCGCGCTCCCCGAAACGCAGACCGGAACCGAAGACGCCGGCGCCGGCGGCGACGAAGACCAGCCGGCGCAGAGCGACTCGGACAATGGGGCGCCTCGGCAGTCCTATAGCGACGCGAAGGCCAGACGCGCCGAGATCGACGCAGAAATTGCCTGGCTCGATTATCAGGAGCGGATCGGCAATCTGATTTCCCGCGACGAAGCGGATGCCAAGCAGTTTGAGACCTTCCGCCGGATTCGCGACCGTTTGATGGGACTGCCGGCGACCTGCGCCGAGCTTCTGGCTGCCGCACCGGACGCCCGTGCCATCCGCGTGATGCTGAGTGACGAAATCCGCAAGGCATTGGATGAGAGCGCGGACTTCCTCGAGGAGGAAGAGGACGACAGCGGCAACGATGAAGATTAGGAAGCTGACCCGGCGATTGCTGAAAAGCAATCTGGCCGGGCTGGTTAAATCGGCAGCACAAGGCCTTCGTCCCGACAAGCGCATGCGCGTCTCCGAATGGTCCGAGAAGCACCGGCGTTTTCCGGAGGGTTCGGCTCTTCCCGGTCCTTGGCGGAACTCGACAGCGCCATATCTGGTCGAGCCTATGGATCGGCTGTCGCCGGACGATCCGATTCCGGAAGTCGCACTGATGAAAGCCGCGCAGTCAGGCGGGTCGGCCATCGCCGAAAACTGGATCGGCTTCATCATGCACGTCGCCGCGGCGCCGATCATGTATATCCAGGCGACCATTCAGGCGGCGCTAGACTGGAAAGAGGAAAAGCTAAACGAGACGATCGAGGCAACCGACGTTCTCAACCCTGACAAAGGCGGCGTCGTGACCCCGGTCAAGGCCAAGACGAAGGGCTCGACGTCCAAGCGTCTGCGGTTCCGGGGCGGGTTCCTCCTGTTCGGCGGGGCGAATTCAGCAGCGTCCCTTCGCCAGCATTCGATCCGGTTCATGGTTCGCGACGATACGTCCGCCTGGACTGACAGCGCGGACGGCGAGGGCGATCCGGACAAGCTGTCCGAACAGCGTCTTAAAACCTACAAGGCCTTCGGTCTGTCAAAGTCCCTTGACGTGTCCACCCCGACCGTCAAGGGCGAGAACATCGACCGCAAGTACGAGGCCAGCGACAAGCGCCGCTATTACATGGCCTGCAAGGCGTGCGGCGCGCTGAACGATTGGGACTGGCCGGACGTGATCCGGAACGATAGCCCGCCGTTCAAGTGCCATGTGCAGTGCGGCCACTGCGAGGCGGACCATTACGAGGCCGACAAGACTTTTATGCTTGCGGCCGAGAACGGGGCCTGCTGGGTCCCGACCGTCGCCGATGAGAACGGCGAAGTGCCGTTGAAGACGCTGACGAAGGAAGAGGCCAAGCGCTGGCGGGAACGGCCGCTGAACGTCTACCGCGCCGGCTATCATCTGACCGGCTTCATGTCCCGGTTCGAAATGTGGGACGAGCTGGCCCGCCTCGAAACGGAAGCCGGCGAAGATCCGGACCTGGTCAAGCCGTTCGTCAATACCGGCCTCGGGCACGCCTATGAGGCCAAGAGCGACGCACCACCCTGGGAAACGCTTTCGGCCAGACGCGAGGGGGACTGGCAACGCGGTACCGCCCCTGCTGGTGTCCTCTATGTGACGCTCGCCGCCGACGTGCAGAAGACGGGTATTTATTGGGAGCGGGTCGGCTGGGGGCCGAACAAGGAAAGCTGGACCATCGATTACGGCTTTCTGCCTGGCGATACGTCGGTGCCGCTCGATGGCGCCTGGCCGAAACTGGATCAGGTCGCCGATCTTGGCTGCGTCCATGCCTGCGGTGCCAAAATTCAAGACGACTATATCGGTGTTGACTGCGCCTATCACACTGAGGCGGTTTACGCGTGGACCAAACGCCGCCCGAATGCGCTGAACGTGCGCGGTGTCGATGGCTGGACCAAACTTCCGATCCACCGGGCGGAAAGCAACGAGGTCAAAAAGACCGGCCTTTCCGCCGGCAAGGCCAAGAAATACGGCGCCAAGGTCTGGCTGGTCGGCGGTTACGGGATCAAGTCCACACTGATGACGCTGCTCAGCCGTGGCGTGGAAGGCGAAGAGAGGGAAATCCCGCTCGGCTATTGCCACTTTCCGGCGAACGCGGAAGACGAGTACTTCAAGCAACTTGTCTCCGAATATGTCGTCATCGAGAAAACGCGCCACGGCCCGTCAAGGGTCTGGCGGGCGCGTGGGGCGAACCACTGGCTTGATTGCCGCGTCTACAATTGGGCGCTCACGCACTACGCCAATATTTGGCACTGGAACGACGACAAGTGGTCGGAGCGCGCAGCGTATTACACCGACCTTGCAGCCGAGCCGGGCGACCTGTTCGGCCCTGAAACCGTCGCCGCCGTAGCGGCCAAGCCCGTCCGGGCAGAACCGACCGTCACAAAGACAGCCAGCGAGAAACAGGCCGTCGACAAAGACGACGGCTTGGGTGCGCTGGCAAACCTCAACAGGTGATTTTCCCATGACGCGTGAACAGATCGAGCAGGCGATTTCCGACCTGGAAGCCGCCCGCCTCAAAATGCTGACCGGAACCAAGCGTGTGGAAATCACAAGCTCAGAAGGCGGCGGCGTGAAATATCAGGTCGCCACGGTCGGCGAGATCAATCAGGAAATCGCACGCCTGAAGGTCGAGCTGTCGAAGCTGACCGGCGACCCGTCCGGTGTCGGGCCGATCATTGCGGCGTTCGGGGGGCGGGGATGAAACCGGTTGTTCGTGTGAAAGCCGGCGATGCGACCGGCGAGACAGCGCGTCTGCGCGATCAGGCTGCCGTCGATCCGCTTTTCGAGGCCTATGGCGGCGAAGGGCAGGGCGCGCGGCACTGGACGCCGGCGCTCCGGTCGGCGGACGCGGACTGGTTTCCGCGCCGCGACCGTTCCGTCGCCCGCATCCGCGATCTGGACCAAAGCAATCCCTGGGTTTCGTCCGGCGTCGATCGACAGGTCGACATGCTTGTCGGCGGAACCTTCCGGCTCAATTCCAAACCGTCCGCCCGGCTGCTGGGCATCGATCAGGATTCGGCCGACCAGCTGGGGCAGGACATTCAGGACGCCTGGTCGGCGTGGGCGGAAGACCCGATTTTCCGTTGCGATGCGGAACGGACGCTGAATTTCACCGGCCTGATGGGGCTGATGGCACGCGAGTTCGTCGGCGGTGAAGCGCTGGCGGTTCTGCGGTGGATTACGAAGCCCGGCCGGGACTATGCGACTGCGGTTCACGTCATCGACCCCGACCGCCTTTCCAATCCGAACAACACGATGGACACGGCCACGATGCGCCGCGGCATCGAGCTTGACGAAGACGGCGCGCCGGTCGCGTATCACGTCCGCAAGGCGCATCCGTCCGATGTCTTTACCTATGGCGCGGACAGCTGGACATGGGAACGGTTCCCGCGCTGGGATCAGATTGGAACCTGGCAGCGGCCGAAGGTCCTGCACGTCTTCGACAAGCGCCGGGCCGGTCAGACACACGGGATTTCGCGGCTGGTCAGCAACCTGGTCGGCCAGAAGATGCTTTCCGGGTACTCGCAATCGGAGCTGCAGGCGGCGGTTCTGAATTCGTCGGTAGTCGGCGCGATCTACACGCAGCTTGGTTCGGAATACGCGGCCGAGGCCATCGGCACGGTCGACGCGGCCACCGAATGGACCAAATTCAATACCAAACGCGCAGACTTCTATGACAAGTCGCGGCGGGTGATGGATGAAAACCGGTTCATCACTCTGTTTCCGTCAGACCGGCTGGACATGAATACGCAGCCGCGCCAGACGGCTGGTTTTCCCGCATTTCAGGAAGTGTTCCTGCGGGCGCTCGCCGCGTCCCTGGGCACGTCCTATGAGCAACTTTCGATGGACTGGTCGAAAACGAACTATTCGTCGGCCCGTGCTGCGCTCAATGAAGTCTGGCGGGGCATCCAGCGGCTTCGCGGCTTGCTGATCGCCGGCGCTGCCAACCTTGTTTTCGCGGCCTTCCTGGAAGAGGCGCTCGACCGCGGCTTCGTCACGCCGCCTTCCGGCGCGGCGGACTTTTACGAGGCGCCGGCGGGATATCTGCGCGGCGACTGGATCGGCCCGGGCCGTGGATACATCGATCCTGTGAAGGAAGCGGACGCCGCAATCAAGCGCATGGGCGCACGCCTGACCACGCTGGAACGCGAGACCGCCGAACAGGGCGGCGATTGGGAACAGAACCTCGACCAGTTCGGCCGCGAGGAAGCGGCGTTCGCGGGACGCGGTCTGGCAGGGCCGCTGCAGGGCAATGCAGCAACGGCCGACCAGAAGTATCCGTCCGATACAGACGAGAAGAGGGGCGCCGAATGACCGGACTGGAACTGTCTTCCCTTAACGGGGCTTTTGTCGCCATTCTCGACGGCCGGGAAATGGGGCTCGTCACGGCGATCGAGCGCGCGCAGGCCGAAACGCGGGACTGTGCCTATTTGACCTGGCTCGATCATTGTTCCGGGTCGGATCTTTACACCGTTGTTGACCATGTCGCTGTGATCGGCGTTTACGGCTCGCTTGTGCCGAACCTTCCGTTTCATGGAAGCGACTACATCACCGGCTACAACTGCATTCGCATTGCGGTTTCCGCGGCTCTTCGCGATGCCGATGTTTCTGCTATTGCGCTTGATATCTCGAGTCCCGGCGGAATTGTCAGTGGTTGTTTTGAGCTTTGCGAGTTTCTGCGGGAAGTCCGGGAAGAGAAGCCGGTCATGGCCATCGTTCGGGATCTTGCTGCCAGTGCGGCCTATGCCATTGCAAGCACCGCCCACGTGATCGCAGCCCCGGAGACCGGGGCTGTCGGCTCGATCGGCGTTTTCCGGCTGCATGGCGACTTTTCGAAGATGTTCGAGGATGTCGGCATCAACCTCTCGCAGATTTATTCCGGCGCCCGCAAGGTCGACGGCTCGCCTTACATGCCGCTGTCCGACGATGCCCGTGCCAAATGGCAGGGTGTTGTCGACGAATACCGCGAACTCTTTGCCAAGCATGTATCCGCCGGCCGCGATGTCAGCGTCGCCGACATCCTATCAACCGAGGCTGAGCTGTATGACGGCCCCTCGAACCTCAATCGGGCTAGGGAAATCGGCCTGATCGATCAGATCATGTCACCCGACCAGGCGTTCGCCGCCCTGGTCAAATCCATTCAGACATGACCTGAGCTGAAACAGCAAACAGGACTTCCACCAAACCCAGGAGACACCAATGTCGAAAACTGGCAATGCGCTGGCGCACCTTCAGGGTAAGCCGGCACCCGCAACTGCGTCCGACGACACGGCCGCAGACGGGGAAGACGAAGACGACGAAGAGGAAATGTCCGACGACACCTCTTCCGAGGATGAAGACACCGACGACGAGGCCGAAGGCGGCGGCGACGAAAGCGAAGACGAGGCCAGCGAACAGGCTTCGAACGTCGCGGCCGGTTTCGCTCTGATGCGGTCGCCCGAGGCCAAGGGGCGCACCAAGCTCGCGACCGAGCTTGCCGAAGATGTGGCCAGCGGCCGGATGTCCGTGGATCGCGCAAAGACGATCCTGAAAACCGGCGCCAAGGAAAGTTCCCTGTCGGCCGCGATGAACGGCAAGGACAAGTCGCCGGGGCAGGATGCTCCGAACGCCTCGGCAGGCAACTTCAAGGGCAAGGATGCGTCCCTTGTGTCGATGGCAAACAAGGCGAAAGCCGCCCGTTCCGGTCGCTGACCGGCACGTTTCGAGCCGGTTGATCCGGACACCACTTCCCTAAAATCGGAGGGCTTGAAATGCCCAGTGCAAGCTATCAGCCCGGCGGTCTTATCGTCGGGGATTTCCCGGTTGCGATCCGTTACGTGACGATCCTTTCGGGGCAGGTCCAGCCGCGCGGCGCCGTCATGGGCCGTGTCACGGCCTCGGACAAATACATCCTGTCCCTGGCGGCTGCCGGTGACGGTTCGGAAACTCCGGCCGAGGTGCTGGCGGTGGATGTCGACGCCAGCGGCGGCGACGTCGTCGCGCCGGTCTACTCCGCAGGCGAATTTGCCGCCGATCAAATGACGTTCGGCACGGGCCACGACGCCGACACCGTCGAAACGGCTTTCCGCCTCGCGGGCCGGTCGATGTTCGTCCGGACGCGCGTCTAACGCCGCGCCGCAGCGCGGTCTTTTCTCACTCATAAATCAGGAAGGGAATCCTTATGGATCCGCTTTACTCCACGACAGCGCTGCTGGCGACGCTTCAGACCTTTGACCGTCCGACCGCCTGGCTGCGCGACACGTTCTTTCCGACCGAAATCAACTTCGTTCAGGAGGAAATTGCCTTCGACAAGGTTGCCAAACGCCGTAAGATCGCGCCGTTTGTGTCGCCGCACGTGCCGGGCAAGGCGCGCAAAGCCCGTGGCCGGTCGGTCGAATCCTTCGCCCCGCCCTATGTCAAGCCGAAGAACGAATTGTCTCCGGGCGACAATTTCGTGCGCCTTGCGGGTGAAGAGATCAACGGCGATCTTTCGCCCGAAGAGCGCTTCGACCGGAACGTTATGCAGATGCTTGCCGACCAGGACAATGAGGTCACGCGCCGCGAAGAGTGGATGTGCGCTCAAATCCTGACTACGGGTGCCGTCGTCTGCGAAGGCGAGGATTTCCCGGCGCAGACTGTCGATTTCGGCCGCGATGCGTCCCTGACGGCGCAGCTTGCCGGCGGGGACCGCTGGGGCGAGGCCGGTGTTAGTCCGAAGGCAAACCTGCGGACCTGGGCGACCGAAATTTCCGTGCTTGCGGGCGGCAACCCGACCGATGTGGTGCTGGGCGCGGAAGCCGCTGAGCTGTTCACCAGCGACGCGGAAGTGCGGGAAATCCTTGACAACCGTCGTCAAGCTGGCGGCCGTCTTGAAATGGGGCCGATCGCGACCGGGGCGGAAGACATGGTCGCGGCCTATCTCGGGTCTTTCGGCCAGTTCGACTTCTGGCAGTACACCCAGAAATTCGAGGATGAGGCCGGCGTGTTGCAGGATTTCTTCCCGAGCTACGGCTGTCTGACTATCGCCCGCCCGGTCTTTTCCGGCCACATGTGTTACGGCGCGATCAAGGACAATCGCGCGCTGCGTGCCATGAGCCGTTTCCCGAAAACCTGGGCGCAGGAAGACCCGTCCGTCGACTTCCTGATGACGCAGTCCGCGCCGTTGCCGGTCCCGACCGAGGTCAACGGCTCCAAGTTCGTTCTGGTCCGATAAGCGGACTTGAGCCTGGGGCGGCGGTTGCCGCCGCCCTGAAGTTCAACGGAGATTTCAAAGACATGGCATCGAAAACGAAACTGAAGAGTGTTTGCCTGCCGATCACGCTGGTGTTCGGCGGCAAGACCCACGCACCCGGAACGCCTGTTAAACTGGACGCCGAAGAGGCGGACGCGCTGATTGCGCGTCACGGTGAAGTGCCGGCGAAGGGCGAGACCGCCAAGGAGACCCCGCGGCCGAAAGGTCAGGCCCTGGATTTGGCGATTGTCTCGGCGATCAAGGACCTTGACCCTGAAAACGAGGACCACTTCACGGCCTCCGGGAAACCGGTGGTTGCCGAGATCGAAAAGCGGCTTGGCTTTGAAGTGTCCGCGGAAGAGCGGGACGCCGTTTGGGCCAAGGTGTCCGAGCCGGACCCGGCAAAGCAGGCCAAGCCGGCATCGTCCGGGCAGGCGAGCAGCTAGGCGGCAATGCTCGACCTGGACAAAGAGGTCGTCGACGCCGAGTTTGAAGAGCTCGGCGTTGACGCGACATATACTCCGGCGGTTGGCGATCCGGTTGACTGCAAGATCCTGCTTTCGTCCGACGACGACACTGCCCTGGAGTTCGGCGGCAGGTCCCGGCCGATTGGCCGAAACACAGTTTTGCGCGTGCGGGCTTCGGAGGTCTCGCCGGCGAACGGCCAGACGTTCACTCTCACGAACGGCGGGCAGGTCTACCGGATCGCAGCCGAGCCGGCGCTTGAAGACACCGCGCGTCTGGTCTGGCGCTTCAAGGCGGTTGCCGTCTGATGACCGATTTGAGACTTGCCCTTGTCGGTGACCTGCAAAAGCACCTGGACGCGGAAGAGAAAGAGATTTCGACGGGTCTGCGGCTGGCGACCGAAGATGTCGCGGTGCTCGGCAAGACTCGGTTCCGGCAACAAACCACGGCGGCAGGTCTCGGCAGAAAGCTTGCCAAGGCGTGGCGGCACAACGTTTACCCGCGGCACGGCGTTCAAACGCTGGAACCTGCCGCGCTTGTCTTCACCAAGGCGCCCGAGATTGTCAGGGCCTTTGATGAGGGCCAGACCATCCGGCCGAGGAAAGCGTCCTTTCTGGCCATTCCAACGGATTTCGCGCCAAAGAGCCGGCGCCGCCTGTCGCGCGGCCGGCGCATGGGCATTGACGAATTCAGGGAGGCCTTCGGCAAGGATGCCTTGAGCTTTGTGGCATCGCCCGAGGCACCTGGTTCCGTCGTCTTCGCTTTCGCAAATCAGGGCTTCCGCAGGTCGCGTGGCAAGCGCGGCGGCTCGCGGCGCGTGAAGGCGGGCGGCAAGCAGAAGTCCGAGCGCGTCTTGATGTTCGTGCTTGTGAAACAGGTTCGGCTTTCCAAGCGCCTGGACGTTTCCTCGATCGAGACCGTGCTGCGGCGGCGGTATCCCGATCTGATCACCCGCCGTCTGATTGAAAGGCTTTCCTGAGATGAGTTCGGACGCAGTCCTGACAGCGCTGCACGCGGTTTTGACCGGCCTGGCGGCGGCAGAAGCCGACGTGCCGGAAATCGCGCGCAACGAGAACCTGGACGACGCTTTTGCGGCACTCGATGGCGGTGCGCAAGCCTATGGCAACATGGTCGACGGCGATCTGGAGCGGATCAGCGAAGCGCTCGGCGTGACCGGCGGTCAGTACGAAATCCGTCAATTTGCGTTGCTGGAGCTGATCGTCAAGGCGCCGAGCGATGCGGAACGGCGGGCGGCCTTTGAGGCAATCCTGTTCAAGGTGCATGCCGCCCTGGAGGCCGCAACCGGCGGCGTTGCCAATTGGGAAATCACCGGAATTGAGCGGCTCAACCAAGCGACGGACGGTGATCCCGAAGCTGCCGGACGAACCGTCGAAATCACCTGCGAATTTGTTTCGGATGTTCCTTATTGACCAGGATCGGAAGACCGCCTGTCGGGAAGTGTCGCAACCACGAGCGCCATAATCACGAAGGTCACGCTACCTACGGTCAGAAAATTGACCAGTTGCCGCTGTTCGTTTGTCCTTACGGCGATTTCCTCCGAAGTGAGAACCCCTGAAGCCGCAGCAAACAACCATACGCCAACCATGAGAATAAGGGTTACCGACCCCCAAGCAATTCCGGTTCGACCTTTCCAGGCCTGAGCCAGAACGCCAATCAAGATAGGGACGGCAAGATAGCCGACAAATATCAGTCCCATGTTTCACCCTCCGGTTGTTCTGCTGGAGGTTACCCTATGCAACCAATGGAAGGCAAATTCTGCCATGACAAGCAAACGCGACAGTGCGCCGGACAAGGCGCGCAAACCCTTTGTGCTGCTTGAAGACGTTCCGGGTCTCGGATCGCGGGGCAGCGTGCAGACCCTCACGCAAACCAAGGCTGACGAACTCGGCGCGAAAGTGCGCCTCGCGGGTCAGCGCGACCTTCAGATCGCCGGCAAGGCGTAAACAGGAGACCTGAGCAATGCCCACAAGTGCAACCCCGCGCGGCAAGACCGCCAATCTTCTGTTCGGCGATCAGGCCGACTTTTCGACGCCGGCGCCGGTCGACTACATCTCGACGCCGTTCTATTCAGAGAACCTCGGCGAAAACGAGCCGCTCGAGTCCGATCCGCTCCTGGGCACAGCCCGCACAAACAACCGCGATCAGACCGCGCCGGCACCGGGCTTGATCACCATGGGCGGCGATATCGTCGTGCCCATGTGCACCAACCATCTTTATTACTGGCTGACTGCGCTATTCGGTGCCGGTGTGACCAGCGGCGCCGGGCCTTACGACCATGTCTTCACCAGTGGCGGGGAAGTTCTTCCGTATCGCACAATTGAAATCGAGAAACGGGCCGGCGCTTCGTTTTTCCAGAATATCGGCTTGCTGGCGTCCGGTTTTTCCTTCGACAGCGCCCGCGCCGGCGGTTTCCGCCAGGCGACCATCAATCTTGTCGGCCGCAGTCAGACCAAGCTTGGAGCAAGTGCCGGTGGCAACCCTGCGGCGCAGTTGGCGCTGAGCCAGATCCCGGCATCGAAAGGCCTGATGCGGATCGACAGTGTGGATGCCGCGCATTTCCTCGGCGGCTCGTTCAGCTATCAGAACAATCCGACGCCGGACGAAGCGCTGAACAGCACGGAATACCTGTCCGGCTATCAGTTGGACGACGATGCGACCTGCAGCGGTGCGAACCGTGTCCGGTATGTCAATGACAGCTATTACGACATCATGGACGCGGGCGACCCGGTCGCGCTGGAGCTGGAATTCGCGATTTCGGCAAACGCCAAGATCCTGTTCGCGATGCCGGCGGTCACGTTCGAGCGCACGCCTTTCGCACCGATCTCCGGTCCCGGTGGCCTGGAGGCGGAATTCAACTGGCAGGCGCATCAGACGGCCGCCGCGGCCATGCTGACGGTCACGCTCACCAACCAGATCGCGGCTTACTGATATGGCGGTTCGGCTTGGGAAAACAAATCTGGTTCCGGGGGCAGTAAAGTTTCCAGACGGAATCTGGGTGACGATGCGCCGGGCGAATTCCAGTGATCTGGAAGATGCCGAGGCAGAGGCAGGCAAGTTGATTGCCGGCCTTATTGAAGGGGCGGAAACTCTTTCCGAATTCGGTCTGGGTGAGAGCGAAGGAAACGATTTCTCTGACCTCGAACAAGCGTTCGGCAAATCCCAATTCCTGACACTGGCCATGGTGTTTGAGCGTGTGGTTTCCGACTGGAGCGGCGTGCTCGATGAGGATGGTCACCCAGCACCGCTCTCCAGACTGTATATCGGCCGTTTTCTTCTCGATCCGATCTACCGCGGGGAGTTCCGAAAATCGGCTTACGCCCGGCTCTACGAGGTGATTTCGGAGGGAAACGGGTCCGCCGCCTCGCCGACTGGATAGGGCGGGGCGGCCTGGACTACTGCGCAAATTGCAAGAAAACCGATCAGAAATGCGGACGGGCTTGTCCGGTCGAGAAACACAAACCCGTGACGCCGGAGGGCCGCGCGGCGGTGAAGGTGGCGTCACAACCTGGTGTGCAGCGCATTCATGCCTTTTCCGGTGAAGTGATCGGACTGGATGTTTCGGAAGCAAGGGTGCGGATCGTTGATGAGTCTCTGGATCCGAAACTGGTCATGACATGCCTGACTGAATTCGAACGCGGACTGTTAACGGGTCGCGTTTCCGCAAAAAATGGAGATAACGACAGTGGCACCTAGGACACCGCAAGTCGGCATTCGCCTTGCCGCTTTGGACGGGAAGATCGTGCAACGCGAGTTGCGCAAATTTGGCAAGGAAGGCGAAGACGCCCTGCAGCGTATTCAGAAAGCGAGCAAGCCCGCTGCCCGTGGCCTGAAGGCGCTCGATGCAACTGTGGGCGAAATGAAGTCCAGCGCTGCGCGGTTGTCAGCAAGGGTTGGCCCGCTCGGATCGGCGCTTTCGGCTCTTGGTCCTGTGGGGCTTGCGGCGTCTGTGGGAATTGGGGCGCTGGTGCTCGGGTTGACCGTTGCTGCTGACCGGAGCCGCGAAGCCGTCGCCGCGATCACCGAGGTTGCCAATGCGGCGCGCCGCGCCGGTCTCGATGCGCAGGACTTTCAGGAGCTTGCCTATGTCGCCGAGGTCAATCAGATCTCGATTGACGCGCTGACCGATGGCATCAAGGAACTGAACCTGCGCGCGGATGAGTTCATTGTCACAGGGAAAGGTTCGGCGGCTGAGGCTTTTCAGCGGCTTGGCTTCAGCGCGGATGAACTCAGCGAGCGGCTCCGGAATCCTGCCGATCTGATGGTGGAAATCATCAAGCGCACCGAGGACCTGGACCGTGCGGCTCAGATCCGCATCGCGGACGAGCTGTTCGGCGGCACAGGCGGTGAGCGGTTTGTGGAGCTGATCAACCGGGGCTCTGCTTCGGTGGAGGCGCTGGTAGGTGAGTTCCGGGAATTGGGTATCGGCTTCGATCAGAACATGATTTCGAAAGCAGAGGATGCGGATAGGGAATTTCGGAAGCTAAGTCTTCAGATCGACAACAACTTCAAGGAGGCGCTTGTCAATTTGGCGCCGGTTGCGCTCGCTACAACAAGGGCGCTGCTGAAGATTTCGGAAGCGCTTGGCGTGCTGAGCGATGCCTTTAGTGATTTCGAGGAAAAGTCGTCCAAAGGGCGCACATCGGCGCTCGACAGGTTGCGCGAGGACCTGGCGCGGCAAGAGGAGAAAATTGCGATTGCGCGCGAACGGCGCAACACGCCAGGAGTTGCCAGTTTCGTCATTGATGACGAAATTCGCCAATTGGAAGCAGAGCGGGCGCAGATCCGTAGGCAACTAACCGCGAGGGAGCGCGCGGAGTTTTCAATCCGTGATCGTGAAAGCGTTCGGAGGCTTGGTGCGAGCAGCACGTCCAACGAGCCAACCGAGGCCGACCGGGCTGCCGCCGAGGCTTGGCGCAAGCGTATCCTGACGGCCGACCAGGAACGTAAGAATTCGCTCGCTGAGATCGCAAGATTTGAAAAAGACGGCTTGCTGTCGGCTGAAGATGCAGCTCTTGCGAGGTTGGACGCGGAAAAAACCTACGCAGCGGCGATCAAGAAGACAGGCCGGGCGGGTCGGCAGGAGGAAGCCAAACTCCTGCGCGAGGTGCAATCGCTCCTGAAGGCCAGTCAGGCACCGGCAACCGAACTGAAGACACGGCTTGAGCGCATCGCCGAACTGCAGTCGGAAGGCCTGTTCGACCGAGCGACCGGCGGCAAGGGCGAAGCCGCGGCACAACGCGCGCGTGTTGTCGCCATGCGGGAATATCTCGGTGCGGCTGAGGACACGGCCGAGGCTCTTGAGCATCTGCGGGATCTGGCCCGGGACGGGATTGGCGCGGATGCTCTGGCCGCGCAGGTGGCCCTTGCGGAAGAGGCTGGAAAGTCCTTTGGCGAAACCATGTCGGGCGTCGGCGACAAGATCAGCGACAGTCTGACGGACGCGATTTTCGAGGCCGGTGAGGAAGCCGAAAGCTTCTCCGAAATCATGGAGCGACTCGCGCGGCAACTCGCGAGGGATTTCGTGAATTCGCAGTTCCGTAATCTGTTCGGTCAGATCAGCGGCGGTTTTGGTGGCGGTGGGGGCAACCTGATCACGTCGCTTTTCTCGTCTCTGCTCGGCGGCGGCCGATCCGCGTCACCGGCTATCATGCAGGCGACGGCAGGCATTTATCACGATGGCGGCCGGATTGGTCCGGGCGGCAGGACCCGGCAGGTGCCGATGTCTTTGTTCGCGGGCGCCGAGCGGCGCCATGGCGGCGGTTTCATCGGCCCGCGCGAACGGGCGATCATTGCCGAGGATGATGAGCGCATGCTGACGCTGGCCATGCAGAAGAACACGGCCGACAGCCTGCGCTCACTGGCCTCGCTTGCCAGCCGGCCGGCGCCGGCCATGCCGGCGGGGTCGGGCGCACCAATCGTCAATATCTACGCACCTGCCGGACAAGAGGTCTCTACCCGTGAGCGGCAGGGTGCAGGAGGTGCGCGTGAGTTGGATGTGATCATCGGTCAGGTGGACCGGTCGATTGCAACGAAGATCGCAGAAGGTACCAGCCATACGGGCAGGGCGATCGGTAAACGGTACGGGTTGAACCGTGCCAACGGACTGGCGGGGTAAGTCGATGGTTCTTCCTGTCTGGCCGGCAACTGTGCCGGATGCGCCGCAGCGGCCTTCCTACCGGGTCTCTCAACCGTTCAACCAGAACGACATCACCGACATGGAGGCGGGCAACTCCCGTGACCGGCCGCGTGGGACTGTCCAATACCGGATTGTCGAGCAGTCCATCCGGATGACGCAGACCGAATACGCGGCTTTTGAGGCCTATGTCCGGGATGACCTGGTCAAGGGCTCGCTGCGTTTCACCATGAATGTCTGGAACGGCTACGCGATGGCAAGCCACACAGTGAAGCTGGCCGGGCCGGACAAGTTCACGGTGTCGCCGAAGGGGCGCGCCTTGCTTGTGTCCATGCGGCTGGAGGTGGAACTTTGACAACGCACGAAGAGGCGATCCGCGAGGCCTATGCGTCGTGCGAGGGCGATATCATCCTGGAAACCGTCGAGCTTAGGCACCCGGCGTTTCAGGAGGGCGGCAGTCCGATCGCGCTGCGTTTCGTGGCTGATGGCGCAAACCATGATCTGCTGCTGGAAGACGACGCGGTCATGAACCCGTCCGAGGTAGTGACCTTCACGTCCATGCCCTTCGGTCTCGATCCGCCCTCTGACGAAGAGGGCGCGGTGCCGCAGGTCAAGTTCTGGGTCGATAACATTTCCTCCGAAGTGCACAAGCACATGCAACAGGCGGTGTTGATCCGCTCGCCGGTGTTTGTCACCTGGCGGGAATATGTGGTCGGTCAGGCCGGTCCACAAAACCGGGTCGACGGCATTGAGCTGCGTAACGTGAAGGTGACTTCGCAGCGGGCCACCGCGACGGCGCAGCCCGGCAACTGGTCTGACCGTCTGTTCGGCAAGGTCTATGACCGGGACGGTTTCCCGACGCTGTCAACATGAGCGCTTTGATGCCGTACCAGATCGGCCAGCTGTCGCGGATGATCGGGGCGCCCTATGACCCGGAGAACCGGTCGCCCGGCTTTCACTGCTGGGGCGCCTTCTGCGCGGCGCAAGAGATCCTCGGCCAGTCCGGTTTGCCGGATTTCGTGCCGGAAAGCGCCACACTGGCAGACCGTGCCAAAGCGCTGCGCGATCATCCGGAGCGGGCGCGCTGGCGCGAGATCGAGGAACCCGTCCTGGGCTGTGCCGTTCTGATGGCCAAGCAATCGGTCGCCACACATGTCGGCTGCTGGCTGGATCTGGACGGCGGCGGCGTCCTTCATGCACTCCCGAATATCGGGGTTGCTTTCGAAACCCTTCAAAAACTGAGGTTCGCTGGTTGGCGATGCATCACGTTTCACCTGCCGAAATGACCCCGGTGCCTGCGCCGTTGCCGCCGTGCACACCGTTGCGCTTGCCGGCCGTCATGGGCGCGTCCCTTTCGGAAATCGTCGAGGCGCACGGCCCGGCCAAGTCCGTCGCGTTCTATGTGATGGTCAATGGGGAACCGGTGCTGCGCGCCGGCTGGGACCTGGTGCCGGCGCCGTCCGACGTGGTCGAGGCGGTTGTGCTTCCGCGCGGCGGCGATGACAGCAAGTCGGTGATGGGCCTTGTCGCGCTGATCGCCCTGTCCGCGTTCGCGCCGTGGGCGGGCGGCATTATCGCCGGTGCCCTCGGTGCAAGCTCGACCGGCATCATCGCTGGCCTCGCCGGGGCGGCTATCCTGGCCGGCGGCGGCATCCTGATCAACACGCTGCTGGCACCGAAACCGGCGTCGACCGCGAGCACCGAGCTTGCCGCATCGCCGACCTACACCGCCAACCCGTCCGGCAACAGAGGGAGGCTCTACCAGGCGATTCCCGTACAGTACGGCGAGCACCTGATGCGGCCGGACTATGTCTCCGATCCCTATCAGGAGTTCGAGGGCAACGATCAAAAACTGTTCCTGTTGTTCGGCCGGGGCCTGGGGCGGTCGGCGCCGAAGGACGTGCGGATCGGCGAGACCGTCGTCTGGGAAGCAGGCAGCGGCTATACCGGCGCCATCGACGACATCGAGATTGCGTTCTATGAGCCGGGCGAACAGATTGACCTTTTCCCGGTGCAGGTCGAGACGTCGTCAGAGGTCGGCAGCCAGCTGATCGATCAGGGCAACACGGTCGGGCCTTATGCCGCCGTTCCGGCCGGGGAGACCGCGCAAAAGCTGGCGGTCGACATTCTGTTGCCCGAAGGGCTCTATCGCATCTTGAACGATGGCGCCAAGCAGTCCGCGACCGTCCAGTTTCATTTCCGGTACCGCGAGATCGACGGTCTGGGCGCGCCGGTCGGGGCTTGGCAGACCCTGACGAACCAGACCTTGACGCTGACGACAGCGACGCCGCAGCGGTTTTCCTATTCGGTCGACGTTCCGGCCGGGCGCTATGAGGTCAAGGCCGACCGGATCAACGCCTGGTCGGACAGCGACCAGATCTTCGACCGGCTGGAATGGGCGGGGCTGCGCGCCTATCTGGACGGGCCGCAAAGCTTTCCGGATCTGTCCACCATGGCCGTCAAGGTCAAGGTGAACGAGCAGCTGACCCAGCAATCCTCCCAGGACTTCCGTCTTGTCCAATGTCGCATTCTGCCTGTCTGGAACGGCGTCGCATGGGTTGAGCAGGAAACCAGGTCGATTGCATGGGCTGCGGTGGATGTCGCCCGCAACTCGCTCTACGGGGCAGGGGAAGCCGACAGCAAGATCGATTTTGCGACCTTCATGGCCTATGACGCGCTCTGGGATGCGCGGGAAGACTATTTCGACGGCATTTTCGATACGCGCCAGACCCGGTTCGATGTGATCAACACGATCCTGGGGGCGGGCCGCGCGAGTGTGCGTTTCGCTGGTGACCAGATTTCCATGGTGCGCGACGAACAGCGCGCCCTGCCGTCTCAGGTCTTCACCGACCGCAACATCGTGCGCGGGTCGCTGGAAGTCACTTATGACCTTCACCAGACCGACAGCGCCGACGATGTGATCGTTGAATATATGGACGCCACGTCCTGGACGACGGAAGAGGTCCGTTGCACCATCGCGCAGTCCACGTCGGAAGCGCCGGCGCGCATCCGGATGATCGGGCCGTCGAGCCGCGATCAGGCCTGGCGGGAAGGCATTCACCTTGCCGCGGACAACTATTTCCGGCGCGAAAGGGCGACCTTTAGAACTGAGTTGGAGGGGCGTTTGCTCGCACGCGGTGACATGATCCGCGTTCAGTCCGATATGCCTCAGACGTGGGGAAAGTCCGGCATCGTAAAGGCCGCTGCTGGCCTGTCCATCACGTTGGACCGCGAACCGGAAACCGATCCGGGAAACACCTATATTCGCTTCCGCCAAAAGAACGGCGAAGAATGGGGGCCGTGCAAAATCACGTGGACGCCCGGATCCGCCGTCGTCACGCTGGACAGCGACGACTATGACGCGGCTGAGGCCGTGTTCGGTTCGTTGGCCGTTCACCTTGATGACAATGGTGGAGAGGCGCCGGTCTATCTTCTTGGCGAAGGGGTGGACTTCACCTTCAACGGCATTGTGCTCGGCATGGTGCCTGAGGGCAAACGGGTCCGACTGGAAGTGGTTCGCGACAATGCCGCCGTTTACCTCGCCGACGATGGCCTGACGGTCCCGGATTATCCGAGCGGCACGTTGCTTCCGCCTTCTTCCGGCGCGCCGGTAATTCAGAGCATGACCGTTGCCCGGGAACTGAGCGTAACGGAAAGTTTCCTGAGTGTATCTGCGCTGCCCGGTCCCGGGGCAAAGACGTTCAAAATTGAAATTTCATACGACGAAGAGACATGGGCTCCGGTCTATGAAGGTTCGTTGCCTGTCGCTTCCGTCGCCGTTCTCCGCGACGCACTATGGGTGCGCATGCAGGCGATCGGAGACCGTCCCGGTCCTTACAAGTTTGCTGCAATCGCAGCAGCGCCGGCAGAAATCAGGTTGCCGGATGGTGTCGTTGTGCAATCCGCCGCCAATATTTACGACGACATTCGCGGGACAGTGCCAGCCGGAGAGCTGTTGAGCGATCTTGAAGCCGCCGAGCTGATGGCTCGGGAGCTGCGGGATAGTCTTTCGCAGGAAGGCGCCCCGGTGCCGAAGGCAATCAACTCGGTTGCCTGGCAATTGAATGAGGCTGCGCAGGGCCTGCTTCAGAACCTGCTCGATACGCAGGACCTGAAAACGACCCTGAAAGAGGCCGGTATCGAGGTTGTCGGCAACAAGGTCCGGATCTTCGGTCTGGATCAATATGTCAGCGAGAACGACGCGCGGGTGTCGTCGGTGGAAATCTCGCTTGATGCCGCCAACTCGCAGATTGCGTTGAAGGCCTCGCTTTCGGAAGTCACCGAGCTGATCGCCACGACGGTCAGTTATACGCCAGCCCGCAGATGGGAATGGAACGGAACGGTTGAAAGCTGGTCCGGGGTCAATGCGACACTGTTGGCCGGCACATCCACGGTAACGGTTACAGGGACGGGAGCGGGCAGCGGTCTGTCGATCTTCGGTCTCGACATCGATGCGGCGGAAGCAACGTTCATTCGCTTCCGCGTTCGACGGATCTCCGGGTCGGATTGGTCCGGCAAGATCGAATGGGATACCGGCGGTGGCTTCTTGTACGAACAGGCCATTACCGAGCCAGACACGCCATCGGTGATGACAGAAATCACCGTTTCGCTCGCCGCCAATCCTGAATGGAGCGGTACGGTTGAAGGCCTCCGCCTGACGCTGGGTGACGGCTCGACGGTGTACGAACTGGATTATCTGGAGGTCTCGGCCAATGCGCTCTATGACCTTCTGACGGCCGGGATCGACGCCCGTGTTTCGGAGGTCGAGGCCGATCTTGATGCGGTTGAATCGGCCCTTACGCTTAAAGCGACTGTTGCCGACCTGGGGGTGGCGGAAGGCCGTATAACGACGGCTGAGACCCGGCTCGATGGGCTGGACGCTTCGATTGCATTGACGGCCTCGCAGGCAAGCCTTGACGCCGTTGAAGGCCGGGTCGACACGGCGGAGGTCGAAATCGACGCGCTGCAGGGGCAGATCCAGCAGTCCATCGTGTCGATCAGCGTCGATAACAACAACCAAAACGAATTGAACGGCCAGACTCTGCTTGACCGGATCTTTGGGGATCTCGATTTCCGGAACGATTTCGAGGGGCGGTTCGCTACGGCAGTCACGTCTCTGGTTGCGCGCACGGATGCCGGCGACATCGCCCTCGCACAGTCCATTCTTAATCTGACGGCGATTGTCAATCAGAATGCGGCCTCGATCGTCTCGGAAAGTTTGGTCAGAGCGAGTACCGATGGAGCGCTTGCCAGTTCTATCAACTCGGTATCGACAACCGTTAATGGGCACACGTCTTCGATCACGACACTGCAGTCATCCGTAAACGGACTTGAAGCGCAATACGTGCTCTCGGTGTCTGCCGGAGGCGCGGTTGGCGGTTTCACGATCACAGGCATCGAAAAGGGCGACGGGTCCGGCAGCATCGATTTCGGTATTGCGGCTGACCGGTTTTTTATCGTCGACCCGAACGACACCGACACGGCAGTCGCCCCGCTCGTTTTCCAGGGCGGCACGCTTTACCTGAACGATCTGGTTGCGGTGTCGATCACGGCCGACACGCTGAGTGCCGTTTCCGTTGACCTCGGCATTGTGAGGCTTGGCAAAATTCAAAACATCACCGCAACAACTACGTTTCTGATCGATGCGACAAACGGCATCATTCACATGGAGAACACGGCGTGACCGTCTTCCGGGCTGATCTTCAGAAAAACATGGTCGCGATCTATACCGGCAGTCGCGACGAGAGTGTCGAGGATAATCCGCTTGCCAACATGGACCGGGTGATTTTTCACTCGGATCTGCCCTATGTCGAGGCGGTCGACAAAGTCAGCGGGGAGGTTTTGATACCGGCGCCCAGCAACACGACCTGGGGCTATTATTCGCAGGTCAATCTTTTTGCGCACGGCCTCAGCTATACGCCGCTGATTATCCCGCTTGCCCATAATGTCTATGACATCAATGGAACGCTTTGGAGCGTCATTCCGGCGAACCTGTCGTTCCCGAACTGGCGTGCGAACCCGCGTGACTACTTCAATCCGCCGGCGCAGGGTACCAATGGGCAGGTCGGTTACACAAATATCTGCGCCACCGACACACATGTTGTCGCGACGACGATGTGGAACAACGCAATTGGCAGCGTGCTTCGTTTCAATCTGAAATTCACTGTCTACGTTACCAATGTCGCCCTGTCCGGCACGGTCAATCCACCGCTGTCGTCGGAGCTGATCCGGCTCGACGCGGATGAGTTGAAGATTGCCGGCAAGTTTTCTTCGCTGGACACGCATTTTTCAGAAAGCGGACCGGGCGACCCGGTCCATTTCCCGATGGGCGGGGGCACGCTCGTCAACGAAAACATCGGCCTGCGGTCCATGGCTATCACGTTCAACGGCTCGAAGTTCCGCGGAAGCCCCTACGGGACAAAGGCGCCAATTCAATACAGCAATGTGAGCAGTGAGGCGAACAGCGTCTCGACCGGCTCGATCACCGCAAAGGCGGACGGCTGATGTCGACCCTGATTGACCTCGCCAACAACATCTACCGTTTCGGGGGCTTCGACCCGGACAATGGCATGATGCTGCCGTTTGCGGCTTACACGGGAAGTCTGTCATTCCCGTCTCGCTCCACCGGGTCAAGCACGGCGGCATGGGACCTTGCGACGACGGTGGCGACCGGACTCGACCCGCGCGCCACCTTCGTCAGCGGCATGGGACAGCTAACTGCGCCCGGTTATTTCACCAGCGCCTGGTATTCGTTCGGCGGGTCAACGCTGATCGTCTGGCAGGAGAATGGCCCCGGCGGATTTTCCGCCAAATATCAGGTCTTCAGCGCGATCAGCGGTGGCAACCTGATTGTTGGCGGGCGTCAATACATTTCGAACCATTCAACAGTGCAAAGCGCCACCTTCAATTTCCGCATTCTGCTGCTCGGCTTTGCAAGCGCAACCTAACCATATCTGAGGTGCAAACATGACCAGTTACACCACCGGGCTTGTCACGGTGACCAACGGCTCGACGGCGCTTGCCGGTTCCTCCACCGCATGGGAGAGCGCTATTGTTCCGGGCGACCTGTTCGCCCTGACGTTGGCCGGGCCGTTCTATGAGGTGACGACAGTCAATTCCGACACGTCGATCACACTCGACCGGGCCTATGCCGGATCAACTCAGTCCGGCCAGTCGTATGTGATTTTGCGTCTCTCCCTGTCCCGGCAGTCAACGGCCTATCTGGCGAACCGTGTTCAGGGGCTTCTGGATGCCTATGACGGTGTGCTGTCGATTGACGGAAATGACCAGATCCTGACCCTGGACAAAGCGGCGGCTGCTAACAGTGCCGTGACCCGGATCAGGACGGCCGGTTCCGAGCGATGGAAAATTGGGGCGGATGGCAATGATGACTATGCCATTAAAAGATCAGCTGATGGCGCCACCTTCAGTACAGCGCTTTCAATCGCACGCTCGACGGGTACCGTTTCGATCACGTCGCTCGACGCGACGGTGCTGCACCTTATTCGGAGCGGCACCAATGCAGCGATCCGCGTTCAGTCTTCCGGTGGTTCGATTTATTACGGAGCCGATGCGGCCGCTAGTTTTGCCGTAGCAACGAGCGCGAACCTTGGGTCCAGCCCTTTATTCGTGATCGACGCCAGTGGAGACGCCGCGCTGGCCGGGGACCTGGCCGGATCTGGCGGCGCTTCCTTTGCCAACAAGCTGAGCCTGTCAAGCGCCACTTATCAGGATCACCTGGAACTGGCGCGCAGTTCGACCATCTGGCAGCTCTCGCCAAGTACGGACGGCTCTATCGATTTCACGCAAACCGGAACCTCTGGGAGTGCGGAAGACGGTATGGTGCAGTTGCCGGGGCTGAAGGTTGAAGACGATATTCTTCCGTCCACTGACAACAACAGCAACCTGGGTAACGGATCGAAACGTATGGCCGTGATCTATGCGGTCACCGGCACAATCAACACCTCGGATGTTAACGAAAAGAACTGGCTCGGCAGCCTTGGCGCCAAGGAAATCGCGGTCGCCGGTCGTGTTGCCGAGAACATCGGTTCTTTCCAGTGGCTTCAATCCATCGAAGAGAAAGGCGTTGGGGACGCGCGCATCCATTTCGGTCTGACGGCTCAGGCCGTGGAGCAGGCGTTCGTTGACGAGGAGCTTGATCCTGCAGCTTACGCGGTCTGGTGCCGGGACCCGGTCATGACCGTCGAGCGGTGGACCGAAACAGAGACCAAAGATGTCGATGGCGAGGCTGTCACCGTTACGGTTGAGAAAAGCCGGAGGGTTCAAGAGGTGGACGCGGATGGAAATCCGGTTTTCCGCGACGGCCTGCGACACGATCAGGTGATGATGATGCTGTCTGCGGCAGCTCTGGCGCGCCTGGATAGCCATGCCGCCCGTCTGGACGCCCTGGAAGCGGCCTAACTTTCAAGATCTATTTAACCAAGCGGCCCGCGTTACGCGGGCCTTTTTCAAAAGGAAAACAAGATGCGTTACATCGAACTGAAAACCCTGGGGATCGACCCGCAGGACCTGAACGACCGGTTGCAGTCCGGTGCGATCACCGGCGAGCAGGCAAAAGCCGAGATGGATGCAAAGGGAGCGCAGCTGGATTATGCGGCCATTATCCGCGACCTGGTCAAAGCGCCTCAGCAGGGAGGTATCGATCTTGATGCCATGCGCCGCCACATGCGCATTCTCGACGCGCTGGACGCCGCAAGCGGTGTTCTTGCGCTTGAAGATGCGGATCACGCGCTGCTGGCGAAGCTGGTCAAAGGGCACAAATGGGCTATGGCTGACCGGAACATTTTGACGTTCTGCGAGGAAATCGCCGCGGCGCCTTGCACAGATCCGCGCCTGATTGCAGAGGCGGCCGAATAGAGCGCGGCGTAAACTCTGCTCGTCAAGTGACCCGCCCTTCAAGGCGGGTTTTTTCATGTCCAAACAACAGGAGCCTGCGATGTTCCATTTTGCAAAACCCGCCCGAACCGTGCACACGACCTGGCTGCATTGTTCCGCGTCCGACAATCCGAAGCATGACGATGTTTCCGTGATCGATGCCTGGCACAAGGCGCGGGGCTGGTCCGGTGTCGGCTATCACTTCTTTATCAAGAAGGACGGCACGGTGCAGACCGGCCGGCCGATCAACCGGATTGGCGCCCATGTGGCGGGCCACAATACCGGGTCCATCGGGATTTGCCTTCATGGCCTTGAAGAAGATCGCTTCACCAAAGCACAGTTCGAAAGCCTCCGTGATCTCTGCGGTCAGATTAACGCGGCCTATGGGCTACAGATGCGCTTCCGGGGACACAAGGAAGTCGCGGCCAAAGCCTGTCCTGTCTTCGATTATCGCAAGGTGCTGGCGCTAGACCGCAAAGGGTTCATCACTGAACCGTTCAGCAGACGCGACCCGGTACGGCTGGAAGCGATCCCGGAAACGGACGGCGCGGCAAAGGCGGATTATCCGGAACTCGATGTTGGCGACCGGGGTGATGCTGTGAAGCGCCTGCAGGAGCTGTTGAACGCCGCCGGCGCCTTCATGGGCGTCGATCTCAAGGTCGACGGCATCTTTGGCGGTCAGACCGCCGAAGCCGTGGTCGAGCTGAAACAGGAATATGATCTCTACCCGTCGCCCGTTGTCGTTGCCCATGTCTGGCGTACGCTGATCGCGGCAGAGAAAGCGCAGGCGGCCTAGCCGACAAGGATCCGGCCCGGCGGCCCGGTCGTTCTGAAAGCCGTCGCACATCACCCCGACAATTGGAGATTTCTATCATGATCCGCATCGCATGCGCGGCGCTGATGGCGCTCGTTCTTTTTCCCGTGTCGGCCATGGCGGCCGACACGTCCGTTGATCTGTCTGGCCTGGTCGAACCGGCCGCGCAGATCGTGGTGGCCGTTCTGGGTGCCTTTGCGCTCTGGCTGGCCCGCAAGGCCGTCGACGCCTTCCAGGAACGCACCGGCCTTGAGTTGGATGGCCAGCTGAAACAAAAGGTCGATGACGCCCTGTTCAACGCCGTTCAGTTCGGCAAGGCCAAGGTGCTGACAAAGGTCAAGGGCCGGCAGGTGACCTTTGATGTCCGCAGCGAGGTGTTGCGCCACGCGATCAGTTACGCGCAAGGCGCTGTGCCAGAAGCACTGGCCTATTTCGACATCGATCAGGCGCGACTTTACGACCTGCTCGAGGCCCGTCTCGGCATCGACCTGGACCTTGACGGCGACATTGCCGGTCGGCCGGCATGACGGCGTTCCTGGCGGCCCTCAAGGCCGTCTTCACGGATTGGCTTGTCGGCATTGCCGGCGAGCTGTTCCGCCAATGGCGCCATGACCGGACCACCCGGCAAAACGCCATCCTGAAAGCTCAGCTCAAATCCAGAAAGGCAATCGACCGTGCGCAAGACACATCTTCTCGCCGCGATCCTGGCGCTATCCGCGAGCGCCTGCGCCGGCACGCAAGGCGGCGGTGACAGCCCGGCGGCCGATCTGGTGGCCGGTGTCGCCAAAGCCGTAACGCCGGATGCCGCTGTCGAAGTCGGCGACGTCTGCAAGGCGCTTTCGCGGATTAAATGGACCGAGGAAGACGCCGACCATGTGTCCGGCACACTGGCCGGGTCATTGGATGAGGTCCTGGAAATGGAACGGGAGCATGGGTGTCGCTGACCTGCGGCCCAAACAACGGGGGCAAACATGCCGCAACCTGGACTTGATCCGGATCTGGTCAAATGGCTGGACGGAAAATTCGAAAACCTGGTGTCGAAGCTGGACGAAAGCGACCGCCGCGCATCGGACAGCCGCCGCGATGTCTATCTGAAACTGGAAGAGCAGGGGCGGGCGATCCTCGACAGTCAGCATCAGATTGAGGCTGTCAAAAAAGACGTTGCGCAATTGAACTCGTCCATGGATGCGGCGAAACCGACGCTTGAAGAGTTCTCCAACATGAAAGCGCAAGCGACGGGGGCGGGCAGGCTGGGCCGGTTCTTCTGGATCGTCGGCGGGTTTGTACTCTTTGCCGCTGCATGGGTCGTGTCTCGGTGGGATGCCATCCTGGCAGGCTTGCGGGCTTTCAACGGGAAGTGAAAAAACGCCCCGCTTGCTGTCGGGCGGTTGGAAGGACTGAGGTTGAAATTCACTAAAGCAAAAAGGCCGGGCAGAGATGCGCCGGCCTTTCTGATTAGGGTTTTTGTGGTGGCGCTGGAAGCGGCATCCAGTGCGTCCAGTATCGCTTCTCTGTGTAGTTAGAGCTGTTCACATTCAGAAATTTGTCACCAGTTCCCGGATCTACCAGCCATTCGACGCTGTCGAACTCTTCCGCATTGCAGGCAAGGAATCCTGGGTGACCTTTTGGGGCCGCGAAGACTATTGAAACTGGCAAAACTGTCGGCAGCCGATAGGCGCCTAGTCGTGCTCCAAGCCGTACCATGTTCGGCTGTCATTCGTGCTGATGTAGTTCGGCCGCGTTGCCACCCATGATCCGCCGCAGCGCTGGCACCTGAAGCGCCGGCGTTTCGCCAGATCCGCGACGACATCGCTTTCCGAAAACCGATCGAGGCTTAGAACTGTCATTTGCGCGCAGCGCAGGCAATGCACCTGCACGCCGTTGCAGCGCTCGCGCGCCTCGGCGATCGTGATCGGCTTTCCTTCAGGCTGCTTTCTCACAACTTGAACTTTCTGCGTTTGACGCAGGAGGCCCGGAGCGCGGGAACGCTCCGGACTGCCGGCACCTATCCGCCAAGATTGAAGCCGGCCCGATGGCACTTAGCATTCCACCACTCCCGCGATCAGCCCGTGAGGGCCGATTCTGCGTGCTGCAGACCGGGGCTTATTGGAAGGCTATTCACATGGAGTCAAATTTATTTGGCGAGCGCGAGGGCGCCGGCGTCAATCCCGTTGCACCCTGGATAGGCGGTAAGCGTGCCCTGGCAAAGCGCCTGGTGCGGATCATCGCCAGTGTCGAGCATGACACTTATGCAGAACCGTTCGTCGGTATGGGGGGTGTCTTTCTGCGCCGGCCGGTCGCGCCCAAAAGCGAAGTGATCAACGATTATTCGGGCGAAGTGGTGAACCTCTTCCGGATCTTGCAGCGGCACTATCCGCAGTTCCTGGACTGCCTGAAATTCCAGATCACAAGCCGGCGCGAATTCGAGCGACTGCAGAAAGTCGATCCGTCAACACTGACCGACCTGGAGCGAGCCGCGCGATTCCTCTACCTGCAGCGCACGGCGTTCGGTGGCAAGGTGACGGGGCAAAACTTCGGCGTTTCAAAAGAACGCGATGGTCGCTTCAATCTGACAACCCTTGCACCGCTCTTAGAGGATGTGCACGAGCGTCTGGCCGGCGTAACCATTGAAAACCTGTCTTTTGAGGAATTCATAGCGCGCTATGACCGGCCGGAAGTTCTGTTTTATTGCGATCCGCCGTATTTCGGCTGCGAAAACGACTATGGGAAGGGCATGTTTGATCGCGCCGACTTTGCAGCCTTGGCTGACAAGCTGCGCGCGATCGAGGGTAAGGCGATTGTCTCTATCAACGACACGCCGGAAATCCGAGAGGTTTTCGCCGGGCTGACAATAAAGCCGGTCAAGGTGTCCTATACAATCGCACAAGCTGACCCCAAAGAATTTGGCGAATTGATTATCGCCAATTTCGAGCACCCGTTGTTGAAACAGGAGGCCGCGCTCTAGGGCGGCCCTCAGACGAAATCGAGGCTTTGCAGTCAGGCTGAACCGGCCGGTTTGACCTACTCCCGCGGCTCGGTGGTTGCCGGCCTGGAGTGAAAATGCTTGTGGTCGCCGGTCAGGACTTCAGCCAGATCGTCAACGGCGTTGAGAACGTAGGACGCGCGCTTGTACTCGGGCGATCCGATCTTTGCCCGTGTCATGACATCGACCGCGCCGGCGCGGCCCGTGCCGAGTTTTGCGAGTGTTTCTCCGGTCAGCACAAGCCGCCGGCCGCTGCGTCTGGACATGGCAAGCCCCTTTCTTGTTCGCGTTGTGTTCTCATTTAGCGCGGCGGGCTGGAACGGGCAAGACAAAGAGAAAAGCCGCGTCCCATGGGCGCGGCTTTCGTCGTTTCTGGGGCGGGCGATTCCGTCAGCCGTGCAGGGTGTCCAGCAGCTTGAAATCTTCCGGGCAGGAAGAGGCGGCGGGGGCGATGGTGTCGCCGGATGATGTTGAAAGGGCGCGGCCTCGACGTGAACAGAGCCGAAACCCGCGTGTCAAAAACGTGCCAGAATAAGCGGCTAATCCTGCTTTGTTCTGCATTTTGCTGCAGTTTGCCCTTTTTGGGGAATTGGAAAAAACTCTTATTTTTCTGATGGTTAGTGGTGCTGCCGGAGAGATTTGAACTCTCGACCTCTCCCTTACCAAGGGAGTGCTCTACCCCTGAGCTACGGCAGCTTGCGCGTCTTTTTTTGAAAAGACGGGCCTTGGGCCCGGACGGACGTTGAAACGCCGGTCATTAGGGACACAAGGGCTGTTTCCGACCGACGGTGCCGACCGGAATGAGGGGGCTTTTGCCATAAGAGCCTGTGGGACGCAAGCGGTGATTTGCTTTTTTTTGGCAGGCGGATCCGTGGGGCTGGCGGACATGTGCGCGAAGCGCTCAAACGCGCGAAACCGCGCGCCTCAGCCCTGACGCGGCAGCTGTGGATATTAATCAAACCGGCAAAGAGACCGCCGGCGCCGGACGGGGAACGCAGGCCGGCACGCTGGGAGGCTGCGCGCGGCCGCGCCAAGTCCCTTGGCTTGAGCATTGCGCCACGCCTGGTCGGCGGTTTGCACCGCGTGAACGTTGCCTCGCCGTGCTTTCCTTGTCGCGGGCAGCTTGCTAAAGAAGAGCCTTGCCCTTCACCGGATGGGATCGCCATGAGCGAAAAAGAGATGAAAGACCAGTCTGTTGAAGGCGACGGGGACAAAGAGGCAGTCCCGGTGCCTAAGACCGGCGAGAGCTCGAGCAAGAAAAAACGCGAGGACCGGCTGGCAGAGGCGCTTCGGGCCAATCTGCGCCGCCGCAAAAGCGCCGCCAAATCGCGCCAGGACGACTGAGCGGCGTGCACGCCGGACAAAGACCGGTTTGCCGTGCCCTGAAATTGCCCGGCGGGCGGTATGGGTCTGCCTTGCATGGGCCATAAGTTGCGTGTAGACCGCGACGGTGTTGTGAGCTTTTGATGGGATGACCGCGCGGGGCGTGCGGTCCGGTTCGGGGACAGAGATGGACAGTATCAAGGTCGTTGGCGGTGTCGAGCTGAACGGGACGATTCCGATTTCGGGTGCCAAAAACGCGGCATTGCCGTTGATGATCGCCTCGCTGCTGACGGACGAAACCCTGACGCTGACCAACGTGCCGCGCCTGCGCGACGTTGCCCAGCTGATGCAGATCCTGTCCAATCACGGTGTCGACTATTCGGTCAACGGCAAGCGCAACGGCCAGGACGATCTGGCCGGCCAGACGCTGAACCTGACCGCCCGCGAGATCGTCGACACCACCGCGCCTTATGAACTGGTTTCCAAGATGCGCGCCAGCTTCTGGGTCGTCGGCCCGCTGGTCGCCCGCTGCCACGAGGCGCGCGTGTCGCTGCCCGGCGGCTGTGCCATCGGCACGCGTCCGGTCGACTTCTTCATCGACGGCCTGAGCGCGCTCGGCGCGGAAATCGAGATCGAGGGCGGTTATGTGGTAGTGCGCGCACCGGGCGGCCTTAAGGGCGGCCGGGTGGAGTTTCCGAAGGTTTCCGTCGGCGCGACCCACACCATCATGATGGCGGCGACACTCGCCAAGGGCGAGACCGAAATCGTCAACGCCGCGCGCGAACCGGAAGTGGTCGATCTGGCCGCCTGCCTCAAGGCCATGGGCGCGAAGATCGAGGGCGAGGGCACCTCGACCATCCGCATTCAGGGCATGCCGCGCCTTCATGGCGCCCATCACGCCGTGGTCGCCGACCGGATCGAGACCGGCACCTATGCCATGGCGGTGGCCATGACCGGCGGCGACGTCCTGTTGCAGGGCGCGCGGGCCGATCTTCTGGATGCGGCCCTGGACACGCTTCGCCAGGCCGGAGCGGACATCACCCAGACGCCGGACGGCATCAAGGTCTATCGCAACGGCAACGGCATTCAGCCGGTGGATGTCACCACCGAGCCGTTCCCGGGCTTCCCGACCGACCTGCAAGCCCAGTTCATGGCGCTGATGACCAAGGCGGGCGGTACCAGCAGGATCACCGAGACAATTTTTGAAAACCGCTTCATGCACGTCCAGGAACTGGCCCGTCTCGGCGCGCAGATCCATATTGACGGCCGCACCGCCACCATTGACGGCGTTTCCACGCTGCGCGGCGCGCCGGTGATGGCAACCGATCTTAGAGCCTCTGTCTCGCTGGTGATTGCGGGCCTGGCCGCCGAAGGCGAGACCACGGTCAGCCGCGTCTATCACCTTGATCGCGGTTTTGAGCGCCTGGAGGACAAGCTGACCCGCTGCGGCGCGCAGATCGAGCGGATTTCCGGCTGATAACACGCAGGGCGCCACGGTCCATTCTCCGACCGGAAATCTGAGCTTCCTTCGTCATGCCATGGCTTGACCATGGCATCCATGCCGTTTCGTCGCAGATCTGGCACTGTCATGCTTTTGGCTTCGGTCACGGCATGGATTGCCGGATCAAGTCCGGCAATGACGATGACGGAATTCTAGTCGCCGGCCACCCGCCGTTCGATCACCCGCCCGCGCGAGGTGAAGGACGGGCCGGGGCCGCCGCTGCCGCTGGTCATGATCGCCTCGGCGATTGGGCTGAGGGCCGGTGTCTCTGAACTCCATTCAACCAGGAAATTGGCGCCGACACCGCCTGAGGTGTCGTTGATCGGGACAAGCACGCTGGTCGATTGCAACGGCGCGAGCGTGACCGGCGTGTCCAAAAGACTGCGCAGCCACTTGCCGTCCTCGCCATGATAGGCGACCGAGGTCAGCGTGATTGGTGTCTTCGGATCGACATTGTGCACTGCGAGCGTCGTCGCCAGAAGGTCAGACCGGGTCGGATAGGAAAAGATCCTGGAATAGGCCGGCACGTAAATGCTTTCGCCGAGTGCCTTTTGAAGGACATCCTGGGCCTGGGCGGGAACAAGAAGATTTAGCAGCAGGAAAAGTCCGGGAAGCAGTTTCAACATGATTTACTCGGCTTGGGCTGGCACACGATCCATTGGTAGGGCACTGTCCCGAATGAAGAGGCTGATTGCAAGGCATGATCGGCCGTCGCCTTACCCGCTTTCCGAAGGTTCAGGGAGCAGACAGACTTGGGCGCTCAAACCATCCGTTTTCTGATCCAGCTTGGCTTTGCCTTCGCCGGCATGGCCGCCGTTGTTCTGGTTCCGGCCCCTTATGGGCCGACGCTCGGCCTGTTTCTCGTGGTCTTCGGCCTCTGGCTCGGCAGACGGGTTTTTAAGCGCATTGCGACGCTGGAAGACGTCAAGGCGGACCTGCGCCAGCGGGTGGATGAGGGGCCATGACGGGCAATCAGGTTGTTCCATCGGCATTCAACATTGCCAAATGCCGATTTCCCCATTAGGTCAACAGCCTTGGGGATGGGCTGAAAATCGCCTATATGCCTCCTGCCGAAGACCAACGACCGGACCAGAACAGGACCGACATGGATCAGCTGAAACTTGCCGCCCTTGACGAGGAAGACCTCCAGGTTCTTTCCGCCCATCTGCAGGACGCCGTCCTGACGGTTGCCGACATCCGCTATCTGCCGAAGGAGCAGAAGGCGGTGTTCGTGATGAACCGCTTTGTCTGGGACAAGGAAGCCGACAAGCGCTCCAGGGAACATGAGCGCCGCCGCTCCGCGCTGGCCTTTGCCCAGGTCAAGGCCATGAAGGCACAGAACGTCAATCAGAAGGCCAAGGGCGCCGTGCTGGAACTGCTGGCCGTGACCTTTACGGCCGGCGAAGAGCCGGCGGGCAAGATCCTGCTCGCCTTTGCCGGCGGTGCCAGCCTGGAACTTGCCGTCGATTGCATTGAGGCGCAGCTGTCTGATCTCGGCGCTGCCTGGTCGACGCCGAACCTGCCGCAGCACGATCTCAGCTGAATTCGGATTTGAAGACGACGGCGCCTTGCGCCGGACAGAAGGAAGATACGCGTGGTTCTACGCCTGAACAGCAGCGATGCCCGCTTTGAGGACCAGTTCACCGCGCTTCTCGCCGGCAAGCGGGAAGTCTCGGAAGATGTCGACCAGATCGTGCGCGATATTCTGGAGCGTGTGCGCGCCGAGGGCGATCGCGCGATCCTGGACTACACCCGGAAATTTGACCGCCTCGACGCCGCCTCCATGGCGGAGCTGAAGGTCAGCGAGGCCGAGATCGAAGCGGCGTTGAGCCAGGTGCCTGCCGAAACGCTTGCGGCGCTGCAGCTCGCCCACGACCGCATCCACGCCCATCACGCCCGCCAGATGCCCAAGGACGATCGCTACACGGATGCTATCGGTGTCGAACTCGGTTCGCTCTGGACGGCGGTCGAAGCCGTCGGCGTCTATGTGCCGGGCGGCCTTGCCAGTTATCCGAGCTCTGTCCTGATGAATGTGGTGCCGGCCCGTGTCGCAGGTGTCGAGCGCGTCGTTATGGTGGTGCCGAGCCCGGACGGGGTCTTGAACCCGCTGGTTCTGGCGGCCGCCAAGGTCGCGGGTGTTTCGGAAATCTACCGCATCGGCGGTGCCCAGGCCGTGGCCGCTCTCGCCTTTGGCACGGAAACGATTGCCCCTGTCGCCAAGATCGTCGGACCGGGCAATGCCTTTGTCGCGGCCGCCAAGCGCCGGGTGTTCGGCACGGTCGGCATCGACATGATCGCCGGTCCGTCCGAAGTGCTGATTCTGGCCGATCAGGGCAACAATGCCGACTGGGTCGCGGCCGACCTTCTGGCCCAGGCCGAGCATGACACGGCCGCCCAGTCGATCCTGATCACCGACAGCGCCGATCTCGCCGACCAGGTCGAACAGGCCGTTGAGGCGCAGCTCAAAACGCTGCCACGCGAAGACGTCGCCCGGGCCAGCTGGCAGGATTTCGGCGCGATCATCCTGGTCCAGGATCTTGTCCGCGCGATGCCGCTTGCCAACCGGATCGCGCCGGAGCATCTGGAGCTGGCGGTCGACGACCCGGAAGCGCTCTTGAAACATGTGCGCAATGCCGGGGCGGTGTTCCTGGGGCATTATACGCCCGAAGCCATCGGCGATTATGTCGGCGGCTCCAACCACGTTCTGCCGACAGCGCGTTCCGCCCGGTTTTCCTCAGGTCTCTCCGTCCTGGAATTCGTCAAGCGCACGTCCATTTTGAAGTGCAATCCGGATAATCTGCGCCAATTGGGACCGGCCGCGATCGCTCTTGGTGAATCGGAGGGGTTGTCGGCGCACGCGCGCTCTGTTTCCATCAGGCTGAACCTTTAGTCCGAAACACGAGGACGTCTGCAAGATGAGCGAACCGCAACCGGGATCCGAACCGCAAAGCTCCGGCGGCCGGCTTGTCGATGTCGTCCTGGACGAAGCCTCGATTGCCCGCTCCACGCCGGAGGTCGAGCATGACCGTGCGGTCGCCATCTACGATCTGATCGAGGAAAATGCCTTCCAGCCGGTTGGCCAGCCCGCGGCCAATTATGTGCTCAGGCTTTCCGTTGTTGAAAAGAAGCTGGTCTTCCAGATCCGCACCGAGGATGACAGGGAAGTGGTCACCCACGTTCTGTCGCTGTCGCCGCTGCGCAAGATCGTCAAGGATTATGACCTGATCTGCGAGAGCTACTACGAGGCGATCCGCCATGCGACCCCGAGCCAGATCGAAGCGATCGACATGGGCCGGCGCGGTGTCCACAACGAGGGCTCCGCCGTCCTGATGGAACGGCTTGCCGGAAAGATCGAGGTGGACATGCAGACCGCGCGGCGGCTGTTCACCCTCGTTTACGCCCTGCACTGGAAGGGCTGACGGCGGTGACCGGGCCGGGCCTGCGTCCGACTGCGGTTTTGTATGCCTGCGGGATGAACTCCGTGCGCTCGCCCATGGCCGAAGCCCTGACGGCAAAACTGTTTCCCGGCCAGATCTATGTGCGTTCCGCCGGCGTGCGCTCCGGCAAGATCGACCCCTTTGTCGATGCGGTCATGGCCGAAATCGGCATCGACATGAGCCGGCATCAACCCAAGACCTTCGAGGATCTGGACGAGTCCGGCTTCGACCTGGTGGTGACCCTGGCACCGGAAGCGCACCACAAGGCGCTCGACATGACCCGGACCGAATCCGTCGACGTGGAATACTGGCCGACAATGGATCCAACCCTCGCAACCGGCAGCCGCGAGCAGATCCTTTCAGAATACCGCACCGTCCGTGACCAGCTGATGATGCGCATCAAGAAGCGGCTCGACTGGACACCTCCGCCGAGCGGGTGAACGGAACTCATCACAATGAAATACGAAATCACAAAGCCGGTTGAAACCGAGCGGCTCCTTCTGCGGCCCCTGGAGGAGAGCGACGCGGAGGCGCTGCATGCCTATCAGTCCCTGCCCGAGGTCGCGCAGTATCACCATTGGGGGCCGAGAAGCCTGGGCGATGTCCGGGCGAAGCTTCGCGAGTGGACCACGATGCGCCGGCTGGACGGCGAGGGCACGCTTGCCTTCGCGGCGATCACAAAGGCGGAGACAAGGCTCATCGGCGACTTTTCCCTTCGCGTGACCGATGCCGCGGCCCGGCAAGGCACCATTGGCTACAATCTGCATCCGGATGTCCGGGGCAGGGGCTATGCCACCGAGACCTGCCGGGCGCTGTTGCGCATCGGCTTTGAGGATCTCGGCCTACACCGCATCTTTGCCTGTTGCGATGTCCGCAACACCGCGTCCTGGCGCGTGATGGAACGGCTCGGCATGCGCCGGGAAGCACACTTCCGCGAGCATGCGCTGTTCAAGGGTGGCTGGGACGAGGAATTTTACTATGCGTTGCTCGAAGACGAGTGGCGGCAACAGGCCGTTCAAGCCTGAAATTCACCGCGGAAAACAGCAATTCATCGGGTCTTCGGGCGCCTGTTCTGTGGATCTGGCAGTTTCTTTGCAGGGCAGCGGAAAGAAAGGTTCACATTTTCCCCCTAATCCGCTAGGTTCCGCGGCACCCGCGGGCAGGGCCCGCTTTATTCAGGATATCAAATGGCCAAAGAAGAAGCTCTGGAGTTTCCGGGCGTCGTAACAGAACTGTTGCCGAATGCGACGTTCCGCGTAAAACTTGAAAACGATCACGAAATCATCGCGCACACTGCCGGGCGCATGCGCAAGAACCGGATCCGCGTCCTGGCGGGCGACAAGGTTCTTGTTGAAATGACCCCTTACGACCTGACCAAGGGGCGCATCACCTACCGCTTCAAGTAAGCTGGTTCCGGGTGACATTCGTTTCAAGGCGCGCGCTTAGATGACCACTACCCCACAGTTGATCCTGGCTTCCGCCTCGCCGCGGCGTCTGGCGTTGCTTCAGCAGATCGGCCTGGAGCCGGATCATCTTCTGCCGGCCGATATCGACGAAACGCCCAAGAAGCACGAAACGCCGCGCAGCCTGGCGCTCCGCCTCGCGCGGGCCAAGGCCGAGGCCGTGCGCCAGTCGGCGGACGCCTCCGAGGGCCTGCGCGACAGCGTCGTTCTGGCCGCCGATACGGTGGTCGCTGTCGGCCGCCGGGCGCTCCCCAAGGCGGAACTGACCGACCAGGCGCTGATGTGCCTGTCGCTCCTGTCCGGGCGCGGCCACCGCGTCTTTACAGGCGTCGCCGTTGCAGAAGCCAATGGCAAGGTCCGCTCCAAGCTGGTCGAGACAAGGGTGCGCTTCAAGCGCCTGTCGCGCAAGGACATGGACGACTACATCGCCTCTGGCGAATGGCGCGGCAAGGCCGGCGGCTACGCGATCCAGGGTCTTGCGGGAAGCTTCGTCGTCAAGCTGGTCGGCTCCTATCCGGCCGTCGTCGGACTGCCGCTGGTGGAAACCGCGAACCTGCTCAGCGCGGCCGGTTACCCGGTTCATCAGGGCTGGGCAACCGCCGCGGCCTGACCGCGGCCGCAGGCAGTGTCAAACTCGGGAGAAGTCCATGGCTGACAGCCAGAAACCGGAACGGCGCATGCGCCCCTGTCCGATCTGCTCAAAATTGTCGACGCCGGGCGACTATCCCTTCTGCTCGGACCGCTGTGCCAAGATCGACCTGAACCGATGGTTCTCCGAAGGCTATACGATCCCGGTCGTCGAAACCGACGATATCGACGAGAGCAATTTTCCGGACGAGTGATCCAGTACGCCGACCGGGCTCTGCAGCTGCCTAAAATTTAGCCGACAAATCAAACGTGTATGTGTCCGGTGTCGCCGGGCAACTTACCGCCGTTTCGGGACGTGTTTACAACCTGAAGTGACGGATTCTTTTATATTTCCACCTCCTGATTTGGCGTGTTTGTGCGCTTTCGAGGCAGGTCTGCAAAAATATTTATCCAGCAAAATTTTTTTCAGTTTCATGGTGTGCGGCTCTTGCGGCTGTCACAAAACTGCACCAAGATCTGCTTATACCGGCGAGCCCGGCACCATCGATCGCGGTTGTGTCCTGTCACCAGAGACACGCCGCATGGGTGGTTGCCTCGGGTTGAAAACAACACCGGGAGCCGTTGACCGGAAGAAATCCCGGACGCGGCATCACCAACCTATCCAAGGGCGAGGGTCCGATGAACAAACGTCTTTTGAGCGCCGCAGTGCTGTCCGTTTCCACGGCGCTGTCAACGGCGGCCTATGCCGATTATTCGCTGACAATCCTGCACACCAACGACTTTCACAGCCGCATCGAGCCGATCAACAAGTATGATTCCACCTGCAAGGCGGAAGACAATGCCGAAGGTAAATGCTTCGGCGGCACGGCGCGTCTCGACACGGTGATCAAGGACCGCCGCGCGGCCAGCAACAATTCGATCCTCGTCGACGGCGGCGACCAGTTCCAGGGCACGCTGTTCTACACCTATTACAAGGGCAAGGCCGCGGCCGAGTTCATGAACAAGCTCGGTTACGACGGCATGACCGTCGGCAACCACGAATTCGACGACGGCCCGGAAGTGCTGCGCGGCTTCATGGACGCAGTCGAGTTTCCGGTGCTGATGTCCAATGCGGATGTCTCCAAGGAGCCGCAGCTGGCCGATGTTCTGAAGCCGTCCGTCGTCATTGAACGCGGCGGCGAGAAGATTGGCCTTATCGGCTTGACGCCTGAAGACACCGACGAACTGGCAAGCCCCGGTCCGAATGTGTCCTTCTCCGATCCGGTGGCTGCCGTCACGCGCGAAGCGGAAAAACTGGCAGCCGAAGGCGTCAACAAGATCATCGTGCTCAGCCACTCCGGCTACGCGGTCGACAAGGAAGTCGCCGCCAAGGCACCGGGCATCGACGTCATCGTCGGCGGTCACTCCAACACCTATCTGTCCAACACGTCCGACAAGGCGGCCGGCCCATACCCGACCATGATCGACGGACCGGACGGTACGCCGACCGCGGTTGTCCAGGCCTATGCCTATGGCAAGTTCCTGGGCGAACTGAACGTCACCTTCGACGATAACGGCGTGATTACCGAAGCCGTCGGGGAGCCGATCATCGTTGACGGCCAGATCGCGGAAAATGCCGAGCTTGTCTCCCGCATCAAGGAACTGGCCGAGCCGCTCGACGAAATCCGCCAGGAAGTTGTGGCTCAGACCACCGGGCCGATCGGCGGCGAGCGTGATGTCTGCCGGGCAGGGGTCTGCGAAATGGGCGTTCTCGTTGCCGACGCCATGCTGGAGCGCGTGAAGGGCCAGGGCGTCCAGATCGCCATCCAGAACGGTGGTGGTCTGCGCGCGTCCATCGATGCGGGCGAAGTCACCAAGGGCGAAGTGCTGACGGTGCTGCCGTTCCAGAACACCCTGTCGACCTTCGAGCTAAAGGGGGCGGACGTGTTGGCGGCCCTCGAAAACGGTGTCAGCCAGATTGAGGAAGGCGCTGGTCGCTTCCCCCAGGTCGCAGGCCTGAAATACACTTTCGACAAGTCCAAGCCGGCCGGTGAGCGTGTCTCCGACGTCATGGTGCAGGACGGCGACGGCTTCGTGCCGCTCGATCCGGAGAAAACCTACGGTGTCGTCTCCAACAACTATATGCGCGGTGGTGGCGATGGTTACGACATCTTCGAAACCGCAGGCATGAACGCCTACGACTTCGGCCCGGATCTAGCAGATGTCGTCTCGGAATATCTGTCGGCGAAAGACGGCTATACGCCGTACACCGACGACCGCATCACGGCGAAATAGGGCCACCGAAGCTTTTCGGCCTACAGGAGGCGCGCCGTATCCCGGCGCGCCTTTTGCGTTTTGGCCTTTGAAAAAATCAATAGCGGCTGGCAGGGACGGGCGCCCCGGACCGAGCCGGAGCGCCCGCGTGCGAGGTCTTGTGAAGCAGGTGGAAACCCCTTTTTTTTCAGCAAGTTGCGAAAGGTTCATGTTATCAACAACTGCGATGCCTTCGAATTGCAAAAAACTTTGCCGGGGCGCTGGACAAGGTCAGATCCAGCCTCTATAAGGACCGGGCTTTCGGCGAACGGGCTTTGTCCCGGATCGCGCACAGCACGCCCAGATAGCTCAGTTGGTAGAGCAGCGGATTGAAAATCCGCGTGTCGCTGGTTCGATTCCGGCTCTGGGCACCACTCTCCCCCTTGCAAATTTTGATCTGTTCGCGCCGCCAGTGGTCATGCGGATGACGAGCCATGTTGTCCGGTTTGAGGCCGTGGCGGCAATGTGCATGGGCTCCAGCACAAACACCCCTCCTTTACGAAGGGGCGTTTGAAGTCTCTGATGGGAATTACGTTTCTGTCTCAGACAAACAGGCTGTCACCGACCTGGTCCGCGCTAAGCTGATCGTCCAGAATTCGGAAGTCGAAGATTTCGCCGTCGAAATGGTCGTTTGTCCAGCCGATTTCGCCAGAAGGGCTGCCCCAGCCATTGGCCCCGATCATCAGATATTCCTCGTTGCCGAGCCAGTCGGAACGGAACTCCTCGTCAGCTGCGACTTCGACACCGTCGATGAACAGGAAGATGCCGTCGTCGCCAAAGGTGAAGGCAAAATCGTGCTCGGTGCCGGCCTCGATGACGTCCTGGGCCTTCAGCCAGATTTCAGACGTCTCGGTCTGGAACCGTACTTTGACATCGCCCCATTCGGTGACCCAGGCGGTCAGATGTCCGCCAGTGCCATTACCGCTGGCATCCTTGGAGAAGAGCGCGTCGTAGCCGCAGATCTGGTCGGCGCGGAAGGAGAAGGCAATCGTCCCTTCTGCAATCTCCATCGCTTCATTATGGGCAATGGCGATCTGGTTCTCCCTTGTGCCGTCCAGTTCCAGAGCCCCCGCGATGGCAAAGACCGGGGTCATGCCCTCTGGCAGCGGCAGATCATCGACATCCGGCAGATCGGGAAGCGGCGGTGTATCCGTGTGTTCCTCACCCATCTCGATGGGCTGCAGGGCTTCTTCGAGGTCCGCGATGGAGCGCACGATGCCGTAGGCGGGCTTCGACGTTGTCGAGATATCGGTCTTGGTGACCAGGTCGCCATAGACGGTGATGGTGCCCAGATTGTCGTTGTTGTGGGCGCCGCCGCCGGAGCCTTGATCCGAGTACAGAGCGATCACGGTGTGATCGACCACGCCGTCGCCGTTTGAATCCCCGTATGTGATGGACCGGATCTTGGTGGTGTGGCCTTCGATGACGATGCGGTCGCCTTCTTCGCGGTTGAAGTCGGTGATGACGTCATGGCCGATGACATCGACCCAGTGGTCGTGGATGTTCTCGTTTTCTCCGGCAACGCCGTGCCAGCGGATGGTGCCGTCGTCCTGGGTGTGTTCCTCGATGAAGCGCTTCTTGGCGTTGATCAGCGTCTGGAAATAGAAGATGTCGCCGCCGGATCCGCCGGTGAGGATATCGTCCGCCGGGATCGGCTGATCGGGATAGAGCTTGCCGTTGGTGAGCTCATTGAGCGGATCGCCTTCGTCCCGGTCCGGATCATAGGCAACAGCGCCTTCGCGGCCGTCGGCCTGGGAGATCAGCAGGTCGTTGCCGGCGCCGCCATTCAGCACGTCCTCGCCATGACCGCCGTCGAGCACATCGTCGCCGTCGCCGCCATTGAGGTCGTCATTGCCGTAACCGCCCTGCAGCACATCATTGCCGCCGCCGCCATTGACGATGTCGTTGCCGAGGTCGGCATCAATCGCATCGGCCGCATCCGTTCCGTTGAGTGTCTCGCCGGCGTCAGTGCCTTGGCTGTAGGCCGCGCCCGTCGTCAGCTCACCATCATGGTTGAAGCCGTAAGCCGTGGCGAGTGCCTTCAGCTCGTCAGAACCATGATGCAACTGCTGAAAGGCGGGCATCAGGTCGTCCTGGGCGAGGACCGCCAGGGCGGCATCCTCGAAACCTGGATAGACCGCACCGGCGAGAGCGGCCATATCCTTGCCAGCGATCTGCTCGTCGAACACCATCACGTTGGAGATGGTGCCGTCGAACTGCTGGCCGGCCGTTTGGGTGTCAACCGTGCGCCAGGCACCGGTTGCTCCGATCACCAGGGAGCGCTCGTTCATGTCGATGCCCTGCTTGAACTCCGGCTCGGCGGCGACCAGCGTGCCATTGAGATAGAGCATCAACCCGTCTTCGCCGAAGGTGACGGCGAAGTGGTAGGTGGTGTTCGCCGCTATCTCGACATTCTGGACCTTCAGATACTCGGAGGTATCGCCGGATTGCTGGCGGATATAGAGCTGGTTGTTGCACAGATAGGCGGTGATATGACCACCGTCGTCATAGCCAGAACCATCCTTGGAGAAGAGGGTCTGACTACCGGTGACCTTGTCCGCATTGAAGGTGAGAGCGATAGTGCCGTTGGTGAGATCCAGGCTGTCCGGATTGCCCGCCTCAAGATAGTCGCCCCATTCCCCGGAAAACTCGGTGTCTCCTGCAATTGCGAAGACAGGCGTCATGCCAGCGGGCAGGGGAAGATCATCGACATCCGGCAGGTCCGCCGGTGGAGCGATGGGGCCCCGATCGGTCCCCATCTCGATGGGTTGCAAGGCTTCTTCGAGATCGGCAATCGATCTGACGATGCCGTAGGCGGGTTTGGAAGTCGTAGAAATATCGGTCTTGGTGACGAGGTCGCCATAGACGGTGATGGTGCCCAGATCATCGTTGTTGTGGGCGCCGCCGCCGGAGCCCTGGTCCGAATAGAGCGTAATCACGGTGTGATCGACCACGCCGTCGCCGTTGCTGTCGCCATAGGTGATGGACCGGATCTTGGTGGTGTGGCCTTCGATGACGATCCTGTCGCCTTCTTCGCGGTTGAAGTCGGTGATGACGTCATGGCCGATGACATCGACCCAGTGGTCGTGGATGTTCTCGTTTTCTCCGGCAACGCCGTGCCAGCGGATGGTGCCGTCGTCCTGGGTGTGCTCCTCGATGAAGCGCTTCTTGGCGTTGATCAGCGTCTGGAAATAGAAGATGTCGCCGCCGGATCCACCGGTGAGGATATCGTCGGCCGGGATCGGCTGGTCCGGATAGAGCTTGCCGTTGGTGAGTTCGTTATAAGGATCGCCTTCGTCCCGGTCCGGATCATAGGCGACCTGGCCTTCGCGGCCGTCGGCCTGGGAGATCAGCAGATCGTTGCCCGCGCCGCCATTTAGAACATCCTCGCCATGACCGCCATCGAGCACATCGTCGCCGTCGCCGCCATTGAGGTCGTCATTGCCGTAACCGCCCTGCAGCACATCATTGCCGCCGCCGCCATTGACGATGTCGTTGCCGAGGCCGGCGTCGATGGCGTCTGCGCCTTCGGTGCCTTCCAGCGTCTCTCCCGCGTCCGTGCCTTGCTGGTAGGCGGCTCCCGTTGTCAGTTCCCCATCGTGGTTGAAGCCGTAGGCAGTCGCGAGCGCCTTGAGTTCGTCGGAGCCGTGATGCAACTGCTGAAAGGCGGGCATCAGGTCGTCCTGGGCGAGGGCGTCCAGGGCTTCCACCTCGAAGCTTGGGTCCACGGCGCCCGCCAGAGCCGCCATGTCCTCGCCAGCGATCTGCTCGTTGAACACCATCACGTCAGAGATGGTGCCCTTGAACTGCTGCGCGGCGGTGTGGGCATCGTCGGAGCGCCAGGCACCGGAGGCGCCGACCAGGAAGGCGCGCTCGTTCATGTCGATGCCCTGTTTGAACTCCGGCTCGGCCGCCAGAAGCTGGCCGTTGACATAGACGAGCAGTCCGTCCTCGCCGAAGGTGACGGCGAGATGATACTCCGTGCCTTCCTTGAGCCAGAGATCCGGCACCTTCAGATATTCAGTCGAATCCGCGTCCTGCTGGCGGATGAGCAGACGTCCTTCCTGGATCCAGACGGTCAGGTGGCCGCCGTCGTCATAGCCGCTGCCATCCTTCGAGATCAGCGCCTGGGTGCCCCAGACATGATCGGCATTGAAAGTGAGGGCGACCGTGCCGTTGGTGAGATCCAGGGCATCCGGATTGCCGGCGTCGAGATAATCGCCGCGCTCGCCGGAGAAGTCATGCTCTCCAGCAATGGCGAACACGGGCGTCATGCCCTCTGGCAGCGGCAGGTCATCGACGTCAGGAAGGTCAGGCAGCGCCGGGGTATCCGTGCGTTCCTCACCCATCTCGATCGGCTGCAGGGCCTCTTCGAGATCGGCAATCGACCTGACGATTCCGTAGGCGGGTTTGGAAGTCGTAGAAATATCGGTCTGGGTGACCAGGTCGCCATAGACCGTAATCGTACCCAGATCATCGTTGTTGTGGGCGCCGCCGCCGGAGCCTTGATCCGAGTACAGAGCGATCACCGTGTGATCGACGACGCCGTCGCCGTTTGAATCCCCGTATGTGATGGACCGGATCTTGGTGGTGTGGCCTTCGATGACGATCCTGTCGCCCTCGGCGCGGTTGAAGTCGGTGATGACGTCATGGCCGATGACATCGACCCAGTGGTCGTGGATGTTCTCGTTTTCTCCGGCAACGCCGTGCCAGCGGATGGTGCCGTCATCCTGGGTGTGCTCCTCGATGAAGCGCTTCTTGGCGTTGATCAGCGTCTGGAAATAGAAGATGTCGCCGCCGGATCCGCCGGTGAGGATATCGTCCGCCGGGATCGGCTGGTCCGGATAGAGCTTGCCGTTGGTGAGCTCATTGAGCGGATCGCCTTCGTCCCGGTCAGGATCATAGGCAACCTGGCCTTCGCGTCCGTCGGCCTGGGAGATCAGCAGGTCGTTGCCGGCGCCGCCATTCAGAACATCCTCGCCATGACCGCCGTCGAGCACATCGTCGCCGTCGCCGCCATTGAGGTCGTCATTGCCGTAACCGCCCTGCAAGACGTCATTGCCGCCGCCTCCATTGACGATGTCGTTGCCGAGGCCGGCGTCGATGGCGTCTGCGCCTTCGGTGCCTTCCAGCGTCTCTCCCGCGTCCGTGCCTTGCTGGTAGGCGGCTCCCGTTGTCGGTTCCCCATCGTGGTTGAAGCCGTAGGCAGTCGCGAGCGCCTTGAGTTCGTCGGAGCCGTGATGCAACTGCTGAAAGGCGGGCATCAGGTCGTCCTGGGCGAGGGCGTCCAGGGCTTCCACCTCGAAGCTTGGGTCCACGGCGCCCGCCAAGGCCGCCATGTCCTCGCCAGCGATCTGCTCGTTGAACACCATCACATCGGAGATGGTGCCCTTGAACTGCTGCGCGGCGGTGTGGGCATCGTCGGAGCGCCAGGCACCGGAGGCGCCGACCAGGAAGGCGCGCTCGTTCATGTCGATGCCCTGTTTGAACTCCGGCTCGGCCGCCAGAAGCTGGCCGTTGACATAGACCATCAGGCCATTGGCGCCGAAGGTGACGGCGAGGTGATAGTCGGTGTTGGCGGTCAGGTAGAGATCGGGAACTTTCAGATATTCGGTCGAGTCCGCGGATTGTTGACGGATCACCAGACGGCCCTCCTGGATCCAGGCCGTCAGATGGCCGCCGTCGTCATAGCCTGAACCGTCCTTGGAGAAGAGAGCCTGGGCCCCCCAGACATGATCGGCATTGAAAGTGAGGGCTATGGTGCCGTCGGTCAGGTCCAGCGCATCGGCATTGCCGGTATCCACATAGTCCCCCCTCTCTCCTGAAAACTGCGTGTCACCATCAATTGAGAAGACAGGAGAAAGGATGTTGGTTCCGGCGTTCGATTGCATGATTTTTGACCTCCCACAAGGTAAAGAAATTCCCTACGCCGGCTTGCCCACGGCGTTAAAAGATATGGTGCCCAAGTGATTAACTTCGGTGACGTGTTGTTATGCGCTTAATGTATTCGCCTCAATTTGGCGAAAAATCTGGTCAAATAAGGCGAAAAAAGTGCAATAATTGGATAATAATTAGGTGCAAGTAATTTAAGTAAATTTTTAATGGAGTGAAGTTCGATAAGTATATGTTTTTGAATGGGTAATTATTACGTCGAACGGACCATTATTAGAGGGGAAGTAAAAATTGTTCTTACATCTTATTTAAGAAGGAGGTGGTGGTGTTTGATTTTTCGAAGAACTTTTTTCGCGTTATTTTGTTTCCGGTAAAGGTGGAAACAACTGAACCGGGTTGAACGCAGGTTGTAGTCGCATGGAATTCTGGAGCACACGTTTCGCTCGCACGGGAACGCCCGGAGAGGCGCATATCGACCGTGTGAAGGGGAAGCGTACGGCGGGAATTTGGCTGAACCGGCGTCAGATGTTCAATTCGATCTTCCGTCCGGCCAGAATCACCTGCTCCATTGCCTCATAGGCGCCCTTGGCATCGCCCTTGGTGATGGCCGTGACGATGGCGCGGTGGCGTTCGACGAATTCGTAGGTTTCCTGGTCGTTGCGCTCATTGGCTTCGGCAATGAACAGCGAATAGAGCGCGGCCTGGACCAAGTCCCCGAGCGATTGCAGGAAGCGGTTGCCGGAGACCTTCAGGATCATCTTGTGAAATTCAAGATCGGCCACGGCGACGGCGGCCCGGTCGGTGCCGGTCGCGAGATTGTCGCAGAGTTTGGCGAGGGCGGCGCAATCGGCGTCGGTCGCCCGTTTCGCGGCGCTGCTGGCGGCCGCCGGCTCGAAGATCAGCCGGATCTCGAAAAGGTCTTCCAGAAAGGGACGCTGGTTGTTGAGCGCCGCATGCCAGCGCAGCACGTCCGGGTCGAACATGTTCCATTCCGAGGCTGGGCGCACATGGGTGCCGACCTTGGCTTTCGATTGGATCAGGCCCTTGGCGATCAGGGTCTTTTTCGCCTCGCGCACCACCGTGCGCGACACGTCGAACATTTCGGAAATGTCCGGGTCCAGCGGGATCATGGTTTCCGGCGGATACTCGCCGGCGACGATGGCGCGGCCCAATTGCTCGACCACCTGATCGGTGTGATTGCCGATCTGGCTGCCCAACCCGCCGGTGGCGACGAATGTCATGATTGCGCGGCGAACTCTGTCGCTGGTTTTCTGCGCAGTGTCGTTGCCCAAGTGAGTCCCTTCTGAAGCAGGATGAAGCCGAACAGCAGACCGCCGATCACGATCTTTGTCCACCAGCTGGAAAGTGTGCCGTCAAAGACGATAAAGGTTTGTATCAACCCCATGATCAAAATGCCAAAGAATGTCCCGGCGACAAATCCCGTGCCGCCGGTGAGCAGCGTGCCACCGATCACGACCGCGGCAATGGCGTCCAGCTCGACCCCGACGGTCGCCAGCGAATAGCCGGCGGAGGTGTAGAGCGAGAAGATGATGCCCGCAAGACCGGCAAGGCCGCCGGAGGTGGCGTAGATGCCGATGGTGGTTTTCGCCAGCGGTACGCCCATCAGCCGGGCCGTCGAAAGACCACCGCCGATGGCGTAGACATTCTGACCGAAGCGGGTGCGGTGGGCGACGATGATGCCGGTCAGGAAGGTCAGGAGCATGATCATGCCGGTCAGCCGGAAGCGGCCTCCGCCGGGCGCCTTCCAGTAGAGCGACTGCAGCGTGTCGTAGAATTCATGCGTGATCGGTACGCTTTCGGTCGAGAGCACATAGGCCGCGCCGCGCGCCAGGAACATGCCGGCCAGCGTGACGATGAAGGGCGGCATGTCCAGATAGTGGATCATCGCCCCCATGGCCGCGCCGAAAGAGATGGTGATCGCCAGTACCAGGACAAAGGCGGCAATTGGATGGATCGAGGTGTCCCTCAGGATCACAGCCAGGAAGACGCCGGTAAAGGCGATCACCGAGCCGACGGACAGATCGATGCCGCCGGAAAGGATCACGAAGGTCATGCCGACCGCGGCAATGCCGAGAAAGGCATTGTCGGTGAGAAGGTTCGCCACGACCCGGGTGGACAGCATCGCCGGATATTGCGAGGCGCACAGCGTATAGGCCAGCAGGAAGGTGGCGATGGTGATCAGGAGCGGAAGATGGGTAGAGCGGATCATTGCGGACTTTCTTTCGCTTCCTTGATGGGATCGGAGGGCAGGGGTTCCGCGGAGGCGCGCAGGATATAAAGCGCGTGTTTCACCGTCGGCGACTGGATCACCAGGATCGCGATGATGATCAGCGCCTTGATCACCAGATTGAACTCGGGCGGCATGCCGGAGAGCAGAATGACCGAATTGACCGACTGGATGATCAGAGCGCCGATCAGCGAGGCCAGGATCGAGAACCGGCCTCCGAGCAGTGAATTGCCGCCGATCACCACCGCCAGGATGGCGTCGAGTTCCAGCCAAAGCCCGGCATTGTTGGCATCCGCACCCTTGATGTCCGCCGCGACGATGACGCCGGCCAGTGCGGCGCAAAAGCCGGAGATCAGATAGACCGAGACGATCAGCACCCGGCTGTTGATGCCGGCAAGCCGCGATGAGCTTTCATTGATGCCGATGGCCTCGATCAGCATGCCAAGCGCGGTCTTGCGCACGACGGCGGTGACCAACAGTCCAAGCGCGATCCAGATCAGGATCGGGGTTGGAATGCCGATGACGGTGCCGGCCCCGAGATGGATCAGCCCCGGATTGACGAAGGTCAGGATCGTGCCCTCGGTGACCAGCTGGGCAATGCCGCGTCCCGCGACCATCAGCACGAGCGTGGCGACGATCGGCTGGATGCGCAGGACAGCGACCAGAACGCCGTTCCAGAGCCCGCAGATCGCGCCGACGGCGAGCGCCCCAAGAAGGGCGGTTTGCCAGCTATGGCCGTCGACCACCAGCGAGGCCGCGACCGCGCCGGCAATCGCCATCACCGCACCGACCGACAGGTCGATGCCCTTTGTGGCAATGACCAGTGTCATGCCGATGCAGAGCAGCGCGGTCGGCGCGCCGCGGTTGAGCACGTCGATGAGGTTGCCGAACAGGCGGCCGTGCTGGAATTCGATCCGGAAGAAATCCGGAAACACCAGAAAATTCAGGAACAGGACCGCGATCAGGATGATCAGCTGCGGCATGATCCGCCGGAAGGTGGAATGGACATGCGCCGACATCATACCGCCTCCGCCATGGTGTCATCGGCAATCGCCGCGACAATGTTAGAGGTGGTGATCTCGTCACCCTTCAGTTCGCGCACCTGACGGCGATCGCGCAGGACAATGACCCGCGTTGAATAGGCGACCAGCTCCTCCATTTCGGAAGACGCCACCAGAAGCGCCATGCCGTCCTCGCGCAGTTTCTCGATCAGGGCGATGATTTCCGCATGAGCGCCGACATCGATGCCGCGGGTCGGCTCATCCAGGATCAGGAAAACCGGGTTTGTCGCCAGCCAGCGCGCCAGCAGCGCCTTCTGTTGGTTGCCGCCGGAAAGCAGCCGGATCGGCATGTCGAGACTGGCAAGCCTAATGTCGAGCGCCTTCACGTACGCCTCGGCCAGCTCGTTGACTTTGGCCTTGGGCAGCGGCCGGAACCAGCCCTGCCGGGCCTGCAGGGCGAGGATGATATTTTCGCGCACCGACAGATCGCCGACGATGCCGTCGTTCTTGCGGTCTTCCGGGCAGAGCGCGAAGCGGTGCGCAACCGCTTCGCGCGGGCTGCCGAGGCCGATCTTCCGGCCTTCCAACAGGGCTTCGCCCTGGTCCGCCTGAATGGCGCCGAAGATCAGGCCCGCGGTTTCGGTCCGGCCCGAGCCGAGCAGTCCGGCGAGGCCGACAACCTCGCCCTTGCGCACGGTCAGGTCGAACGGTTCCATGACCCCGCGTTTGCCGAAGTCCTTGAGCTCTATCAGCGTGTCGCCGGTCCGGGCCGGCGCGCGGTCCTGGATCCGGTCTTCCAGCTGGCGGCCCAGCATCAGGGTGACGATCTCGGTCTGGCTGGTGTTCTTGAGCTCGCGGGTGCCGATCACCCGGCCGTTGCGCAGCACGGTGGCCCGGTCGGAAATCTCGAACACCTGGTCGAGGAAATGGGTGATGAAGACAATCGCAAGGCCGCGGGCCTTCAGCTTCTCCACCACGGAAAAGACCAGCTGGACCTCGTCCCTGTCGAGACTGGCCGTCGGTTCGTCCAGGATCAGCACCTTGCCCGACAGTTCCACGGCCCGGGCAATGGCGACCACCTGCTGCACGGCGACGGAATAGGCCGACAGCGGTTCCGCCGGATTGATCCTGAGGCCGAATTCGGCGAGCAGATCCCCCGCCATTGTCAGCATCTTGCGCTGTGAAATCAGGCCGCGCCGGGTCGGCTGGCGGCCGAGAAAGAGGTTTTCGGCAACCGTCAGGTTGGGCAGGAGATTGACCTCCTGATAGACCGTGCCAATGCCGAGCTTCTGACTGTCCTGGGTGCTGCCGGGTGAAATTTCCTCGCCATCCAGCAGGATCTTGCCAGCGTCGCGCCGGTAGGCACCGGTCAGGCATTTGATCAGGGTGGACTTGCCGGCGCCGTTTTCACCCAAAAGGGCGTGAACTTCGCCCGGGTAGAGCGTCAGATCGACGGCATCAAGGGCAATGGCGCCCGGAAAAAACTTGGATATGCCCCTGCATTCCAGCACAGGCTCGGTTGCGCTTGCCATTGATGGCCTTCCCCCGGCGTGTCGTTCAGAAAACCTTGTTTGGTACCGGGCGGCGGGACCGCCCGGCACGGGGACTTTTTAGTATCCCAGGTCTTTCTTCATCTCGTAGATGGCCATGTTATCATCTTTGAGTGTGTAGAGTTTGGACTCGGTCTGGATCCATTTCGCCGGCTTGGTGCCGTCCGCGAGATAGGCTTCCAGGGCGTCCAGGGCCGGGCCGGCCATGTTCGGCGTCAGCTCGATCGTGGCGTTGGCTTCGCCATTGGCCATGGCCAGGTGGATGTCCGGAACACTGTCGATCGAGACGATCTTGATGTCCTCGCCCGGCTTCAGGCCGGCTTCCTTGATCGCCTGGATGGCGCCGACGGCCATGTCGTCGTTGTGGGCGTAGAGTGCACAGATGTTCTCGCCGCCAACCGCCTTCAGGAAGCTTTCCATGACGACCTTGCCCTGGCTGCGGGTGAAGTCGCCGGTCTGGCTGCGGACGATGTTCAGATTGTCGTTGCCGGCAATGCCTTCCTCGAAGCCCTTCTTGCGGTCGATGGCCGGCGACGAGCCGGTCGTGCCCTGAAGTTCGACGATGTCGCATTTCGCGCCGGCCATTTCGTCCGCGAGCCACTTGCCGGCAACCCGGCCTTCATGCACCAGGTCGGAGGTCACGGCGGTCATGTAGAGATCGTCCGGGGCATCGACGGTGCGGTCGAGCAGGACCACGGGGATCTCCGCATCCTTGGCTTCTTCCAGCACTTCGTCCCAGCCGGTCGCGACGACCGGGGCGAGCAGGATCGCGTCAACGCCCTGGGCGATGAAGGACCGGAGCGCCTTGATCTGGTTTTCCTGTTTCTGCTGGGCATCGGCGAATTTCAGGTCGATGCCGCGTTTTTCCGCTTCCTGTTTGGTGACGGTGGTTTCCGCCGCGCGCCAGCCGGATTCAGATCCGATCTGCGAAAAGCCGATGGTCAGATCGGCCGCATGCGCGGTCATCGGGGCAAGCGACATCGCCCCGGCAATAAGCATTGCCTTGAGTTTCATAGGGTCTCCTCCACAGAGTTTGTTCTCCTCACAAAAGTCATTAAGTATTACTTTATTACTTTTGTAAAGTGTCTGACGTTGTGCGTTGCGAGGAAAATAGTTAAGTTTATGAAAAAATTGGGATAATTCAAGAATTTACCAATTCCGTTCGACGTCATGCCATGGCTCGACCATGGCATCCATGCCGTTCCATTGCCACTTGCAGAGGCCATTTTGGGGCACCGGAACGGCATGGATTGCCGGATCAAGTCCGGCAATGACGAGGGGAGGCAATTGCAAAGACCGGCATCACGGCCGAAGCGCAGCGGAGAGCCGGGACCCAAAGATGCCATAGACCCCGTCCAACCCAACAGGACGCCCGGGCATCCACGATTAAAGAACAGGCGATGAGGGCCCCTGGGGCCCAGCTTGCGCCGGGATGACTGCGAGACAAAACAAATGAAGCCCGGGCAGGTGCCCCGGGCTTCGCGGTCCGACGATGGAGGAAATTACCCGTCCAGCTTCACCCACGCGGAATTTCTGGCCGAGGAGCGCACACAGGCGTCGATGAACTGTTCGCCTGCCAGGCCTTCTTCGATGCCTGGGATCAGCGTTGCGGCGGGTTTGCCGCTTTGATGGGCCCGGATTGCGTCAGCGGCTTCGCTGTAGAGGTTGGCGAATCCTTCCAGATAGCCTTCCGGATGGCCTGCCGGGACCCGGGTTGTCGAGGCGATCGAGGCGGACATGCCCGCGCCACCGCGCGTAATCAGCTGCTGAGGTGCGCCAAATTGTGTGAACTGGAGGTAGTTCGGGTTCTCCTGACACCATTCCAGTCCTGCCTTTTCGCCATAAACCCGGATCTTGAGATTGTTCTCGTTGCCCGGCGCCACCTGTGAACACCACAACATGCCGCGCGCGCCGCCCTCGAAGCGCAGCATCACATGGGCGTTGTCGTCGACCTTCCGGCCCGGGACGAAGGACTGCAGATCGGCCGCGAGGCTCTCGGCCTTCAGTCCGGTGATGAAGCAGGCCAGGTTGAAGGCATGGGTGCCGATGTCGCCGGTCGATCCGCCGATCCCGGTGCGGGCCGGATCCGTGCGCCAGTCCGCCTGCTTGTTGTGCAGGTCGACCGACAGCCAGTCCTGGGCATATTCCACCTGGACAACGCGCAGGGGGCCGAGATCTCCGTTTTGGACCAGTTCGCGTGCCTGGCGCACCATCGGGTAGCCGGTGTAGTTGTGGGTCAGGAAGAACAGGGCATCGGATTTCTCGGCGGCCTTCACCATTTTCTTGGCGTCTGCCAGCGTCGAGGTCAGCGGTTTGTCGCAGATGACATGGATGCCGCGCTTCAGGAACTCCTTGGCAACCGGATAGTGCATGTGGTTTGGCGTGACGATGGCAACGGCCTCGATGCCGTCCTTCAGCCTTGCCTCGCGCTTGGCCATCTCAAGAAAGCAATCGTAGATGCGGTCCTCTTTGAGGCCGAGCGTGTGGCCGGATTCACGAGCTCTTTCAGGCGTCGAGGACAGCGCGCCCGCAACCAGCTCGTATTTGCCGTCGATGCGCGAGGCAATCCGGTGCACCGCACCGATAAAGGCATCCTTGCCGCCGCCGACCATGCCAAGCCTGATCGGACGCGTCAGCGCTCTGTTTGTTCCCTCGATGGTCATAGGTGTCTCCTGAAGTTGGTTCTGTTTCGTCGTGAGAGGCACTGTAATCGATTACATAGCCTGATTACATAGAAAATCGTGCCCTGGATAGGTGCGAATTTGCGCTCTTGAAGGATGGCTATTTGTTCAGTGAACTGCGCCGACCCTTCGCGGCGGACCTGCTGGCCCTCCCGGGGTTGAGACTGAAGAACAGGTTGTCGCCAGGCGGCGAAAGTCCGTTGCGCCGACAGAAACCTTGCCTCAGCCGATCCCGAGCATCTTCCGGTTGGCGGCCGCGTCGCTGCCGCCGTCGGCGAAGTCGTCAAAGGCTTTTTCAGTGACGCGGATGATCTGATCCCTGACGAATTTCGCACCTTCGCGGGCACCGTCTTCCGGGTGTTTCAGGCAGCATTCCCATTCGACCACGGCCCAGCCGTCAAAGTCATTGGCCGCCATTTTGGAAAAAACCGCGCCGAAATCGACCTGGCCGTCGCCAAGCGAGCGGAACCGGCCGGCCCGGTCAACCCAGGACTGGTAGCCGCCATAGACGCCCTGGCGCCCGTTTGGATTGAACTCGGCATCCTTGACGTGGAACATGCCGATCCTGTCCCGGTAAATCTCGATATTGTCCAGGTAGTCAAGGCACTGCAGGACGTAGTGGGACGGGTCGTAGAGCATCTTGCAGCGGGCGTGGCCGTTCAGGCGTTCCAGGAACATTTCGAAGGTGATGCCGTCGTGAAGGTCCTCGCCTGGATGGATCTCGTAGCAGACATCGACGCCCATCTCGTCGGCATAGTCGAGGATTGGCCGCCAGCGGCGGGCCAGTTCGTCGAAGGCGGTCTCGATCAGGCCGGCGGGCCGCTGCGGCCAGGGATAGACATAGGGCCAAGCGAGCGCACCGGAAAAGGTCGCGTGCGCTGTGATGCCGAGATTGCGGCTGGCAGCGAGCGCCAGCTTGACCTGATCGACCGCCCAGGACTGGCGCGCGGCCGGATTGCCCTGCACATGGGGCGCGGCGAAGCCGTCAAAGGCCGTGTCATAGGCCGGGTGCACGGCAACCAGCTGGCCCTGGAGATGGGTCGAAAGCTCCGTGATCTCGATACCGTTTTCCCGCGCTGTGCCAGCAAACGCGTCGCAGTAGGTCTTGGAACTGGCGGCCTTTTCCAGATCGATCAGTCTTCCGTCCCAGCTGGGCACCTGCACACCGGCATAGCCGCAATCGGCGGCCCACTTGGTGATCGAATCCCAGGAGTTGAACGGTGCTTCGTCCCCGGCAAACTGGGCGAGAAACAAAGCGGGGCCTTTTATCGTTTTCATGATTGCCTCCCGAAAAGGGGATTGAAGGGGACAAAAAAGGGCCGGAGCTCCATCGCGAAAAGCCCCGGCCACTCGGAGTTGCTCGCGTCCTAGAACGGCGAGTCTGGGAAGTAGTAGCTCTCGGCATTCTCAGGCGTGATCAGCGTCGCGCCGAGAATGTAGCGGCCGGCAACCGGGCCGTTGGACTTGAAGGCCGCAACGGTCTGGTCCATGGCGGTGGCGATCATCGCGGGCGGGTAAAGCACGTCCACCGGGATCAGCGTTTCGCCGTCCATGATGCCCTTGATGATTTCCTTCATGCCGGCGCCGCCGACGACGAACATGCCGTCACCGTCCCGGCCGGCCTGCTTCAGGGCCGCGACCACGCCGATGGCGATGTCGTCATCCTGGGCCCAGACGGCGTCGATGTCCGGGAAGCGGGACAGGAAGTCCTGCATGACCTCGAAGCCGTCGTCGCGGTTCCAGTTGGCGTGCTTGTGGTCGAGCACGTTGATGCCCGAGCCTTCGATTTCTGCCATGAAAGCGTCGAAGCGCTCATTGTCGATCACGGTCGGAATGCCGCGCAGAACCACGATGTTGTCGCCGTCTTTCAGGCGGCCCTTCATGTACTGGGCGGAGACCCTGCCGAGTTCCGGGTTGTTACCGGCGACATAAAGATCCTCGATGCCCGGCTGGCTGAGGCCGCGGTCGACGACCGTGATCCAGGCGCCGGACTTCTTGACGTTCAGCACCGGATCGGTGAGCGGTTCGGATTCGAACGGCAGCACCACCAGGGCGTCGATCTGATGCACGGAGACGAGGTCTTCCAGGGCGCTCGCCTGGGCTTCAGGGTCCGACGAATTGACCAGGATCAGGTCGACATCCGGATAAAGCGCTTCGAGCCGTTTTTCGGCCTGCTCCGCGTGCCAGTTCATGCCGGCGGCCCAGGCGTGGGTCGGGGTCGGGTAGCTGACACCGATCTTGATCTTGTCCTGGGCCAGTGCGGTCCCGGCGAAGGCGAGCAGTCCGACGGCGGCCACCGCGCCCAGAGTTCTTTTCAAAAGCATCGTTTCCTCCTCCAATGCCATTCCATTTGGACGCACCTCTCCCGTCCGGTGCGAGCCGGTTCAAAATGTGGGGACGGGTCCCTATTCGCTTGAGTTCAGTGCGGGCGGCTTACTTGCTCTTGCCGAGCTTCCAGTCGCTGCGCTGCAGGAAAACCGCAACGATGATGATCAGGCCCTGCATGGTTCCATTCAGGTAGTTCGAGATCAGATCGGTGAAGTTCAAAATGTTGCCGATGGTGGTCAGGATCAGGGCGCCCAGGATGGTGCCGCCGATCCGGCCGTAGCCGCCCTTCAGGACCGTGCCGCCGATGATCACCGCCGCAATGGCTTCCAGTTCCCAGAGAACACCGGTGGAGGCGGAGGCTGAGCCGAGGCGGGGCACGTAGATGATGGTGGCAAAAGCAACGCACAGGCCCTGGATGACGTAAGTCAGCGTTTTCACCCGGTCGACATTGATCGCGGAGTATTTGGCGACCGCTTCATTGGAGCCGATGGCGGTGCAGTAGCGGCCGAAGGCGGTCCGGTTCAAAAGCAGCCAGCCACAGATGGCCACGCAGATGAACACCCAGACCGGATAGGGCAGGCCGAGAAAGCTGTCGTAATAGACCGGCCGGTAAGTGCCGCGGATATCGAAATTGAGCGAGAGCGTGCCGCCGTCGGCGAAATAGGTCACCAGCGAGCGGTAGATGCCCATGGTGCCGAGTGTGACGATGAAGGCCTCGATCTTGCCCTTCGTTGTCAGCGCGCCGTTGATCCAGCCGGCGCCGATGCCAAGCACCAGCGCGCAGCCGCAGCCGAGCAGCACGGTCGCCAAGCCGGTGCCCATGGTTTCGACCGCCCCGTTCATGATGATGATCATGACCCCGGCAATGGCCGCCGCCATGGAACCGACGGAGAGGTCGATGCCGCCGGCGGTGATGACGAAGGTCGCGCCAACCGCGATGATGCCGATAAAGGCCGAACGGGTCAGCAGATTGGTCAGGTTGCCTTCACTGACAAAGGCCGGGTTCAGCATGAACCCGATCACGCACAAAATCAGCAGCGCCAGGGCAGGGCCGATGGTCTTGAAGTCGACGGAAGGCCGTTTGGCCTGTTTGGTGGCCGTATCGTCGGACGCGGTCATCATGGTCACTGGAGGTCCTCCCGTTTCAGCCCGGCGGCATAGCGCATGATTTCGTTTTCGTTGATGTGGTCGCCCGTCAGGACGCCGGTGATATGGCCTTCGCGCATGACCACCACCCGGTGGCAGATGCCGATGATCTCCGGCATTTCGGAGGAGATCACGACAACCGACACGCCTTCTGCGGCAAGCGCGGCAATGAAATGATAGATCTGCTGCTTCGTGCCGACATCGATGCCGCGGGTGGGCTCGTCGATGATGACGATCTTCGGATCGCATTCCATGATCTTGGCGAGCAGCAGTTTCTGCTGGTTGCCGCCGGAGAGTTTGCCGACGGTGATGTTTCGGTCCTTGGCCCGGACATCGAAACGGCGGATGGCGCGGTTCAGTGCGTCTTCCTCCGCCTTCCGGTCGAGCCCGAAATTCTTCACGAATTTTGGCAGCGCGAACAGAGTCAGGTTCGGCTGCATCTGCTTGTCGAGCAGCAGGCCCTTTTCCTTCCTGTCCTTGGTGAGATAGGCGAGACCCTGGTCCCGCGCCGCCGCGACGGTCATGGGGCCGGCGTCGCGTCCGAAGAGCTTGATGGACCCGCCTTCGATGGGGTTGAGACCGCAGATCGCCTCGAAAACGGCCGTTCTGCCGGAGCCGATCAGGCCGGAGAACCCGAGGATTTCTCCCTTGCGCAGGGCAAAGCTGACGGGGCCGACCCCGGGAGCGACGAGATTGTCCACTTCCAGCACCAGCTCGGCATCGATATCGGCTTCGTGCATGGGCGGATAAAGATCGGAGAGTTCCCGGCCTACCATCATCTGGGCCATCATGTCCGGGGTCAGGTCATTCGAGGCACGGGTGTCGATCCACTGACCGTCACGCAGGATGGTGACCCGGTCGGCGATGGTTTTCACCTCGTTGAGCTTGTGCGACACGAAGACGATGCCGACACCGCTTTTTTTCAGCTTCTCCACCTGGCGGAAAAAGACGTCTGTTTCTTCTTCGGTCAGAACGGCGGTCGGCTCGTCCATGATCAGGATGCGGGCATTGCGGCTGACGGCCTTGACGATCTCGACCATCTGCTTCTGGGCAATGGTCAGGTCGGATATGCGGTCGGTCGGGGAAATGTCGAGACCAATCTCGTCAAGATAGGTCTGGACGGCGGCGCGCATCGCCGCCTTGTCCAGGAAACCCTTGGAGCGGATCTCGCGGCCAAGGAAGACATTCTCCTCGACCGTCATCTGTTCCGCGAGATTGAGTTCCTGGTGGATGAGCACGATGCCGAGCGACTCAGCGCCGCCATTCGCGGGCAGGGCGGTCTTTTCACCATCCAGACGGATCTGGCCGGAGGTCGGATCGTGGAAGCCGGACAGGATTTTCATCAAGGTCGACTTGCCTGCGCCGTTTTCGCCGATCAGCGCGTGAACCTCACCCGGGCGCACATCCATGCTGACGCTGAACAGCACCGGCACGGGGCCAAAGGATTTGCTGATGTTGACGGCCTCGATAATCGCTGCCGGCGTGGCTGGTTCCACGTTCATTTCTGGTTCCTCCCAGGCGAAAACGTCCTCTTCCACATTTGCGCCATGGTATTGATGTAAACGTTTTCATGAATGATGTAAACCTTTACATTCGCCATTGTAAACCTTTTCATTTGGTGCAATGCGCACTATACAGCGTAAACGGTGTGGAGATTCATGAGCTTGGCGCATGCCCGCACTGCAACATGTCTGGACGCGCAATATGAGCGAACCGGTAGACCGGCCGGCCACTATTGAAGATGTTGCAAAGCTGGCGGGCGTCTCGATCGCGACGGTCAGCCGGGCCTTGCGCTCGCCCGAGAAAGTTGCCGAAAGCACCCGCAAGAAAGTCACCGCCGCGATTGCCCGCACCGGCTACACCGCCAACGCAATGGCGCAGAACCTGCGCATGCAGCGCTCGCAGATGGTGCTGGTGCTGGCCTCGTCCATCGCCGATCCGAATTTTGCCGGCATTCTGACAGGGCTGGAGAAGGCCGCCGCCGACCGGGGCTATGGCGTCCTGATCGGCAACACGGAAGGCACGACCGGGCTTGAGCAGAGCTACATGCGCTTCCTGTCCACCGGCATGGCCGACGGACTGGTGCTGCTCACAGGACATATTCCTGTCGCCGGCGAACCGCAGGCACCCTTGCACACGCTGCCACCGATCGTGGCGACGGAGCGGCCACTGGCAAACCCCGATATCAGCTATGTCGGCGTTGACGACGTGGCCGCCTCCAAGATGGCAACCGAATACCTGATCTCGCTCGGCCACCGGAAAATCACCTTCATTTCCGGCGGCCCGGCGGACATCCGCAGCGACCTGCGCCATTCCGGCTATCAACAGGGCTTGAAGGAATCGCCCGAAGCCCTGCGCGACTGGAGGGTGGAAGGCGAGGGGACGCCAGAAAGCGGCCGAGCGGCCGTTGAGCGACTGTTCATCAAGGACGACTTGCCGACCGCGTTTTTCTGCTTCAACGACAACACCGCGATTGGTGTGATCTCGGCGCTGCAGCTACGCGGCTACCGGGTTCCGGAGGATTTTTCGGTGCTCGGCTTTGACGACATTCCCTTCGCCAACAATTTTTCGCCGGGTCTCACCACGATCCGCCAGCCACGCCAGCACATCGGCGAAAAGGCGATGACCATCCTGCTCGACCGTCTCGCCAACCGCTCGCTGGAGCACCAGCGCCATCTGCTGCATGGCGATTTGATCGTCCGGGAGAGCTGTGCGGGTATTTCGCGGAATCGATAATCATCGGGTTGAAGGGGGAGGCGCCCGCCCGAATAGGCGCTTCCCAGTCACGCGCCCCGATCACGCACTAAGCGTCTTTCGGGCAGGCTCCTGGCTGGCGACTCGCGCCAGCAGTTCGTTGGTCACGGCCCTGGTTCCCATGTCGCCGCCGAATTCCATCGGCCGCAGCGCGTTGTCCTCAAATCCGGCCATGACGGCGTCATTGATGAGGTCCGCGGCATCGGCAAGCACCGGCCGGTCCAGTTTCTCAGCCAGGTAATCCAGCATCAGCGCGCCGCTGAGGATCGCCGCCAGCGGGTTGGCCTTGTCCTGGCCCATAATGTCCGGTGCGCTGCCATGGGCCGGCTGGAACAGGCCGGTCGTGTCGCCAATCTCGCCGCAGGCGGCCATGCCCATGCCGCCGACCAGGCCGCCGGCCAGATCCGAAAGAATGTCGCCGAACATGTTTTCCATCACCAGCACGTCAAACTCCCAGGGCTTGCGCACCAGGTCGAGCGCCATGGCGTCGACATAGTTGTAGCCGACCGGCATATCGGGGTGGGCCTGCTTCACCTCGTCGAAGAGCTGGCGGAAAAACGCCATCGAGGTGAAGACATTGGCCTTGTCGACGCAGGTCAACCGGCCGGAAAGGCCACGCTCGCGGCGTTTACGCGCCAGACTGAACGCAAATTCGTGCAGCTTGATTGTGGTCTCGCGGGTGATCCTGAGGATGTCCATGACCTCGTTGTCGCTCACCACGAGGCTGCGCTTGTGAGCGGCTGCCGAATAGAACAGGCCTTCGGTGGATTCCCGCAAGATGATCAGGTCGATCCCGGCGGCGCGTGGATCGGCAAGACGCTGCGGTGCGTTGGGATAGGCCTTGACGGGGCGGACCCCCGCATAGAGCCCGAACCGGTCACGCAGGCGCAGATGCGGCGAGATTTCCGTGCCGTCCGCATGCCGGATAGAGGGCAGGCCGATGGCGCCCAGGAAGATCGCGTCGGCCGCGCCCGCGCGGTCCTCGCCGTCGGCTTCAATGTCGCGGCCGGTCTCTGCGAAATAGCCGGCACCAGCCTGGATCTCGTCGTAGACGGGCAGGGGCTGTCCGGTCTTGTCCAGCGCGGCTTCCAGGACGGCAAGCGCCGCCTCCGCCACATCGACGCCGATACCGTCACCTTTGATCAGGGCTATTTTCATCGGAATGTCCTTAAGTCCAATCAACGTCGAACCGCTCGACGATGCGGGCGGTCTGGTGTGCGTTTAATGAGGTTGCCGCCGCGCCCCGCAGCAGAAGCGCCAACTGTGCCGTGGCTTCCAGTTCTTCTGTGGCATAGACGGCGGCTTCCAGATCCTTGCCCGCGACCACGGGGCCGTGATTGGCAAGAAGGACCGCCGATCGCTTGCCGGCAAGGCCGCGCACGGCATCGCCCATGGCCGGATCGCCGGGTACGAAGAACGGCAGCAGCTTCACCTTGCCGAGCTGCATGATGCCGTAGGCGGTCAGGGGTGGCAGCACGTTGTCCGGATCGATCTCCGGCAGCAGCGACAGGGCCACGGAGTGGCAGGAATGCAGATGCACCACCGCTCCGGTGCCATGGCGCGTGTCGTAAAAGGCCGCATGCAGCGGCATTTCCTTCGTGGGCCTGTCGCCCGCGAGAAGATTGCCTTCCGCCGACAGGTGGCTGATCCGGGAAGGGTCGAGAAACCCCATGGAGGAGCCGGTCGGCGTTACCAGAAGGCTGCCATCGTCAAGCCGCACGGAAATGTTGCCGGTCGAGCCGTGGGTCAGCCCCCGGTCAAACAGCGATTTCGCCATCCGGCAGATCTGTTCGCGGGTGGCGGACAATGCGCTCATTCCGCGCCCTCCAGAATGGCGAGGGCCTCGGAGAAGAAGTCAGGGCCGCCGAAATTGCCGGATTTCAGCGCCAGCGCCAGTGGCCGGTCCGCCACCTTTAGGGCCGGCACACCGGGTGCGATCTTGGGGCCGATCTCAAGAATGTCCGCCTGTAGGCCGGAGACAACGGCGCCCGAGGTTTCGCCGCCGGCGACCACGATCCGGTTGACGCCGGCCTGCGAAAGCGCGGCGGCCAGGTTGGCGAACAGGCTTTCAATGGCGTCGGCACTGCGTTCGCGGCCGTATTTTTGCTGAGCGGCGGCAACCACCTCCGGATCGGCGGAGGAGTAGATCAGCGGCGTTGTCTCCTGGCGCAGGGTCCATTCGACGATTTCCTGCAGGGAGAGTTTTTCAGCGACAACGTCATCCGCTGTCAGCTCCCGCGACGGGGCCCTGTTCCTGAACGCTTCGACCTGGCCGCGCGTCGCCCGCGAGCAGGATCCGGAAAAGACCACGGCCTTGCCGGGAACGCCGGTCCAGGTGGACGCCGCCGGCGCATGGCCGAAATTCTGCGGCAGGCCGAGGGCAATGCCCGAGCCGCCGATCAAAAGCCGGCGTGTGCCGGCGGCCCGGCCAAGCGTGAGCAGGTCCTCGTTGCGGATGGCGTCCACAATGATCATCGCCTTGCCGCTTGCCGAGGCCGCCAGGTTGATGGCCGCGGGCCCCGCCCACACGCCGGAGACCGGGACATGGCACACGGGCCAAGTGGTCTGCCTTTGCAGCACCCGGCGGATATCCGGGTCGGACATCGGCGTCAGCGGATGATCCTGCATGCCGCTTTCGCTGAGGAGCTCGTCGCGGACAAAAAGATGTCCCTGGTAGACCGAGCGGCCGTTTTCCGGAAAGGCCGGGCAGACCAGGACGGATGTTTCACCGAGCCTGTCCGCCAATGCTTCTGCAACCGGGCCAATATTGCCTTCATCGGTGGAATCGAAAGTCGAACAGACCTTGAAGACGATCTGGGTGCAGCCCTGCTCGATCAGCCAGTCACAGGCCTTGAGAGACTGCGTCACGGCATCCTGTACAGCGATGGTGCGTGTTTTCAGGCCAACGACACCGGCTTCTATCGAGGCAGGCGCGGGATCCTTCGGCACGCCGACGAATTGTGCAGTCGGCATGCCGCCTTCCGACAGCATCAGGGCAATGTCCGAGGCTCCGGTAAAATCATCCGCGATCACGCCGAGTTTCATGAGCCGATCCCTTTCAGCGGGCCGCGGTCGAGCCGGACGATATGGTCGGGCCCATGAACAGGAAACAGCTGCCGCACCAGTGGGTCGTGACCTGGAACGACGAGGTCCTTGGAGCTGGCCAGGGCCTGGATCGTCTTGAAGCCGCGCAGCATGTCGTCGAGATCGACCACGATTGGGAATGGTTTGGCCTCCAGAAAATTCTCGTAATAGTGCGAGGCGTCCGAGGCGAGGCACAGCCAGCCGGCTTCCGTCAGGACCCGCACCACCTGCAATCCCTTGCTGTGGCCGCCGGTGCGGTGAACCGTGACGCCTTCACGGACTTCGCCGCCGCCCTCGTGAAAGACAACCCGGCCGGAATAAAGCCGCTGGACGGCTTCGCAGACATGGTCGGCGGTGAACGGCGCATTGAGTGTGCCGTGGCACATGCAGGGGCCGGTGGCATAGGCCATTTCCGCCGCCTGCAAGTGGATCGTCGCGTTCGGGAAATGTTTCAGGCCACCCGCATGGTCGTAATGCAGATGGGTGACGATGACGGTGGTGATGTCGTCCGGCGACAGGCCGAGCGGGGCAAGGGCTTCTGCCGGGTTGAGCCGCACCGGCCGGCCGCGCCGCTCACCCTCTTCCATGTCGTAGCCGGTGTCGACGAGCACGATCTCGTCGCGCTGCCGCAGCACCCACAGGAAATAGTCCATGTCATGGGGCTGGTCATGATTGTCGTCGAACAGGAAACTGTCCTTGCGCGTGCGCGCGTTCCGGTCGGCATATTTGACCGCGAAAACTTCCCAAGGCGTCATTGCATCACCTGCTTGAAAGTCTGCACGGCCTTGGAAGCGACAATATCCGCGACCTTGGCGTCGAAGGTGAGGAAATGAGCGCTGGTCAGATGCATCTTGAACGCCGCTTCGTCGTCGTAGATTTCGTAGAGAAAGACCTCCCGCGGCCGGGCGGGGTCGGCGCAGACATCGAACTGCAGGCAACCTGGCTCCGTCTTCAGGGATGTCTGCGCATTGTTGATCATGAGGGGCATGAAGGCATCCATCTGCCCCTCCTTGATCTGAAACAGTACAGTGACTGCGAACATCTCTTTTCTCCTCGTCACCGGAACAGATGCACCATACCCATGGAAACGATGGGCACATAGGTGACGGCAAGAAGCGCGGCGATGGCGGCGATGTAAAGCAGGGCCATCTTGCGGGCGATGGAGAGCACGCCAACCCCGGAGATTCTCGAGGCGACGTAAAGCGTTGCCCCGACCGGTGGTGTGAACAGGCCGACGGCGACGTTACAGGTCATGATGACGCCGAGATGGACCGGATCGACCCCGAAGGTCTTTGCTGTCGGCAGGAACAAAGGCGCGGTGAGCAGGATCGCAGGGACCGGATCGAGCACCAGGCCGAGCACCAGAAGCACGATGTTGACCAGGAGCAGGAACATCCAGGGGCTTGAGGAAAAATCCTGAACGAAGCCGACCAGGATCTGCGGCATCTGTTCCAGGGTGATCAGCCAGCCGAGCACGGTGGTCGCGCCGATCACCACCATCACGACGGCGCTGGTGACGAAGCTGTCGATCAGGAGGCGCGGCAGATCCCTCAGCTTGAAATCCCGGTAGACGACCGTGGTGACGAACAGGCCGTAGACGACGGCGAGGGCAGCTGCCTCGGTCGGGGTCACCCAGCCGGTGAAGATGCCGCCGAGGATGACGACCGGCATGAACAGCGCTGGCGCCGTGCCGATGAAGGAGCTGGTCAGCTCTTTGAAAGAGGTGGTGCGCCCGCCTGGGTCGCAGTTTGTCGACTTGCCGACATAATAGCAGACGGCCATGAACATGGCGCCGAACAGGACCCCGGGCACCATGCCGGCCAAAAACAGATCCGCGACCGAGACGTTGCCGACAAAACCGTAGATGAGCATCGGGATCGACGGTGGGATGATGATGCCAATGGTCCCGGCCGCCGCAACCAGCCCGGCCGCGAACGCGGTGTTGTAGCCCTCGCGGGACATGTTCTTGATCATGACGGAGCCGATGGCGGCGCTGTCCGCGATTGCCGAGCCGGAAATGCCGCCGAAGATCATGGAGGCGCCGACAACGACCATGCCGAGGCCGCCGGCCATGAAGCCGAAGGCAGCGCGGGCAAAGCCGATAATGCGCAGGCCGACGCCGCCCCGGCTCATCATCTCGCCGGCGACGATGAAGAGCGGGATCGCCAGGAAGTGGTGCGGTTCGACGCCGCCGATGAAATTCAGGAACAGCGCCTGCAGCGGATAGCCGAGATCGAAGACGATGATCGGCAGAACGGCGGTGATCAGGATCGCCCAGACCAGCGGAATGCCGAGAAAGACGGAGGTCAGGAAGACCGCAACGACAAAGAGCAGGATCATGACAGGGCCTCGCCGCCATCGGAATGGGTGGCATGGGGCACGACCGGGTTCTTCAGGTCATACGCCATGTTGTAGAGGTGGAAAATCAGCGACACCGTCATGCCGGCCGGCATGGAAGCGTAAAGCAGCCCGACCGGCCAGTAGAGAACGGTCGTCTTCTGCGCCCAGGTGTGCACCGAGATGTTGTAGCCGGTGTAGATCAGGCAGATCAGCAGGATCGCGATGATGACGTCGATCGCGACAGACAGGATCCGCTGTCCGGTGAGCGGAACCAGTTTTTCAACGACTTCGGTCACCCGCATGTGAGCGCCGCGCGCGATTGCGGCGGAACAGCCTAGAAACGTGCTCCATAGCAGCAGGAAACTGGTGACTTCCAGTGACCAGGCGAGGTCGAAGCCGGCAAAGCCGCGCAGGGAGGCATTGCAGAACACCAGCGTCACGATGGCAAAGCCGCCAAGCGCAAGGCACAGGTCGACCAGATGGCTGAGCCAGCGCAGCACAGCCGGATAATGCTCTCGGTAATCCAAGGCTCTTCTCTTTTAAGAAAGGGCCGGAACCCAGAAGGGTTCCGGCTAGTTTCGCCCAAATGCTCGATCAGTTCTGGGCCGGGAGTTTCTCGCGGATTGCTGCTGCATCGGCGAGGATCTTGTCGACTGCTTCCGCTCCATAGACGTCCTTGGCCTTGGCATAGACGGACTGGACGGCTTCGCGGAACGGCGCGATGTCGGGCACGGTGACCGTGGCACCGGCTTCCTGCATTTCGGTCAGCTGGCTGTCGACCGAGCTCTTGACGAGATTGCGGCTGAAAGCGGCGGATTCGGCGGCGGCCTTCAGGACGGCTTCCTTGTCCTCATCGGAAAAGGACTGCCAGGTCTTTTCCGCAATCGTCAGCGGCAGCGGGCTGTAGACGTGCCGGGTCAGCGTGATATACGGCGCGACTTCATAGAAGCGCAGCGACTTGATCGTGTCGACCGGGTTTTCCTGTCCGTTGACGATGCCCTGCTGGATCGAGATGTAAACGTCGGTGATCGGCATCACCACGGTCTGGAAGCCGATGGCTTCCATCGACCAGCGGATCATGTCATTCGGAAAGACGCGCATTTTCATGGACTTGGCGTCTTCCGGCGAATTCAGCGGCTCGTTGGTGGTGAAGCTGCGGAAGCCGGCTTCCCAGGTCGATAGAACGCGGAACCCCTTTTCCGGAAGCTTGTCGAATTCGCCCTGCAGCCAGACCGAATTGTCATAAAGCTCCCAGCCCTGTTCATAGGTATCGACCAGGAACGGCATGGCCGTCAGGTTGAGGGAGGGCAGGTGTGTGGCATAGCTGCCGGTGGCGGACACCGTGAAGTCGACGCCGCCCAGCTGCAGCAGTTCGATCGCCTTCGGATCGTTGGCCAGCTGGCCGGACGGGAAGATCTGCACCTCATAGCGGCCATCGGTATATTCCGCGACCTTTTCGGCAAACACCTCGGCGGCCGCCTGGCGCGAGCCGCCCGGATTGTCCGTGTGGCTGAAGCGCAGCGTTTCGACGGCTTCAGCGCCGCCCATGCCTACCGCCAGGATCGCCGCGCTCAGGAACAGGCGGCTGAGTGATTTCTTGTCAAGCATTTCGGTCTCCTCCCACGGCCGCTCCAAGGCCGTATTGATTTACACATTCGATTGCGTATACGCAAATCAATCCCTTGTCAACTTGGTGAATGTCGACTATCAAAAATCCATTAATGGTGGCACTCCGGGTGAAACACCGGGGATTAGCTGCCTGGCCAATGTGATTCAGGAGATCGGGAAGAGATGAAAAACGGCGCGGATACCTTGCGGGTTGCCTGTCTCGGGGCCGGATATTTCGCGCAGTTCCATTATGACGCCTGGCGGCGCAGCAGCCGTGTGCACCTGGTCGGTGCCTGTGACAGTGACCGCGACAAGGCCAAAGCGACCGGCCTGACCGCTTTCGGCGAACTTGATTGCATGCTGAAAATGGCCAAGCCCGATCTGCTGGATATCATCACACCACCGCAGACCCACAGGGCGGCCATCTGCCAGGCGATAGACCACGGCGTAAAGACGATTATCTGCCAGAAGCCGTTTTGCACGTCCTTTGAAGAGGCCCAGACGGTTACCGAAATTGCGGAAGCGGCTGGCGTGACTGTCGTGGTGCACGAGAATTTCCGCTTCCAGCCCTGGTACCGCACCATCCGCCAGGCCCTCGACACAGACCTGATCGGAGACGTGCTGCAACTCACTTTCCGGCTTCGCACCGGAGACGGGCAGGGGCCGGAGGCCTATCTCGACCGGCAGCCCTATTTCCAGGACATGCCGAAGCTTCTCATTCACGAAACCGGCGTCCACTGGATCGACACGTTCCGCTATCTGTTCGGCGAGCCGAGCGCCGTCTATGCGGATCTGCGCAAGCTCAACCCTGTGATCAAGGGCGAGGATGCCGGCTATTTCATATTCGACTACGACAATGGCGTCCGAGCCCTTTTCGATGGCAATCGCCTGCTCGACCACGCCGCCGAAAACTGCCGCACAACACTGGGTGAAGCCTTGGTGGAAGGAACCAGGGGAACGCTGTCGCTAGCAGGCGACGGATCTGTTCATCTGCGCCATTTCGGCGACCTGGAGGCGACCACCTTGCTGGCCGCGCGGTCCTGGACGGGCTTTGGCGGAGATTGCGTCAAGAATCTGATAGATCATGTCATCTGCGGTGTCCTGGACGGGGCGCCGCTGGAAAACGAAGCGCGCGACTATTTGCGGGTGATCGCGATTGAACGTGCCATTTACGAGTCAGACAGTACGGGACGGAAAATAAGGGAGTTCGGTCATGCTTGAAGCTCCGAAACAGAAGACCATCACCACCCAGGCGATGGAACAGATCCGCCAGCTGATCTTCGACGGCGAACTGGCGGCCGGGTCCGATCACTTGGAAAGCGAACTGGCTGACCGGCTCGGCATGTCGCGCACACCGGTGCGTGAAGCAACGCTGATGCTCGCCCAGCAGGGGCTCCTGGAAGTCCGGCCGCGCAAGGGCGTTCGCATCGCGACCCTGTCGCTCAAGGACATGGAAGAGATCTATGCCGTCCTGACGGAACTGGAGGCGCTCGCCGCGGAAGAGGCGGCCGGGAAAGGCTATTCCGTTGAAGAGCTCGCGGCGCTGAAACAATCCATCGAGGCCATGGAAGACGCGCTGAAACGGGAAGACCGGGAAGCCTGGGCCATGGCCGACAACGATTTCCACGCCGAGCTGGTGCGCCTTGGTGGCAATTCCCGGGTCCAGTCGATCGTCTCCATGATGGCCAACCAGGTCCGCCGGGCCCGCGCCATGACGCTCTACATCCGGCCGCTGCCGGTGAAATCCAACGAGGATCACCGGGCCGTCTTTGATGCCATCAGGACGGGCGATGCCGACAAGGCCCGCGAATGCCACCGAAGCCACCGCCAGCACGCCCGCGAGGTGCTGATCGAGCTTTTGAAAAAACACAGGCTGTTTCAGCTCTAGGACCAACACCTCGGTCTTCGTCATGCCTTGGCTCGACCATGGTATCCATGCCGTTCAGGTCGGCTGAAGGCAGGGTCTGGCTTGAGGCACCGTCACGGCATGGATTGCCGGATCAAGTCCGGCAATGACGAAGGTGTTGGGCATGGTGAAAAGCCATTTCGGCTCAGCCGCCCTGCCACACCCGGATCGCCTCGACCGGGTAGACCAGCATCAGCACGTTCAGTGTCAGATTGTCCTTGATCACCCAGAGCGCCAGAAGTTCGAAGAAAATCGCGGTCAGAACCGTCACCCAGACCGGCATGCGCCAGGCGAAGATAAAGCCGGTCAGCATCCAGACGATGTCGAAAACCGAATTCAGGACGCTGTCGCCGGTATAGCCGACGGCAATGGTGGCCTCCCTGTATCGGTCGATGATCCAGGGGCTGTTCTCGGCAACCTCCCAGGCCGCCTCGATGAAGATCGCGCCGAGTGCCCGTTCGCAAACGCTCTTGCGCCGGAACACCAGCCACAGCACCCAGTAGAAGATGAAGCCGTGGATGATATGCGAGAGCGTGTACCAGTCGGCAATGTGCTGGGACGAGCCGGCGAGATCGTCCGCCGGGGTCCAAAGAAGCACATAGCCGCAGTCGCAGATTGGGATCCGTCCCATGGCGAGCAGGATGGCGGCGGTGGCGGCGATCATGAGGACGCCGATGATCAGGCATTTGCTTTGGCTCACGCGGAGCTCCTCGCGCAGGTGTGAGATCAATGATTCTATGCTGGAAATTTAGCAGGATTCTCTCTATGACCATGCGCCAACGAAACATCAATCCGTCCGGCTTTGAGATTTAGGCTGCGCCCCGGTTCTCCGGCGCGTTTGCGCGGCCCGCCAGACCGGAACCGGATCAGGAGATCTTTATGAGCAGCCTCAACGGCACCGCGCCTCATCAAGCCCGGCGCACCTTCGCGATCATTTCCCACCCGGATGCCGGTAAGACCACGCTCACGGAAAAGCTGCTGCTGTCGGGGGGCGCGATCCGGGCCGCCGGTCAGGTGCGCGCCCGCGGCGAACGCCGCCGCGCCCGGTCCGACTGGATGAAGATCGAACAGGAACGCGGCATATCCGTCTCCTCGTCGGTCATGACCTTCGAGCGCAAGGGCATCGTCTACAATCTGCTCGACACGCCGGGCCACGAGGACTTTTCCGAGGACACCTACCGCACGCTGACCGCCGTTGACGCAGCGATCATGGTGATCGACGCCGCCAAGGGCATCGAGACCCAGACCCGCAAGCTATTCGAGGTCTGCCGCCTGCGCGACATCCCGATCATCACCTTCGTCAACAAGATCGACCGCGAAGGCCGTCATGCCCTGGAAATCCTCGACGAGGTCCAGGAAGCGCTGGCGCTGGACGTTTCCCCGCAAACCTGGCCGGTCGGCATGGGCTCCGACTTCTTCGGCGTTTATGACTGGAAGAAGAAGAAGTTTCACACGTCTGAAGGCGAGCGCGGCGGGCCTTACGCCCAGACCAAGGACGTCTCCGGCCTTGACGACGAGATTCTGACCGGCACGGTCTTCGACCGGATCATGGACGAACTCACCGAGAATGTGGAACTCGGCGCGGAAGGCTATGCCGAATTCGATCGGGAAAGCTTCCTGGAAGGCCACCTGACACCGGTCTTCTTCGGCTCGGCCCTGCGCGACTACGGCATCGAGGAAATTCTCGATTTCATCGCGGACAATGCCCCGGCACCGCACAGCCAGCCGGCCACGGGCGGACGTGTCATCATGCCGGAAGAGGACAAGGTCACGGGCTTTGTCTTCAAGGTCCAGGCCAACATGGATCCCAAACACCGCGACCGCATCGCCTTCGTGCGCCTGTGCTCTGGCACGTTCAAGCGCGGCATGAAGCTGAAACATGTGCGCGCCGGCAAGCAGATTGCCGTCTCCGCGCCGATCTTCTTCTTTGCCGAGGAACGCGAGATCGCCGATCTCGCCTATCCGGGCGACGTCATCGGCGTGCCCAACCACGGCCAGCTGCGCGTTGGCGACACGCTGACCGAGGGCGAGAACATCCATGTGACCGGTCTGCCGGCCTTCGCGCCAGAAATCCTGCGCCGTGTGCGCCTCTCCGACACAATGCGCGTCAAGCAGATGCGCCAGGGCCTGCAGGACTTGGCGGAAGAAGGCCTGGTGCAGATCTTCAAGCCGGATCTCGGCTCCAACTGGATCGTCGGTGTGGTCGGCGCGCTGCAGCTCGACGTGGTGGTCGACCGGCTGAAGGCGGAATACGGCACGGAAATCGGCTTCGAGGCTGTGCCCTATACCACCGCCCGATGGATCGAGACCGATCAGCAGACCTTGCAGACGATGCTGGAAGGTCACCGCATGTCGATCGCCAACGACCGCGACGACAAGCCGGTGTTCCTGTTCAAGAACGCCTGGGAAATCGGTCACGTCACCGAAAAATTCCCGGATGTGACCTTCCGTGAAACCCGCGAGATCGTGTACGAGGCCTGATCGGACAGGTTGCAATCGGGTGGAAACACCGCGCGGGCCGGGGGGCAGCCCGCGCAGTGCCCGCCGGCGACTATTCCGAAACCGGCGTCTCCAGCACTGTCTGGTAAGGATTGGCGTCCAGCGCGCCGATCTGCGCGATAAAGCGCGCGGCCCAGCCGGGGCCGTAGTTCTTGCCGGTGTCCCAGGACCCGGACTGATCCGTTGCCCAGGCGGTGGCAACGACATTTCCGCTTGGCAATTCAATCAGTTGAACCTGCGACTGCTGGGCGCGGAACGGCGCGTTCGAGGACCAGCTGATGACGCAATTGCCACGCAGGTTGGACAAGCTGAGCGACCAGCTCCAGGTATTTGATGTGTTCGCGGTCGCGGTGGAAACTTCGCCAACATCTACAATCTGATCTGCCATGAGATCCTCCCTGAAAAGGGTTTCTGATAAGTGTAGCCGGCGCCGATACACGCTCTACGAGTACTAGCAATGCATGCATTGAGCAAATTATTTCTATTTTAAGTTGATGAAATATTCAGGTGCATCCCTAGTTTTGATGCCAGTAAAGATTATTCGGAGTTCTCGGGTTCCAAGAAAAATTTCATTGCCGGATTTCCACGAGCTTGACACAGCCACCGGCAAAGGTGCCAAATCAAAGGTGTTTTTGCCTTTTGTCAGATCAGTCTGGGATGGGCCGTGCCATGATCACCTTGCCGGAACTTGCAGCCGATGCGCTGGGAGACTTCCTGACGGCCTATGTGCAACGGCGGTTCGGCAAGTCCGAGCCGGAGCTGGCCGAACTGGTGCCCTCGATCGCCCGTATCGCCATGGAATGCATCGGCAACAGCGACGCGCTCTATCACAATATCGAGCACACCATGCTGGTGACCATGGCTGGCCATGACATCCTGCGTGGACGGGCGCTGCAGACCCACATGGCACCGTCCGACTATGCCCATGTGATCGTGGCCTGCCTGACCCACGATATTGGCTATATCCGGGGCATTCTGCCCAAGGACAGGCCGGACGGATATGTGATCAACGCGGGCGGCGAGGCGGTGAAGCTGCCACGCGGGGCGTCGGACGCCGCGCTGACCGCTTATCATGTTGACCGCTCGAAGCTTTATGTGTTCGAACGGCTTGAAGGCACGGGCCTGCTGGATCCGCAGCGCATTGCCGATGCCATCGAAGGCTCGCGCTTTCCAAGCACCATCCCCAATGAAAGCGATGTGCTGAGCGAAGACGCCAATCTGGTCCGGGCTGCGGATTTCATCGGTCAGCTGGGCGATCCGCATTACATCCGCAAGGCCAACGCGCTTTATTTCGAGTTCGAGGAGGCTGGGCTCAACAAGCAGCTCGGCTATGACACGCCCGCCGATCTGGTGCATCGCTACCCGCAATTCTACTGGAACAGCGTTGCGCCCTATATCCAGAAGGCGATCCAGTATCTGAAGGTGACGGCTTCCGGCCGGCAATGGATCGCCAACCTGTATTCCAACCTGTTTCTGGCCGAGCGCGACATGGCTCTTCTAGGGCCGCAGAGATAGACCGGTCACGCCCCTGGGCGATGGGCCGCCCCGCTTTTATTGCGGAATTTCAACGCCGTTTCTTACCGGCAAGTTGGTCATCTGTGCCGGGGAGCAAGCGCCACGGCGTGCTGGAGTGCGGTGGTGGCTCTTGTATCCTGCAATAATTACGAGGGCGTACAGATGTGATGTGAACATTTCTATCGGTATTTTTATGCATAAAAATTCCCATTGGTGTGTTTGCGGGGAATAACCGTCTAAGTATCTATTTGAATTGAGCTTTCTCTTGTTGATAGTGCGGTAACGCTTGTCTACGATAATCGTTAAAGCTGCAGCATTTAAGTCTTTGCGGAACCGCAGCGAAGAAAGTGAACCAACACGTGCGTCACGAGCCGATTAGGCCTGATTCACCGCACCCGCTTCAAAAGGCCACGGGGGAAGCGCAAGCGGTGGAGATCCGCCGTCTTTCCAAGCCGTTTTGGGCCACCGTTCTGATCAGCGCGGTGAGCCTGATGGCATTCGTGTCGTTTCTGTCCTTCACGCTCGACCGCAATTCCATCCGGTCCTCCCAGCAGATCTTCACCGCCATGCTCGGTGACCGGTCCGAGTATCTGGCCGATATCACGCTGGAATACGGTTACTGGAACGATGCCATTGAGAATGTCGTTTATGACCTGAACATGAGTTGGGTGCGGGAAACCTTTGTCGACTACATGCAGGAGGAACTGCAGATCGAAGGCATGCATGTGATCGACGGCAACAACCAGCCGAAACTGCATGTGGTGAAGGGTATCGTCAGGGATGCGGATATTGTGGCGCGTTACGGCGACTCGGTAAGTGTGCTCATTGCCAAGGCCCGCGCGACGAAACAGGACGATGCGCCGGAGCCGGCAACGGGCATGGTCGGCGGCCTTGCCAATCTCTATCTCGCCAGCGCGGTCCTGATGACCGGATATGCCGAGGAAAGCGACAAGAGCACGGATCACGTGCTGATTTTCGCACGCCCCATCAACGCGGATATCTTGACGGAAATGTCCGCCAAATACGGTCTGCCAAATCTGAAACTGTCGGATATGCCGCCGGCACATTGGCAGGCGGGTTATGACATCCGGGGCATAGACGGCAAGCTGATCGGCTATTTTGTCTGGAATCCGGCGCTGGCCGGCTTCCGGATGCTGCCCATTCTGGCGGCCGGGGTCCTGATCGTATTCTTCTGCATGTTCCTGGCGGCAAGGCTGTTTTTTCGCCGGGCGAGCGACACGGTGAGAGAGCTGGAGGCGGCCAAGCTGGAAGCTGAACAGACGCGCGAACTTCTGGCGAGCCAGGCCAGAAGCGATCCTTTGACCGGTCTCGGAAACCGGCGGCTTCTCGACGAAAAGCTGGCCTTTCTGCAGGGCCAGAGACCTCTGCCGGACGGTCATGCGCTGCTCTATGTGGATTTGGACCGGTTCAAGGAAATCAACGACACCTATGGCCACGAAACCGGCGACCTGATGCTGCTCTATGTCGCCGAGGCCCTGGGGGATCTTGCAAACGCGGACGACACGGTGGTTCGGCTTGGCGGGGATGAATTCGTGATCGTGTTCGGCCGGGCCAGGCGGGAACGTGTCCTGTCGGCCGGTCGGGCGATCGTCGAACAGCTCAGCCAGCCGGTCAATCTGGAGGGCGCCAGCTATGCCATCGGCGCCAGTGTCGGCATTGCCTTTTCGCACAACCCGACGGAATTGCTGCGCCAGGCCGATGTCGCGCTTTATTCGGCCAAGCGGCGGGGCAGGGGGCAGGTCGCGGTCTATTCCGCCGACCTGCTGGATTTCCGCCACGTGCCGATCCAGCCGGCCAGCCAGCCGGGGTAAGTCGAACAACCGGAACCCCAGCCATCGTCATCCCGGACGCAGCGCAGCGAAGATCCGGGACCGGTGAGTCGATGCCTTGTGGTGATATACCGGACAAACGGCAAATTGCTCGGGCTCCCCGATCCCAGCGCGCGCCCCGCTTGGCCGGGATGACGATGGTGAGGGGAGAATATGGGAACAACCGGCCGCGAGGGCCGGTTTTTTCCTCAGGAAGCCCGGGCTGAGGGCAGTTCGATGTCGATGCCGAGCGTGGTGACATCGCCGGTGCGATCCATCTCGAGCCGGACCGAATCCGGATCGATTGCCACCCGTTTGGCGACCACCGCGAGAATGTCTTCGCGAAGGCTTGAAATCAGCACCGCGTCGGAGCCGTCATCAGCCCGCTCATGGGCCAAAAGAATTTGCAGCCGGTTCTTGGCAACCGAGGCGCTCTCGCCCCTTTTGCCAAAGAGGCTCAGGAGATTCATGCGGCCCTCCCCTTGAAGAACTTGCCGAGCAGGCTCCTCTTCTCTTCCGGGATGGTGACGGGAATATTCTCACCGAGCAGCCTTCGGACGGCTTCCGTATAGGCCTTTGCGGCCGGGGAATTCTCGTCCGACAGCGTGATCGGCAGGCCGACGTTGGACGCCTTCAGGACATCCTTGCTTTCCGGCACCACGCCGATCAGCGGCACGGACAGGATGTCGACCACGTCGTCGGTCGCCAGCATGTCGCCGGTCTTGGCGCGTTCCGTGTCATAGCGTGTGATCATCAGGTGCTTCGGCATGCGGCCGCCATCTTCGGCGATCTTGGTCTTGGCATCGAGCAGGCCAATGATCCGGTCGCAGTCGCGCACGGAAGAGACTTCCGGATTCGACACGATGATGGCCTCGTCTGCGTGGCGCATGGCCAGAGTCGCGCCGCGCTCGATCCCGGCCGGGCTGTCGCAGATCACCCAGTCGAAATACATGCGCAATTCGCTGATGACGCTGGCAACACCCTCTTCGGTCAGGGCGTCCTTGTCCCGGGTCTGGGAGGCCGGGAGAAGATAGAGGTTGTTCAGCTTCTTGTCGCGCACCAGGGCCTGTTTGATGGAGGCTTCGCCGCGCACCACATTGACAAGATCGAAAACGACCCGGCGCTCGGCCCCCATGATCAGGTCGAGGTTGCGCAGCCCGACGTCGAAGTCGATGGCGCAGACCTGATAGCCTTCTTTCGCAAGAGCCGAGGCGATGGCGGCGGTGGTCGTGGTCTTGCCCACTCCGCCCTTGCCTGACGTGACCACAACGACGGTTGCGTTGCTCATGGTGTTCGTCCCGTTTTTGTTGTCGGTTCCATCGCCGTCGGGCGGCTGGAACCGGGGTTAATTCAGCCCTTCGAAGACAAGGGTCTCGTCTTCGAAGCGGATTTGGGCCGGCGCGTTGCGCAAGGCGCCGTCGAAATCGTCGGCAACCTTGTAAAGGCCGTTAATCGAGACCAGCTCCGCGTCCAGCTTGGAGCAGAAGATGCGGGCGCAATCCTTGCCGGAAACGCCGGCCAGCGCCCGGCCGCGCAGGGCGCCGTAAACATGTATGGACCCGCCCGCGATGATCTCCGCGCCGGAGCTGACCGAGCCGATCACGGTAACGTCGCCCTCCGGATGCAGGATGCTCTGTCCGGAGCGCACGGGCTCGGTGATCACGATCGACGAGCCGCTGACCACGCTGGCGGGAGCCGCCACGGTTTCTGCGGTCGCACGAGCAGCCTTGCCCTTGGATTTCGCAGCCGGTTTGGGCGTTTCCGCAGATTTGTCCGCCTTAGCGGCTGTGGGTCCTGCCGCAGGCTCGTCTGCGTCGTCCTCGGCTGCTCCACCGGCCGCAGGTGTCGGAACATCGATGTCCGAGGCCAGGCGCCCTCCCGAAAAGCTCGGCGGCATACCGGGTTTCAGCCGCGTGCCGGCAACGCCGTCGATGCCCATGACACGGATCGAGCGGCTGCCCAGCTCTTCCAGAAGCTGCTCCAGCTCGTCGATCGGGATCTTGCTGCCGCGCACGTCGAGAATGATCGGCCGGTCGATGAAAAAGCCCGGCGAGCGGACAATGATGCGGTCGATTTCCTGGAGCCAGTCTGTGAAGGGTGGCTCCGGGCTCAATACGATCGCAATGAAGGATTTTCCCTTGAACTTCATCAAAGAGGTCCGGCGGCGTCAGCGGTCAAAGTGATTTGGTCGGATAAACCTATCATTAACCGAACCGGACAATCGGGCAGCCTATCGTTTTCCACCGATATCAATTTTTACAAGGTTTTTCAGACAATTGGAGGTTCCGCATAGGCAATTTGTCAAAAGCTGTGTCCCACTCTTGAGATTTATACCGAGTGGAGGCTCGGGAATCGCAGGATTCCGGGACCTCCGGATTGCTTTGCCGGTGCAGGAGTTAACTCAAATTCCGTAAAGCGCTGGATTTTTGACATATTGCGGTGCATCATTGCGGATCAGCTGTGTGGGGCGTTGTACGTCTCTTGGGGAAAAGAATGAGCAATTTCAGTGATGTGATGAGCTATCTCGGACTGGCGACGGCAGAGGCAGCTACGGCTCTGAACGTATCGGAAGACGAAATTGTTCGCTGGTGCAGCACGAATGAGGCGCCGCCCTTGCACATCTGGCAGGGCCTGGTGCGCATGCTCGATGAAATCCGCATTTCCGCCGAGGAAGCAGCCAAATCCGCCGATCTCGATCATCTCGAAGCCACCGACCTCAACCGGATCGACCTGATGGTGCCCGGCCAGGCGGCGTCCGATTTTGCCGGGCCGAAACGGGCAGCGACCGCACTTGCCGTGGCAGCCTTGGCAAGGGTGTTTGTCTGAGCCCCGCGCAGGCTGATCGATAACGGCAGCTTGCGAGCCGGCTTCAAAGACCCGGGGCGCCCCTTTGGCGAACCGGAAAAGTCTGGTAACAAGACTCTCGAGCCGCGTTTCCTTTGGCTCCCGGCGTCAGGAGTGGCAAGCCCACGCAGCGCCCCTTCCTCTCGTTCAAAAGCTCGTCTCCCGGCGGGCGGAGACCACCGGACCGGAAAGGCCTTGCCATGTCAGCAACGCTCAAGGGACTTGCCGCCGCCCTCATTGCTTTTGCCCTGTTTTCCACCCATGACGCCCTGATCAAGGCGCTTGGGGCGGGCTATCCCGTATTCCAGATCATCTTCTTTTCCATGCTCTTCGCCTTTGTGCCGATGTCGATGACGATGCTGGCCGACAAGGCGGTCGACAATTTCCGGCCGCGTCATCCCTGGCTTGTGCTGTCGCGCGCGGGCCTTGCCATCATCGCCATGTCCTGCGGATTTTATGCCTTCACCGCGCTGCCGCTTGCGGAGGTCTATGCACTGCTTTTTGCCATGCCGCTCTTGATCACTGCCCTGTCGGTGCCGCTTTTGGGCGAAACGGTGCGGGCACAGCGTTGGGCCGCCGTGATCGTCGGCCTGATCGGCGTTCTAATCGTTTTACGTCCCGGCGTGACCGAGCTGACACTGGGGCACGGGGCAGCCCTACTGGCGGCCTTTGCCAATTCGCTGTCGACCATTCTGGTGCGCAAGCTCGGCGGCAAGGAACGCCCGGCCGTTCTGATTCTCTATCCGATGATCCTGTCGATGCTGGCCATGTCCATGACCCTGCCGGTGGTCTATGTGCCGGTGCAGCTCCTGGATCTCGGCATGATGGCGGCCATCGGCATTCTGTCCGTGGTTGCACAGTTCGGCACCATCACGGCCTACAAGGCCGCGCCCGCCGCCGTGGTCGCGCCGCTACAATACAGCCAGATCCTGTGGGCGACATTGTTCGGCATGCTGTTCTTTTCCGAAACGCCGGATCTTTATGTCGGCATCGGCTCGGCGGTCATCATCGCCTCCGGCATCTTCGTCGTCTGGCGTGAAAGCCGGGAGAATGTCTCCCTGCAGCGCCCGGTCCTCAAGAGCGGCAACCCGCGCTTCGATACGGGGCCACAGCCGAAATAGGGCAGGGGACGGTATTGGTCGACTGCATTTCGGGACGCCGCCACACCCATTGACGTCATCCTGAGGAGCCGCAAAGCGGCGTCTCGAAGGACGGGCCGCTTGCTCGGGTGCCCGGGGGGCGGTCCTTCGAGACGCGCGCAAGCGCGCTCCTCAGGATGACGGTGGAATGTGTGGAGAGACCGTTCTTTAGGTTTGCCACAAAGGCGGCCCCTTGCTGAGCCCGCCCTCCTTCAGCGTCATCCTGAGGAAGCGCGCCAGCGCTGTCTCGAAGGAGCGGCCGCTTGTTCCAGCGTATGCCGCCGGATCCTTATCTGTTTGAATTTTTGTAGATTGGTTTTGGGAGGGCCGGTTGCTGCCCTCCCAAGTGGGCCGGAGACCGTACGATCCGCGGTACGTGGCAGTCCGTTCGAAGCAAGGCTCCCGG
>NZ_JALNMJ010000021.1 GCF_023156505.1 Roseibium sediminicola | reverse complement strand
ACGAAACGAAGACGTTCCTCCATTTTGGACACCTCTTGCCACGGCATCTACACCTCCCGAAAAACGGAAAGTGTTACCCATGTGTCCGGAACGTTCTGTCACCTATGTCTCAGGTCGGGCACGATCCAATTCAATCCCCCCCCCCCTGAAACCCTGTCGCTCGAACCCCGATCAGAGTTGTTGGTGTCGCACGCGCAGCCGGACCGCCACCGTTATTGCCGACGATGGCAGCAAGCCAATGAGATTTTCTCCGAAGTCAGCGCCCTCGGTCTGCCGGTGATCGACCGTTGTGACGATGATGGCGACGGGGTGATCGACCGGCATTGGCCGCTCGCTTGTGCTGCATGAGTGCAACAGTCCACACGCCAGGCAGATTGGCGGCTCCGGCAAGGTTTTGAACCCGCAGCGGAAAGGGCTAATTTCCCGTTAAAAGTGTTGCCGGGTTGCTTGTCATATTTCCCGATGTTGCTAGTTTCCGGCCCCAACTCCGGGAAGAGGCGCCCGGGAAAAAGACAATAAGTCCGGCGTGGCGGCGCCGGGTAAAAAAGGGCTGCGCTCGAGGAGCGCGGGCAAGGGGTTAACGGGTGACGGATGGCAGCGGCCACACCTCAGGATATGCGCCTGCGCGCAGCGAAATCCCGGCGGCCGGAGTGGGCGCCGGGGCTGGGCCTACACGCAAACGCAACAGCGTGAAGCTCCGGCTCGCGGACGGCTCGGAAAGCGATTGCCGCGCTGGGATCCATCTCGCGCGGGAAGCGCATCTCAGGACGATCTTTCGCGATATTGCCTTCTCCGAAACAAAGGCCCGGGCGATCTTTGACAAGGCCATGGCTGAGCCGGAGCGGTTCGGGCCGATCTATGCCAATGTTCAGACCTAAAATATTGATCTGTATGTCAAATGAATGGGTATCACCTTCAAGGTAACAGCTAGCAAAAGTACACTTCGAGGCATTAATGAGATTTTTAAGCATAATCCTGAGCGCTACCCTGATGAATATCGGCGTAGCGACGTTTTCGCGTGCTAACGAAATCAAAATTGGGTTTGACGCATACGGAGTTTCTTACCTAATCGAGGAAAAAAGAGCTGAAGAACTATTCTATGTAACTCTGGAAGCTTTCTCATACTTAAACGAAGTTGAGTTAATCTATAGAGGTCGCGCCTCAAGAAGTATTTTGGCGATTTCTATACAAGATATTATCTCTAACGGTGAATTCAATTTAGATAAATTAAATAATGTTGACAGCGAGGTAAAGTCGATACTCGAGTTGTTCGAAGCTGGTGAGGAACAGTGCTTGGTCCGCGGCTTTAAGACCCGTGAATTGATGCCCGATAATGCTACGCTTGAGAACTGGAAAACGGTAGTAGTGTTCAATAATAAGAAAAATTCGATAGATGATCAGCTAAAATGCCTCTACATAGGTGTGTTAGTTAGCTTTGGTGTAGATTCAGAAAATATTGGAGCTCTATCCAGGTTAAATTCAAGAGAATTAGCAAAGAAAATTATTGATTTGGAGCTTTGATATGGACGAGAAGTTTGAGCTTAATATTGGTGGATACACAATTAGTATCCATGATCCAAAATATCTACCAAATCCGACATTGGACGCTGGAACGGTAATAGAAACAAAAACCAAAGTCGGAACGAATTTTTCTTCAAATGGAACTTTGTATGTTGATAGATATCAAAAAACCGTTACAAAACAATCATTTAAAGATTATGCGCCTGAAGTAACGACGTCGATAGGCTATGAGGCAGGGTCAAAGGCACTTGGCTCCCTGGGAGGAGCAGTCGATTCAAATGGCGATGTAAGCCTTTCTGTAGATCGTCGAATTGGCGCTGCGACCGCAGGCGTGACCGTTTCCACCAATGGATCAGTGAAAGGGAAAGTTTCCGTCTCTGATGCGGAAGTTGGACTTATGGGCTCCATTCACGGAAAAGCGGAAGCCACCGCTTTAATTTCCAAAGATGACAGGAAACTGGGCGTCTACGGAACCGTGGATGAACTCGGGAATTTGGTAAATGCACCACACAACATTAGCGAATTCGGTAAATTTGTCAGAGATTTTTTTCCGGGGTTAGTTCAGGCAACGAATTCGCATATTACAGACAGTATTATGCGAGGCGTTAGCCCATTTTCCACCTATTCAGGACCACAAAGCAACGGGAACTCGAGCGGGGCAAGTACTGATCACACTAGCGGCAACGATGGTGTATCAGCTGCTGCCACATCTGGGGCAGTTCGCAATGCAACTACCACAACTTCATATTCTGACACTGCAAAATACTTCGGCTCAGACTATGCTGGATACGGATATCGAGGTGTAGGCTCAAACGGGTATCCAGATGCATCCAACCCAAGTGGTTCAGACAACAGAGGTAACCGCGACAGCGGCAACCAAGGCAGCAACAACAACAATGGCGGCGGCGACCACGGAGATACAAACCCCGGTTACGAAGGCGGCGGCAGCCTTTCTGTCGGTGATGTTGGCAGCTACGACGGCCAGGGGGGATCGAGCGGCAGTTCCACGATTGGTGACCATGAGCAAGGCACCTGTTTTTCTGCCGGCACACTGATCCTGCTGGCCGATGGCTCGGAAAAGCCGATTGAACAGATCCAGCTTGAAGACAAGGTGATGGCCTTCGACGGTCTGGGCGCTTTGGAAGCGCGTGAGGTTGTCGATCTCATCGTCCATGACGACCAGCAAGTCTTGAACATCGATGGCATTCACGCCACGCCCAATCACCCGTTCCTGTTGCCGGATGGTTCTTTCAAGCCAATTGGCGATCTCTCCGTTGGCGATATGATCGTCCGTGCGGATGGGGCGTCGCATGTCATCGAAAACATCTCGCAAGCAGAAGGTCTTCATACGGTCTACAACTTCACGGTTGCCGGTTTGCACACCTATGTCGCCGCTGGTTTCCGCGTTCACAACAAGTTTGCTGCTCCAGTGATGCTCGACCTCGACGGCGACGGTCTCGAAGTCACCGCGCTGGACCGCTCAACCGTGTTCCTCGACACCGGCGGCGACGGGTTCCTGCATCGCACGGCCTGGGCCGGCGAAGGCGACGGGGTTTTGTATTTCGACCCGGACGGGCGTGAGGAAATCACCGAAAAACGCCAGTTCGTCTTCACCGAATGGGACCCGACGGCGACCAGCGACCTGGAAGCGCTGGCCTCGGTGTTCGACAGCAACGGCGACGGCGTCCTGAACGCGTCCGATACGGATTTTGCAAAATTCAAGGTGATGGTCACCCTGGCCGACGGCTCGACGGTGTCGAAAACGCTGGCCGAGCTCGGCATCACCGAGATCGACCTGACGGCGGATGCCACCAATATCGAGCTTAGCGACGGCTCGGTGATCACCGGCAAGACGACCTTCACGCGGGCCGACGGCACCACAGGCACGGTCGGCGACATGCTGCTGGCGGCGGAAAAACAGGGCCACCGGGTCACCCAGGAGGAATCCGTCGATGGCTCCGGCACGCGCAGCCTGACCACCACCGCCTATGCCGCCGATGGCAGCAAGGCCTATGAATTCTTCTCCGAGGTCAGCGCCGACGGGCTTTCGGTGACAAACCGCTATGACGATGATGGCGACGGGGTGATCGACCGGATCCAGACCATCGAGACGGTGGTGAATGACGACAACAGCCGCACGGAAACGGAACAGAATTATTCCGGCTCCGACCTTGCAACCGCCGTTCTGACCTCCCGCGAGATCACCACCAAATCCGCCGATCACTTGGTCGAGACCATCGAGCGGGATTCGATGGGCGGCGGCTGGGTCGACCAGCGCGAAACCCGGACGGAGGCCGCCGACGGCAGCCTGACGATTGAGGTCGTAAACCTTGCCCAGGACGAGAGGGTGATCACCAGCACCAGCGAGACGGTGTCGCTGGACGGCTCGGAGCGCATTGACGGACTGGACGCCGATGGCGACACCAAGGCCGACACCATCGAGACGCATCTCGTCGACAAACACGACGATGACAGCCGCACGGAAACCGTCACGGTCACCAACCAGGACGGCTCTCTGCGCTCCAAAACGATCGAAGAGGTCGAGGCCGACAACCGCTCCAAGGTGATCACGCGCGATCTGGACGGTGACGGTCAGATCGACCAGCGCGAGATCCTGGACATCACGGTGACACCGGCGGGCGGCAGCACGTCGCGGCTGGAAATCCGCAACGGCGACGGCTCGCTGAAATCCGCGTCCACGACCGTGACCTCGGACGACGCGCTGACAAAGACCACCAAGCTTGACCGGGACGGCGATGGCGACATCGACCTGACGACCGTGGATGCGACCACGGTCAACGCCGATGGCAGCCGTGAGCGGATCGTCACCGAGCGCAACGGCGACAATTCGATCCGGTCGATGCGCAAGGAAAGCCTCGACGCGGACAAGGTCGGCCAGGAGGTCTTTGCCGATCTCGACCGGAACGGGAGTTTTGAGGCCGACGAGAAGGTGTCTTCCGTCGTGGTCGATACCACCACCCAGGAGCGAACAGCGACCCAGTGGACACGTTCTGATGATGGGTCGGTCCTGGCGAAAGTGACAAGCGTCACCTCCGCCGATGGATTGACCCGGGATACGACGAGCGATCTCGATGGCGATGGCGACATCGACCTGAAGGTCAGCGACGTCACGGTTCAGAACGCTGACGGCTCGTCCACCCGGACGGTGACGACGAAGAACGGCGACAACTCGCTGAGGACCATTGTCGAGACGACAACCAGCGCGGACGGGCTCACCAAAACCGTACGCGAGGATGTCGACGGCGACGGCGTCTTTGAGAAGAAGAGCGTCAACACGCTGGTGCTGGAGGCCGATGGCGGCACCACCCGGACGGCCTCGGCCTATGCCGGCGACGAGACCACGCTTCTGTCGGAGACCGTGACGACGGAAAGCGCTGACCGGCGCACCAGAACCGTGACTGCGGACCGGGACGGCGACGGCAAGATCGACAGCACCTCGGTGCGGGAAAAGGGCACGGATGGCGCGGTGACGCTGACTGTTACTGAAACCGGTTATGACGGAACGGGCTCAGAAGTGGTTCTGGGCAAGACGGTCACCACCACGAGTGCGAATGGCCTGGATATCACAAAGGAAACCGATCTCGACGGCGACCAGGTCACAGATGTCACCCGCCACAGCACCACGACGCTGAATGCCGACGGCAGCAGGACGACGGTGAGCGCCACGAAAAACGGCGACGGCTCGCTTCGCAGCACGTCGACGGTCACCGTCAGCGACGACGGCCTGAAAACGGTGAGCAAAACCGATGCGGACGGCAACGGCACTTTTGAGCGCATTGTCACGGACGAAACGGTTCTGGACGCCGATGGCGGCACCACGCGCACGGTTGAGACCCGGTCGCAATCCGGCCAGCTTCTGAGCCGCACGCAGATCGAGACAAGCGACAACGGTCTGGTGACGGTCAAGAAAACCGACCGGGATGGTGATGGATCGTATGATGTTGTCGAGACCGCGACCACGGTTCTGGAAGCCGATGGCGGCACGGTGACGACGACCGAGTCAAGCGAAGGCGGCGTTCTGCGCGCCCGCACGACCCAAACCGTTACCGACAACGGCCGCTCCAGCGTGACGGAAAGCGACGTCAATGGCGACGGCGAGACGGATGTCAGGACCACGCAGACCGTTGCCATTGATGGCAAAGTGACAAACGTGACCCAGTCCCTTGCCGCGGACGGCACTCTGCAGAGCCAGAGCCGGACGGCGACCAGTGCCGATGGCCTGTCTGTGACAACCTCGCGGGATGCCGACGGCAATGGCGCTTATGAGACCCGCTCGGAATCCGTCCGGGTTCTGAACGCGGATGGTTCAACCACGACAACAGTGAGCGCCAAGGCGCAGAACGGCGCGCTTGAGAGCCGCGTCGCGGAAACCGTCAGCGCCGACGGTCTGACCACCACCCGTGCTCAGGACTTTGACGGCGACGGCAAGAATGACGAGACCTCCGTGCGCAAGGCGGTGATCGGTGCCGACGGCACCATCACCACCACCGAGACCGTAAAGGCGCGCAATGGCGATCTGCTGATGTCGTCCATGGAGACCGTCAGCGGCGACGGCCGGTCCTCGACGCTTGCGATCGATGCGGACGGCAACGGCCAGTACGACAGGGTCACCACGGTCACCGTCGGCGATGACGGTGTCACCACGACCACCGCGTCCAGCTATTCGGCAACCGGCGACCTGCTCGCCCGCACCACATCGAGCGAGAGCGGCAACGGACTGGAGCGTACGGTCTCCTTCGATCTGGACGGCAATGAAGCAGCGGACCGGACCTTGTCCGATGTCACGGAGCTTGCCGTGGACGGGTCAACCACCCGCACGGTGACACACGAAACCGGCAGTGGCCGACTGCTCGCGCGCGAACAGGTCATCAGCTCCGATGACGGCCTCACCGTGACCACCGCGCTCGATCTGGACGGCCAGGGCGGCAACGACTTTGTCACCACCAAGACCACCGCTTTTGCGCATGACGGCTCGACCAGCGAGACCTGGACCACAAGAGGCCCGGGCGGCCTCAAGGGCAGCGCCACGCGGGAGACCAGCGGCGATGGGCTTGAAGTGACAACGGAGGTTGATCTGGATGGCGACGGCGACATCGACCGCAGCACCAGTGTGACGCGAAACGCCACCGGCGGAACCACGGAAACCAACAAGCTCTTCGGCAACGGCACCAGCCTGGAGCGGTCGGAAACCACCGTCGTCAGCGCCGATGAACGCCGGCACACCGTTAATATTGACCGGGATGGCGACGGCGATCTTGATCTCAGCACGCATACGGCGATCGACCTCAGCGGCGACACGCTGACCACGTGGTCGGACCTTGCCGCCAATGGCGATGCCGAAGCGGTATTGACCCGACAGGCCAACGCCAACGGGACCAGCGACATTTACCGGCTGGACATTGACGGCGACGGCAGCACCGACATCACCCGCGAAACGGCGATTTCCTATGACGGCGCGGGCAATGAAATCCGCGTCTTTGAGGAAACGGAAGCCGTCGGCGGCCTCGCGTTCCGCTCCACCACGGTGACGTCCGGCAACGGATTGACCTCAATCACGGAGACAGACAGCGACGGCGACGGCAAAATCGACACACGCGCCGAAACCAAAACTGTCCTCAACGCGGACGGGTCGTCCACGACCACCAGCCGCGACTGGTATGAGCGCAGCGGCGTGGAGCGCTCCAGCTATGCCGAGACGGTCAGCGCGGACCGACGCACCATCACGGAAGTCTTCGACTTTGACGGTGACAACGTCACCGACAAGACCAGGGTAACCAAGACTGCCGCCGATGGCTCGGTGGTGGTGGTCGAGACCGGCTTTGGCGAGAACGGCGCCCAGAAGCGTTCCGTCACCACGACCTCGTCGGACGGCCTCACCACGAGCGTGCTGCGCGACGGCGTTACCCAGACCTTCTCCCGGTCCGAACTCGGCAACGGCAGCTACGACTGGGACAATGGGGTCACGGCGACCAGCTCCAAGGCTCATATCACCGTCTCCCACAAGGTAGACGCCGCAGGGGTCGAAACCTGGGAAATGACCTCGGTAAAAGGCAGCAGCACAACCACCTACAGCGAACGCTTCGACGCCGGTTCCAAGGCCCGTCTTCTCACGGAAGCCGCGCGGGTCTACGACGCTGTGCTCGACCGCGACATGGACACTTCGGAAATCGAGGTTCTGGTGCAGTTTGCCGATGACAGCCAGTTGATCCTGGAGGATCTGGCGGCCGCGTTGCTCGCTTCCGGCGAATATGAAGATCGCTATGGGGAACAGACCAACGCGGAATTCCTCGCGCGCGCCTATCAAAACACTCTTGGCCGCGAGCCAACGCTGGAGGAATGGAACGCGCATCTGGCGAAGCTTGACGACGGCACTGGCAGGGCCACGTTCATTGCGGAGCTTTCCGAAAGTGCAGAACATGTTGTCGTCGGAAACGGCCATGGCGAGTCCAACAATTACGATGTGTTCCTGCTCGATGTGGTCCAGGAAGGCGCGCTTGAGCGACCCTTCGGGGTCGACGAGCTGGCTCTGGTGGCGGATGATGACAAGGTCTATTTCGGCACCTCCGGGGCGAATGTCTTCAACAGTTCCGGCTACGATGCCCTGATCGGACGCGCCGGCGATGACCAGCTCTGGGGCGATTCCGGCAATCAGCTGGTCGTGGGCGGCACAGGTGACGATTATCTCCGCGCCAAGGGCGGCAACGACACCTATGTCTTCAATCGCGGCGACGGCGACGACGTCATCATCGATGAAGGCGGTAGCAGCGACATGCTGTGGTTCGGTAAAGGCATCGATATTGACGACTTGAAGTTCAGCCGGTCGGACGATCATCTGCGGATCGACTTTTATGGCGAGAGTTCCTCTAAGGCAGCCGAAGCGGCGGCCAAGGGGCTCGGCGCGCTGACCGGTTCGGTCACAATCCGCTACTGGTTCTCCGACAGCAACATGCGGATCGAAAACCTGGCGTTCGAAACCGGCGACGGCGTCTGGATCGGGCATCTGCAGAATTTTCAACAAGGAACGGATTTCAGCTTTGTAGGCCGCTCCACTCCTGTCTCAGCATCCGCCATAAACGATAACCCCGACCGCAGCTTGATTGGCGACTTCAACGGCGATGGACGTGAAGATGTCATGGTCACCTGGGATTCCACTGGAACAAACAGGTTGTTCCTCGGACGGGCGGACGGTGGCTTCGATCAACGCTCCGACACAATTGCCCCAACGGCGATCAACGGGAGCCCGGATCAGGCACTGGTCGGCGATTTTAACGGCGACGGTCGGGACGACCTGATGTTCACCTGGTCGGATACGGGCACCAACCGAGTGTATCTTGGACAGTCGGGGGGCGGGTTCTCCGGCTACAGCAACAAAATTCCGACGGCTGCGATCAACGGGTCTCCGGATAAGGTCTCCGTTGGAGACTATAACGGAGATGGCCGCGACGACCTGATGTTCACCTGGTCGGCAACCGGAACGAACCGTTTGTATTCCGGCCGAAGCGATGGCGGTTTCGACGGACATTCCAACTTGGTTCCAACCAATATTCTGGACGGAAATCCGGACCGGATCCTTGTTGGCGATTACAACGGCGACGGCCGGGACGACATGATGGTGACATGGTCGTCTACCGGAACCAACACCTATCTGCGCAGCCGGACCGGCGGCGATTTCAAGGGCTTGTTCAACACGATTCCGGTCGACTCGATCAACGGTAGTCCCGACGATGCGGTGGTCGGCGATTTCAACGGTGACGGCCGGGACGATTTGATGTTCTTTTGGACCGCGACCGGAACAAATCGATTGTTTCTGGGCCGGTCTGACAGTCAGTTCGACACGCGCGTCAATGCAATCGACCCGCAGGACATCAATGGCGGGCCGAGCCACATACTTGTAGGTGATTTTAACGGCGATGGTCGAGACGACCTGCAAATGACCTGGGCCAGTTCCGGTCAGAACCGGCTCTATCTCGGTCAGTCCGAGGGCGGATTTGAACGAAAATTCGATTTAATCGCCCGTGAGCAGATCAACGACAATCCCAACTGGGCTCTGGTTTTGGATGTGGACGGGAACGGCAATGATGACCTGTTGTCTGTTTGGACCGGATCCGGAGACAACAACGTCGCGCTGAGCCACACTGACGGATTGAATGTCATCAACGGCTCCGCGGCAAATGATTTGCTGAACGGCCTGCAAGGCAACGATGCCCTCGACGGTCTCGATGGCCATGACAGTCTTTTCGGTGGTGAAGGCGACGATGTTCTGCGTGGTGGCGCTGGCAACGATCTCATGGATGCCGGGACCGGCACCGGGGCCAACTGGCAGTACCTTGAAGGCCAGGAGGGCGACGATTTCTATCTGATCGGGTCAGATGCAGGCCTGGTTTGGTTGACGGACGACGCGGAATGGGAAAGCAGCGGCACTGATACAGTGCGGTTCAAGGAACTAACGCTAGCCGATCTGACCATCTCGTCGGAGAAGGCGGGCAATGAGCCGATCCTGCGCTTCCGCTGGAATGAGGACGGCAAGGCAGGAGAATTGCGGTTAGCCGACACGGGGGCCTGGATCGAGCGGATCGAGTTTGCTGATGGCAGCGTGCTCTCGGACATTGTTTTCGATGCTGAAGGCCGTCTCGATCTTCGCGGTAGCCCAGGCGACGATCTGATCGTCGGCGGCGCCGGCGATGACATCATTCGCACCGGTAACGGCAACGATATTCTAGATGCCGGCGCTGGAACCGGTTCGAACTGGCAGCACCTCATGGGTCGCTACGGAGACGATACATATCTGATTGCTGCTGACGCCGGCTTGGTGTGGATGAACGATCAGGCCGAGTTCTCCGATAGCGGTAACGACACGGTGCGGTTCAAGGACCTTAAGCTGTCCGATCTAACCATCGCTTCGGAAATCTCCGGTGATGAGCCGATCCTGCGCTTCCAGTGGAACGTGGGCGGCAAGGCCGGAGAACTGCGCCTGGCCGACAAGGGAGCCTGGATCGAACGCTTCGAATTTGCCGACGGGACATCGCTGAGCAAGATGTACACGGACGGCAATGGCCGGTCGCGCCTGTTCGGAACGGCAGAAGACGACTATATCCGTGCGACGTCCTTGTCTCCGGGAGACGGCAGCGGCCGCCTGACCGACGATCCCGTCGTCGAAGGAGGCGCCGGCAATGATGTTCTCGATGCCGGTGCCGGCGACTTTGCGGACAACGCCTTCCTTCGTGGTCAGGCTGGTGATGACACTTACATCATCAACAGCCGGTCCGGCAGCATCGTGATCGATGCGCCTGCAGAAGACGCTTCTGGTGGCACCGACACGCTTCGGTTCACGGATCTGAGCCTCTCCGACTTGTCCATCCAGTTCGAGGACCAGCAGAATGTCAACGGTGTCGCCCTATTCCTGTCCTGGTCGGCTGAAGGAGATCGTCCGGCAGGCCAGGTCATGCTGGCCAATGAAGGTCAGCATTTTGAACGATTCGAGTTTGCTGATGGGACCACGCTCTCGGCGATAATTGCAGAAGGCGAAGGCCGTCTCGATCTGCGCGGCACCGACGGCAATGACCTGATGATCGGCGGGGTCGGCGATGACATCATCCGCAGCGGCAATGGCAACGATGTCCTGGACGCTGGTGCGGGAACGGGAACCAACTGGCAGCATCTCAAGGGGCGCTACGGTGACGACACTTACCTGATCGGGTCAGATGCGGGTCTTGTCTGGATGACAAGCGACGCGGAACTGGCCGACAGCGGCGCAGACACCGTCCGTTTCAAGGATCTGATGCTGTCTGACCTGACTGTATCCAACTATGTTGACAATGGCACGTCCGTGCTCCGGTTCCAGTGGAACAAGGACGGTGTGACAGGTGAGTTGCGTCTGGCCGAGGGAGGCGCGGAAGTCGAGCGTTTCGAGTTCGCCGACGGGACAACGCTGAGCGAAATCAGCCTGGCAAGCGACGGCAGCGTGATCCTCACGGGCACCTCCGGCAACGACACAATCACCGGAACTTCCGGCACAGACACCCTCACCGGTGGAGCAGGCAACGACACCTTCGTCTTCACCGCGCTGAATTCCCAGATACCGCAAGCCACTCCGGCTGATATCGTCACCGACTTTGTCGCCGGCGCGGGCACGGACGATGTTCTGGAACTGTCCTCAAGCCATTTCTCCGGCTTCGACGATGTTCTGGCCCGGGCGGTGGAAAACGTTTCGGACGGCAGTGTCACACTCAATGTCGGCATGGATGCACCGCTTGTGGTGCTCGAAGGCGTTGCGCTTGCCGATCTGCACCAGGACGACTTCCGCTTCGTCTGATGCTGCCCCCTCCCCGTCACGCATCCTGCGTGGCGGGTTGCCCCGTCAGGAGCGACCTGGCGGCCAAGCGCTGCTGACAGGCCGTTTCACGATCTCTCAGGTCCCGCGGCCAGCGCCTTCGCGGCCCGCGAGGTTGCCAAGCTCGGCCAACAGCCGCGCCTCTTCCGTCTTCAGGGGCTCGCCGGAATAGGTGAAGATCGTATAGTCCAGGGCTGCCGCCCCGGTGCCGGAGGCCAGGAAGCTTTCGGCAAATTGATGAAACACGATTTTCTTGAAGAGGTCCGACCCGGTGAAGCCGCCATAGGCGCGGTCGAGCCTGGGCAAGAGTTCCTCGATGATGTCCGCGCCGGTTTGGCCGGGTTTGACGGCGACGCGGACATAGAGCAGCGTCTCCACCTCCGGGGTAAAGCCGTGCCGCTCGACCATGGCCAGGATCGCGGCGTTCTGGTGGACCTCGTGATCCATGTCCCAAAGACGCAGGAGGTTGGTGTAGGCGGGCACGAATACCGCATCCATGACTGCCAGATAGGTGAGTATGGCTTCGCCGAACTGGGTCTCGTCATGCTCCCAAAGTTCGCCTGCACGGTCCACAGTTCGTCTTAGCACGGTTTCAAGGCTTTTCACCCAACTCCTCACCCGGTCCCGGGTCCTGGGAAAGCTGCGGGCATTGTCCCAGAACTCGGGACAGAAGGTCTGCCACGGATCATATCCGTGGAGGATGCTTTCGATCTCCTCGGGCGCCGGTTCAGCGCCCTGTTCCACAATCAGGAAAGTCAAAAAGTCCGACCCGCCCGCCTCCGCCTTCTGCAGGATCAGGGACAGCGCAGCGTCCAGATCATCAAACGTCTGTTCAATCGTCTCTTCGGACCGTATGTCGCCGCAGGTGATTTTGACGACAAGCTGGCGCGCGTTTTCATTGTAAATCTCTTGCAACGGCATCGAAAATCCTTGGGCGTTCCGTTTCACGGCACCTAATGCCGCACTGGCGCATGGGTATGAGAGAGACCGATGAAGGGACGCTGCCTAGCGCCTGAAGTCCCCGAACCGTTTGAAAAGCACGTCTGCCTTGTCGAACAGGAAATAGAGCGGAAGCAGCAGCAGGATGGTCCAGGGAACTTTATGACCGGAGACCTCAACCATGTAGGACAAGTCCCCCATCACCAGCTTGGCCAGCTTGTGGAAATAGACAAAGGCCAGCCACAGGAAAAAGATCGCCGCCAAACCGAAGGCAAAAACAGATAAGGTTTGTCGGAAAGAAGGTATTTTCTTATCTTTGTTTTTAATGTGGTCCCTTTGAGCCAGAGATTTTCAATATGCGGCTCGCGAAAATAAACGTAAACGTTCGCAACCTGCGTGAGAACTGTAAAAAGAAGAAGAAGAATATACGCGATGGCAGCCAGGACGGAATTGACCGGGACAACCTGCACATAGGTCAATATTAGACAGCTAACAGCCGCACCCAGGTAAAAACACAACTTTGATATACGGGAGAAGAGGCCAAGTTCTTCCATGGTATCCCCTTTGGAAACCGCAGTGCGCTTGAACAGGAGCGAGCGTTCGGTATTCACTCGTTCAAGCGGGCGTAAGAGGCCCACCATGCATACCTGTGGTTTCAAATCTGTGAATCGCACCTGGAGCTCTTTCAGCGTTTCCGGAACCAAATCCCGTGGGCGACGTTTCCATTGTGGACCACACCGCATGCTCCCTTGGCCCGCGAGGTCAGTAGCATGTGGCCGGTCTCACCCAGGCTTTCTTGCCGCAAACAAACGAAGAGCGCCGTTCATGCCGGACACCATGACTTTCCAGACCAAATGCCACGCGTGTCCGCTTCGAAAGAAACAGGCGTTCCGTCCGTTCGAGGACAAGGAACTGAACTTCGTTGCGAAGTTCAAGACCGGCGAGCTCAAGGTCGAGGCCGGATCGACCATCGTCCTGGAAGAAAACAAGACGCCGCATCTCTACACCATCCTGGAAGGCTGGGCCTTCCGGCACAAATCGTTGCCGGACGGCCGCCGCCATGTGCTGAATTTTGCCCTGCCCGGCGATCTGGTCGGCCTGCAGCTTGCGATCCTGAATGAAATGCAGCACACGGTCACCGCGCTGACCGACACAACGCTTTGCGTCTTTCAGCGAGACAAGGTCTGGACGGTGTTCAAGGATTATCCGGCGCTCGCCTATTCCATGACCTGGATGGCCTCGCGCGAGGAACAGATGCTCGACGGGCACTTGTTGAGCCTCGGTCAGCGCAGCGCGCTGGAACGGCTCGCCTATCTGTTTCTGCATCTACATGACCGGGCCGAGGCCGTCGGTTATGCCAGCAACCACACATTCGACGCCCCGTTCACCCAGACCCATCTGGCCGAAGCGCTCGGCATCACGCCGGTCCATACCAGCCGGACCGTGAAGAAGCTGCAGCAGCAAAACCTGATCAACTGGAAAAAGGACCGGCTGCAGATCCTGAACCGGGAAAAGCTGGAAGCGATCGCCGCCTATGAACGCGACGACACAACCCGGCGGCCGCTTATCTGACGCGCTGGAGCATTATCCGATCAGCTTCTGGATCTGGTCCTTGGTATAGGGCTTGCTGAGGATCGCGTGATTGCGGAACATTTCGGGCATTTCCGCCATGTCGCTGTAGCCGCTGGCAAAGACGAATCTGGTGCCCCGGTCCAGAAGCATTTCGGCGAATTTGAGACTTGTGTCGTCGCCCATCTTCACGTCCAGGATCACGAAATTGTAGATCTCTCTGGCAATGGTCTCGATGCCTTCCGCGAGGCTGGTCAGCACCTTGACCGGAGCAAAGCCCAGATCCTCAAGCATGGTCTGGGTGTCCAGCGCAATGATCGGATTGTCTTCAACGATCAGCGCCGCGCCGAGTTGCCGCCGTTCGGAACTGTCAATTGAAAAGGGCATGAAAGGGCTCACTGACGCTCTGGCACGGGACCACAATCTTAAAGGGTCTGCGGATCTGCGCATTAACATAGGTTATGCCCTATCTCATATTTTCGTAGTGGGTCCAATAGCTTCCGCCGATTGGGTTACTATCGTTCCGTACCTCTCAAAAACGGCCAAACCATGATTTCGCGATTTGGCGGGGCTTGAGCGCAAACAGATTTCACCAGAGTTACTCAGCGCCGCGGCGGTTTTCGGCAAGAAAATGCAACCTTTTCTTAAGATATGCGTTTACGGGGCGGAGGTAACAAGATGATTACTTTTCACAAGCGTGTACTTGTCGCAGGGGCTCCTGCGATCATCGGCACGATCTGCCTGGCAACGGCTCTTGGAGCGGCGGAAACGTTGACCGAGGACGCCGAGGCCGTGGCACCGCAAAAGCCTGAGGTGACCGATGGTGTGGACACCGGCTCGTCCGGCAAGGGTGACCTGAAAATGGACCTTGCCGACACCCATAGCCGTCCGATGCGCTGTGTGTCGGGAAACAGCACCACCACTTGCACCGGGTGGCCCATCGCGGCCGGCATACTTGCCTATAAGAACTGATCGACAGACCCAAAAAATCGCCCGAAAGGGCGATTTTTTTGCATGGCGTTAGACAACTGCCTTCACCGTCACTCAGGGCCCGGCAGTTCGGTCCGCAGCTCGATGAGCGAGACGGCAACCAGCAGCAACGGCACCGCCACGAAGCCGCCGACAGGCCCCCAGAGCCAGATCCAGAAGGCAATGGTCAGGAACACCACAAAGGGATTGAGCGTCATGGTGCGCCCGAGAACCATCGGGGTCACGAACTGGGCCTCGATGAGGTTGAGGCCGAGATAAACCAGCGGCGGGGTCAATATGGCCGGGATCGTGTTGCCGGTCGCAAGACCGACGCCGGCCATGACCACGGTCATCAGGGCCGGACCGACATAGACAACATAATTCAGCATGCCCGCCAGCATGCCCCAGAGCAGCGCGGACGGCACATCCAGCAGCCACAGCGCAAACGCCACAGCACCTCCCAGAGCAAGGTTGATGAAGGTGATCGACAACAGGTAAGCCGACAACCGTTCCTCAATCGTCCGGAATGCCGCGGAAATGTACCGCCGGTTTTCCCGGACTTCGGTCAGTTCCAGCGCGGAGCGGCGCAGATAGGGCCGCGTCAGGATGAAAAAATAGAGGCTCGCCAGGAACAGTATGACCTGCGCCACGAAGGCGGGTGCAAAATAGAACACGCTCTCGACAGCTGACGTATCGTCGACGCTGACCTTCACCTGGCTCGCACTACCGGTCATGTTGCGCAGTTCTTCCTGGAGACTGCTGAGCGAGGTGAAAAAGCCCTGCCAGCTGATCAGTTGGGCCTGCAGCCGCGCCCAGATCAGAGGCAGCTTGTCGAGCCAGTCGGACAAGGGCACGACAAAGGCGGCCCCCGCGGTGAAGATCAGCAGGATGAAGAGAAGCACCATGGATGCGGCGGAGATCCAGGAAGCAACACCAATCCGCGCCAGCCGGTCGGCGGCGGGGCCGAACAGCGATCCAACCACGACCGACAGGCATACGGGTGCAAAAATCACCTGCCCGATATCGAGCGCGGCCGTCACGGCGATGGCCGCGAGCACATATAGGGCCGCGCGGGCAAGCGGCTCGTCCAAAAATCCGCTGCCCTGCACCGGATCGGGCACGGCATTGCCCCTGGTCGTCGCGTCAGCCCGTGCTGTCATTGAAATTTGCTCCAAAACCTCGATCCTGCCATTGGCGGATCAGACATCTTCCTCGCCGCCCTGGCTTCGGGCTGCCAGAAAGGCGAGACCGCCGATCGCGGCCAGTGCCAGCAGGCTCTTCGATCCTGTCAGCTGCGGCAGGATGGAAATCGCGGCGGCGGCAGCCAGGTTTTGCCCCGCGCGCCGGCGCGCGTTCCGCCTCTTGTCGCGCAGCTTGAGCAAGCTGAGAACGGCCAGCACGACAAGACCGATCACCGCCATGGCGGCGGCGATCAGCAAAGCAGACAGGGCCGGACCGTAAATCGGCGCAAGGAACGCCCCGGCGGCAATCAACCCGGCCACATAGGCGGTTGCGAAACAGATCCCGGAAACCACCATCAGCGCAGTGTTGCGCTTTGCGCGGCGGTAGATGCCGCGCATGTCGCGCGACACCGCGGAAACGGCCAGCGGGACGGCACGCATCATCATCAGCGGCGCACCAGAGTGGCCACCAGAAAACCGATACCTGCCGCGATCCCGAGCGACTGCAGGGGATGGCGACGAATTTCGTTCGTCAGGGCGCGTTCATAGCCCTGCAGCTCGGCGGTCAGGTCATTCAGTGCGTCCTGGGACTTCCGGCTGAGCTCTTCGCCCGCCGACGTCGCCCGTGACTTATATTCGCCGGTCTTGCCAGCGCCGTATTTCTTCAGGGATCCGGCAAGAGCCGCAATGTCGCTGCGGATGCGCTCGATGTCGTCCTCGATCTCGCGGGCCGAGACGGCATCGTCGGACGGTTTGGCGGTGGATGAGGTCGCGGTCTTGGCAGTTGCCATCATAACGCTCCAGTTGTTCGGATGGGGAATGGCCCGGGAAACCGAGCCATGTTTCTGTTCGCCGGCCGAGATGAGACGACCGGTCGGACCCGCGTTTCGCGCGGCTCGGACGGTAAACTTCCCCGCGCTCGATTGGTTCCAAGATTTTTTGCGCAGACCCGAAACGGGCCCTTTGACAGGTCGCAGCCGCCTTCCTCGGAACCAAACGCGCTCACGAAACTTTACATAACGTAATAGCGGATCACGACATCTCGCCGATGGACGCAAGCGGCAGCTGGCCAATTGAGCTGATAGTGCCGCTTTCCAGACGGCGACCAGACCTGATCTGCGAAAGAGACCGGAACCAAAGGAGCATTTTCATGTCCAGCGTTTTGACCATTGAAACCCCCAAGGTCGATCAGGTGCGCACCGGCGTGTCCGACCAGGCGCGGGAGCAATTGGCCGGGCACCTGTCGGTTCTGCTGGCGGAAACCTACCTGCTGACCATCAAGTCCCATCTTTACCACTGGAACGTGGTGGGACCGCTGTTCAAGCCCATTCACGACCTGACCGAAGCTCATTACGAAAACCTGTTCGCGGCAACGGACGATCTCGCCGAGCGCATCCGCGCACTCGGCCACCGCGCCCCTGTCAATGTCGAGGATGGCAAGTTGACCCTGACCGTCACCCTGCCGGCCGGCGGCATGCCGGACGCCCACGACATGATCAAGGACCTTGTCCAGTGCCACGAGATCCTGTCTGCGGAGATGCGCTATGTTGCGCGTTATGCCGGTGAGAACGGGGACATCGTCACCGAGGACCTGCTGACCGCGCGGATCACCTTCCACGAAAAGGCCGCCTGGATGCTGCGGGCCCTGATCACGGACTGAGGTGATTGCGTTCACCGGTCACCGGCCGCGAACCGCGGCCGGGCGCCGCTTCGGCTTCCGATTCATCAAGACCAGCACTGCAGAACGATGATTAGCGTACCACAAAGATTTGCGGGCTTTCGGTCAGCGTCGAGCGTCCTGGCCGACAAGGGGCTGTCGCGCACCCAAAAGCGTGCGGCACTCCTGTCCTGGCGCGAAGCGTTGAACCGGCAACCCACGACTGCTGCAACGGAAAACACGGTCCGGACCAGAATGCTCCGGGAGATTGACCAGGCATTGGCAACCCTGGATGCAGATCCAGGTGCACAGGACGAAAGGAAGTTGTCCCCCCGCCGGCATGCAAATGCCGGCGGCTGATGCGGAAACCCGGTTTCCCGGTTCAGCCTGACAGGTGCCTGGAAGGAAACTCGATCACACAGCGGACACCTTCGGGAAGGAACTCGATGGTGACCTCTCCGTCCAGCGACGGCCCCACCAGGCGTTCAAGCAGCATGCGGCCGAACCCGTTGCGTTCCGGCGGCACCACTTCCGGCCCGCCGGTCTCTGTCCAGGTCAGCCGGATGTTTTCCCCGACCTGTTCCCAGCACACGGTCAACTTGCCGTCGATCACCGACAGCGCGCCGTATTTGGCGGCGTTGGTCGTCAATTCATGCAGCGCGAGACCCAGGTTCTGGGCCGCATCCGCCGTAATCGACCGCGTGTCGCCTCGGACCTCGATCTGGGAACTGCCCGGGTCGATGGACTGCCCCAGATGGGTCAGGACAAGTTCCCGCAGATCCGCGCCGTACCAGGATTGCGACACAAGCAGATCATGGCTCGCGGCCATTGCCTGAAGGCGCGCGGAAAAGCTTTCCACGAAATCTTCCGTATTGTCCGATCGTGCCGCGGTCTGCCGCGCCATCGCCTGAATGACCGCAAGCAGGTTTTTCGAGCGGTGGGTCAGCTCGCGCATCACCAGATGCATCTGCCGTTCGTTTTCGCGTTTGTGGGTCAGGTCGACCGCGGTCCCGATGACCCCGGTCACCCGGCCTTCCCGGTCAATCGCCGGATCAAGCCGGACGTTGTAATTCTTCTGCGTGCCGTCCATGTCGACATCGACCTCAAGAACCGTGCTTTCGCCCGTTTCGATCAGCTTCTGCTTCGCCGGGATCAGCTTCAACTGGTCTTCTTCCGAAAACAGCTCCCGGTCGGTCTTGCCGACAAAGTGTTCCGCGCTCAATCCCGGCGGAGGATTGATCACGTGCAGATAGGTCAGGTTCCGGTCCTGCTCAAACACGGTGATCAGGGACCCGGCGAGAGCCTTTTCGAAACGCTTGTTCGCTTCCGCCAGCTGCGTTGCCATGGAGGCGAGCCGGATTTCGTAGAGGTTCTTCTCCGTCATGTCGACGGCGGTGCACAGGACGCCGTCGGTCTTGCCGTTCAGATCGGTCGTCCGATGGACGATCAGGTCCAGAAACACCGTTCCCGTCTCGTCATTTTCCAATGCGATATAGGTGGAAGCGGATTCACCTGTCTCCATCACCCGGCGTTTCAGAGTGACCACCTCTTCGGCGGTCTCGCTGTCGAGCACGTCCCGGTCACTCTTGCCGATGACTTCACCCGGTTCGAACCCGAACCTTGGATTGTGGATCCAGGTGTAGCGCAGGTCCCTGTCCTGGGAGAACACTGAGATGTTGGATCCTGTCAGCGCGGTTTCGAACCTGTCGGTGATCCGGTTGAGCTCGCTCTGGCTCCTGCCGACCTCGCTGTTCAGCTGCATGTTCTCCACCTTGAGCAGGTCATTGGCCCGCTCCAGATCCTGCAGCGACGGGATGGCCAGCAATTTGGGCAGCAACTGCCAGGCAACCACCGCCGTCATGATCGAAATGACCGCCGTCATCGCCTTGACCAAGCCCTGCGCCCCGTAGGCGGGCCACCACAATGTCATGAGCGCACTCAAATGAGTGACGGCACAGGCCAGGATGAAGGCGATGAACAGGTAGCCGATCTTGCGGCTGTTCCCCTTGATGTCCGGCCGCCTGCGCAGGAAGGTCAGCATGGCGGCGGGAATGGCGATATAGGCCAGCGCGATCACCCCGTCCGAGATCGCGTGCATGGCCACCAGGTCCGGCCGCCACAACAGGCAATAGCCATGCGGCATGAAGGAGGCCGCGCCAAACAGGTAGTGCAACAGGTCAGTCATGCGGTGCCGGCTCCATTCTCCGGATGTCTGAAAAAGAGGTCCCTCGCACCGGGCACATCACCGGGAAGGTTCCTGCCACGGACGGACATGTTGATCGGAATTCGTTGCCTTACCCTGGAACTTTCCGCCCGCCCCGCCGTTTTCCCCATGTCTGACAACAAAGGAGTATTGGACAGATGAATTGGGACCAAATCGCAGGCAACTGGAAGGAATTCAAAGGCAAGGCGGTTGCCCAGTGGGGCAAGCTGACCGGTGATGAAATCGACCGCGTTGACGGCCGCCGCACGGAATTGGCCGGCCTGATCCAGCAGAAATACGGCAAGACCCGCGAAGAAGCGGAGAAGGAAATCGATGCCTGGATGGCACGTCATTGAAGACAGGAGGCGGGTGATCCCCGCCTTCCCTTCGCCCCGATGATCGGATGCGTTACGCATCTTTAGCCCGCGCACCACAAGTGCCGGCTTGAAAGCCCCATCCATGCCACACGCCCCACAGAACGGCCGCCTCAGGCGGCGACCGCGTCGGACCCTTTGAAGAACAGAGCCTGGCTAATGCCGGCCTTGACCGTATTGGGATTGAACGGCTTGGTGATCAGGAAGGTCGGCTCGGGTCGTTCTCCTGTCAACAGACGCTCCGGAAACGACGTGATGAAAATCACCGGCACGGACATTTCCGCCAGGATTTCCTTGACCGCGTCGATACCCGATGACCCGTCGGCCAGCTGGATGTCGGCCAGCACGAGACCAGGAGGATTGGCTTTTGCCGCAACAATTGCGTCGGACGCCGTGCGGGCCACCGTTGTCACATCATGGCCGAGCGACTCAACAATATGTGTCAGGTCCATCGAGATCAGCGGCTCGTCCTCGATGATCAGGACGTCGGTCTTGGTCTGACGGTCGATCTCGTCAATCGCATCCTTGATCAGCTGACTAACATCATCTTCGCTTTTCTGAATGATGCGGGCAGTCTCGGAAATTGAAAACCCTTCAAGGGTCGACAGCAGCAGCGTCTGCCGGCTCTCCGGCGCCATCGACGCCAGCCGCTGCTGGGCGGTCTGTTCAAAAATCGAAGCCGTCCCGTCATCCGCGGCCGGCGGGATGACCGTGGCGTTCCAAAGCACGTGGAACAGCCGGTAAAGCCCGATTTTTACACCGTCGTCAGTATCGATGATCGACTGGTCGGCGACCAGCGCCTGCAGGCAGGCCCGGACATAAGCGTCCCCGCTTTTCTGGGTCCCGGACAAAGCCCGGGCGTAGCGGCGCAGATAGGGCAGAAGGGGGGCAACTTCCTTGGAAAGGCTCATGGACATTCAAAACTTCCTCAATCTGTCTGCCCTAGCCGCAAAGTTTCGCGGTTGGAGCGGGCGCGTAGGAGGGAAATGCACTTGGCAAAAAAAAGTTCCATACTGCCGGAACTTTTTTTTCGCCGCCGCGTTTACGCCACAAATCCCGGACCGTGTCCTAAACCAGAATTTCAGGAATTCGCAATGGCAAGCAAGACATTACCCAACCGGCCCGCCCCCGATTTCGGCATTATCAGGCCGGCCGCAGGAGCGAAGAGCAAAGAAGACTGGATCGGCAGCCAGCTGAAGCAGGTCTATGACGAAGCTTTGTCGGAAGACATTCCCGATGACATGCTTGAGCTGCTTTCCGCGCTGGATGACAAGGAAGTTTCGGAACAGGACGCTGACGAGGAGGCCGCGGAATGAGCGGCGCACAGTTCAAGAAGGAGCTCGTTGAGGCCATTCCGCGCCTGCGAGCCTTCGCCCGTTCGATCAGCGGCGACAGGGACCGCGCCGATGACCTCGTCCAGGAGACCCTTGCCAAGGCGATCGCCAACAAGGACAAGTTCACCGAAGGCACCAACCTGATCGCCTGGCTGATCACCATCCTGCGCAACCAGTATTATTCCGTCGGCCGCAAGATGCAGCGCGAGGTGGCCGATCCTGACGGCGAACATGCCGCGACGCTGGAGAGCCAGCCCCAACAGGCCGGACATCTCGAACTCAAGGACTTCCTAAGTGCCCTCCAGGTGTTGCCGGACGACCAGCGCGAAGCCCTGATCCTGATCGGCGCCAGCGGTTTTTCCTATGAGGAAGCCGCGGAGATCCTCGGCGTCAAGATCGGCACGGTCAAAAGCCGCGTGTCCCGGGCCCGCCTGCGTCTGGAAGAACTGATGAGCGGTCAGGAGTCGTTTGAACGGTCCGAGGTCGCGGTCGCGGAATCGGCCGCGCTTATCCAGGACGCGCTCTCCGTTTGAGTGTATTCCACGCCCTTCCTGCGCCGGCTCATCCCACTTTGGGGATGTGCCGGCACCAGGCCTTTTTCAGACATTGTAGCGACATGCTCTAACCGGCGGGAAATGGAATGCCACTTGCTTATCAGGACGGTGTTCGGGAACAAGCACTTTACAGGCTGATCAAGGGGTTCCTGTTCATCCCTGTCTGCATTGCGCTTTTCGGCGCTGCGCTGGCGATCCTGGCGCTTTCTGTCGACGATCTGAAACTGCTGACACCACTCTTCGAGGCGCTCGGCTACGAGTCCATCAGCGTCGAAGGGGCCCGGTCCGTTCTTTCGACGATCGCCGGCGCCATGATGTCGGTGATCAGCTTGGTCTATTCCCTGACCCTGGTGGTGTTCACACTCGCTGCCGGCAACATCTCGCCCCGGCTGCTGGAAACCTTTGCCAGCAACCGCACCACACAGATCACCATCGGCTTGCTGGGAGCGACCTTCCTCTATGCGCTCTTTGTCCTGTTCGTGGTCGATGACGGGCGCGAGGTCCGGGTCTCGGTCGGCTTCTCAGTCGTGCTGGCAGCGATCAGCTTTTTCTGGCTGGTCTATTTCGTTAACGACGTCGCTGGGCGGATCCGGGTCGATGCGGAAATCGGCCGTATCCAATCTTCGCTGCGTCACTCCATCGATATCCTGCTGGCGAGCGAACCCCGCGAAAAACCGAATGACCGGGACGAGATACCCGACCTGCCGACAACATCCGTGACGGCGAAGAGAAGCGGCTATGTCACCCTGATCGACAGCGATCGCCTCGCCGGTTTCGCGCGAAGCTGCGAGGGCTTTGTCGAAGTGCTGGTCCTGCCTGGCACTTTCGTGATCGAGGGCATGCCGATTGCCGAGGTCAGAACCGCGGACGATAAACCGGATCTAAAAGACCTCCCTCAAGCCTTCCGGATCGGCAAGGCACGCGCGCCTGAGGGCGATATCCAGTTTTCCGTCCATCTTATGGTCGAAATTGCTCTCAGGGCACTCTCCCCCGGCATCAACGATTCCTACACGGCGATCAGCGCGATCGATCACCTGTCCGCGAGTTTCGCAAGGATCCTGCAGCGCGGTGCCCCCTCCGCGCTGCTATGCGACGACGACGGCACGCCACGGGTCTGGCTGAACCTTCTCGAAGTCAATGACATCGTCTCCGGCGCGCTGCGCCCGCTCAGGCAATCCGCCAGGGCAAATGTGCTGGTGCTGGATCACCTGATCCAGGCCATCGGCAAGATGGCGCATGTGTGCAGGCAGGAACATCTTCCCCTGCTCAAACGTCAATTGCTGGACATTGCCATGGATGCAAGCCAGGCGCTCGCAAGCAAACCGGACCGGGCCCAGATCGCACAGCAGCTTTGGTCCGCCCACCGGATCTTTCTGAAAAGAACGCACTAGGGTCAGGACCCATTAATTTGAGTGAAATGGTAGGGATGAATTTGTTCGGATACGAGGCGCAAAGCTGCAGGAAACCGTCCGGTTTCCCAAGATTTGCAACGACGTTGCCGGGCAAATTCACCCTATCCCGGAGGGACGCAAAAACGGCTTTGATTTGCTGCATCAAACCGCTCAACCGGGCAGGAAGCCCGCTTTTCGCACTTTTCCTTGCAACTCGTTGCCGTTTGTTGCGCCATTTCGATCAAATTAATGAGTCCTGACCCTAAAAAAGGGGCGCTCAAGGCGCCCCTTTTTAGTCAGCTCAGGATAATCAGACCCTTCGGCCCCGAATGGCGTGCATAACCGCCGAAATCAGGAACAGGGCGATTGCCACGAAGAAGATCAGCTTGGCGATCGAAACCGCGGTTCCGGCAATACCGCCGAAACCCAGAACGGCCGCCACCAATGCAACGACCAGAAAAAGAATTGCCCAGGAAAGCATCGTTACCTCCAAGATTGACATCACGAACAATAAACGCCCGCGTGTTTTTTTGGTTCCGAAGTTTTCTCAAAATTTCCACCAAACCATCTTTCAGAAAAACCCTCTGAACGACGGAACCAGGTTGCGAGTCAGGCCGTTTGCAAGGCAGTTCCCACTCGGAGGTTCATCATGGAATATGGAATTTTAGGTTTGCTGGTGCTGATCCTGGACGTGGTTGCCGTGATCAAGATCCTCGGCAGCGGCGCTTCCACTGGAGCCAAGGCCCTTTGGGTTCTCGGCATCCTGATCTTCCCGCTGATCGGTTTCATCGTCTGGCTCCTCGCCGGACCGCGCAGTTCAGGCCGGCTTGCATAATACTTATTAAATACGCGCCTCTGGCGCGTATTTTTTATGGAACCAACTGCAATTTTATTTGTTTACATATTGCATCCAATAAACTCGAATAAAAATTCGAAAGGATAACAATTATGCTACGTCATTTCCTTACAACAACTGCTATCGTTGCTATGGTTTCGAGCACCGCAATTGCCGGCAATACGGCCGCCACAGGGACCGCTACACAGGCTGAAACCGGTGCTTCCGACGGCGTCTATGAGTTCGAATTCCACACTCTGGCACCGAGCGCAACGACCGGATTTCTGGCTTCCAACATGATCGGCAAAGCCGTGATGACCGGTGAAGCGGACGATGCCGAGGAAATCGGCGACATCAATGATGTCATCATCGGCCGCGACGGTCAGGTCCGCGCCGTTATTGTCGGCGTCGGCGGTTTTCTCGGCATAGGTGAGAAGGAAGTCGCAGTCGACATGAACCGTCTGACATTCGTGACGGAAAGCGACGACCAATTCACCATCGTAAGCGATGCCTCCCGGGCGGAACTCGAACAGGCCGCGTCCTTCGAACGCCCGGACTACATTCCGGACTGGATGAGCACCGAAACGGTTCGCGAGGAGATGAACGAAATTTCCAAGCGCGCCGAAGAGACTTATGAAACCGTGCAGACGGAAGCCGTCGATCCGGTGAAGAAGCGCATCGAAGACACCGTCGCCAGCGACTGGACCGCGGAAAAGACCGAAGTCAACACCCGCACGATTTCGACCGAGGCCCTGATCGACGCCGCCGTCTACACGGGTGAGGGTGTCGATATTGGTGAGATCTCGCAGATCCTGCTCGGCAAGGAAGGCAAGGCCCAGGCGGTTGTCATCTACGTCGGTGGTTTCCTTGGCTTCGGTGAAAAGCCGGTCGCCGTGTCCTATGACAGTCTGCGGATCTACGAGACCACAAACGGCGCCCTGCTGGTGACGGCTCCCTTCAGCAAGGAACAACTCGAAGAGGCGGCACCTTTCGAACCGGCTGCCTACAAGGAAAGTCCGGAGAGCTTGACCCTCAAGGGATGAGCCAATCCGGTAGACAAAAAAGACGGGCCGCAAACTGCGGTCCGTTTTTTGTGCCTTCTCGACAGATTAAAGGCGCTGCGTCACAGCGGAACAGTCAAACCGGCCCAGATTGCACCGCCAGCGAGGCTGAGGCCAAGCAGTGTCACCACACCATCCCGTGTCAGCAACCCCAGGGACAGGAGCATAATGGCGCCGCCCGGAAGGGCAACGGCGAAGGGAAACAGCGTCAGCGGATACACCAGCACCGCAAGCACCATGCAGAGACCTGCGATGGCCCGGGCCATCGCACCGCCGGCGAGGAAGGCCAGCCTTCGCCCCAGATACCGGTCAGCCCAGGCGGCCTTGGGCCGCAGCCAGTCAATGATCTTCTGCACCTTGTCTTCCGGTATGCCGCGCCGGACAAGAACGTCCGGCAGCCACAGGGACGAAGCCCCGGCCAGCACTTGTACCGAGACCAGCACGATCACCGTGGTCAGGACAATCGGCACTCCGGGAATGGCGCCGATTGGCGACACCATCACCAGAGCCGGGAGAAACAGCATCGGGCCGGCTGCCCGGCTGCCTGCCGCGCGCATGAGAGAGCCGACATTGGACGGCCCCTCCTGCACCTCCTCGCCCCAGGCTGTCAGGACGTCTTCAATGGTTGGACTGTGCGTTTCAGGCATGATCGGTCTCTTTTGGCCCTATTGGTTAGCCGGAAAAGGAAAAGGGCCGGCAAAGCCGACCCTGTTCCATTCTTATGCGGATATCGTTAGCTGACAGAGCGAAGGGTCAGGCTGGTCACGCCGAGCGTGAAGTTGGTGCCCGTCTGGCTTTCCAGGCTGACCGGGTTCAGCGCGATCGACTTGTCGAAACCGCCGATCAGGGCATTGGCCTTCAGGCCCGCCCCCAGGCTTGCGCCGGCGGTGACACCGCCATACTTGCCTTCAAGTGCACCTGTTTCCATATCGGCAGCCGGGGCAATAACGCCCCAGACAAGCGTGGCATCGCTGGTGGTGCCGATGTCCAGACCGAAGTCGGAAACGGTGCCGGTGTAATAGGCGGCCTTGCCACCATTGGCCGGGTCATAGGTGCAGTTCAAAGTCGCCTTGGAGCCCACAACGAAATTCGTTTCCTCTTCCACGGCGCAGGTCAGCGTACCGACCTTGATGCCGGCCCCCTTGTCTTCCGCCATTGCATTGGCGGCGACCAGGGTTGCACCAGAAAGCGCGAGGGCAAGTGTGGCGAAGCGTTTCATCGAAATCTCCTTGTGTTTTCTGCAGACCGAGCACGGTCCGGCAGCCAGACCTTTGTTCGGCCCCCGACTGTCCGACAGTGTCGGTGTCGAGATGTCCGGCAAACGGCCGGGGCGCCGGAGAGTTCCGAAAATTTTTCGGATTGAGGATGATGAAACACCGGCTTGAACAACCAGCCAGGCAGAAACCTGATCCGCGTGCCGGGGGAGCAGGTCCCCGCAACGCCCGTCTTCCCATGTGTCTTCGAGGCACAGTTCGGCCGACCAGGTTTCTCCCTGCCAACTCTCTTTGGTGTCGGGCTCAATAATGTGGTAAGCGCGGTCAAAACAACATCGGGAATGCACCAGTGAGCGAACTGACCGTAGCGGACGCGACGAACCGCGTTTACGACTCCCTCCAGGCGGACAATGAAGACATTGACCTGCACATCGCGGCTCTCAAGGCGGCGTTGAAGAACGAAGGCTTGAAAGAGGCCGTCCTGGATCCGACAAAGCTTGTCCAGAACAACCGGTCCGGCCGCAAGCTGCTCCAAGCCTACTTTCGCCAGCGCGGCGTGAAGGTCACCTTCGCGTCTACCTGACGCGAAGCCGCCGGGCCTTCAACGGCCAGCCTGTCACGAAGGTCTCTGGCCGCGCAAAATCCTGACCGGGCCAGAAACCACCGACGAAGCCGCCTTCACTTTTTTCACAAGGCGGCCGTCGGCTTTTTCGTCGGAACACCTTCAGCCGTCACTCGAAGACCGCGCGGCTCTTTTCCTGTTTTTTAAGCTGCACCTTTTCGGCGCGGCGAGCACCGCTGACGAACATGTAGCGTTTCAGGACCCAGGAAATCGCAAACATGAAGATCATCAGCGGCACCAAGAAGGTCAACAGCGGGCCAACGCCGTTCGCAAGTTCACCCTCGGACACGAGAGCCCAGATGAACAAGCCGCCAAGAACCACGGAAATGGCGATTTCCACGAGCGTCATCTGAAAGGAGGCGCTCCAGGCGAAACCGGCGTCAGGAACGACCTCGTAAGTCTTGTAAAATCTTTGCCCCGCGTCCGTTGCAGCCCCCATCACCGAAACAATCTGATTCACAGTTCCGCTCAGGCTGACGCCCGTGAAATACTCAAGCGCAAGACTGACGATGCCCATTGCGATCATGTATCCAGTGAAAACCAACGCAAATCTAATCAATCCAACGCTTTTCTGCACAACAGCCCCCGGCCTTCTCAAACGCACCTCAATCCGCCTGGGCACAACCGCCCCAAGCGCACAATCGCGAGCTGGTTTCCTGAATTCAGCAATCCCGGAGCCCGCAGAAAGACCTATAGGTCTGAAATCTTAAGTTGCAGTTTCGATGACCGGCATCCTGCGGGAGACCCAATACCGGACTGGGTTTCCCAGGGAAACCCAGTCCGGGCCTGTCAAAGCGCGGCCAGGTCCCGCAGCATCAAGGCGATGCCGGGGAAATAGACCAGCAGGACCGACATCAGGAACAGGATCACGAAGAACGGCAGCGTCCCTTGATCACTTCCCAATACGGCCTGTTGAAGATGGCGGTTTGGAGCGTCTTGGTAAAGTTGCCCAGGGCATCGTTCTTGTCATCTTCGGAAACGAACTTCCCGGCCCGCTCAGGCGGGCCCCTCTGAGATGATGACAAGGGGGATGAAGTCCTTGCCGGCTGGTATGTCGGGGATCTGGGTGCACAGGGCGCCGAACCCGGCGGCGCCTGACGGCGTGGTGGCGATGCCGAGGCCGGTCATGGCTTCGGCTGCAGCCGCGCCATCTTCTTCGCTGAGTGTCCGGTAGCTCACGTTGCAGCGCTCGAGCACGCGCCAGGCAACGATCGAGGGCTCCTTGCAATCCAGGCGGCCCATGTTCGAGTCCGGCCCGTCGGCCCGGGTCGGCCGGCCGGCTTGATGGCTTGCCTGGAGGCAGGCCGCCGCCTCGGGTTCAACAATGACGAGTTCGGGTTGAACGGCCCAGTTCAGCCGGATCATATGCGCCATTGCGGCGGCTAGACCGCCGACACCCGCCTGGAGATAAACATGCGTCGGCCAGTGATTGGACGCCTCGAAGGCGGCACGCAGCTCCTCGGCAATGACGCAATAGCCTTCCATCACCCATTTCGGGATTTCGGTGTAACCGGGCCAGGTGCCGTCGGCCAACAGAATTGCCCCAGTGCGATCCGCATCGGCTTTTGCCGCCTCTACGCTTTCGTCATAGACGTCCCCGGACCACACGACCTCCGCACCCAAGGCGCGCAGACGCTCCGCGAAATTCTGCGGGACGGTCCTCGCCAGATGGATGCGCGACCTGGCACCCGCGCTCCGGGCGCCTGCGGCAACGCCGAGGCCGTGATTACCGGCACTGGCGCAGACGAAGGTCCGGGTCGCTGAAAGAGCCCGCACGTCCGCATCCTTGAGGCGCGCAGAGGTCAGGATCTCTCCGGTCCTGGCAAACCATGCGTCGCTCAGCAGCCGGAACACCGCGTAAGGTGCGCCAAGTGCCTTGAACGCTCCGAGCCCCATGCGTGAGGTTTCATCCTTGGCCCAGAAGCAATGTCCGCCCGGCGCCAGCAAGGGCCGCAGAGGTGAGACCGCGTAGGTTTCCTGCGCCTCGAAGAAAGCCTGGGCGCGCTGGAAATCCGGTGCAAAATCGAGCAAATCTGTATGTTTCATGCCATTTGATATAGCATTTCAACATGATTTGATTTTTTCATAATCACGGATAAACTCGACCAAATTTACCGAACCGAGCCAAAGATTCGAGAATTCACATCATGGATGACAATTTGGACGATGCGGATCGCACGATCCTGCGACTAATGCAAAAAGATCGCCGGATCGGGCTTGAAACAATGGCCGAGGAATGCGGTTTGTCCGTTCCCTCGGTCCAGCGCAGGCTGAAGCGGTTAAAGGAAACAGGCATCATCCAGCAGGAGGTCGCCATTCTGGACGCAGCCCGGCTGGATTTCAAAATGACCCTGATCGTGCTGGTCGAACTGGAGCGCGAAAGCCTTCAGCAGCTGGACATGTTCCGCAAGCTCGCGCGGGCCGAGCCTCAGGTGCAGCAATGCTATTACGTGACCGGGGACGCGGATTTCATTCTGATCTGCACGGCGCGCGACATGCAGGATTTTGAAGAATTGACGCACAGGCTTTTTTTCGAGAACTCCAATGTCCGGCGCTTTCGCACATCCGTGACCATGGAGCGGACAAAGGTCGGGCTCAGCCTGCCGATTTGAGTGGAAAGACTTAGGGTCAGGACTCATTCATTTGATCGAAATGGCGCAACAAACGGCAACGAGTTGCAAGGAAAAGCGCGAAAAGCGGGCTTCCTGCCCGGTTAAGCGGTTTGACGCAGCAAATCAAAGCCGTTTTTGCGTCCCTCCGGGATAGGGTGAATTTGCCCGGCAACGTCGTTGCAAATCTTTGGAAACCGGACGGTTTCCTGCAGCTTTGCGCCTCGTATCCGAACAAATTCATCCCTACCATTTCACCCAAATGAATGGGTCCTGACCCTACAACACGTCCAGGGACACTTTGACCCTGTCCATCACGATCGCTGTCTTGAAGCGGCTGATGTTGGACTCGTCAAAGAAATGGTCCTGCGTGAACTGCTCGTATTCCTTGATGTCGCGGACGGTGAGGATCAGCGTGAAGTCCGCTTCCCCCGTTGTGTAGTAACACTGCTGGACGCAGGGCGCGTTGCGCATCTTGCGCTTGAACGCGTCCAGGTGACTGCGGCTTTCGCGTTCGAGGATGACATCGACGATAATCGTCATGTCGCGCTGAAGCTTGGCGGGCGACAGGACGGCAATGTCCCTTTCGATCACGCCGCTTTCGCGCAGCCGCTTCAAACGCTTTTGCACCGCCGGCGGCGACAGGCCGACATCCTGGCTGATCGCATCGGCGGTCAGGCGGGCATCGCGCTGTACCAGGCGCAAGATTTCCAGATCCTTGTCGTCCATTTTCCGAAATTAGTCGCGAGTTGTTCCTTGTTCAATTTTTTTCATCGCACTTCAGTTAGAAAGTTACTCCTGACCGCCAGCGGGACGGTGTAGATAGAAGAGGAAGAAACGGGAGGCGGACTCATGGAAACGTTTGAACAGCGTTTGACAGAGCGGCGGCGCGATTTTCACCGCAACCCTGAACTCGGATTTCAGGAAAACAGGACGAAGCGCGAGATTGCCCGCCAGCTGGAAGCGCTCGGACTGGAGGTCCATGTGGGCGCGGGTGTCGTCGGCCTTCTGCGCAATGGCCGCGGCAATCGCGCCATCGCCTTGCGCGCGGACATGGACGCGCTTCCGATCACCGAGACCTCCGCGCACGGTTATGTGTCCAAGACACCGGGTGTCATGCATGCCTGCGGCCACGATGGCCACATGACCATGCTCCTGGGTGCGGCGGAACGGCTCGCCGAAACCCCCGATTTCGACGGCACGGTCGTTTTCCTGTTCCAGCCCAACGAGGAACATGGTCTGGGCGCTCAGGCCATGATCGACGAAGGCGTGCTGACGCGGTTCCCGGTCGAAGAGATTTACGCGATCCATAACCTGCCGGGAGCACCCGTCGGTCAGGTCTCCACACGATCCGGCATCATCTGCAACAGCGAAACCCTGTTCGAGATTAGGGTCCAGGGCCGCGGCGGCCATGCTTCCATGCCGCAGGCCGGCGTGGATGCGATCACCGTGGCCTCGGAGCTTGTCCTTGCCCTTCAGACGATCGTCGCTCGAAAGCTCCCCCCCGCCGCCGGCGCCGTCGTCTCCGTCACCGAGATTCTGACGGACGGCCAGCGCAACGTCCTGCCCGGACAAGCCACCCTGAAAGGCGACTACCGGGCCCGGTCGCCGGAAGACCGGCGCGCCATTGAAACGTTCATGCGCCAGATCGCCGATGGCGTTGCCGCCGCCCATGGCGTGTCCGTGACTGTGAACTGCGCGACGGAATTCATCGAAACGATCAACGCACAGGCCCCGACAGAGGCGGTCTACCGTGCCGGAACAGCAGCTGGTTGCGAGACCGTCAGGGAGCGCCCGCCGATGAGTTTTTCAGAAGACTTTGCCCATTTCAGTGCGGCCGTTCCCGGATGTTTCCTGCTGATGGGCAACGGTGAGACCGGTGCCAACAGCCAACCGCTGCATGCGTCCGACTATGATTTCAACGATGCCCTGCTGCCTATCGGCGCAAGGTTCTGGGAAGAGCTGGTGCGTGACCGGCTCCCCTCGCGTGAGGGCGAACAATGACCGGGTTTCCAGAGCGCGGTTTTCCCGAGGCGGAGTTCGCGGCTCGCACCGAGCGGGCACAGGCGCGAATGGCGGCATCCGGTCTGGCGGGCCTGTTGCTGATGAGCGAGGCAGAGGTCCGCTATTTCAGCGGTTTTCACACGCTCTTCTGGCAAAGCCCGACCCGGCCCTGGTTTCTGTTTCTTCCGCTTTCCGGAAAGCCGATTGCCGTCATTCCGGAAATCGGTGCGGAACTGATGCGTGGAACCTGGCTGGACGATATCCGCACCTGGAGTGCCCCCTGCCCCGACGACGACGGCCTCAGCCTGCTGGAAGACCTGCTTGCGCCTCTGGCCGAAGCCGGAAAGCCCATTGGCGTGATGAAAGGCCACGAGACCTCGCTGCGCATGCCGCTCGGCGATTACGAGCGGCTGATGGCAAGACTGCCGAACCTTGCCATTGTCGACGCGACCGGGCTGGTTCGGGGCCTGCGTATGATCAAGTCCGAACGGGAAATCGAAAAGATCGCGCATATCTGCGCCATCGGCTCGCGCACCTTTGCGAAAGTTCCCGAGCTGGCACACGAGGGCCTGCCCCTGGAGGAGCTGTTTCGCGCTTTCCGCCGCGAAGGCCTTGCCGAAGGCGCGGACGATGTTCCCTATCTTGTCGGCGGCGCGGACCGGGGCGGTTACCGCGATGTGATTTCTCCGCCGTCGCGCCGGCCGCTGGCCCGTGGCGACGTGCTGATGCTGGACACCGGCGCTGTCTGGGATGGCTATTATTGCGATTTTGACCGCAACTTTGCCATCGGGTCGGCCGACGATGCCAGCCGCCGCGCCTATGACGTCCTCTGGCGCGCGACCGAGGCAGGGATAGAGGCGGCACGGGTGGGAACCACCTGCCGGCAACTGTTTCGGACCATGCAGGCCGTGATTGCGGAACTGGACAACCAGGGCGGCGATATCGGCCGGCTCGGGCACGGACTTGGCATGCAGCTCACGGAATGGCCGTCGCATGCCGCCTTCGACGAGACCGTCATTGAAGAAAACATGGTTCTGACTCTGGAACCGTCCCTGAGCTATGGCGACGGCCGCCTGATGGTCCACGAAGAGAACATTGTTGTGCGGAAGGACGGCGCCGAATTGCTGTCGGAGCGCGCGGAACGCGCCCTTCCCGTCATCTGAGGACATGCCATGAAGCTGGAGTTCGACACCGACGCCGGGAGTGGTTCACGGGCAAGAATGGGCGTGATCGTGCTCGAAACCGACGAGACGCTGGAACCGGAATTTGCCAGGATGATGGCGCTCGACGGCATCGCGCTTTATCACAGCCGCATTCCGATGGTTCCCGAGGTCAGTTCGGACACGCTCGCCAGAATGGAGCAGGACCTGCCGGCAGCAGCCCGGCTGTTCACGTCGTCGCTGGATTTCGATGTGATCGGCTATGGCTGCACCTCGGCTTCAACGGTGATCGGATCCGAAAACGTGGCCCGCGCCATCAACACCGTCTTTCCGGACGCCAAGGTCACCGACCCGCTATCCGCAATCATCGCGGCCGGACGCTGTCTGAAGGCCACCCGTCTCGGCTTCCTCACGCCTTATGTGCCTGAAGTTTCCATGCGCATGCAGCAGCGGCTGATCGACGCCGGATTTGACATCGCGGGGTTCGGCTCCTTTGAACAAGGCAACGACCGGATTGTTTCCCGGATTTCGGAGCGTGCGATCGCTGCCGCCGCGCAACGCGTGGCCGCGGCAGCTCCTTGCGACGCCATCGTGATTTCCTGCACCAGTCTCAGGACCGCAAGCATTCTGGAAACCATCGAAAGGACAGCCGGCGTTCCGGTCATCAGCAGCAACCAGGCGCTCGCCTGGCACATGCTGCACCTCGCCGGGGTCGACGATCCCCAGCCGGGTCTTGGTGCCCTGTTCAGAGCGTGAACCGTTTCTTGGCGGGCTGGTCGCTGTAAACGCATCTCCCCGCTCCGGCATCTCAATACGCCGACCGCCGCAATCTGACCGCGTCGCCGTGCCGGCTGATCAGAAAAAGCGGATGGACGCTTGGGCCGGATCAAAGGGAATGCTCACAAGGACAAGATTGGTTCCCTGATCCGATGACAGCTGGAACATGTTTGCCTTTTGTCCTGCCTGATGTCAGTTCGCTGGGCTCACGACATTGCGTTCCGAGATCAGATAGTGCGGTTTAGGCGACTTCCGCCCCTCATTGAACTGATAAGTCTTCAATACATGGAGAGTTTCCAACTCCGTCGTCAGTTCCTGTTCCGGGACGTGCACCATTCCGCTTACCTCGTAACAGGTGGAAGCATTGGCCGCCGTGGCGAAAACATCAACTTCGACATCCGCCTCCATGAGCGAGGCGATGATCCGCGCATCGGAGAATTCGATGCAATTGAAGGTGGTCTCCACCTCCTCGTAAATCCGGCCGGAGACGTAAGGCGGCTCGTCCGCAGAGGCAGGCAACGGTGCGATCAGGCAACCGGCCAGCGCGCCCAAAACCGATGCGGCCAAAATCCACATTGTTTTCTCCCGTGCGCTCCCCGGCCAGGGCTCCCCGCCGCGCGCCCAACTCCGGAGCGATCAACCGTGCCCCATATCCTGTTCTTGCCGAGGCCAGACGCCGGGTCAAGGTTTTGCCAGGCTGCATAACAGTCTGGCGCGAGGTCTGATCTTCCCAAGATGTCGATGAGACTTTGGCTGCGATCGCAATCATTTCCGGACAGGAACGATCCGTTTGACCAAGACCTCAGCGGGCCGGAAGAGATCGGTCGCTTGCCTTCCGGTCAGCGCCTTGGGCGAAACTTCAACGCCAAGGCATTGGCAAGATCAGAGATCGACCTCGATCACGCCTCCAGCGTCGGCGGCTCGGGACTGGCACAGGATGACCGCTGTCTCGCGTTGCTTTTTCGACAGGACAAAATCCCGGTGCTCCACCTCACCGGCCACAAGACCGCACTTGCAGACGCCGCAAATGCCGTCGGAGCATTTGACGTCCACATGAATACCGTGGGCCGCCAGCGCATCCGTCGCGCTTTCATCCGCCGCGACTTCGAGCTCCAGCCCAGACCTGGCGAGTTTCAGCGTGAAGGCATGGTTCTCGTAATCCGGCATTTCCGGAACGTTGAAATATTCCAGATGCCGCTCGTCCTCGGCAAAACCGCATCTCTCCGCCGCCGCCATCACCGCGTCCATATAAGGCACCGCGCCACAGCAATAAACGTGATCGCCGGGCCGGTAGCCTGCCAGCACCTTGTCGAAATCCGCGCGCGTGCCCTCGTCGCTGAAATGGCGATACACCTTGTCCGCCCAGGGAAAGCTTGCCAGGTCCTTGAGGTATCCGGCGCTTGCCCTTGTGCTGCAGGAGTAATGCAGCTCGAAATCGGCACCGATGGCATGAAGCCGATGGGCCATCGCGATCATCGGGGTGACGCCGATGCCGCCCCCCATCAGGAAACTGCGCCGGGCCGTCTCGACCAGCGGAAAATGGTTGATCGGCCTGGAGATAAAGATCTTGCGGCCTTCGGTAAAGATCCTGTGCAGCAGCTGCGACCCGCCGCGCCCATTCGGCTCGCGCAGCACCCCGATCTGGTACCGCGTCAGATCAGCGGGGTTTCCGGACAGCGAATACTGGCGCAGGAATTCCGGCGCCACCACGATGTCGATATGCGCGCCGGCGGTCCAGTCCGGCAAGGGCGCGCCGTCAAAAGAGGCGAACTCGTATTTGCTCACGTCGCCGGTCATCGCCTCCGCCTTGACGATCTGCACCTGGATCACCGGCGCGTCGCCGTCGATGCGGTATTCATGCGCGAGGCCTTTCGTGTCGCCGCGCGCGAGCCGTGCCTTGTATTCTTCTGCGGTGATCAGCGCCTGGTAGGCTTCGATGCCCTTTTCCCGGTCCATCGGATAGGGAAACGGCCAGGGATGGGGTGCCAGCGTGGCGGGATAGACGGCCAGGGTCTGATCCTCGAATTTCAGATCGAGATCCTTCTGCAGCGGACGGTCGTTGACCGGCTGCGAGGCCCGCCGGTAGGCGCCGTCGTCGCTGAGTTCCAGGTCCCACCACCATTTCTTGACGAGATTCTGTTCGCCATTGCCGACCATGTCGTCCAGCTTCGCCAGCAAGGGCGCTGCCTTGGGCAGGTTCATGGCAGCCCAGCGGAACGGCGCTTCGGCGAAGATGCCTTCCAGATTCCAGGGGCAGGTCTTCATGCAGCGCCCGCACATGGCGCCGCCTTCGTTGGTGATCCGGTAGGTGGTGCATTTCTGGCTGTCGGATTTCCAGATCTCGTAGCCGTTGAACATCAGCTTCGGCCCGGCGGTGATCGCCCCGGACGGGCATTCGCGGGCGCATTTGTTGCACGCCTCGCAGAAACTCTGCAGGCCGAAGGAAATCGGCTTGTCATGGGCAAGCGGCATGGTGGTGGTGACCGCGCCGGACTTCAGGCGCGGCCCCAGAAACGGATTGAGGATGACCTCGCCGATCCGGCTGACCTCGCCCAGGCCGGACAGCAGCAGCAGCGGCGGCTGCAGCACCTCGCCGTCGATCACCGTGTGCGCCTTGGCCTTGTAGCCGAGATTGCGGATCTGCTGCGCGACGATGCAGCCCAGTATGGAAAAGCGGAGATAGGCGCGCATCGACTGGGACACGGCAATCCAGTCGTCGCCCGACGCCCCTTCCATGGTCTCGTAGCCCTGGTCGATGACCATGGAAATCGCCTGATCGTGCGGCGGATCGATTGGCGCACCGGCGGCATCATGGGAATACCAGGTCCAGTCCGGGCAGCGGGATACACCGACCGCGTCGACACCGAGAAAATAAGACATGGCCTTCAGGTTTTGCGCGTTCTCCAGAGGATCGGAGCGAACCGGGTTGGCGGTACCCGGGTCGCCATCCTGGAGCAGCACAAAGGCCCCCAGCGCCCGCCGCTGCGCCATGGATGGCGCCGACTTGCGCACATATTGACCATTGGTCGAGGCCTGCTGGACCTTCTTGCCAAGATCCCCGAAAAGCGAGCGCGCGAACATGTCCGTGCGCTTGGGCACGCGCGGTACGCGCGCCTCGTCGATAAAGGTGGTCGGTTCGTCAACCCGCTTCAGCGTTTCGAACGGATGCGCGCCATCGACAAAGCGGCGCTTTTCATAAGGGTCCAGGTTGCCGGCACTCTTGGCGGTCCGGTAGCCGGCTTTCCAGGCTGGACCGTGGGTCTTCCACCGGGGTTGATCGGCGAGCGGCTTCAACGGCAGGTCATGCGCGAACGGCAAATCTGTGGTCACCACGGCAAGGGCGAAGCGGTCGCCAAGGTAGGGGCTCCGCAGCTGACCTTCTTCAACACTGGCAAGTCCCGAGGCAACGGCCAGCACATTCAGGTCGACATCGGACGCGGACAATCCATGCGCCCGCGCCTCATAGCCAAGCAATCGGATGTATTGGGCAAGCACCACAGCCACTTCCATTGCCCTCAGCGCGGATCGATGCCGCTCCGCCCCCTCCAGCCAGTCGAAGCCGGGTTCATCCGGGCGAACAGGCCGAGGTGTCTGGACCATGAACACCAGGGCGTGCCGATGATGCCTGATCGATTTTTCCGGCGCGTTCATGGCATCGCGCAGATCCGCCATGATCATCTCAATGCCGGACGCCAGCGACTTGTGCTGTCCGGTCCTGAGCTTCTCGGCCAGCCGCTCCATGTCGGGATTGCGCACGGGCCTCTCCAGAAGAGCGGCCGGTGACAAGGCGCAGGTTCCCGCCATCGAGACATCGGAGAAATAGCCGAAGGCTTTCAGATGGTTCTGCCGTTCGACCAGATCCTCCGGGATCTCCGCTTTTGCGCCATTGACAAGACCATCGCGAACGGCATCGAGCATGGCCTGGCTTTCGGTCATGGCATTGACGATGTTTTCCGGCCGGCCGGGCCTGGAAAAGACCAGGGGCTCGAAGGCCGGCACATCCGCCGGCAGGACGGGGCCCGCCTGCCGCGCCAGCCTTTCCATCGGAAACGGTCCCAAGTGAACCGGCCGGTTCTTGTCCGAAAAAAGCCTCACTATGTCCCCCCGGCGGCCTTCAGGACCGCCTCTCGTTTTCTGTTGCCGTCCCCGTCAAAGCCGGGTCAGCTGCACATCCTCGCCATCGGTCAACCGGTCGATCGCAGCCATGAAGACCTCATAGGTCTCCGCATCCAGTTTTTCGGAAAAATGCTGGTTCAATTCCCGCACCAGTCCATGACACGCGCTCAGCTTTTCACGGCCCAGGCCGGTCAGCTCGACCTCGGTGAACCGCTTGTCGTCATCAAGCCCTTTGCGCTTCACCAGCCCCTGTTCCTCCATCGACTTCAGCAGCCTTGAAACCGCCGGCCTGGCGATCCGGATGTAATCCGCAAGCTGCGAGGGTGAGGTAACGCCTTCCAGCCCGACACCGCGCAGGACACACCATTGCAGCCTGGTGACGCCATGCACGGAGAGCTGCTTTTCCAGGCGGCTTTCCATGATCCGGGCGAGGTGAGTCACCTTGAAGCCGATCCTCTGGTGAAGCGTGTATTCCGTGGCCATCGTGCACTCCGCGTGAATGGGCTTGACTCACGTTGGCCCATCTCTTCTAATCAGTTAACAATGATAATTACTAAAGTTAATTACCAATGTAAATCACCTCGGGGGAGGAGAGAATATGTTTGTGAAATCAAGGTCCGCGGTGACCGGGATTGCCGCCGCGCTCGCCGTTGCGGCCGCAAGTTTTTGCGCTCAGACCGCTGGTGCGACCGAGTTGAAGGCGGCCCATTTCATGCCGTCCATGCATCCGATGGACCAGGGCGTGATCACGCCGCTGTCGGAGGACATCAAGGCCGCCACGGATGGCGAACTGACCATCAGGATCTATCCGTCCGGCGAGCTCGGCAAAGGCCCGGTCCAGCAGTACAAGCGGGTCGTGACCGGCGTCGCCGACATCGTTTTCGGCATTCCCGAATACACGCCCGGGCAGTTTGCCACGACAGGCCTTGTCCATATCCCTGGCCTTTTTGCCAACGGCACCGCCGCGACCAATGCGCTTTGGGACAATATCGAGCTGTTCCAAGCCGAATATGCCCAGACCAAGCTGCTGGGCCTGTGGGCCAACAATCCGTCCGTGCTGATCTCCCGCGAAACCCCGGTCCGCTCCATGGCGGATATGAAAGGCCTGAAGGTCCGGACGCCGAACCCGGTCATGGCCAAGCTGGTCGAGGCCTGGGGCGGCATTCCTGTCTCCATGCCGACCACAGATGTCTTTAACGCCATGAACACCGGCGTCATCGACGCCGTCATGATCGGCCCGTCCGGCATTCGCTCCTACAAGCTCCATGAGACGGCCAAATACGTCACCACCAACATTCCCTCCGCGCTCGACAGTTTCTATCTGCTGATGAACAAGCAGAGCTGGGAAAGCCTTGGAGAGGACGAGAAGGCGGCGCTGGACAAGCTGACCGGCAGGGCGATCAGCCTCAAGGGCGCCAAGGCCTTTTACGAGGCGGGCCAGGCCGGGCTGAAACTCGCCGCCGACAGCGGGGTCGAGCTGATCGAAATCGATGCCGCCGCGGATGCCGAATTCCGCGACACCATGAAGCCGGCGATCGCGGCCATCCTGAACGACAAGAGCGAGGAAATCGGCAAGGACGCCGAAGCCATCGTCACATCCCTTGGCGCCAACTGACCCATGCAGCTTGAAAACCTGGGATCCTCCGGCGCGCCCACGGCGCGCTGGAGGTCCGTGCTTGAAGTCCCGCTGATCCTTTTGGGAGCCGCCGGCCTCTTCCTCCTGATGGGCCTGTCGGTCTCCGATGCCCTGCTCCGCTCCTTTTTCAACCGGCCGATCTTCGGCGCCAATGACTACGCCCAGATCCTTCTGTCCTTCGTCGTTGCCCTGAGCCTGCCGCTTTGCGTCCTGTCCGGGCGCCTGATCGCCATCGACACGCTGGTTGCCAGATTGCCGCGTGCGGTTCAGCGCCCGCTCGACTGGCTGACGACGGCGCTCGGTGCCGGCATCCTCGCCTATCTCGGCTGGCGCGCCTTCGTGAACGCACAGGAAGCCGCCCTTTTCGGCGAGACGACGCTGCTGCTGCAACTGCCCTTCGGCCCGTCCTATTACGCCATCGCCTTCGGCTGCGCGCTTTCGGCGCTCGTGCTGCTGGTGGAGAGACTCTTGAAATGAGCCCCGAATTTTACGGTTTTCTGGGATTCCTCGCCCTGTTTGTCCTGCTCGGGCTCGGTACGCCTGTCGCCATCTCGCTGCTGGTGGTCGGCTTTGCCGGCACCGTTGCCCTGTCCGGCTTCCAGGCCGCCGCCTTCACGCTGAGCGGCCAGATCTTCGCCACCGTCACCGTCTATGAACTGAGCATCATTCCGCTGTTCATCCTGATGGGCAATCTCGCCTCCGCCGCCGGCCTCAGCCGCGATCTTTTCGAGGCGGCGCACAAGGTCATCGGCCACCTGAAGGGTGGCCTCGCCGCGGCCACCGTCATGGGCTGCGCCGGCTTTGCCGCCCTCTCCGGCTCGTCGCTCGCCTCCGCCATCACCATGGGCAAGGTCGCCTATCCGGAAATGCGCCGCTTCAACTACGGCGACCGGCTTGCCACCGGGTCCATTGCCGCGGGCGGAACGCTCGGCATCCTGATCCCACCCTCGACCGGCTTTGTCGTCTACGCGGTGCTGACGGAGGAAAGCATCGGCCGGCTGTTCATGGCCGGCGTGCTGCCCGGCCTCTTGCTCACGGGCATGTTCCTGGTGGCGATTGCCTGCGTCACCCTGTTCTGGCCAGAGGAAGGTCCGCGCGGCCCGAAATTCTCCCTGAAGGAAAAGCTCGTTGCGCTCGTCCGGGCAACCGGGATCGGCGTCATCATCTGCATCACCATCGGCGGCATCTATACCGGCTTCTTCACGCCCGTGGAGGCAGCAGGCGTCGGTGCCTTTTTCGCCCTTCTCATGCTGGTTCTGCGCGGCAAATGCACGGCTGCAACGCTCTATTCGGTCAGTTCGGAGACGCTGAAAACCACTGGCATGGCCTTCTTCATTCTGGTCGGCGCCAATGTATTCGCGCCCTTCGTGGCATTGTCCCATCTGCCGGCCAGCATCGCCGAAGCCATGACCGGGCTCGCTCTTGGCACTTACGGCACGCTTGCCCTGATCCTGCTCGGCTATGTCATTCTCGGCATGTTCATCGAGGGGCTATCCCTCCTGGTGATCACCCTGCCGATTGTCTTCCCGCTGGTGATCGGGCTCGGCTTCGATCCGATCTGGCTGGGTGTCGTCATGGTCCTGGTTCTGGAAATGGGCCTGATCTCGCCCCCCGTCGGCGTCAATGTCTTCATCGTCAAGAGCGTCGTGCCGGATGTCAGGATCGAGACCATCTTCGCCGGCATCATGCCGTTCTGGCTGGCGATGATCGTCACCCTCGCCCTAATCGTCGCCTTCCCCGGGATCGCGCTGCTCTTGCCCAACGCGATGTATAATTAGCCAGCAAATTACATAACCCTATGCCGCCTCCATCTTCTGCTTGAAGGTGAGTACGATGAATTCGGCCGGACGCACGAGTTGCAGCCGGACCTGCACGATCATGTAACCGTCCAGGATGTCCTGGGCGGTCATGGTGGAGCCGAGACCGCATTCCACGGAATAGGCCTCCGAGGCTGTCGCACCCATCAGGCCGCCCTGCGCCCACACTTGCTGCAGAAAACTCGAAACGGCGGACACCACCGTGGACCACGTCTTGCCGTCATTGGCCGCGAACACAAAGGGCATCAGCCCCTGCTTGATCGACTGTTCGATATAGATGGCAGTCCGCCGTACCTGGATATAGCGCCAGTCCTGACTGTTGCCGAGCAGCGTACGCGCGCCCCATACCAGCGTGCCCCGGCCCGGAAACATCCTGATGGCATCGACGGCCTTGCCGTCCAGCGGCATGTTGAGATTTTCCTGCATCTCGTTGTTGATGGTGACGGTCGGCGCGATCACCGATGTCAGCGCGACATTGGCCGGCGCGGTCCAGACGCCTCCCGTGGTGTCCACTTGCGTATACCCCCCCGCCACGGCGCCGCTCGGCGGCAGGATGCCGAGATCGCGCGCCGCCTGATCTTCCATCTCCTTCAGGACCGGCAATGCATTCCTCAGGCTTTCGTTCAGGCGGGCAATGTCCTCCGCGCCGGTCGGCCCGGTGTCCGGGTCGATCTCGGCAATCATCTTCTGCACCGCTGTCAGGTTGGCACCACGGTAAAGGTTTGCTGCCTGCAGCCCCAGAACCTCGGACAGCGCGGACGGGTCGAACCAGGTGTAGTCGATGCCTGAGACCGGATAGGTCGTGGTCTTCAGGAAGGGAAAATAGGAAGCGGCGTAGGACAGGTCGTCCTGGCCGATCCCGTCTCTGAATTCGGCAATGGTCGCTGCCAAGGATTTTTCGAACACGGCGGGATCGGATTGATCGAGCGCTTGCGTGCCATAGACATCCAGCAGCGCAAAACGGTCCTGCAGCGCGCCGCATTGCGCGATCATCTGCTTCACGAACGCATAGTAGGCTTCGCACGCCCAGGGTTTTGCCGCATCGTCCGGCTTCAGGAGGACGGCATCGGGAACCGCCAGCATCGTCGGCCCCTTGACCTCCGCGATCTCCGCAAGGCCCTGTTTCAGCTTGTCCGGACTGATGCCGGCGCCGCCGGGCTCCGCGCCGTCATCGGTGTAGTCGCCGACCGAGACCACGTAACAGGTGCCGCCGCCATTATCGAAAAACAGCTTCATGCTCGCAAAGAGGTTGAACCGTTTCTCGTCCTTCAGGCCGATTGAATAGTAGAGCGTGTTGCCGTTCGCATCATTGATGGAGACATCGTAGCAATCCGGCTGGGACCGGACGGTTTTCGTATCGACGCTCTTGATCACCACCGCCGCCTTGAAGCCACGGCCAAAAATCTCGGTGAATTCGCGCAAGGAAGTGATCTTGACCGGTTTGAGATAGACCGGCTTCCCCTGAATGTTCGCCTGTTCCGTATAGCCGATGAAGGCCGGCACGGCGGTCTCGACTCCGATGATCGACGGCGGAAATGCGTCCATCTCGGTCACGTAGACACCAGGCGTTTTGATAGACGTGGCAACCATGACGCATGCTCCTTGATTGATGATCTCCGGCAAGCCGTGAGCGCGATCTTAAGCAGTGCTACAGCAAGGACGCAATCTTGACGCGACATCGTTTCCTAGCACGAGGCAACGTCCCGGTACACGACCCGCTTTCCGGGCGGACAACGCGTTCCTTTCCGGCTTCTCCGCCCTGATACAATTGATACACTCGCCAAGGCCAAACTGAAAAATCTTGGCCTTACGGATGGTGTGCGGGCTGTATCTTCAGCTTGGCAGGCAGGGGAAAGATGTTGCAGCAAACGCAGGACAAAATCGCCGGGACCGGGGAGGATCGGGTCCACCGGCAGCTGCTTGAAGAGGCCGTCGACGCCTTGCGGGAAGGTTTCGCCCTGTTTGACGACGGCCTGCGCTTCCAGACCTGCAATGCCCGTTTTCTGGATCTTTTCAACCTGGGAGAAAGAGACCGGCCGGTTCCGGGCGCTCCGGCACAGGCCGTGCTGCCCCATTTGGCTTCAGGCGCTGCGCTCAACGCCGCCGGCATTCCGGCAGCAGAGGTATTTCTGCAGGTGCTTGGCGAAAAGTCCCGGGACACGGAACTCTGGCTAGCAAATGGACGGGTCCTGTTGCTGTCGGCGACCGAGACCCGCCACGGCGGCACCCTTCTCTCCATCCTGGATGACACCGAGCGGCGCCAGGCCGCCTCCGCCGATCGGGCTTCGGCGGACCTCCTCAAAACAGTGATCGAGGCCTGTCCGGCCAACCTTTTGATGTCGCGCTTCGACGACGGCAAGGTGCTGTTCCGCTCGTCCGCCTCCGAGACCCTGTTCGGCGGTCAGGAGACTGCGCGCAGCCACTGGCAAGACCTCAGCCAGCGGGACAGCTATCTGGAGGCCTTGCGCAGGAACGGCCGTGTCGACGACATGTTCGTTGAGGGAAAACGTGCCGACGGCACGGTGTTTCCCTCGCAATTGTCAGCCCGGTTGATCCGCTACCGCGGCGAGGACGTGATCGTCTCGACCACCATCGACCTCACCGAAGCCTATGCCCTGCGCGCGGAAACCGACAGGGCCAATGCCAGCCTGCGCGGCGCGGTCGAGGCGCTGGAAGAAGGCTTCGTGCTGTACGACCGGGACAAGAAACTGGTCTTCGCCAACAGCCGCTATGCCGACATGCTGGGACCGCACAAGCGCCTTTTGGTGCCTGGAACGCCGATGCAGGAGATCATCGGCAGCGCAATCGGTAGCGGCCACATTTCCTTTGTCCGCGGTCCGGAAGGCGGGCTTCCTGGACTGTTCAAGACGCTCGACACCAAGGGCAGCCTCAAGGTCGAGATCGAGGTTGCCGACGGCTCCCAGCGGGAAATCACGTTGGCGCGCCTTGCCGAAGGCGGCATTGTCGCGACCGTGCTCGACATCACCCAGCAGCGCACCGCCGAAGCCCGCGCCCGTGCCCTGATGCATGGCGCCATCGAGGGCGTGGATTTCGGCATCGCGCTGGTCGACGACGACGAGCGGCTGGTCTTCGCCAACGCCAAGTTCCGGGAAATCGGCGATCCCAATGGCGACCTGCTCGTGCCCGGCCGGACCATGCGCGAGATCCATGCCGGGGCCATCTCCACCGGCCTGTTCCCGCTGCCGCCCTGGACGCCGAGCAAGGAGGTACTCGACGAGCTCGACCGGATGATCCGCCATGCGGCCAAGGGCTTTTCCGTACCCAACAACCAGGGCCGCGAGATTGTCGGCAACGTTTATGAGACCGCGCTTCAGGGCCGCTTGCTCACCATCGAGGACGTCACCGACCAGTTGCGCGCCGAGCGGCTGTTCACCGACGCGGTCGCCCGGCTGCCGGTCGGGGTCGCCATCGAGGGGGCCGACGGCCGCTTCACCCATTGCAACGACGCCTTTGCCGCCCCCTTCCACCTGACCGCGGACGAGATCCTGAACCTTAGCGGCGACGAGCGCATCGACGTGCTCTCTCCCGAAATTGCCACCGTCGCCGGCCAGCCCGTCGGCGGCAAGGCGGCACAGCTGTTCGGCGAGGCGGTCAAGCGCCAGCGCGACACTCTGGCGCCGATGGAGGTGAGCTTTCGCAACGGCCGTCATTATCTGGTCGAGCGCGCCATCACCCAGGACAATGGCCGGGTGGTGGTTGTCACGGACATTACTGCGCTGAAGGAAGCCGAAAGCCGCAGCCTGCAGACCCTCAACGACGCGATCCAGTCGCTCGACGAAGGCCTGGTCCTGTTCGACCGGGACCTGAATTTCGTGCTCGGCAATAAGCTTTACGACGAGATGTTCTTCAGCCGCATCGTCGCCCCGGACCCGGGTGAGAACCTCAATGGCATCATGGACCGGCTGATTGACGCCGGAGTCATGCTGGTGCCGGAGGGCGTCGAAAAACAGGCCTACATGGCCGAGCTCGACCGGCTGGTGCGCCACTATGCCAAGAAGGAAACCATCACCCTCGGCAATGGCCGCGTGTTCCTGGCCTCCGCACACCAGACCGAACTCGACGGCTTTCTGGTCTCTTTCATCGACATCACCGAGCAGCGTCGCGCCGAGGAGGAGCAGCGCGAGGCCGACCTTCTGCTGCGCAAGATCGTCGAGGCCTGCCCGGCCAACTTCCTGGTCTCGCGCATCGAGGACGGCAAGATCATCTATTGCCCGCCGGCCTCGCGCGAGCGCTTCGGCAAGATCGACTCCACCCTGAGCTTCTTCCTCTCTCCCGACGACCGCAGGCGCTATCTCGACGCCCTTCTGCCGACGGGCGAGCTCGACGATTACAGGGTTCAGTTCCGCCGCGCCGACGGTTCGATCATGGAAGGCCTGACGGCCGCCCGCGTCACCGATTACAAGGGCGAGAACGTCATTGTCTCCTCGACACGGGACATTTCCGACCTGCTCGCCATGCAGGACGAATTGCAGAAGCAGCGCGACATCGCCCACCAGAGCGAGAAACTCTCCGCCCTCGGCGAATTGCTCGCCGGCGTTGCCCATGAACTCAACAACCCGCTGTCGATCATTGTCGGCTATGCCCAGATGCTGGAAGGCCGGCTGGAGGATCCTGTGCTTTCCAAGCGTGTCGACCGCATTGCCGAAGCCGCGAACCGCAGCGCCCGCATCGTCAAGACCTTCCTCGCCATGGCCCGCCAGCGGCCGGCTCTGATCGAGCCCTGCTCTCTGAATGAAATCGCGACGATTGCCCTGGACGTCGCCGGCTATGGCTTGCGCGCCAACGGCACACATGTCGTCACCCGGCTGGACGAGGATCTGCCGGCGATCTCCGGTGATGCCGACCAGCTCATCCAGGTGGTGTCCAACCTGATCGTCAACGCCGAGCATGCCCTTGCGCCGCAAGGTCAAGCGGGCACCCTCACCCTCGCCTCCTCCTATGATGTCGACAGCGACCGGTGTGTGCTCGAAGTCAGCGACAACGGCCCCGGCATTGCCGAGGACATTCTGGCGCGCATTTTCGAGCCGTTCTTCACCACAAAGGAAGTCGGCGAAGGCACCGGCGTCGGCCTTGCCTTCAGCCACCGCATCATCGACACCCATGGCGGCCTGCTGGAGGTGACCTCCACACCGGGTGAAGGCACACGCTTTTTTGTCAAGCTCAAGGCCGTCAAGCCGGAGGCCGGCGAAGCCCCGGAGACGGCAGCACCCGGTGAGGGTCTCGATCAAAAGCGCGTCCTGGTGGTCGACGACGAGGCGGATGTCGGCGAATTGATCTCCGACCTTCTGACGGATCTCGGCTGCCGGGCGACGCGTGTGACCGATGCGCGCGAGGCGCTGAGCTTGCTGTCGCGCAGCCCGTTCGACCTGATCCTCAGCGACTTCAAGATGCCGGGCATGGACGGCGAGGCCTTTTTCAAGGTCCTCCAGGAACGACTGCCCAGCTATACCGGCCGCATCGGCTTCATCACCGGCGACAGCATGGGCAAGGCGGTTGACCGCTTCCTGGCCGCCAGCGGCCGGCCCTTCATCGAAAAACCGATCCTGAAAGAGGATCTGGCAAACCTCGTGCGCACGCTCAGCGGCGGAGACCAGACATCATGACAAGCCCCTCTTTGGACCTCGCGCAAAAACAGATTCTGGTCTGCGATGACGAACCTCATCTGCGCGAGATGGTCGCCGAATACCTGAGCGAACGCGGCTACGCGGTGTCCGAAGCGCCGAATGCCGACGAAATGGCGAAGCTCCTGGAAACCTTGGAGCCCGCCCTGATCATTCTCGACGTCAACATGCCCGGCACCGACGGCCTGACGGCCCTGCGCAATCTGCGCGCCAGCTCGACCGTGCCGGTGATCATGCTGACGGCGGCGAGCGAAGTGGTCGACCGGATCGTCGGACTGGAAATGGGCGCCGATGACTATGTCGGTAAGCCGGTGGACCTGCGCGAACTGGAAGCCCGCATCAAGGCGGCCCTGCGCCGCCAGACCTTCGCCGGCGCCGAGCAGCAGCAAAAGGACCGCCAGACCGGCACGGTCCCCTTCGGCCCCTGCCGCCTCGACCTCGACGGCGCCAAGCTTTATGCATCCACCGGCGACGAGATTGCCATCACCGCCATGGAATTCAGCCTTTTGCGCGTCTTCGCCGAAAACCGCGGCCGCGTCCTAAACCGCGACCAGCTCCTGGAACAGGCCCATGACAAGGGTTGGGAACCCTTCGACCGCTCCATCGACCTGCGCATCTCAAGGCTGCGCCGCAAGATCGAGATGAACCCGACCAAGCCGGAAACGATCCGGACGGTCCGGGGGATCGGGTATGTGTTTGATTGAGGGGCGCGCGCAAGCGGATTTGGAAGGAACGGGTGCTTTGCGCTGTCATAGTGACGCAGCCGGAAGATCGTGTCGATCTGATCGTAGACTGAAAGTGAATAATCTACCCGTTCCGCACAACTGCTCCAATAGGCACGACCAATCGACGACTTTCGCGTCAGGACACTTTCAGGCCTGACGGGCTTTTCGATTTGCATAGCGCCGGTCGCGTTCAGCTTTGCGGGCTGCTTCGTCTTGCAGGACGCGTTCGATACGGTTCTTGTCAGCCAACTCGCGCGCATCGATTTCAGCTCTGGCTGCAGCAGCAACGGCGGCATCTCGTGCAGCAGCTTCAGCGGCAACACGATTACGTTCGTCAAGCTTCACCTGCTCGCGCTCGACACGGCGCTTATCACGAGCTTCCGCAATCAAGCGCCGCTCCGTCTGTCTGGCTTCGCGGGTCGGTTCGGCAGCTTCCTTTGCGGCACGAAAGGCCTCAACTAGGGCTGCCTTTGCATCTGCCGCAGCGCTGCGGCGGTCGGAGTGTTCGTTGTTTTTAATATTTTTCAAATCTCAATTCCATTTGATGGGTTACGCTTAGCGACTTAAAGACTTTTTGCACGTTTCGAAACGGGCTTGGTTGCCGAGGCCACGCTGTCTTGCAATTCTTTGGCAAGCCGAGCCTCTCGCAGCCTCTGGGTTTTTTCTTCGCGGGCGATTACGATCGAGTTCAGGTCTTCAATTGCACGTTGGCGTTCGAAGAACTGCGACTGGGTTTTACCAAAAGCAACTTCAGCCCGCTGGCGGACCTTGCTGTAATTCTCGGTCATGGCTTTCCTCGTGGAGGACGCTCCCCGGTGAGCAGCTACGAAAAAGGCCAGGCAACTTGCCTGACCTCACTTGGTCTCATGCTTTCGACAGTGCCAGTACATCCGTGGTCAAGGGAAAGCAGAGTCCGGATCTTTCAGGCGGCCTGCAGATTGCAGGCGGACATCTTGCCCGACTTGGTGTCACGCTCCATGTCGTAGCCAATTTTCTGGCCTTCAACGATTTCCTGCATGCCAGCACGCTCGACAGCGGTGATGTGGACAAATGCGTCCGGGCCGCCGTTGTCAGGCTGAATGAAGCCGAAGCCTTTGGTGGAATTGAACCATTTTACTGTGCCAGTGGTCATGATGAACCCTTTCATAGCATAGAGAGAGGAACCGACGAGCCAAGGGCTCGCGGCTGATGAAAACGATGCTTTAAAGGGAGTTTCGCTCAGAACGCGGTGCTAATCGCGTTGCAACCATAGCTCAGCAAGAAAATATCGATGGATCGTCTCTATGGGTTTTCAGGGAAGATGTCAACTTTTAGATGAGGGAAAAAATTTCACTTGCAAAAGTCGCGACACAGGCTGGTCCAAGGTGCCAGCTTTGGATCGGCTCCACAGCTGTGCCCTCCGGCATATGCAAATTCAATAACCTGCGGCGCCGACCGGCATTGAGCCCCATCGCCAATTCACACTCCTCCAGCGCTGGCTCATGGCATCGCACACCTTGGTCTCGCAGTCCTGCCAGTTTTCCGGTTTTGGCATTCCTTACCCTGTGCGATCAGCATCAGTCAGCACTTATTCCTTGTTCTAACGCTGCGGCAGGTAAGTCGCGGCGAGGCCTTGAATTAGGTCAGTGTCCACATCGGGCCGGGACCGAAAGACCTGCCCTTCAGGATTGGCCGACCTGGAAATACTCGCAAACACTCAGAACGCTTAAATGGGCCGGATGCGGAACGGCAGTCATCAACACTCCGCATCTGAAAGCAGACCTTCTGAAAGCGGCGCAAGCCGACCCCAACGGCCTCATCCAATGATGTCCGCGATCAGCCCGGCCCGGCCCTCTGTTGTTGAGCTCAAACCAAGTCTACCCGCGCCAATTTCCGGTACCCGGCAGTGTTCCTGATGCGACCTTCCCTGTGGCCGGAACGTCGCTAAATACATCTCTCCCATATTTCAATCGATTAGCCTTCAAACGGCTTATGGACATTGCGTTTGCACTGGAGATAAACACCGGGCGCAGGCGAAAGACTTGCCGATTAATGCGCTGGAAAGACCATAAGGAGTTGTTGGGTATGGCGGCTATGGATAATCACTTCGATAACTGGAAGGAACAGCAATCCGCCGCCGAGCAGATGATCCCGCTGGTCGGTCATCTCTACCGCGACTACGGCATCAACATCCGGATTTTCGGACGCCGGCTTTTGAACAATTCCGCCATCGAGATCATCAAGGCGCACCGTTATTCCCTGCAGATCACCGGCCAGGAGCTGGAAGTTTCCAAGAGCCTCGACATCGTCAAGGCGATGCTCGAGATGGACCTTGCCGCCTCCCGTGTCGATCTCGGCAAACTGTGCCACGGCTACATGGAAAAGGGCGGCGACGTTAAGAGCTTCCTGGAAGAGCAGCTTGCCAGCATCAACACCGGCAAGACCTCCATCCTGCAGGAACCTCAAGACGTCGTTCTTTACGGTTTCGGCCGCATCGGCCGCCTGCTCGCCCGCATGCTGATCGAACGCGTCGGCGCCGGCAACAAGATGCGCCTGCGTGCGATTGTGGTGCGCGGTGGCAAGGACGGCGATCTGAAAAAACGCTCCAGCCTGCTGCGGCGGGATTCCGTCCACGGCGCCTTCAGCGGATCGATCACGGTGGATGAAGAGCAGAACGCCATCATCGCCAACGGCAACTATATTCAGGTAATCTACGCCAGTTCGCCCGCCGAGGTCGATTACACCAAATACGGCATCAAGAATGCGCTGGTGGTCGACAACACCGGCATCTGGCGCGACGAGGCCGGCCTTGGCCAGCATCTGAAATGCCCGGGCGCGTCCAAGGTCATTCTGACCGCCCCGGGCAAGGGCAACATCAAGAATGTCGTCTATGGCGTGAACCACGGTGACATCACCGAAGACGACGACATCCTGAGCGCCGCCTCCTGCACCACCAACGCGATCACCCCGGTGCTCAAGGTGATCAACGACGAGTTCGGGATCGAGAACGGCCACGTCGAGACCATCCACGCCTTCACCAACGACCAGAACCTGATCGACAACTATCACAGCGGCGACCGCCGTGGCCGGTCCGCGCCCTTGAACATGGTGCTGACAAGCACGGGCGCCGCAAGCGCCGTGGCAAAATGCCTGCCCGAAATGAAGGGCAAGCTGACCGGCAACGCAGTTCGGGTGCCGATCCCCAATGTCTCGATGGCCATCCTCAACCTGAACCTCAAGCGCGAGACGACGGCTGCGGAAATGAACGACTACCTGCGCGGCGTTTCCGTGCAGTCGCCGATGCAGGACCAGATCGATTACACGTCCTCGACCGAGCTGGTCTCCTCCGACCTGGTCGGCTCCACCCATGCCGGCGTGGTCGACAGCCAAGCCACCATCGTCGACGGCAACCGTCTGGTTCTCTACGTCTGGTACGACAACGAAGCGGGCTACAGCACCCAGGTGATCCGCCTGATGCAGGAAGTCGCCGGCATGAAATACCCGTCGGTCCCTGCCTGAAATTGACGTGAACGACCTGAAGGGGCCAGGCCATGTCCTGGCCCCTTTGTTTGTAGCGACCACCGGCCCTGTTTGACCAGGCCCCGCACTGGTGTCTGCGTGAAGAGGGTGCTCTACTCCCGTCAGATTTGTCCCGTCGGCCATGAAGTCCGTAGCGATACTTCAAGACCCGGTTCCGGTCAGCGACACACCTTGCCACCGGTGTCTTTCCGATGGCGTTCACAGCTTAGCCCGCTTCACGCCTCCTGCCGCCTCTGCCCCGGCTCTTCCAGAAACCGCATTAGATCCGTAAACGCCATCGGCCGGGCAAAATAGAACCCCTGCAGGCGGTCGCAGCCAAGGCCGGCGAGGATGTCGGCCTGTTCACGGGTTTCGACGCCTTCGGCGGTGACACCCAGTTCCAGCGCGTGGCCGATCTCGATGATCGAGCGGAGCAGGCGCAGGCCGCTGCTGCCGCTGCCGACCAGCGCCGACAGGCGGCGGTCGATCTTCAGCCGGTCCGGGTTGATGCGCTGCAGGGCAACCACCGACGCCCGGCCTCTGCCGAAATCGTCGACCTCGATGGCGATGCCGAGCTTGCGCAGCTGACCGAGGCGCTCCAGGAAGTCGTCATCCTGCTCCTCCAGGAAAATCGTTTCCAGAAGTTCGAAACTGACCTGGCCGGAATAACCGGCCACCTGCCGGCGGATCGTCTCCATCGTGCCCGGATTGATGCGGTCCTCGCTGACATTGAACGACAGCGACGGCGGCCGGGACCAGCGGCCGAAAGCTTGCTGGCACTCGGCGATCGCCCGTTCGAACACCTGCCGGTCCAGATCCGCGGCGACATTCAGGTCAGTAGCGATGGGCAAAAACGTGCCCGGTAGCTGGATACCCTTGCTCGGGTGACGCCAGCGCGCCAGTGTCTCAATGGCAACGGTCAGGCCGGACTTGGCATCGACGATCGGCTGGTAGAACGGCTCGAATTCACCCGCCTCAAGCGCGCGCAAGACATCATCTGCCAGCGCCTTGTTGCGCTGAACCTCTTCCAGGTCGGAACGGTCGAAGATCCCGAGACGGCCCCTGCCCTGACGCTTGGCCTTGTAAAGGGCCAGATCGGACGTCGTCAGCAGCTGATCGGGCCGAGCGAGCGGTGTGCGCGCCAGGCCGACAGACGCGCCAAACCGGCATTCCTTGCCTTCGAAGAGAAGCGGTCGCGCCAGATCCGCAAGCAGGGTCTCGGCCAACTGTTCCGGCCTGCGGCTGTCACCGGCGATTGGCATCAGGATGACAAATTCATCGCCGCCGATCCGGGCGACGCTGTCCTCAGGCCCGATGTGTCTCAGGATGCGGCGGGCGATCGTCAGCAACACCTCGTCGCCCGCAGCATGTCCCATCGTGTCGTTGATTGTCTTGAACCGGTCGAGATCGATATGGAGGGCTGCAATTTCTCCACCGCTCTCAAGGCGCGCTTGTTCAAGCTCCTCGAATTTCTGTGCCAGATATCGGCGGTTCCCCAAACCGGTCAGGTCGTCGTGAAGCGCCATATGCGTGATCTCGCGGTTTGCCTGCTCCAGGGCACGGCGCTGACGCACGACCTCTGTGAAATTCAGCCGAAGGACCACAAACTCACCATTTTCGGTTCGCGAGCGCACCACGCGGTGATGCTGATCGTCCGCCAGCTCGATGTCTTCGATCCCCGGTGCCGTCAGGCGCGGCGACGCGGCGTACTCCTCCGCCCATTCTTCTTCGCGGCCGACTGCGGCCGGGATCCTGCCAGACCAGGCCACGCCTCTCAGGACGTCCTTCAGCCTGGTGCCTGCTTTGAGTGGTCCGTCGTTGCTGGCCATTGCCTCTTCGTAGGCCGGATTCCAAACCATAAGCTTGAGGTCGACATCGTAGATCGCGAAGGGATCTGGATAGGCCCGGATCGCCGACACCAGACGGTCCTGTGCGGCCTCTAGCGCCCGGCGCTGACGCACCAGCTCGGTGGTGTCGATCCGCAAGATGACCAGATCGCCGTTTTCGACGCGGGAGCGCAGCAACCGGTGATGCACGTCGCCGGGAAGCTCCAGATCCTGAACAGGTTTCGCCAGCTCGGCCTGTTGATGTTCATCGGACATCCATTCTTCTTCGCGGCCAATAGCATTGGCGATCTTGCCGGCGCGGATGGCGATACGGCCCACCTCGGTCCGGTGCATCCCGACTTTAAGATCCGACGGATCGTTCGACATCGAGGCACGATAGGCGTCGTTGCAGACCACAAGGCAATCGTCGGAATCGTAGATCACGAAGGGCGACGGATAGGCATTGAGGGCGGCGATCAGGCGCGCCTGCGCCGCCTCCGCTGCCCGCTTCTGCCGGACCAACTCGGTCGAATTCAGCCGGATGACGACATGGTCGCCAAAAGAGCTGCGGGAGCGCAACAGGCGGTGATGGACGTCGCCATCGAGTTCGACATCTTCCCACCGGCTTTCCAGGAACTCGGGCGAAAGGATCCTGTTGATCCAGTCCTCTTCCCGGCCAACCGCATCCGGATAGCGTCCGTCGCGCACGGCCAGTTCCAGCACCTCCCTGAGATGCATGCCTTCCGATAGCTCCCGCGGATCGTCCGACATGGACGCTGCATAACCGTCATTGCAAAAGACCAGTTTCAGATCCTGGTCGAAAATGACGATCGGGTCCGGATAGGCGTTCAGCGCTGCGACCAGTCGCGCATACCGGTCCTCGCCGCCAGCCTCGGAAAGAACACGGTAGCTGGCGCAGACATAATGACCACCGCCCTCGTCATCCTCGACGAGGAACACCGACCGGCTTGCCCAAATTTCTCCGCCATCAGACCGGGAAAGCCGAACGTCCGTTGTTTGGGGAACTTCAATCCCGTCAGAGGGAAACCAGTTTTCACCCGACTGAGCGGGCATATCATCGAGCCCAAAACCGAATGTATCCGCGAAGGCCTTGTTCAGATAAACGGGACGCACGCAGTCCGCGCCAGGGCTCAGATGCCCGATCGCAATGGGATCGCTGGTCAGATCCAGAAAACTGCTTTTTAGCGCCTCGAACCGCATGCCTTCCTCAACACTCTTCACTCTCGTGTAGAGCGTATGGGTTAGACAAGCATGAATACGTAAAAATAAACAGAGACGTAGACGTGTAGAAACTGTGCGGAAAGAGGGCTCGCGCCGGTTTCTATTTCATCGAGCAAGTGGTCGTTCGCGCAACAAACCTGTTTCACCCAGAAGGAAACCCCGCGTTTCCTCGGAAACACGGGGTTATCTTGAACGGTCAGGTCAGATCATGACCTTGGCCGGCTCTCAGTTGCCGAGGCACTTCTGCAGAAGCGCGTCATCCGGGTGGGTGGCGTTCGGGCCGAACTCGGCGTAACAGCCGGCGGACCAGGCAAGGGCCTTGTTCTTGCCGCCATAGGACCCGTCCGGAACGGCATTCTGCTGAGCGCCATTGCCGGAAACACGCACCGGCTTGGCCGGCTTGACCGTCATGCCACGGGCCTTGATCTTGCTTGCCTTGAACGGCGAAGCCGGCTTGACACCGCCGTGATTGGCGCAGGCAACTTCGTTGCCGATCGCATCGTCCGGACCGAAATCAAAGACTGTGCCGTCGTTGCAGGTAACGGTGCGATCAGCAGCCTGGGCTGCGACCGGCAGGGTCACGGAAGCGACCGTGCCGACTGCCAATGCCGCCAGAGCGGTCAAAAGGGTGGTTTTCACTTTCATGCGTTTTCTCCATCTTGGTTGCGTCAGTCTCTCTGCTGACACCAGGAAGATAGGAGCCCTGCTTATCTGGTTGATTTCGCAAAAGATTTCAACTGTATCAGCGGCATTTCAATTCATCGCCATTGCCAAACAAAAAAGCGGCGCCGAAGACCTTGGCCTTCAAACGCGGCAGTTTACGGAGCAATGATCGGGTGGCAGTCGCCACCGCCACCTAGTGTGGTGAATTTGAAATTCGCCTCATTGTTGCAGCGACCATCGAAGTGAATTTCAAATTCGAAAACCACACTAGAAACATATGCTTGCTAGTCACCCTTTTGAATCTGAAGCTCGTTCCGAGTGTGCCGGGAAATAAGACGAACTTCAGATTCGGGTGACTAGTGTATGAAAAGTCAGACCAGGAACAGGTCGTTCACCGTCAGGTCGACATGACCGAGAACCTGGAAGGACAGGTCCACGTTCAGGCCGAAACCGTCCCGGACATAGACATTGGTGACGTCGCCAAATTCATCGCTTTGGCTCTGCTCGTAATAGGCCTCGGCGCCGGGCGCATTCGAAAACCCGCTCTGTTCGCCAAGGAAGTTCGCAAAGAAGCCTTCGACAACGATCAGGTCGCCGCCTTGGGTGAAGTCGCCGATCACGTCCATCGGGTCCGAAGCGCCGCCACTGTCGCCATCGGCAAAATAGAAGACGTCGAAACCGGAACCGCCATGCAGGTAGTCGCCGATGTCGCCCGCTGTATTGGCACCACCATAAATGTGGTCGTTGCCGGCGCCGCCATGGATATAGTCGTTGCCACCATCGCCATAGAGCCAGTCGGCATCGGCACCGCCCTTGACGATGTCGTTGCCGTCACCGCCATGAATGGTGTCGTTACCGGCATCGCCTTCCATGTCGTCATTGCCGGCACCACCATCCATGGTGTCGTTGCCGTCGCCGCCGGTCATCAGGTCCTGGCCATTGTCGCCGGACATCATGTCATTTCCAGCGCCGCCGTTCATGACATCGTCGCCATTGTCTCCGACCATGGAGTCGGACCCTGCACCGCCTTCCATCTGATCATTGCCCTGACCGCCCTGCAGGAGGTCGTTGCCAAGGCCGCCGAAGAGCTGGTCGTCGCCGTCGCCGCCCAGGATCGTGTCCCGGCCGTCGTCACCCCAGAGCGTGTCGTTGCCGTCTTCACCCTCAACCGTATCGTCGCCGTCTCCGGCCCGAACCACATCCCGGTCAAAGCCACCCTTGATCCGGTCATTGCCGGAGCCGCCAAAGATCAGATCCTTGCCGTGACCGCCCAACAAAGTGTCGTTGCCGGAACCGCCATCCAGATAATCGTCGCCGACATCGCCGGACAGCACATCGTTGCCGGTCTGGCCATAAAGCCTGTCATTGCCGCGCCCGCCAATGAGAAGGTCGTTGCCCGCTCCGCCATAAGCCGTGTCGTTGCCGTCGAACAGGAAGATGTCGTCATCGCCCCACAGGCCATAGGCCCGGTCAACGCCATTGGTGCCGAAGAACTCGTCCTCGTCGGCATAGTCAAACCAGAAATTGACCGGCGAGACGCCGAGGCCAAGACCGAAACCGTTCTGGAACACAGGACCACCGAGAAGGCCGTTGCCGCCGTAGCCCCCGAAGGACCAGGACATTTCCGCAGCTTCACCACGCTCCATCGTCCGCGTGCCGTCGGCGCCGCCTGCGAGGTCGCCGCCGCGGCGGCCGGATCGCTCTTCGTCGTCTTGCCCGGAGGTCGGCTCGCCAACCGGCTGGTCGTCACCACGCGTTGTGGTCAGTGCGTCCGGCGTTGCCGAGGCGCCGGCATCCGAACCGTCCATCCAGTTGGACCAGGTCGGTCCGAGTTTTTCATTCCAGCCGAGTGTCTTGGAATAAGGGGTCAGCAATCTGAATGTCATGTCGTCAATCCTCTGTGTCTCGTGGCCTTCGGCCGAAATCGGTTGGTTCGCAGTCGGGCCGGCGCCCGGTGCCCACTGACAGAAAGATCGGGGATCGACGTATCCGCTGAACGTCACAGAAAGGGAAAGAACGTAAGAATTGTATCACCCGGCCTGTCGGACCGGTGTGTGCCGATACATCTGATACGGACGGCAAAAAGGCTGACACATAGCGAAAGGCAGGCTGCCGCCTTGCCTCGTCTACGCGTTCCCGGAGATGGAGCGGAGAACGGCTTTCGCTGCCGCGCGCAGGGCGGGGACGGTTCCGGACAGGATGTCGATCCGGTCGAACTGCTCCGGATGCTGCTCCAGCTGGGCACGCAGGGCGTTGCCGAAGGACTGGCGCAGCTCGGTTCCGAAATTGAACTTGCACACGCGCGTCTCTCCGGCCAGACGGATCCGGTCCGCATGCGGAATGCCGCTGCCACCGTGCAGAACCAGCGGCTTGGTCGTAACGGCCTCGATCGCCTGGAGAGCCCGGTAATCGATGCCGTCCGTCGGGCCGGTCTGAAGATGAATATTGCCGACCGAGATCGCGATGGCGTCGGCGCCACTGTCTCGGTCGAAGCGGGCTGCCTCTTGCGGGTCGGTGAACCGCGATGCAGCGCCCGCCGCATAACCGACAAAACCAACCTCGCCTTCCACCGAAGCGCCTGCCGCATGCGCGTCTTCTGCGAGCCGTGCGGTCAGGTCAATGTTCTGATCGATCGGCAGCGCGGAGCCGTCGAACATCAGCGACGTGAACCCGTGTTCGAGCCCGGCGCGGCATTCGTCGATTGCATAGCCATGATCCAGGTGGCAGACCACGGGAACACGCGCCTGATCGGCGAGATGGCGCAGCATTGGGCCGATAACCGGCAAAGGCGTGTGTGCCCTGCAGCCTGGACCCGCCTGCAGGATCAGCGGACACCCGATTTCTTCCGCCGCCTCGACAAAGGCCACGCCGTCCTCCCAGCCGAGCACCACCAGTCCGGCGACCGCATAGCCGCCCAAAGCCGCCGGACGCAGGACCTCCGCGAGGTTGACCGCCGTCATTTGAACTTGGCGATCATGTCTTTGATGCCGGGTATGGTCTCGATCTGCCAGGCGTGATCCGGCTGGAAAAACTGCACCAGGGACCGTTGCGACAAGCCGCCGAGGATCGTGAAATAGTACATCTCGTAACCCGGTGCGACCACACAGGGATGGAAGCCCTTGTCGAGAACGATCGTCGAACCATCAACGATATGATAGGCATCGCCGACGGCGCCGTCCTCGCGCTGGACCAGCTGCAGCCCGAAACCCTTGTTGGGCCGAAAACGGAAGTTGTAGGTCTCGTCGTGGCGGGTCTCGTCCGGCAGCCTGTCGGTGTCGTGTTTGTGCGGCGGAAAACCCGACCAGCCACCCTGGCCGACCGTGAACAGTTCCGAGACCAGCAGGCGGCCGACCTTGTCGTGATACCTGGTGCCGAGGATGTGCTTGATCTTGCGGTGGGTCTTGGTGTCGTCCGACCCATATTGCACCAGATCGATATCCTGCGCGCGGACCTCGAAGGGTTCCAGCACCTTGTCGTACCGCGCGCCCGCAATGAAGACCTCCGCCTTGTCGCTGACACAGACGAGCTGCGCCCTGGCGCCGGACGGAACATAGGCGCCTTCTGGTTCGCCGTCCCAGACATCCGTTCCGCGCTTGCCGAGCGCCGGGAAATCCACACCTTCGATGGACACGTCGACACTGCCGGTTGCCGGCACGATTGCGGTTTCATAACCCGGCACCGCGTAGTCGAAGGCCTGGCCCCTGGTCAGCTTGACGATGTTGAAGTAGTTCAGCGGCACCCGCGCATCATCCACATCGATGATGGCCTTGTTGGAATTGTCGAACGGTGGAATATGCATCACGGCCCCCTCAGGTCTGCGGCGCGGTGGTCTGGCGAAGAAAATCCTCAAGCTCGGCGGGTGACGGCATCGCCGGCGCGCATCCGAACCGGGACACCACCATTGCGGCGGCCGCGGATCCGCGCAGCACCGCGTCCCGCATCGAACGTTCCTCGGCAAGCGACGCCAGCAACTGGGCCAGAAACGCATCGCCCGCCCCCATCGGCTTGATCGCGGTCACGGGGAAGATGCCGGTCTCGAAGCTTTCAACGCCGTCGAAGACAATCGAGCCCTTCTCGCCCATCTTGTAGACAACCGTTTTCTGCCGCCCGAGCTCCCTGGCAAGAAGCCTGCCGCCTTCCGTGGAACCGTCTGCGACAACGGCAAATTCATCGTCGTTGCCGACCACAAGATCCGACAGATCGATGGCCGACCGGTAGGTGTCGGACGCCTCCCGGCTGCCCGGCCAGGAATAGGGCCGGTAATCGAGATCGAGCACAACAAGACCGCCAGCATCCTGAGCCCGCTCCATCGCCTGAAGGGTCGCCCGTCTGGAGGGCTGCGCCGCCAGCGCCGTCCCGGTCACCACCAGCGCGGCAAAGGTCTTGAAATCGACTTCCGCGATCTGCGCTTCGTCCAGTAGCAGGTCCGACGCGTTGTTCCGGTAGAGCGTGTTCTGGGTGTCTTCGATCCGCGTTTCGGTCACCGCAAGCGACGTGCGCGACCCGTCGGCAAGCATTTTCACGTGGGTGGTGTCGACACCGTAGCGCTCCAATTCACGTCGCACGAAACGCCCGACACTGTCGTCGGACACGCAGGTCAACAGGCTGACCGCGAGGCCCTGCCGTGCGAGACCCGCGGCAATATTGCCCGACGATCCGCCCAGCGCGGCGGCGAAACGCGTTGCCGTTTCCGCGGCGCTTCCCGGCGGATCGGCATAAAGGTCCATGCCGGCCCGGCCAAGCACGAGAAACCTGGAACGTGGTGTCAGGCCATGACGCATGCAGATCGCCTCTCCGTGACTACGCCCATCTTGATCGGGCAGCCAGCCACGCCATTCGCGTCCTGGCGTTGTTCCAGCTCGGTCATGAATTTCGTCCCCTCCCGGAATAGACCTCTTGCGGCGGCATGGGCTCTTGACGGGACAAGCTAAGCGGTGTTTAGCTGTTTTGCAAGCGGTTGCAAAAATTGGATCGATCGGGATGGAAACGCGCAAAATTGGTGTCGGCATTGTCGGCGGCGGCTATATGGGCAAGGCCCATGCAGTGGCGATGCAGGCGGTCGGCGCGGTCTTCGACACGCGCCTGCGCCCGTCGCTGGAGATGGTGTGCACGACAACGGCCGAAGGCGCCGCGCGCAAGGCCCGCGAACTCGGCTTTGCAGCCGCGACCGACGATTGGCGCGTGCTTGTTACCAACCCGGCCGTGGAAGCCGTCGTAATCGCATCGCCGCAAGACACGCATCTGAAAATCGCGGCGGCGGCTTTTGAGCTGGGCAAGCCGGTTTTTTGCGAAAAACCGCTGGGCAAGGATCTTGCGGACAGCCGGGCGATGACCGCTGCCGCCAAGGCGTCCGGCTGCATCAACATGGTCGGCTTCAACTATATCCGCACACCGGCCTCACAGCTGGCTCGGGAAATCATCGAGGCGGGAGAGATCGGAGAGATCACCTATTTCCGCGGCGAACACACCGAGGATTTTTATGCCAACCCGGCAATCCCCGCCACCTGGCGAGCCAAGGGCCGGGCCACAGGCGCCCTGGGCGATCTCAGCCCTCATATCATCAATGCGTCCCAGGCCCTCGCGGGGCCGATGGAAAAGGTGTTGGCCGAAATCGAAACGGTGGTGACGGAGCGCCCCGGCCAGGACGGTCCGAAGACCGTCACCAATGACGATCATGCCCAGCTCATGTGCCGCTTCTCGTCCGGCGCACTCGGCGCCCTATACATCAGCAGAACGGCCTTCGGCCGCAAGATGGGCTATGCCTATGACATTTATGGCACCAAGGGCTCCATCCGCTTCGACCAGGAAGACCAGAACGCGCTCTGGCTCTATGAAGGCGGCCAGTCCCCCTCCCGCGAGGGCTTCCGGAAGATCCTCACCGGGCCGCACCATCCCGACTACGCTCCTTTCTGCCAGGGAGCCGGTCACGGCACCGGCTACCAGGACCAGATCATCATCGAGGCCAAGGATTTCCTGAAGGCCATTGAGACCGGCACCAATCTCTGGCCGGCCTTCGAGGACGGTCTCTATGTCAACCAGGTCATCGAGGCGGCCTGGCAGTCTTACGAAGCCCAGAGCTGGATCAAGCTCGCAGACGTCTAGGGTTACGACCCGACATTTTCCGGAACCACATCATGACAATCAAGATCGGCAACGCCCCCTGTTCCTGGGGCGTCGAATTTGCGGACGATCCGCGCAACCCCGCCTGGCAGGACGTGCTCGACCAGTGCAGGGACGCAGGTTACCGCGGCATCGAACTCGGTCCTGTCGGCTACATGCCGGAAGATCCGGTTGAACTCGGCGACGCGCTCGCCGCGCGCGGGCTCGAACTGATTGGCGGCGTCGTCTTTCGCCCCTTTCACGATCCCGGCAAATGGGACGAGGTGCAGGACGGCGCGATGCGTACCTGCAAGGCCTTGAAGGCCCATGGCGCGACGCATCTTGTGATCATCGACAGCATCTCGCCGCGCCGGGCGCCAACGGCCGGGCGGCCAGACGAGGCCGTCGCCATGACGGCTTCCGAATGGTCCGGGTTCCGCGACCGCATTCTGGATGTCGCCAGGATGGCAAGCGAGGACTATGGACTGACCCCGGCCATTCACCCTCACGCAGCCGGCTTCCTGGATTTCGAACCTGAGATCGAAAGGCTTCTGGAGGAGATTGATCCCGCGCTGCTCAAGATCTGCCTCGACACGGGCCACAGTCTTTATGCGGGATTTGACCCACTCGCCTTCATGGACCGCTACATGGAGAGGATCTCCTACATGCATTTCAAGGACATCGATCCCGTTGTGCGGGCCAGGGTCATTGCCGCCAGAACGGATTTCTACCAGGCCTGCGGCGACGGCATCTTCTGCAATCTCGGCAAGGGAGCGGTTGACTTTCCCGCGGTGAAGAAGCGCCTGGAGACGGCCGGCTTTGGCGGCTGGTGCACCGTCGAGCAGGACTGCGACCCGGACAAGGCGCAGTCTCCGCTGGACGACGCCATCGAAAACAGAACCTATTTGCGCACCATCGGTTTCGAGGCCTGACCATGAGCAAACTGACCTGGGCAATGATCGGCGGCGGCAAGGGCTCGCAGATCGGCCCGACCCATCGCATCAGCGCCGGACTGGACGGCCATTTTCATCTGGTGGCCAGCGCGCTCGACGCCGATCCGGAACGCGGCAAGGCCTTTGCCATTGACCTCGGCATCGCACCCGAGCGCGCCTACGGGTCTTGGCAGGAGATGCTAGAGGAGGAACGCGACCGGTCCGACCGCCCGGATCTCGTGACCGTGGCCACCCCCAACGCCACGCATTACGAGATCACGAGCGCCTTCCTGACGGCAGGCTTCGACGTCTTGTGCGAGAAGCCGCTCACCATGACCACGCAGGAAGCCGAACGGATCGTCGCGATCACCCGCGAAACCGGACGCGTCTGCGCCGTCAACTACGGCTACAGCGGCTACCCGCTGGTACGCCAGATGCGGGCCATGGTCGCTGCCGGCGATCTCGGCCGGATTCGTCTGATCAAGGCCGAATTTGCCCATGGCTTTCATGCAGATGCCGAAGAGGCGGACAATCCGCGTGTCCGCTGGCGCTACGACCCCGCACAGGCCGGCGTTTCCGCCGTCTTTGCGGATGCGGGCATTCATGCCTTTCACATGGCCTGTTTCGTGTCCGGACAAGCCCCGAGAGAAGTTTCGGCGGATTTTGCATCGCTTGTCGGCGACCGCCAGCTTGAAGACGATGCCATGCTGAACATCCGCCTCGATGGTGGCGCGCTCTGCCGGCTGTGGACCAGTGCGGTGGCGATCGGGCGCATGCATGGTCTGACCCTGCAGGTCTTCGGGGAAAAGGGCGGACTGTCCTGGCAACAGCAGCATCCCGAGCAGTTGCTGTTCACCCCGCTCGGAGGCAGAACCCAGATCCTGGAACGCGGCGATGCGGGTCTATCGGCCGAAGCGGTGCGGGCCTCGCGCATCCCGATCGGCCACGCGGAAGGCATGCCGGTCGCCTTTGCCAATATCTATCATGATCTCGCCGACGTGCTGCGCGCCAAAAAGGCCGGTCGCGCTCCGGATCCTTTGGCGCTGCATTATCCGACCGCGGAGGACGGCCTCCTGTCGATGCGCGCCATCGCGGCAGCGGCAAATTCGGCAGGATCCGGAGGTCGCTGGACCGACATCTGATGCGAACCGCTCCACACCTTGGATTGGCCACGACACCCGTTTGCTAAGGCGCCCCGCGCAGCGATCCGCGCTCGATCACCGAGCAGGGGAACAGCCGGATCTCCGGACCGCTCGCGGGCGCCTCCACCATGGCGACGACAAGTTCGACGGAACTCATGATAATGTCGCGGATGGGCTGCCGGATCGTGGTCAGCGCATAAGCATCCCAGCCGGCCATGGCAATGTCGTTGAAACCGAGGATGCCGATATCCTCTGGCACCTGCCGGCCCGCGGCCCGCGCCGCATCGATGGCTCCGATCGCAATCAGGTCATCGCCGCAGAAGACCGCCTCGACCGCATCGTCCGCCAGCACGGCATGCATCGCCTGCCGTCCGGCCTCATAGGAGTAGGTTTCCGCATAGCAGACCTTGACGACCCGCAGACCAAGCTTCTCCGCTTCGGTCAGGAACCCCTTTGCGCGGTCCTGTGTGGACGTCGCCGTTTCCGGCCCGCCCAGAAGGGCGGTGGTCCGATACAAGCGCTCAGCCAGGCATCTGGCCGCCATCGCCCCGCATTGCACGTTGTCGATCCCCACAACATGCACCGGGGTATCGCCCTGATGCTTGCCGAAGGTGTGCACGACGGGAATACCGGCCTCCTGGAACGCGGCGGCAAAGCTGGGCGGCAAGGTCGATGAAGCAACAATAACCCCGTCGACACTGTACTGACGAAGCAGGTTGAGCGACTGCTGCGGCGAGGTTTCTTCCGAAAGATTGACCAGGAGCGGCCGCAAGCCCCGCTCCTGCAAGGCACTTGTGAACAGGTCGAACACATCCAGAAACGCCGGGTTCTGGAAATTGTTGGCAACCAGGCCGATCAGTTTGGTGCGATTGGTCGCCAAGCTTCGGGCAATCAGCGACGGGCTGTAACCGAGTTCCGCGGCGGCTTTCTCAACCTTCTCCCGCGTCTTGGCAGAAACGCTCGCTCCGGGCGTGAATGTGCGCGACACGGCGGACCGCGAAACACCCGCCAGTTCGGCGACTTCCTTGAGTGTGACTGCCAATTCTCTTTCCAGCTGCTGTCATCAGAGGTCGGGACGACGTTACACGAGCAGCCGGTTCGGTCAACCAGATTGCAATCGCTTGCAAAAAAACTTGAAACCCGTGGCTGCGATACGTCTGCCCAGTTGACTTTGATCAGGTCAACGTTCCCGAAACCACGGCATGCTAGGCTGGTTGTCAAAGAACGAGACATCAAGTCGACCAGACTTCGCGAGAAGGCCATGTGGATCTCATGGTTCGGCAAAGCGTTGCCCTGTGAGGGGTAGAGGAGACCGTCAGCAAATGTGCCTCGGCAGAGCAATGCTAATCGCCGGTTTTCTCGTGTTCGGCATGCTTCTGCCCGGACACGCCTCCTCAAGTTCCGATTGCCGCAGCTTGAACATCGCTGCTGCGGAAATTCCGTTTTTCATAGAAAGCGCGGACAAGGGCGCGTTCATTGACTTGATAAGAACCGCAGCCAGACGCGCGAACCTGGATGCCCAAATTGAAGTGTTTCCAAAAATCCGTGCCTTGAGCCTCTTTCAGAACGGCCGGGTAGATGCGCTCCTGCCGCATTCAAGCGCGGGGCAACCGGTGTCTGCCTACAAATCCGTCCCAATCCTGACCAAGCGGGACTTTGTGTTTGTCAGAAAGGGAACCGAAATCCCGCGAACGGTGAAAGACCTTGAGGGAATGCGGATCGGCCTGACCCGGCAATACGCCTACCCCGACACCTTGACCTCAAACGACAAGATTGACTTCAGCCGCGAGCCGAGTTCCGATCTTGAAAACATCCGCATGCTCGCATTGGGTCGTTTCGACGGCGCCATCGTTGAGGAGCGCTCCGGCCTGGAGGCCATTCAGCAGACGGGTCTGGGCATGATCGTCTACGACAAGAACTACCCGATCAATGAACTGCTCGTCTGGTTGCTGTTCACCAAAACTGACTGTGGTCGCTACCAGATGGAAAGCATGAATGTTGAACTCCGGCACATGCAATCCAACGGAGAATGGAGCGCCATTTTGCGCGGCATTCCACCCGAGAGCTGACCCTCCCGGAAGGTCCGCGTCGACCGGTAAAAAACCGGCTCCGCTTTTTCCCAAAACACGTTTTGCCTCCCCGTGTCGTCGCGAATATGCCGCCATGACGCAATTACGCTATTTGGCCCCGTTTTCAGTCGCGATACTGGTGGTCACACATGGGATTTCGAAGCACGCGCCGATGACGAAACCGGGTTCCGCATTTCGATCAATCGCCGCAAGCCCCTGAACGAGAGTAGACTGCAGGACGGAAGGTTCTCACGTCCGGCTGATGGAAAAGGAATGAGACATGTCAGCATTTCCTGACAAGGCACAAATCGTCATCGTCGGTCTGGGCGGCATTGTCGGCGCGTCCATTGCGCATCACCTGATCGAACGCGGCTGGACCGACATTGTAGGCATCGACAAGTCCGGCATTCCGACCGACATCGGCTCGACGGCCCACGCCTCCGACTTCTGCTACACCACCAGCCACGACTACCTGTCGGTCTGGACCACACAGTACTCCATCGAGTTCTTCGACAAGATGGGCCATTACGCCCGCGTCGGCGGCCTGGAAGTCGCTCGCACCGGTGACGACACCTGGATGGAAGAGATCAAGCGCAAGGTGACCTCCGGCAAGGCCTTCGGCACCAATGTCCGCCTGGTCACCCCCGCCGAGATCAAGGAAAAATTCCCGCTGATCGAGGAAGACATGGTCCAGGGCGGCATGTGGGATCCGGATGCCGGCCTCGTCATTCCGCGCTCGCAGACCGTCGCCGGCAAGCTGGTCGACGAAGGCGAAAAGACCGGCAAGCTGAAATCTTTCGCCAACACGCCGGCCCAGTCGCTGATCGTCGAGGACGGCCACATCAAGGGCGTGAAGACCCACCGCGGGACGATCATGGCTGACCATGTCATCGTCTGCGCCGGCCTCTGGGGCCGCCTGATCGCAGAAATGGTCGGAGAAGACCTGCCGGTGATGCCGGTCGACCACCCGCTGACCTTCTTCGGTCCGTATAACGAGTTCGAAGGCACCGGCAAGGACATCGGCTACCCGCTGATGCGCGACCAGGGAAACTCGGCCTATATGCGCGATACGGGCGATCCGAAAACCGCCGAGGGCGGCCAGATCGAATGGGGCTATTACGAGCCAAACGAGCCTCGCATGTGCCATCCGCGCGACCTTCTGGAAAAGGACCAGGCCCGCCTGTCCCCGTCCCAGCGCGACCTGGAAATGGAACAGGTCATGGAGCCGCTCGAACGCGCCATGGAGCTGACCCCGATCCTCGGCGAAATCGGCTACAATGAAGGCCATTCCTTCAACGGTCTGCTGCAGGTCTCCGCCGCCGGCGGCCCGTCCTGCGGCGAAAGCCAGAAGGTGCGCGGCCTTTGGTACTGCGTTGCCATCTGGGTCAAAGACGGTCCGGGCTACGGCAAGCTGATCGCCGACTGGATCACCGACGGACGCACCGAGATCGACCACGCGACCATCGATTATTCCCGCTTCTACGGGCACCAGCTGACCGAGGACTACATCGAAAACCGCTGCTATGAAGCCGCGCAGAAGATCTATTTCCCGGCGATCCACCCGCGTGAGCCCTATGTCTCCAGCCGCGGCGTCAAGCGCTCGCCCTTCTATGAGCGCGAAGTCGAGCTCGGCGGTTACTTCATGGAACTCGGCGGCTGGGAGCGTGCCCATGGCTATGCCGCCAACGAGCATCTCCTGGAGAAATACGGCGACCGGGTACCGGTGCGCGAGAACGAATGGGACAACCGCCACTTCTGGCGCGTCTCCAACGCCGAGCAGCTGGCGCTGAGCGAGGATTGCGGCATCATCAACCTGTCGCATTTCTACATGTTCGATGTCGAGGGCCCGGACCATGTCGAACTGCTGGAATGGCTGTGCGCGGCCAAGATCGGCGGCGACGCCAACATCGGCAAGGGCATCTACACCCACTTCCTCGATGACGAGGGCAATGTCCGCGCCGACCTCACCGTCTTCCGCATGGAAGACCGCTGCCGCATCGTCGACGGCGCCGATGCCGGTCCGCGCGACTATCACTATGTCAAGCGCATCGCCGAGGACAAAGGCTTCAACGTCACCGTCACCGATGTCAGCGAGAAGTTCACCACCATCGGCATCTGGGGTCCGAATGCCCGCGACAATCTGAAGAAGGTCGTATCGGATCCGGCCGCGCTCGATCCGGAAAACTTCCCGTTCGCGGGCATCCGCCAGATCGAGATCGCCGGCAAGTCCGTCATGGCGCTGCGGCTTTCCTATGTCGGCGAGCAGGGCTGGGAATTGCACATGAAGTATGAGGACGGCCTGGCCGTCTGGGACGCGCTGCGCTCGACCGGCGTGATCGCGGTCGGCGTGGAGACCTATGCAAACTCCCGGCGCATGGAAAAATCCCTGCGTCTGCAGAATGCCGACCTCCTGACCCAGTACAATCTCTACGAGGCGGACCTCGCCCGTCCGAAGGTCAAGGAAGCCGACTTCCGCGGCAAGGCCAAACACCTGGAATACCGCGCCCGCGACAAGCAGCCGGCCATGCTCTGCACCCTGGTGATGACGGACAACACCGATGCCAATGGCGTCAAGCGTTTCCCCGTCGGCGCCATGCCGGTGCAGGATCCGGACACCGGCAAGACCCTGGTCGACAGCCTGGGCCGCATTTCCTATACGACCTCGGTCGCCTATGGCCCGACCATCGGCAAGAACATCGCGCTCGCCTACCTGCCGCAGGAATACTGCGAAGTCGGCCGCAAGCTGACCGTGGAGTATTTCTCCGAGACCTACCCGGTGGAGGTTGCCGGCGTCGGCTACGCGCCGCTCTATGACCCGGAAAACACCAAACCGCGGTCCTGATCTCAACAAAAAACGGCGGGCACATTGCCCGCCGTTTTCTTTCAAACTCCGATGAGTTGCGTCACGTTGTATACCCCTTGCCCTTCTCCGCCAGGCTCGACAGCGCCTCGAAGGCACCCGGGCCGGCAGCAAGAACAGGACCACTTTCCAGAATGGCGCTCCCGTCCACCGGAAACGGGCGGTAACGACCACCGGCTTCCGAAACCAGGCAGTAGCCGGCCAGACAGTCCCAGGCATGCATCGACGGCTCGAAGAAACCGGCCAGGCGTCCGGCCGCGACCATGGCCAGCATCTGCGCGCCCGAGCCCGTGCGGATGTAATTGCCGCCCAATGCCATAAGGCCGGAGATCAGCGCACCGACACGTTCCGGCGGCACCGACTGGTTTGCGCCGATGCCGGTCAGGCTGTTCTGCAGCGTCATCGACATATCCAGCTTCAGCGTCACGCCGTTGAGGGTTGCCCCGGCCCCTTTCATCGCCTTAAAGGTCTCGTCATCGCAAGGCACCCGGATCACGCCGATTACAGGTTCCCCGCCGAAAAGCAGCGCAATGGACACACACCAGTTGGTATGGCCGTGAACGAAGGCAGAGGTGCCGTCGATCGGGTCGACCACCCAGGTGTAACCACTGCCGCTTGTCTGAAAGCCGTGCTCCTCGCCCAGAATGCCGTCTTCCGGAAAGGCTTCGGCGATCCGCGCCCGGATCAGCGTTTCGACAGTGCGGTCCGCGATCGAGACGACATCCTGAAGACCGCCCTTGACCTCGATTGTCAGCTCCTTGCGGCGGCGGAAATAGTCGAAGGCCATCGCCCCGGCATCCACCGCGATGTCTGTTGCCAGCCGAAACCGGGCTTCAAGATCGCGGGTGACAGAAGCAAGGTTCGCAATCTCTGAAATCATGTCAGGCCTCGATCAGCGCCAGGCCGCGGTTCCGGAACCCGAGGGACACAGTGGACTTAGGCGCCAAGGAGCGCTCGACCGCGTGGTCGATGACGAAGAAATTTCCGACCTTTGTCTCGACCTCATATTCGACGTGATCGCCGAGATAAGCCGCCGTCAGGATCTCGCCGCCGAGCCCGGATGTCGCTTCCGGGTTAAGCACAACCGCCCCGGGCCGGACCGCCAGCCGAGCCTTGCCCGTGGTGGCCTGGCGCGCGCGCAGCCGGTGCTTGAGGCCGCCGACGTCGATCAGGGCATCGTCCCCGTCCCGGCCGACAATCTCGCAGGAGACCACATTCGCCTCACCCATGAAATCGGCGATGAACTCGGAAACCGGTTCTTCGTAAAGCGCGCGCGGCGCGCCCTCCTGGGCAATCTCTCCGTCCTTCATCACCACGATCCGGTCGGAAACAGCCAGAGCTTCGTCCTGATCATGGGTGACATAGACGGCGGTGAAACCGAGCCGCTGTTGCAATTCGCGGATTTCGGTCCGCACCCGGCGGCGCAGGCGCGCATCGAGATTGGAGAGCGGCTCGTCCAGCAGCAGCACCTGCGGATTGAGCACCAGCGCGCGCGCGACGGCGACGCGCTGCTGCTGGCCGCCGGAGAGTTCCGCCGGCAGGCGGTGGCCCATGCCGGAAAGACCGACCTGATCAAGCCCCTCCTCGGCGCGTTCCCGAGCCTCCCTTTTTTTGAAGCCGGACGATTCCAGACCGTAGGCGACGTTGTCGAGCGCGTTCATGTGCGGGAAAAGCGCGTAGGATTGGAACACCATGGAGACGTCCCGCTCATGGGCCGGCATCAGGGTGACATCGCGCCCACCGATCAGGATCCTGCCTGATGTCGGATGCTCCAGCCCGGCCAGCATGCGCAAGGTGGTGGTCTTGCCGCAGCCTGACGGCCCGAGCAGGGTTACCAGCGTGCCCGGCTCGATGGTGATGGATAGGTCCGGGATGGCGGTGAAGGTGCCGAAGTCCTTGCGGACGTTTTCAAAGACGACGGAACCGGGTTTGAGCTCGCTCATGCGGTTTTCTCCTGCGTGAAGCGGATTTTCTGGGATTTGGAGACGCCGGCGACCCGGTTTTCACGGCGCAGGCGCCGTTCACCGACCAAGAGCTGGAAGCCGGCAATCACCGTGATCATCACGAAGATCAGCATCGAGGAATAGGCGATCGCGATGCCGTATTCGCCGTTCTCGACCAGGCCGACAATGTAGGAGGTCGCCATGTTGTATTCTGCGCTGACCAGGAAGATCACCGCACTGATCGAGGTGATCGCCCGGACGAAGGAATAGACCAGCGCCGCGGTGATGGCCGGCCGGAGCAGCGGCAGGATCACCTTGCGCAGGGTCCGGGCGCTGTTGGCGCGCAGCGTCAGCGAAGCCTCGTCCAGGCTCTTGTCGAGCTGGCTCATGGCCGCGATGCCGCCGCGCACACCGACCGGCATGTTCCGGAACACGAAACAGGCGACCAGGATCAAAGCCGAACCGGTCATTTCCAGCGGCGGCAGGTTGAAGGCCATGATGTAGCTGATGCCGATAACCGTGCCGGGAATGGCGAAGCTCATCATCAGCGCGAATTCGAAGGCGTTCTTGCCGGCGAATTTCTGTCGCACGATGATATAGGCGGTCAAAAGTCCGACGGCCGCGGTGAGCGGCGCCGAGATCAGCGCGATCTCCATGGTGGTCCAGAAGGAATTCCAGGCAACGCCGGTCCAGACCAGACCGTCTTCCCCGAAGCTGACCGAGAAGGCACGCGCGTAGTGTTCCAGCGTCAGGGAATTGTCGAGACCCCAGGTCTTCACGAAACCACCGACCAGGATCATGCCGTAGACGACGACGGTGAAGCCCATCCAGGGCAAGACGAGGCCGTAGACGGAGATCGACAGGCTTTTCGGCAGGCCGGCATGTGCGCCGCTGTCGCCCTTGCCGGTGACGGTTGCGAAGTTCTTGCCCGACAGCCACAGGCGCTGCGCCAGGAAGGCGGACAGGGTGAAAGACAGCAGGATGATCGCAAGCACCGCCGCCCGCGACGGGTCGATCTGCGATCCGACAACCGCGAAGAAGATCTCGGTGGAAAGCACCCCATGGCTGCCGCCGAGCACCAGCGGATTGCCGAAATCGGCCATGCTTTCGATGAAGCCGATCAGGAAGGCGTTGGCCAGCCCAGGTTTCATCAGTGGCAGCGACACCCGCCAGAAGGTGCGCCAGCGGTCGGCGCGCAGCGTTTGGGAGGCTTCCTCCATGGACGGGCTGACACCTTCGACGACACCGATCAGCACCAGGAAGGAAATCGGCGTGAAGGACAGCACCTGGGCGATCCAGATGCCCGTAAGGCCGTAGAGCCAGCGGCTCGGTTCAATGCCGAACAACGTGTCCAGTGCCTCGGTGACGACACCGGACCGGCCGAACAGCAGTGTCAGTGCAAGACCGATCACGAAAGGCGGCGTGATGATCGGCAGAACCGTCAGGAGCCGCAGGCCTTTCTTGAACGGAAAACGGGTGCGTGTGGCCACGAGGGCGAAGGCGAGACCCAGAATGGTCGATCCGAGACCCGACATCACCGCCAGAAACAGCGTGCGCCAGGCAACGCCGCAGCGGTTGCCGCCGACGACACAGTCCAGGCTCCAGATGGCCGGGTCCTGCATGTTTTGGATGAACCCGTCGGGCTTGAACGACCCGTCGAAATCCTGAACCGACCCGGCGAACATCGAACCGATCGGATAGAAGATGAACACGGTCACCAGGAAGATCAGGATTGTGATCGACCCGACGACAAAGGCATCGCCCTTCATGAAGCCGCGTTCGGCCAGGCCGAACGCGATAAAGAGAACGAAGATCAGGGAGACCAGGATGGCGCCCGCGCCCATGGCGGGTTGCCCGAGCGGCAAGGCTCCGAACATGGTTTCAGGAAAGGTCCAGGCCCAGCCGATGAAACTGATGGCAAGCCCCTGCAGCGCCATGAACACGATGCCGGCCGCGCCGGTTGCCACCAGCAACTTGCTGCGTGTATCGGCGGACACAACAAAACGCGCGCTGGCGCCGATCAGGAACAGGAGCAAGGCCACCGCCAGCCAGGAACGGCCTTCAGAAAGGATCTGCAGCAGACCCGGCGCGAGATCGGAGCCGGTCGGAAACGCCGACAGCCACTCAAAGGCGTAGAAGCCGCCTTCCACCCGGTACCAGGGCACGAAGAGAAAAGCGAACACGCCCAGCCCGAGCAGCACGTTCAGCCGTTTGTTGCCACTGTGCATGGCCACCCCGTTTGTCATTTTGATTGGAAAACCCGCATCTTAATCCATGCGCGCGCGAGACCCGCGGGAGAAGGGATCGTTCCCCCGCGGGCTGCTTCGGAGTTCGGGATCAGTTGGCGATGGCGCCAATCTCGTTGTCCCAACGCTCCAGGAGACGCTTGCGTGTTTCCGGGTTGCCGTAAGTCGCGAAGTCGTAGTCGATCAGCTTGATGTCTTCGAACTTCGGTGCTTCCGGCGGCACTTCGGCAGCCTTGTTGGACGGCAGCTGGAAGGACTTGGCGTCCTTCATGCGCGACTGGACTTCCGGTGTCAGTGCCCAGTCGTACCAGATCTTGGCATTGTCCATGTTCTTGGCGCCCTTGACGATCGACATGGAGCCGATTTCGTAGCCGGTACCTTCACACGGCGCGATGGCCTTGACCGGGAAACCGGAAGCGGCCTGGGCAATGGCGTCATGCATGAAGACGATGCCGAGACCGGTCTCGCCGCGCGCGGCCGCCTTAACAGGCGCCGAACCGGATTTGGTGTACTGGGAGACATTGTCGTTGAGCTTCTTCAGGTATTCGAAAGCTTCGTCCTCGCCCATGATCTGGACCAGCGACGCCAGCGCCGTATAGGCGGTGCCCGAGGAGTTCGGGTTGGCGACCTGGACTTCGCCCTTCAGTTCCGGCTTCAGGAGATCGGCCCAGCAGCCCGGCTCCGCGATGCCCTTGTCCTTCAGGATGTCGGTGTTGTAGCCCCAGCCGAGCGCACCGGCATATACGCCGACGGTCCGGTGACCGGAGCTGGCCGCCTGAAGCTGCGCCCAGGCATGCAATTCGCCGAGTTTCTCCGACTCGTATTTTTCGGTCAGGCCTTCGGACGCCGCCTGCAGATGGGGATCGCCGGTGCCGCCCCACCAGATATCGGTCTTCGGATTGCGGGCTTCGGCGCGGATCTTGGCGTAGCTTTCACCCGACGACAGGCGGACCATATTGACCTTGATGTCGTGCTTGGCTTCGAAGTCGCCCTGAAGCTGCTCGCAGATCACCACATCGGCGGAGCAGATGACATTCAGGTCGCCTGCCGCTTGGGCTGCCGATACGGTCAAGGTGGCCGCTGTCGCAAGCATGGCGATGGAAAGGGATTTCAGTGACATGGTTTCCTCCACTTTTGGCTTTCAGCCAGGTGTCCGCCTGTATCCGGCAGACTGTTGTTCAGCCCTCGGGCTGGGGTCGTAACCGGGCACAGTTTTCCTGTTCGGAGCCGTTGGAACGGTCCGTTGCCGGTCAGATTCAAATGTCGAAGTCCGGTCCTCTACTGGGTCTCGACGGAACTGGCGCCCTCCAGCACCTCCTTGTCGAAACGGTCGAGCAAACGTCGCCTTTGTTCAGGTGAACCGAATGTGGCGAAGTCATAATCGACCATACGGATGAGCGAGATATCGGGCGCGGCCGGCGGCAGCGCGGCCCTGGCGTTTGACGGGATCTGGTTCTGGCCCGATTGAGCTCCGGTTGCCTGGCCTTCCGGGCTCATCGCGAAATCGACAAAGCGCCGCGCATTGCCCATATTCCTTGCGCCCTTGACGATGCTGACGGCGCCGATCTCATAACCAGTGCCCTCGCAGGGCGCGACGATCACCAGCGGCGCGCCGGCCAGTTTCTGGGTCACGGCGTCATGAATGAAAGAAATGCCGATCCCCGCCTCACCGCGCGCGGCCGCCTTGACCGGCGCCGCGCCGGACGTGGTGAACTGGGGAATGTTCTTCGCCAGTGCCGCCAGATAGGCGAAGGCCTCGTCCTCTCCCAGTAGCTGAATGAGGGTGGCAAGCACGGTAAAGGCAGTGCCGGAGGTTTTCGGATTGGCCATCAGAACCAGGCCGCGATAGCGCGGGCCTGTCAGGTCCTTCCAGCAGGACGGTGTCGGCACGTCCCTGTCTTCCAGGATTTCGGAATTATAGGCAAATCCGAGCGCGCCCGCATAAACGCCGGAAGCCTTGCCCCCGGACATCTGGAAAAAATTGTGCGCCCAGGGCAGTGCATCTTCGGAATGGGCCGGCTGGTAAGCTTCCAATAGCCCTTCCGCGGCCCCCTGCAGATGGGTATCGCCGGTACCGCCCCACCACACATCGACATGAGGTTCGTCCTGTTCGTCCCGGATCTGGTCGAGGATCTCGCCGGTGCTTCTGCGTTCCATGGCGACCCGAAGACCGGTTTCGGTCTCGAACGCGGCTTCCATGGTCGCGCACCAGTCTTCGTCAACGCCGCACAGGACATTGAGGTCCTGCGCCGAAGCATTGGTAAGCGCAGCACACAGCCAGAGGGCCGCACCCGCTCCGAGTGACGTGACAAGCTTCATGGTTCCTCCCAGACCGAGGCAGCGCCCCGGTTGCTCATTACCATGGCAGAAGCCCCCGTCATCGCAACAGATGTTTGGTTACCGTTGTTTCGCCGGGAAAGAAAAAGAGTTACAAATATTACAAGCCTTACAATTGTGACAAGCACTTGAAAAACCTAGGCTTTGCATATTCGAGCGGCATGCATATGATGTCCCGCGGGAGGACACAAGTTTGCTGAATGAACGCATCAGTATCCTGATCGTGGAGGACGATCCGGATATGGCGGAACTGATATCGGACCTGGTCGAGGCGGAAGGCTGGCAGCCTGTCGCCGTACGCTCGGCGGAGGACGCTGCCGGCCGTCTCGCCGAACGGGCGTTTGACCTGGTTCTGGTCGATCACAATCTGCCGGGGATGTCCGGCCGGGTGTTTGCCCAGAAACTGCGTTCCACGACCGATATCGGCATTGTCATGGTCACGGCGGCAGGCAGCGCCGCCGAGCGGGTTCTCGGTTTGGAGACCGCTGCGGACGATTATGTCGTCAAGCCGTTCGAGCCCATCGAGCTCACGGCCCGCATCAAGGCCGTGCTGCGGCGTTTGCACCCGGCCCTGAAAGGCGAACGCGATCCGCTGACGGTTCACCATGAGCCGACCGCGCTGCGGCTCGGCGACTGGGTGATCGATCTGGTGAACCGCAAGGCGGTGTGTACATCGCACCCGTCCCGGACACTGACCTCCTCGGAGTTCTCGCTTCTGGAAATCCTGGCGGCGACCCCCAATGAACCGGTCAGCCGGACGACCATCCTGGAACAGCTGGGGGCGGAAACCGACCGGCTGATCGACCGCAATGTCGACGTGCTCGTCTTGCGCCTGCGCCGCAAGATCGAACGCAACCCGGACCTGCCGCAACACATCAAGACCCGCCGCGGAAAGGGCTATATCCTGCATCAGGATCCGGCCCGCCTCACCGGATGATCACCCGCCCGCTTCTCTCCTCGATTGCCTTCCGGCTGCCGGCGGCCATCGTCCTGATCTGCGTCGTTGCCTTCGCGCTTTCGGCCATCGCGATCTACGGCCTGCTGAAAGCGCGGGAGGAAACCGCCGCCTATGGCCTTCAGGCCTATTCCAGCCTCGCCGACGCGGCCCTGGTCTCGCGCCAGGTCTCCGACCTGGTGTCCAGCGCCCCCTTCCTCATGAACGCGACCTCGCCCTATACGGTCTCCTCCAAGAGCCGGGCGCTCGTCGCGCAGGTCGATGCGCTGCTCGGCGCCCTGCCCGAGTATCCACCGGACAAGCAAGCCTACAGAAACGCCAATGCCCAGGTCTCCTCCCTGCTTCAGCAGATCCGGACCCAGACGCTTGCGCTCGCGTCTCGGGCCGAAACGGCCCAGGGGCACAAGGAAGAAGTGTCGTCCGCGCTCGGCGTCATTGCCGTTGGCGAGACACTCGCCCAGAAACGGCTCAGCCAGCGGCTCAACGCCATCGTCCATTCCGTTTCCAGTGCAGGTTCCCTGTTTCAGCTCGGTGAACTGCGCCGCCGATATGTCGCCGAAACCAGTCAGCTGTCTCTGCAGGAAGAGGCATTGCAGCCTTATGAGCGGGTCTTTGCCGCACAGACCAGGTATCTCATGGAAATGTTCGGCGTGCGCACCGCCATCGCGCAATTGCACACCATCGCCCGCGAGTTGTCCTTCGCCACCGAGACCCAGTCCGAAAGGGTGACGCAAACGCTGAACGAGGATTTCCAGTCGACCTCCGCAACCCTGCAGCAGCTCCTGGTCATCGTCGCGGCAGCGTCCCTGCTGGTGCTGACCATCGCCGCCCTGTCGATCCGCTCCGCGATCCGCGTCTCCAGGGGCATCGTGTCTCTTTCCAGTGGCATGAACGCCCTCGCCAAGGGCCAGAAGGATGTCGGACCTCCTGTCTACCAGGGCGATGAAACCGAGCTGCTGGACCTGCAGCGCTCCTTTCAGGCGTTCAAGGAAAGTGTCGACCGTGTCACCCGTCTGAGACGAACGGCGGAGGCGGCCGCCCGTACGATCCGATCCACTTTCAGGAGCATGAACGAGGGCATCGCCATCTTTGACGCCAGCGGCCAGCCTGTAACCATGAACCGGCGCGTGATCGAGCTGATCGGCCACAAGGGCTCCGCTCGCAAGTTGTCACTGGTTCAGTTTCTGTCCCCGATCCCGGAAATCGAGGCCGGGACATTGCCGGGCGGACCGGACGCCCGGCCGCTGAGCAAACCGGTTTCCGTCCGCCACCGGGCCTCGGACGGCTCGGTCACGGAAATCTCCCTCTCCCGGCAAAGCGACGACGGTGTCGTCCTGCTCGCCCGTGACGTCACCCTTCTGGACCGGCAGGAGGCCGAGTCGGCCAAGGCCATGCGCCTCGACGGCATCATGCGGCTCACCCATCAGCTCAGCCATGAAGTCGGCAACACCATCGGCATCATCACCGGCAGCCTGGGCCTCCTGGAGAGAGAGGGCGGTTTCAACGACAAGCAGCAGCGCAACATCGCCCGCATCCGAAAGGCGGCCGACAGAGGCCGCTCGCTCGCCAGCAGCATGCTCACCATCGGCCGCCAGCAACCGATCAATTTCAGCCGAACCGAGATCTCCCCGGTTCTGCGCGCCATGGCGGACATCCTGGAAATTGCCATCGGCGAAAGCTGCAAGCTGACGCTGGAGCTGGACAACGACCTGCCGCAACTTGTCCTGGACCCGGAACTCTTCGAACAGTCCGTGCTCAACCTGTGCCTCAACGCAGCCGCCGCCATGCCGAACGGTGGTCCTGTCGTCGTCAAGACCTTTGCCCAGGAAGACAACGTTGTCGTGTCCGTGACGGATACGGGGATCGGCATGACCGCGGAACAGGTCGACAAGGCTTTTGAACCTTATTTCACCACACGGACGGATGATGGCGGCGCTGGCCTGGGCCTTGCCGTTGTCTACGGATTTGTGCGCCAGAGCGGCGGACGGGCGACCATTCTGTCCACGCCCGGAGAAGGCACAACGGTCGAACTGCGCTTTCCGGTTGGGCAGGATACAGTTTAAAGGCAAGTCGCACATTCAATGGCCGCCAATTATCTGGACGACTTGAAATCGCAATCATAAAAGAAAACTATGCGTTTGCTTCGCGATCCGGAGTGGCTTTGCTCGAAGAGCATAGATCGCTGGAAAGCTAATCAGCCTGCCCGAGCCGCTTCCAGTTTTCATCAGCCTTGGTGATGACCGCTTCCGGATCGGCGGACATTACCTTGGCGTCCTGTTTGTTGAAATTTAGATAGAGCTTGCCGTCGACAATCACAAAGGCTTCCGGATCGACCGGTGACGTCCGTCCCAGAGCAAGTCCTCCGGCGCAGAAGCCGCCGTAGCGGGGCGCGTATTTCGTGGGGTTTGCGGCAAAGGCTTCCTGGTTGGCCTTGTTTGAAAACCGCCAGCGCACGTCGCGCCAGACATATTCGAATTCCGCTTTTCCAGGCGTCGGCTCGCCCGGGGTGAAATAGGCAACGACGTCATATCCTTTAACCGCAACCCCGCCGGGCTCGGCGTTGATCCGCTCGCCGGCAAGCGCGGCGGCCGTGGCAGCCACGCTCAAAAGCACCGAAGCCAAAACATGTTTTAACAACTTGCCAAGCATTACGCATCGCATTCCCTTGCGTCACAAGATGATGTTACCATGACTACAAATCCTTGGGTAAGCACCAGAACGGGATAGTCGCGGAGTTGTGACTGAACAGCCTTCTCAGCCGATCCGCCGCCTTGCAGCGATCCTGCATGCGGATGTTGTGGGATACAGCGCTTTGATGGCCGCCGACGAAGACGGCACCCAGGCTGCTGTCTCCCGATCCATGAAACGCGCAAAAGAGCTCGCGCTCGGCCATGGCGGCCGTGTGGTCGGCACGGCGGGCGATGCCTTTCTCGCTGAATTTCCGAGTGTGCTTGAGGCGGTACAGGCCGCCAGACACTTTCAGGAAGACGAGCAGACCTCTTCCGCTGCCGGCGAGAATGGACCAGCCCTGAAATTTCGCATCGGCGTCAATCTGGGAGACGTGATCGCGGAAGGGGAAGACATTTTCGGCGACGGTGTCAACGTTGCTGCCCGCGTACAGGCCTTGGCCCCGGCGGGAGGCATTGCCATCAGCTCGGCGGTGCATGACCAGCTCGGAAACCGGGCTGGCATGGCTTTCGAAGATGGCGGCAAACACACCGTCAGGAACATTCCGACACCCGTGCGTATCTTCACCGCGGCGCCTCCGTTCAAGTCACAAGTCACCGCCGTTTCACGCGGAAAAAGAGACCTTTTCAAGAGGCTCAGATGGCAGACCGTCATGGCAGTCTTTTTGGTGGCAGCAGTGACGGCGGGAGCACTCATCTATCGGTCAAACCTGACCACACAACCAACCGACCCGATCGCGGACGCAGGAGGCAGCAGACCTGTTGTCGCTGTTCTGCCGTTCCGGGAACGCGGCGTCCCTGAGACCTATTTCGCGGACGGTTTCACGGAAGACGTCATCACCAATCTCGGCCGGTTCGGCGAACTTCTGGTTCTTTCCTGGGGCGCGGTTTCGCCCTATCGCGACGGTTTTCAGAAAAATAGCGAATTGAATGCGCGCTACGTCATCGACGGAACAATCCGCAGGAATGACGATCATTTACGCGTTTCCGTTCAGTTGACCGACGCCAGGGATGGGGTGCTGCTCTGGTCGAGAAACTACGAATCCTCCCTGACTGACCTATTCAACATGCAGGACCGGATCACCGGCGAAGTTGCCGGATCCATGGCGCGCGGCCTCTACAGGCTTGAACAGGCTAAGGCGCTCGGCCGGCCCACGGACAAGCTGGGTGCCTACGATCTTGTTCTACAGGGACGGGCAGCCTTGCGACGCGTCAACCGTAATGACAATCTGCAGGCGCGCGACCGTTTTGAGGCAGCCCTGGCTCTCGATGCGAAATACTCGGACGCACTCGCGGGCCTCGCATGGACCCATGTAAATGACGCCTGGTGGGGCTGGAGCGAGTGGCCTGGAAAAAGCCTTGAAGAGGCAGAGAGCCTTCTGAATGAAGCCCTGCATATCGATCCAAACAACACCAGCGCCATATCAGCCCTGGCGGAGTTGCGATGGATGCAGAACCGGCTGGAAGAAGCCCGGGCGACCTGCCAGAAGGCGATCCGCATCAATCCAAACGATGCGCGCGCCTATGCCACCTGTGGCGGTGTCTCCATTTTCGGAGGCTGGATCGAGTCAGGCATTGAATATGGCGAGATGGCGCTGGAACTCGATCCGGAACCGAAGTCCTGGCTGTTTACAAACCTCGCCGTCGGTTATTTTTCTCAAGGTCGCTTCGAAGACGCTGAAGCACTGCTGAAATCGGCAACGCTTTCCGAGAACGAAGACCCCGCGCCGCACGCTGTGCTCGCCGCCGTTTATGCGAAATTAGGCAAGACGGAACAGGCCAGGTATGAGGTCGAGGAAGCCCTGCGACGCTCACCGTTTTTCAGCGCGAAGATCTTCGCGGAAAATCTCGCGACCACGGGCTATTCCGAAGTCCTTCTGAGCGGAATGCGCGAGGCAGGGTTCAAGTGAGAAAAAGGGGCAGCGCGTAACGCGTCTGGCAGGTTACGCGGTCACATCCCCGTTTGCCCTTGCCCAGGCCAACAACTCGTCCGCGGGCATTGGCTTGGCAATGAAATACCCTTGAACAATCTCCACCCCCAGACTTTCGATCAAATCCCATTCTTCCTGGGTCTCAACCCCTTCGGCAACGATGCTCAGGTCCAGTTTCTTCGCGAGCGCAATACTGGACTCCAGCATCGCACGGGCTTCGTCATCCGTCGGCGCGCCGGCCACGAAGGCCCGGTCGATTTTCAGTTCGGTGAAGGGAATGCGCTTGAGCTGTTGCATGGACGAGGCACCCGTACCGAAGTCGTCAATGGCAAGCCCCGCGCCCTTGATCCTGAGCCTTGTCAGGATTTCCAGCGGCGTGGTCACCTCCTCCATGATCCGGCTTTCGGTGACTTCCAGGATCAGCTTGTCAGGATCGATGCCTTTCTCGCGCGCCGTGTCGATCAGGAAATCGACCAGGTCGAACCGGTTCAAGGACTCGACCGAGAAATTGACGGCGACCTTGATGTTCAAACCGTCTTTCACCCACCCGGCGGCAGCTGAAACGGCAATCTGAAAAACCTGCGCGGTCAATTCGTCGATCAGGCCGTTCTCTTCGACAACCGGCAGGAATGCGATGGGCGGGATCAACCGGCCATCTTCCGCGCGCCAGCGCACCAGGGCCTCGACACCGGCCAGGCGCCGGTCGGGCACTGTGACCTTGGGCTGGAAAAAGACATCGATACAACCGTTCTGGAGGCCGTTCCGGACGGTATCCAGCGTCAGCAAGGTGATTGAGCCGCGCCTGGAACCGCTCTGCTGGGCGTCGAACCTGTCGAGCAGCACCTTGAGCGGTTCCGGCTTGATCGGCTTCTGCAAGGAGCCCAGGACATTCAGGTGATGCGCCTTGGCAAGCTGGGTCGCGGTTTGCAGCACCCGCTTGTCCTCACCACTGACCAGGATGATCCCGCTTTCGATCCTATCCTCGCCGAGGTAACGCAGAAACTCCAGACCGTCCATGCCGGGCATGTTGAGATCGCACAAGATGATATCCGGCTTGCGGGCGCTGATCGCGTGCAGGCCCGCGTGACCGTCCACGGCAGAACCGACTTGCTCAATGCCGAGTTTCTTCAACATCCGAATGGTCAGATTGGTAATAAACGTGTCGTCATCGACGATCAGCACTGTCATGTCTTGCATGTGACGTTCCATCTGCCGCTCAGATCTGGTCGATATAGTCCGCTACGTCATTCATTAATGGACGAAGATTTGGAAACTCTGCGTTAATTGTCGCCCAATCATGAGATTTACCGGCCTTTTCCAGGCGTTGACACAGATCGGAGAGTGCGTTTGCCCCGACCGCCCGGGCGGAGGATTTCAGCTTGTGGCAGGCCGCCGTGATCTGGGAAGCATCCTTTAAAGCCACGGCCGCCTCGACCTCGGCGACGATCTCCCAGGCAGGCGCCACAAAATCCGACAGGATCTCCATGACCGTTTCGGCATCGTCCCCGAAGATGTCCGTCAGCGCGGACAGGTCGACCGGCGCTGTCTCAGCTGCGTTTTCGAAAGTTGCCGCTTCCTCGACTGTTGCATCCTGCCCAACGCCGCTCTCCTCCAGGACATGCGGCAGCCAACGGTGCAGCAGGGCCTTCAGCTTCTCCAGTTCGAGCGGCTTGGTGAGAAAATCATCCATGCCGGCATCGAAGCAGCGCTTGACCTCGCCCTGCATCGCGTTCGCCGTGATGGCGACGATCGGAAGACGCGGACTGGCCGATTTCTCGGCCTGTCGTGCCCTCATGGTCATTTCCAGACCGTCCATTTTCGGCATGTTGACATCGGTGAGCACGATGGCATGACGCCCGGAGCGGATCGCCGCCAGCCCTGCTTCACCATCCTCGGCAATTTCGGACTGAAAACCGAGCAGATGCAGTTGCCGCCGGATCACATCCTGGTTGGTTGTGTTGTCCTCAACCACCAGAACGAGTTCATTGTTTTCAACCGCCTCTTCGACACCGGGCGCTTCCCGCCGCGCCGGCTGGTCTTCACGTGCCGCCGTGGGCTGTGCCGTTGCCACCTTGCCGGCGGCCGCGGAGATCGCGTGGATCAGGTTGCGCCGGGTCAAAGGCGTGGCCGCGACATTGGTTAGGCCGGTTCGCGTCGCCGGGGTCGAGACATCGGAAGACCGGCGCTCAACAAACAGCCTCGTCCGGTGCAAGGCCCTGTCGTGGCCGATTGCCTCGATCAGTGCGTTTTTCGCCTGCTCTTCCAAAGCCAGACCGATGGCCACGACGTCAAAGGCCTGCCCGCTGTTTGCAGCGCCGCGCATCCTGGCCATGGCCTCGTCCGGATTGTCCGAGATCTCGACATTCGCCCCGAGAGGCTCGAGATAGCGGCTGTAGATCTGCGCCTCCAATCCATCGGCGGGCAGGACACACAGGACTCGTACGCCCTCCAGATCGCAAGGTCTGTCCGCAGCCGTGTCTCCGGTCAGAGCATGATCCAGATGCAGGGTAAACCGGCTGCCCTGGCCAGGAACGCTGTCCACCTCGAGGCGGCCGCCCATCAGATCGACCAGACGCCGCACGATGGTCAGACCCAGACCCGTACCGCCAAACCTGCGCGTGGTCGTGGCATCTGCCTGTTCGAAAGGCCTGAACAGGCGCGCCAACTGTTCCCCGGTCATGCCAATGCCCTGATCCTCGACCCGGTATCGCACCCGCACCCTGGTTTCGCGGATGTCCACCATGTCGGCACGCAAGGTGACCTGTCCTCTTTCGGTGAACTTCACCGCATTGCCGAGCAGGTTGAACAGGATCTGGCGCAATCGCACCTGGTCCCCGAACACCTGCCCGGGAATGTCCGGATCGCAATAGGTCACCAGCGACAGGGATTTGGCACAGGCATTGGGTCCCATCGTTTCACCGACACCATCGACTATGTCCTGCAGGCAGATCGGAATTTCCTCCAGGTCCATCTTGCCCGCCTCGATCTTGGAAAAGTCGAGGATGTCGTTGAGGATCGTCAGCAGGGACAGCGCGGACTCGCGAATGGTCGTTGCCATCTGGCGCTGGTCCGGATCGAGCGAGGTCTGGGTCAGAAGGTCGATCATGCCGACAACGCCGTTCATGGGCGTTCGGATTTCGTGGCTCATCGTCGCCAGGAAAGAATCCTTCGCTTTTGTCGCGCTCTCCGCCTTTTCCCGAAGGTCCTCCGCGCGCCGCCGGTTGGCTTCCGCTTCCGACATCATGCGCAGGGTTTCCTGACGCGCTTCCTTCAGATCCTCCATCTGCTGCAAGAGCTGCTGCCGTGCCCTCACCCGCTCGGTGATGTCGGAATAGGTGCTGACAAAGCCACCACCCGGCAACGGCCCGCCCTTGATTTCGATGTAGCCGCCGTCCGGGCGTTGGCGCTCCAGCGCATGCGGCCGGAACCGGCGCGCGACGGCAACACGCTCAGCGACAATCGCTTCGATATCGCCCTCCCCGAACTCGCCGCGCTCGGCGTCGTAGCGCATCAGCACCTCGAACTTCTGGCCTTCGAAAATCAGGTGGTCCGGGTATTCCCGCAGAGCCCGGAACCGGGCATTCCAGGCGACCAATGTCAGGTTCTCGTCGAAAGCGGCCACACCCTGATCGATGCTGGACAAAACACCTTCCAGCGCCGTCACCCTGTCGGCGAGATCGGTCACGCTTGTCCTCCTGGCTGAGGCCCATGTGCGGTCCTGCGGCCTGGATCAAAAACGCGTCGGGAAATGGCTTGGCCGGCAAGGCTTTCAGCCTAAGTCGGAATGCCTGCAAGTGGCAAGACGGCCAGTTCTACCGATGGTCGCAGCAAGACAAGCGGCTGACTCTGTGCTTCGGACAAGGTGTTGCTCATGACGCCAAAGTGTCGAGAACCTTCCGGAGGGAAAGCTGTGTGCCGGACCAGTCCGGACCGACCGGCTTCACGATCCGCTCGATGCTTGGATACCAGCTGCTGTGGCTGCCCTCGCCTGCCCAGTACCAGTCGTGGTTTTCCTGCAAGAGCGCAACGCCCCTGCGTCCCAGGGCGCCCGCGACATGCAGCGGAATCCCGTCCGGTCCCGCGACCATGTCGAGGCAATCGACCAGATTGACCAGATCGCCAACGCTCTCCAGCGCCTTGCCGGCGTCGAGCACGCCGGGCCAGGACCGCAGCTGGTGGCGGCTGCCGTCGAATTGCAGGCTGATCACATGAACCGGCAGATCCGCCAGCGCCTCCCGCAAATGGTCCATCAGCAGCCCCGGCGCCCTTGCGTCCCAGTAGATGCCGAGTCTCGGCCGACCGTCCGCGGGCAGCGCTTCCTCCCACAGAGCGCGCCGTTCCGGGTCCGGGCTCAGATAGGGGGCGAAATCTGCCTTTTCCGGTGCGTAAAGAACGGTGCGGGCGGCGAGATCGGCCAAAAGTTCGGGCTGCGGATCGGAGCGCTGCGTCCTATGAACCTCCGAGCTGGCCGACAAGTGCTGCCACATGCTTTCCAGACGCGTTTCACCACATATTTCAACCGGGCCGTCCCCAGCCCAGGCATTGACGAAGCGCATCAACACCAGCTCATCCAGCAACGGCGCGCGGACGGGCAGGCTTATCTTGACGGGAGGTCCTGGAGGTCCCTTAGGCAGGTTGCGGCGCTCGGCCCAGGCGGCCCAGCCGTCCTGCGACCGGCCGAGCGCGTGAAAGGCCTCTTCGCGCAGGCTCCGGACAGCATCGCTGCCGGCAACCTCGGCGGGGAGCTTGCCGCTGAGATCGAGCAGCTGCTGCCAGGCACCGGCGCTTTTCAGGACCTTCAGGAAACCGGCCACGCGGCCACTGTCCCTCGGTGCCTTGCGCAACCATTTGGCACCGTCGGCGAGCGCCCCGGCGACGTTGCCCCGGGCAATCGCAACTTCAGCGGCGCACAAAACGATCGGTGTAAAATCGGGATAACGGGTCTTGAACCGGTCCATCAGTTTCTGCGCTTCCCCAAGCGCGCCGGAGGCCAGATAGACCCGAGCCAGCGTGACGGCGATATCCGGGTCCTGGGGCGCTTCCAGATGCGCCCTGGCCGCCAGTGCCGCAGCCGTTTCGAAATCGCCGCTCAGAGCCCGGACATGCGCCAGCGACGTGAGCGCGCGCGCATGCTCAGGGTCGATCTCAAGGGCCTTGTCGAGCAGGGCGGCGGCTTCCGTGAGGTTCTGGCAGGCCAGCGACAAACTCGAGCAGGCGACCAGCACCGACGGATCCGCAGGCGCCATTGCGGCAGCGCGCGAAAGCCATTTTTGCGCTTCGCCGAGATCGCCCCTTTGAAGGTTTATCTGGCCTAGCAGCAAAATGGCGGGCAGATGATCCGGAGACTGGGCAGCCACTGTCTGCAAGCGCTCCAGCGCTTCAGGCAGACGATTTTCAAACAGGGCGAGGCTCGCGAGATTGGTCAGGATGACCGGATCGTCCGGGTCCAGTTGAAAGGCAGCCTGCAGAAGATGCTTTGCCTCGGCAACGCGGCCCGCCTTGAGCTGCAGGCCGCCCTTCGCGATGAGCGCGCCGGTGTTTTGTGGATGGCTTTCCAGCACCTGTTCCAGCAGGAAACCGGCGTCCTCGAACTGGCCCTTCTGGATCAGCTTTTCGGCGGCCCGGCATTTTTCGGAAGATGTCAGGTTCATGGGTCGCAATCGCCGTCGGTCATCAGGTCAGGATGTTCATGCCGGTTGCGATCTTGATGCTGGTTGCGCTGAGCACTGCACTGGCGTCCTTGACCTCGGCTTCCTTGGTCTTCACCTCGACCGCTGTGGCGGCAACTTCGATATTGGTTGTCTCGATCTTCAGGTTGGTCGCGCCGATCCCGATGCCGGTCGCGCCGATCTCGATCGCTGTCGCGCCGATTTCGGTATTGGCCACCGAAATGCCCACCAGCAGACTGATTTCGATGCTCACGGCGAAGGAAATCGCAAAGGCGCCGGCAATCTGGAACTCAAATTTGCCACCATAGAATTCTTCCGTGCTCCAGCCGCCAAACCGCTCGTGGGTCGTGCCGGTGGTGACCTCGATGGCATCCTTCAGCTGCGTTTCCCAAAGACCTTCGCCGCTGAGTTTTGCCCAGTAGCTGCTGCCGACCGACATTTTGACGCCATCGTCGCTTTCAAGGTAAATCTTTTCGTTGGACTTCAGCAAAATGTCTTTATCGGAGCCTGGATCCTGGTCCGTGTAACTGCCCGTTGAGATCACGTATCCTTCGCCCGAATGCCGGCTGAGCCCAGTTGTTTTCACATCGTTTGTACCGGATATCGTCGTGCTGCTGTTGCCGTCGATGGTCTCGTCCAGGTTGCCCTCGATATAGATGTCCAGATTGGTCTTGTACTGGTGATAGGCATCTTCATTGACCAGGAAAAACAGGCCGCCGGTGGTCTGGATCAGCGCACCGCGCGCGGCCGCATCCATATGGTCGGGCGACCGGTCGCCCTCTTCCGAGGCATCGTATTGACCGATCCTGAGGAAACTCGAATTGTCCTTCGTTTCCGTGCTGTCGTCCGACGAGGACGAACTGGTGTCCGGAATGAGAACCGTTGCGTTCAGGGCCTCGTCCGAGCTGCTGCTCACTTCATAGTCGGCGTCGTCAACTGTTTCAGAGGAGCTCATGCCGGTTTCCTTTCAATCATATGCCGGGTCTCTTCGGTCGCGACGGGCGATCAGGACAGGACCAAACAAGTGAACTGTGCCGGGGTCAGGGTCATACCGGCGGAATTGGTCGAATTCTGAATGGTGGTGTCGGTCAGGCGCGTCGCCGGGGAGACCCCCATGAACACGTTGACGGAACTGGTGACATGCGTGCTGGGGCCCACAATGGTTCCGGACGCGACACCAAGCATGGCGCCGGTTTCATCACCGCTCGTCACCGTCGTGGTGGTCAAAAGGTTGTGCGCAAATCCCGCCCCAACGATCACCGTATAAGCATTGGGAATCGCTACCGACGACACGGCGATATTGACATAGGGAGTCGGCACGGTTGCGGTGCCGACATAGGTGTTGCAGACATCCATAATGCCGAGGCTCATGCATCCGAGCTGGTTGTTTACAAACACTGTGATCGCTCCTTGGGCCGGGACCTATTGGTCCGTCGCGACGGTGCGCGGGTTGTAGATTTCGCGGATCAACCGGATCTGGTCCGTCTGCCGCACCGATCCATGCGCACCGGCGGTCAGGGTCGCGTGGACGCTGGCATTGTGGAAGTCGGCGAGATCCAGCAGGGTGCTCGACAGATCGGCGCCATCTAGATTGCTGTTGGCGAAATTCGCGATTTTCAGATCGCTGCCGGCAAATTTCGCGCCGCGGCAATCCGCATGATCGAACTGGGCCTTCTCGGAAGCACTTGCGGTCAGGTCCGCTTTTCTGAGGTCGCTGCCGCTGAAATTCGCCATCGACAGGCGCGCGCCTGTAAAAACAGCGTTCTGCAGATTGGCATCGCAGAACAGCGCCATGTCGGCAATGGCCTGCGCAAAAGAGCACCCGGCCAGCTGGCTGCCCATCAGCAGGCTGCCGGTAAGATCCGCACGCTCGAACTTGCAGCCTTCCATGTCGGTTTCCATGAAGGTGCATTGCATGATCGGCGTATCGGAGAAATCGAGGCCGGCCATGTTGCACTTGATGAACATGGCGGACTGGCAGATGACGTCCTCAAAGGTGGCATCCGACAGATCGATGCCGACAAAAACCGTTGTTTCGAGCAAGGCATCGGACAGTTTGATGCCCGCCGTATCACATTCGACCATGGCGCTGTTCAACAGCGCCACCCCACCCAGATCCGCGGCTGTCAGGTCGGACTTCACGAACTGACAGGCAATCAAGTTCGCCCCGCTCAAGGAGCTTTCACCAAGCGCCGTTTCAACAAAGGAGGTTTTCTCAAAGCGGCAATTCGCCAGGTTCGCCTGCGCAAGGTTGCATTTGACGAAAATGGTTCTCTCGGTTTCGACCCCGTCCAGCACCACCCCCTGGAGATCGCATTCGGTGAAGACGCTGCGCGTCAGGTCCGCGCCTTGCAGGTTGGCTCCGGAGAAATTGGTTCTCAGAAAGGTTCCGCCGGCCAGGCTCACACCGCTGAGATCCGCGCCGGAGAAATCGGCCTCCAGCACCGGTTCCTGATACCGGATGAAGTTCGCCAGCTCGTCCAGGGACATCATGCGCGGACCTCCAGGTTGGTGAGCACAAGATTGGAGTCCGAAAGGTCCGCGAAAGCGAGCTTGGCTTCGGAAAGATCCGTCCTGAAAAAATTTGCGGCGCGCAAGCTCGCCTCGGAAAGGTCGGCCCCGTGGAAGTTGGCTCCCAGCAGGTTGGCCCCGAAGAAATCCGCCTTTTTCGCAGTCGAGAAGGCAAACATCGACCCGGTCCAGGACGACAGCCGCATGTCCGCCAGGGTCAGGTCGGTGCCGGACATGTTGCATCCGGTGAAAATCGCCTTAAAGAAACCCGCGGTGCTCATGCGCGCATCCTGAAAGCCGCATTTGGTGGCATGCGCTTCCAGAAAATTCACGCCGAGCATGTCCGTTTTGCCGAACCAGCCGCATTCGTCGAGCAGCGAATGACACAGTTTCACGGCGTGGAAATTAACGCCGGCAAAGGTCGCCTTCTTCATCATGGCGCCGCAGCAGTCGGCATGATCCAGGTTGCAGGACAGGAAATTGCTTCGATCGACGTGGATCTGCTCCGCATGAAGGTGGCTCAGATCGCAATTGACGAAAGAACAGGTGTCGAGCGCAGCCCCGGTCATCCGTGCCGCCGTGAAGGTGCAATTGACGAAGGTGCAGTTCTTGAGAACGGCGCCGACAAAGTCGCAACCGGAAAAGTCGGCGCCGATCACCTTGCAGCCTTCGAGCCTAGATTTGCCGAAACCCGCCCGCGCGGCCTTGACCCCGCAAAGGTTGGTCCGGGTGAGCGTGGCGGCGGAAAGATCGGCGCCTTCCAGCAATGCTCCCGCGAAAACCGTCTCCTCGCATTGCGCTGCCCGCAGGTCCGCTCCCTCAAGAGAACAACGTTCCAGAAAACTGCCATTGAGATCCGCTGTGGACAAGGCGGCACCGGACAGCAACGCCCCTGCCAGATCCCGCCCGGTCAGCGATCCGCCTCCGGCAATGTGCTCTCTGACAAACTGGCCGAACAGCTCGGCGGCTTCCGGTCCAAGAGGTTCTAACGGCGCCACCGGTTCCCCCGCCATGCGACGGGACGTCGCCAGCACGGTGTCGACATTCTCCCGGGCCTGATCCAGCTGCGCGCGCATCGCGCTCTGAGGATTCTCAGGCGGCCTATCCAGCGGCTTTACGGATGTGATTGCCGACTTCAGCGACTCTGACGGCTTGCCGTCACCGGCAAGCCCCGGAAAAGTCGTTGCCAGGAAGTCTTCCAGATCGTCTGAATCCACCGCAGCCGCGACACCGCTGTCATCGGCGACGGCACCTTCCTCCGGTGAAGGAGCAACGGCGTCCTCGCGTCCTGCAAGCGCGTCTTCCGGCAAACGTTCAAGCATGGCCATGGCAGGCGCCAGAAGCCCCACCCCGGCGCTTTCTTCAAACCGCATCTTCGCGGCTTGAAACTCCGCCTGCGGATCCGTTGCGCTCAACGCGGCAATATCCGGTGTCGGCGCGGCCTCGTATTGCGCAAGGAACCGGTCCAGGTCTTCCTGCGGCACGAGGTTTTCGATGGCCGGCAGAAAGCCCTTGTCCGAGCTGACGGAATGTCCCAGCTCCTCCATTTCACCCAAGGTAGCGGGCGGCTTGACCGGCAAGGCGACACCAAGCTGTTCGACCAGGCCGGCAAGCTCCGCGCTGACCATGTCCGCCTTCAGTTCCGCCTCGCGGCGCAGGTCTTCCGCATCCGAAATCAGGCGGGCGAAATCGACGTCACCCCGGGCAATATCTTCTTCGGTCGGCAGGATGAACGGCTTCAGGTCCGGCGGCTCGATGGCGGGCACAAGGGCTGCCGGCAGTCCCTGCTCGGCGAACTGGCGTTCAAGGCTCCATTGCCGGCCCTCGACCCAAAGATCCTGACGCTCCTGCGCGGCCGCGAGCCGGTCGGCCTCGCGCCGCTCCACGTCCTCCGGCGCTTCTTCCGGCGACAATTGCCCGTCCGCGAGCAGATACTTCTTGCCCTCGTCCGGATCGGCCCGAAGCGCGTAGACGGACTGATAGTGTTCAGCGGAACGGGGCGCGTCCTTCAACCATTCATAGGCCACCATGACATCGCTGACGTCCTGGCCGTCCCGGTCGTCGACCGGCATGACGCCACGGTTTACGACAACCCCTTTGTGTTCCGATCCGAGGATCCAGACCGTGTCGGTATGCATGGAGAGTTCCGTCAGCCGGTCGGGCGCGGTCTCCAGCTTGACAAAGGCTCTCGCCCGGACACCCGGCAGATGCGAGCGAAGATCGGGATGGGTCGCGGACATTCCGACCACCCGGATCGGCTCCGTTCCGGCGAAAAAGCCGCTCATCCGTTGCTCGTGGGCGGCGGACATGAAATAGCGCGGGTCGAAGTCCTCCGGCCAGTCCGGCATCCGATGGGCCACCCAGGCCTTGTCATAGGTCCCGGCCAGCGCGATGCGCGCCGGGTCGTCCATCGCAACCGGACCGACCAGGGCCGGCGCCGGCCGGTCGTCGATTTCACGGATTTCCGAGCCCGCCAGTTCGATGTTGGGCAGAGGCAGGTGCGCAACCTCGCCATAGAGCTCCGCTGCCGCCGCGCCGCGGCCGGCCGGGTTTGCCGCGAACCCCTCGCCGCCGAAGGCTCTCTCCGGTGTCAGCGGCATTTCGGTGAAAGGATGCGGATCGGAAAAGACCGGCCCGTCCAGCGACACTTCCCAGGTCCGGTCGCCAAAGACCGACAGCATCCGGCTCTTGTCGCCGACGGTGACCGCGACATGCATGGCCTTGACCGGGTCACGCGACATGGCCTGGCCTCCAATCAGGAACTCTCCGAAGGGTTTCGGATAAGCGGCATCGAAAATTGTCCCCTTCGGCAATTCCTTGGCAACCAGCGGCCACATGGCGGCTTCCGCCAGAATATCGGTCGGATCCAGCAGGTCGAACATTGTGAAGGTCGTGACAATGAAGAGCCCCTTGCCCTTGTGGGGCATGGTTTTGGTCAGAAGACCAAGTCTCAGGGGTTTCATCACACGCATAGGCAAATCCTCGAATTCATCTCGACAGAGTGGGCAGGGACAATCCGGCCCCGGTTGGGGCCCGTCAGCCCATGGAGATGCGTTTGCCGTCGAGACGAATGTCTTCCTTGGCCACAAAAACGGCTGATTCGGCCTGTGTCAGCGCCACGGTGTCGGCCTGCGTCTGGATGCTGCCGGCCTTGAGCTGATCTGTTTCCGTCACCCGGTCGATCCGGTTCCTCGCCTTGGTCGAGGTGGTTTCGAAGCTTGCCATCCGGGTCCTGGCGTTGGTGACGATGTCCAGCATGGAGGTCATCAGCTTCTTGCCGACGAGAGCCAGCTGCTGGCTGGTCATCAACATGCTGTCAAATCGGAACGACAGGCGTTTTCCGCTTGCTTCCAGGCCGTCCTCGGCATCGATCCGCAGGTTACCTGCCGAAAGAACGATGTCCTGCTGTTTGCCGTCCGCGCGCTCCGCGTTGATCCGCAGGGGCTGTTCAGTGTCTTCAGGCCGCGCCAGAACGTCGGTGATGAAGAGACCTTCCGAGGTGGAGAGCAGCGCCACCGTATCGGATGCCTGAGGCGCGATCAGGCAGGAGACCGCGCGGCGCCCGCGCATTTTATTGCCGCTGACGAGAAGTTCGAATGCACCGCCGTCCCGGCCAATGACCTTGCCGGTGGCGGTCTGGTGCAGGCGCTCTGCCGGTGCTGGAATAAGGTTTTGCGGAAAGGCCGTATCTTCGGCTTCGAGCGCGTCTCCACAGGCTTCCGCTTTGGTCTGCAATCCCATATTCACCTCCAGCGCTGTTTGGAACCGCACGCTCTAAAGCCAACGGCAAAACCGGTAATCCGGCCGCAAGACCAAGAGTTCCCCAGACCGCTTATAAAGGTCAAGGGTTATCAGGAGCTTTCGGGGGAAAGCCGGACAGGATTTTTCACAATGGAGTGAATGCGGAAGTCTTTAATTTAATTGTCAAAACCGGTTCACGAAGGGGACAGCACCCTCTCTTGCCTACCCTCGCGGAAAGATCCGGCACTCAGGACGGCTTCACGGTACCATCCGCAACCCAGGCATCGAACACGTTCAACGCAGCCTCGCAGAACGCACTGTCGTTGATGTGAGCGTCGACTTCCGTCATCGGGATCCGGTCCGCAGCCGCCTTGCGGGTCTCGTCGATAAAGGCGGCCAGGCCTTCCGAATCATGCGCCTCTTCGCCTTCCCTGTCCCAGGCCTCGATGCCGCCGAGCGGCAGCAACAGATGCGCCGGACCGGTTGCCTCTTCCAGGCGGCCGACCAGCTCCCGGGCCCATTGACGCCGCTCCTGCGGGTTGAAGACCGAACTCTTGATCAGGCGGTTGTGCTCATGGAACGGCCGGTCGGCATATTGCGCCGGGATCTCCTGCCAGCCGGCGAAGTCGACCAGGTCAAGCGCGCCCGGAGCGACAATCTGAGGCGTACCGCTCCGGCCGGCATTCCTCAGCCGGTCCGGACCGCTGCTCACGAGAGATCCGGCCAACATGTTGCCGAATTCCTGCTGGCAGAAATCCATGACGCAGCAGAACGCGCCGTCTCGGGCCAGGCTTTCAAAGGCCATGCCGCCCATGCCGGTGGAATGGAACACGGCGACCTCAAAGCCCCGCTCTTCCAGCGCCGGTTTCAGCACCTTCATATAGGAGAGGCAGCTGGAACCGAGCGAGGTCATGCCGACCAGCGGCTTTGAGCGGTCCGGCGGCTGCGCGGCTTTTGCCGCCCCCAGAACGGCACCCGCCGCCTGGGCGAGCGAGGACTTGCAGATACCATTGAGACCATAGAGCCCACCGGCCCACAGGATCATCTGGATGTCCGGCGCCAGGCGCTCCGGCGGAATCAGCGGCGAGAAGCTGACCGTCGAGACGATGAATTTGGGAACGCCCATCGGCAGCGCCTGTGCGCAATCAAGCGCCAGATCCGTGCCCATGGTGCCACCAAGGGCGATCATACCGTCAAACTTTCCGGCGGCGTAGCCCTCGGCCACCAGCTTCGCGGCGCCGCGCGCCATCACCTGGAAGGCCTTGTTCTCGTCGCCCTGTTCGATCACTTCCTCGATCGACATGCCCCCGGCCCGCGCCACGTCATGTTTGGAGATCGCTGTCGGTGTCTCCGGATCGCCGAGTACACTGACGTCCATGGTCAGCACCTGCCCGCCCTGTTCGCGAATGGTCTCTTCGATGAATTCCAGCTCGGCATTCTTGGTATCGTAGGTGCCGATGGAAAGGATCGTCTTGGTCATTCTGGTTTGGCCTTCTTCAGAGCTGGATCCAGGCGGTTTTCAGATCGACATATTTGCCGAGCGCGTGCAGCGACTTGTCGTGGCCGTTGCCGGACTGCTTCATGCCGCCGAGCGGCACGGTCATGTCCGCCCCGCCATAGGTGTTGACGTGAATGACGCCGGAACGCACCGCCTTGATCATGCGGTGGGCGCGGCCGAGATCGGCTGTCCAGACACCGGCGGCCAGGCCATAGTCCGTGCTGTTCGCGATACGGATCGCGTCTTCCTCGTCCTTGAAGCTCGTCACAGCGAGGACAGGTCCGAAGACTTCCGTCTGGGCGATGCTGTCCGTGGGTTTCACGCGCGTCATCACGGTCGGCGCCATGTAATAACCGCCAGTCTCTTCGAGAATGCGAGTGCCGCCGGTGCGCCGCTCGGCGCCTTCGGATTCCGCGGTGGCGACAAATCTCAGATGTGCTTCGAGTTGCGGCAGGGAATGCACGGCGCCTATCTGGCTGGAAAGATCGAGCGGATCGCCGACCTTCAACGCCTCCGCCTCCTTGCAGAGCGCGGCGACGAAGTCGTCGTGAATGTCTTCTTGAACCAAAAGACGTGACCCGGCGACACAGACCTGGCCGGAATTGCGGAAGATGCCGGCGGCCGACACCTTGGCGGCCTTGGCAAGGTCCGCGGCATCGTTGAAGACGATGTTGGGCGACTTGCCGCCGAGCTCCAGGTAACAGCGTTTCAGGTTGGAGCGCGCGGAATATTCCAAGAGACGCCGTCCGGTGGCACCGGACCCGGTGAAGACCAGAATGTCGACCTCCATGGACAGCGCCAGCGCCTCGCCGACCACCGCGCCCGGGCCGGTGACCACATTCAAAACCCCGTCCGGAAGTCCCGCCTCGGACGCCAGCTCGGCGATCCTGAGCAGGCTGAGAGAGGCACTCTCGGCCGGCTTCAGCACAACGGAATTGCCCATGGCCAGCGCCGGCGCCAGTTTCCAGGCGCCGATCATCAGTGGGAAGTTCCAGGGCACGATGGCACCAACCACCCCGACCGGCGCTTTGTGCACCAGCCCGAGCACGTTCTTCGCCGTCGGTGCGATCTCGCCATAAACTTTGTCGAGCGCTTCGGCGTAGTAGCGGAAGGTCCCCGCTGCCGACAGCGCCTCGGCCTTGAAGGCCATATTGATCTCGGTGCCGTTGTCTCGCACGCCCAGAACGGCAAGTGCCAATGCTTCCCGCTCAATCAGCTCGGCAAGTTTCAAAAGCACCTTCTTGCGCTCTGCGGGGGCGGCAGCGGACCAGCGGCCGTCCTCGAAGGCAATGCGCGCGGCTGCGACCGCCTGTTCGACATCGTCCACGCTTCCAGAGGCAACGCGGGTGAAGACCTTGCCGTCGATGGGCGACAGCACGTCCAGCGTCTTGCCGTCCTGGGCAGTCACGAACTGGCCGTTGATGAAATGGCCCCGGTCGGACACGGGCGTGTCGCGCAACTGATTGATGGCGGCTTGATCAAGCATCTTTGGATTACCCTTGCTGCGTGGACGTGTCTGAAGCGGCTTCGGTCAGTTCGCGTACCCGCCGGGCCTTCTGCTCGCGGATCACAGTGCGCACATGAAGGACAAGGATCAGGAGGATCATGACGAACAGGAAAGCGGCGATCGGCCGGTCGATGAAATCGAGCGGCGATTTCACCCGCGCCATGGCAGTGCGCAGCTTCACTTCCATGATGCCGCCGAGCACCATGCCGAGAATGATCGGCACGATCGGAAGGTTGAGCCGCTTGAGCACCAGCCCGAACACGCCGAACCCGGCGGCGAGCGCGCAGTCGGTGACCGAGTTGCGCAGCGAGAAAACGCCGACGAAGGACAACGTCAGGATCATCATGCCGAGGAACCGTGTCGGGATCTGGATGATCTTCAGAAGCAGCCCGGTCGAGGACAGCAGGAAAGCGAGCACGATGAGATTGAGCAGGATTAGCGCCAGATAAAGCGCGATCACGAAATCGAGCTGTCCCTGGAACAGCTGCGGACCCGGCACGACATTGTGCACGTAGAAGACCGACAGCATCATCGCCGTCAGGGCCTCGCCCGGAATGCCAAGCGCCAGTAGCGGGATCATCGCCGCGCCGGGCACGGCATTGTTGGCGGCCTCAGAGGCGATAAGCCCTTCCGGGGCGCCCTTGCCGAAGAGGTCCGGCGTCTTTGACGTCTTCTGGGCATAGGTATAGGACAGAAACTGGGCAGTGAATTCGCCGACACCCGGGATCATGCCCATCAGCACGCCGAAGCTCGACGAGACAAAGGCAACCCGCTTGAAGGCAAGGAGTTCCTTCAGCCCGGCAAAGAGATTGCCTTCGACCTTGGCCTCGCCCGGATGGTGTTCCTTGTCGACCAGGAGCAGCAGTGCCTGGGAAATCGCGAAAAGACCGAGCACGACCACGATCAGGTCGACGCCGGAAGTCAGCCAGCTCTGGTCGAAGGTGAAGCGCTTGGTGTATTTGGCCGGCTCCAGACCGATGGTGCTGAGGAGAATGCCGAAGCAGGCCAGCATGCCGGCGGCGAAGACCTGGCCGCGATGGGCGACGACCACCAGGATGATCCCCATCAGCGCCGCCAGAAAAATCTCGCGGCTGCCGAAATGCGGCGCGATCATCGCCAGCAGCGGCGACAGCACGATCAGGCACAGGATCGAGAAAATGCCGCCGAAGAAAGACGCCGAATAGGCCAGCGACAGCGCCCGGTGGCCCTGCCCCTTCTTGGTCATCGGATAGCCGTCATAGGTGGTCAGCGCGTTGACCGCCGTGCCGGGCGTGTTGATCAGAACCGCTGGAATGGCACCGCCATACATGGACGAGCCATAGACACCGAGCAGCAGCGTCAGGCCGACGATCGGCTCGAAGGCGAAGGTGGCGGGCAGCAGGATCGCGATGGCGACCGCCGCGCCGACCCCCGGGATCGCGCCGATGATGACACCGCCGATGGACCCGATGAGCAGCGCCAGCAGCACCTGCCATTGGGCCAGCATGGCCAGGCTGGAGAGAAGAATGTCCATCCGGTCCTCACAGATAGGTCAGAGCGAAGGCGCGGATGCCGTCGGGCAACACCTCGTAGATGTGACCGGCGGGAATCTTGACCTGCAGGAAGGCCCGGAAGATCACGACAACCGCGATGCTGAAGCCAACCGCGGCGGCCAGATTGACCTTGGTCGCCTCGCCGACCCGAATGGTCAGGAAGATCGTGAAAGCGAGCGTGGCCGGCAGATAGCCGATCTGCGGCACAAGCACGACATAGATCAGGAAATAGAACACATATTCGAGCGACGTCAGCCAGAAGCCGACCTCGCGCCAGCGCCCGGGAATGCGTTCGGAACACAGCGAGCCGATGAAATGCAGGCCGGCGAAGACCACCATGCCGATCACGGCGACCGCCGGCCAGAAGCGCGGCTGCGCGAACCATTTGGTGCGTTTGGCCCAGACCGTTTCACCCGTCAGCTGTGTCAGGAGAAAAAGGGCAAAAGCCAGAAACAGGACCGCGAAGACGATGTCCCCCGGCCGGCGATAGCGCCTGAACAGTTCCTGAAGCGTCTTGATGCGTGCCACGTCCGAACCTCCAGAGACAGCCGGCGCCTTTAGGCGCCGGCCGGCATGCGTCATCCTTACTGCTCGAGCAGCTCGGAGATCTTACCCAGGACCGCGGCATCTGCCTCGATCTGCTGCTCGGACTGGACCGGGTCCTGCCAGTAGATCAGGACACCGGTCTGCCCGATCAGGTCAAGCGCTTCGGGCGATTTCAGAGCCGCCTGGGCCGCGTCGGAAATCTTGATGCGTGCGTCTTCCGGCACGTCCTTGTGCACGAAGAGCCCGTTCCACAGCGACACGGAGAGGTCCGGATTGATTTCCTGAACCGTCGGCACGCCAGGTGTCAGCGCCGTGCGTTCCTTGCCGATGCTGGCCAGGATCTTGATGTCGCCGAGGCAGGGCTGAACCAGCTGCAGCGTCGTGTTGATGACGTCGACATCACCGGAGGCCAGCGTGTTGCAGTTCAGCTCGTCGAAAGCCGCTTCGCTGGCAAAATCGAAGCCGGAGGTCTTGGCCGCGGCAAAGGTGATCTGGGTCGGCGGCAGCGGCGCGCCGAAGTGACCGAGCGCCACGTCATTGTCCTTGGCATAGGCGGCCAGCTCTTCCCAGGTGCCGTAAGGAGCATCGGCCCCGGCGGCAATCACGAACGGATAGGTCATGAAGATGCCGATCGGCTCGAACGGGTTCGGCGTCAGCTCCGGAATGCCGATCTGCGGGCCGCCGATCGGCACGTCGGTGACAAAAGAGCCGATTGTGTAGCCGTCGGCCGGGGCCGTGGCGACTTCAACCGCACCCGGGAACGGACCACCGCCGCCGCCCGGTTTGTTCACCACGGCAGCCGGCACGCCGTACATCTCCTGGAACTTGTCCGCAATCAGGCGCGTCAGCACATCCTCCAGATCGCCCGGAGGCCAGGGCACGATGAAGGAAACGGGTTTTTCCGGATAATCGGCCATGGCGGCCGTCACGGACATCAGGGTCGCCGCCGTCAGGGCGATGGCATGTTTCTTCATTTCAAGTCCCTCTTTCTGGTCTGGTGACAGCCGGACTTTGGCGCCGGTCTTGATCTGTTTTTATTTATTTTGTTAAATATTGTGATCTTAAATAATATTGTGTCAACCTCCAATTTGCGAGAGGATGCCTCACCTTAACCTCTCAATTGGTTTGAATAACAAACCGTCGGTATCAAAAATATATTGTTTCAAATGCAACTACATGTCAAGATCAATACGACGGATGCGACCACGGCTTTCGCGCCGAAGTCCGCGCATCACCAGAAGGACGGAAGTTTCCAGCGATGGGCACCATCACCAAGGCATTGACCCTGTTGAACCATTTTTCCGCCAGCCGCCCGGAAATCGGCCTGACCGAATTCCGCAAGCTGTCGGGTCAGGACAAGGCGACCGTACACAGGCATCTGGTGGAGCTCGCCGCCAATGGCTTCCTGGAACAAAACCCGGGCACCAAGGGCTACCGGCTCGGCCCGGCCATTCTGCGGCTCGCAGCCGTACGTGAGCGCCTGTTCCCCGCCCGCACACTGGTGGCGCCGCTGGTGGAACAGCTGGCCGCCGACCTTGGTGAACTGGTGCATGTCTCGCTCCGCGAAGGCGATCACATGTCGCCGCTTTATCACTATGATGCCCTAATCCACGGCACCAGAGTGTATTTCGACGAGGCCGAATTGCTGCCGCTCCATGCAACGGCCTCCGGCCTTGCCATGCTTGCCTTCGGTCCGGACCGGCTGCTCGCCGATCTTCTGAAAGCCCCACTAAAGGCCTGGACGCGTCATTCGATCACCAATCCAAAACAGTTGAAGGACAGCGTCGACAGGGTCCGCGAAGACGGCATCGCCTATGTCGACCAGGGCTTCGAGGACCATGTCTCGTCCTTTGCCGCGCCCGTTTTCGGCGACCGGCTGGAGGCGATCGGCACCATCGCCGTCGCCGCACCCACTGTGCGTATGACAGAGGATCTGAAGTCCAGGATCCGCCGGGATCTGCCCCGGACCGCCTCTGAGGTCACCGACAAGCTGGGCGGTCTCGTTCCCACCGACCTGAAAAGGATCTGGCACAATGTCGCGTGACGCCAGGGCCCTGGTCCTCGACTTCGGCGGCGTTGTCACCCGCACCCTGTTCGAGACCCACGATCTGACCGAACAGGTCCTTGATCTTGCCCCTGGAACACTTACCTGGCGCGGGCCGTTCGACACCGCGACCGACCCGCTCTGGCGGGCCATGCAGGCCGACGAGATTTCCGAGCGAGACTACTGGCGTCGGCGCACGGCGGAAGTGGCCGGGCTAACCGGCCGGCCGTTCACCGAGATGGCCGATTTCGTCAAGGCCGCGCGTGGCGCGGACCCGGATGCCGTGATGCGCCCGGAAGCGCTTGCCGCAATCGAGACCGCGCGCCAGGGCGGCTGCAAACTGGCGATCCTCTCCAACGAACTCGATCTCTTCTACGGCGCCGAGTTCCGGGAAAAACTCGGTTTCCTGAAAGATTTCGACGTCATCGTCGACGCCACCTATACGAAGATCCTGAAACCCGACCCGCGCGCCTATCAGCTTTGCCTGGACGAACTGGGCCTGCCCGCCGGGTCTTGCGTCTTTGTCGACGACCAGGAACGCAACATCCGCGGCGCCGAAGCCGTTGGCATGCCTGCGGTCCACTTCGACGTCCTGAACCCACGCAACTCATATGACGACGCGCTCGGCCTGCTCGGCCTGCCGCTGCTCAGCCAAGGAGAATTGACATGAAGGATTCCAACTTCCTGAAGGAAAACAACGCCCGCCATGTCTGGCATCCGATGGCGCATCCGGCCGACAGCCAGACCAACCTGCCGACCATCCTGACCGGTGGCCGCGATGTCTTCATCACCGATGTCGACGGCCACGAGGTGATCGATGCGGTCGGCGGACTGTGGAACGTCAATCTCGGTTATTCCTGCGCGCCGGTAAAAGAAGCGATTGCCGCGCAGCTGGAGGCCCTGCCCTATTATTCGATCTTTCGCGGCACCTCGAACGACAAGGTCATCGAACTCTCCTATGAGCTTGCCGATTTCTTCGCCCCGGACGGGCTGACCCGCGCCTTCTTCACCTCCGGCGGCTCGGACAGCGTCGAGGTTGCCCTCAAGCTTTCCCGCCAGTATCACCGCATCAGAGGCGAGGCCGGGCGGACCAAGTTCATCAGCCTGAAGAAGGGCTATCACGGCACCCATTTCGGCGGCGCCAGCGTCAACGGCAACGGCAAGTTCCGCAATGCCTACGAGCCGCTGCTACCGGGCTGCTTCCATATTCCGGCGCCCTATACCTACCGCAACCCGTTCAACGAGAGCGATCCGGCAAAGCTGGCCCAGCTCTGTGCCGCCGCGCTGGAGGACGAGATCGCTTTCCAGGGCGCGGGCACCATTGCCGCCTTCATCATGGAACCGGTGCTTGGCGCCGGCGGTGTCATGCCGCCCCATCCGAGCTTCATGCCGATGGTGCGCGAGATCTGCGACCGGAACGGCATCCTGCTGATCTCCGACGAGGTCATCACCGCCTTCGGCCGCACCGGTTCGGAAAGCGGCGCCCGCCACTGGGGTGTCCAGCCGGACTTGATGTGCACCGCCAAGGCGATCACCAACGGCTATTTCCCATTCGGCGCCGTGATGATCTCCGGCAAGGTCGCCGAGGTGTTCGAGAAGGACACGTCCGGCATTGCCTCCATCGACACCGGTTATACCTATTCCGGTCACCCGGTCGGCGCCGCGGCGGCGCTTGCCGCGCTCGCCGAAATCAAGCGCCTCAAGGTGCATGAAAACGCCGCCGCCCGCGGACCGGAGCTGCTTGGCGGCCTGAAGGGGTTGCAGGAACGCTATGAGGTGATCGGAGACGTGCGCGGCGAAGGCCTGATGTGCGCCATCGAACTGGTCTCGGACCGCGCCAGCAAGAAGCCGGTCGGCAAGGATGTGCCGCTGACCTTGCAGAAGGCCTCCTATGAGGATGGCGTCATGATCCGCGTCTCCGGCAACAACGCCATCTTCTCGCCGCCGCTGATCCTGACGGCGGATCATGTGGCGAAGATCCTGTCGGCGGTGGAAACGGGACTGAAGGCGGTATCGGGCTGAGGTTCGCGCAAGGCCCCATACCGCTCCTGCTACAGATAAAAGCGTCATCCTGAGGAGGGCCGGTAGGCCCGTCTCGAAGGATCCGCTGCTTACTCCGGTGCGTTCCGCCGATCCTTATCTGTTTGAATTTTTGTAGATTGGTTTTGGGAGGGCCGGTTGCTGCCCTCCCAAGTGGGCCGGAGACCGTACGATCCGCGGTACGTGGCAGTCCGTTCGAAGCAAGGCTCC
>NZ_JALNMJ010000020.1 GCF_023156505.1 Roseibium sediminicola | reverse complement strand
GTGGCGGGGGTGTTGGGCACCGCAAGCGCAAATGTGTTACATTTGCAATATCCTGCCACGAACCCTACGCTAAGTCCCTAATGCAGAGCAACCACTTTCAGTTGCTCTCTTCCGATTCAACATCGCCATGCGTCCGTATTTGCCGATGCTTTGAAGTTCGGAAAATCGGATGTGAAGAAACGCGGAAATTTGTGACCGAGGACGCTCTGGAATTCGGACGTTTGTAGATTTGCGAGTACGGGTTCTCGGGAATGCGTATGTTCTCGAAGTCTGGACTTTTGACCTTCTGGTTTTCTGACTTTTTTGGAGTTTTGAACTTTTGGAATTTTGGAATTCTGAAGCGAGGGCTGCCGGAAATTTGCAACTTCGGATTGACGGAGATTCGGGAATGCGGGAATAAGGGTGCATTGCTAAAAACTGCAACCCCACCCCATCAAACCGACGACAGGTTTCAATCCGTGAAAATCATTTCTTTCGTTTCTTTCAAAGGCGGCGCTGGCAAGACAACCGCTCTTATGGCCGTCACCTCATGTCTTATCGAGCGCGGCAAAAAGGTCGCGCTCTTCGAGGCCGACAACAACAACCCGATTTCCGAGTGGCGCGAGAATGCGGTCAGCAAAAACACCTGGCATGACAACTGCCTCGTGTTCCTCGCCAACAGCGAGGCGGACTTTGAAACAGCATATGAAGAGGCTTCGGACGCAGGTTGCGATTTTGCCCTGATCGATACCCAGGGAGGCGGATCGGAACTCAACAACATGGTGCTGGTCAATTCCGATGCGATCATTCTGCCAACGGCGCTGACTGTCCTGGACACGGACGAAACGCTGCAAACGTTTAGCTACGCGGTCAAAGTCGCGATGGCCGCCGAAATCAAGGTCCCGACATTCGTTCTGAAAACCAGAATTCCAACGGCGAAGCTTACCCAGGCGCAAAAGAGAACAGGTGATCTGCTTGCAGGCCTGCCCTGCCTGGCAACGGGCCTGCACAGCCGCAACGCTTTCGAGGACATGAAATTCAAAGGCCTGCTCCATCAGGCCATGCGCCAAATGGAAGAGAATCCAAACGACAGGCTCATTGCCCGCAACTATCAGTCCGCGATCGAAGAAGCGGACGCTCTGACGAGCGACATTCTTTCTCTGGTTAAGGACAAGGCGGATGCCGCTTAGAAAATCGCCCGTCTCCTATCAGGAGTTTGTTGAAACAGGGGAAGTCCGCAAAAAGGAAAGCGCCACTTCCCCTGTCGAACAAGCTGCAGAGTCCTCGGCCGCGGATCCGAAACCTGACCTCGCAGACCTGGCAACGGCCACCTCTCCGGTCGCTGAGACGGGACCGGAGAAACAAAAACGCCGCGCGAAAATACCGGTGAAGCCGGAGCGCGGCAAGAATCCGGGAGTCCTCGTCACGGTCGATGTCCCGCTGCCGGCGACAGGCGTTTCAGCCACATTCGACACTTTGTGCCGATCTTACTCCGCGAAGAAGGCTCTTGCCCTCATTTTGCGGAAAGCCATGCCGGAATTTGAGCGACGGCTATTGGATGGGAAAGCCAAGTCCGCGCCACGAGACTATCCCATCCAGCCCGGTGATTTAAAGACAACGCGGACAATGCCGGAGGATGCCTACCAGCTCGCAAAGAGCCAGTTCGATCCCCTCGACATGCTGCCGAACAGACAGTTCGGCCGCATTGTCGCGCTGGCCGCCCTGGCGGCCTTCTTCAAAAATGAGAAAAGCGGATAGGCCAGCGCAAGCGGCCCGCCTTTCCCACAATCCTACGGCTTCTCTTCGGCGCTTGAGGGGGAGCGCGTTCAGCCTCCGGACTGCTCCGCCATCTTTCCCCTGAAAGATGGCTCCGGCCCTAAAGGGCTGGAAAAGGCTCTTTAGGAACCGAGCCCGCATCCCTAAAGCCGACGCTCATCGGAAGCGCGGCTAATTCACAGGTTGGGCGGAGAGCGGTCATTCGCTGCGGTCGCAATAGATTCTTCGACCATCGCAAAAACGGACCTTGGAGATGTTCGACCTTTGACAGACAAGGGCTTATGCGCCCGTCCGAGCAGGCCAAGGCGGGTGAACAGATTGTATCACTCTGTTAAGCGGCGCAGCCGCTTGTCGATCTCAGCAGGGGGCAGGAATACCGCATCATCCGCCCGCCAGACTTGCAGGGCAGAGATGAGAAGTTCGACCTCGCAGACTTCGGCGGCGTGCAGCTCGTCAATGATCCAGAGAACGCCATGAACGCGCACGGCCCGCGCCGTGGCCACCTTCCGCAAGAGATTGTCACCCGTGAGGAGGATTCCGTTCTCCTGGCAGGTTGTCGTGACAAGGGCGAAGCAGTCATTGGCCGACAGGCGGCTATGCTCGCGCTTCAGCGCAAATACCTGACTGACTTCTTCACTTGGCAGGTCATAGGTGACGAGGCCGCTGTCTTCGAGCATTCGCCATTCCTGCGCCGTGAAGTCGAGGAGTTCCTCCTCGCGGATCGGTAGGGGAACGATGAACCGATAGGGCAGCCGCAACAGGACATGCAGCAACTCCCCCTTCTTCAGGTCGATCAGGCAGGAGGCATCATTGACGACAACACAGGTCACTGGACACGCGGCCCCCTGATGTCGCGCTCGATAACGCTCAAAGGGAGGCCGAGCATCTGTGCCGCCCGCACAGGCGAAATCATCTCTTCACCCAGAGCGCGCCAAACGAGGCGTTCGAAGCGCTGCGGCTTCTCGAAAGCCGCGAACCCCTCGCCGGGACCGATAGGCTGCGGTTCCTCGCGCCGCCAGCCGCGCGCATAGGTCTTGAAAGCATATTCCACGGCGCTTTTCGACAGGATGCCCACCTGGCCGAGGCGCACGAGCATCGCGGCGGCGGAGACGCCATAGGTGCGCTTGAGCCGCATGATCTCGATCCAGGTCATGCCGTGGCGGTTCTTACCCGCTTCCGCTTCGAGGTGTTCGCGCGGAATCAGGAACGCCCCCGCAAAGCGGTGCATGGAGGGTTCCTTCTTCAGCGCGGCATTGCCGGTTTCGATGATGATGCGGTGCGCGAGCTCATGAGCGAGGTTGAAGCGCTTGCGCTCGACATTGGTGTGCCGCGAGACGACGATCACTTCAGTCGGCGCGCCTTCCGCCCGTTCGACATGACAGGCCAGCCCGTTGATCCGTTCGGGAAGGTCGGCCTCGATGACCTTGAGCCCCTTGTCTTCGAGCAGGGCGGTCATACTCGGGATCGGGTCGATCCCAAGCTTCCACTCCCGCCGCACTTCCCGCGCCTTGGCGTCGATGGCCTCCTCATCGGCGACCTGATCCACGCGCAGCGCGGCAAAGGGGTCTTCGGCGGCGTGCAGATCGAGGATGTCCTCGATGGCGAGATAATCTTCGAGTTTCTCGATCACGATGGCTTCGGCCATCGCCCGATCCTGCGCCGAGGCGGTCGAGTTCTTCCGCCACTCGACGCTTTCCAGGGCCTCGACCTGTCCGCCGAGCAGGAAGTCGAGCGACACGCCGAGCGCTTTGCCGAGGCCGACCAGCACCGATGAGGACGGCATCATCTTGTCCGCCTCGTATTTGCTGATGGCCTGCGCTGACACGCTTGGGGTTACGCGCTCCGCGAGCGCTTGCATGGATAGACCCGCCCGCTTGCGGGCAAGTCGCAGTCTTTGTCCGAACATGGTCCTCTCCCGGCGATTACTGTTTGGTTGATAAGCGCCATTATTTACTATACATATAAACATAAGGTTGGCGAATCGTCAACCGAAATCGACATATGAGGTTTGAAATGTCTAAGAAAAATCAGCATGTTGTGCCGCATGAGAACGGTTGGGCAGTGAAAGGGGCGGGCAACGAGCGCGCGTCTTCCGTCCATGGCACACAGCGCGAGGCCATCGCGGCCGCGCGGGAATCCGCTATTCGCCAGGGCAGCGAGATGCTGATCCACGGCGAGAACGGTCGCATCCGCGAGCGTAACACCTACGGCAACGATCCCTTCCCTCCGAAGGGCTGACACGAAAGGAAAAGCCAATGGCTGGCATCGAAATGCGGTTCAATGGCCGCAAGATCACGTCCGCATCGCAGCTTCAGCGAGAGCTGACGCGCAGCATGGAGAAGCAGCTCGAAGACAACCTGAAAAAGGCTGCCGGTCCCGGCGTGCGGATGAAGAAGACCCGCGATGGATACACCTTCGAGGGCTCGCCCGATCAGATTGAGCGTATGAAGAAGCGGCTGCGTTGACGTGGCCGCTGAAGCCGCACATAGCGTCTTCGCCTCCCCAACTGGATCGCCCCTCAGGGTGGTGATCATCAACTCCGGTCGCTGAACCGCCGCTCGTAGCGGGAGACGGGAGTTCTTTGTTTGCAGCCATTAACAGTATTGGTAATTCTGTTTACTCTCGGCACCGCCGCACACCGACGATCGCGAAGTTGGAGCATTGAATTCCCATCGCGAGCAGAACCTATGCCGGAGAAAGTTCTCACTACCGAACCTGACCCTCCGCTGGACTCGTCAAATGCCATGAACGTCCGCTAAACGGGTTGCTACTGTAGCGTCGCGCACCAAAGGCGAGTGGCAGGATTGGGCTAGAAGCGACGTCAGCGAAGTCGTTCGGATACGGCAGGCCTGCCGCGGCGCCGCATGGCTGCTTCGAGCCCATTGCGGCCCCTCTCAGATCAATCGGAATGGCAGGAATGGGGGTGGGAAGCGGATCGACAGCTTCTAGAGTCATATTCAAGTAAGCGGTCGTTGATACAATTCGTGCTCAAATGGTCGAAGCGAGGAGCCTTTAAGAAGCACGGATTTCACCGCTGGTTCTGAACCAAGTGCGCCGAGTAGGCCTCTCGATTCTCCACCTTCTCAGCAAGTTAAGGTGGAATGCCGCCGCCTTCGAGTGCAAGTAAAGCGTGCAGCCCCTATACTTCCCCAAGCAAAGGACGATTCGTATGTGGGCAGGGGTAAGGCAGCGGTTCCGCCGCTTTCATGAAGATCTGAACTTATCGAAGGATCAGATCGATGATGGCTTGGGCAAACAGCACGGCGTGCGGCAATCGCTTCACCGGGCTTATTACGACGAATCCACCGAAAGCCCGTGCGGGTTCATCGTTGGATCATGGGGCAAGGGAACGGTCGTCGCGCCGCCTAGCGACATCGACATATTCTTCGAATTACCAACGGAAGTTTATCACCGCATCGAAGCCTATCAGGGCAACAAGCAATCAGCGTTGCTGCAAGAGGTTCGCGCACATCTTCTCGAAACCTATTCGCAAACCAATATGCGTGGCGACGGCCAAGTGGTTATCGTCGGCTTCAATTCGATCACCGTAGAGGTAGTGCCGGCGTTCCGATATGATGACTACGGCCGTTTCTATATGCCTGATACCAACGATGGCGGCCGATGGAAGCTGGTGGACCCCCAAGCCGAGATTGCCTTCATCGATACCGCCGATCGCAATGCAAGCGGCAACGTGCGGCCGATGGCGCAGATGCTCAAAGCATGGAAGCGGCATTGCAACGTGCCGCTAAAATCCTACCAGATCGAATTGCTCGCGGCCGAGTTCATGTCGACCTACGAGAACCGGCAATACGACTATTATTGGTATGATTGGTTTATGCGCGATTTCTTCGCCTGGCTATGCAACAAGGCTTGGGCGAACTTGATCATCCCAGGCACCTTCGAATCCATAAATCTGGGCGAAGCGTGGTTGTCGAGGGCGCAAACCGCCCGCGATCGCGCTCTGCGGGCGTGCGCGGATGAGTACAACGATTACACAATCTCGGCGGGTCAAGAATGGCAGAAGATATTCGGGGATCGGATCCCGATCCACGTCCAATAGACGACCGCCGCAGGGCGATCATCGCGGAATGTCGACGGCAGGAGGAATCCTGCCTCTACACGTCCACCACCCTCTATGTTTGGCTTCGGCGCGTACGTCGGCAAAAGCAATTCTTCGTTGCTGCGCCTATCGTCATCGGCGGCTTTGCCGGGCTTTCGATCTTGCAGGAATGGGGTTTGGAATGGGTAATGGCAGTACTGGCCATTCTCGCCAGCTTGTTCCCGGCCTTGGCGGATGCATTGAAGTTCGAAACCAGTGTCGATGAAATTTCGCGCCTTGCGGCCGAATTCAAGGCATTACAGGATCGCTTCCGCCGAACCGCGACCATCACCGCTTTGGGCGATCTGCAGGCGGCGGAAGACGCCTTGGCCGAATTGATGGATCGGATGGATGTCGCGCGAAGCAGCAGCATCACACCGCCGGAATCGGCTTTCAAAGAAGCCCAACGGAAGATCGCCGAAGGACATTATGACTTTTCGGTCGATCAGCCTCAAACCGGGGAATAGGCATAGGCTAAGGCTGCCATCGCAAGGCCGCTCTCCGCATTTCTAGACGACGAGGTCGCCGCGCGTGGGGCATTGCGAACTGACCTTGATAAACCGCAATAGGGTCGAAACGGGCGGTCGGCCTGATGTCCGCTTCGTCCCGCATTGCCGCCTCCTTACGGCAAAGGACTTCGCAATCGCAACGAATGGCGGCTTTGGCGGGCTGTATAGCAGGACCCTATCAGTGGGTGAATGACCGCTCTGGGCCGGAAGCGACGCCAGTGAAGTCGGTTTAGATACGGCAAGCCTGCCGCGCTGCCCTATGGCCGCTTTGAGCCCGGAGTGTCGATTCCTGCGCTTGATTGGACCTAACTGAAAGCCATCGAAAGCTGACCTCCCGAAATGTGACTGCAATTATTTGTCAGAAGCGTCGACAGGTTCCTGGCGGCTCAGATCGAGAAAGATGCGCATATTCCTTTTGGGCTTTGGCCACCGTCGCCGTAAATCCGTCCAAGGACTGTACCGTATGTCGCAAAGTCTGGCCGGTGGCGTGATCACTGATCTGGATATCCACGACATGGTATTTCCGTGCCGCATTGAACAACCTGGCATGATCCTCGGCATTCAAGGGATATGGCATATAGAAATACGCTTTGCCTTTATGAGATTTGGGTTTGAGCATGGTCTCAAACTCTACCGGCTTTTCTCCATCAAACTCGAAACTGATGATGACGTCTTTACCCACCCCGGCGGCTTCGGCTTCCGCCGGGGTCAGGGACGGATAGGAAAAAAGCCCGCTTACAATCTGGTTTGGCTCATCCCGGCTTGTTGAGGATTGGCGAAACCACAAGGACAAGGAGTTCTTGGGTGGGTTGGCCACATTCACAAACCAGCCCGTGTTCTTGGCAATCCATAACAGATGCCCGCTCGGTTCAGTGATTTCCGTGCATTTCGGTTTGCTTTGAGCAATTGCCAATGTCGGAGCAAAGCAAAGTGATTCAGCAATCAAAGCGGCTGACGTCAGCAAACCTGCGATCTTTTGGCCGAATTGGGGAAGGGCTTTTCGGTCTGTCCGTTGGAACAGTCCGGGCGAAAATCTTTTCAACATAGGAATTTTGGGTCCTGCAAATGTTTACATGAGGCGACGGTGCAATCTATGTGGGTGGGCGGTGGTCCTAGTTTGAATCTCAAGGTTCTGTTTTCATGAAGTATTTTTGCTCAACTGCAATCGCAAGTGTTTTCTTCCTATCCAGTGGTGTTTTTGCCGAAACGCCAGCGTTTCGTGATCTGGAGAAAAAGGCAGATCAATGGGTCATGCAAGCGGTAAATGACTTGCCGGATGCGCCTGCCGATATCGTCGCAGCACTGGTGAACCTGGGCAGTTCGGACGCGATGTTGGAAATCTACGGTCAAAACTGGACTGCAGTGACGGCGCAGGTGGATGATGCCGTGTCCGACCTGACCTACCTGGAAATCGACAAACTCGGCGATCCCGTCAGGGATATCAACCTCGGCGACTTGAATTCAAAGGCTATGGCTGCGTTCAGTCAGCATGAAGGCACACTTCTGACAATGCGGCTCTTTGAACCGGAGACCCTGGCCAGCCTCGGGTATTCAATGGTGCTCGGCACAAGTCTCGCTCCAGAGGATTTGGCAAGTAATTCAGTTCTTGGCGGGGTCCTGTCCGAGCGCATTTTTCGCACAGAATGGAACGGTCAGCCTGCTGTTGGTTTGACCCAGGGTTTATGGACGGCGGTAACAATCTATTCGCGCAGTCAGCACGGTCTCTTGGTTCCGCAACGCGTGTCATTGTTTGTCCGAAAGGCCGAAAATTAATGGTGTGCCGCAATGTGGCGAATTCGATCCCTTGGAATTTCAGTAAGGAGAAATATCGTGAATTCCTTCAATTGGAGAACTTTCCTGCTGTCGTTTGGCGGGCGCACACCACGCTCAGATTATTGGCTGCGATTTGTCTTGCCATTTTCGGGTTTCATCCTGTTGGTCGGGATGCTGGCAAACGCCATGCCTGAGGCTGAACCGATCCTAAAATCCGTGTTCGCCGTGGTTTTGGTGGCCATGGTCTGGCCGTCGCTTGCCGTAGCCGTGAAGCGATTGCATGATCGGGACAAGTCGGCGTGGTGGCTACTGCTTCTGTTGATCCCCATCGTTGGATCTATTTGGTGGTTTGTTGATGGCGGATGCTTGCGCGGAACCAAGGGGCCGAACCGCTATGGCAATGACCCCTTGAATTCATAGCAACCGTGGAAAACCGGTCACAGATATGAATGCAGCGGAAGCTCACTTCGTCCCGCACAGCCGGCATCTGGCGGACAATCGACTTCGCAGATGCAACGAACGGCGGCTTTGGCGGGCGCATCTCTGCACCATATCAGCAGGTGAACGGCAGCTCAGGGCCGGAAGCGACGCTAGCGAGTCGATGGGATACCGCAGCCCTGCCGCGCCGTCGCATGGCGGCTTCTAGCCGAAACATCTTTATGAAGCGCTGCTCGATCAAGTGCTACTCGGTTCGATCATTAGGCCATCATAGGCCGGCACGACATGAGCGTATCCGCGATCGACAAACCAGGATTTCAGGACTGAATAGTCCATCTTCTCATCCATGTGGGTGAGAAAAACCTGCCTTGGCTTGAACTGATCGACAAGCTTCAGGACTGTTTCGGGATCGCCATGCGACTCCGATGGCTCCCAATAGTCGCAATCCAGAATCCAGGTGTCGATATCCGCCAAACAATCCCAGCTCTGAACCGGAAAAGACTTCACGTCCGGACTATAGACAAAGTCAGCAATTCTTATTCCCAGGCTGTCCGATCCACCATGATGCTGCGAAAACGGGAGTATTTTCATGTCATTCGCTTCGACGGCTTCGTAGGCGCGAATGCGATGCCAAAAAATCTGATATTGATTGCTTTCCCCAAAACCGACAATGCTGGTGGAACCTTCTGTTTTTTCTTCAAAAAACAAATAGGGAAACATGCCACGAATGAAGGCCATACAAGTTTCATCGGTATAAACATTCAAGTCGCGCTTAAGGACTTCCTCCATATAGTAAGGAAGCTCTCCGATCCCTGCGATATGGTCCCAATGGCCGTGGGTGATCACAATGGTGTCGGGGATTACATTCGCCCTGGACGTTTGAAGCCGAAAATCCGGCCCGATGTCGATCATCAGGGATTGCTCATTCTGAGTAACCAGAACCGATGGCCGTGTTCTTCCGTTCTTGGGGTTGGCCGGATCACACAGGCCCCAGACACCCCCGGCCAAGGGAACGCCATATGTGGCGCCGCATCCTAATATAGTTATTGTCGTCAATGGATTTGCCTCTGGCGTATCGGACGTCACCGTCAGAGCGGAAGAACTCGGCCTCTAACTAGGCAACGTCTACGCGACTCCTGTCAACATCACTTAGTCAGTCGTGCCGGTATCTGGTTGCTAGCTGCCTTCGCAGGTGCAAAGAATGGCTGCTTTGACGGATTGCATCGCAGTGCCACACCAGCAGTCAAATGACTGGTTTGGGCCGTTTGTGACGACCAGGCACCAGCGATGGTCAGAATCGGGCTGCTGTACCGCGGCAAGTCCGCTTGGAGCCCAAATTGACTGATGCTGCGGAGTAAACTTATGTCTGTTTCGACGGATCGCACCATAGGGTTTGGAGGTTGCTTTCCGCTCCGCTCTACAATTCGGCTATGTTATTTTGCTGCCGTCATCAGCGCGTCGTCGATTTCCCGCGCGCGTGCCGCTGCTGGGCGCGCTGTCAGGCGTTCAGCATACTTTGCAAATCCTGGTCTGTCAGGCAAAGTGCCAAGCATCTTTCCCCAGAGAATTTGTGAGCCAACATAAATATCAGCGGCGCTGAATACCTCTCCGGTGACAAAATCCCGCCCATCCGACAGCATTGTTGCGAGCGCGTCTGCGACCGCTTCCAGCGAGCCATACCCGGAGCGCCCGCGCGCCTGTGGGTCATCGGGCAATTCAAAATTGAAATAGGAATTAGTGATCGCTGCCTCGCCGGGGCCTGCTGCGAAGAACATCCAACGCAAGTAGGCCGCGCTCTCAGGGGTGCCCGGTGCCGGAGCGAGACCGGCCTCAGGGAAGGCAGCAGCAAGGTAGGCACAGCAAGCGGCAGCTTCAGTTACTACGGCCTTTCCATGTTGCACAGCCGGCACTTTGCCCATGGGATTGATCTCCAGATAGTCTGGCGATTTCATAGATGGGCCGTAATCTAGCACCCGCGTCTCATATGGCTGTCCCAATTCTTCAAGCATCCAACGCACGATACGTCCACGTGACATGGGATTCGTGTAGAAGATAATCTCAGGCATTGGCACCGCCTCCCTACGTACCGCTTACTTCGCACTTTTCGGCTATCGTACCGATTTATTTCAAGAGGAAAACCGGGAGGAGTTAGTGGATCGAGACTAGCGTTTCTCTCATCATCTAAAACTGCCATCGGCACGCCCACAGTGAATTCTCGCTTTGCCCACGTTGCCGGCATCTGGCGGCCACACGTCTTCGCAAATGCAATGAATGACAGCTTCGGCGGACTGCATCACCGCAACGTATCAGCGAGTGAATGACCGGCTTGGGCCGAAACCTACCGAGAACTTGTTCTGCGTGAACGTCCACTTCTTTGACCTTTCGGGCGTAACCCGCCAGATCCCTCCCGGCCCCAACCACGTCATTCGGACAGTTGCACGGAAAGTGATCGTGGCCGGATGTTTGAGGTTACTTCGCAAATAACTCGAGCGAGGGATTGGGACGTTTGCAATCCGAGCCGCGGATAAATGCAATTCGCGACTGGTATGGCAGACGCCACATGCAGGGCGAAGCCCGGATAAAGGCGCCGCCATCCAACGGCCCGAAGGCCGGGGGATTAACCCCGGCGATCGCTGTTGAGAAAGTCGTTCGGGATGACGGCCTGAAGCATGTCGTCGTCCTGATCGGGATACCGGCCGAGGTTCGCGTAGAACTTGGAATGGCCGGTGTTAATGGTCAGCGAAAAGTACGGATCGCCATTGGCGTTGGTGCGCTCCCAGATGCCGCCGATATCGATGCGCCGGCCTGCAGGGCTCTTGGCAAAGAGCCGGAACTTCGGGGCTTTGTCGTTGCCGCTGTGCAGGGCTTCGCCGGTAACATCGACGTCGAAGGCCAGGGTGGCAATGTTGCCTGTCAGCTTGTCGCCGGCGAACTGGATGTAGTTGGTCAGGGTGTCGGTCATGTTCCGTTCCTCTTGTTCGAATTGCCGATGGACAAAAAGAACGGCCGCAAAAAGCGCAGGCCGCATCCCGAAGGGACCGCAACGCCAGTGCAGGACCGCAGGGCGGGAAGAATTTGGGTCGCGAGGAAGCCGGGAACCGGCAGGGAAATTCTTTACGCACAAGGTTGCGGACAAGCTCAAGGCCGTAGTGTCCATCCTCGGCATATTCGGATTTGATCAGAGGAACGGGCCTGGCCGGCCCACTGCCCTCTCCGCCATCTGTTTCGCCTGGCTAGCGGACAGGCCTGCCATTGCTTTGCTCGGCCGGCTTCGCTTGTTCTTGCGTTTCTCCGGGGATCGGATTGCAACCGTCCGTCATCCGCGCCTCGGCAATTTGGCAATATTTCAGAATGATCCTGAACAGCATATACGTCCAGACTGGCGAAGAGAAAATGATGATCCAAAAAAGTATTTCATTCATAGCCCATACCCGTCGTCCGAACGCCTGGGAGCCGCCCGCTCGCGCTCCGGAGCCTGGAGGCCTTCAAGCTTCTGTTTGTAAGCTTCCGCGCGTTCGGCAATCGCTTTATGCGCGTCCGTTCCAGCATTCGCCGCCTCGATGATCCGATCTAGATGCTGCCTCTTTTCAGAGAGCTGATCCGTTTTCGCCAACTTGGCCGATAATCCGTCCAACACAGCATCGACAGCCCAGGACGTCGGCTCCTTCATTACAAGGGAGGCATCTGTGACGTGCGCGAGCTCGCGCACCTTGGATCCCTCATTCTCGAAGAACCGAACGCTATCCACCTGTCCGGAGAGTTGCGACAAACCTTGCAGGGACTGTTTCATCCCCTCCCCCAGTCCTTCCTTGCCAACGAAATTCACGTGGATCTCAAATCCTGCCGCCTTGGCCTGGTCGACAAGGTCGCCAGTGCGATCGTCACTGAGGGCGCTGCTCACCGTCAGCGATTTGCCCGACTTGATTGCATTGAGCTGGTCGGCCGGATTTTTCACGAAATCCGAAGCCGATTCCAACTTGATTTCGCTGACCGCTTCGTCCCGGCCGGAGCCCTCCGGACCGGCTATTATCGTCAAGGTCGGCCGGTCATCCGGTTTGGAGAGGCCCTGTAAGGAGGAGAACACCTCTTGCCGGTCTGTGAGGCTGAGCGCTCCCTCCCGCACGAACGGTTTCAAATAGCTGTCCAATGAACCCGGATCGTTGATTTCGCTGGTCAGCGCCGCGAGGTAATCGGCCTTTGTGGTCTGGGACCAATCGATGTGGATCCCTGCCCGGGAGGCAAGCTCGCTGTGCACCGCCATAAGCGTCCGCCCGTTCCCATCCAGGAACGGATGGGCATAGGCCAGATGCCCCATAACCTCCCCTGGCGAAGATCGCATCTTTTCGGGGTTATTGCCGATCATGAGCGCATAATCGACGCCTCGCTCCGTGTGACTGGACGGCATGAAGGTCACGGGACCTTTCGTGACAATGCCTCCAAGATTGCGCTTGGAGGCATCGCCAGTCAGCTCGGCTTCTTCACGGGCAACATTAAATCGGTCCTTGCCTGCCCAGGGATAAATATCCTTGAACAGCGTCTCGTGGGTCTTGAGAACGTCCCGATAGGTGAGCGGCTTACCGGTTTGAAGGTTGGCAAGCGCCTCTTCTATATTCGAGACGACAGAACGATGTTCCAGCCGTTTGACGACATCAGGATCTGAAGCTCCGGCGAAATTGCGCAGATAGCCTTTTTCGGCATGATCGCCGAACGGATCAAACGCCATTTATTTGGAAGCCGTCTCGCTCAGATACCGCGCATGAAGCCGCGTCAAGTCTTTGCCGTCATAGAGGCGCAGCTTGCCAATATTGGCGATCGTTTGCTCGACCGGATCCAATTTGACATCGTCACCCGCAAGCCGGGCCATGTCATCGCAGAATTCGTCCAGCTTGGTCACGGCTGGCGTCACGCCATGCTCCGCCGCCAGGCCCTGGATAATGTCCAGCGCGGTTCGCGTCCGGTCGTTCCAGTCAACCGACAACTTCTGCTCTTTATGGCGCACAAATTCGAGCATGAAAGACCCTATCCAAAATCGAACTATATGATTGTTTTTATAGCATAAAATGAATTCAAAACCTAGTCTTGAGCCTGCAAAAACCAGCAGAAACCCTCATTTATTGCGGTTTTGAGTAGTCGGGAACAGGCGACCGGAAGACGGCATCGGCGCCGTAAATGCGCTGGAATTCCTCATAGTCCTCTTTCAATTGAAGAAACGCGTTTGCCCGCTCCTGCTCCAGGCAGCGCATATAGGTTTCCATCTCTTCCAGGTAGTCCTGGAATTCTTGACGGGCAAATTCGTAAAGAGGGTCGCTTTTGACCAAACGATAATCAATTGGCCGTTCCGGCAAATAGCAGACGGAATCCTGTGCCCGAAGCGGCACAGGTCCGATGCTGATACCTGCCAGCAAAAGCAGGACGGACAGGCGGGAAAGCCGCATTATCGTTCGATGACCGTGCCGTTCCCGGTGTTCACATAGTACCGCGGCGACGTAAACGCTTCAGCCGAACCAGGTTCAACAGTGACCTGCGTCATGAAATTGACGAAAGTCGCAGAACCCTTGCCCTCGTAGATCGTCACGTACTCGTCACCCTGACGGATCCTCCGCGAGCTTGAATAACAAAAGACCTCATTGCGGTGACTGTCACTGTCCCTCTCGTAGAAGAGCTGCTTTCCAGGCCCGCAAAGGTAGCTCTCTCTGCCGTGCAGAAAACGGGCGTCCGCTTTAACAGCTTCATACGCTCCGCCATCGTCATAGCTGCAGATACCGAACGGGCTCTTGCCCTTCTTGAGGCGATTGAACATGTAGGATTTCGCATCGCCGCACGTCGCAGGGAAACCGCCGGCTAGACACAGGATGACCTTGCAATCCATGTCATAATCCTGGGCTTGCGCCTGCACTGAAAGCGACGTGGCAGCAACAAAAGCACCAAAACCAGCAAGCAAAAAAATCGATCTCATCAAATAGACCTTTCTGAACAAACGGACCACCTCGCACCGTCACAAGCTGGTTGAATTTTTCATATAACACAATCTATTCGATTATGAATTGCAACAGCCGTTCAGATGGACGGCCATTCATAAAGTGAACAATCTACGGTCTTAAAACGTTGTCTTTCATCGCAGTTCTTGAGGCCGCACCGAACTGCAATGAAGCTCCCGCGTCTCTCCAAAGAGGCGCGGGAGCAATTCTGCCGACTATATCCAGACCACCGCGTGAAAACCGTGACACGTCCATAAAGCCGCCTACCGGACGGGAGGGGAGTTCCGAGGGGCGGGGCCGGAGGGGGCGCCCTTCGATCCGTTTTGCGGGCGTTCGATGCGCCAGGAAAACGGCCGGGCCGCACACACATGGGGAACCGAAGAAACACCCTGAGCAAAAGAAAAAGCCTGCAGGCTGAGAGCCTACAGGCCGAGTGTTTGTTTGCCACACCCAGATGGCAAACGCTGTGCACGAGTTTCTCTTGAGAGACGAAACCCACATGACCTTAATGCGCGAGTCGGCCTTAACGCAACGTAAATAGACATAAACGGAAGCCGGTCGCGGGGGAGAAGCCCACGACCGGCGACGGCTGATTACTCAGCCGCCTCGGGGAACCGATAGGCAGTGTCATCGTGCTGCGGCGCTGTGGGATTGCCGCAACGGATCGGTTCAGGCAACCAATCCTTATCTTTTAGGGCCTTTTGGGCGAACGCTACTCCCTCTGCTTTCTTCATGTTGGCTACACCATCGGCAAAGTCATCGCCGCAAGCCTCTGCTACCGCAGCTTGAATGCTGCTACGTTGCAGGTGCGAGAAATAGTTCTCGGCCGTCGGCTTGAAATAATTCCGCATGTCGATGCCAACGGCTGCGCCGATCTGGTTTGAATGGACGACCACCTTTTCCCGCGTAAACTTGCCCTCCACCGCATTGACGGAATGCGAAGCCGCCCATGCCAGCAGGTTCAAAAGCTGATCGCGGGTCTGGTCGATACACCAATCCCAAAGATCGGCCGGGTTGCCCGGAATGTGGCTTCCATGCTGCTCCGACAGGTTTTCCAGTTCTTCAAGGGCGGCGCATTGATCCGGCTGCTTCATCGAGCCTGCCAGATCGGTGTGCGTGATCGACAATTCCAAGGCGGACTGCTCATGGGCACTGTAACCGGTATAGACAAGGCGCAGCAGGAGAGCATGAACCACGCTGGCAAGGGCCACATCCGGATTGTTCGCCAGTTCAAGACGCAGTGCTGCGGTCTTCTGGGCGGTCAGGTCCTCCATCAGGATAGCGGAGTGTTTGAGAACGGGTGTCCCCTGCCCTGCTGGACCTTCTTCTTCGCTGCCCTTACCGGGTTCCCCCGCGCCTGCATCCTCAACCTGACAATCTTCCGGTTTGATCAAGCCGCGCTCGATGCGCAGCATTCCATTGTGGTTCAGGCAGATAAGCACACCGGCAGTCTCGATGTCCTCCGGAGCGTAGGTTTCCCGCTCCACGATCAATTCAAGCGCGGTGATTTTTTCGCCGAGGTCGTTCAGCTCGGTTTCGGCTTCTTCCGTTTCGTCGCAAAGCTCCAACTCGTGATACCGCTGTTCCAGCGTTTCCAGTTCCTCGGCCTGTTCCTCGGTCAACTCCCCGTGCTCGGGATAGCGCCGGTCATAATCCTGCAGGGCCTGCCAGTCGATTTCCGGAACGATTTCGACCCATTTCCACCCCTCGGCCCTGATCGCCTCGGCGTCTGCGTCCAGTTTGTTGGCAACCAGTTTTTCGACCAATGCGATATCCATGGCATAGCCGCCACTGCGGTCATCAAAGAGATCGCGTTTGACGGCACCGCCTGCAGCCTCATAGGCTTCCAGTCCGCCGATGAACCGCAGCCGCTTGGCGGTTCCCCTGAGGCCTGCTCCGGCCAAGGCTTCCTTGATGGCGCTGGCATAGCGGCCATAGGTCGGCAGCGCATTCCAGACCCGAAGCTGTTCCTCGTGATCGTCAGTGATCGTGAAGGCAGACAATTGGTCGAAGCTCATCTCTTCCTTGCGATAGAGGTCCAGCAAGTCCGGCGCGACCCGCCCGAGTGCCAGACGCTTTCTGACGATGGTCTCTGTGGTTCCAAATTTAGCGGCAATGTCCGCGATAGACTGGCCGGTCTGGGCTAGAGCTGAATATGCTTCCAGCTCATCAGCCGGGTTCATAGCCTCACGCATGACGTTTTCGGCAAGGCTGAGTTCCAAGGCTTCGTCCTTGCTGATCACCTTCACTGGCACGGGATGATCGGCGTTGAACTTGTCATTCTCGGCCAGATAGAGCGCGGCGCGGTACCGGCGACCGCCTGCGGAGACATAAAAGCGCCCGTTGCCCCTGGCTTTGCGGACCAAAAGGTTTTGCAGGATGCCTTGGGCGGCAAGGCTGCCTGCCAGTTCTTCGATACTGCTCTGGCTATAGGTCTTGCGCACGTTCAGCGGGTCGATTTCCAACTTGTTGAGCGGCACGAAAATGATGTCTGCAGAGTTGGTGGTCATTTGGATAACTCCGGTTGCCGTGATCGGCCTGATTTCGATGAAAGGTGAGGATGGGAAGCGGAGTGATCCCGCTCCCGGTTCTGGCTTAGGCTGCAGCGGAGAAACCCTTGAGTTCGGCCATTTTCTCGGTGAGAACCCAAAGCGCCTTGTTGAGCTTGATGTCCTGATCGATGCCGTTGACGGCGCGGGTGCGGCTCTGGCGGCGGCGTCCATTCGCTTCACGGCTGACGGCTCGAATGCCGCCCCGGATCATGTTTTCCTGCGTGACGTTGAACGTGGTCCAAAGGTCTTTGCCGGTATCGCCACGGCGGCGCGGATCGAGAAGCTGTTGCGGCTTCACAGGCGTGTTGGTTTCGCCTTCCGCGTCTCCAAACCGCAGAACATGCGCGGCCTCGGCAAAGGCGTGGCGCTCGTCGGTGTTGAGGTTGAGCATTGACCAGTCAGCCGGAGCGATCAGGGCCTTTTCGGCTTCCTTCATCACCCGGTAGGTTCCCTCGATCACCTTTTGCCCAACGTCTCCGCTGTGGCGCACCTTCACGCTGTCGAGGGTCGATGTCTGGGAGACCAGCGAATTGAGGCAGCAGACGCGGAACAATCCGGCCATCAGGTCATAGGCGGATGTGCCGTCATTGGCGTTTTTCAGCAGGATTTCGCAAACCGTATCGCCGACGCTGTATTTGCGGTCATCGTCCAGACGGCGAAGCCTGATCAGATGCTTGGTGAAGTCGGATTTGGTTTCGTCGCGAGTTCTCGCCTGTTTGGCTCCAACCGGCATGAAACCCTCTTCCATCAGTCCCCGCAGGATGTCGATGGTCGGGATCGGCTGAAAGCGGTCTGAGCGGCTTTCGTGGGCTGACGTTGCGAAGATCGAAGGGGCCAAGCGCCGCAGCTCGTCTTCGCTGAGGGCGCGGCCATGATCGAATCTGGCGGTGTGCGCATAAACTGTCATTTGGGTTTTCTCCTTTTTCCCAATCCGCGAAGCCGGTTCTGCACCGAAGGGCAGGAGCTCGGCTCCTGCTCCTGAGACCTCGGCGGCGAGAGCGAAGGGGAGAGGGACAAGGGTAAAATCAGGAGGGGCATCTCCCACCGGAACGGCGGGGCAGCGGGGCTGCGGTCACGCGGGTCCGCTGCCCAAGTCCTGCACAAACGGAATGCGCCGGCGCAGCCGGTTCATGAAGTGCGGAAGGATGGGGAGACCTGATTTTGGCCTTGTGGGAGAGGGGATGCCGCGCGGCCCCTCTCCTGCTGACAAGTAATGACGCCCGCCTGCAGGGCGGCCTATTTGGGGATGGCAAGCGGAGTGCGCAGGGCGAAGCCCGGAGGCGGGAGGATCGTCACCGGACGGCCGAGACGGACGCTTGCGGCCGGCTCGGGGAGCGAAGCGACTAGAGCCGTGCCCATCGGGTCCCGCGTGAACCTATTTACTTGGCTGTATAACGCGCCTAAAAACGGCTCAGAACTTACGTTTATGTCATTTCCGAAAAGGAATTCTTATGTCCGCAATTCCGCAGTCCGACGTTTCTCTTGGACCAGATTTTGTTGATCTAACGGCGGACATCGTTTCGGCCTATGTGAGCAACAATACGGTTGCCTCGAGTGATCTCCCCGCGCTGATCTCGAGCGTTCATTCGGCCCTTTCCTCCACGGCTCAAAACGCTTCAGAACCTGCCATCGAAGAGCTGAAACCTGCGGTGCCGATCAAGAAATCCGTGACGGACCAGCACATTATCTGCCTGGAAGACGGCAAGAAGTTCAAATCGCTCAAGCGGCATCTACGGACACACTTCGGTATGACTCCGGAGGAATACCGCACAAAATGGAATTTGCCTGCGGATTATCCGATGGTCGCCCCGGGCTATGCAGCCGCCCGATCCGAGCTTGCGAAGAAGATGGGCCTGGGCCAGAACGGCGCACGGAAGGCAAGGAAGCCCCGTTCCAAAACTTGAGGATCCTGACGGTGTCTGTCTTACCGGTTTCGGATGCGATGGCGTTGCCCTACGCAATTGCGACGAGCTCTTGAATCCTCGATATCTCGTGATCTGGTGACATTGACCGTATGTGCTCAAAGTCATGAAACAGGCTGTTGTGTTCGGGTGCAAACCAGCAAGTTTGGCAGCCACTGGACTTTCCGGCTTGGATATCAACGTGCGAGTCGCCAATGATCAAAGTTTCGGATGCTGTGGCTCCAACACGTTGAAGAGTGGCTTTAAACGGCAGAGGGCTCGGTTTGTGGCCAAACCCATCGTCTCCGGCAACGATAGAGTCGAAGAAGTGTGCTAGATCGTGAGCGCCCAGGGCACGATCCAATAGATGCCGCGGGCTAGACGTCACCAAAGTCAGTGTTATTCCCTTGTTTTTCAGAGATTTGACAGTTTCCGTCGCCCCCTCGTAGAGCTCCACTGTCGGCAAGCCGTCAAAAACATAGCTTCGTGTTTCCTCCGCGACAGTTGGAAACTCCAAATCCGGATGTCTGGCCGGTACCTCGGGATGGTTATGGAAAAACTCTTTGGCGATGAACTTTGGATCAAACCTGTGGCCTCTGCTTCCAAAGGCGGCCTGGAAACCCTGAAGCCAGAGATCTAACGTTTTGGCCAGCGTTCCATCCCAGTCAAAAATTACGCTCTCAATGCTCACTTTTAGCCCTGTCTTTGGAACCTGATGCGAACACAGATACAGGCGTTGATCGGCAAGACAAGCAACTTGTGATCATCCGATTTATCCGCTGCGTCCAATCGAGACCTCTCCTCGTCACCCGCTGTCCTCCGTGAAGCATGAAAAACCCCGCATCCCGGAAGGGATGCGGGGTTGCTGTTTCAGCCGGTTTTGGCGGACTTTGTGTTGTCGTTATCGGACTGCAGTTTGACGCTGTATCCGAAGCGGATGCTGACAAAGGGCGGCAGGCCGATTGCGACGCTGATGCTGAACTGGCCGTTGGAGCGGCCTTTCTTCAGGAGCTTGCCGAAATAGGCAAAGACGTTGCGGCTGGTACGTTTCAGGTAAGAGAAGATCTTTTTCATGCGGGTCTCCGTTTTGTTGATTTCGATTGGGTAGCGAAGCCGATCGTCGCGGCGACCGGGGGCAATCCGCACCGCTTGCGGCCGTAACGGAGTGAAGGACCCGAAGGGTTGAGGATTGACGGCAGCCGCGTAAATTCGCTTGAGCGACCATCGAAATTTTCAACAAACGAGACCTTGGAAAGTCTTCTCCTGGGAACGGACCATCCTCGGTGATCGCAGCCAGGCGAGCTGCTGAAGAAAGGACGTGGGGCCTAGAGACTGCCGCTCTGATCGCCGTCCTTCGTCAGCTTCCGCGTAGACCGCTCCATGCCGATCCGGAAGCCGACACAAAGTCCGTCAAGACCGGCTGACACTGTGAACCGGCTGCGGGGCGGTTTTCATGCATGGGAGGAGAGTATTGAGGGGCGGGGCCGGAAGGGGGCGCCCCTTGATCCGTTTATTGGCGCTCGATGCGCCGGGAAACGGCCGGGGCTTTGCGATTTTGGAGAAATGGCCTATATTGAGATCCGGAGCGGCGCGGCGGGTTTCCCCGCCGCACCTTTTCCTAGCTTATGAATTGGACCCGGATGCGCACTTGCCAGTAGCTCCGGGTCTTTTTCACGTCTAGGGAAATACTAATGGGTATGAACCACATTGGTACTTCCTCCGGTTGGGGCAAAGGCCGTCTGCCTCGGCCGGGCTGGCTAATCCGGCCCGGTCGCGCCGCTGGCCCGGCGCTGCTGCTTCTCACCCCAAAACTGAATCAGTCTTCCTCTTTGTAGAGCTGCAAAACTCTCGGGTTCGTTAACTGGTCCCGGGTTGCTTCGAACCTGTAGCCATCCCAATCCGGCCAGGACTCCCAACCGGTAGGCGTTGCCCTTCCATACCAGACCCGAACGATAACGCGATTGTCTCCCCATTCATCGACGATGGAAACTGTGTGCGTTCCACCGAGCCCGGAATCAATGTCATAAACTTTGACTTTTCGGATCTGAGCCATTGTTCCTTCCCCTCACAGCAAGGCGAGCTGTTCAGCGGGGCGATGAGGGACGGCCGGAACCGGCAGGGCGCTTAGGCGCTCTTGCACCCGCCCGTGACGGGCGCGATCCTGGGCAAAGTCATAGCAGGCGATTTCGCAGATGATCGAGGTATCCTTCCAATCGTCCCTGTACATCGAGGTGTCGACGCCCGCACCTTCATGCATACAGAACCCTGACAACTTCTGATATTCAGCCGCAGGACCGGTTTCAACCCGCTGAAAGCATTGCGCGCCGGAATATCGGAAGGCGGCGGACGCTTGCGGGACGATGAATGCGCCCCGATTGGCCAGTTCGGCCGCGATGTCGATCACGTGAAACTCAAACTGGCGGCCACGATAACGCGGCCCGTTACCGGCGCGCTTCACAGCACCGAACGGCGGATTGGACACGGCCACGTCAAAGCGCTCTCCACCAAGCTCCCTTTGCCAGTCCCGCCAGTCAAAGACATCGGCGCAGATCCATCGGGCCTCCGGCAACAGCTTTCTGCCAACCTCGACATATCGGGGATTGAGTTCAACGCATGTCAGGTCCGGGCAATTGTTGGCCCATTTCGCGCGGTGGTGAAGGAAGTAGGACAGGATTCCGATCCCCGCGCACAGATCAATCACGCGGCTGCCAGCGCCCCCGGCATCGATGGAGAAGTCTGCCGCAAGGCCCCAGGGCGTAAAGAACGCCCCGGATGACCCGTTGATGTGGTTCGCGCCTTCGTGCCAGTTCTGGAACACGAAGTCTTTTTCGTCTTCTGTGAGACGGTCTTTCGTAAGGATCGCCTCGGCTTCTGCATGTGCCTTGCGCTGCGGTTTGCTGAGTTTCGCCATAGCTCAAAACTCCCCGTCTACAACGATGATCGGCGCGCTTTTTTCCATCCGGATTTTGAAACCCGACAGCCGAACCCGATGAGGTCAGGGCCTTCGAGAGTGGTCATTTCCGTATCCATGACAGGGCGATAGACGGTGAGCAGCGCCGCGATCTCCTCGACGGTCATGCGCGGCTCGGCAATGTCGCCAGTTTCGCCCCTGCCGACAATGACGAAGTTTCCGGCAAGGGGATTGGGGAATTTCTTGAGCTGAGCGATGGTATGCAGGCCGTCTGTAAGGCCGTTATCATCGAGAAAGATTTCGTGATGGTCATCGATGCGGACGACATCGAACAGACCGCATTTGATGCGCCGTTTGATCTCATCGATGTAGCTTTTCTTGTTGAGCGAGATATCTGCGATAGCCCCGCTGAAACTGTCGTAGAAAAACGCGGTGACGGTGACGGACGTGCTGGTCACGGTGTCCCCTTCCCTCAGCCTGCGAACGCGAGGCACAGGCCGAAAAGGCCGGAGAGGAACAAGCCCAGACTGATAATTTCTGCGGTGATTTTGACGATTGTCATTTGGGTTTTCTCCTTTTCCCAATCCGCGAAGCGGGGTCTGCCCACGAAGGGCAGGAGCCCGGCTCCTGCTCCTGAGACCTCGGCGGCGAGAGCGAAGGGGAGAGGGACAAGGGGAAAATCAGGAGGGGTATCGCCCACCGGGACGGCCAGGTGCGGGTTCGCGGCCACGCGGATACGTGCCTGGTCCTGCACAAACGGAATGTGCCGGCGAAGCCGGTTCATGCAGCGCGGAAGGATGGGGAGACCTGATTTTGCCCTTGTGGGAGAGGGGAAGCCGCGCGGCCCCTCTCCTGCCCTAACGGGTATGACCGCGCCGGCGGACCGTTCCAGGACAAGCGGAGCGCGCAGGACCGATGTCCGGAGGCAAGAGGGATCGTGACCGGAAGGCGGAGACGGCCGCTCGCAGCTGGCTCCGTGAGCGAAGCGAAAAGAGCCCGGTCCAACAGGATTGCAATCACAAATTAACGTTGGAACGGATCCGCAGTAAAGAAACCGGCGCAGTGTTTTCAGCGAAGCATCGTGTCAGCGTCGGAACTGTGTCACAAACTCCTTCATGCGCCGGATAAAACCGGCAAGGCCATGCGATTTTAAGTTCGGAGCAGGTGTCTCGACGGGTTTGTGTGTGTTTGCGGCCTGAGTGCCGTGCCACGAAGATCTGCGCTTTGCATCACGAATACGACCGGCAGAGATTTGTTCGTCAGACCAGTTTTCAGCCCATTCGATCCGATTGCAGGTAATCAAGTAATGTGACCGGCACGGAAATCCCCAATTGCCCACAGACGGCCGCATCGTGATCGATTTGCCGTCGAAGGTCAGACGCCAATCGGTAGGATGAAGAGGAAGAACGACTTTTTCGCCGCATCCGCACGCGCACCGGTGTGCTGTCGTCGTGTATTCGACGGAGATGTAGAGCACACCAGGTTCAAGAACTTTTGGGATGAACTCGACAAATTGCGGCACGAGTTTTTCGATGCTGCCTGTCATGCGGCCTCGCGGATAAACTGCCGTGTCTCGACCTGGTAAAGCCAAACAGGTCCACCGAAATCAGCGTAGAAGCCCCGAAAACCCTTCCAAAGCTGAACCGCCATATTGGCATTCAGGCTGTTCAGATCGGAGATTTGGATGTTGTTTTGGTAGATGAGATCGTTCCCACCAGGGTCGATCGGTATGTGTGCGCGGACTTGGTCGCGGTTTTCATTGGTGCTCAGGACCGCCCGCAAGGTTCCGCCGATGCCATTGCTGCCTTTGTGAAGGCCCATGCCGACGTCCACGAACGGGACACGGCGACGTTCGAGCTCAGCAATGATGAGTGCTTTTTCCGGGCAGGGATCAATTGAAACAAAGGCAAACGAAATGCCATCGAGCAGATGGAACCTGTCCGGCGTGAGGTAAACCGCGTGCGGAATGATGTTTCGTTTCATCGAACCGTAGCGGGTGGCGTAGTAATCGACCTTGTATGGGGGAGGTTGCAACTCGGATCGGATCGGCGCGCCCGGTGCACGGAACGTGTTGAAAGGATAGAGCCGATCGCCGTCAATCAGGCGAGCTTCCCGCACAGGTGTTTTAGCGACATGATCGAGGATGTAGCTTCCCGTTCCGCCCAATCCGATGAAGGCGACAACCTCATCCTTGAAGATTGCAGTCAAGTCGACCGTCCCGGCTCGTGCAGACGCGCTATCGGGAAAGACGAAGGGATCGTCTTCGGATTCGCTGACAGGAAGCGCTCCAACACGAGCCGTGGCGGATTGGTCAACGGCGTGAACCTCGCCGAGGATCAGGTTTTCATAGGTGACGACTTTCTCATAAAAGCTTTCATAAGCACGTGGACCATTGGGACCGCGCAGCTTGTTTGAGAAGCCGTGTTGAAACGTAAGAGACCCGAGCATTCGGCAACGCGGGCTCGTCAGGCCGAGCGACGCCAACGGATTTCCATACCGGTCGTGGGGCATCCCGCCTGAAAAGGACATGACATGATCACTCGGCGGCAGCGTAGAATCGTCAGTCGCATCCAAAGGACAAGCAAACACCCCACGCAGGATACGCCCATCCTTGTCGAGATAAGGAATCTCGTCGACGACAAGGAGACCGGATTCGATCCGGATGGCGTAGCCAGCCTTTGCGAGGCGCTGAAGGTCCTCGCTACGATTTATCAGTTGCTGAGACATTGAAGACCATCCCTTCCACGATGCGAACTTTATCCCCGTCCAGAAGCACGCCTTCGGACCGTCGTTTAGGACCCCGGGTGAACGAGACTGTGAAACAAATCAGTTCCCGGCCGAAGAGTTTGGGGAAAGCGAGTTTGGCGAGCTCAGAAAACGACAGGCGGCCCTTGTCGACCGAGATGACCTCGCCATTCAAAACAATGTCGACACTCTGGTCGCGCGGAGCGCCAGAACGAAAACGCTCCACACCTTCTTTGCGCAACGAGAGAATCTCGTCGTCGTCAATCGGACGTTCACGTCCGGAATCGAAGAAGAGGTCTTCATCGTCCAATATTCCGCCGATGATGCGCAGCTCTGCCGCTGAGATGGACTTGTCGCCCCACACAATTTCGCGCTCGTTCAAGACAGCCCGAAACATCCGGTCACCTTTGAAGGTACGGAACTTGGGCGGCTGCGAACCGGTGATCTCAAAGGCTTCATCAAGACCGATGATCTGAGTTCCCAGACCGGCGAAAACGATTGTCGTGAAAGCAGATGCCGGACGGCAGCCCGCAATGGCAAGAATGTCCCGTCCAGTGAGTACGGGATCATCGCATTCATAGTTCTGATCGTTGACGATCAAACGGTAGTGATGTGCTTGTGCGGCCTGAGCCATGGTTTTCTCCGTTAGCTGTTTGCAAAAGGCAGCACTTGTCGAAACAGGCGCATTCTTCAAGTTCAGCAAGACCGCTCTTGATGACCAAAAACTCGCGGCGCTGTTCGCGATCGTCGGACCTGGGTCTGACATTTCGCATCTGTCGACGGCTTCATCGCCGCCTTGTTCGCTATATAGAGAGTGCTTGCTTGCTATGTCAAGCAAATAATTAGCGCGCTTGACATAGCAAGCAAAAAGTCTTAGGATTCGGCGGTTTTCAGACTGATCTCGAGGAGTCCTTGGATTGAAATCATCCGAACAAGATTCAGGTCGCCGTTCGCTCGGTCAATACTTGGCGTCCATCCGTCAGGATCGGAAATTGACGTTGCGCGATGTTGAAGAGGCCACCGGAAAAGAGGTCTCTAACGCCTATCTTTCACAAATTGAGAATGACAAGATCAAGAAGCCGTCACCCAATATTTTACTCGTTTTATCAACGACTTATGACATTAGTTACGAACAATTGATGGAAATGGCCGGGTATTCCACTTCTTCGGGGAAAGCAAATCCTGGCCGGCGGAAGGTTCCCACATTTGCCGAACACAACCTGACTGCCGAAGAAGAAGGAAAACTGTTGGAATACCTCCAGTTCCTTAGAAGCAGGAAGTAACAGCCCCGCACCGGTAGAGCATCCAATCAGGGCCTCCGGGCGACCTTGCGTTCGAGGACACCTGACACCCGCCGCGATCCTATTGTCCACGATATTACTTCTTTTTTACAGTGCCTTAGCACATTGACGGGCTATTTTACACTTCTTCAATTGTTTTAGTCCACATGGTGCGATACGATTTTTGCAAACACAGCACGGGAGCACACATGGGTCATGGCAAAATTGGGCAACGTTGAAGGAGATATCGTACATCTTGCGCGGGTCGCGCTGGCTGGCCGCAACCAGGATGTGCAGCTGCTGCTGCATCGCCTGGCAAAAGCATATCGTGACACATCTCCGCAACTCGCCGCCAAGGTGACTGAATTGCTTCGCGAAGCACCCACGCGATCTTCACCGCTGCGCCGGAAAAGCGAGACCGCGTTGCCTGTTGATGTCGACACAAGATTTCAGCTCCTGCGGGTCGAAGACAATCCGATCCTCGAGCACGAACCGGTTTTTTCCGACCAAATCGCCGTAAAACTGGAGCGTCTGGTTGGTGAGCGACGGCATATTGATGCATTACTCCAGCAGAGCCTGCACCCCACCAAATCCGCGCTCTTTGTTGGCCCCCCGGGTGTCGGGAAAACGATGGCGGCGCGCTGGATAGCACGGTCCCTGGAACGGCCGTTGCTTATACTCGATCTCGCAGCTGTTATGAGCAGTTACCTCGGTCGCACCGGAACGAATCTCAGACATGTGCTTGAATATGCAAAATCTCTCGATTGCGTATTGCTTCTTGACGAACTTGATGCGGTCGCCAAACGGCGCGATGACAAAAGCGAGATTGGCGAGTTGAAGCGCCTTGTCACCGTTTTGATTCAGGAGATCGATGATTGGCCTTCGACCGGACTGCTCCTTGCGGCGACCAATCATTCGGAACTACTGGATCCGGCCATTTGGCGTCGTTTTGAACTGGTCGCGGATTTCCCATTGCCCGACGAGCAAGCGATCGAAGCTTTTACTCAACACCTGCTTACCCACAAAAGCAAGGATCCGACCAAATGGGCACGGATCATGAGCGTTGCCTTTAAAGGGCATTCTTTCAGCGACATCGAACGCGACATCCTTTCGGCAAGGCGCGCGGCGGCAATTAATGGTGGGGTTGTCGATGATCACCTGACCGGGCTCTTTCGGGGCCAGGGTCTATCCAAGACAGATCGCATCAACCTTGCCGAGATCTTGGTGGAAACTGGAACAACTTCCCAACGCACAGCGCATGATTTGACCGGTGTTTCGCGTGACACAATCCGCAAGCGGGTCTCTGGAACGAAGACGCCCAAAAGAAGACTGGTGAAGAATGAATAATCGGAACTATCTGCTCGGCCGAGGCGAACGCCTGGCTGAAAATGTCATCGTCAAGTCCGGTGCTCCCGACAAGCATGCGCCCTACAGTTTTTACGAAGCGCGGGAGCGCTTAAGACCGATGCTGCAAACAACGGTAGCCGCGGTTGATGCATTGCCTGACGCAGCTTGTCCCGATGATCAGGCCGTTGTGTCCCTCACGCTCAATCCGGAGTACATTGCCAAATCGTATTTTCCGGTCGAACTCCTGAAGAACGCGGGGCTGGAGGCGATAGGCAGCAAGCCTCGCCGGATCACACCGGAGAAAAAATCAAAGGGGCGGGAACCCGAGCCGGCCGTCACGACCGAGCTCTTTGTTATGGGAACCCGTCAGGCTTTCCGATCCTGGCAAAGCAGCCTGCCCACTCTGGCACAAGGGACCCGACAGGCGGAGGACCTCGTTACAATCGAGGAGATCACCGCTCCCTCCCCCTCAGATAAGATTAAGGGTGTGCTGCCACCGGACGGGATCGCCACCTTTGAGGTTGTTCTCCACGCAAACCAGCATTTGGGCGAAAGCCGGCGACTGCACCAGTTTCGTCAGTATCTGAATGAGATCGGTATCGATGCCGAATTTGAACAACGCTTCTATGCTGGTGGCCTCTGCTTTGTCGGGCTGGAGGCTCCAATTGAATTGGCCGAGACAATCTCAACATTTACCGCTGTACGGGCACTGCGCGAGATGCCGCGATTGCGCATGCTGCGGCCAACGGTTCGAACAACTGCCGCGCCGGCCGAGCAACTGCAATATCCCACCGATGAGGCAATCGACCCGGAGCTGAAAGTTGCAATATTCGATGGCGGTCTTCCCGACAATCATGCGGTGACAGCTTGGGCCACGCCAATCGATGCAACCGGTGTCGGCGGTGGCCATGATGACTTCACAAAACACGGTCTTGGCGTGACATCTGCCTTTTTGTTTGGGCATCTTCGGCCCGGAGAGCAGGCACCGCGCCCTTACGCGAATGTGGATCACTATCGTGTTCTCGACACTGAGCCGGGCCAGAATCCCAAGGAGATGTATGAGGTTCTGTGGCGAGTGGACCAGGTCCTGAACAGCCAGCATTACGACTTCGTGAATCTCAGCATCGGACCGGAACTGCCCATTGAAGACGATGAGCTCGATGCATGGACGGCCATTCTTGATGAACGCTTTTCCGGCCCCGACACACTGGCTACAATTGCCGCTGGCAACGGAGGAGATCGCGATGCAATACTCGGGTATGACCGTGTTCAGGTCCCAGCGGATTGCGTGAATGCGATTGCCGTTGGTGCTTGTGATCGCACTGGTAAGAATTGGAACCGTGCAAGTTATAGCTCGGTAGGCCCTGGACGCAGTCCAGGCTTGATCAAACCTGACCTTGTGGGATTTGGCGGTTCCCTCGAAAGGCCGTTCTTGGTGGCGTCTCACAAGGATGAAACCGTTTTGGAGGCCACTGGCGGTACGTCATTTGCCGCTCCCGCCTTGCTGCGTCTTGGAGCGGGAATCAAGGCGCATCTAGGTGCCAACGTCAACCTTCTGACAACCCGCACTTTGATGGTGCATACCGCTGAACGGGGCGATCGCGATCTGCGCGAAGTTGGTTGGGGTCGAGCTCAACAGAGCCTCGATGATATTCTGACCGTGCCTGATGATTCTGTTCGTGTGCTTTACCAAGGCGAGATCTCGCCAGGGAAGTTTTTGCGTCTGCCCGTGCCGTTGCCCGACGGTGTCATCGAAGGGATGGTCGAAGTCACGGCCACTTTGTGCTTCAAATCGCAAACTGACCCGCATCATCCGAGCAATTATACCCGCTCTGGCTTAATCCCGACTTTCCGGCCGCATGATGGAAAGTACAAAGCTGAAACCCAGAAACACCCGAATCCAAAGTCGTTCTTCTCCGATCCTACGGAGACCGTAGAAGAGGAGGAAGTACGACGTGATGCCTGGAAATGGGAGAACTGCCTCCACCGATCGCGGCGGTTTCGTGGCTCATCTTTTAGCAACCCTTGCTTTGACGTCCATTACAACGCACGGATGGAAAGCCGGAATGCGTCGGCCGGTCGGCCCCTTCCCTACTCAATGGTTGTGACAGTACGGGCAAAGAAGGTAGATGACTTTTACAACCAGGTTGTTCGCAAATACGCCACTATGCTTGAAGTCTTCCGCCCCGTCATCGACATCCCTGTACAAACCTAAGCAGGTCTGTTCTTGTGACCTTCGCTCCCGGCATCAGCCAGCACATACAAAAGGGCCGAAATCGCCACCACAACCAGCGTCGATTAATGACAGCTAATAACGTTCGGAGCACGTTTGAGACAGTCAGCTGGCCCATTTGAGCCGTTGTTGGACAGAGCAATACGCAGTCAGGCGCAACTGTTGAAAGCCAACAAGAACCGAAAAGCTGTTCGCGTCGCTCGACAATTTCTCGAAAACTTATTTATTTTCAATTTCTTATAAAATTCGCGTAGTAGCAATTATGGAGTATTTTGACTGTGTGGTCGAATTACAGCAATGCCCAAACCCGCAACAACCGTTTTTGCAAGCCAGGCGGGTTTGAGTCCGCAAAAATTAGTTCAATTGGACGAACAACTACTCGAAGTGGAATTTCGCCGCTCAGTAGAACGTCCTGTGGGGTTCCTGTTGATTTTCACCGAGAACTGACCCGGTAAGGCCCGATTTTTTCACTGAGAACTGACCCATGTTTAAACCCACCCCTGCGTGATTTCGGCGGGGGAATACGGAGTGATAGACATGGCGTTGTTGAGCGTTATCAGACGCTGGCATTTTCGTGATCAGATTTCGATCCGGGCGATCTCCCGGCGCACCGGATTGTCCCGGAACACAGTGCGCAAGTATCTGCGAGCGGATACGGTTGAACCCGCGTTCCAGGTTCCCGAGAGGCCCAGCAAACTCGATGCCTTTGCCGACAAGCTGTCGGCCTGGTTGCGCGCGGAGGCCACCAAATCGCGCAAGCAGAAACGGACGATCAAGCAGTTGCACGCCGATCTGGTGAGCCTCGGCTATGATGGCTCCTATGGCCGGGTGGCCGCTTTTGCGCGTGACTGGAAAGCGGACCGGCAGCGCGAACAGCAGACCAGCGGCCGCGGGACCTTCGTGCCGCTGGCGTTCGAGCCCGGTGAAGCCTTCCAGTTCGACTGGTCCGAAGACTGGGCGATCATCGGCGGCGAGCGGACCAAGTTGCAGGTCGCCCACTTCAAGCTCAGTTACTGCCGGGCCTTCGTCGTCCGCGCCTATCTCCTGCAAACCCACGAGATGCTGTTCGACGCCCACAACCATGCCTTCCGGGTTCTGGGCGGCGTTCCCCGTCGCGGGATCTATGACAACATGAAGACCGCTGTCGACAAGGTCGGGCGCGGTAAGGACCGCCAGGTCAATGCTCGCTTCTCGGCCCTGGTCAGCCATTATCTCTTCGAAGCCGAGTTCTGTAATCCGGCTTCCGGATGGGAGAAGGGACAGGTCGAGAAGAACGTCAGGGATGCGCGGCACAGGCTGTGGCAGCCCATGCCCCGTGTGGCTAGCCTTGAGGAATTGAACGACTGGCTGGAAAGCCGCTGCAAGGACCTCTGGAAGACTATTGCGCACGGAACGCAACCAGGAACGATCGCAGATATCTGGGCAGAAGAAGTTCCGAAGCTCATGCAGGTCGGGCGTCTCTTCGACGGCTTTGTCGAATATGCCAAGCGGGTCTCGCCAACCTGCCTGGTTCACTTTGAACGTAACCGCTACAGCGTGCCGGCATCGTTTGCCAACCGTCCCGTCAGCTTGAGGATCTATCCGGACAGGATCGTCGTGGTCGCGGAAGGTTTAAGCATCTGCGAACATCACAGGATCATCAACCGCTCCCATGACCGGCCCGGCAGGACGGTCTATGACTGGCGGCATTATCTGGCCGTCATCCAGCGCAAGCCGGGAGCTCTGCGCAATGGCGCGCCCTTCGCCGAATTGCCTGAGGCCTTCAGGACCTTGCAACGGCATCTGCTCAAGAAACCCGGCGGGGACAGGGAAATGGCCGAGATCCTGGCCCTCGTGCTTCATCATGACGAGCAGGCTGTCCTGACAGCAGTCAAGACGGCTCTGGAGGCAGGCGTTCCGACAAAGACGCATGTCCTCAACCTGCTGCACCGGCTGACGGACGGAAAACCGCTGACCCCTCCGGCCATCCGGGCGCCACAGGCGCTAACGCTCAGCCAGGAACCGAAGGCCAATGTCGAACGCTATGACGCTCTGCGCAAACTGAAGGAGGCCCGCCATGCGTCATGATCCAGCCAGCGCCGCCGTCGTCATCATGCTCAAGAGCCTCAAGATGCACGGCATGGCCCAAGCTGTCGGCGACCTCACCGAACAGGGCTCTCCCGCCTTCGAGGCTGCCATCCCGATCCTGTCCCAGTTACTCAAGGCCGAGACGGCGGAGCGGGAGGTCAGGTCCGTGGCCTATCAACTCAAGGCGGCACGCTTTCCAGCCTACAGGGACCTGAACGGCTTCGACTTTGCCAGCAGCGAAGTCAACGAGGCACTCGTGCGCCAGCTTCACCGCTGCGAGTTTATCGAGCAGGCTCACAACGCCGTCTTCCTCGGCGGCCCCGGAACCGGGAAGACCCATCTAGCAACAACCCTCGGCATCCAGGCCATCGAACATCACCGCAAGCGTGTCCGCTTCTTCTCCACCGTCGAACTCGTCAATGCGCTGGAACAGGAGAAAGCCCAGGGCAAGGCAGGGCAGATCGCCAACCGGCTTGTCCATTCCGACCTCGTCATCCTCGACGAGCTAGGATACCTGCCGTTCAGCGCGTCCGGCGGCGCTCTGCTCTTCCATCTCCTGAGCAAGCTCTATGAGCGCACCAGCGTCATCATCACCACCAACCTGAGCTTCTCGGAATGGGCTGCCGTCTGCGGCGATGCCAAAATGACCACCGCGCTGCTCGACCGGCTCACCCACCACTGCCATATCCTTGAAACCGGAAATGAAAGCTTCCGCTTCAAAAACAGCACCGCAAATCAGGCCGACAACGAAAGGAGGAAACCAAAATCTTGACCACGGCGTAACTGCCGTTCCATACACAAAAGGCGGGTCAATTCTCGGTGGAAATACCGGGTCAGTTCTCGGTGAAAATCAACAGACCGTCTGTTTCTCGAGGCACTGCATTATTTCACGCTTCACAACATCTCCTGGCGCGCTTTGCCCGAGCGGTTCGGCAACTGGAACAGCGTCAGGAAACGCTTCGACCGTCTTGGCAAGGCAGGTGTGTTCGAGGACTATTTTCCATTCTGGCCGGGCTTGATGAAGGGGCACACCTGATTGCCATGTTCGACAGCACCGTCATTCGCGCCCATGTTTCTGCGGCAGGCGCCAAAGGGGGCAGGAAGGTCAAGCGCTCGGGCGTTCGCGCGGCGGGTTCGGCACCAAAATCCATCTGAAAAAGGATCGGAACGGCCTGCCGCTTGGCTTTGAGCTGACCGGTGGTGAAGCCTCTGACAGCAACGCCAATCGCGAAGCTGCGCGAAAGGCCGGGGCTGTCCTGGTCATTCCATAAAAATCAAACCGGCGCGAGATTCCCAGGCACTTCGCCAAAGCGCTCTACCGTGGCCGCGCACGCATCGAACAAATGATGGGGAAGCTCAAACGCTTTAAACGCGTCGACCTTCGTTGCGAGAAAACCGCCAGAAACTTCCGGTCCATCGTCGCAATCGCCGCGGCCTTCATCTTGATCAAATCCGTCCACACGGCCTAGACTGTCAGCTGGCTTGCGATGCGCTGGCACTCGACAGGTATAAGCTTAGTGACGTGAATCGTTATTCGAATATCGAGTCTTTATCTCTTTAAATAGAATCCAGCGATCACAGGAGCGAAAGTAAGTTTCGTACTGTTTAATTTGCGGCGCCAATCGTTTTTTTCTTCATCTGACCAACTGGTGTAGAGTACTAGCTCTGTAGGTGCGGCCAAAATGCCGCTGTTGAGTTTTGCAACGTGTTCTATGACAGCAGGATTGTCTAAATGGGTTCTGAGCGCATTGCTGTCAGAAAAGACTTCAAGCCAGCGGTATGTGACCAATTCTGGTGACTTGTTCATTTTGGTGAGCGCGTGGACAAGCATTCCCGGTTCGCTTTCCTTGACCAAATTATCGATAAAAAGCGCGGCGGCTTCGTATTTATCGCAGTGATCAGGATGCACGTGCTCGAAAGCTTCCATCACTAGAATATTGGAACTATTGTCGCTTTGGTTCACTTCGTTTTCTCCCTTCAACGAATAGCGTCCCCATTCGTTGCATCAAACAAATGCATCTTTTCGGCGTCGAAATGGATTCGACACCGGTCGCCTGGAACAGCAGAATTACCAGGTGCGACTTGGCCTACAAATTTGGCTGTTTCTGCCAGACCAACGATCAGTGTGTGTGGCCCAAGCGGCTCAATATCGACGACCTCGACTTCGACAGAGGGCAAACTTTCACCGTGATCCGTTGTGTGTTCGGGACGAATGCCGAGGATACATGGTTTGCCAACAAACGGGGATGCAGCGACGTTCCGGCTTTCCGGAATCGCGAAATCAGTCCCGGCTGGACCGCGAAAGTGCAACTTTTCACCAACTTTCTCTAGACGGCCCTCCAGCATATTCATACTTGGTGCACCGATAAACCCGGCAACGAACTGATTGGCCGGGTTCTCATAGAGTGTGATTGGATCGGCTGCCTGTTCAATAACTCCGTCACGAAGCACAACAACGCGGTCAGCCATAGTCATCGCTTCGGTCTGGTCGTGGGTGACGTACACCATAGTTGTTTTCAGCCGACGGTGAAGTTGCTTTATTTCCACTCGCATTTCTACGCGTAGCTTGGCATCAAGATTGGAGAGTGGCTCGTCGAACAGGAAGACATCGGGATGGCGGACAATAGCGCGGCCGATTGCGACGCGCTGGCGTTGACCGCCGGAGAGAGCGGCCGGCTTGCGGTCAAGGTATTCGCTGAGGCTCAGAATGCGCGCGACGTTCTCGGTTTCCTCGTCGACCTTGGCCTTCGGGACACCGCGCACTTTCATCCCGTAACCGATATTGTCACGCACGCTCATGTGCGGATAGAGCGCGTAGCTTTGAAAAACCATGGCGCAGTTTCGAAGTCCCGGGCGTAGGGTGGTCACGTCCCGGTCACCGATCGTCATGGTGCCGCTACTGACGGTCTCTAGCCCTGCGATCATGCGAAGCGTAGTGGACTTGCCGCAGCCGGACGGACCGACCAAGACGATGAACTCTCCTTCCTCTATGTCGAGGTCCATAGCAGGTATGACCTCTACCGCGCCATAGGACTTCGTAACGCCATTCAGCGATATCTTTGCCATTCCGGGTGTCTCTTTTTTGGATTGAAACCTATTGGAGTGGTGCCGCCCGCGGCAAAGCTGGCGGCGCTCCCATCTTTACTGCGAGGGCGGCAAGCCCATGGAGGCACGGTAGGCCGCCAGCTGGGTGTCACGGCCGAATTGGTCGGTCAGCTCGTTCCAGCCCTTGGCCACCTTGTCGAGGGCTTCCTGCGCAGTTATTTCACCGGCAAGCGCGCGCGACAGTTCGATTTCTAGAATCTCCGTGTAGGAGAAGTAGCCCGGTAGCCGCATGTCGAGCGCGACATTGTCGGCCGTCACCGCATCGCGCTGCGCGCCGAGATATTCCTTGGCTTCACGGTCGGAAAAGAGCTTCGACCACCGGTCAAGATTGGTGGTGTGCGAAATGCGATAGGGGTTGACGCCCGTGCCGCCAGTCACTGCCGCTTCGCCAGAGACTTCCGGGCTGGTTAGATGGGAGATGAAGTCCCAGGCGGCTTCCTGGTGCTTCGAGCTTTGCGGTACGGCCGCTTGCCAGCCGCCGAAGGCCATGAAGGAAGTGTCGACTGGCGCGTCGAAGGTATCCCATTCGCCGGTCTTATAATTGTAGACCTCGGTGGATGACGGTAGAACTGCGGAGCCGACCTTGCCGGCAACCGTCGACTGCTCCGGATCGGCGGCGATCACGCCCGTGTCGCCCCAGCCAATAGACTGGGCCACCTGGCCGCCGGCGAAAGCCGCGTTGACTTCGCCGAAGGAGAAGTTGAGCGCGGACGGTGGAGCCAGCTTGGAGGAGCGGATGTATTCTTCTAGACCGCGCACCCAGGCCGGGTTATTGACCTGCGCGTCCATGGTTTCGGGATCGAAGAACATAGCTCCCGGAAAATCCGGATGGCTCGCATAAGCCGCCACGTGGCTGAACAGGAACCAGAATTGCTGGCCGCCGCGGCGATAGGCTTCGGCCGTTCCATAAACGCCGTCCACGTTTTCCTGGAAATATTCGGCGATGTCGAGATATTCCTTCCAGGTCTTCGGCACGGCAAGATCGTAGCCGAATTTCTCCTTGAAGCCGGACTTGTTGGCTTCATCCTCGAAAAGATCGATCCGGTAGGTGTAAGTGTGGACGTCGCCATCCATCGTCTGGGACAGAACCTTCCCGTTCCAGACCATCAAGGATTCACGGTAGACCGGCGCAATGTCTTCCCAGGTCTCCCCTTGCTGGTATTGTGCCGGCATTTCCGTCAGGAACGGGGTAAAGTCCGGCGCCCAGGCTGGAGCGAAGGCGATTACGTCGAAGGAGTCATCGCCCGTCGACAACGTGGTGACGATCTTCGGGTAGAGTTCCGACCAGGGGAACTCGACCACCTTGACGGTACCGCATGTCTTTTTTGTCCAGCTGTGAGCAGCAAGCGTCAAAGCCGACGCAATATAAGGCCCGGTCTGAGTGGTTGCGGTGATCTCGACCCCCGTATAGTCCGGATCGCAGGCAAATGCCTGACCGGCGGCAAGCGTCAGCGCGAGCGCACCGACCTTCGTTATCAATCCCTTTTTCATTCTACTTCCTCCCTTGATGCCCCCTCCTCACAGGGGCTGTTGCAAAGACTGTTACTTCACGGCTCCCGTCAGAAGGCCCGAACGCATGAGACGGCCCAGCAGCCCGGCGACCACGACCATAGGAATGATGGCCACGAGGGCGGCGGCGGAAATCGCCCACCATTCGTCGCCGCGCTGGCTGTTCTGCCCGGCGATCAACACCGGAAGCGTCTGCCACTTGGAGTTCGTCAAGAAGAGCGCGAAGAGAAATTCGTTCCAGGTGAAGGCGAGCGTGATCACGAAGGTTGCGATCAGGCCCGGCCGGCACATTGGCAGAACGATTCCGTAGAAGATCCGCCATTGCGGAACGTTGTCGACCAGTGCAGCCTCCTCCACTTCCAACGGGAGAGCGGCGATGAAGTCGCGCATCAACCAGACCACGATGGGCAGCGAAAAGGCCACATAGGCAAGCGTCAAACCGAGGTAGGTATCCGTCATCTTGAAGCCTAACTTGCCCATTTCCGAATAGAGCAGGAACAGCGCGAAGGCGACGACAATCGGCGGGAACAGGCGCTGGCTGACGAACCAAAAGACGATGTCGTCGTTGACCAAAACCTTCCCGGGGAGCGGAAAGCGGTTCAGGAACACCGAGAGCGCAAGCGCAATCGTGAACGCCAGGATCGACGCCATGGCAGGCGAGATACCGAAGACGTTGCGGCCCAGGAGAAAGCCTCCCATGGCGACGGCAAAGAAGACTACACCGGAGAGCAGCCGCACCTTGAAGGGAAAGCGCACAAGAGCGTAAGCCGCCATGGCGCCCAGAAGCGTCGCGAAGAGCGAGGACGACAGAGCCACGATCGCGGACGACCAGAAATTCGAGTAGAACTCGCCCCGAATGCCGGATAGGAGTTCGTGCCAAGCCTTCAGTGTCGGCTGGAAGTCGATGAAAGGAAAATAAGTCGGCCCGTTGACCACATCCGGCGGCGACTTGAGAGATGTGATCGCTACCCAGTAGAGCGGGAAGATCGTGAACAGGAACCACACGCAGCAACCCGCGAAGGCCAGCCAGCGGCGTCTGCCAGTCAGGTCGCGCACGCTCATTTGTACTTCTCCAGATAGGGCTTCAGGAGGGCGAGATAGACGAGGCTGATGAAGAGCACGACACCAAGGAACAGAAAGCTCAGCGCCGACGTGTAACCGAGATTGAACTTCTTGAAGCCCTCCTGATAGGCGAAGAGGGTCAGTGTTTCGGTGGCAACGCCCGGGCCGCCTCCGGTCATGACGAAGATCGTGTCGACGATCTTGAAGCTCTCCACGATACGGATGAAGATCACAGCCGCCGAGATCGGTAGCATCATTGGAAAGGTGATGCCCCAGAACTGTTGCCAAGGCGAGGCGTTCTCCACTTCGGCTGCCTCATAGACATCGTCGGGCAGCCCCTGCAAGCCGGCGAGCAGCAGGAGGATGACAAAGGGTGTCCACTGCCAGATTTCCACAGCGATCAGCGAGCCGAGCGCCCAGTTGGCTTGGGTTAGATACGGCAGGTTCGGAAACCCGAAGAACGTCGCGATCTCGTTGAGCGGGCCCATCGTAGGGTTGAGGATCTGGCGGGCGACCAGAGCCACGGCGACAGGCGCGACCAGCATAGGCATCAGGAAGGTGGTGCGGAAGAAGTCGACACCGCGCACGCGCTTGGCCAGCGCCAGCGCTATGGCGAAACCGATCACGAACTGGAAGGCAACCGAGGTGATGGAAATGAATGCGGTTGTGCGTACCGTCTGCCAGAAGCGGGGATTGGTCAGAAGGTCCGTGTAGTTGTCGACGCCGACAAAACGCGCCGGTATGGGCGGCACGAGGCGCAATGACATCATGCTGTTCGCGAGCGAATAGATCAGCGGAAACATCGCGACGGCCAAGACGACCAGGAAAGCCGGCCAGAGAAACAGATGCTTGACCGGGTCGTCGCGGTTCATACCAGTGCCTCCCGTTCCAGTAGCGCCTCGATCTCAGCCCGCTCGGGCATGGCCGGCGCCGTGCCGCGACGGGTGACGGCGATGCCCGCAGTTGCGCAGCCGAAGCGCACCGCGTCCTTGATTTCACGCCCCTCGGAGAGTGCGGTCGCAAGACCGCCGATGAAGGCATCCCCTGCGCCGGCCGTATCGATAGCCGGTGCGGCAGAAATCGCAGGAATGCGCAAGTTCATTTCGGCCGAATGGATATAGACGCCCTTCTCACCGAGGGTGATCAGGGCGGTCTTCACACCACGTTTCAGAAATTCCTCGCCCGCGCGTCTTGCATCTTCTTCCGTCTCAATCGCGAAACCGACAATGGCCGCCGCCTCGCTCTCGTTCGGAACGAAGAAGTCGCAAAGGCCGTAGGATTCGTCGTCAAAGGGGTTGGCGGGGGCTGGATTGAAGACTGTCGTTACTCCGGCGTTCCGCGCGATACGCAGGGCTGCAAGGGCCGCGTCTGCGGGTTGCTCAAGCTGCGTTACGAAGACCGCAGCGTTCTCGATCTCCGCGCGGTGCGCCTCGACATCGGCGATGGAGATCGTGCCGGCGGCCCCGGGGTAGACGATGATCGCGTTCTCACCGGTCTGGTCATTGACGAAGATGAAGGCCGCGCCTGAGGGCATGCCGGCCATGACCTCGACGCGTGGCGTCACGCCGGTCTCTGCGTAGATTTCTAGCGCCATCTTTCCGAAAGGATCATCGCCGATTTTGGAGATGAAGCTGACTTTACCCCCCGCGCGTCCAGCGGCAACTGACTGGTTCGAGCCCTTACCACCCGGTCCGAGCGAAAAACCGCTGCCCAAAATCGTCTCGCCGACTTTCGGCATCCGCCCCGCTAAATAGGCGGTATCGGCAACATAAATGCCGAGGATCGCAATCCCCTTGCCACCTGCCATGGCATTCTCCTCCCATGCGCGCCCGTCGTCTCTTTCGCCGGGCGCAAATTCCTATTCTCCGTAAGGCACCCAGATGGTTTTCACCTGTGTGGCCCGGCGGAGGAACTCCTCGCCTTCGAACACCGCTGCGCTCCAGTCCCATGCGCGCCCGTAATCGGTGAAAGTCCGTTTCAGGTTGCCTGTCGAAAGGCGCTCCACCACCTCCGACAAGTCCCCTGACCCGAACGCCCATAGCCCGTCCACGTCGTTGTGCTTCGCCAACTCTTTGCACAGCGAGCCGGCTTCGCCGGTGACGATATTCAGAACGCCTGCGGGCACGTCCGATGTCTCCACGACCTGATAGAAATCGGTGGCCGACAGCGGAAAGGGCTCGGAAGGAACGGCCACGACGCGGTTGCCGGCCGCGATCAGCGGCGCCACCGTGCTGACAAAGCCGAGCAACGGAAGTTCAGGCGGACAGACGACACCGACAACGCCGAGCGGTTCGGGTACGGCGATCGCCAGGCCGCGCATTGGTGGCATATGTACCGCGCCTTCGAACTTGTCCGCCCAGGCGCCGTAGCTGAAGAGCCGCGATACGGAGGCCGCCACTTCGGCCTTCGCCTTGTCTGCCTTGACGCCGGTCATTGCCCGCAGACGATCGGCGAACTCGCTGGCGCGAACCGAGAGATTTTCACCGAGGTAATAAAGAATCTGCGCGCGGTTGTGCTGGGTCTTGGCACCCCAGCTTGCCGCACCGCGTGCGGCTTCCACAGCGTTGCGGATGTCTTTGCGGTTGCCCTCGCCAACTTCGCCGACGACTTCGCCGCTTGCACCGACCACGGCACGTGAATAGTTGCCATCGGGACGGGCCTGCTTGCCGCCGATGAAAAGTTTCGCGGTTCTGTCCACTTGGTCGAAGGTGAAGCCTTTCGCCTTTGCGGGCACGAAGGGCTTGCGTTCGGGAGCCTTGGCGAAGAGCCGCGGCTTCAGATAGTCGTAGCAGCCTTCACGGCCACCCTCCCGGCCGAAGCCGCTTTCCTTTACACCGCCAAACCCGACGCCCGCATCCATCACGTTGGTGCAGTTCACCCAGACAATTCCAGCCTCCACCTTCGCGGCCAGTTCCAGCGCCTGGTTGATGTTCTCACTCCAGATACTTGCAGCGAGGCCGTAGCGGGAGTGGTTGGCGAGCTGGGCCGCTTCCCCCGGTGTGCGGAAGGTCATGGAGACGGCAACCGGTCCGAAGATCTCTTCGGTCGCGGCCTCGGCGGTTGCCGGCACGTTGCAAAGAAGCGTTGGCGGATAGAAGGTACCGGTTTCCGGTGTCACGATTTTCGCCTGCACGAGTTCGGCACCGGAGGCAACAGCACAGTCTACCATGCTGGCGATGCGGGCGCGCTGACCGGCATCGATCACAGGCCCCATGTCGATTGTCTTATCCAGCGAAGATCCCAGCCGCAGCGTCTGCATCCGAACGGCAAGCCGCGCATGGAAGTCCTCGGCGACAGCTTCATGCACCAGCAGACGCGAGCCGGCGCAGCAGACCTGCCCCTGGTTGAACCAGATCGCATCCACGACACCTTCGACTGCCGCATCGAGATCGGCATCCTCAAAAACGACGCAGGGCGATTTTCCGCCAAGCTCCAGCATCAGCGACTTGCCGCTTCCCGCTGTGGCCTCGCGGATCTTCCGCCCGACTTCCGTGGACCCGGTGAAGGCGACCTTGTCGATGTCTTCATGCTTGGTGACTAGAGCGCCGGTTTCGCCGTCGCCGGTTACGACGTTGAGGACGCCTTCGGGAAGCCCTGCGGCCTGCGCCAGTTCGGCAAAGAGCAGCGCCGTCAGCGGGGTGGCTTCCGCCGGTTTCAGGACAACCGTATTGCCGAGCGCCAGTGCCGGCGCGACCTTCCAGGCCAACATCAGAAGCGGAAAGTTCCAGGGGATGACCTGGCCGATTACGCCGACCGGATCGTGATCAGGGAACTGGCTTTCCTGCAACTGGGCCCAGCCAGCATGATGATAGAAATGCCGAGCGGCAAGCGGAATGTCGATGTCGCGGGTTTCGCGGACAGGCTTGCCGTTGTCAAGCGCCTCCAGCACTGCGAGCAGCCGTGCGTTGCGCTGGATGATACGCGCCAGGGCATAGAGTTTGAGCGCCCGTTCGTGCCCCGAAAGGACAGCCCAACCCTTCTGCGCTTTGCGGGCGGCGGCAACCGCCTGGTTGACATCGCCTTCCAGCCCCTGAGACACCACGGCCAGTACCTTGCCGCTGGCAGGTTCGCGGGTTTCGAAGCCTTCGGACGGCGCGGTGAACTTGCCGCCGATGAAGTGGCCGAACCGGCCACCATGCCTTGCCAGCCACGCGCGGGCCCCGCTGTCGTCTTCCATGCTCGGTGCGTAATCCATTGTGTTGAAGTAGCTCGCAACGTTCATCGTGGTCATCCGATCGGGTGGCGGTTGAGTGCGCTGTAGGCGCCGGTCACACGGTGCTCGAGTTGACGCTCGATATCCGCGAGTAGCGATGAGGCGCCGATCCGGAAAAGTTCGGGATCAAGCCATTCGCGGCCGAGCTCCTCCTTCATCAGTGCGAAATAGGTCAGAACGTCCTTGGCCTTGGAAATCCCGCCTGCGGGCTTGTAACCAACCTTCGCGCCCGTCATTTCCCGGTACTGGCGGATCGCACGGACCATTGTCAGCGTGACGGGTAGAGTTGCGTTGACGCCTTCCTTCCCGGTGGATGTCTTGATGAAATCGGCTCCTGCCATCATGCAAACAAGGCTAGCCCTCGCGACATTGCGCAGGGTTTTGAGATCACCAGTCGCTAGTATGGCCTTGACGTGCGCGTCGCCGCAGGCGGCGCGGAAGTCGCGCATTTCGTCGTAAAGCGCCGGCCAGTTCCCGGTCAGCACATGTTCGCGGGTGATGACGATGTCGATTTCCTCGGCGCCGTCCTTAACAGAAGCTTCGATCTCGGCGAGCTTGACGTCATGCGGCACGAGACCAGCCGGAAAGCCGGTCGATACGGCCGCGACGGGAATGTTGGAGCCTTTCAGCGCATCGACAGCAGTAGCTACGAAACGATGGTAGACGCAGACAGCACCCGTGGTGATTCGGCGGTCGCCCATCCCCAGCGCATTCAGGATGTCGGCGCGGATCGGCCGGCGTGCCTTCGCGCAGAGTCGGCGCACACGGCCGTCGGTGTCGTCGCCGTTGAGCGTCGTCAAATCGATGCAGGTCACCGCCTTCAACAGCCAGGCACTCTGTGCATCTCCCTTTACAGCGCGGCGCCCCGGAAGAGATGCGGCTCGGCGTTCCGTGGCCGAGCGGTTGGCCTGAACGGCATTGACGGCGGCAAGGTCCAACGGCATTCCGGCGTTGCGTTCGGAATTGTGGCCGGCAGCAACCGGCTCGGTCGTCTGCGTCATGGCAGTCTCGGGCATGGAACTCCTCGCATCGTATTACGGTCCGACTGGCATCGGTCCGCCTCCTCCGTTTCGAGATATGCCCCATCACTGTTGCGATTGCAACATTTTTTTGTTACTTTAATCACATCTCTGGTCAGGACCGATTTACCATGCAGATTGAACACCCGCGCGGACGCGCCCTGAGCCGCAAGGAAGCACGGCTTCAGCAGCTCCGCGACGCCGTCGCCAAACACAAGTGCCTGCACGTCCGCGATGCGGCCGAGTTGCTGGACGTTTCTGAGATGACCATCCGTCGGGACGTCTATGAAAATGCAGAGATTCTTCAGTTTCTGGGCGGTCACATCGTTTTCGCGGATGCTGGACTGCATCGCCCGCCTTATGACCTCGCTCATGCGGCCGAGCTGAACGAACCGGCCAAGCGCGCGGCCTGTGCTGCCTGCGTTCCGCATCTGAAATCCGAGGAAACGCTGTTTGTCGATTGCGGCACAACGTTGCCTCATCTAATCAACTTAATTCCAAATGATATGGAATTAACAATTATCTGTTACGCTCTGAACATCGCGGACATGGTTGTTCGTAAACCAAAGATCAAGCTTGTCATGTTGGGCGGCGTGTACCACGCGCCTACGGCCTCCTTCTATCCGGCGGAAGAAGACCATCTGCTGGGAAGTTTCGCTATTAATCGTGCCTATATTTCGGCGGCTGGCGTCGATCGCCAACTCGGCGTAACGTGCACCACATTCCGCGAAGCTGCATTGAAACGCGCCGCCATGGCACGCTCTCAGGAAAAGGTTCTTGTGGTGGACAAGTCTAAATTTGGTCAAGTTAAAGCCGCGGCATTTGCTCACCTGACAGATTTCGACATGTTGGTGACGGAAGAGGGATGTTCTTTTCAGCCTTGAATGCTAGGCCGTGTGGACGAATTGACTCAGGTATAAGTTTTGGGATTCCGGATTTGATTTCAAAGTGAATCATAGGTTGCCGACGTGATTTGGAGGTCGGCGATGTGTACCAAGATGACAGAACGGGATTTCGAACTGGCACTGGATGTTTTCCGGGCTTGCTTGCCACGGGTTGGCGCGAAGGCAAAGAATGACCGTCTGTTTCTCGAGGCACTGCATTATTTCACGCTTCACAACATCTCCTGGCGCGCTTTGCCCGAGCGGTTCGGCAACTGGAACAGCGTCAGGAAACGCTTCGACCGTCTTGGCAAGGCTGGTGTGTTCGAGGACTATTTTCCATTCTGGCCGGGCTTGATGAAGGGGCACACCTGATTGCCATGTTCGACAGCACCGTCATTCGCGCCCATGTTTCTGCGGCAGGCGCCAAAGGGGGCAGGAAGGTCAAGCGCTCGGGCGTTCGCGCGGCGGGTTCGGCACCAAAATCCATCTGAAAAAGGATCGGAACGGCCTGCCGCTTGGCTTTGAGCTGACCGGTGGTGAAGCCTCTGACAGCAACGCCAATCGCGAAGCTGCGCGAAAGGCCGGGGCTGTCCTGGTCATTCCATAAAAATCAAACCGGCGCGAGATTCCCAGGCACTTCGCCAAAGCGCTCTACCGTGGCCGCGCACGCATCGAACAAATGATGGGGAAGCTCAAACGCTTTAAACGCGTCGACCTTCGTTGCGAGAAAACCGCCAGAAACTTCCGGTCCATCGTCGCAATCGCCGCGGCCTTCATCTTGATCAAATCCGTCCACACGGCCTAGGCGTCCGTTTCCCTGATCTTATCTAATTCGACCAGTGAAACTGACCTGCAAGTGAAAAAGGCGGCCGAAGCCGCCCCAGACTGCTGACAAACCCCTGGCGTAAGCTGGGGGTTTTTGATTCACTGTTTTTATGTTGAAGAAGCCAGGCCCTGTCCAGACAGCTTTCGAGATGGTGACGCTCGATCAGTTTGTTCCCGCCGATCACCTGTTGCGCAAGATCGACGCGGTGATCGACTTTTCGTTCATCCATGATCGTGTTTCGGATCTTTACTGCGCGGACAATGGCCGTCCGCCGCTGGATCCGACGTTGATGTTCAAGGCGCTTTTCGTCGGTTACCTGTTCGGGATCCGCTCGGAGCGCCAGCTGGTGCGCGAGATCGAGGTGAATGTGGCTTACCGATGGTTTCTGCGGCTGAAGCTGACGGACAAGGTGTTTGACGCTTCGACGCTGAGCCAGAACCGGCGGCGGCGCTACAACGACGCCTCGGTCGCGCAGGATATCTTCGACCATATCGTCGAGCAGGCGATCGCCCACAAGCTTGTGGACGGCACGGTGCTTTACACCGATTCAACGCATCTGAAGGCGAATGCCAACAAAGGCAAATACGATCTGGCTCAGATTGCCAGGTCCCGGGCCGATTACTGCAGCGATCTGGACCGGGCCATCGATGCGGAACGCAAGCTGCATGGCCAGAAGCCGTTGAAGGACAAGGCGCGGGAACTGGAGGTCAAGGAGACCAAGGTCAGCCGCACGGACCCGGATGCCGGCTACATGGTGCGCGAGGGCAAGCCCAAGGGCTTCTTCTACCTCGACCACCGCACGGTGGACGGCAGGCTGGGGATCGTCACGGACACGTTCGCCACCCCCGCCAATGTGCATGACAGCATCGTTTATCTGTCCCGGCTTGACCGTCAGCGGGAGCGCTTCGATTTCGAGGTTGCGGCCGTTGGGCTCGATGCGGGTTATGCGACGGCGGGCATCGCCAGGGGATTGGAGAAACGGGACATTCTGGGAGTGACCGGCTACCGGCGCCCGCCAGCCCCGAAGCCTGGCATGATGCGCAAGTCTGCCTTCACCTATGAGGGGCAAGTCGACGGTTACCGCTGCCCGGAAGGCCAATTGTTGACCTACGCCACAACGGATCGCAATGGCTACAAGCACTACCGCTCCGACCCGCAGGTTTGCAGAACCTGTCCGCTGCTGGCCTCTTGCACCTCCAACGCCAAGGCAGAGCGGACCCTGACCCGTCATGTCTGGCAGGAAAGCCGGGAGCGGACCGATGCCCATCGTCTGAGCGCCTGGGGCAGGGCCGTCTACAAGCGGCGCAAGGAGACCGTGGAGCGTTCGTTTGCCGATGCCAAGCAGCTCCATGGACACCGCTATGCCAGGTTCCGAAGTCTTGTGCGCGTGCAAACGCAGTGCCTGCTCGCCGCCGCCGCCCAAAACATCAAAAAGATCGCAATAGCCCTCACCAAGAGCCCTAAACAGGCACAAGCCTGAGGGGAGAACCAAGCTCACCCTGAATGAAATCCGCTCAAAACCTGAAAACCAAAACTGCAAAAAAAAACAAACCCGCCAAAAACGGCGGGTTCGTCAGCAGTCTGAGGCGGCCGAAGCCGCCCGTTCTTATTTCAGGACCTCGCCCCGATTAAACGACCTCCTCTTCGCCATCAGCATGGAAGGGATTGGCGGCGCATCTCGCCGAGATGTCCGGATGCATCCGGAAGTGGCCGTTGTGATCGAAAGAAGCCAGCTTGTCGATCATGGCGAAGCTCCGGCCCATTGAGACGGCAAGCCATTTCGTGCGATCCAGCCGGCAGACTTCATCGCTTTCGAGTAAGGGACGAAGCACCTCCAACTTCTCACCGGTTTTCGGATCCGTCGCGACGACGGGCGCAACACCCAGAAGTTCGGAAATGCATTCGGCACCCGCCCGGTCCGAGATATCGGAGAACAGCATCAGTCCGGCGTTGTCCATCCAGATCGCCATCGCCTGGGAACCGGCCATGTCCTTGAAACGAGAAAGTGAACTGACGGCACCGACGAACTTGGTTCCGGTCTGACGCCCCCGGAACAACAGTCGCTCATGCAGGAAATCGAAGTCTCCAAGCATGTCCATGCCGTCAAGCAGGTAGAGGGTCTCGGATTTCGCAGAAGCCTGTTCTTGTGCTGTCAGCAACGCATAGATGATGGCTTTAGCGCAGGGGCTCTCCTTCAGTTCGTTCGGGTTCAAGCCGAGATAGACGGTCGTGTTGTCATCAAGAGGTTCCAGGCAGGTCAAATCGCAGTTGCTCACGAGCATCACGAGTTCTTCGTCTCCGAGCCAGCCAAAGAGCAGACCGGCTGCCGCCATGACGTTTTGAGGGCGTGTCGCAAAGTTTTTCGCGTTAACCACGCCTTGAGATTTGGCTGTTGAAAGGGCGCTCCAGAAATTGGAGTTCCGCGTCATGATTCAGAGTGCCATCGTTGAAAAGCTGAAACGCCACTCGAAGGATGACTTCAAAGGCAGACAGTTCGAGGCTTGGCTGATCATCCAGGCGGTGTCCTGGTACTTGCGTTATCCGCTGAGCTATCGGGACTTGGAGGAAATGTTCCTGGAACGTGGCTTTGAGGTAGACCACAGTACCATCGTAAGCGTCCGGTGAATTACCCAATTTTCTTCATCGAAAGAGCGTCAAAATGATCGACGCACGTTCGTTCATTTCGCTCCGAACGTGAACCCGGTCTCGAGAGCCACGCACCGGGGCATCATTCCATTGATCATTGTACCAATGGTTGGAGAGGACATCTTCCAACTCCGCTTGCAAGTTGCTGCTCCGATCCGTAGTGATCCTGTCTTTCAATTGGTCAGGAAGGCTTGCAAACATCCTTTTCAATTCATGCCGTGTTTCTAGACCGCGTTCAGTCGAATAGCCCCAACAAATAAGACCCAGTGTCGGCTTGGCTTTCGTGGTCCACCGGTATCGAGCGTTTGTCTTGGAAAGGTATCCGGCTTCGGCAAATGCGTCTCCCAGAGATACCAGTTCCGGCGGCAGTTCAAAAGGTTCGTAGGAAAACAGTGGATGGTCCCATCCATCAGGGTGCCATTCTGCCGTTGTGTTCAGGAAACATTCAAAGGCCCACAGGAGGTCCACGCCAAATCTAGCGCCATTGGCTAGATGCGCGGGCAGAGCATCATCTGTAAGTTTGAAGTGAAGCTGATGATCGATAATCTCGGCGCATTCGAGCATCACATAGATCTGCTGATCACAACTAATGTCGGATTGCCCCCCTACGAAGTCACCTCTAGCAAAGCGCGCTGCTTGCGCCGGGGACCTACGCCCACGGTCAAGTCTGAGAGCGATAATGGTTTGAACAACAAGCTCGGGAAAAAGGCCTTCTTCGGCCGCTGAAAATGCCAAAGGGCAACTAGCTAACGTCATACCAAACCAGTCTGCGGGGTTGCTACCTCGGCAAATGCCCAAGGCAGAAGCTCATCGATTCGATTGATAGGATGATCGGCGATGCGGGTCAGTACGTTCCGCAAATAGGCTTCCGGATCGAGTCCGTTAAGCTTGGCGGTCTCGATCAGCGACAGGATGCCGGCGGCCCGGTCCCCGCCCTTATCCGATCCGGCGAACAGCCAGTTCTTGCGCCCAAGCGCAATCGGGCGGATGGAACGCTCAGCCGCATTGTTGTCGATCTCGATGGTGCCGTCCTCAAGGAACCGCCCGAGGGCCTGCCAGCGGTTCAGGGCATAGCGGATTGCCTCCGCTGTGCCGGACTTCCCGGGCACTTCGGCAAGGCGCGTCTTCAGCCATTTCTGTAGAGCCTCGAACATCGGTTTGCTCTTGGTCTGACGGAGTTTCAGCCGCTCATCAGGCGGCGAACCCCGGATAGCCATTTCGATATCGTAGAGAGCGCCGATCCGTTGCAAGGCTTCCCCGGCAATCGGCGCTGGTCCGTTTCCCGTCAGATCGAAGAACTTGCGCCGGACATGCGCCATGCAGGCTGCTTCCAGGACCTTCGGCGGCTTCGCCTCATAAAGCTCCTTGAACCCGGCATAGCCATCGGCGTGGAGAACGCCCCGGAAGTGTTTGAGATGAGCCGTCGGATGTTCGCCCTTGCGGTCCGGACTGTAGAAGTAACAGACCGCTGGCGGCGTCTTTGAACCATACGGCCGGCCATCGCGGACATAGGTCCACAATCTGCCGGTCTTCGTCTTGCCCTTGCCGGGCGCCAGCACCGGAACCGGTGTGTCGTCCCCGTGCAAACGGTCTCCTGCAAAGACATGATCGCGCAGGGTCTCGATCAACGGTGCCATCAATACGCTCGCCTTGCCGACCCAATCGGCCATGGTCGAGCGGGCCAGCTCAACGCCTTCGCGGGCGTAAATCTCCGACTGGCGATAGAGCGGCAAGTGATCGCAATATTTGGCAGTTAGCACATGTGCAACCAGGCCCGGACCTGGCTTGCCTCGCTCGATCGGCAGCGACGGCATTGCCGCGGTGATCTCGTTGTCGCAACCCTTGCACACAAAGCGCGGCTGGACATGGCGCATAACCCGGAAGGACGCGGGGATGTAATCCAGCACTTCGGTGACGCCCGTTCCGCCTTTGAGGAAGTCACGTCCGCCACAGCATGGGCAGGAACGCTCACCCAGATCGTGGACGATCTCGTGTCGCGGCAGATGATCCGGAAGCGGCTGACGTGCAGGCTTGGTTTTCGGCGCTTCGGCGCGACCGGCTGGAGCCTCAAAAGGCAGTTCCGCCTCAGCCGCTTCGATCTCCTCCAGCGCCAGTTCCAACTGCGCGATGTCGCGGTCAATCTTCTCCGAAGACTTGCCAAAGCGTGCCCGGCGTAAAACCGCCAGTTGCTCCTTCAGCTTGTCGATCAGGCTGTCGCGCGCTTGAAGTTGCCCGCTCTGCCTGGCCAATTCCTCAGCCTGCCGGGCACACAGCGCACGCAAGGCATCAATGTCGTCGGGTAGGCTGGCAACAGTGGAACTCATGGCCAATTTCTTAGCTGATTTGCTTGAGTTCAGCCAACCTTATCCTCATGGAAAAGCTGGTTTTATCCGGCCCGCATCGGTGGGGACGTCCAGGCCGGACGACGCCAGTCAATGCCTTCCCATAACATCGCCAGTTGCGCTGCCGTCAGCCGCGCCACGCCATCGGCAACTGACGGCCAGGGAAAGCGGCCACGCTCGAGAACCTTGTAATAAAGACAAAAACCTTGGCCGTCCCAATACAGCAGTTTGACCCGGTCGCCGCGCCGCCCCCGGAAGGCAAACACCGCGCCCGACGTCGGCTTCTGACGCAGAACCTCCTGTACCAGGGCCGAGAGGCCGGAGATCCCCTTGCGCATGTCTGTCGCCCCACAGGCCAGATATACCCGCACGTTCGATCCGGGCGCGATCATGCCTCTTCCACCGAGCGGATCAGTCCTTGCAGCATCAAAGGGTCCAGCCCGGCATCCACCTTCAGCACCCGGCCGCCCTTACAGCGGATCTCCACCCGCCCGGTCCGAGCAGCCTGCTTCGGAGCCGTTTTCCGGAAAGTCTCTTCCTCAGGTGCCTGATCAGGTGTCGCTGTCTCGCTTGCCACCAGCGTCACCGGTAGAAAACACGGTTCCTGCAAATGCTCCCTCTGGTTTTGAGCAAATTTGCGGCGCCAGGCGTAGATCTGCTGCGGCAGAACATCATGCCGCCGAGCAACATCCGCAACCGTTAGACCGCTGGCCGCGACCTCCTCAAGAATGGCTAGCTTCTGATCATCCGACCAAATGCGCCGCCGCTCCCGGCCCGTCAAAATCTCAACCCGACCCATCGATCACCTTCGCTACGGAATTAATGACGTATCTAATTCCGTAACTTCAACCGAAGATCCAAAATCGAAAAGGGAGTGTCACCGGACGCTTACGTACCATCAACAGATGGGTTTTGGCGTATGCGCCGCTGATCGAAAAGCGGCTACGCCGGTTCCGCAAACCGCATTGCGGCTCGATCCGCATCGATGAGACCTATGTGCGCATCAAGGGCCAATGGCGCTATCTGTATCGGGCCATCGATAAGCATGGAAATCCGGTCGATTTCCTGCTCACGGCGAAGCGCAATCTGAATGCAGCCAAGCGGTTTTTTCGAAAAATGTTACAGGATGCCCCGCTGCTGTCACCGGGCAAAATCGGCACCGATGGCGCCGGCACTTTTCCTCCGGCCATCGGGGACACGGTTGACGACGGCCTGCTTGCTTCGGATCCGGTGCACTATGTGACCAAACATTTGCAACAGGGTATTGAGAGCGATCATTTCAGGGTGAAGAAGAATATGCCGAAGGTTGGCGGGTTCCGCTCGTTCAACTCAGCCAGAAAATCTATCGCCGGCTTTGAAGCCATGCTGTGGCTCAAGAAGGGCTTCGACTTTACCGGTCAATGGAGTGTCCGCGAACAAAACGATTTGCTGGCGGTGCTCTTCGGAATTGGAAAAGTTAACAAAGCCTGAAAATCGCTCCCAAAACGGGAGAAATCTGTCCGTCAGTGAAAGTTGCGACAGGCCCTACCTCAAAGCCACGTTCCAGGAACATTTCCTCCAAGTCCCGATAGCTCAGCGGATAACGCAAGTACCAGGACACCGCCTGGATGATCAGCCAAGCGTCGAACTGTCTGCCTTTGAAGTCATCCTTCGACTGGCGTTTCAGTTTTTCAACGATGGCACTTAGAATCATTACGCGGAACTCCAATTTCTGGAGCGCCCTTTCAACAGCCAAATCTCAAGGCGTGGTTAACGCGAAAAACTTTGCGACACACCCCAATTCCCCCACCGTTCTAGGTTAAAATCAACAGCGAAGCGCTCACAAAATCCCCCACGCCCGATACCGTCCCCTCCCCGTCACCTCCCGCACACCAAGAGCGGCGACTAGGTTGAGCGCCCCTCGCGGCGTTATCTCTGCCGCCTTTGCAAGCATGTGCGCAGATACGATCGGCCGCGAAAGTATGAGCTCGATCGCAGCCGGCAGGCTGCTGTTAGATCTCTTGCCGACAGCGCGCCGCTCAAGTTGATACTTCGCGAGCGTCAGCCGATCAATATCCTTCATCCCAGCGACAGCAGCCGCTCTCATCGCGTCGAGAAAGGCGATCAGCCTGGTTGTCCTGTCCCGAGCACGTCGCCGCTCACGAGGCATCTCTCGCAGACCCACTGAGAAGGCCAAAAGGTGAGATCGGACCTTTCCACGTGATCTGAGGAAATCCGAAACAAGGACCTGCCCAAGCCAATGCTGCCGTTGAAGCGGTTCGAGCTGGTCCCAGGCGTCCCAAAGAACCGCAGCCGCCAACGTTGCCGGAAGCATTTCAACTTTTCTGACCAACTCAAGCCATTCAGAGATCCGTTCGGATTCGTCCCAATCAGGATCCCGGATGACCAACTCGCCAACAACGAGCTCAGGTTGCCGGGTTCTGATAGATCCGGGGGAAACGGCTTCCACCAGCCAGCTGGTTTCGGCAAGCACCTCGTCGAACTCTGCCAACTCCGGAGGAAGCGCATCGTGCTCGTCCGTTTCGAGGTCCCTCCCCTCCCCTCGTCTTTTGAATTTTCTAGGTGCCTCATCCTCTTGTTCGGCAATCCCCGCAAAGGCCATGATCCCAGTTCGCGAGACCGCCCAGCCCGGATCGTTTCTCACTGCCCGTCGTCTTGCCCGCACGATCCGGTGCGCAATGACAAGTTCATGGCTTGGTGCACGAACATCCATCCGGGCATCGTGCAGAACCAGGTCTTCCAGATGGACGAGCTCACCAGCAACCCACATGTTGGAAACGGCTTCGAAGAAATCGGCCCGTTCTGCAAAGCCCCGTCCGACCTCAGATCGGTCGACACGCTCATCAAGCCGCGCCAGCGCGTCCTCCGCCGCCGATTTCGGCGTCAAGAGAGCCTCGAGGTTCAGTTTTCCAATTTCGTAAGGCATTGTATTATCGTGATTACAGCTTCTATACGGAAGTTAACATGACATTTGCTTCGGTCATAGGTTGCCTCTTCAACTCGAACTCACTCATATTCAGTCTGACGCATGCTGGATTGAACAAAGACCCGGCAATCCGTGCTCAGATCGACGAGAATGCCGGGTTTTCCTGGGGTTTTGACGCTTCAGGTGGTGGAAAAGGCACTCAAGAGACGTTTACAAACGATCAGTTATCCTTATCTTCTTTATTTGGAAAATCGCTCTCTTATAGGCTCTCAGGCGTCCCAAATGGTCAAATCAGCGCTCAATCGCTCTTCTCATCGACCTGAGGGACGGCTTATCGGCTATGCGCGCGTCTCCACTGACGAACAGACGACAGAAGCGCAAGAACTGGAACTGCGATCGGCCGGCTGCGAGACAATCGTGGAGGAATATGGATCCGGTGCTTCACGAGCTCGTCCTGCCCTTGCAAGACTGGTTCGGGAGATCGGTGCCGGCGAGACGCTGGTCGTCGTACGTCTCGATCGTCTTGCCCGTTCGGTGACCCATCTGTTGGAAGTTATCGATAATCTGAACGCCAAGGGCGCACATTTCCGCTCGCTGAGCGATCCGATCGACACAACTACCCCCCAGGGCATGTTCTCCTTGCAGGTTCTGGGGGCAGTCGCCCAGCTCGAGCGCGCCTTGATCTCCGAACGCACCAAAGCGGGCATCAAGGCTGCAAAGGCAAAGGGAAAATTACCCGGCAATCCAGGAATTCGAGAGCGCAGACCTGAAGCGCTGGCCAAAATGACGGCTGCTCAAAAGGAGGCCTATGGTGCACGCATCCAAGTTACTGCCAGTCAATGGCTTCCTATTGTCCGGCGCATGCGTCCTGATCACACTTGGGACGATATCGCACGGTTCCTCAAAAACCGCGGGCATGACTGGACACCCGAACGGCTGCGGCGCGCGGTGAAGTGGATGGTTGCTGAGGGAATGGCAGACAAGGAGCTGCTGAGAAAATCGCCTCCACGCCCGCCGGAAGACCGGTTGATGACGCTGGTCGCCGGCATCCATTCGTCCAATCCGGAGCTAACCTTGCGCGAAATCGCCGGTCAGCTCGAACGCCTGCACGAGCGTACCCCACGCGGTGGAACGAAATGGTCGCCTTCTTCCGTCAAGAACCTCATTGACCGCGCACGCAGATCCGGTCTTCTGACTGTCTTGGATGAGTAAACCAGTCGAGTCTCAGACTTTCGGCCTGGCGCGATGCCTGCTTCATGAAACTGTTTCAAGATCCGTGTCGCGAAACTCGTCGTCGGTGGCGAGGATCGGCACGCGGTAATATTTCGCGCATGCGTAGTGCAGGCAATCGCCAAGATTGAGTTTGTTCTTTCCGGTTCTGTACTTGTCCGCGGCCGACACTGCGAGAACCGTTGCCCGTTTGGCGGGCGGCAGGTCCCGGACCTCGATGCCGCGCTCGTCCAGGAACTCCATCACGATGGGTTCGACCGAACTGACGGCCATATTGAATTTATCCGGCCGGGCCAGACCGATGACGGCCTCAAGTATCGCGACAGGTGAAGTCAACCGCTTCTTGGCATTTGCCAGTGCGTCGGAAACACGTTCAGCCTCTCGCTCGTCCGACAGGAGCGCGATGATCGCACAGGCATCGACAAACATCAGCTTTGCTCGTCCCACATCTCGTCAAACGCTTCCCTGGGCAGCGGCTCGCGCGCGGTATCACTCAGCGCGATTCCATGCTTTTCGCGGAGCCGTCTGGCAGTCTCCAACGGTGTCTCGGCATTGCGCCGTCGCTCAATTGCCTCTTTCATGGCGATGACGATGGCATCGGTGATGGACACACCGGTCATCTTTGCGAATTTGCGTGTCAGCGCATCCGCCTCCTGATTATTGACGTTGAGTGCCATGGCCTTTTCTAATGTAGATAAATTCACTAACTAATGTAGATACTAAAATCTACATCGGCAAGGCACCATTTGCTCTGCAAGAGGCCTAAATGCGCACGTTCGTGCCTCTTGAACCGGCATTTTGGTCTCGTCGATCTACGCGTTCACTTTGCTCAGACCAAGCCATGCAGGGACTTGTGGAGGTGCGGTTTTCCCCCTGTCCTGTCGATCGCCGCGCGGAAATACCCGCTCGAGGCATGATTTCGTCGCCGAAAGGCGATATTCGCCCCATCACTGGTCCGGAAACAACCCAGGCATCCATCGGCTCGCCAGTTTCGCGGGAAATGCCAGATACAGGGGCGCGCGAGTGCTTTCGGATCGAAGGGCACCTGCCTCGAGCAGCGCTGAAGTTATGCGCCGCGCAGTCCGGTCACTCGTCCCCAAGGCATCGGCAACTTCACCACGTGGAAGCTCGCCCTGATAGAGCACAGTTTTCAGGATGATATCGGACTTGGGCAGCAAATGGCCGGCACGAATTTCTTCCTCCGCCCAGATAAGAATGCGATCTCGCAACCTGTCCGGCTTCATCAGTCCTTCCATAAATTCGACCTGATCAATGCAAGTCCTGAGGAAAAATTCGGTGAAGGTGGCCAGCGCTCCCTCGCTCAGACTGCCTCGTCCGTCCCGGTCGCCGCGGCGCGGCTCATCGCACGCCTGAAGATGCCTTTTGTAATCTGCTTCATTTCTTGCCAGACCACGCGCGATTGACCACAATCCGCCGGTATTCAAAGCCTGACGCAACATCGCATAGGACATCAGGCGGGCAACGCGCCCGTTTCCATCGAGGAATGGATGTACCCAAAGCAGGCGGTGGTGTGCACACGCGGCCGCCAAAATAGAATCTATCCGCCCGCTCTTGCGATAGGCTTCGTTAAGTCGGAGAAGAAAGCGCAGAACAGCACCAGGACTGATTGCGACATGGCGCCCCACCACAACATCGCGTTGCCTTAGCTCGCCAGGGACAACTCTGAGCCTTTCACCCGTTTCAGGGTTTTCCACGTACAGAAGATCTTCGGGCAAGAGTTCGCAGAAACGCTTGTGGATTTCCTGAATAGCTGCCTCTGAGAACGGTGGCTCCACCAATCCGCCCAGGTCGATCCATTGCTGTACAGAGATGTGGGCCTTGGCCTCGAGCTGAAGATCACGCTTCTTGGGATCAGCGCTGTAATCTCCATGAAGGGCTCTCTCGATATCGACCGGATGCGTGTTATGGCCTTCAATTAGGTTGCTATAGTAGCAATTCATGGAGCGGATTAGATCGGCCAGCGCGGAAGCGATCGACGCCGGCAGGCTGCTACGGAAGGCGGCCGATCGGGCGGCAAGATCGAGCGCCAGGTCGTTGAGCTCCGCTCGTTTGTGCGCGCCCTCACTGATCATCAGTGGCTCGAATAGTCCGATTGACTCGCCATCGTCCCGCAGTATCATTTCATCCTCTGTTTTGGCCACTTCATTGTCCGGAATGATTTTCCGTTTTATCGTTTCTTTACATACGTTTGTCAAATCTATCACTATTTTTCGACCGGACATTTGTCCGCTACTGTGGCCGGTTGTCTTTTAGTTGACGGGTCCATCTGATGATCGGCGCCATAGCCACGCCCGCGAGTTCTCTGAAGCCTAGGCAACTTGTGGAGTTTGCCCTCTTCTGCCCTGTCTATCATGGCGCGGAAATATCCGCCGGCGAAGCAATGTGCTCCGGATCCCGCAAGCCCTTGCTGCTCGACCGCCAGCTGATATCCGGCCGAACAGAACGCGCAAATACACAAAGAGCTGGCCAACTGTTTAAATTGATCCCGGTTTCAGCCTGCGCTGTCGAACATGCCGACTGAATGAGACCTATGGAAACACCATCCAGGTTGGTTTCGGGAATTTTGATGACTTCATCGCTTCCGTTCCTTCTCCCAGCCCGGATCCTATCGCGGAAAACTCCAGTCAAAAGCGATCCAGTTTTCGGGAATCAGAGCAATCGTCTTGCCCGCTCGGTGAGTAAACCAGTCGAATTTCAGACTTTCAGCCTGGTGCGATGCCTTGCTCACCGAATTAGAACTCCCAGGGAGAAATAAGTTCGAGGCCAGTCGTCTGAAAGTCGTTCAGATTTCGCGTGGCCAGGCGGCCACCGTTGATACGTGCGATTGCGGCAATCATTCCGTCCGGCGCTGACATGCCGCGGCCCTTACGGGCGGCCTCGCCCATGACGTCGCCATATGCCAGTGCCGCTGCTTCAGTCAGTCCAAAGATCCGATCGGCAAATCTGCGCCGCCAGTCCGAAAGCCCTTGTTCCAGACGATCGGCGCGCTGATCGGGACGGATTTTCTGTATGCCGAACGCTATCTCGGCAATGACAACCGTCGACAACACCAATTCAGCATCATGTCGTACCAGCCACGCGATCACTGCCGGTTCAGGAGCCTTTTTCAGTGTTTCCGAGATCACATTGGTGTCCAGGAAAATCAAAGCTCCGGCCCCAGATGGACCTTACGGTTCTCGCGGATCACTTCCTCAAGATCGATATCGGTGCCAAAGTTTTCTGAAACTCGGGCGTAAAAGTCCGCAGCAGGTTCCTTGCCGGCCTCCCTAACCTCGTATGCCTCAAGTGCCCGCTCGACGATATCGGCGATCGAACGGTGTTCCCGGCGAGCAAGGCGATGAGCCAAGTCTCGCGCCTTGGCACTGCGTACGGAAAGTTGAGGTTCTGCCACGAGGGATCTCCTTTGTTCCAAATATAGCGAACTGCAGCCTTGCCATCAAGATGGCAGCTGACGGCAAGCCATCACCTTCGCCTGACTGAGCTTATTTCGCGGCCAGTCCGAACAGTGACTTCGCCAGCGCCAGCTTTCCTTCCGCAGCCCGGTCGCAGCACGCCCGGAAATATCCGCCTGGCGAGCTGATTTTCTCCGGATCGCGCAGGGCCTTCTCGGCAACCACTGCCAGGATTGCAGCAGCAGCCTGCCTTCCCAGCCGGCCACAGGCGTTTGCGTAGGCGGATTCACTGAGGCCAATCCCCACCCTCATGACTTCAGCCGCCGACATCAATTCCGGCCAGCTGCTGAGTGATAGCCCAAAATCGCTTTGAACGGCCGTGCAGGCGCTTTCCAGTAAGGATATCGAAACCGCATCCAGGGATGCTGTTCTCTGGAAATCCGCTCCACTTGGGCGGTTCTGCAGGCCTTTGGCGGCAGTTTGAGCCCTACCCGGCTCCGCTTGCTCCCTTTCAGGAGCTATTTCGGCGCCGTAGGCGACGTCAGCAAGGGAATTAATTTCATCCGCGTCAGCGGATGTCCGATTATTAGAATAAGAGTCTGGTGAGTTTGTATTAAATAATTGGGTGACGCGAATGTCATGCTCGCATGTCATACTATTGTTTTCAGATGTTTTTTCGGCTGTCTGAGCCTCTGCTACCGCTTCAATCAGAAGATCGTACAGATCCAGCAAGGCTATGGCCTTTTCCAGGACATCCAAGCCATTTGCCAGGATAGCATCCATCTGTCCCAGAAAGTCGGCCAGAGACGGATCTGAATTGGCGTCAAGGATATCGACAATCGCCCGGGAAACCCGCGTGACCGTGCGTTTCGCTTCCCGTCTGGCATTGAGTTCGGCTTGCCATTCGTCCGCCAGCCGCTTGATTTCTTGGTAGCGAATGCGCGCTGGCGTGAAATCCAGGCCATAGGCGAAGGTAATATCTCCGCGACCATTCCGGTGCACCCAGCGGCGCCCCGTCGAACTGTCCCTGTAGGCCAGAACCTGCGCTTCGACGAGTTGTTTGATGGCGCGGATAACCGTGCGCTCGCTTCGGCCAACATAGGAGGCCAGCTTTTCATTGGAGATCGCGACGATCGGCCGGGCCGCCCCCTTCCAGTCCTCAGACTTCGACAGCCCGAGCAGAATATCGAGCACATGATAGGCTGTAGATGTGAGGCCCAGTGGCTGCGCCGCTCTTTTAAGAGCGATTGCGACTTCCGATTTTCCGATGTCCGGAATGTCGTTGGACATCGCCAATCGTTGAGACGCAAGAATACCTGGCGTCACCTTCCGGAAGGAAGAGACGTTCGAAACAGTAGGCATAATAACCTCCGTTCGCCGTAGCCATGCATGGTACGGCGTCGATCAATTCGGGAGGTTCAACGATGGGAAATCGGCAGAAATCCACTGCTCACACAAGATGGATCTTGCGCGTGATTCGGAATTCACCTAAAACAGAGAAGTGTTGAGGTTCCTGTTTGGGCTTTCCCTGCTGAACCGTGATTAAAGAGATCGATCGGTTGCCGCCGTTTCGGTCTCTTTTCATTTTGACCCTATTTCTTCTGCAGTTCCTCCTTCTTCCTCCTTCGGGACTTCACCTATCGGTTGCGGAACAATTATGGGACCCGTCTTGGTCGGTTTCCCCAACAAATTGCCGTACCGGTAAGAGTGTCTTGGACACCGTAAGGCGTCCTTTAGTTCTCTGAACTCTCTCCATGGTTCCGCTGCTGTTGGAAGCTCTGGTAAAGCTCCGGCAGGTTTTCACCGAGCCAATGGCTGAAGTCCGACTCCGATCGCGGGATGGAAATCGTCGTCGTCGACGCCGATGATTTCATCCTGGCGAACACCGTTCCATTTGAAGCGATTTCAACAACAGAGGGTTCAGAGGCCGCCGCTTTCTTTTCCCGACCCTTTGCTGCGCGCAAAGCCATTGAAACCCTCTCCTGAGCCGAAGCTACTTTGAAATCATTGCCTTCCAGGAGCTTCCGGACGCGCTTCTCTGCACCAGGATTTTCGAAGTGTTTCGCGAGGTCCAGCCAGGCAGGACGACCGACATTTTTTGCTCGGCCGATCGCACGGATAATGTCATGCGGGATGCTGTCGGCAATCTTCCGCATGTTTGAAATAACGGTTTGAACCTGACCAAGCACCGGCTGCATTTCGCGTTGTTTGAGACCAGCCTGGCGAAGCTGTTCGGCCCACAGAACCATTTCGGCAAAGGTGAGGTTTTCGCGAACGCCATTTTCAAGGGACTGCTCCTTGATCAGCTCCGCATCGCTCAGTTTCCGGACATAGGCCTTGACCTTGAATGTCTCGGGTCGGCCGGATTCAGTCATAAGTGCCTGAATGGCCAACAGACGACGATGCCCATAGGCAAGCTGATAGCGGTCTCTGTCGCTTGGATGCGGCCGCACAAGGACCGGGATCTTCTGTCCCTCATCCTGAATGGAAAGCTTCAACTCCTCAAGAGCTTCGCCTGCCTCCTCATCCGTCTCGAACCGGTCCGAGAAAGGACTCGGATCGATTTTGGAAGGATCGAGCGAGACGATGCTGTCTTCACGCATATGCGACAGCGCGCGCCCCATCGAATTCACTACAGGGGCCGTTGTGGTCCTTTGGCTCGGCGTTGGTGTCTGGACATCGCTCTTTTCATCTGCTGCTGCAGCAGCGGCATCAGACATCATTTTGACGATTGATTTCTTCATCATCAAACCTCCCTGCCCCAGACCTTTTTTATCAGGTCGAGAATTTCCGCATTCACGCGGTCGGCACTTTCAAGCGCGCGTTTCAGCGTCTCGCGACCGACTTCACCAGGCTCGATTTCGTAGAGGCTTTTCTTCGCTACGCCGGCTGATGCGATTGCCGTGGACTCAATCGCTTCGGCGACCAGGACATCGGTTCCGAACAGATCCCGCATCGTGCCGGACATGATTTTCTGCGGACCGTCGTTCGGGTTGACGCGGGTCAGCAGGAATTTCGTAAAGTCATGTTCAAAGACAGCGCCGCCATCGGAAAGGGTATGCGTCACATCGGCAATCATCTTCAGGAATTGAGAACAGGATGAGACGTCGAGCATCGCCGGATGGACGGTGATGATAAGACCCGTCGCTGCATACAGCGCCGCCATGGTGGTGTAGCCAAGCGAAGGCGGTGTATCGAGAACCACGATGTCGTAATAATCTTCGACTGACCCGATGACTGCGTCGAGACGCTGGAAGAAAAGCCCCAGTTCATCGGTCCGCCGCTCAGCCAGAGCCGTCGGCGTATCGTATTCGAAGTCCATGAGACGCAGGTTGCCGCAGGCAAGGTGTATCCCCGGGAAGTAGGTCTCGCGGATGACCTCGGCAAACGGGATGCGATAATTGTCATAGCGCAGGGCGTCATAGGTGGTGTCCGTGCGCTCGTCTTCCCCCTCCCCTGACCTCAGGTCACGGTCCGGCTGGATGCCGAACGTTGTCGTCATCGAGGCTTGGGGATCCAGGTCGACGCAAAGCACCCTATAGCCTTGCAAGGCGAGGTAATGTGCCAGATGGACCGATGTTGTCGTCTTGGAGCTGCCGCCCTTAAAATTCGCCGCGGCAATCACCTGGAGCTTCTCACCCGGGCGCCGGTGCGGCAGCAGGCGCAAGGCATCGTCTGGACGCAGGTCCGCAAGGAAGCTCCGCAGCTCCCATACCTGGTCCACGGTATAGATCCGGCGGTTATTGTCAGCCCGGTGCGGCTGCGGTCCCTTCCCCTCCAAAGTCAGGGTTCGAAGCGTACTTTCAGGCACACCAAGAAGACGCACGAGATCAGTCGTTGAAAACGTCCTGCCGAAAACCTTGCGCGCTTCCGGCGGATAGGTCATCTCGCGCATAGTCTGCAAACGGTCTGACAGCCTCTGCGTGAAATTCTCGATCTTTGCGGTCGTATCGCGTCCGCCGGAAATTTGTTCGGTAACGGCCATTGATGCCCTCTGACGGTTTATGACCCGTTCCTACAGATCACTCCGTCATGGATGCCGGATTCCAACCGAACCTGCAAGGCATTTTAAGTTAACGATTTCCTAACGGCATATCTCAACGGTGGGAAATTGTTCGGCAGCACAAAAAATTTCTGCCAGCAAACACTATTGGAAGACCTACTGAATTTGCCCGCATTCTTTAGAAGAGTGGAATCTTTAAATTCTTTCATAGCGTTAGGAAAACTCGTACCAACAGGAAAGAACCAGCCAGGAAATATCGGAAACTCGAACCAAAGTCCCCCGCATCGGCTGCATGACCTGTAAATTCTTTCAAGGAAATCGAAGGGCTCTTGGGGATTTCAAAACCATCGCCATCGTCTAGGAGAGAATCAGCGAGTTACACACTCGGCAATTTTATCGAAACACATACGCTGAGCATCCTGCTTGAACGACAGGAAAGCGTCGCCATTTCCGCCATACGGTTGGCCTGGATGGATAAGCGAAAGCAGTCGTCGTGTTTCGCGGATCGCCGAGAGCGGTTGCCCCGATTGTGGAAGACCAGCTTTTGAGGCCGATCGTCATCATTCTGTTCTACCGCACTTGATTGCGTCGGCTATACGGGAGGACTCCAGGGTCTTTTGCCCGCCAATTGTCTCAAGTAACCCGGCCAGCTGTCTTCCGGGCTTTGACCAGCTCACCTGGCGTATAACCGTAAGTACGCACGAAGTGCCGGCTGAAGTGCGATTGATCCGCAAAACCAGACGCGTTGGCCGCATCGGCAAGTCCGCACCCGTCGAGGATCATCCGCCGACCCATATGCAGCCGACGCTGCACCTGGTAAGCGTGCGGTGGAAGCCCCGTGGCGGAGCGAAACGCACGTAGAAAGTGGAACCGGCTCAGCCCACAAAGTGTAGCAAGGTCGTCCAGACTGGCTTCGACCTCTGGCTCCGCATCAAGCAGTTTTTGCGCCGGTGCGACGCTTGAGGGCGACGGAATTTGCGTACCGATATCGGTCTCCACAAGGTGGGACAACATCTCGATCAGAAGGCTCTCCACGACGAACGCCGAAGCCGAATATCCGGAAACGCTCGTGTGCAGGTCGAGAAATGCACAGGCAGCCGACGGACTGGCGAGCACAGGGTAAGCGAATTCAGATCCTGGCGAAGCTCCAAGACCCGCAAACGCCGAAGCAAGCGCTTCTGGGCGGAAGAACAGCATTCTCCAGCGCCGAGCCTCACCGTCGACCGGATGACCGTCGTGGACCTCACCGGGATTGACTGAAATCACCTGCCCAGTCTCGGCACGCACCTGTCCACGTCCGCTTACCGACTCATGGGCGCCCTCGAGGAGTACCCCGATGCCGAACTCGTCGTGGGTATGGCGACTGTAGGTGCGGCGCGAACGCGCCTCCACCGATATGACGCCCGGCAGCGCCGTCTGCCGCAGGCAAATCTTTTCGTCTGTCGATTGCGATCCGGAACTGTCTTTCATGGGTGACTACCACCGGCTCCCAAGCTGCGCGGGTCTGAGCAGACTGAGAAGAGCAATTTCATTCAAGACGCGTCAGTTTGCAAACGTGAATATCTGATCAAATTGGAACTGCACGATGGCTCGGGCCTCCGGGCAAAACAGCGGCTCAAGAAATTTCAGGGTCAGTTGAGGATCAACAATATGAGACAAAAGGTAGCTGTCGTCACCGGCGCGGCCCAGGGCCTCGGCCTCGAGACCGCCCGCCAATTGTTGGAACGGCGGTATCACGTCGTCTTGACGGCCCGAGATGAGCCTAAACTGCATTCTGCCGTAAGTACCCTGACGGGTGACGTTTCAGCGTTCCGGTTGGACGTCACGAGCGAAGCCGACGCTCTCGCCCTGTCGCATCATGTCGCACAAGATTTCGGGCATCTCGACGTGCTCATCAACAATGCCGGCGCTTTTTTCGAGCCTACAAACCAGGAGGCGATGGTGACGACCGAGATTGCCACCACCCCCTTGTCGGCGTTCGAAAACTCGTTCTGCACCAAAGCCCTAAGTGCTGTCGTGGTGACGTCCGCACTTTTACCACTTCTCCGGCAGTCTTCAGCGGCGCGGGTCGTCAATGTTTCGACCGCCATGGCATCTCTCGTCGGCATGGCCCGTGGCTGGCCTGCCTATCGCATTTCCAAGACCGCACTAAATGCCGTGACACGGATTCAGGCCGACGAATACGCTGGTCTCGGCATCAAGGTGAATTCTGTCAGCCCCGGCTGGGTCCGTACGGCTATGGGCGGCCCGACAGCCATGCGATCGGTCGAAGAAGGCGCTGACGTTATCGTCTGGGCGGCCACTCTTCCCGATGACGGTCCAACCGGCGGCTTCTTCGAATCGCGGCAGACCCTACCTTGGTGAAACTCCGCACAGCCGCTGCGTGATCCCCTTAGATCAACAGCGGCACCTTTTTCCGACCACACCAAAACATCATGGACACATCGAGTAGACGATGCAGCTGAGTTACGCACAACCGATCCTCTTGGCTTTTCCCGAACTGGTTTTCGGAGCGGTTGAGATCGATGGGATTTCGAACCAGGTAGACATGTCCGGGGACATAGCCGCACTGCTTGACAGGGCGAGGACAAGGCTTGCGGCGCACAACGAATCCGAGCTTCCGGAAATCCGTGCCTGGCGGCAAGCCTTCACCCAAATGGGGCTCAAACCGACCCAATATCGCTGTGCCGCCGAAGCTTTACTCAGACGTCTGCGCAAGGAGGGAAACCTGCCCTCGTTTCATCCTGTCATCGATCTTTGCAATGCGGCCTCCTGTGCCTACGCGATTCCGGTGGCGGTGTTCGACCGTGCCCGAACGGGCGATCTGCTAAAAGTTCGCTACGCACAAGGCGGCGAGCCTCTTGCCACGTTTTCCGGCGAGGTCGAACGTGCGGAAGTGAACGAAGTGATCTTCGCAGACCTTAAGGGCAATGCCCACGCGAGGCGTTGGTCGCATCGTCAGAGCAGCCAATCTGCGGTACGAGCTGAAACAACTGACATTCTGATCGTAGCTGAAGCGCATCACACCACGGCGGTTGAAGATGTCCAACGCCTCATAGCTGAATTAACCTGCATCTTTCGGTCTCGTTTCTGCCCATCTCGTATCGCCGGGATTTCCAGCAAGGAGACCGGCCAACCACACATGACGGCACCGCTTTGATAGGCGGCATAAAATTCCAGGCTCATTCAAGGCCTCGAAGCTCTTTCCGTTTCACGTGAGCATCACCAGGCGCTGCCGCCTGAAAGATTTTCTTTTTGGTTGGTTACACACGGCCTGGGAACAGGCTGAATAAGGAGAAACCATGCTGATTGCCTATTATGTCCTCTGCGCCCTGTTGTTCGTCGGCGCACTGCTTCACGGCTACGGATCGTTGATTGCCTATTCCAAAGGGTCGACGGCTCGAGTGTGGTCACTCGGGTCGGCTGCTCAGGCCGCGTTGTTGGCAGCCTTGGTCGCCGTGATTGGGCCGGAAGCTTCACCTGAACCGGTCAGCGTCATCGCGCTCATCGGAGTCGTTGCCTGGCTGATCACGATCATCGCCTTTGGCAGGGCCATCAGCAAGCTGACCGATCCGCGGGTAATCTATCATTTCGTTGTTTCAGTGCTTCTGGCCGGAATTCTTGCCGCTGGCCTCGCGGGTATGCCGTTGGCCTGACGCCGCTCGCAGATACTGCAGTAGCAGAAATAACATTGTCCCGGCGCCAGTGATTTCGGCACCGGGACCGCCCTTCGTCACGTCGGAAACTGAGTGGACAAACAGGTTAAGATCTGGACGGTCTAAGTCGAGCACTGAGCCAAGAGCAGAGGCCTCTGGGAAGCCGGAAGCGATACCGGTGCATGTCGTCGAGGTCAGCCGATGCTAAGGACAACTATCCAGCTCCCGAAAAGCAGAAGCCGCCAGTCTCCTTGCAGCCCTTTTGGTGACCTCAAGAACCAGGTCGCCATCGCTCTTCCTTGCCAGCGGCTGTCGTTTTGCACCGGAACCGGCACAGGATCGCATTTCGGCCCACAGCTTTCCTAAATATAGCAATTGCTATATCGCCCGTTTCGCGTCGCGGGGCATGGTTGCATGATCGTGTGACTGTTCAAGAAAATATAGCAGTTGCTATATTCGCGTCAGAAGCGCCGGAAACGCCCAATCTTGATATTCCGATGCATACGCTTTGGAAAACCAGCCCAGGTGTAATGCCACCTCGTCGTAGCGCCGGCGCCCCACTTAGCAAGGCGCCAAGTGCGCGACCCAAGCTGCCCATTTCCCGTCTGCAACGTAGAGCGGTCACAGACGAGCTGAAGCAAATTGATGATCGAAAATGCCCCCACCACCAAGATGTGACTGACAGTACCGTTCCGATGTTGTATCCGACAAACCAAAGAGGAGAGGGGAGGGGGCCGAACTGGAGCAACCAGGGCTGAATTCGAATGTCCTCAAATTCGCCTTCGTCCGACACGGGAAAAGCGCAGGATGAGCCCCATCGTTTGTAACGAGTTCGTTCAATTTACTTCGTTGTAGAACTAGAATAGGAACAGCGTTCCTTTCCCCTGAGCCACTCCGTGAGAGCCCAATGTCCGATACCTCACCCAGCAGCCCATCTCTCGAGAATGATATCGTAGATCTCACAGCAGGTATCGTTTCCGCATATGTGAGTAACAACACGATTGCTTCGGGTGAGCTTGCCGCACTAATCGCGACCGTTCACTCCGCTCTGTCTTCGACAGCACAAACGGCGCAGGAGCCTATTGTTGAAGAGCTTGTCCCCGCCGTCCCGCTCAAGAAGTCGGTGACGGATAATTTCATAGTCTGCCTTGAGGATGGCAAGAAATTCAAATCGCTGAAGCGGCATCTTCGGACACATTTCGACATGACGCCGGAAGACTACCGGGCCAAGTGGAACCTGCCTGCGGACTACCCGATGATCGCCCCGAACTACGCCGCGGCGCGGTCGGAACTCGCCAGGAAAATGGGACTGGGCCAGAAACAGGGTCGCAGGAGCAAGTCGGCGAGCAAGAGCTAGTCGTCTTCTCGCCAGGGCAAACCCCGCTGGAGCTGAATCTCCGGCGCGCGGACGCATATCGATCACTCTGAAGCACTTGCCTGCAGCAACCGACTCCCTGCCGGCAAGTCCGCCGGTCAAGACAGCAGATCGAGCAGGGCCGAAGTTGCCGGCATGCGTTCCAGACTTGCCGCAATGCGCTTGCGCCATTCCGGACCGGTTTCCATAGCGGCCTGGTAGGCTTCGGCAAGGTCATCCGGCCTGGTCTCCGTCAATGCCTCGATCAGAAATGCCGCCTGGGCCCGGTCCTTGTGCGCTTTGAGGGCGTCCGCTCCTCCTTGTCTCCGGTCCGCGACGATGAGCTTGTGCACCGCATAGCGTTCCGGGCGTGGGATCTGCACCAACACGCCTGAGCGATAGAGAAAGGGAACACTGATCGGATCGGCAATCAGGTAATTGAGAAAATGCAGACTTTGCGCACTGACGCCAAGGGCGGCAAGATCGCGGATGGCCTCATCCTCTTCGAAGGACGGCGTCAGAAACTCGACCAGGGTCTGACGATTTGTTTGCCGCCAGCGCCAGGTCTTGCCGTTTTCGATCGCAGGCACGGGATCGAACTGAAGCTCGGAAAAAACCTCTGCAAGTGGCGGGTCGACCGTGTCCGCGAGAGCCAGTGACAACCGCTCGAAACTTGCAATGTCGATGTCATCCGTCGTGGCCGACTGGTCGAACCCGATCCGGATGCCGAGTTCGCCTTCATAACAGCGGAAGGCCTGCGTACCGACGATCGTTCCGCCGAGCCGAAAGACGCCGGCTTTGGCCATGGCCGAAACCACCTGGCCGGACCCGACATCGGCGAACAGATAACCTTCGGCCCGCAGCACCCGCATCAGTCTCGCCCGGTCCCGTTCGGCGAGTTTTGCGGCCCTGGTGATCTCCGATTGCCGCTCCAGGCGGTCCCGAAGTTCTGGCGTGTCTTCGCCAATATACCGGTCGATGGTTTTCTGCCCGACGCGAAAGTGGTCGTACCAATAGGTCCTGGAGCCGACCACCTTCGATCGTGGTGCGCCGCGCAGCTCCGACACCACGCTGTCACACAGGGACCGCCGCAAGTCCGTCCAGGCGGACGTGCCGATTGCACTGTGATAGTCGATGGCCATATGTACCCCACATACTTTTTCTCGTGGGGTAAGAATAGCAGATTTTCTATCCCACAGAAATTATTTTGTGGGGTACATAAGGAACGAGATCTCGGTACCTTCCGAACCGCCTTGTCCTTTGTGTGGAACTCCAACGAGCAGCTGCTTCAAAAAAATAGCGTGCCCGCGTTGACCCTTGGGAGGAAGACACTTGGGCGCGCCTGGAAAGGTGTGCACGTGACGCTTGGTCACTTTGCCCTTTTAGCCGCGTTCAATAAAAAAATCCATTCCCACAATTGCAGAGTTTTTCAGGGGGTAGCACTTCGTGGTCGTTCAAGCCACATACATTAAACCTTTCTGCAGGCGCAGAGATGCGCCTGCTTTTTGACACGGCTGATAGGTCCAGGTTTGACCCCAGCCATAAGGTTCTGTGACTACCAAGCTTCGTAACGTCGAATATCTCTTTAGCTAAGACCTAGATGAACGGTCGGCAACGTAGCCCAATTGACTGTTATATTTGCCAATTCAAATAACTCTCCTTAGGTGTGGAAAACATTTTTCTCAACCTTGCGATGACGCTTCGTTCCGTGTTGGGTTGCGCCCTCTCGCGAGGTAATCAACCACTGATTGCTGTAGCCGTAAATTATTGATCTCAAATATAAAAGGACACTCCGAATGACCTCCGGAGAGCCTGTGCACATCCCCGTGCCCGGTCCGATAAATGCTGTCTCGGCGAGGCCGCACCATCCCCTGAACATCTCAGCTTTCACCGGTAGGGGAGGGGACATTGAGGAACGGTGAAAGCCGCCGTCGGCTAATCGACGGACTGGCAGACGCGCTAGGGTCTACGATCCTGTCGGCGCTGGCGGACGACACCGTCGTTGAGATCATGCTCAACCCTGACGGACAGCTGTTCATTGAGCGCGTCGGCATTGGGATGGAGCCCTCCGGCGAGATGACGCCCCATGACGCCCAGATCATCATGGGCAAGGTCGCTCATGCGCTCGGTACGGAAATCACCTCTGACAAGCCAATCATTTCCGGTGAGCTGCCGATAGGGGGCCATCGTTTCGAGGGCCTATTGCCACCTGTCGTTTCCAAGCCGTCCTTCACGATCCGCAAGAAGGCATCGCTGGTCATCCCGCTTTCCAAATACTTCGAGGATGGCGTGATGACAGACGGCCAGGCCGCCGTGATCCGTGATGCAGTCGCCGGCCGGAAGAACATTCTGGTTTCGGGCGGCACGGGCACCGGCAAAACGACCCTGACGAACGCGATCATTGGCGAAATGGTTTCTGTCGCTCCGGATCACCGCCTTGTCATTCTGGAAGACACCGCGGAAATCCAGTGCGCGGCCAAGAACGCTGTGATCCTGCACACGTCCGATAGCGTGGATATGCAGCGTCTATTGAAATCAACCATGCGCTTGCGGCCTGACAGGATCATTGTCGGCGAAGTGCGCGACGGTGCGGCGCTGACGCTGCTCAAGGCATGGAACACAGGCCACCCGGGCGGCATCGCCACGGTTCACTCCGATAATGCCTATACCGCACTGACGCGGCTCGAACAGCTTATCGCGGAAGTGTCTCAGCAGCCCATGAGCCAAGTGATTGCGGAAGCTGTTGACCTGATTGTCTCAATCGAGCGCTCCCCGGAGAAGGGACGCATCGTTCGGGACATCGTGACCGTCTCCGGGTTCCGGGACGGCTCCTATGACGTCCACTCAGCCGTCCTACCCAAGTTCCAAACTGATGTTTCCAACGAAAGGCAAGGGAACCTCCATGTCGCGTAATTTTACATTTCTTCTGGCTCTTGTCGGTGCCGGACTATTCTTTATTGAACCTGCCTTCGCTACCGGCGGTGGCTCGCTTCCCTGGGAAGGCCCGCTTCAGCAAATTCAGGCATCCATCAATGGTCCCGTCGCCGGCGCCGTTGGCCTGATCGCGGTCGCGATCGCCGGCGGCATGCTGATTTTCGGGGGCGAGCTCAACGACTTTGCTCGCCGCATGGCCTACGTGGTTCTCGTCCTCGGGATCCTGCTCGGCGCCTCCACCATCGTCGGCCTGTTCGGCTCTTCCGGTGCCTCCATCGGCATCGCTCCCGAAGTGGAAGCGGCAACCGTGGAACCCGCTCATGGCTGACGCGCCGGGCCTCAACAGAGCGCGGATCCACCGCGCTCTTTCACGCCCGACACTGTTGTTCGGGGCAGACCGGGAGCTGGTGCTCGTGACCGGTCTTGCCTCGGTCATTCTGATTTTCGTGATCCTGAAGCCCTATGCCGCCGTGCTCGGCGTGGCGATCTGGATCGTGGTGGTTGGCGTGCTGCGGATGATGGCCAAGGCGGACCCTCGGATGAGAGCTGTCTATCTGCGGCACGTCAAATACCGCGCTTATTACCGGCCGACATCCACGCCCTGGCGGAAATACTGAACATGGTTGCTCTCAAAAGATTCCGGCACGTTGCGCCATCCTTTTCCGATCTTCTCCCTTACGCGGCGCTGATCGACAACGGAATCGTGCTCCTGAAGGACGGGGGCTTGATGGCCGGCTGGTATTTTGCCGGGCCGGACAGCGAAAGCTCTACCGCGTTTGAGCGGAACGAAGTCTCCAGGCAAATCAACTCGGTTCTGGCCCGCCTCGGCAACGGCTGGATGATTCAGATGGAAGCCGTGCGCATTCCCTCAATCGGGTATCCGGAAAAGGAAAGCTCGCATTTTCCGGACCCGGTCACGGCCCTGATCGATGACGAGCGCCGGCAGCGTTTCGATGCCGGGGAGGGGCATTTCGAAAGCCAGCACGCCATCATCTTGACCTACCGGCCGCCGGAGAAAAATAAGTCCAAGCTGGTGAAGTACGTCTATTCCGACGAAGCCAGCCGCAACACGTCTTTTGCCTCCCGGACGCTTGAGCACTTCAAGACGACCATCCGCGAATTCGAACAGTACATGGCGAACGTCGTGACGATCCGGCGCATGGAAACGCACGAAGTGCCGGAAAGGGAAGGGGAGAGGCGCGGCCGCTACGATGATCTGCTGCAGTTTGCCCGCTTCGCGCTGATCGGGGAAACCCATCCGATCCGCTTGCCTGACATTGCGATGTATCTCGACTATCTGGTGACGGCGGAATTCCATCACGGGCTCAATCCCATCATCGACGGCCGCTATGTCGGTGTCGTGGCGATCGACGGGTTCCCGGCCGAAAGCTGGCCGGGAATCCTCAATGCGCTCGATCTGATGCCGATCACCTATCGCTGGTCGAGCCGGTTCATCTTCCTCGATCCGATCGAGGCGCGCTCGGTCCTGGAAAAGACGCGCAAGAAATGGCTGCAGAAGGTGCGGCCGATGATGGACCAGCTCTTTAAGACCAATTCCGGATCGCTCGATCAGGACGCCATGGTGATGGTCGGGGAAACCGAGGACGCGATTGCCGAGGCGAACTCGCAGCTCGTCGCCTTCGGCCACTACACGCCGGTCATCGTGCTCTTCGACACAAACCAGGCGCGGCTTCAGGAGAAGTGCGAGGCGGTGCGCCGGCTCGTGCAGAACGAAGGGTTTGGCGGACGCATCGAAACCCTGAACACCACTGAAGCGTTCCTTGGGAGCCTGCCAGGTGTCTCCTATGCCAACGTTCGTGAACCTCTGGTGAGCACGCGCAATCTCGCGGATCTGGCTCCGCTGAATTCCGTATGGGCGGGATCGCCGGAAGCGCCATGCCCCTTTTACCCAATTGGATCGCCGCCGCTCATGCAGGTGGCGTCCGGCTCCTCGCCGTTCCGGTTCAATCTCCATGTCGGGGATCTGGGGCACACGCTGATCTTCGGGCCGACAGGTTCGGGTAAATCGACGCTTCTGGCGCTGATCGCAGCTCAGTTCCGGCGCTATGAGAACGCGCAAGTGTTTGTCTTCGACAAGGGCAAGTCGATGTACCCGCTGACGCTTGCGGTCGGCGCGGATCACTATGACGTCGGCAAGTCGGACACACTGGCCTTTGCACCGCTCTCATCGCTCGAGGACGACACCGACAAGGCATTCGCCGCCGAGTGGCTGGAAACCCTCATCGAAATGCAGGGTGTGAAGGTGATCCCAGAACACCGCAACGCCATCACCACGCAGATTGAATTGATGTCCAAGTCGCAGCGCCGGTCGCTGACCGACTTCGTGTCGGGCGTCCAGAACCGGGAGATCAAGGACGCGCTGCAATATTACACGGTGGACGGCCCGATGGGCTCGCTCCTCGACGCCGAAGAAGACGGCCTGTCGCTCTCCAGGTTCCAGACCTTCGAGATCGAGGAGCTGATGAACATGGGCGACCGGAACCTGATCCCCGTCCTGCTCTATCTGTTCCGCCGGATCGAAAAACGCCTGACCGGTGAACCAAGCCTGCTCATCCTGGACGAGGCCTGGCTGATGCTCGGTCACCCAGTCTTTCGCGACAAGATCCGGGAATGGCTGAAAGTTCTCCGCAAGGCGAATTGCGCGGTGGTCCTGGCAACGCAATCGATCTCCGATGCCGACAGATCCGGCATCATCGACGTTCTGAAGGAAAGCTGCCCGACAAAGGTATGCCTGCCCAATGGTGAGGCAAGGGTTTCCGGAACCCGCGCGTTTTACGAAAAGCTCGGTTTCAACGACCAACAAATTGAAATCATCGCCTCGGCGATCCCGAAGCGCGAGTACTACGTCACGTCTCCGGATGGGCGCCGGCTGTTCAACATGGCGCTCGGCCCGATCACGCTGTCCTTCGTCGGGGCGTCCGCCAAGGACGATCTCAAGTGCATCGAAGACCTTCACCTCCACTACGGCGACAAATGGCCCGCCGAATGGCTCAAGCAAAGAGGAATTGCCAATGCCGAACAGCTTCTTGGCTAGATCGCTCGCCAGCGTTCTTTGTGTGATCGGAATTGCAGGACCGGTCCAGGCCGGTGGTGCGGTCACTGGGGCGACCGAGTTCACCCAGATCCTCAACAACAGTGAGCTTGTTGCCCTCGGCGGTCAGAATGCTGAGCAGATTGCCAATCAAGTGCAGCAGATCGGCAACCAGATCCAGATGATCGAAAACCAGATCTCCATCTACGAGAACATGCTGCAGAACACGCTGTCGCTGCCGATGCAGGTTTGGGGCGAGGTCGAGCAGAACCTCGGCCAACTGCAGAGCCTGGTTCAAAAGGGTCAGGCGATGGCGTTCTCGATGGGCAATCTGGATGACACGCTGAAGCAGCGGTTCCAGAGCTACGCCGACTTCGCAAAGAACGGCCTGCCGGACGGGCAGTCGTTTTCGACCATGTATCAAGGCTGGTCCGACACCAATCGGGACACGATCTCCTCGACACTGAAAGCGGCCGGATACACGTCGGACCAGTTCGCGACCGAAGAGGACACCATGCGCCAGCTCCGGCAGCATTCTCAGTCCGCGGAGGGCCAAAAGCAGGCCCTGCAGGTGGGTCACGAGATTGCCGCTCAGCAGGTTGAGCAGATGCAGAAACTTCGCGGCCTTGTTTCCCAGCAGATGACCATGATGGGAACCTGGTACCAGTCCGAACAGACGGCACGCGATCACACCAAAGCAGCCTCAGATCAGTTTTTCAAAAACCCGAACGTCTCTTCTGGGAACGGGCAAGACTTCAAACCTCAGTGGTAAACATATGACATTCAAACTCCCCATCGTCGTGTTAATCGCGCTCCTAGCGGCTGTCGCCGGGGCGGGCGCAACATACGTGATCGTACCGAAAACCGATCCCGAAGTTACCGAACTGCTGAGACGCCAAGTTGAGTTGGCGGAAGAAGCAAAAGCAAAGCGTGAAGCCTCCCAGAAGGCCGCCAAAGAGTTCTTCAAGGCGCCTGATATTGAACCGGGCAACGGGCAGGATTTCAAACCTCAGTGGTAAGTAAGTAGGGGGCTGTGGCTATGGCCAGGAGGAAGTTCGGACCGCTTTTTGGAACACTCATTTTGGGAATGGTGTTCGCAAGCATATTTGCCTCGACTGGATTTGCTCAGAGCGGCGGCGCGCTGGATACTGTTCAAAACAGTTTGGCAAACGCCGCCAAGAGCTGGGAGTCCACGCTCATAAGCGGCGCAACGTCTCTCTTCTGGCTGCTAGCCACTATCGAGATCGGCTTGGCGGCTGTCTGGCTTGGCGTGAACGCTGCCTCTCTGGAGGTCTGGGCGACAGAATTGGTCAAACGGATCATTTTTATCGGCTTTTTCGCATTCGTACTGACCCAAGGCCCACAGCTAGCAAAGGACATCGTTGATAGCCTTTGGGGGATCGGAAGCGGAAGTGTCTCGGGTAAACTCTCCCCAGCGGACCTCTTCGATACAGGTTTGCAGGTCAACGGCATCCTGAATGAGCAAATTCAAAATCTGGATTGGACTGCCATTGCGCAAGCGTTGATGCTTGCCGGCTCCGGCCTCATCGTTCTCCTTTGCATGGCGTTGTTTGCGGCAGTTTTGCTCTCTGTCATCGTGGAAATGTATATCGGGCTGATCGCCGGCATGATCATGCTCGGTTTGGGCGGGTCGTCCTACACCAAAGACTTTGCTGTTCGCTACCTGATCTATGCGTTCAGCATCGGCATGAAATTGATGGCCCTCAGCATCATCGCCAAAACAGGTTCAACTCTTTTGACGAACCTCGCGGCGGATCCGACGATGACGACGACCGCATCCGGTCCCGGAATGCTGGCTGCAATAGCTTTGGCGATGTTCGCGCTTTCAATCTTCGTTCCGAATATTGTCCAGGGCGTGGTTCAAGGCGTGTCTGCCGGCAGCGGGATGGAGGTCATTAGAACGGGCCAAGGGACATCCTATTACGCTGGCGCGGCGTTTCGGCAAACTGCCAGTGTGGCAGGAGGAATTGCTGGGGCCGGGATCGGTGCCGCCGGATTAGCATCCGGTTCTTATCAAGCTGGAAGAGCCGCGTCCGATGCCGGGCACTCGCCAGCCCGCAGTGTTGCCGCTGCATTTGGCACAGGCGGAAAAGCCCTAACCTCTGCTGCCGCGGATAAATTGACCGGAGCGCCAAGCGCTCACGGATCCTCAACACTTGGCCTCGCCAATCACAAGCTGAAGCAATCCCTTCCAAACAAACCAACTGGCGGCGGGTCTTCGCCCAAATCCTCCTGAGCAATAGGCACCTAGATGGCAAAACATACTCCAATCGATAATCCCTATATTGCCGCTCGGATGGAATGGAACGAGCGTTACGGATCGTACGTGCGCACCGCTCGCGTGTGGCAGGGTATCGGCCTGCTCGCCATGGCGATGGCGATCATCGGCTTTGGGTTCGCACTCTACCAGAGCACGCAAGTCAAACTCGTTCCCTATATCGTCGAGGTGGACAAGCTCGGCACACCCGCTATCGGTGGCTTCCCCGCTCAAATCGAATACGCCGACGAGCGCGTTGTCCGCTCAATGCTTGGAGCCTGGATCACCAATTTCCGCTCTGTCACCCCGGACACGGTTGTAGCCAAAGGCTACATCGACCGGGTTTACGCGATGCTGCGGCAGACGGACGTCGCCACCCAGAAAGTCAACAACTTCTACCGGACGAACTCTCCATTCGATCGCGCACAGTCCCGAACTGTGTCCGTCGAGGTGACAAGTATCGTCCCGCTCTCCAATCAATCTTATCAGATCGATTGGACGGAGATTGAACGGGACCGGAAGGGCAAAGAGCTTCAGACAAAGCGTTGGCGCGGAGTTGCAGCCGTGACTCTATCGCCACCACAGGACGAAGCTATCATCAGGCTAAATCCAATCGGTCTTTACCTCAAAGACTTCGATTGGACCGCGCAATTGTAAGCAATTCACACGCTCAGAGAGTGAGAGTTATGTTCCAGAAAATCAGACTGCACGCGGGCGTGTGCATGTTCGCGGCCGCGGCCGCTGTCAGCGCCCTACCAGTTCAAGCATTGGCGGCCGACTACACGGCAAAGGAGCTACGCGCCCTCGGGCTTTCTAGCGACTGGCGCAACGGCCGCGGCGTCATTACCAAAGGTCCGGACGGCAAAGTGATCTATCTTTATGGCCAAGTGCAGCCAACTGTCGTCTGCGCCCCCTTGCAGGTCTGCGACGTGGAGCTGCAGCCTGGGGAAGCCGTTCGCAACGTCATGGTCGGGGACACTGTTCGCTGGAAGGTGGATCCGGCAACATCGGGGGGACCGGGTGGAAACTCAGTTCACCTGATCATCAAGCCGACTGAACCTGGGCTCCTCACATCCATGGTGGTGACGACATCGAGGCGCACCTATCAGATCAAGCTTCAAAGTGACAGTCACCGTTACATGGCCCGGGTGGGCTTCGATTATCCTGAAGACATCCAGGCGAAATTCGAAGCGGCCAATCGCCAGCTTGAAGCCAGCATCATCCCCGGCGCTGGTGTCCCCGCCGAAAACCTGGACTTCAAATATCACGTTCACGGGCAAGCCCGCTGGCGGCCGACACGTGTCTATTCGGACGGTACCAAGACTTACATCCAGTTTCCTTCGGGAATGGCGTCCGGGGATGCGCCGGTTCTTTACATCACCTCCGGGGGACAGAACCAGATCGTCAACTATCGACTGAAGGGTAGCCTCATGATCGTTGATTACACGATCGACCAGGCGGTGCTCGTGTCGGGCGTCGGTTACAGCCAACAAAAAGTTCGCATCAATAGCGGAGGCTGATCATGTTGCACACTCGCCGCTCAATTCTGAATGCCATCGGCATTTCGGCGCTGGTAACACCCATGGCCGGCTGCATGACGCAAAGTGGCTGGTTCAACCCGACAACAAGCGTTGACGCTGCCAATCTGTCGCCTTCAGCCGCAAGCATCGTCGCCGGCGACATGGTTGCGAAACTCTCTGAACATGTCGGAGCTGGAACGGGCACCATCTTCCTCAAGGCTGACAACTCCCAGTTCGGCCTTGCGCTTGAAAGCTCTCTGCGGGGATGGGGCTACGCGGTCGCCGAAGCCGACCAACAGCCATCGGGCGACACGATCATTCCCCTGGCCTACACGGTCGATTCCGATGCCGGGCAGATCTTCGTGCGTCTCACCACACCGACTGTCGAGTTGGCACGGACCTATAAGGCTACGGCGGCCGGCGCGTCGCCGACGAGCCCTGTTTCCGTGCTGACGCGCACAGCGTAAGGGCCATCCTATATGAGCAATTCGGATTCCAATGTGCATCTGGCGGGTGACGACATTCGCGCCGACGATGAAGCTCCCAAGATTCGTCGCTTAAACCGGCTGCCGATATTTCTATTCATCGGGCTCGTTGTCGTTTTCGGTGTTGTGATCATCTATGGCCTCGCGACCCGTGGCATCACGTCGGGCGGCAGTATTGTCGAGGATGGAGGTGGCACGCCGGCAAGCGGTTTTGCTGACCAACTCAAGGCCGGCATCAGCAACGGCGTTATCGATCCCCCAGGGCAACCGATCACGCCGGTTCGGCCGGAACCAGTTGAAGTTGCCAAACCGGAAATCGTGCAAGCGCAGAAGCCGTATAGCAATCCGTTTCAGCAGCAGCCCGTCTCACCGGACGCGGTGATCGAACCTCAGGAAACAGAAATAGATTGGCGCGAAAGGATGAAACGCCGCAACGAAGAGCAGGAAATGCGGGAATTGCAGCGTCAACGGATGAAGCGCCTGCAATCCATTGACGCGGCTTATGACAGTCCAATCGTCGTGAACATTGATGAACTGGAGGGGCAGGGGCAGGGATCGCAGACCACCCAGGGCAATCAGACAGGAAACGGGGCGTTTACGCGCAGCCCGTCTTCTCCGGATCTTCTATCCGCAGCCCTGCAGGCGGCTCAAGGCGGGTCTGCTAATGCGGATCCGAACGGACAATTCGGTAAACAGGATTTCTTCAATCAGGACATCTCGGAAGCCGGATATCTCGCAAACCGCGTTGTTCCGCAGCAGTCACCCTATGAATTGAAGCGTGGCTCGGTGATCCCGGCAACCCTCATCACCGGCATTGATTCGGACCTTCCCGGCCGGATTACCGGCCAGGTCAGACAGAACGTCTATGATAGCGCAACCGGCCATCTGCTTTTGATCCCTCAAGGAACCAAACTGTTCGGCCGGTATGATTCCGATGTGTCGTTCGGTCAAAAGCGGGTGCTCGTCGTCTGGACGGATATCATCTTCCCAAATGGAGCTACCTTGCAGATCGGCTCCATGGGGGGCGTTGACGGCGAAGGCTATGGCGGTTTCAAGGATAAGGTGAACAACCATTACCTACGCACCTTTGGGTCCGCAGCACTTCTCGCAATTATTGGAACAGGGATCGATATGGCTGTTCCGGAGAGTTCTACGCTTTCCACCCAGGACACGGCCTCCGATGTCGCCCGCCGCAACTTCGCGGAAGTGTTCGGCCGGGTGGTGGAGCGGACCATCAACAAGAACCTCGATGTCCAGCCGACACTTCAGATCCGGCCGGGATACAATTTCAATATTCTGGTCGATCAGGACATCATCTTTCCGGGATCGTATGGCTGACTATGCTGAAACACAGGAAGGCGATTGAATTAGGAAAGAGATGTTCCGATGGCTGAGGGCATGTTGGGTCGCACTCCACTCATGATGTGCTCCCGGTAAATACCCCCGATTTGGGTTAGAGTTTTCCGCGACGATTTTCCTGGCTGGGAAGGAGCGGAATTGATGAAGGCATCGAAGTTTTCGGACGCGCAGAAGGCGTTCATCGTCAAGCGCGGGGAAGAAGGTGTTCCTGTTGCGGAGATCTGCCGTGAAGCCGGCATCAGCCAGGCGACGTATTTCAACTGGCGCAAGAAGTATGCGGGTCTGATGCCGTCGGAGATGAAGCGGCTCAGAGAGCTGGAGCAGGAGAATGCCCGGCTCAAGAAGATCGTCGCGGACCTGTCGCTCGACAAGGAGATGCTTCAGGATATTGTCAAACGAAAGCTCTGAGGCCTGCCCGGAAGAGAACGCTGGTCGACGAGATGCGGTCGGACTGGTCAGTGTCCATTCGCCGTGCGTGCGCGGTGATCCGGTTTGACCCGACGACCTACCGTTACAAATCCCGTCGATCCGGTCAGGCCGCTTTGGAACAGCGGATCAGGGAGATTTGCCAAACGCGCGTCCGGTTCGGATACCGTCGGGTGCATGTTTTGCTGCGCCGGGAGGGCTGGATGATCAATCAGAAGAAAACGCGGCGGATCTACAACGAGTTGGGCCTGCAACTGAGGAGCAAGCATCCCAAGCGCCGGGTGAAGGCAAAGCTGCGCGAAGACCGGCAGGAAGCTGTCGGGCCGAACGATGTCTGGGCCATGGATTTTGTGCATGACCAGCTTGCCACCGGCCGAAAGATCCGCGTTCTAACGGTGATCGACACGTATTCCCGCTATGTGCCGGCGCTTGATCCGCGCTTCAGCTATCGGGGCGAGGATGTGGTGAGAACCCTGGAGATTGTCTGCATGCGGATTGGTTATCCCAAGACAATCCGCGTCGATCAAGGCTCCGAATTTATCTCTGGGAATCTCGATCTGTGGGCCTACCGAAGGGGCGTTACGCTGGACTTCTCAAGACCGGGGAAACCGACGGACAATGCGTTCATCGAGGCCTTCAACGGGCGGTTCAGGGCGGAGTGCCTGAATGCACACTGGTTCCTCAGCCTTGCGGATGCAGCCGAAAAGTTGGAGGATTGGCGCAAGGACTACAACGAACACAGACCTCATGGTGCCATCGGCAACAAAGTGCCGGTGGACTTGATGAAATCAGAACACGCAGCCAGCCCGTGTTCCTGATTTGGTCCGGAAAACTCTAGCCCGTCCCGGGGGCACCGTGGGTCGCACTCCACTCAACCGAAGGACTCCGCGCTAAGCCGGAAGAAACTCGGGTCTCAGGTCAGACGCCAAGCGGACGCCAAAAAATGGCACGCTTGCACTGGGTGCAACTATTAATGCAATTTTGATTACACAGCCTGCTCTTTGCCCACACGGCCTAGCCAAGAAAACGTTAAGGAAAAGCAGCCCCTCGACTTTGCCGAAAAGATTAAGCGCCACGCTAACAATCTAAAACATAGGCTTCTGTAGTAATTTCCGTACAGACACTCACCATTCGGTCAATTACAAGGTCGATTTTATATTGAGAATTTGGCTTTTTCTCGATGGCAATGGCTCTTTTTGCTTTGGCTATGCATAGTATATCATCGTCAAGATTATTTGACATAAGAAAAACGAACATTTTTTCGGTTAAAGCGATGCTACTTAAGCGTCCAAGAGCATCTAAATCCTCTTGTCGTGTCGTGCTTATGTCAAAAAGAATTATGTCTATCTGATCTGGAGTTCCCAGCAAGGACGAAACGATTTGCAGACCGGCTTTCCCATGCGAGGCTACACGCGTTCTGAATTCGAACCTGTGACGTTCGGAATAGCGAGGTATCTCGTTGCAAAGGAGTTTGAGGTCCTCGTTGTTACCGTCAATAATCATGATGTTGAGTTTTTTCCTGCCCATTTCTACCTGCCTAAACAATCTGGAATTCATGCCGGCTTCAATTGAGTAGAATTTTTTTGTGTTTCTTAATTAAAGAAATGACATTTATTTGTCCAAACTCCAGATAAACATTTGGGGTCTAATTGTTCATTATGCTGAAACTGGTTTCGCCAATGATTATATTCAGAATTCTATTTCTTGGCCCGGAGTCGTTTTAGCTTACATGCGCCTCGTCGATTTAGGCCGACTGAATCTCTGCGAGAAAGCCGTCTACCTCTATCTTAAGTCGGGACGATTGATTTGAAAGTTCCCCTGCTGCCATTGTCACCTGGCTCGCTGCGGCCCCGGTTTCCTGTGATGCTTGAGTGACCCCGGCAATGTTTTCAGATACGGCCTGCGTTCCTGCTGCCGCTTCCGTGACGTTTTGGGCGATTTCCCGTGTTGCCATGTCCTGCTGATCCATCGCAGCAGCAATTTCAATCGACGTTTCGTTGATCTGCGAAATGATACGGCCGATATCAGTGACGGAAGCCACAGAAGTGTTAGTCTGGTCCTGAATTTCTTTAATGAGGCCGGCAATATTTTCGGTCGCCTTCGCTGTTTGACCGGCCAGGACCTTCACCTCGCTTGCGACCACTGCGAACCCTTTGCCAGCTTCGCCTGCCCGGGCAGATTCGATTGTCGCGTTCAGTGCCAAGAGGTTCGTCTGCTCCGCAATGTCCGAGATCATTGAGATCACTTCGCCGATCTTTTCAGCGGTCTCGGCAAGCTGACCGATTTGCCCCTCGGTCTTTGACACTTCGTCTACGGCTTGTTTGGAAATGTCAGTTGCTTGAGAAATACGAGAGTTGATTTCTCCGATTGAGCTAGAAAGTTCCTCGGTTGCTGAGGAAACCGTCGCCACGTTCGTCGTGGCCTCCTCGGTGGCGGCTGCCACGGATGTTGCCTGGCTGCTGGTTTCTTCTGCGATGCTGGACATCGACTGGGCCGTGGTTTGCAGTTCGGTTGACGCTGAGGACACCGTTTCCACGATGGTGCCAATATTTGCGGCAAATCGGCTGGAGGCGTCGGTCATCCTTTTCTGACGGTCTTGCTCAATCTGGCTTTGGCGCCGTTGCTCTTCTTCCAGTTCCTTTGAGCGGATCATCGTTTCCCGGAACGTTTGATAGGCTGTCGCCACGGCTCCAATTTCATCCTTGGCATGGACTTTGACGTCCATTGTGAAGTCACCCGCCGTCAAGGCGTTTATGCCTAGGACAACTTCATTCAGCGGTCGCGTGATGGCTTTTCGAATAACGAAGGAGGCGATGCCGAGCGCGGCCACGAAGACAAAAACCGCTATAGCTAGAATGGCTTTTAACGCTGTTTTTTCAGCTTCAAGCGCCTCGCGCGCCGCGTCCAAGGTGAACGATTGCAGTTCCTGCACCAGGGCTTCAAGCTCATGGTTCAAGTTGTTTTCTTCTTTTTCAATCCCTGGCAGCAGCGCAAGCGCAAGGTCTATCTCTCCAGCCTCGACCAGTTCGAAGGCTTCAAGAGCATGCTTGTCATATGCCTTGTGCGCAGCGCCTATTTGATCGAATGCCTCATAAACCATTTGAAATTCGGACTTCAGCTTTTCGGAGTGCGAGGCTTGTTCAGCGGTCATCGCCAGGTCCTGAGCTTCCAGAATTTCGCGATCAACCATCTCGGCGTATTTCAGAAAAGTCATGCGTGCCTTGTCAAAATCTGCGCGGGCTTTTGCGTGCTCCTTCATCATCACTCCGGCCCGAAAGGCTCGCTCCAGATTGATGGATTGGTCCAGCTGGTGGGTAGTGATTTGAGTTACCGCACTGGTAAGCGGGATGTCTTTGTTGGCAACATTGTTGATGAGCAAGCCGATCTGGTTCAGCTGCCAAAGACCGATTGCCGCCACAAGGACTAATCCGACTAGACATATGCCCACCACAGATAAGATCTTGGTTCCAATGCCGAAAGACCTGCTGGATGCCTGGTTTCCGCTTGGTTGATTTGCCGTAATGCTCATTGTGTCCTCTCACCGAATGAAAAGTAATTCGACTAGACCGGTTTCACTTGACGTTGAAGGCCGTTTATTTGCAGCCGCCTTCAATATTTTGCTCGGTTACTACATATCAATCTCTGAGATGCTCCAAGGGAAAGCTGAAAAGGAGCGTATTGACCCCAAGCCTCCCTGATCTCAAAAAATGCCCATAAACAATCAAATACACCAAGTGAAATTAATGAAAAATTACTTTAGGTGAATTTTGTCAGTAAAAATCAAATAAGCCGCCGTTATCACAAAAAAAAGCGTGGCAGTTTTATCGTATTTAATCTTTGGATTTCAATATAAAGTTGATTGCAACCAATAATTGTGTGATTTGGTAGAGTTTTTGCACGACTTTTCTCTAGTCGCCAATGCTCTTTCGATAGGAATTGCGTAAAATGTCAACTTTTTGACATTTTTCGACAATATGCATGCTTTCTTTGTTATTGCTTTCTTAACATTTAGTCTGAAGGCGGAATTACAGTTCAAATTGCCATCAACGCCTTGCCGGAGATGGGAAAAGTCACCGGCGCTTTGGATCCAACCAATCCAAGCCCACGAAACCCTGATCGTGATGCACGGCCATTGGAAGCTTGCCCGGGCAAACGGCGAGAAAGTGCCAGCGTTGGGTGATACCTGTGCGTGCCGTCAGGCCCCGATTCCCGCTGTCGCTATGGAGCGGTGATAGGCGGAGGTTTTCGTCGCTTGCCTGACAAGGCGTTCCCAGCGATGGCCACGAGGAGAACCAGGCCGCCGATCAGAGTGTTGACGCTCGCCGTTTCGCCCAGAAAGAGCCAAACCCAAAGAGGACCGAGCAGGACTTCAGCCAGAGACAACAAGGCAAGCTCTGCTGCCGGGAGGCTACGTGAGCCCAGCGTGTAGAGGATCAGACCGGCACCGACTTGCCCCCCCCATTCCCATGGAAATGAAGCCGTCATTCGGGCTCAAAACGACGGAGAGCCCGAGGCCAAAGCAGATCGCCAGGGTGATGGCGAACGCGAAGAGGCCCGAAAGGAAGACCGCCGGCAGCATCTCACCTGTTCGGCCCCATCGTAACGCCACGGTGAAGGCAGCGAAACCGAACGCCGATCCAAGGGCCGCCAGACTGCCCTTAAGGGCGACGCTGCCGGATTTGTCGGCAACCATGATCGCGATCCCTCCAATGGCAACAACAATCGCAATCCAGGTTGCAAAGCGCACACGTTCACGCAGAACGATCCATCCCAGAACAGCTGCCATAAACGGTGCTGTCGCAAAAAGCAGCATGGCATTCGCGACTGACGTGTTCTGAATTGAGTAGATCCCACCGCTATAGGCCGCAACCAGTGAAAGCCCTGCGACAACAACGGGGGAACCAATTCGGCGGATTTGAACAAAGGGGCTTTCGCCCGACCGCATTCGAAAAAGAATGTAAAGAAACAGCGACATGCTGATCGACCTATACAGCAGAATCTGCCACACAACGGCATCGTCGATCATGCGAATACCAATGCCGACTGTCGACCACAGAACCCCGGCCGCAAAGACGAAAAGCACACCGTGCTTGTGGGCATCCGCACTATGAGCGCGCGTCGATATGGATGTCATTTTGGGCCATTCAAATAGGTCTTGCCCCCGCAAGTTAGCATGCCGGCCGGAGTTCTGATCTCTCTTATGCGACATTGACGCCGGATGTTGCCTGCGGTGGCCCGAGCAGAGGTTGCTGCAAGATAACGAACGGCAGATATGAGAAAGCTGCCCTGTAGCATTCAAGCAATGCATGGAAGACAGGTTTGGGCCGAAAGCGTCGAAGAGCGAACGGCGGCTTGTGTAGTTAGGTTTTTGGGGGGGCCTGGCCGTTCACGGCCCTGTCGTCCCGTTTGGCGAGCCAATCCAGCAGTAGGAAATTGACCAAATAGTCAAAAATATTCCATAATTACAATTATGCGTTATGTTATATCATTACCAGAATTGATAAGCTCCGACCGCTGCTGGCTCCTAACACGACGCTTCCTTAAGAACTCCTCTTGGTATCCGAGGAGCTGTTTTTCCGATTCCGCAGTTAGAGGTGGCTCGGTTTGTCTGAACAGTTCAGGGCGTTTGCTAAGTGGATTTCCGCCTGGATTATGCCGCCGCCATCATCGGCGTCAGCGCGTTGAAGTAGGCCTGATCCGGCGTCTGCCGGTCAAGGGATGAATGTGGGCGTCGTGTGTTGTAAAAGGTCAGATAGCGGCCGATGCCAGCGCGGGCCTCGGACACGGTCTTGTAAGCGTGGAGGTAGACTTCCTCGTATTTGATAGACCGCCAAAGCCGCTCGACGAAGACATTGTCCCGCCAAGCGCCCTTGCCGTCCATCGAGATGGCGATCTCAGCTTTCTTCAGCACCGCCGTAAAGTCGATGGAAGTGAACTGCGAACCTTGGTCAGTGTTGAATATTTCTGGCTTGCCATAGCGAGCCAGCGCCTCCTCGACTGCCTCGATGCAGAAGGCTGCCTCCATAGTGATCGACAGCCGCCACGACAGAACCCTCCGGCTGAACCAGTCCACAACGGCACAGAGGTAGACAAAACCGCGAGCCATCGGAACGTAGGTTATGTCCATTGCCCACACCTGGTTGGGCCGGGTGACCGCCAGCTTTCGCAGGAGATAGGGATAGATTTTGTGACCTGGCGCTGGTTTCGAGGTGTTCGGGCGGCGATAGATCGCCTCGATGCCCATCTTCTTCATCAGCGTGGCGACGTGAAGCCGCCCGACACGCAGCCCTTCTCCATTCAAGAGCCCTTGCAACATCCGGCTTCCCGCGAACGGGTAGTTGAGATGCAGTTCGTCGATCCGGCGCATCAGAGCCAGATCGCTCTCAGACACCGGACGAGGCAGATAATAGACACTGCCACGGCTGAAGCCGAGAAGCTTTGCCTGGCGCACAACGGATAGCTTATGCTCGCGGTCGATCATTTCTTTCCGCTCAGCAATCCCGCCTTGCCGAGCGCTCCGGCTAAAAAATCATTCTCCAGCGTCAGCTCCCCGATCTTGGCATGCAGCGTTTTGACATCGACGGTCGGCCCTGCCGGTACCGCCTTCGATTCATCGCCGAAAACGCCTGTCGCTCCCTCAAGAAGCTGGTCTTTCCACTGCTTGATCTGGTTCGCGTGCACGTCGAACTGCTGGGACAGTTCCACCAGTGTCTGCTCGCCTTTGATCGCGGCAAGCGCAACTTTCGCCTTGAAAGCCGGGCTGTGGTTCCGGCGCGGTCGTCTCGTCATCGTCTCTCCTGTTTCCGGCATCTAAGCCAAAGTCAGGCAGAAATTCCACTTATCCCAGCTGTGAAAATTTCCCGAGCCAGCTCTTCGTGTGTTCAATGAGCTCGGCTATACAAACGTGACCATCGATCGACTGATGCAGGAAGCCGGGCTGACAAGAGGCGGCTTTTACGCGCATTTCTCGAGCAAGGCGGAACTTTTTGTCGAGGTAGTGCGCGCCGGGAAAGTGGGAGTGTTGTCATCTCGATGGAGCGAAGGTCCAAATCTGGATTTGTTTGAAGATATGGTGCGGGCTTATCTGGCAGACTTTCACCTCGACAACTTAGACGCCACATGCCCCCTATCGCATTCCCTGAAGACGTCGCACGAGGGTCAGATGAGTTGAAGCAGGCATACACAGAAGTCGCGAAATCAATCGCTGATACTCTGGAATCACCCCTCAGAGGCAAGTATTCGAGAGAGCAGGCTTTGGCGAGCCTTGCATTGTGTGTAGGTGGGATGGTCATCGCACGGGGATCAGTTGATCGAACCTTCGCTGACAATCTTCGGGCGGCATGCATCCAGGCCGCAATGAACCTAGCGCGCACGGCCTAAGTTACTTCATACTTTCGAGGCTTGCATTGTTCGATACCCGAATGCGGACAATCGTGCAGCGTAATGCATTGGTGAACCCTGGCTCATAGACGAGGCCGCTCGCCGCGCCGTGGCTGAGGGTCTACTTAGCGGACGAAGTTGCCTTTTGCCGCGATCGCGGCGATCTCTGCCTCATGGTTCATCGCGTCTATCGACGAAATTTTGCTGCCTTGGCTTTGCCACGGCGCAAGACCAGTAGACCCGCAATTACGATCAGGGCCATGCCGGTGACTGAAGTGAAGGTCGGTGTTATCCCGAAAAACAGAGTGTCCCAGATGGCGACGAACACAAGATAACTATATTCGAATGTGGAAATAATCGCAGGCGGCGCGGCTTGGTAGGCTGCCGCGAGCAGAACGCTGATCAGAATTGTAAACCCCGCAAGGATCACAAGGATCAGACCATCCATCAAAGCGACATCCGACCATATACCAAAGATGTAAGGATAGTCGCGGACAAATTCAGCATCAGACGGCGCCCAGATCAGCAAGATACTGACAAGCACCCCCGCTGACATCATGACGATATTCTGCGCGAGAGATATTGCGGGCAGCGGTGTATCCTGACATTTCACCCGCGTTGTGATATGCGCCAGAGCATAGAAAGCGGCCCCGATGATCGGCAATATTGACCACAGGGAGAACGCATCGGTTCCCGGTCGCAACAGAACAACAACACCCGCAAAGCCAAGCAAGACCCCAAGCCAGCCGAGCAGACCGACGGGTTCCCTGATGGCATAGGCCGACAGCAGTGCCACAAAGATCGGCGCGATATAGTTCGCGGCACCGACAGTTGATAGGCTTAGGAACGGGATTGCGGCATAGAAAGCCAGAAACGTGGTTGTGATGAACACCGCGCGCAACAGTGGCCATTTTTGCAAAGCCATGTGTACGACGCCGCGGTGCGCCCCCCGCATCCATAGCACCACCATGAGCAACGGTATCGCAAGGATGCCGCGCAGCGCGAATATCTGCCACAAGGAAAGTTCGCTGCTGAAGATCTTGAACACGACATCCTGAAGCGAGATCGTAAGGGCCGCCGCAATGATCAGCGCCACACCGCGCATGATGTTTTCCGGCCGGGCTATCGCACTGTCGCCCACATCAGTCTCCACATCCCAATTTCCTGATTTTCATGGCATACAATGAACGTGTTAGTTTGAATATGCCTTGCACTATAAACCCACTATTTAGTACTTATGAATAATGCAGCGCCTGCCCACATATGGCATCGAAGTTTTTCTGACCATCGTTCGCGAAGGGTCGATGCGCGCGGCCGCAGACGCGCTCGGTGTGGGCGCATCTGCCGTAACCCTGCAATTGAAATCCCTGGAAGAGAGGCTGGGGATCGAGCTGTTTTTCCGAACAACCCGCAGCGTTGCGCTTACCGATGCCGGGAAAGTCCTATTCGAAGCCGCCGCCCCCGCACACCGCGACCTGATCTATGCGATCAAGAAAACAAGGGAGATGGCACAATCCACCACCGGGACTCTGCGCTTGAGTTTGTCGCGCGGGGCCTATATCGGAGCCCTCGCGCCCGCCCTTAAGGAATTCCTTGCCGAAAATCCTGGCATCAATCTGGACCTGTCGTGGAATGAGGAACTTGTGGACATCGTTCGAGACGGTTTCCATGGCGGCATCCGCATGGGGGATGTGCTGTCGCCCGATATGATCGCTGTCCGTATCACTCCGACCGTCAAGTCGGCCTTCTTTGCAGCCCCCAATTACCTTAAGGTCCACGGTGTCCCCAAATGTCCGCGCGACCTTTTGCACCACCAATGTATCCGGCACAGACACCTCACATCCAGCACCATGCACCAATGGTGGGTGACGCAAGACGGTCAGGACAAGCTGATCGACCCGCCTGCACGTCTGATCTTTGATTCAGCAGCGGGTGTCATCGAGGCGGCGCGTGACGGGCACGGTGTCGGCTGGTCCATGAAGGCGGCAATGAAAGATTACCTGAAGACAGGCGAATTGCAGACGGTTCTCGAACCCTACGCAAAGGACCTTTCACCGTTCTACATTTATTACCCGATGCAGAACAAAAGGGTTGAATGCCTCAAAGTGCTTGTTGAGTTCTTGAAAGACAGATCGAAAAAGCATCCCGGAAACTGATATTTGCGCGGTGTGCAGCGTCAGTTAGTGGGGGTTCGAAACCAGCCTTGGCCAATGGCAGATGTGGTGCCAACGGCAACATCGCGGACATTTCAGGCCCTAGCTGGTTTGTTTCTCTATCGTCACCCCCAGCGACAGAAATTCTGAAATCGAGTTCTCGACCTCGGTAGATAGCCATGCCGCAAAATTTTGCACCGCCTCGTAGTACCCCAACTGCTCGGGGAAGACGAGGTAGTAGCTTTTGTTACTGGAAACTGACCGCTCCAGAGGTCGTACCAAAGCTCCTCGTTTTAATGCCTCAATGCAGAGCAATTCATCCCCGAGCGCGAACCCCAATCCAGATTCAGCCGCCGCCAATGCAAGGAATTTTTCAAAGGTTGCTTCGCTGGCGCCGCGTTTTCGTCGCACACCCACAGCTTTTAGCCAATCGCGCCACATGGAAAAAGAATCATCGTGCAACAAGTGAGCAGCTGCCATGCCGGCGAGGTCCACAGACTTGCGGCCGGCCAGATATTCCGGCGAACAAACTGGAAACAGGTTGGGTCTGTGGATTTCAATAGCCTCCACACCTTCCCAGACACCCGAACCGAAGCGAATGCCGACATCGAAATCAGATTCAATGAAGTCCACGATGTCCTCATTCGGATCAACGGACACCTGTATTGCAGGATAAATATCGGAGAACTTTCGAAGTCTCTTAATGAGCCACTGGAATGCCAATGCGGGATCAGATGTGACCCTCAAAACATCGTCCTGTGTCGCCTCCACAACCGATTTCGTCGCGGCCAGAAGTTCATCAAACACAGAAGATAAACTGGCGAGATAGTCTGATCCCTGATCGGTCAGGACGACCCCGCGGCCTGTGCGCCTGAACAATTTGAATCCCAGCCAGTGCTCCAATTCCTTGACGTGCCTGCTGATCGCAACGTGGGACACCGACAATTCATGCCCGGCTTTGGTGAAATGCTGGTGACGACCGGCAGCTTCAAATGCCCGAAGCGAATTTAGTGGCGGCAGTCGTCTTGTCATATGGCACTCAAATCCAGTGGACAGAAATTCAATTAAATTAGTTGGTTACGCGTCTAGCGGGTCGGTGCATTGTAACAAAAAATTACCAGTTCTGTAAAGATTTTAGTATTGTCGAATTTCTTCAGACCAACCACCCATCGTGAACCGTAGTGAGTGTTCCGGCAGCGCGATTTGGCGATCTTGACGGGCGAATTTTGGCTCGATCGCAAGCTGATCATCCACATTTGGTGGGCGAATACATGGATCAGAGACTTCATGAAACCACCTGGTTCAGAAAAAGGGAACTCGAATATCATGGGTAGCAACGAAAACTTCCTATTCATTGGATCAGCCGCATTGGCGGTCGTCGGTACGATTGGGTACCATAACTTCATCAAAATGATTCCTGCGACGATTGATCCGATCATCTCGGTAATAGCGATTTACGTGTTCGTTATGATCATTTCCGCTTTGATATTTCCGTTTTTTGTCGACCGCAGTGCTATCGCGGACAACATTCGCATGGTCAACTGGACCCAATTTGGGGTCGCTTGTGCGGTTGTTTGCATGGAACTGGGATTTCTCCTGATGTACCGCAGCGGTTGGGATCTGAGTGTTGGCAACGTTGTAACAGGCGTTGCAATCAACATTGTACTGCTCGGTATCGGATTTCTGCTTTTCAAAGAGGCGCTGTCACCTATCAACGTGCTCGGCGTTCTGCTCTCGATAGTTGGAGTAGCCCTGATCAGCTATAGGGTGGCATAGTGTTCCGACTTGTATCAGGACAGTTGATGACGTGAAGGTCAAAGTCATCTGACGTTCAACATGAATTGTGAAAAGTAGCGCACTTTTGCTGCGACTACGCCGCTAAGCATCGACACGTAATGCCCACGCATTGATCTAGACGTTTCACTCAAGCGGCGGTGGCCGCATGCGCACCGGGCTGGATTTGACAACCGCCGTCTGGGTTGACGCATGTGTCGAAATGAGGTGCCCCCAGTTTCCTAGACACCTGCCTGTTTCAGTTTGAGCTGTCTGGTTTCGAAGTCAACGGGCGACAGCATGCCGTTGTTCGTGTGCTTGCGCTTCGGGTTGTAGAAGAGCTCGATGTATTCGAACAGGTCGCGCCTTGCATCGTCGCGTGTCGGATAGGTTCTGCGCCTTATTCGCTCCCGTTTCAGCAGTTGGAAGAGGCTTTCGGCGACCGCGTTGTCATGGCAGTTCCCGCGTCGGCTCATGCTGGGTTCGAGGTCGTGCTGGCGCAGGAACATTTGCCATTCGCGGCTGGTGAACTGGGAGCCCTGGTCTGAATGCACCGTGACCTTCCCGTCTGGCTTTCGCCTCCAGACGGCCATCAGCAAGGCTTGCAAAGCGAGGTCCGTCGTCATGCGAGATTGCGCGGACCAACCAACGACCCGGCGTGAGAACAGATCGATGACCACGCACAAGTACAGCCAGCCTTCGTGGGTCTTGAGTGGAGTAAGAAGCGCAGTAGCGCTTCTCCTCCCCGAACCGCACGTGCACCTTTCAGCGCATACGGCTCTCCATTCAATCTTGGCCCATGGCCATGGCAACATCATGATAGCGAGAGGTGACGGTGCTGCGGGTTTCACTCCGGAAGATGTATGGATTGACCTCCGGATTGCGCCAACGGAATTGAGCCTTCGGGCTTGAGACAAGCCGTTTCAAGTCTTTTCCGATGGCTTCACCACGTTCATTGCGACCGTAAACGAGCCAGGTTTTCGCCTTGCCCGGTTCCGGGGGCCTAAACCACTTCCGCATCAAGGGTTTGATACGGCTCCGGTATTTATGCCCCAGCCAGTGCGCCATTTTCCAGAATACGACATGGTCGATGCGCCGGAAGACATACGCCCTGAAGTCGGTGAACTTGTAGAACGCCGCCCATCCCGCCAACTGGCGGTTCAGGCTGGCGATCATATCGACCGTACTGACACTATGATTGCCGGAAAGGGTCTCGGTCAGTTTGCGGACAAACGCCTTGGCCTTTTCCCTGGGTATCGTCGTGACAACGGACATGCGTCCGTTCGACCCTCGCTTGCGAATGATCCGGTGCCCCAGAAAGACGAACCCGTCATCGACGTGCGTGATATGGGTTTTCTCCATATTCAACGTCAACTTCAGGCGGTCCTCCAGAAAGGCCCGGCATTCTTCACGTATCTCCATAGCATGAGCCTTCGTCCCCTTGACGATGACAACGAAGTCATCGGCGTAGCGACAGTAGGCTATCGCAGGTTTCCATTGCCGGTTCTCCCGAACCGTGATGGGGCGTCCCTGCTGTATGCCGAAGTTCCATGCCCAACGATCCTTGCGGGCTTTCCGGTTCAGGTATTTCGCCTCCAGCCAGACATCGAACTCGTGGAGCATGATGTTGGACAGGAGCGGTGACAGGACGCCACCTTGCGGAACACCCTCGCTGGCAGCCCTGAACAGGCCACGATCAATGTGACCTGCCTTGAGAATACGCCAGAGGAGATCGACAAACCGTCCGTCCCGCACCCGCCGCCGTACGCATTTAAGAAGCAGCCGGTGATGAACCGTGTCAAAGTAGCTTGCCAGATCACCTTCGATGATCCAGCGGCCCTTCGTGCCACCGCCATCCTGAAGCTGGATCTTCACGGTGCGGACAGCATGATGCACGCTGCGTTCCGGCCGGAAGCCATAGGAGAGGCGATGGAAGTCGCTCTCCCAGATCGGCTCCATGGCCATCAGCATGGCGCGCTGGACGATGCGGTCTGTCAGGGTCGGTATACCCAGCGGTCGTAGCTTGCCATTGGCTTTCGGGATATAGATCCGCTTGACCGGCTTCGGGCAATAGCTACCCTTCAGCAGGTCAGTCCGCAGATCGGTCAGATGGTGATCCAACCCGGCCTGCATCCGTTGCTTGTCTATTCCGTCTATGCCCGGTGTCCGGGCGCCGCTTGATGCCAGAACAATCCGGGCCGCTTCGGCAAGCCATTCCCGATCGGCAATGAGCCGAAGGAAACGATCGAACCGCCGGTCCGGATCGGCCTTAGCCCATGTTGCGAGCTTGTGCTGCATTTCGCTGATTATCAAAGGTCTTCACCTCATGTGGTCAGGTAATTTGCACTCCAAGCAGATTGAACTGTTCCCCTTCGCCATGTGGCAGGCTTTCCCCGCCGCGGACTACTACGGGAACTCCGCCGACATGATGGACATCAGGGTCAACTCCCTTGTGATGCAGAGCATCATGGGCATTCCATCATGCCTTCCCTCGTTCGTATGCTGGACGTCTTCGTATTGGTGAGGTTGCCGGTCGCAGTCTTTTCCCTTGCGTTCCGCAAGTCGATGCCGATGCCATGGTCTGGCTGCGTTCTCCCCATGACGTCCTACGAGCGGCCTACATATACGCTCGCATTCGAAGCCACTGACATACCTATCCAGCGCCTTCATCGGCATTCCGTCTGTTAAGCCGTGTAGGCGAAGGCGACATTCCAGCCCTCAGATGCGGGTGAACCGGTTCGTGGGTGACGTCCCCTGTCGTGGTGTAGCTCGTGGCGGGCCCTCGCGTTTTTTGGCGGGCCGAGTTGATCAGTCGCTCTGCGCTGCAGGCAAGCTGACGGTGAGATCATCGCCGACCGGGGCGAGCGTTTCCAGCGTCATGTATCGGCCGCGCTGAACGGTCCATTCCTCGGTCTGCTCCATCAGGATCGCGCCGACCAGGCGCCGGATTGAAGCCTCGTTCGGAAAGATCCCGACGACATCGGTGCGCCGCTTGATCTCACCGTTCAAGCGCTCGATCGGGTTCGTGGAGTGCAGCTTGGCGCGGTGCTGCTGAGGAAAGGTCATGTAGGCCAGCACGTCCTCTTCCGCTCCGTCCATCAGGTTTGCGAGCTTCGGCAGCTTGCCCCGCATCTGGTCGGCCACCAGGCGCCATTGAGCCTTGGCCGCGGCATGATCGGGCTGCGCGAAGGCGGTGGCTATGAAGGCCGAGACCACCCGGCGGCTGTTCTTGCCGGCATGGGCCAGGGCATTGCGCTGGAAATGCACCCGGCAGCGCTGCCAGGTCGTGGACAGAACCCGGGCAGTCGCGGCCTTGATGCCTTCATGTGCGTCCGAGATCACCAGCTTCACGCCGGACAGGCCCCGGCGCACGAGGTCTCGCAGAAACTCTGTCCAGAAGGGCTCGGCCTCAGAGGCGCCGATCGCCATGCCCAGCACCTCGCGGCGCCCATCCGTGTTGACACCCACCGCCAGCGTGACCGCGACGCTCACGATGCGCCCTCCCTGGCGGACCTTCAGGTAAGTGGCGTCGATCCACAGTAACCACCCGGTTGCTACCGCCTGCCTGAATTGAGCCCTTTATTGTAAGAGACGTGCATAACGACGTCGTTTGCGACGTGTCTTATGCGGGGTTGTCGATGCGTGGTGAAATTCTTGGGCTTGAGCGGCGAAGGCGGTGGCGAGATGAGGACAAGCTCGGGATCGTGATGTCGGTCGGGGTTGATGGCGCGACGGTGACCCAGGTTGCGCAGCGCCACGATGTGAACCGACAGCAGATCTATACGTGGCGGCGTGAGCTGAAGAAGAAAGGACTGTGGTCGCCGGACGACGGCGCGCTGTTCTTTCCGGTGGAGCTTTCATCCGCGCAGGGAATTCCGGACGTTCGTCCGGCTATCCGTGAGGAGTCGGTCAATTCGGATCCGGTTCCGGTTGAATTGCGCCTGAGCAACGGGCGTTGCCTGCGTTTCGACGGCCGCCTGGATGCGGCCACGCTGACGCAGCTGATCCGGGCGGTGGAAGCGGCATGATCGGCCCGGGGACTGGCGTTCGGGTCTATCTCGCCTGCGGCGCCACTGATATGCGCAAGGGCATCGGGGGTCTGGCGGCGCTTGCGCAAGATGTGCTTCGTCAGAAGCCAACGAGTGGAGCAGTGTTTGCATTCCGTGGCCGACGGGGTGATCGGCTGAAACTTTTGTACTGGGATGGCCAAGGCTTCTGTCTTTACTACAAGGTCTTGGAGCGGGGCCACTTCCCCTGGCCTTCGGTTGCCGACGGCACGGCTCGTCTGACTTCGGCGTAGCTGGCGATGTTATGGGAAGGCATCGATTGGCGCAGGCCGGATTGGGGTTCGCCGCCGGCTCGGGTGGGGTGAATTATCGCTCTGATTTTGCTTGTTTTTTATGAACTTTTGAGTGGGCTGTGGTAGATTGACAGCATGTCAATTGATGCCGCAAATCTTCCTGATGATCCAGCCATCCTGAAGGCGAAAATCGCCGCTTTGCAGGCGGAAAACGCGAAGATGTCGGCAACGCTTCGGGCCCATGACCAACTGGTTCAGGCCCTGCGGCTTCGGATCGCCAAACTCCAGAAACAGGCCTTTGGCAAGTCCTCGGAAAAGATAGAGCGTGAAATCGAGCAGCTGGAACTGGCGCTGGAAGATCTGCTGGTCGCAGCTACCGAAAGCGCTGATGTGCCGGTCGACGAAGGTCGGGATGAAGACGAGCCTGTAACTGCTGACAAGGGCGCGGGCGCGCACAAGCCGCGGCGGCGTCCGGGTGTGTCGGATGAGACCCCGCGCGAGCGCCGGGAATTGGATCCTGGCACATGTTGCCCCGATTGCGGCGGCGATCTGCGTGTCGTGGGCGAGGACGTCAGCGAAATCCTCGACATGATCGCGGCGCAGCTGAAGGTCATCCAGATCGCCCGGCTGAAGAAATCCTGCCGCCGATGCGAGAAGATGGTGCAATCTCCTGCACCGAGCCGGCCGATCCCGGGCTCAATGGCAGGCGCGGGCCTGTTGGCTTACATCCTGGTCTCCAAGTTCGACGACCACCTGCCGCTGTATCGCCTCAACGAGATCTTCGGCCGAATGGGCGCCGACATCCCCGACAGCACGCTGGTGGATTGGTGCGGCCGCGCCATGCGGGTGCTTCAGCCTTTGATCGACCGGATCGAGGCCGAGGTCATGGGCAGTGATCTGCTGCATGCCGATGACACCCCGATCCGGGTGCTGGATCGATCCTTGCGGGACAAAGGGTCTGGTGGGGGCCTTGGCAAGGGCGTGAAGAAGGGCCGGATCTGGACGTACGTTCGCGACCAGCGTCCATGGACCGGTGCCGCGCCACCCGGAGCAGTCTATTACTTCGCCCCCGACTGGAAGGAAGGGCACGTCCAGCACCATCTCAGGCACGCAAGCGGCATTCTCCAGGCCGATGGCTATAAGGGATTTGCGAAGCTCTATGAGCCCGGGCTCGACGGAACCTGCCGGTTCCGCGAGGCTGCATGTTGGGCACACCTGCGCCGGGATTTCCACGATGTCTGGAGTGCAACCAAATCCGAGATCGCCCGCGAAGCGCTCGACCGGATCGGAGCCCTCTACGACATCGAGCGTGAGATCTCGGGCCAGCCTGCCGACATCCGCTGTGCCGCGCGCCAGGCGCGAGCCAAGCCGAAGGTCGACGACTTCAAGGTCTGGGCCGAGCGGCAACTGACACGCTTGCCCGGCAAGAGCGAACTTGCCAAGGCGTTCCGCTATGGCCTCAGCCGCTGGCCGTCCTTCTGCCTGTTCCTTGAAGATGGCCGCGTGGCGATAGACAACAATGCCGCTGAACGCGCCCTGCGTCCGATTGGTATCGGCCGGAAAAATTGGTTATTCGCCGGCGCCGACACCGGTGCCGAGACACTCGCGCGTGCCATGACGGTCATCGAAACCGTCAAGATGAACGGGCTCGATCCGCAGGCCTATCTGACCGATGTTCTCGATCGCATCCACGATCACAAGATCAATCGTCTCGACGATCTGCTTCCCTGGAACTGGAAACCCATGCCGGTCTCCTGCGCAGAGGCTGCCTGATGGCCGCCGTCACTCATGTCACCACGCTCGCTTGTGTCGCGCAGTTGCTCGGAGAAGACCTCGAGCTCCTGGAGGCCATCGTCGAAAACGATGACAATCTGACCTATGGCAGCATCGTCAGCGTTCAAACTGGTCAGGACGACTACGTTACAGCGCTCACCGACGACGGCATCCACGAATTGAAAGACATGCTGGCCGACGCCAGAAGCTCAACCGAAAACTGGCACGGCTTCCTCGAAGACTTCGTCTCAGATCCTGACGTCATTGCCCGCGTCAAGGCTCAATCGCCGCGGTAACAATCGGTCGGTTACGATCCACAGGTAGGGCCAGTCCCCCTCGATTGGCCGGGTCAGGAAAGCATCGACACGCTCGTCGATATCTTCGCACAGACGGCTGACCTGGCTTTTCGAGATCCCGGTCCCGCCCATTGCCTGCACCAGATCATCCATCGATCGCGTCGAGACGCCATGGACATAGGCCTCCTGGATCACAGCCGTCAGAGCCTTCTCGACGGGGCGCCGCGGCTCAAGGAAAGACGGGAAGTAGGACCCCGTGCGAAGCCGGGGAATGCGCAGCTCAACGCAGCCCGCACGGGTCTGCCAGTCCCGGTCACGATATCCATTGCGCTGCGCCTGACGGTCTGTGCTCTTCTCGCCATAATCAGCTCCGGTCCTGGCGCCGACTTCGAGCTCCATCAGCCGCTCCGCCGCAAATCCGATCATCTCACGAAGCAGGTCAGCATCGGCGCTCTTTTCCACGAGCGCGCGCAGGTCCATCATGGGTTTGGTCATCGGGTGTCGTCCTTGGTTCAGGTTGGTGGTCGCAACCCGACCTTACCGAGAAACCCGATGGCCACCCAAAGCTACACCACGTCCGGGGACGTCACCGGTTCGTGTTCCTCAACCTTCCAATACTTCAGCCTCGGGAACCATCTCGGCGTAACGGCTTCGCCTCAATCCCCTTTACCTGCGGGCTACGTCACCCTGCCAGTTGACAGCAGGTCACCGCCGCTTGGGCTCATGCCCCATTGCAGCAGGGGGCAAGGCAATCTTCCATTCCTCCTTTCTCAATGCATTCCAGACATATGCACCCAGGACCATCCGGGACGAGGCGCACTGTAGGTGATATCTGTCACCCAGACTTGGTCGGGCTGAGAAGCGCTGAATTGCTGTTCTTGCTTGTTCTCAGCCACGATGGCTGGCTTGCCGCCGTAACGACCTGGCCGACGTCTGTAGCCCACTTGGGCCGCGATTCCGGCCAGCGATGACAGCCGGGCGACCTGGTTCTCGGATATTTGCTCGCCCTGGTCGCGCAGATCGTCCGTCAGCTTCCGATAGCCGTAGACCTTGCCGCTCTCGGTCCACGCCTGCCGGATCAACTCGGTCTGGCGTACATCCTCCTGCGCACGGTGGCTTAAGTGTTCCTTAACCCATGCATAGAAGCCGCTGAAATGGACCCGCAGTATCCGGCACATGGCGCGGACGCCGAACTCTTCGCGGTGCGCCCGGATGAAGGCGTACTTCATTGGGACCCTCGCGCGAAGTACACCGTTGCCTTTTTTAGAATATCGCGCTCTTCGGTCACCCTGGCCAGTTCACGCTTCAACCGACGGTTCTCGGCTTCATGATCCACGCCGGGCTTCTTTGGTACGGGATCACAGAACAGCTTCATCCATTTGTACAGAGAATGCGTGCTGACGCCCAACCGTCGGGAAACCTCCCGAACCGGATACCCGCGTACTACGATCTGATGCACCGCATCGCGCTTGAACTCGTCGCTGAAATTGCTTGTCCCCATCTCGGCCTCCTAGCCTCACAGTTAGGCGGCAAAGCGTCTACAAATCTAGGGGCACCTCAATTGCGCCGTCGCTTTCCGGAGGCTAATGGGGTCCGGTATGTGGGAACTTACTTTGGTTCGCTTGGCAATACCCAAAAGTGGCTTTTCGCGGTTTGTCTCCAAAAAAACAAACAAGGCGTGCGTGACTTTATGAGCCGCAGCATCATAAAGTACACACAGCGCATGTACTAACCGCCCGTTAACAAGTTCCAAAGCGTAGCTATCGCAAATCCCGCCATCGCGACGAGCGTTAGGACCATCGATATGGCGCGTGCATTTCCCCAGCCGCGTGTGCGAATGATCCAGTAATGCATGGCCCGACCGACGACCAAGAAGGCACCTCCCAAGACGAGCAATATCGGCGGCGTGCCAGAAATCTCGGCTGCGGCCATCGCCATGAGCGACATCGGCACAGTCTCGGTGAAGTTACCATGCGCCCGCACATTGCGACGCAAGTCGAGATCGCCTTCATCATAAAAATGGACCTCGTTCTTGATACGGGCGAGGCCGACTAGGTTCGTGATGACGACCTGCGCAAGGGCAAATCCTGCGATGAAATAAAGCGTAACGGACAACACCATCACATACCTGCCTTTCGTTTCCAAAGCGCCATATCGGATGCGCCGGCCTCTTTGATGATGGTGACGTCGACTGCCGTTTCTGGCGCGTGTTCAGCGATCACCTTGGCACCGACCTCTTTTTCACGACGGCCCGCGTCTGCAATATCGTCCACATCTGTTTGGGAAACCGAGCGCGACAAACCTTCAAACCGATCATGCCCCCTTGGAAAGGGAGCATTTTCACCGTCTGTCAGCAACGCCATTGGTCCGATTTCATTCCGATCCCAATCAAACATGGGTGCCCAAAAAGCAGTGACTTCGGACCGAAGCGAACTGAGGTTATCGAACCAAACATATGGATTTGGCATCGCTTCACCCTCATCACTTGTGATCTGCAAGTGATTTAGTACCGACATTACTTCCGATTTGCAAGCAGGAAGTTTGCAAGCTAACTGTCGCTGATGAACAAGCAAAAAATTCCATGGTCTGGCTGCCCGGTTCGCTACGCGGCTGGCATCTTGGCCGACAAATGGACCTTCTTGTTACTGAGGGACGCTTTGCTTCATGGCAAGCGCTCATACGGTGACTTTCTGAACTCAGAAGAAGGCATCTCGACCAATATCTTAGCCGATCGGCTAGCGAAGCTGGTTGCAACCGGGATGTTCTTTCGAAAAGTGCATCCCCAGAAGAAGAACATGGTGTGCTACTTCCCCACTGCGAAAGCAATCGCGCTCCTGCCAGCCTCCTTAAGCATCATGATATGGTCTGTCACTTATGACGACGATACCGAAGCGCCGCAGAGCTTTTCAGAAGGGTTCGCTCGCAATCCGGCCGGCATCATCCAGTTCTACGAGAATCGGATTGACGAGGCCAGCCGACAAGCCCACATAGGATAACATGTTAGAATGCACTAAAGGAAAACCGCCATTGTGTCCGTCGTCAGAGGTTTTGGGCCAGTTGGCAGCGTGATCTAAGAGAGGATCTGGCTCATCTGGTTCGTTTGATTATGCGGCGGATTTGCGGTGAAGCAAGCGCCGTGTTTCGATGGTCTTTCGTTTGATCCTTTCCCGTTGATTCAGAATGGCTTGGCCGCGCCCTAAGTAGACGTCTGCGGGGGTGAGGTTTTGCAGACTCTCGTGATAGCGCCGGTGATGGTAGTGATCGACGAAGGTGTCGATTTGCTGTCGGAGATCTCCTGGCAGGTAATAGTTTTCCAGCAGGATGCGGTTCTTCAAGGTTTGATGCCATCGCTCGATCTTACCCTGGGTCTGCGGGTGATATGGAGCGCCGCGCACATGGTCCATCTGCTGATCTTCCAGCCAGTCAGCCAGTTCACCGGAGATGTAACTGGCGCCATTGTCCGATAGCAGCCGCGGTTTGTGCAGAACCGTCGCTTGGTCACAACCCGAGGCCTGCAGCGCCAGATCCAGCGTGTCGGTCACATCGCCCGTCTTCATCGTCGTGCAGAGCTTCCAGGCGATGACGTGACGGCTGAAGTCATCGAGGATCGTCGAAAGATATAACCAGCCCCAGCCGATGACCTTGAGATAAGTAAAATCGGTCTGCCACAGCTGATTAGGCCGCGTTGTCTTGTCCCGGAACTCATCAGCGGCCGACAAAACCACATAGGCCGAGCTGGTGATCAGGTCGTAGGACTTGAGGATGCGATACACCGAGGCCTCTGACACAAAATACTTTTTCGTGTCAGTGAACTGCACGGCCAGCTCGCGCGGCGACAGATCGCTCTCCTGCAGGGCCAGGTCCTTGATCTTCTCACGAATGGGCTCAGGAATGCGGTTCCAGACCCGTGAGGGTTTGGGGCTACGATCCTCAAGCGCTTCGGGGCCGCCGGTCTGATACCGATCATACCAGCGGTAGAACGTGGTCCTGGGGATGCCCAGCTTGTCCAGTGTGCGCTTGGTCGGCAGGTGCGACCGCTCGACCAGCCGGATGATCTCCCGCTTCTCAGATGCAGGATACCTCATTCGTCGTCGCCCCCATCCCCGAGCATGCTTTTTTTGAGCAGCCGCAACTCCAGGGCCTGTTCGGCCACGACCTCTTTCAAATCGCGGGATTCCCGACGCAGGTCCTTTACCTCGTTCGACGTTGCCGCACGTGCTGTATCCCCAGCCAGGCGCTTCTTCCCAGCTTCAAGAAACTCCTTGGACCAGCTGTAATACAGGCTCTGGGCAATACCTTCGCGGCGGCACAGCTCCGCGATGCTGTCCTCGCCCTTCAGGCCGTCCAGCACAATCCGGATCTTCTCTTCGGCCGAATACTGCTTGCGTGTGGCACGGCGGATGTCCTTAACAACCTTCTCGCCGTGGCTCTTACGGGTTCCGGGTTTCTGTCTCATCTCCACTCCTTGGTGGTTACGATGTGCCAGAAACCCTCTCTTATCAAATCGACCTAAACTGTCCCATTGGTGCTGACGTCAGACAGGGCACAAAGCGCTTTGGTGAGTTAAAGCGCGCGATAAATGGCGTGACACAGTCGATGCTGACGGGCCAGCTCAGGGCGCTCGAGAAAGACGGATTGGTGCATCGCGAAGTCTTTCCCGAAGTTCCACCACGCGTGGAATACTCGGCGACGGAACTTGCCTTGGATCTTCAACCTGTTTTTCTGGCGCTTCACGATTGGTGGAAGCGGCACGAGTAGATCGCTGTCAACGCAGGACGTGTGGACGGGCAGGTATGATCAGGTTGGTTGCAAACGATCAATTGTTCACGGGTAGAATCACGCCATGTGACCGGAGACGTTCGCGCTCTGCCAAAGACGCATAAGACGGGGTTATCTAGACGGAGCTTGCAGAAGCGGTGGTTTATGCGCATCCAACCGCGTGTCGGAGGGCTAGTTTCATCTATTCGGTTTGATCATTTTTAGGGTGCTTGCCGTCCAAAGTTGCCTAATTTTGGGGGTACAGCAGTCGTGAAAATAGCTCTTGGTGCCTTGACAAATTCGCCAGATAGCGAAATATTAGATAAGTACCGAATCAATAACATGGAAAAGACTATGACCCCCGAACAAAGAGCCACCCTGGATCAGTTCTATGCCGGTGCCACCGCCCAGGATCCCGCGATGATCCGGCCGCTTCTGACCGATAACTTCTCGCATAACTCGCCGCTGATGAATTTCGACAACCCCGATGATTATATCGCCCATCTGGTCAATTTCGTCGGTCGCGTAACCCAATCGCGGTTCATCGCCGAAGGTGAGTCCGTCGCGCATCTTTATACGCTTGTCGCTGAGCTTCCCGATGGTGAAAAACATATCGAGATGTGCGATGTATTCACCTTCCAGGGCGACAAGATCGTCAAGCAAACGCTTTATACCGATTCGGCGAACTTCGTCGCGGCCGAGGCCGCCTAGGGCCACACCCGGCCTGCGGAGCCGCGCCAGAGAGGCTGTCGATGTGCAAGACCTGACCCCTGAACTGACACGCACATTCGCCGCGCTGAGTGACCCGGTGCGCATGGCCACCGTGGCAAGGCTCGCCGAAGGTCCGCTCTCGGTGGGCGAGTTGTCAAAGCCGTTTTCGCTTTCGCCCGCAGGGTTCTCCAAGCATCTGTCGGTGCTTCAGTCCGCAGGGCTGGTTACCAAGCAACTGGATGGAAGGCGGCACATTTGCAGCCTGCAAGCCGAACCGCTGCACGCGGCTTTCGACTGGCTCGCCTTCTATCAAAAGTTCTGGTCGGATAATCTGGATGGGCTCGAGAGATTTCTTGAGGAGTCCCGAGACCACGATATCAAGAAGAAAAAGCGCAAATGACCACCACTCACACCGTCCTTCAAACGCGCGTTCTGAACTCTTCCACGGGCCGGGCCTGGGATGCTTGGACAAAGCCCGAGCTTATGAAGCAATGGTTCTGCCCTCTTGGTATGAAGGCAATTGAAGTTGAGGCAGACTTTCGGCTTGGCGGTACATTTCGGATCGTGATGGACGCGAGTGGCGCCGCCATGCGCCCACCGCCCGAGGTGGGTGACCACCTGACGGCCTATGGATCATATCAGCGGATTGAGCCGCCTCATGAGTTAGCCTTTTCATGGGCATGGGAAGGCCGGGAGGAGACAAGCCGCGTCACGATCACAATGACTCCCAAGGGTGACAAGACCGTACTCGTCCTTGAGCATGACGGCTTGATGGATGAGGCCAGCCGCATTTTCCACGAGAATGGCTGGACACCGACGCTTGAAAACCTTGCTCGGCATTTGAACACGGGCAATGCATGGAACAGCTGAAATTTGACACGATCATTATCCACGCGCATCCGTCCCCGGGTAGCTTCAACGCTGCTGTTCCGAATGCAGTGCAAAAAGCGTCGTTATAAGGCGGGACCTGTCTGACGCTGTATCTCAACATGCCGGTTCGGTCGGCGAAATGCGTGTTCTGAAATAAGACACCTGTCGTGTTGTCGCGAATAGCTTCGCAGATAAGCGATATTTAGATCCCGCGTTGACGTTGGCTAATTGGAGATGCAGTCCACCAAAGTAACCGGGCTGCTCCCGGTTCGAACGCTGCGCGGCGGCGGACGCAGTACACAGACTCCGAGTCTTGTGAAATGTGGTGTTGGCCCTTAGCGCAGCAGCGACCTGGCCCAAAAATCGGCTAGGCTAGGCGTGTCCGAAATCACCGGTGTAGAACGTTCTTGAATCAGTATAATCCCACGCGAGGAGATGCAGCGTTGCTTTATTCAGTACTTGTCTTTGGAGTTGAGGGAGTGGCCGACGCGCTGCCCCCGGATGAACATGAAGCGCTTCTGAAAAAACACCGCGCGCTTCAGGCGCGATTGGAAAGGGACAAGACCTATCGCGGATCTGTGCAGTTGATGCCACCCTCGACGGCATCTCATATCGACGGTAGTGGCGCAGACCCTTTGATTATCGACGGACCTTTTGCCGAGACCAAAGAACAATTCCTCGGGTTCTATTTGATCGAAAGCGACAGTTTCGAATATGTCACCGAAGCGGCCAAGGACCTGCCGCAAGGTATCTCGCACATAGAGATCCGCGCGGTAAACTGGTCTTCCGGTTTTTGACTGGTTCCGGGAAAGAGCCTGGATTGGAGGCCCATCTGACCGCGAGCCGCCCTGCGGTGATCGCGGCCCTCTTGCGTCGGTTCAGGGATCTGGAGACAGCCGAAGAAGGATATCAGATGGCTGTCGTCAGGGCACTGCAAGCCTGGCCCGAAACCGGAGTGCCACGCAACGCAGAGGGGTGGCTGGTGCGGGTGGGTCATAACGCATTGTTGGACCAGTATCGCAAAGACCGCCGCCTGACCGAAATGGACAGCACCGGCCCTGTTCCAAATACAAACGGCGAAGACATCGAAGGGGCGTTCGACGCCGCCAGTTTTCAGGATGATGTTCTGCGGCTGCAGTTTCTTTGTTGTCACCCACAGCTTACCGACCTCGACCAGATCACATTGGCATTGCGCTATGTTGTCGGCTTGGCGGTGCCTGATATGGCTCAGGCTTTTCTCGTCACCCCGGATACGCTTCAACGGCGGATCTCGCGGGCCCGAGACCGCGCAGGGCGGCTTGGCTCGCCTGATGGCGGCGCGCTATCGGCAAAACAGCGCGCAGATCAAATCGGTCAAGTCAGGATTGTTCTCTATCTCATGTTCAACAGGGGATATGCCGCAAGTCAAAACCAGCCGCATATTCAGCCTCTGTTCTGTCGTGAGGCCATTCGACTGACCCGACTATTGCTGCGCCTGTTCCCGAATGAGCCTGAAACGATGGGACTGTTATCGCTGATGATAGGTCATACGGCGCGATTTCCTGCACGAGCAGACGCCAGCGGCACCTTGGTGTCGCTTGAGGCTCAAGATCGCAAATTGTGGGATCAAAGCGCAATCTCAGAAGCGCGGTTTTTGGCGCAGAAGGCCCTGTTGAACCGTCGGGTCGGTCCGTTCCAGCTGCAGGCGGCGATCTGTGATGTCCATAATTCGGCGACATGCGCGACAGATACAAACTGGCCCGAGATTCTGCGGCTGTATGACGCTTTGACGAAAATGCAGCCAACGCCGGTCATTCTTTTGGCTAGGCTGGTGGCGCTGTCCCAAGTGGTGGGCGCAACCGAGGCACTGACGCAGATGGCGCAACTGTCAGAGCAGCTGTCTGATTACCTGCCCTATCATGCCGTACTTGCGGGCCTGTCCGAGGCCGTTGGCAACACGGACAATGCCCTGGACGCATTGCGACGGGCGTTGGAATGCGGGCCGTCCAAAGAAGAAGAAAACCACCTGCGATGCGAAATCGCACGGTTGGAAAAAAATACTGACGGGCTGTCCGAATGAAAGGCACCGATGCGTCCTTGGTATGACGTCCAAAGAATGGACGCCGTATTGACAAGGAGACACACATGAACCCAATGGAAACACATGGCGCAGTCAGCTGGGTCGAGCATTCCGGCCCCGACGCGGATAAAGCGCGGAGTTTTTATCAGGATGTGCTGGACTGGACCGTCGCGGATACCGAGATGGAACAAGGCACATATGCCGCCATCATGATCGAAGAAAAGCCTGTGGGCGGTTTTGCCCCTATGCCCGGAAATGACGGCTGGAAGCTTTACATCACCGTGGACGACGTTGATGCGCGTGTCGCAAAAGCCGAGACCGCTGGCGCTTCGGTTGTTGCAAAGCCCATGACAGTATCAGGTGTGGGCCGCATGGCCACGATTGAGGATCCTTTTGGTGCCCGCCTGACGCTGATTGACTACTCGAAGGCCTGAGACCGACGCGTTGGCCTTGGCGGCCAGCGCGCCACTTGCATATGAGGCCTCCGGGATTATCAGGTGCACTGCTTTTTTCGGCTCCGATATCGCGCTGGCTGACCCGTCAAACTATGCCACCGCCGGTGTTCGTGCTTGGACTATGACCGAGGCCAGTGCCCGCCATTTGCAATTCACCCTGTTTGGTCCTGTGTCTGGGCCTGATCTATCAAGGCGCGCACCTGCGAATGCTTAAAGGAGGTCGGCACCATGTTCGATCACTCACCCGCCTACCCGTTCAATAGCCGATTTGTGACAATCAACGGCTACAAAATCCACGTTGTGGAACTGGGGCCAGAGAACGCTCAACCCATTCTCTTTGTTCATGGCAGCCCTACCAATTCCTATGTCTGGCGCGACATCATGCCGAAGGTTCAGCGCGACACCGGTGCGCGCTGTATCGCATTGGATCTGCTTGGATTTGGCAAGTCGGACAAACCGATGGACCTGCGATACACTCTGGATATTCATGCCGAGATCATCGCAGGACTGGTTGACCAATTAGGATTGAAAGACATCACATTGGTCGCTGAAGACTGGGGCGGGCCACTGGGCATGCTGAACGCGGTGCGCCGACCAGAGCTGTTCGCGCGGGCCGTGCTGTTTGAATCCTTCCTTTGGGATTTCACCTACGCCGATGACTTTGAACCCAAATTCCGGCTTCCTTTCAAGATGATGCGCGGCCCGGCTGGGTACTTCGTTGTGCAAGTGCTGAACTTGATGATCAAAAAACTTATCCCTGAACACTGCCCGATACCGGATGAGGGAATGCGCTATTATAAGGAGTGTCTGCCGACGATCCGCTCGCGCAGATCAGTCCTTGCCCTGGTCAAGCTGAACCCGCTTGAAGGCCGCCCAAAAGCGTCGATGGAGATCATCAGGGAAATCCAAAGAGGCATGAAAACGCATCCGATGCCCATCGATTGGCTGTTACCATCACCCGGTGTCATCGTGTCCGAAGATTATCCGCCATCCCAACAGAAGTTTGCCCGCTTCTGCCAGATGTTTCCGCAAATCCAAGCGCATGATTTTGGCCCGGGACATCACTTTTTGTCCGAAGAAAACCCCATGCGTGTCGCCGAGATGGTCAGTCAGATCGTCAGGTCAAATTGATCTGTCCAGTGGTAAGCCCCTTCGGGTGATGATCAAAACGCCCCCAACAGAGCTGCCTTAGCCGGATCTTAAGGCGTATTGTCCCGCGACCACGCTTCCCAATACCACGCACAGGCCAAGGGCCTGAGACATGGTCAGCGTTTCGTTCAGAAAACCCCATCCCAGAACCGTTGCGCTCAGGGGGCTGAGCAATCGTAACCGACCGATTGTTACCGCGGCGATTGAGCCTTGACGCGGGCAATGACGTACCCCTCCGGTGAAGGCCGTCTTGCTGGCGAAGGCTGAAGACTGTCAGTCCTAGTGGTAGCACTAGGAGTAGTCATATGACCAAGCAGCATATTGAGGTGATCACGTCGGTGGAGCGCCGCCGGCGGTGGTCGCAGGAAGACAAGGAGCGACTTGTAGCGGCATGCCTCGAACCGGGCGCAAGCGTGTCTGAGATTGCCCGGGCGGCGGGTTGCCACGTGAGCCAGTTATTTCGGTGGCGCAAGCAACTCTGCACGATCTCTGACGGCCGAACGGCTGCGGATCACGGGACACCCGCACCGACATCTTCACCTGAGTTTGTCCCGGTAACGATCTCCGATGCCGGGTCTTTGCCGGCCCCTAGTCAATCGCCGGAACCAACTCCGCCACCACGTTCGCGGCGTAAGCCGAGCGTTGTGACGATCGAGTTGGGCCGGGGTAAACGGGTTCGGGTCGACAGTGATATCGACACGGAAGCTCTGGGACGCATTCTCGATCTCCTGGAGCGGCGATGATCCCGGTCCCGAGTGGTGTGAAGGTCTGGCTTGCGACGGGCCACACGGATATGCGCAGAGGCTTTCCCGGGCTGTCGCTGATGGTTCAGGAGACACTGAGGCGGGATCCTATGAGCGGCCACCTGTTTGTCTTCCGCGGCAGAAGCGGAGGCTTGATCAAGGTGATCTGGCACGATGGACAAGGGGCCTGCCTGTTCACGAAGAAGCTGGAACGCGGCCGGTTCATCTGGCCATCGGCGGCGGACGGCACGGTATCCATCACCCCGGCTCAGCTCGGATATCTTCTGGAAGGTATCGATTGGCGGATGCCGCAAAAAACCTGGCGGCCGAGCTCGGCCGGATAGTGGAAAGCGCTGGTGTGGCGGGAGCGAATATGATTCCATCCCGCCATGCTCGATGCGGCCGAACACCTTCCCGACGACCTTGCCAGTGCGCACGCGATGATCCTCGCGGAGCGTGCGGCCCGCCGTGAAGCTGAGGCACTCGCTACCCGTGCCCAGGCGGTAAACTCGCACTCGGAAGCCCTGATCGCCCGGCTGAAGCTGGAGATCGAGAAGCTCAAGCGGGAGATCCACGGACACCGTTCGGAGCGCAAAGCCCGTCTTCTGGAACAGTTGGAATTGCAGCTCGAAGAGCTGGAAGCCGATGCCGCCCAAGACGAGCTGGCGGTTGAGGTCTCGGCGCGAACATCGACCATCAAAGCGTTTGAACGCCGACGTCCGTCAAAGAAACCGTTTCCGGAGCATCTGCCGCGCGAGCGTGTTGTTGTCGCCGCGCCGGTGAATTGCCCGTGCTGCGGATCCGCGAAGCTGGCCAAACTCGGTGAAGATGTCACCGAGACGCTTGAAGTGCTCCCGCGCCAGTGGAAGGTGATCCAGACCGTGCGGGAGAAGTTCACCTGCCGGGAGTGCGAGAAGATCACTCAGCCGCCAGCTCCGTTCCATGTGACGCCTCGCGGCTTTGCCGGTCCGAACCTTCTGGCGATGATCCTTTTCGAGAAGTTTGCACAGCATCAGCCGCTGAACCGGCAGAGCGAGCGCTATTCGCGCGAGGGTATCGATCTCAGCCTGTCGACGCTGGCCGACCAGGTCGGCGCCTGCGCGGCGGCTCTCAAGCCGGTCCATTCGCTGATCGAGGCGCATGTGATGAGTGCCGAGAGGTTGCACGGCGACGACACCACCGTGCCGATCCTCGCAAAGGGCAAGACCGATACCGGCCGCATCTGGACTTATGTCCGCGACGATCGCCCGTTCGGTGGGCAATCTCCTCCGGCGGCCCTTTACTATGCCTCTCGCAACCGGCGCCAGGAACATCCCGAGCGCCATCTGAGGAGCTTCGCCGGTATTCTGCAAGCCGACGCCTACAGCGGTTACAATCCGCTGTTCAAGGTGGACCGTGATCCTGGTCCGCTGACCCAGGCGCTGTGTTGGTCACATGCGCGCCGCAAATTCTTCGTGCTTGCCGACATCGCCGCCAACGCCAGGCGCAGGAAGAACGCCGCACCGATCTCACCGATAGCGCTGGAGGCGGTCAAGCGCATCGATGCCCTGTTCGACATCGAGCGCGAGATCAACGGGCTCTCCGCCGGCGAACGCCTGGAGCGGCGGCGCAGGGACAGCGTTCCTCTTGCCGAAGGTCTTGAGGAATGGCTGCGTGCCGAGCGGAGCAAGCTGTCGCGCAGCTCCTCTGTTGCCGAGGCGATAGATTACATGCTCAAGCGTTGGGACGGCTTCACCACCTTCCTTCACGACGGCTGGATCTGCCTGACGAATAATGCGGCCGAACGGGCACTGCGCGGCTTTGCCCTCGGAAGGAAGTCATGGCTGTTCGCCGGATCGGATCGCGGCGCCGACCGCGCCGCCTTTATGGCGACGCTGCTCAACACGGCAAAGCTCAACGACGTCGATCCTCAAGCCTGGCTTGCCGATGTCCTCGCCCGCATCGCCGAAACGCCCGTTTCCAGGGTCGAAGAATTGCTGCCCTGGAACTGGGAACCGCGTACTCCGGCATCGGCACCAGCGTCATGATGCAGAACGAACAGAACGCCCGGTTGCTCATCAAGCTTGATGACATCGAACCCCTGATCTGGCGCCGGGTTGAAGTTCCGCTCGCCATGAGCCTGAAGGGGCTGCACGACGTTATCCAGGCCGTCATGCTGTTTGAGGACTACCACCTTTTTGAATTTGAGGCCGGTGGCAGGTTCTATGATGTTCCTGACCCTGCCGAGGACTTCGGCCGCAAGACCTATGCTGCGAAGAATGTCCGCATCCGAACGCTCATCGACCGCGGCATCACCACCTTCACCTATACCTATGACTTTGGCGACAATTGGCGCCACACCCTCATCGTTGAAGCTGTTGAGGATGCCGATCCCGCCTACGAGTATCCTCGCTTCCTGGAAGGCGAAAACCGTGCTCCGCCGGAAGACGTTGGCGGGACCTTCGGCTTCACGGACTTCCTGGAGGCGATGTCAAAGCCACGCCACCCGCAACATCGCGAGCTGGTGCGGTGGTATGGCGGTCGCTTTGATCCGGGTGATATCAGCATCGATCTGATCAACGAGCGCATCGAAAAGCTCGTCCGGCGTCGAACACTCGGCAAGGCGGGCTTCGCAAAGAGCCAGAACCAACAGCGCTGACCGGAAACTGACCGCGAGGCGGTCTTCGCCGGATGCTTACT
>NZ_JALNMJ010000002.1:268391-525915 GCF_023156505.1 Roseibium sediminicola | reverse complement strand
ACAACCAACATCCTTAAAATGCTCCCTGAAAAATCAGGGACGCATAAAAACAAATTTGGCAGGGGTCAGTTTTGGACGCCGATAACCCCTAAAACAGGGTCAATATTGCAGGCCGTTTCACAACATCCGGTCGAGTTTCAAGTCTATGCCGGGCCTGAAGCCGGAACCGATTTCTGACGCCGTCTATGACGCGCACGACATGTTTTTCCCGGCCAAAGGCGGTTTCAATGCTCTTGTCGGATGCAACACCTGGACGGCCGCAAGGTTACGCGCGACGGGGTACAGGACGGGTATATGGACGCCTTTGCCAAGAATGTTGACCTGGTCGCTGGCGTTACACAACAGTCTATGAAATCGGCGGTACCAGCCGGTCAACGGCGCTTGCTGCCAGGGTTTTGAGCAATTCGGACGGCTCTCCCGCGCGGGCGCGGATCGACAGGCCGTGTAGCAACAGCGACAGGTGCCGGGCCGCCACTGCGATCTCGTCTTCGTCAAGCCTGCCGGACGCTTCATGGCGGATCAGCTCGGCAAAGCCATCGTCCATACGTCTCAAAACGGCCGATAGCGCCATTTGAAAGTCGCTGTCATCGACCGTTTCGGACGGCAGTGTGGAGACAGCCAGACAGCCATAGGCTGCGTGGCTCAATGGCGAATGGCCGGTGTAAAGGTCGATCGCTGCCGCCATAACAGCCTTCAGCCGCGCGTGCGCCCCGGATGGCGTTCGACCGGCCGCCGCCAGATAGGTGTGCATCTGGTCCGCGAACCGGGAAATGATCTTCAGATACATGTCCTTCTTGCTGCCAAACGCGGCATAGAGGCTCGGCCGGTTGAGACCCGTCGCCTCCGAGATCTGGTCCAGGCTGGTTGCGGCAAAGCCGTGACGCCAGAAAACCTGCATGATCTGGTCCAGGGTTTGATCCTCGTCGAACTGCCTCGGACGGCCACGTTTTGTCTGCTTGCTCATTTTATACCAAGTCGCACAAAAATATCGACATGTCTATTTATATGCGATAAGGTACAAAAATAAGGAGCCGTCAATGGAAAGGTTGTTCGACATGCCGGACGTCAAGGCAGACATGGGAACGGTGGAATGGGGCAGGCGCCAGGGGACCTATCGCGATGGCCGCCTCACTCGTGGAGAAAAGGCAAAACTGGCCTTGAATATGGGCCGCATGGCGACGCTTGAGACGATGGACAAGCTTCGCAGCCGCTTTGGGCTCCTGAATGCCTTCGGCGGCGATCTTGAGGGCATGCAGCCACCCGACACCGCGCTCGTGCGCGATGCGCTCGAATTTGCGGTTGGCGTACAGAACCCGGAATTGATGAGGCACAGTTGGCGGACCTATTATTTCGGTGTTCTGCTCGGTGGTTATCGAAAGCTCGACTTCGATCGGGAGCTGCTGTTTTCGGCCGCCATATTGCATGATGTGGGCTTGGCTGCCGGCCGCTCCCGGGAACCTGGAGACTGCTGCTTCGTTGTCCATGGCGCCGAGCGCTGCAGGCATCACCTGGTGGGCAAGGGCCATGACCGGGCCAAGGTACATAAGGTTGCCGACGCCATTGGCCTTCATCTCAACGGCTATGTTTCAAATCGGTTATACGGAGCTGAGGCGCATCTGTTGTCCAGGGGCGCCATGTGCGATGTCTTTGGCATGGGGCGCCTGCGAATAGCACCGGGGTTGTACAAGGAAATCGCAGCGCAGTTTCCTAAGACGGACTTGATCGACGCGCTGGAAATCTGGCCGGGTCATCATCTTTCGGGCAGCCGGGCGGATGTTTTGATCAAGTTTGGCGGTAAAACCAGAAAACCGAACAAAGTCAGCTCTATACGGCAGGAGCGCGTCAAGATCTGAGGGGGAACCTGTTCCAGGCGGCGGCGAGTCTGTTGTGTGCATCGCGTCTCCGGAGGCGTCGTCTCAACGTGTCACACCGCGCCTGGTCCGGCTGTGGGTTCCGGACACGACCGGCCCGTGATTCTTCTCCAGGATGCGAGCCGGTTGCACCAGCGGGTCTCTTCTTTAAGTTGTATTGGCAAATGTTTCAGTCTTGTCTGTTTCGGTTCGGCGAATGTAATTGTCAATAGAGACAAAGTGCATATGCAATTTATGGTTTGTTTATGTTTGGAGGGTGACCTAGGGGCAGTTTTCAAGGGTGAGTTGCCATGCATAACCAGGACACCGATTTCCAGACCAGATTGAATTTTGCCCAAATCGACCAAACCACCGTTAGATCGCTCAAGACGTTATGGCCGATCATACAGCCCGCGCTGGATGATGTCCTCGCCGGGTTTTATGCACATCTGAAAACCCAGCCCAAAATGGCGGCCATGGTCGGCGATCAGCAGGCCAGACTGGTTTCCGCCCAGAAGTCACACTGGGAGAAGCTGTTTCTGGGCGGCTTTGATCAGTCCTATCGGGACAGCATCAACAGGATCGGACACGTCCATTATCAACAGGATCGGACACGTCCATTGCCGGATCGGTCTTGAACCGAGATGGTACATAGCCGGATACAGGTTCGTTCTGACAAGGTTGCACACCTATCTCACTCGCAAATTCCGGTTTTCTCCCAAGAACCTGAGCACGATGCTCGACCACGTCACATCCGCGGTGCTGCTGGACATGGACCTGGCCATCTCGACCTATGAAGACAAGCTGCTTGAGGAACGTGCCGAGCAGACCGCACGGCTCAACAGGGCGATTGAAACATTCGAAAGGAATGTGCATGACCCGCTCGCGGCCGTCGATGAAGGCGCACGGGGCGTGGCTTCGGAGGCCTCTCAACTGACCAGCGTATCGGGTGCGGCACGGTCTCAGGTCGGAGCCGCCGAAACAGTTTCCCGGGACTCCAACATGAGTGTTCAGACGGTTGCCTCGGCTACGGAAGAGCTCTCCAGCTCGATCCAGGAGATTTCCAAACAGATCACGGGCGCATCCCGAATTGCCAGCGAGGCTGCCGGCGGGACGGAAAAATCCAGAACGCAGGTGGCCAGCCTGGCCGGTGCGGCCCAGAAGATCGGTGACGTGGTCGGCCTGATCCAGGCCATCGCGGAACAGACCAACCTGCTGGCGCTGAATGCAACCATCGAAGCCGCTCGGGCCGGTGAGGCCGGCAAGGGCTTTGCCGTCGTCGCGAGTGAGGTCAAGACGCTGGCAGAACAGACCGCAAAGGCAACCGAGGAAATCAGTCAGCAGGTCGGCGAGATCCAGAGCTCCACCGACATGGCGGTCGCCTCTATCCAGTCGATTGCCGATGTTGTCAAGGAACTGGACGAGATGACGTCTTCGATCGCCGCAGCAGTGGAAGAGCAGGGCGCCGCGACCCAGGAAATCTCTCACAGCGTTCAAACTGTCGCCAATGGTGCGCAGACGCTCGACGAAAACATCACCGGGGTCGGCGAGGCCATCCAATCGACCGATCGGGCCGCGGAGAATTTTCTCTCCGCAGCCGATCGCATGACCGAAAGCGCGAACGCCATTTCGAATGAGATCCGGGACTTCTTCCAGGCCCTGAAAACGGGAACCTGACAGGAAGCACCGCTAGGCACTGCCGGTGGCTATGTCCGTGTCGTCCCGGCCGCCCCATTCCGCCCAGGACCCATCGTAAAGCGCTAGGTCGCGTGCACCCAGGATCGTCAGGCCGAGGGTCAGGATCGCCGCTGTCACGCCGGAGCCGCATGTGGTCGTGACCGGCCGGTCAAGATCTACACCGGCGCGCCTGAAGGCTTCGCCAAGCTCATCCTTCGGCAGAAACGTGCCGTCTTCGCGGATCAGCTCGGTGAAGGGCAGGTTGAGCGATGTCGGCATATGGCCCTTCTTGAGGCCAGCCCGTGGTTCCGGGGCCTCTCCGGCAAACCGGTCCGCCGACCGGGCATCGACAATCTGGCGCGACTTGCTGTCGATGGTGGCGCGCATCTGCGCCAGATCGGCGACGGCACCGTTGTTGAGGCGGGCGGTAAAGTGGCTTTGGACCCGACGTTGCGTGTCATCGACGAAGGGGCGGCCTTCGGCGCGCCATTTGGGAAACCCGCCGTCGAGAACATAGACCCGTTCCGCGCCCATGCTCTTCAGCGTCCACCACACCCGTGGGGCGGAATAGAAGCCGAAATCGTCATAGACCACCAGGGTCTGACCGTCGCCGATGCCGAGTTTGCGCATGGCGGAGGAAAACACATGCGGCGCGGGCAGCATATGCGGCAGGTCGCTGGATTTATCGCAGATCTCGTTGACGTCGAAGAAGACGGCGCCCGGAATATGCGCGTTCGGATAGACCGGCGGCGCGTCCGGGTGGGTGACAGGGGGCATCCAGGCGTTGACCACAACCATGTCCGGAGACGACAGATGATCGGCCAGCCATTGGGTGGACACAAGCGGGTGATCGGTCATGGTGTCTCCTTAAACCTCCAATAGTCCCTTGGACCGGTGCCAGTCCTCAATGGACTGGTCCGGGTAGTTCTGAAAATGCATATGGCCCGGCCCCTCCGGCACGTCGACCCAGTCCGGCTTGAATGCCAGCATGATATGGACGGTCTCTGGCGGTGTTGGCAAGGGGCTGTCGACGGCCCCGGCATGGGGATGGATCAGTTCCGGCCAGCGCGGGTCCCAGACCCAGAGATGCGCACCGCAGGTCTTGCAGAAATGCCTTTCTGCCGGACTGGGTTTGCCGTCGATGACGGCATTGTAGACACCTTTGGCTTCAGCGCCCTGGACCATCAGGCTGCCGGCATCGGCCATCAGGTTGATGGCGTAGCCGCCGCTGCCGCCGATCTTGCGGCAGATCGAGCAATAGCAACGCATATAGGGATAGGGTGCCTTGCTCTCCATTTCGAAAGCCACCGCGCCGCAGTGGCAGCCACCCGATAGTCTCATCTCAGCCTCCCTTGTCAGTCTTCTGTCAGCGCCGTCCTAATCTGTCAGGCGAATTCGCACACGCCTGTTCTGCTTGCCTTTCTTTTCGATCTTGCCAAGAGCAAGCGTGCCGATTTCGGACGTCCTGGTGACATGGGTGCCGCCGCAGGGCTGCAAGTCGACATCGCCACCGATCCGCACCAGCCGCACCCGTCCGGAGCCACGCGGCGGCTTGACCGACATGGTCTTGACGAGACCCGGATTGGCATCGAGTTCCTCGTCGGTGATCCATTCGGTCGTCACTTCGTGATCGCCCGCAGCAAGCGCGTTTAGTTGCGCAAGAAGACTGTCCTTGTCGATGGTTTCCTCACCCATGTCGAAGTCGAGCCGGCCGTCGCCGTCGCCGATCTGTCCTCCGGTAACGGGATAGGGCAGGGCCACCGACAGAAGATGCAGCGCCGTGTGCATGCGCATCGAGCGGTAGCGCCCGGCCCAGTCGACATGCGCGGTCAGACTGGTGCCGGGGGCGGGAAGAGATTGTCCTTCAGCCGGGACATGGACAATGGTGGTCTTGTCGCCGTCATAGACAGTTGTGACAATCTCGATGCGGTTGCCATCTTCCAGTTCCAGTGCGCCGCTGTCGCCCGGCTGGCCGCCGCTGGTTGCGTAGAACACCGTCCGGTCGAGGACAATTCCGCCCCGTTCATTCACGCCAATAACCTCGGCCTCGCAGGTTTGAAGATAGGCATCATCGCGAAACAAAGGCGTTGTCATCCGGGGCTCCCTGGTTTTCCCGTTAGACTTGAGCAATGATCCGCGGCCCGTGCAAGGACAAAAGCGACACAAAAAGACACGTTTGCAAAAACAGGAAAACGCCCGCGGGCCTGGCCGGTCCGCGGGCTCGGGAATCCTTGACGTGGCTGCGTGTCAGTCCGCGAAATTCAGGTCGACAAAGCCTTCGGCCCAGCTCTGGGTATTCGCCTTGCCTTTGGCGTTGGTGAAAACAGGCCGGGTCGCTTCTTCACGCGTGACGGTAAAGCAGAGTTTGCCCCAGCCATCGGCGCTCCAGTCCTCGCAATACTTGCCGGTTCCATCTTCTTCGACGGCTTCCCAGGGGATGTTGCGGATCTTGTCGCCTTTGACCACAACGACGGCGACACCGTCGCTGTGATTGTTCTGCCGGTACTCCGTCACGCCATCGGGAAAGAAGCCGAATATGGAGTTGCCGGACATCATATCCTTGATTTCGGCCGCGTTCAGCTGGGTAGGGTCGGCGTGTCCGGCGCCAGCGGCAGCGAGACCGGCAAGGCCAGCCACTACCGCCGTCTTGAGGACCCGACGTCCAAAGTTTGCTCTGTGCATGTTCCCCTCGTTCTGGATGCTTGCTTTTGGTTTAATCCCTTGGATTCGCTCCAGGGTGGTGGCATCGTGCCTGAGAGGGCAGGGAAGTCTGTGAATATTCGCGCCAAAATTTCTGAAGGTTGGAAAAGGCAGGAGACCGGCGGGTCAGGGCCTGATTCCGTTAATGCGCCGCTCGGTGAAGCCTATGCGGCGTATTGGAACTGGTGGCTGCGAAGATATGCCCGCGAGGCCGTGGTCCGGTTTCCAGGGGTGTTTGGTAGACAGTCCGAGACGGCGGAAACCTGGCCCGATCCGATGGATATTGTCGATCGGCTCTACCACAAGCGCGGTTGCGATGCCGTGTTTGCTCTGGCCCGGGCACTTGGAAGCCCTTCCGGGTTCGACGTCATCAGTCATGTCCTGATGAGATCCGAAACACTGCCGGAGCTGGTTCGGCGCTGGAACGGTCTTGTGACCTTACAAGCCAGCCTGCGCTATGTGGACGGTTCCGGTACCTCGTCCTTTGTCATGAACGAAGGTGCGGCAACCCTTTTGCTCGCGCCTCACAGGGTGCGGCCGGCCAACCGCAAGCCTTTTGGGCCGGCCATGCTGGCCGGCGTTGTCACCGGAACGCTCGAAAGTGCCGGGTTTGTCATTGAGGGGATCTGGTCCGTTCCCCGCGGCCGCGCCGCGCGACCTGTTTTTCAGTCCGGCTTCTGCCCGGAAGACGTCCTGGATTTCGACAGCGACCTCGTTATCCGGTTGTCTGGCGCGGACAAGACCAAGGCCAAGCGGTCTCGACCGCAGTTCTCCGGCGACTTCAACCATTTGCTGGCTCCTGATGCGACAGGTGCCTCCATCCGGCTGATCACCCGGGTGGTCGATGTCCTGGAACGGGCGGAAGGCGACCATATGGGATTGGCTGTCACCGCAGCTGGTCTTGGCGTGTCGTCGCGCAGCCTGTCCCGGCGGTTGTCCGAGGCGGGGATAGGTTATGGCCGGCTGGCCCGGTATGTGCGGCTCAGAAAGGCGTCCCGGCTGCTGGTGGGCGGCGCCACGTCACTGGACGACGTGGCCTATCTGGCGGCTTACTCGGACCGGCACCACCTGTCGCGCGAATTTCGCAAGATGGCGCAGGTCACTCCGTCAGGGCTGCGCGATCTCATGGCCGGTTGACGACCTTTTATCTTCGCGAATGCCCCTGCGAGCGTCTCCGGTGCCAGGCTGATCAGTTATTCGCCTTGGCAACAAGAAGCTTCAGCGCAAACGTACCCATGATGCCGGCAAAGGCCCAGTCAAACGCGCGCATGAAACGGGGCGAGGACTTAAGGAATCTGGCGAAGGCGCTGGCGCCAAGGACCATCAGGGCGCAGATGGGCATGCCGAGAACCACGAAATAGAAGCCAAGGAACATCAGCTTGCCGACAGCGTTCGGATCGCTTGCGCTGACGAATTGCGGCAGGAACGTCACGAAGAAGAGCACAATCTTCGGATTGAGAATATTGACGCCGAGCGCCTGCAGCCAGACCCGATGGAAGGGCTGCCGGGGCGCCTTGACCGCCTGAAGTGAAAAACTCGAGCCATTGCGGATTGCCTGATAGGCCAGCCAGATCAGATAACCCGCGCCGACAAACTTCAGCACAATAAAGGCAAGTTCTGAAGCCGCCAGCAGCGCCGAGACGCCGACGGCCGCCAGGACCGTATGAACGACAAGCCCAGCGGTTGCCCCCAGAACCGCCGCAAGGCCTGCCAGACGCCCCTGTGTCAGGGTCTTGCTCATGAACAGGGTCATGTCCGGGCCTGGTGTGATCGTCAGGACGAGGGCGGCCGCGGTGAAGGCGAGAAGGGTCGCGCTATCTGGAAGAAAGGACATGATGCCTGCAATTCATGAGCGTTGACGGAGCCTTCACCCTAGTTCATTCGGCCGGCTAAAACCAGTTTGCGCGCGGGCAAATTTCAACGGCGTCTGCCGAATTCCTTGCGGCCCTGACCGAGACCAGCATGCGCACTTTGCCGAGGCTGGGTCTGCGGTTGTTGTCGCGGCGCGGGCCGTTCCGGTACGGTCTGTGCGCGTCTGGTGCTCATGTACTTGACCAAAATCCAAACCAGCAAGGCTGGCATGAACAGGATCATCAGGATCCGGTTCCAAAGGTAGTCCTGGCCCACATCCGAGGTCAGTTCCCCAGTGCCGTTGCTTTTGAGCAGCGTGAGCGTCTTCGGAGCGCCAAAGGAAACGAAGAAGTAGGATTGGTCCAAGTCCTCGTTTTCATAGACATAGTCATAACTGCAGTGATGAAACAAAAACAGTTTCGAGCGGCACTCCCGGTCCGTAGTCGCAATATAGGCGGGGGCCAGCGTGTCGAACTTGAGACGCAGATCCTTGATGATGGCCCCGTCCAGGAAGAAAAGCGCAGGTCCGATTACAAGCAGGAAGAGGAAGCTGAATATCAATTTCAATTTGAGTTTCATTAAATGCCCCCGTAAAAAACAGTTGCGGAGAACCTGTGTATTTCGACTTAAAATTGCATTAAGTTGACGATGCAAATGCGCTGGTTCTGCGCGGAATTCTGGCCGTTTCGACCAAAATAATCACAAGATCGGTGACAGCAGACGTGCACCCTGGGCGAGCACCCGGAAGACATAGCTGCGCGACTGGAAGGCGTCCGGCCAGGTCAGTTTGGCGTTCTGGAAGTCATTGGCAAGCATCGCCGCCACGTTGGCGATCATGCGTTCATGGGTGAACCACAACGTCAGCTCGAAATTGATCTGGAACGATCTGTTGTCGAAATTCACCGTGCCGATGGAGACCAGGTCGTCGTCCATCAGGGTGACTTTCTGGTGCAGAAATCCATCCGTGTAGCGATAGACCTTCACTCCGCGCTGCACCAGCGTGTCCTCATAGGCGTGGCTGGCAAGCCAGACGGTCCAGTGATCCCGTTTCTCCGGCAGAAGAACCCTTACATCGACCCCGCGCATGGCAGCCGCACAAAGAGCCGTCTGTACATCGAGCGAGGGCACCAGATAGGGCGTGGTGACCCAGAAACGCGACTTTGCGCGCGCCGCAGCTTCCACAAACGCGATGGCGCACTCTTCGAGCTTGTCGGCAGGACCTGTCGGCATCACCAGCACCGACTCGTCGCCCGGCATCGGGATCTCACCCACCTGCGGCACGTTGATCTGTTCACCGCTCGCCCAGAGCCAGTCTTCGACAAAGGACAGGGAACAGGCGACGGCGGCGGGACCGTCGACGCGTACGTGTGTGTCCCGCCAATGACCGAACCAGGCATCGCGGCCAACATATTGGTCGGCGACATTGTGGCCACCGACAAAGGCTTGCGCGAAATCGACAACAACAAGCTTGCGGTGGTTGCGGTAATTGAGCCGCATCGGTCCGAGCAGTCGCAAAAACTTGTGGTTTTCGTTGAACCCGCAGACCCGGACGCCGGCATCTTTCAAACGCCTGATGAAGTCGCCGGAGAGGGAATGGCTGCCGACATCGTCATAAAGCAGATAGACATCAAGGCCTTCCTTGGCCCGCACGATCAGCGCGTCGGCCATCTCTCTGCCAAGGGCGTCGTCATGGATGGCGAAGAACTGAAAGAAAATGACATGCTGCGCCCGGGCGATGGCCTGCTTGATGGCACTGAAGGTGGCGTCGCCGTCGATGAGCAGCTCCACCTTGTTGCCGGCCAGAAAGGGAACCCCCGCGACCCGGGACAGGACCGGCCAGTCACGGGTTTCGTCATGGTCGGTGAGCCCGAGTTCGTCGGCGCGCCGGGCCCGTTCCGCCCGGCCAAGGGTGGCCTGGATCCGGGCATAGTCGGTAAAGGACCGCCAACCGAACACGAAGTAGAGCGGCACGGTCACATAGGGCATGAAGAACAGGGACAGGAGCCAGGCAACCGATCCCTGGGAGGTCCTGGAATTCATCACTTCGCGCACGGCGCAAATGCCGGCGGTGAGATACATGACTGCGACAAAGGCCGCGACGAGGCCGAGATTGTTGGCCATTGCGTCGAGGATCCCGGCATCCGTGACGGCGTCGCGGATCACCGCCTCGGCGGCGGCTCCGTTCTGCGCGAGTATCGGAGTGTCAGGATCCATGGCTTTAAGAGCTCCTGCCGGATGCCGTCAGGCAAAGGGCGGCGAGATCGAGACTTTGCGTTCCAGCCAGGCGGGAACCGGCAGGTCCTTCGCGCGCAGGAATTCCGGATTGTAAATCTTGGACTGAGAGCGCGTGCCGTGGTCGCACAGGATCGTCACGATGGTCTTGCCAGGGCCGAGCTCACGAGCGAGACGGCGGGCGCCGGCGAGGTTGATTGCGGTCGATCCGCCGAGAAGTAGGCCTTCATTTTGCGCCAGATCGAAGACCAATGGCAGGGCTTCCTCGTCCGGAATGGTATAGGCGTGATCGATCTTCAGGTCTTCCACGATCACGGTGCTGCGGCCGAGGCCGATCCCTTCGGAGACGGATCCGCCGTCGGAAGCAACTGCCTGACCGGTGGTGAACAGCGATTGCATGGCCGCGCCGCGCGGGTCGGCGCAGCCGATCACCACGCCGGGTTTGTTCTCCTGCAGATAGGTCGAGACGCCCGCAAGGGTGCCACCCGAGCCGACAGCGCAGATGAAACCGTCAACGCGTCCGCCGGTCTGCGCCATGATCTCAGGGCCGGTGGTCGTGAAATGGGCCTTGCGGTTGTCCAGATTGTTCCACTGATCGGCAAAGAGCACTCCGTTGGGCTCGGTCTTAGACATCTGTTCGGCAAGCCGGCGGGCCACATGCTGATAGTTGTTCGGGTCCTTGAAGGGTTTTGCCGGAACTTCGACCAGCTCGGCGCCGCACAGGCGCAGCATGTCCTTTTTCTCCTGGCTCTGCGTTTCCGGAATGACGATCACGGTGCGATAACCGCGTGCGCTTGCCACCAGGGCCAAACCAATGCCGGTGTTGCCGGCGGTGCCTTCGACGATAACGCCGCCCGGTTTCAGGTCTCCGCGGGCTTCGGCCTCGAGAATCATTTGCCGGGCGGGGCGGTCCTTGACCGACTGGCCGGGATTCATGAATTCCGCTTTGCCCAGGATTTCACAGCCTGTTTCCTCGGACAAAGCCTTCAGGCGGATAAGGGGCGTGTTCCCGATCGCATCGACAACAGAAGCGGACACTGTCATTCTCGTAAATCCTGGCTGAACTGAACCGGTTGTCTGGCCCGGACAGTTGAAACTGATGAGCCCCGGACGCTAAAGGTCGGCGGCAACTTGATCAAGTTTGCAATGTAAGGCACCCTGGCCGGAATGCCAGCGCTCCACATGAACTCGCAATGGCTTTTCCCTGGACCGTCAAAGGTGAGCAGTCAATTATTCTGCTCCGGACCTTTTCTGAAATTCAATTTCAAATATTTATGGTGTAAACGATGATCCGAGCCCTGTTGTACCGCGTAACGCGAATAGTGCAACTTTAGGCGCTGGAGACTTATGAGAGCCACAATGGAAAAGAACGTGACCGGTATGGATGAGTTGCTGGCCGGATACGCGGCCGGGACCCTGACCTATCCGGCGCAGGCGCTGGTCGCGGCTCATCTGGAGCTGAGCGACCGGAACCGTGGCTATGTGGCCTCTCTGGAAACGCTGGCAGGTGTTGGGCTTGAGGCGATGGATCCCGTGGGCCTCACCGACCGGGACGGTGCTTTGTCCAGTATTTTCAACGCGGACCCTGCCGATCTGAACGACAACGAGCCCCTTTTCCTGGAGCTCGCGTCGGAAGGCGCTCCCGTTCCGAGTTCCCTGCAGGCGATCATCGGCAAGTCCATGACATCGCTGCCCTGGAAGACGCTTCTGCCGGGGGTGAAGGAATGCAAGTTCGGTGAAATTGACGGCTGCGATGCCAGCCTGCTGTGGGTTCGAGCCGGCCGCGCCATGCCTTCCCACACCCACCATGGAACTGAATTGACCCTGGTTCTCCAGGGTGGGTTCAAGGATCAGGACGGACATTACGAAACCGGCGACCTAGCCTTTGCAGATGGCGATGTGGACCACAAGCCGATCGCCGATGAGGGCGAGGACTGCATCTGTTTTGCGGTCACCGCCGGCCGCCTGCAACTGACAGGCCCGGTCGGCCGCTGGTTCGCCCCTTTCATGCGCTGATTTAGATCCACTCCCGCGTGCCCGGCGTAGTAAGGGCAGATCGCTTGGGAGTTTGATTTGCCACATCAGGACTATGTCGCGGCACCCTCCGATGGGTGTGCCTGGATTACCGGTGCGAGTTCCGGAATCGGTCGTCAGCTTGCTCTTGACCTTGCCAAAGACGGCTGGACAGTGGCCGCAACGGCCAGGTCCGAATCCGCACTCCAAGATCTTGCCCGGCAATCCGAGGCACTCACCGGATCGATCCACCCCTATCCTGGCGACGTCAGCGACACGGCGCTGATGGCACAACATTGTGCGGGCATCGAGGAGGAGCTTGGCGGATTGTCTCTGCTCGTCGCCAATGCGGGCATTTATCTGCCGCAGGACGGGCTCAACGGCGACGTGGAGGCCTATCGGAAGAGTTTCGACGTCAATCTGATGGGAACGGTCAATGTGCTCCTCCCGGTTATCGACCGCATGAAGCAGGCGGGCAAGGGCCAGATAGGCGTGGTGTCATCGGTGGCAGGATATGGCGGGTTGCCGACGTCGGCCGCCTATGGTGCGACCAAGGCCGGGTTGATCAATCTTGTTGAGTCCCTGAAATTCGACCTGGACCTTGCTGGGATCCGCATTCAGCTGATCAATCCGGGCTTTGTCGACACACCGGCCACGCGGTCCAATCCGTTTCCAATGCCCGATCTTATGTCGGTGGAACACGCCGCATCGGAAATCCTTCGTGGTTTGCAAGACAGCAGCAGGTTCGAAATCGCTTTTCCAAGGCGTTTCGTGCGCCGCTTGAAACTGCTCCAACTGCTGCCCTACGGCGCCTATTTCGCACTCCTGAAACGGACGACCGGCTGGAACAAAAAACGGGCCGGATGATCCGGCCCGTTTGTTCAATTTAACCTGACTTCACGTAGACCATCTGGCGCACATCGATGTTGCCGGACCGGAAGCCTGCCTCGCAGTAGTGCAGGTAGAACTCCCAGAGACGCTTGAACCGTTCGTCAAATCCAAGCGGCCTGATCCTTGGCCAGGCCTGCCGGAAACTCTGGCGCCACTCGGCGAGGGTGCGGGCATAGTCCTGGCCAAAAATCTTCTGGTCTTCGAGGTCGAGACCCAAGGACTTGCCGATCTCCCTGAGGCGCTCCGGTGGCGGCAGCATGCCGCCAGGGAAGATGTAGCGCTGGATGAAATCGGTGCCGCGCCGGTAATCCTCGAACATCTTGTCCTGAATGGTGATGATCTGCAGGCCGGCCCGTCCGCCCGGCTTGAGGCACCTGGACAATTGCTGGAAATAGGTCGGCCAGTATTTTTCGCCGACCGCTTCGAACATCTCGATGGAGGCGATCCGGTCGTAGACACCGCGCTCGTCGCGGTAGTCCTGGAACACCACATCGACCTTCTCGGTCAGACCGGCCTTGAAAATACGTTCGCGGGCATACTCGAACTGTTCCCGCGAAATGGTGAGGGCACGCACCTGGGCTCCAACGGTCTTGGCCACATGTTCCGCGAACCCGCCCCAGCCGCAGCCGATTTCGAGAACCGTGTGATCCGGTTCGATCCCGGTCTGGCGCACCAGCGAGGCATATTTTTCCACCTGCGCCTGTTCCAGATTGTTGGTCTCGTTGCTGTAGATTGCCGAGGAATAGGTCATCGAAGGATCGAGCCATTCCTTGTAAAAGGCGTTGCCGAGATCGTAATGGGCGGAAATGTTGCGCTTCGAACCGCGCTTGGTGTTGGCGTTGAGCCAATGGCGGATCGATAGCAGAAAGCGCGAGAAGGGACGGCCCTGCAGAGCCTCCAGCGTCGATTCCTGGTTGATGCAGAAGACTTCCAGAAAGGTGGTGACGTCCGGCGACGACCAATAACCGGCCATGAAGGCTTCGCCGACGCCCACGTCGCCCGCCTGAACCACCATACGGAAGAAACGCCAGTTATGGATCTTCAGCACACCGTGCGGACCGGACTCACGCCCCTCGATCAGGTAGCAGCGTCCATCGGGGAACTGGATTTCGAGCGATCCATAGCGGATTTTGACTGCGAGACTTGCAGCCATACGCGCAAGGCGCGGGGTGCCCTTCAATTCTCTGCGGAGATTGTCTTGGGTCAGAACAATAGGCTCACTCATGGCAGAACCTCTTGAAATGTCACTCATTTGAAGCCAACGCCGTTTCCTGGTGGCGCCGGGACGGCCCCCCATCCGGTGCGTCATTCGCGGGCCGACGATGAAATGGTACACGCTTGCGCCAGATTTTAAAGGCTTCCCAGTGAATGGCGCTCATAACCTTGAGGGACAGGAAGGGGACACGCAGGCAGGCCCTGGCGATGGATCGTGTGGAAAGGGGCGAACAGGTGCCGGAAAAACTCGCGGCCAGCAGCGGACCAGCAGTGTCTTTTTCCAGAATGCGCACCCGCACGGTGTCTCCCGGCGGCAGCATGCGGAAGTGATAGTGTTGTTCCATGCTGATGAAGGGCGAGACGTAGAACTCCTTGCGCTGGTCCTGGCGGACACCGGCGTCGCTCCATTGACCGGGTTTGACCGGGGCCACATAGGTGTGAAGACCGCCGAATGTGTTGCGGACTTCGTAGATCAGGGCCAGCAGGCGATCCTGCTTGTCGTAGGCGTAATAGACGCTGAGCGGATTGAATCCGTAGCCGAGAAGGCGCGGATAGGCGAGCAGCAGGATCCGCGCCGGTCTTTGAACACCTTCTCCCGCCAACAGTCTTTCGACATGACACCGCAGATTGCCGCCGTCGCGCTGGCCATGATCCTTCTCATGGAAGGACAACAGGTTGAAACGGTTGACGGAAAACAGACGGCTCAATCCATTGGCTTCGTCCAGCCGGTCAAGGTCAAGCAGCACGGAGAAGACCTCATAGGAGAACCGGTGCTGCCGCGGTTTCATTCGGTGATGCATCACCGAACCGCTGTAAAGCACCGCGGCGGCTTCCGGAGGAGGGCCATTGTCGCTGGCGCGGTTGCTGGCACGCGGTCTCATTCGGCGGCGTCCAGGTATTGTGGCTGCTGTTCGTGGGTGTCCCATGGCAAGCGGGCCCCAAGCGCGCGGGCAACGGCGAGACCGGAAGCGAGGCCGTCTTCGTGAAAGCCGTGCCCCTGCCAAGCGCCGCAGAACCAGGTGTTGTTGACACCCTGGATGTCCGAGAGCTGCCGCTTGGCGGCGAGAGCCGAGGCGTCGAATTGCGGATGGTCGTATATGTATTTAGCGAAGGTGAGATCCTCGCGCGGGGCATTGAAGGGATTGAGGGTGACAAAGACCGGTTTGGAGCGATCGATGTTCTGCAGACGGTTCATCCAGTAGCTGACTGTGACATCGCGGGTCTCTCCGGCGTCCCGGTCGGACATGTAGTTCCAGGAGGACCAGACCCGCTTGTTTTTGGGCATCAGATTTGGATCGCGATGCAAATAGACCTCGTTCGGCCGGTAGCGGATCGCGCTTAGAATGGCGCGTTCCCTGGGGCTCGGGTCGCCGAGCATGGCAAGGCTCTGGTCGGTGTGGCTGGCGAGCACGACCTGGTCGAACACGTCCGTATTGCCGGAGCTGTCAGTGACCGAGACTTGCCCGTTTTCCCGGAGGATTCGAGTGACCGGAGCGCCGAGCCGGATCTTGTCCGCCAAGGGCGCCAGCAGCCGTGTCACATAGTTCCGGCTTCCGCCGGATACGGTTCGCCAGAGCGGTTGATCGAATGACAGCAGTCTGTGATTGTCAAAGAAGGCAACGAAACTCTCGGCGGGATACGCCCGCATTTCGTTGATCGGTGTCGACCAGATTGCGGCGCCCATCGCCAGCAGGTAGTCATTGACGAAACCCGCCGAATAGCGTTCGCGGTCGAGATAGTCACCGAGTGTGACGCCGGCGAGACGTCCGGCCTTCAGGTCTTCGACGGCTCTCTTGTTGAAGCGGAAAATATCCCGGAGCATGCGCAGAAACCGTGGGGACACTAGGTTCTTGCGCTGCGCGAACACTGCGTTCAAGCCGTCACCGGACCATTCCAGCTTGCCCTCATCCGCCGACAGCGCGAAGCTCATGTCGCTGACTTCGCTGGCGACGCCGAGATGGTCGAGCAGAGCGGTGAAGTTCGGGTAATTGAGTTCGTTATAGACGATGAAGCCCGTGTCAACGGACATAGGCGTGCCGTCATAGTCAATATCTGCAGTGGCGCTGTGGCCACCGGGCCGATGACGTTTTTCGTACAGAACAACATCATGAAAAGCACTGAGTGCCCAGGCAGCACTGTTTCCGGAAATACCGGAGCCGATGACGGCAATCCGCATAGCGTATCCTTCGGCCTGTCAGGACCAGCCCAAGATTCGGCAGGCCAGTAGGGTTGGACTGAAACGTTGGTTCTGTCGGGTTACGCTAAGGGGAAACGGCCGGATCACGCAGGTCAATGAATTTTATGATTTTTTTCAGGTCCCGTCTTAACCTGCACCGTCTCGGCATCAAGTCCAGGGCTGCTCGGGCTGGCGCATGAAGGGGAGCGCCCCTGTCCGAAATCATCGAACAGGGGACGCAATGACTGAGGAGTTGAAAGCCCTCGTCAGGCCTGAATGCTGTCAACCAGCCAGTTCCAGGCAACTTTGACACGGGTACCTGCAGCGTCGAAGAAGGCGACGATCTTCTGCCAAATCATGTCCCCGAAATCGGCAACCTGCAACATCGTGCCGCGCTTCTGAACTGGTTCGTCCGCGGTTTCGATCAGCTCGACCGTGGTCGCATCGGCGCCTTCATTGACGACGCGGCGCGTCACCATGAGCGTGCCTTCGGTCACCAGCCTGGATTCATCCTTGCCGGCGACAACGGTTTCTTGGTCCATTGCCCGGACCACGACCGCACGCCCGTCCGGCAGCAGATGGGTTTCATTGGTGCTGACTTCGGAATCGTAAATCACTTCGCCATAGGAATCGATCAGTTCGACCCAGACGGCCTTGCGGCCTTCCAGTTCAATCTCGCCTACCCATATGGTCAGTTCGCTTTCCAGGGGATCCATCTGGTCCTGGGTCGCGGAGGCAACTGTTACGGCAAGACGATCCTCGGGCAACGTAATCGTTTCCTGAGGCAATGGGGCCGCAGCAGCGCTTCCCGCCAGGGCGAGGATGAGGCCAAGCGCAATTATTCCTGCTTTGCTATTCCGTTGCATGTACGCCTCCCAAGGCTATACAACTTCATTCACCGCATCAGGGGTCTCTTGGCCTGTCCTTTTGGACATTTATCAGTGACTTATCTGGCTCTCGCCCCTGTATCGCGCGGTCACGATTTTGCCATTATCGCACCACAATCTGCTGAATGGGTGTAATAAAGATCACAAATTCACCCTAAATCGCTTACTTTTCGGTAATACCTATGATCGGTGACCTTGCATTCAAGGTCTTTCACTGTTCCGTGATCGACTCACCCCTGTAATAACTGACAATGCCGTAGCGTTCATTTCTTGACTGTTGCATTTTTGTCAGTCTTTTCGAGGCGAAAACGGCCCGTTTGGGGCGAAGTTACGTTGAGTGAATGCGTGATCGGTGAAATGGTTCCGTAGTTTTTTCCGAAATGCTGGAAAAAGAAAAACGCTCCACCGGTTCTCCCGGGGAGCGTTGTCTGGGCAGCACTGTCGATGGGGCCTCGTGCCTAAAAATCCCGATCAGTTCGTTGCTCAACACATTTGGGGGCAATTGTGGCTGTCAGTTGTTTTCCTTCTTTGCCTGCCCTCAAAGACCGGTTGGGTTTTTTCCTCTTACCAAGTCAAGCAACTCACAAATTTGATACCGAGCGGTAAGTAACTTTCAACCTTAGTAAAAATGACAATGCGCCAACTCCACTGCCGGTATTTGTACGGGCGTATGATACTAAAGTATTGAAGGTAATGACTAATACGTACGCGACCGCGATGAGCTGCCTTAATTCGCAGGCCTAATTAAATCAGGCGAAATCTTATGCATTTTAGGTAAATCACTGGTGTCTCTGCCTTGAAAATTCCAGTGTGAGCCTGGGAGACGGTCGAGTCGACTGAAGAATTTGTTTTGTAGAAATATTACGGTCAAATTATCGAGAAATTCTCTGTGATTTTCCTGTTGTCCTTGCCGGGTTTCACTTCTGCCTGGCGCGCCTGGAAAGGGTGGGGCGCGCTTGCCAGTCAAAGGCGTCCTTGAACGGATAGGTCGGTTGCCGCCGGTGGCTGTTGGCAAGGCTCGCAATATCCTGGTTGACGGCGCCCTCGGTCAGGGCCATCAGGGCGGGATTGGCAAGAGGAGCAAGTTCCGGCGACAAATATCCCGATTTGACGATCAGAAAGGGGCTCCGTTCCGGTTCGACGCCGAATTTCCGAAAGTCGGCCAGAGTATGGAACGGTCGGCGACGCTCGGTCAAAACGACTTGGTTTCCGTCGATTTCCACCAGAACCTCTCGATTGGCCTTCGTTGTCTCGCCGATCTTAACCTGCACCACGGCGGACACGGTTACCGGACTGCATGGACTGCCAAGCGCCCCGCCGATGGTAAGATCCAGCGAACTGCCTTCGGCGCAGCGCCAGGCTTCGGCAAGGGCTGGCGGATCCGCGATCCCGGCAAAGACCGCGCCCCTGAGCCCGCGCTTCAGCCATGCCTTCAGAACATCGTTTCGATCTCCGACACCGCCGCCTGTCGGATTGTCGCCGCTGTCCGCGAGAATCAAGGGGTGCGACGTTGCCGCGGCTGCGTCATCAAGGCATTGCGCCAGTGATTTTGTCGAAACGCCAAAATCGAACAGGTCACGCACGTTCCAATAGGACGTCGCAATATCTGCTGCGGCCTTGAGGAGCGCGTCGGGATCCGTGCCGGTGACGACCGCTGCCGCCGTTGCACGGGCGACGTCCGCCCAGACATAACCGACCATCAGGTTGGTGTCGCAAATCCCGGCACGCAGGTCGAGCTCTGGAAGACTTTCATAAAGCGCCTTGGCGGGGGCATCCTCGGTACTGGTTTTTTCGCCGGGCAACAGCACTGGAACAGGCGCCCAGGCTACCATTCGGCGCGGGCCGCCCTGCAATTGATCGACAAGGAGACGGGCCGCGCGCAGATGGGTCTCGCGAACATCGATATGTGGCGCGGTGCGATAAGCACAGAAGATATCGATCTGATCGACGGTGTCCTGGGTGACGTTGCCATGAAGGTCATAGCTCACGGCTATCGGCGCATCGGCTCCGACAACCTCACGCACCGCGGCGATCCAGTCGCCCTCCGGATCGGCAAGATCCGGGACATACATGGCGCCATGCATGATCAGGAGCACACCATCGACCGGCATCGCCGCGCGCAGCTCCTGCAGGAAGGCAGTCTTGAACCCTTCGTAGCAGTCCGGATCAACCGGACCGCCCGGAATGGCCCGGGCGTGAAACAGCGGGCAGAAAGAGACACCAGCAAAGCCGTCGCCGGCGAGACCACATTGTTCAAGCAGATCCGGACCACGGGCGAGTGTAAAGTCGTCTGCGGTCTGGAAAAGCGTCGAATAGGTGCTGCATTCGGTGTGAATGCCGCCGACGGCGATTTTCATGGGCGACGCCTGCTTTTCTCTAAAGGCTTGGGAACAGCCGGCTGCGGGCGGCAAACCGCTGCCAGTCTTTGTTCTGCGGTTCCGTCCAGCCGGCTTCCGCAATGGCGTAAAGCCGTGGGAACACCATGTGATTGAAGATGGTGTTGTCGATCATGTGTTCACACCAGATGCAGGCCTGTACGCCCTTCAGCGTGCCTTCACTCTCGTCACTCAGACCGTCCGTTGCTTCATAACCATAAGCATCCTCGGGCGAGGAGACGCCGGCCCAGCTGGCGCCAGGCTCCTGCCAGCCAGAGGCCTGGGCCATGTCGAGATAGTAATATTGTCCCGGTGTACAGATGACGTCGTAGCCCTGCTGGATCAGGTCCCGTGTCACCTCCGGTTTTTGCCAGGCCATGAGCAACACGCCGTCCGGGTCGATCCCGCCGCCATGGGACACCTCGTCCCATCCGGCAAGATTCTTGTCGAATTTTTTCAGGATCTCACGGACACAACCCATGAAATAGGCCTGCACCTCCATCGTGTCCTTCAGCCCGAGTTCTTCCATGAGCCGCTGGGTTTTGGGCGAGGCCAGCCAGGCTTTCGTGTCGACCTCGTCTCCGCCGATATGGACATAGTTGAAGGGAAACAGGCTTGCGACTTCGGCAAAGACCTTTTCAAGAAAGATGTAGGTCTCATCCATGGCCGGATTGAGTGCATTGTTGGGGTAACCTTGCACCGAGTGATAGCTTTCCGGCGTTTCGGCCTGGTCCGCCAAATAGGGATAGGTTTTCAAGACCGCCCAGGAATGGCCCGGAACGTCGATTTCCGGCAAGACATCGATGTTAAGACTGGTCGCGTGGGCGACGACCTCGCGTACGTCGTCCTGGGAGTAAGCGCCCTGGTAGACCTCGGAAGCATAGCCCAACTGGGCCACCTGCTGACAGCCGGGCCCACGTTTTGCACCGCTCACGGTCAATTCCGGATAGGCCTTGATCTCAAGGCGCCAGCCCTCGTCATCGGTCAGGTGCCATTGGAAAACGTTCATACGCGCCCAGGCAAGAATATCGAGCAACCGAAGAATGTCTTTCGGTCCACGGAAATGGCGGGAAACATCCAGGTGTGTGCCGCGCCAGGAAAACCGCGGCGCGTCCTCGATGACGCCGTCTGACGGAATGCGATAGGTCTCAGGTGCGCGATAGGTGCCATAGGCAAGCTGCGCCAGAACAGTGAGGCCGTAATCGCGTCCGGTGCGACCGCCATGTGCCAGTGTGACGGCACCCGATGCGAAGCTCAGCCTGTAACCGACTTCAGGCAGTTCATTGTCGGCCAGGAACGACAAGGCCATCAGGCCGGAGGTTTCGGTGAACCGGAACGGGGCGGGCGCATTTGAAAACAGCCGTTTGGACAAGGCATTGATCTTGGCGGCTGCCGCCTTGTCTTCCGTCTCGCCCGTCGACACCAGAAATGCGGTAACATCCTTCGCATATGTGCTCGCGGAGACCGTCTGCGGCCAGGGCACAATATAGAGCGGTTCGCCAATTTCACCTTCGGGAACACTTCTGCGTTCTCCGCTGTCCAGATCCTTCGGTGCCGCAAGGTCGGTGCACTGGACATCAATGATGCGTCCGGCAGTGGTCAGATAAGCGGATTTTGGGCCGTCGAGGCGATGGCGTGCTTGGTTGGTCAGGCCCTCGACGGAAAAACGCCAGGCTTCGCCGGGTTGCAGGACAAGGTTCTCAGGAGGTGTGATTTCGTGGAAATTGGCGATCCGGGTGAAAGCTTCGGCATTCTGAAGCCGCGCCTCGGCGCGCGCACGCACGACGGACGTGTAGGCGAGCGTGAAGGCGGCCAGCGCCTTGGAGCTGGTATTGGTCAGGACCAGGTCCAGACGTGCGGTGTTCAAATCGTCGGAAGGGTGAAAATAGCTGTCGAGAATAAATTGGCTCATGAGGTTACCCATCAAAATCAGGAGATTGCGTGAAGGTACGGGGCAAAGCGGTGGAGCCGGCCGTCAGACCGCTGTCGACCGGCAGGCAAATGCCGGTGATGCAGCGCGCGGCGGGGCCGGCTAGAAAGGCGACGGTTGCCGCGATGTCGTGCGGCTCCGGCAGCTGTTTCAGGGGGTACCAGCCGAGCGCCTCGTCAAAGACACCCGGATTGGCAGCAGCCCGGTCTTTCCAGGCCCGGGTTTTCACGGTTCCGGGTGCAACGGCGTTGGCGCGCAGGCCATATTTGCCATATTCGACCGCGATCGCGCGGGTGGCATGGATAAGCCCGGCCTTGGCTGCGCTGTAGGCCGGGTGGCCAAAGGTTTCGAGGCCGTTGACGGACGCAATGTTGATCAGGCACCCGTCGCCGCTTGCGGTGAGCGGGGCTTCAAGCGCCTTGAACGTGTTGAGCGCCGCTTCCAAATTGAGCGCCAGATCCTTTGCAAGGCTGTCCGGCGTCATCCCGTGAAGGGTAAGGGTTGCCGCTGCGCCGGCGTTGTTTACCAGGAGCTTTACCGGGCCGAGCGTTTTGGCCTCGGTTGCCATTCTGGATATCTCAATCGGGGCCGTCAGGTCGCAGGTGAGGGCAGTGGCCTCGAAACCATCCGCCTTCAATTCTGCGGCGACAGCTTCTAGAGCGCCCGCGTCAATGTCCACTGCTGCAACATGATGCGTGGGCGCAAGGTGTCGGGCAATCGCGATGCCGATGTCACCGGCGGCGCCCGTGACGACCGCAACGGATTTGGGCTTCTGGTCAGTCACCGAGGGCTTCCTTGTCATCAGGGTCGCGTGAATTGCTGAGCTGGTATTTGACCCGGCGCAAGCTCTCGCGGGCCTCGTCGCCGCGCTTCATGGCCACCAGGGTCGCCAGCAGATCGGTTACATAGAGAAACGCGAAGCGGCTTGAGCTGGGCCGCAGGATGTTGTCGCCCTCCGGCAGGTCGATGCCGATGGTGATGTCGGCGAGATCGGCAACTGGCCGGTGCGGACGCGTCAAGGCGATCACCGTCGCGCCATAGGTCCTGGCGGCTTCCAGCGCGCGCACCATCTGAAGGTTCCTGCCCGACACCGACAGGGCGATCACCACGTCGCCTGGCTTGAGCGTGGCGGCCTGCATCAGCTGCATGGCATGGTCCGTGATACTGACCGTGCGCAGGCCCAGGCGGAAGAACCGGTTCTGCATTTCGTCCGATATCATCGACGAAGTGCCGCCGGCACCGAAAGCCGTGAGCATGCCGGCCGTGGCAATGGCGTCCGCCGCCTGGGCGACGGCATGCATGTCAAGGGCCTGGCGTGTCGTGACGGCAGCCTCCTGCATCTGGTGCAGCAGACTGTCGGCAACGTCATGCGGCGCGGCCGAGGCCGCATTGGCGGTCAAATAGCGCGTGCCGGCAAAGGTGACCTGGGCCACCTGGACTTTGAAGGCGGTGTAGCTGTCGCAGCCAAGGCGCCGGCAGAACCGGGTCACCGTTGGCGGCGAGACACCAGCCCGTTCGGCGACATCCGTGATACCGGCGTTGACGATGAACTCGGCATCATCACGCAACAGCGCGGCAAGGATACGCTCGGACTTGGAAAGATCCGGCTCGATCTGCTGCAAGACGGACAGAATGTCCCGCATCGTGTCAGTCCGGTTTCTTGTAGGCGACGCAGTCGATCTCGACCTTGCAGTCGACCATCATGGTTGCCTGGACGCAGGCGCGCGCCGGCGGGTGCTCGCCGAAGTAGCTTTTGTAGACGCCGTTGAACGACCAGAAATCGCGTGGGTCGTCAAGCCAGACACCGACGCGGACCACATGCTCCAGGCCGTAGCCGGCTTCTTCCAGAATGGCGATGACATTCTTGATGGTCAGATGGGTCTGCTCGACGATGCCGGTGCCGACAATTTCGCCGTCTTTCATCGGCACCTGGCCGGAGACGTACAGCCAGCCATCGGCCTCTACAGCACGGGCAAAGGGGAGGTTCTGGCCGCCGGCTCCTGATTTTTCAGCACCATAGCGTTTGATCGACATTTTAGGCTCCGAAATGAAAATGATTTACATAGTGGTTTGACATTGGTTCTATTTCATCCGTATATTTTTCAAAAATCAACCGTCAAAATGAAAATGGTTTCCGATATGCAGGCGATTTCAGACAGTCAGAGCAATCCTTTTTCCGGACAGGACGCCGACCGCGCGGAAATCTGGGACATGCTGGTTCATCGCGACATTGAGGCCTTTGTTGCAGCCGACTGGTCGCAGGTTGCCGAAGACTTTGACGAGGCTGCCTTTTTCGGCGTTGACGGGGGCAAGGCAGCCAACCCGGATGATTGGAGACTGGGTTTCCCCGACCTTGAAACCTATCGGGACGAATGGCTGCGTCAGGCGCAGGATTTCGCGAAGACCGACTTCGCCGAGGACGCAAGGGCGGCGATCTTCGAGGCGACGCGCCTGACCCAGATCGACATCAAGGGCGGGCGGGCGATCGCCCACAAAAAATTCGACGGTGCGATCAGAAAGGCCGATGGCAGCGAAGACCGGCTGCTTTGGCAGACGCTCTACTTTTGTGTGCGCAAGGACGGCCGCTGGAAAATATGCGGCTTCGCGGGGTATTTGCCCAATCCCCTGACGGTGGCCGCCTGACCATGAACAAACCCCGCGCATTCACGGCCGTTTTGGCGACGGAAACGAACACTTTCTCGCCGATCCGGATCGACATCAACGCCTTCAGGGCCTCTTTGCTGGCCCGGCCTGGTGAGCATCCGGAAACGCCGACGCTGTGTTCCGCCGTCGTCACGGTGGGCCGTGATTTTGCCAGGACCCATGGCTGGGACCTGATCGAGGGCACCGCCGCCTGGGCCGATCCGGCCGGCCTGGTCGCGCGGCAGACCTTCGAGGACCTGCGCGACGAGATTCTCGGGCAGATCGAGGCGCAGGCGCCGTTTGACGTGGTGATGATCGGTCTGCACGGGGCCATGGTGGCGGAAGGTTATGACGATCCGGAAGGGGATCTGCTCAGCCGCATCCGGGGGCTCGTCGGACCGGGCATACCGATCATTGCCACCTTCGATCCGCACAGCCATTTGACGGCCAAACGGGTGGCGGCTGCCGATGCCCTGATTGCGTTCAAGGAATTCCCGCATATCGATTTTGTCGACCGGGCGGTCGATGCCTGGGAAATCGCCCGGCGCACCGTTGCCGGCGAGATCCGCCCGGTGATGAGCGTTTTCGATCCGAAAATGATCGATGTCTTTCCGACGACGTCGGAGCCGATGCGCCGGTTTGTCGATGACATGATCCGCCGCGAACGGGACACTCCGGACATCCTGTCGCTCTCCGTCATTCATGGGTTCATGGCCGGCGATGTCCCGGAAATGGGAACCAAACTGCTCGCAGTGACCGACAACCGGCCGGATCTGGGGGCAGGGGTCGCTCGGGAATTGGGCGAAGCGCTTTTTCAGCTGCGCGGAAAGGTGCGCAGCGCGGAGTTGACGCCTGCAGAAGCCTATGATCGCGCGCTTGCCCAGGACGGCGGCCCTGTCACGATTGCCGACATGTGGGACAATCCGGGCGGAGGCACCGCGGGCGATGCGACCATCTTGCTCGCGGAAGCCATCGCCAGGAACCTGGACAGCATTGCCTTTGGAACGATCTGGGACCCGGTCGCGGTACAACTCTGCCACGTGGCTGGTGAAGGCGCGCGCATGATGCTGCGTTTCGGCGCGAAATCGGCCCCGCACACAGGCGATCCGATCGATGCAGAGGTCGAAATCCTGCGCAACATCAAGAATGCGCAACAGCGGTTCGGCGAGAGCTTTGTCCCCATTGGCGATGCAAGTCTGATCCGGATCGGCGGCATAGAGGTGATCTTGAATTCCACGCGGGCGCAGTGTTTCGACACGAGCCTGTTTTCGAATTTCGGCATCGATCCGTCGGAGCGCAGGATCCTGGTCGTCAAATCGACCAATCACTTTCATGAATCCTTCGCGCGGCTCAGTCCGCTGATCCTTTATTGCGCCGCAGGCCGGCCCTATCCGAACGACCCGCGCGTGACCCCATACAGGAAAGCACCAAGGGATATCTGGCCAATTCATTCTCCGGAGGGAGACAGCGAAGATCAGGCTAGGCCCGTGGCCGCCAGGCAGGGAGGCTAGGCAATGTGTGTCGGACAATCCATTCATGAGCTGCTGACCCCGGTCGCTCTGATCGACGAAGACGTCATGGCCACCAACATCAAGGTGGCGCAGGAGTATTTCGACCGGATTGGCCGGAATTTCCGGCCGCATATCAAGACACATAAAATTCCGGCCCTGGCCTCCGCGCAGCTTGCGGCAGGGGCCAAGGGCATCAACTGCCAGAAAATCAGTGAGGCGGAAGTCTTCGCGGACGCCGGGTTCTCCGACATCCTGATCACCTTCAACATGCTGGGGCGGGCGCGGCTCGACCGGCTCAAACTGCTCAATACCAGAACCGATCTGAAGGTGGTGGCCGACAACAGCGTCGTCGTCGACGGCTTGTCCCAGGCCTTTCAGGACACTCAGATGCTGAAAGTGCTTGTGGAGTGCGACACCGGCGCCGGCCGTAACGGTGTGCAGACACCGGCTGAAGCCTTTGAGCTTGCAAACCGCATCGCCAATGCGCCCGGACTTCGGTTCCAGGGGCTGATGACCTATCCCAAACCGTCGTCCGAGGCGGCCGTAGAGGTCTTTTTCTCCGAGACGCTTGCTCTTCTCGCCGAAGCAGGGATCGACTGTCCCGTTGTTTCTCATGGCGGCTCGCCCAGTCTTTACGACAGCGACCTGGTTCCAAGCGCCACGGAACACCGCGCAGGCACCTATATCTTCAACGACCGGTCCATGGTGCGGGCGGGCATGTGCGACTTTGACGATTGCGCCATGCATGTGCTGGCAACGGTGGTGTCGCGGCCGACGGAAACAAGGGCAGTTCTCGATGCCGGGTCGAAGGCGCTGACGTCGGACCTGCTCGGCTTTGTCGATCATGGTCTTCTGATCGACTATCCGGACGCCTCGATCGCGGCGCTCAGCGAGGAGCACGCGGTTGTCGATCTCAGCCGGTCGGCGAGAAAACCGGAGATTGGCGAGCGGGTCCGGATCATCCCGAACCACACCTGCGTGGTGTCCAACCTTTTCGATCGCCTGGTGTTTCACCGGGACGGCGTGGTGACGCGCATTGAGCCCGTCGCCGCCCGTGGGCAAGTCGTCTAGTCCTCCAGACGACTTGCCCGCCAATTCCAGAAGCAAACGACCGCAACTTGCGGCCGTTTTGTACCGCTGGCAAACCCTCGGCTCGTCATTCCGGACAAGTGCAGCAGCGCTGCACGCTGAGCCGGAACCCAGCGCATAGGCGCGAGCGAAAGCGAGCACAAATCCAATCAGAGGACTGAAAATATTGATAAAGACGCGCCTGTGGCGCGAAGTACGCGCTGGGTTCCGGATCTGGCCATGCAGCTGCGCTGCAAACCGTCCGGAATGACGGGGGCGCCTTGTCAATAAACTGAAACGGCCGCTAACAGCGGCCGTTTTTAGGAATGCTTCGAAAAACAGATACGCTTAAATATGCATGTCCGCTGCGTCGAGGTCTTCCAGCGACAGCTGGCGCTCGAAAGCTTGTCCAGTCTCATTGAACAAGTGGCAGTCGGCACCGTTGAGGCCCATGGACACGGGCTTGCCGACCTTCGCCGGAGCCGAGCCCGGCAGAACGCTGCAGAATGTTGCCTTGGCCCCGTCCACCGTGCTGTAGGTGACGGTATGGATGCCAAGGTGCTCGACCACATTCGGCACGACTTCGATGGTCGCCTCGGCTGTGCCGAGCGTGAGATGTTCCGGGCGGATGCCAAGGGTCAGGGGCTTGCCGGCGACATCGGTTTTCGTGGCGACCTTAACGGTGATGTCCGCGCCGGACGGCAGCGTCACGGTGACGCCGTTGGCATCGGCGGTCTTGCCGGTGACCTCAATGAAATTCATTTTCGGATTGCCGATGAAACCGGCGACAAACACATTCCGCGGCTTGTGGTAGAGCTCCAGAGGTGAGCCCACCTGGGAAATGACGCCCTGGTCCAACACGACGATACGGTCAGCCATGGTCATGGCTTCTACCTGGTCATGGGTAACGTAGATCATGGTGGCGTCGAGGTCGGAATGCAGTTTGGCCAGTTCGACTCGCATTTCAGCGCGCAGGGCCGCGTCCAGGTTGGAAAGTGGCTCGTCGAACAGGAAGACGGACGGTGCACGCACGATGGCGCGGCCGATGGCAACACGCTGGCGCTGGCCGCCGGACAGTTCGCCGGGCTTGTGCTGGAGACGTTCGGTCAGCTGCAGGATCTCGGCAGCGGCCTGAACCTTCTCCTCGACCTTGTCCTTGGCCAGCCGCTCGACGCGCAGGGGGAAGGCGATGTTTTCGTAAACGGACATATGCGGGTAAAGCGCATAGGACTGGAACACCATGGCAATGCCGCGTTTGACCGGGGGCAGGTCGTTGACCACCTTCTTCTCGATGGTGATGTCGCCGCCCGTGATTTCCTCAAGCCCCGCAATCATGCGCAGCAGGGTCGACTTGCCGCATCCCGACGGACCGACAAACACGATGAATTCGCCATGGTCCACATCAAGATTGACGCCCTTGATGACTTCCATTTGGCCATAGCTCTTGCGTACGTCGCGCAGCTGCAACTCGCCCATGGTCATTCCTTCTTTGAACTGGTGCCCGGGCCCCCGGATGTGGGAGTGGCAGGGGCCCGGTCAGCGCGCAGGGTTACTTGTAGTCTTCAAGCTGCTCGGCAGCGATCTCTACGGCTTCAGCCGCATCGATTTCGCCCAGAACAACACCCTGAACGGCCTCGTTGATGGCGTCCTGCAGGCCGACATAATCGGTCACGAACGGCTCCGGACCACCGGTCGGGATCGCATCGAGGAACGCGGCCCAGGTCGGATCCTTCTCGACCAGTGCCTTGACTTCCGGCAGGTCACGCAGCGGCGTGAAGCCTTCGGCCAGTTCGAACTCCATCTGGTTCTGCGGGTTGGTCAGCAGCTTGGCGAGGTCAAGCGCCTGTTCCTCGACGCCCGAGCCCTTGAAGACGGCCAGGGAGTCGGTGATCAGGAGCGTGCCCGGACCGCCGCTCGGACCGTGCGGGATCGGCGCAACACCCCAGTTCACGTCGGTGACGCGGGTGCGCTCCCACGGACCGGAAATGAACATGCCGATCTTGCCTTCGGAGAACAGCGGACGCAGCTTGGCACGGTCATAGGCGACCGGGCCCGGCTGGGAGACCGTTGCCATCTTGCCGTAGAAAGCCAGGGCTTCGACGTTGTTCGGGGAGTTGAAGACGATCTCGCCGTCCGCGTTAATCACCTCACCACCGTTCGTATAAACGTAGTTCATGAACTGGTGCATGGTGTTGTCGAAGGAGGCTGCCGCAAGGCCGAAGCCGTCGGCGTCGGTCTTGTCCTTGATGGTCTTGGCCGCTTCATACATCTCGTCCCAGGTCTTGGGCGGTGTTTCCGGATCGAGGCCGGCTTCCTTGAAGAGGTCCTTGTTCCAGTAGAGCGCCTTGGTGGAGAAGGCGCGCGGCAGACCCCACTGCTGGCCGTTGGCGGTGATCGTGCCGAGGATCGGCGCGGCATAGGTGGCCTTTTCTTCCTCGGTCATGTTGACCGGGATGATCAGGTCGTTGGCGGCCAGCTGCTTCAGCGTGCGCGAGCCCATATAGGCAATGGCGGGCGGGTTGCCGGCGGAGGCGAGGGTGGTGGACTTTTCCTGGCACTGGCCCCACGGAACGAACTCGACCTCAACCTTGAAGCCCGGGTTCTTCGCTTCCCAGCCCTCGATCAGGGCAGCCTGTTTCGGAATGCCGGCGCCGGTGTTGTCGCCGCAAACGATGATGTGAATGTTCTTGTCGTCCGCCTGCGCGGAGGCGACGACGCTGAGGGCAAAAGCACCGCCCAGCAACATGGATTTGAAAGTCATCTGTTTCCCTTTCTGGTTGGATTATTGTTTTTGTTATTCCTTGACCGCGCCGGCGGTCAGGCCGGCGACGATGTAGCGTTGCAGGAACACATAGACGAACAGCACCGGCAGGATGCCGACGAGGCTGGCGGCCATGAGTTCGTTCCAGACGACATTCTGCCGTCCGAAGAACTGGAACAGGCCGACCGGCAACGGGTTCAGCTCGTTCACGGAATTGAAGGTCAGCGCGAAAATGAACTGCTGCGCGTAGGCGGTGATGAAGGCGGTGATCGTGACCACCACGATGCCGGGCAGGGCGACCGGAATGATCACGCGCCAGAGCGTGTAGATCTTGCCGGCGCCGTCCACCCAGGCGGCTTCCTCGAGTTCCTTCGGGATGCGCACCAGATAGGAGCGCAGCAGCCAGATGCCGGTCGGGATCACAAAGGCGGTTCCCGGGGCGATCATTGCGAAATAGGTGTTCAACAGGCCGTATTGCTGCATCAGCTTGAACAACGGAATGATCAGCACGGCGCCGGAGAACATGTTCACGGCAATGAAGATGCCGAGCAGGGAGTTGCGTGCCGGAAACTCGAAGCGGGCGAAGGCGTAGGCGGCCGGAATGATGCAGATCAGGCCGAGGACCGTGACCGCCGTCGCGATGAAGAACGAGTTCAGCATGTACATCCACAGGAGAGGCACGTTCTCCCACATGGTGAAATAGGCGTCGAAGCTCATCTTGTCGGTGATGAACCGATAGGGAATGGAGAACAGGCTCGTCAGCGGCCGCATCGACACCACGAAGGCTTCCACGAACGGTGCCAGCACGAAGGTGAGGAACACCGCCAGCCCGGCATAGATCAGCACATATTCGTACCAGCGATACTTATGCAGCATTGTTCGGGCTCCTCTTGGCAAGGCGCGACAGCAGCAGGAAATAGACGAACATGAAGGAGCCGAGGAACAGGACGATCATCACCGTCCGGGCCGCACCTTCGCCGTATTTGAAGCGGCTGATCGCGGTCTTGTAGGTGTCGATGATCATGGTCGTGGTTGCGCCGCGCGGACCGCCCTCCGTCAGGATCCAGATGATGTCGAAGGAATTGAATGTCGCGATCGCCGACAGCAGCGCCATGGTGGCAATCGAGGGAATAATCAGCGGCAGTGTGATCCGGCGGAACCGGTAGAAACGCGACGCGCCATCCACCCAGGCGGCTTCGTAAAGATCCTTGGAGATCGACTGCATCGAGGCCAGCAGGTAGAGCGTCACCATCGGCACGCCGATCCAGACATCGGTGACGATGGTCGCCATGAAGGCCGAATTCTTGTAGGCGAGGAACTCGAACGGCGCGTCCAGGATACCGACCCGCTGGGCGAGGCCGGAAATCATGCCGAACTGGCCGTTATACATCCAGCCCCAGATGAAGACGCCGATGGCAATCGGGATAACCCACGGCGGCATGACCAGAATGCGGAACAGGGTCCGGCCGGGCACCATGGCATTCAGCAGCACCGCGCCAAGAGTGCCGATCAGCATTTTCAGCGCGACCGACAGGCTCATCCAGTAGAAGGTCCTTGCAATCACCTCCGGAAAGCGGCGGGACATCAGCTTTTCGTAATTGTCGAGACCGACATATTCGAAATTCGGGCTCATGCTGGTGTTGGTGAAGGATAGCCGGAAGGTCTCGTAAAGCGGATAGGCGACAATCGCCACCATGACGAGGGTGGCCGGCACCAGCAGGAGGTACGGAAAATAGTCTCGTTTTTTTGCCGTATGCGCCATGGATCCCCCTATGCCAGGCCGTAACTGTCGAATTGCTGCCAGGTGTCGCTCAGGTCGAGGACGGCGCGCGCGCGGCGCGCTTCGTCCAGCTTGATCGCGGTGAGCCCGGCTTCGAGCGCATCCAGAACCCCGACCGGCAGGCCGCCGCCATTTCTGAAGTAATGCGTCAGATCGCGGGCCATGGCGTCGTCGGCGCCGTAATGGCCGTCCCGGCCGGCATCGACCAGTTTCGGCCGATCGATCAGGCAGGCCGAGGTCAGAGCGTCATGGACCCGGAAGTAGTTTCGGATGAAGTCGCCTTCCGCCATGCCCTTTGTGCCCATCACCGCGAAACGGCGGAATTCATCGGGAACATAGAGATTGGTGTGGAAGCACAGATTGGCGCCGTCTTCGTATTCGATCAGCGCAGTCTGGTAATCGATAATGTCGCCGTCGCTATCGAAATCGGCATTGCCGCCGCCCCAGCGCGGGGTGAACGGATCGACGCGGTCCTTGTAGACGGGCGTCGGGAAACTGTGATCCTGGTCCGGCCGGTTGTCCGGCACGAAGCTCTTGCGGCCACCGAAACTTGAGACATAGCGTGGCCGGCAGCCGGTCACGCCCTGATAGAGGTCCAGGTCGTGGCAGCATTTTTCCAGCATGAAGCCGCCGGAATTCTTCTCGTAGCGCCGCCAGTCGCGCATGAAAAACGAGCCGTGATAGGGGCCGATGTGTTCCGCCGCCTCAATCGAAACCACCTTGCCGATCTGGCCGGCCTTCAGGCTTTTCTGCAGCTCGGTGTAGAGCGGCGAATAGCGCAGCACCAGGCCGACGATGACCCGCTTTTCCCCGCCATGAGCCTTCATCAGGGACAGGAGCTCGAAGGTTTCGGCTTCCGTGGTGACGACAGGCTTTTCGCAGAAGATGTATTTCACATCCGATTCCAGCGCGGTCCGCAGATGATCCAGATGCATGAAATTGGGGGAGCCGATCATCAACAGATCGAGCTTCTCCCGCTGCAGCATCGACGCCAGGTCGTCGTAGGCGGCCAGCGTGGAGCCGCTTCTGGCCTCGACCTGTTTCAGGCCCGCCGGGGTCGGGTCGACATAGGCGCGCGGATCAATGTCGCCTGCAACGTTTTGCAAGCAGTTGCTAACATGGGCGATCCGGGCGCCAAGGCCCACATATCCGGTCTTCATGCGGCATCCTCCGCGTGAATATCCATGACGTGGCGCAGCGACTGGACGAGGCTGGCATCCGTATCGCGGGTGCCAGTGGCGGCAACAAAACCAAGCCGGGTCTCGGAAATGCCGGGCGCGGGGGCATCTCCCTTGGGCTTGGAACAGGACGCGTGCAGTTCCGGCGCTCCGGTGTGTTTCAGGATGCGGGGGGCATTGGCCGCGTTGACGCCGGAACCGGCCATGATCGAAATCCGCCCGGACGCGACCCGAACTGCGCTCGCAAGCCGATCCATACCAAGTTCCGCCTTGTCGGCCTGTCCGGACGACAGGATGCGTTCGAAGCCGAGCTTGATTGCGTCCGCGACAGCTTTTTCGTAGTCCCGAACCGTGTCGATGGCTCGGTGCAGCGTGGCCGGCAGTGACGTGCTTTCGAGCGCCGCTGCCAGGAACTCCCGGTCCAGAGCGTGTTGGTCGTCGACCGCTCCTATAACGATGCCTGCAAGGCCGGCTTTCCCGCAGGCCTCGATGTCGTGCAGCATCGCGGTTTTTTCAATGTCGGAATAACGAAAGTCGCCTCTGCGCGGCCGGATCATCGCGTAGACAGGCACCGGCAGCTTGGCGGCGGCGGTCATCGCACCGAAGGACGGTGTCAGTCCGCCTTCCGACAGTGCCGCGCAAAGCTCGATCCGGTCGGCGCCGTTTTCAGCAGCGATCCAGGCGCCTTCAAGCGTATCGACACACACTTCGAGAGCAACAGGGCTCATGCCGCCACCTCGCCGAAAGTTTTGCGGGCGACAATGCCGGCTCCGCGCAATCCGCCGTTTTCGGCAAACTGACCCTTGATGATCAGCGGGTCGGTATAATCGGCCAGCACCAGTTCTCTGGTTTTCCGGTCGATCAGCGACAGCAGCGTCTCGTCGCCGGAAAGACCGCCGCTGGCGGGGATAACGTCCGGACCGAGCGTGTTCACAAGCACGGAGAGGGCGCGGGACAACAAGGTTGCGAACGCTTCGACCGTGCGGGTCGCCTGATCGTCACCGCCATGCCATGCAGCCGTGATGTTCTTGCTGGACAGCGCAACGCCGTGCAGGGTCTGGTGGATCTTTTCCATACCGCGGGCAGAACAGACCGCATCGATGCACCCGGTCTGGCCGCAGCCGCAAGGGTAATGGGTGAGACCCTGAAGCTGGCCGCCGGCTGTCGGGTCGACGATCGGGCCATGGCCCCACTCGCCGGCAATGCCGCCGAAACCGGTCACCAATTGGCCGTTGACCACAAGGCCGCCGCCAACGCCGGTGCCAAGGATAATGCCAAAAACCACCTGTTTGCCTTTTCCGGTTCCGTCAACCGCCTCTGCAAGGGCAAAGGCGTTGGCATCGTTTGTGATCAGGACCGGCCGGTTCAGTGCGGCCTCCAGATCGGCTTTTACGTTGCGCTTGTGAAGACAGGGAATGTTGGCCACATCCGCAATCCCGCTGCGCTCGTCGAAAGCACCGGCAAGAGAAATGGAGATCGGGCCGTGATCCGCGCTTGCGCAGGTTTCGATTGCGCTGACGAAAGCCTGGAAATCGTTTCCGGGCGTGGCGACCCGGCCGCTTTCCGCGACAGAACCGTCCTTTTTCAGGAGCCCGTGGCGGATGAAGGAACCGCCAATATCAAAACAGGTGATCATCGCCCGCGGACACGCCTCTGGGTTATATTTGTTTGCATCCAGTTATAATACCAATATGAGCCCAATTGTGCTGTTAGTAAACCCGAAAATATAATTGGCATGGCTTTTTTAATGAATTGGGCACGGAAACCGCGCGGAAAATACCGATGCCGTCGTCACGCGGCCAGGGTGCGGCCGGGCTACGGACAGGCAGCACGCACGCGTGCCGGGAAAACGTCACGCGACTCGGGATTTGCGTTTGAAAATGGAGGGTTACAGAAACGGGCGCAGGTTGCCGTTGTTTTCTGCCAGGACCCGTTCTGCGGCGGCTTTGTCGAGGCTTCTGAGAATCATGAGAGCTGCGACCTTGACGCGGCCGTCGGCCTTGAGCAGCGTATGCATCGCGATCTCCGCCGTGCAGCCGGTCAGATCCTGCAGGATCCGTTGGGCCCTGAGGCGCAGCTTCTCGTTGTCGGCAACCAGATTGACCATATGCCCGCGCACGGCGTGGCCGAGCCGTAGTGCCACCAGGGTCGAGATCATGTTGAGTGCGGCTTTCTGGGCGCTGGCCGCCCCGAGCCGGGTGGAGCCGGCAATGATTTCAGGCGGCGTTTTCAGCAGGATCGGATGATCGGCCAGATCCAGAAGCGGCGTGTCCGGATTGTTGCAAAGAGCAATCGTCTCCGTGCCTGCCGCCTGAGCCGCGCGAAAGGTGCCGAGCGTATAAGGTGTTGAGCCGCTGGCGGAAACGGCGATCAGAATGTCACCCTCGCCAAGGCCGGACGTCTGAAAATCCGTGCGCCCAACTTCCTCATCGTCTTCAAAAGTGCCGGCAAGATGAAGCAGATTTTCCGCGCCGCCGGCATAAAGCATGCGCATGCGTTCCGGTGGAAAGCCGAATGTTCCTGGCAGTTCGAGGCAATCTGCCAGGGCTGTCAGGCCTGCACTGCCGGCGCCCGCATAGCCGATCATGCCATTGGCCTGCGAGGCCCTTTGCAGTGCGTTGGCGGCCTTGGAGATCTGCGCAATCGCGTCCCCGACGGCATCGAGTGCCGCTCTCTGCCTGTCCAGCAACAGCGTCAGGACGTCGTTGTCCGACTTGTTGTTGAGGCCAATGGAAAGGGGGTCCCGGTCTTCGGTCGTCGGCAATTTCATGGGTTCTGGAATTTGGCTGCGGTCTGTCTCATATCGCGAAATATACCACCAAAGGCAAGCGGAACCCGCGCCGGATCCAGATCGTGTCGGAGGCTGGCTGGAGAGGGTGCTGGTCTTTTATCACTTGATTTTCGGTTTCGATAGAGTTTAAATTGGTATCTGAAAGGTATTACTCTCATCACCTGAGGCGCCCTGTTTCATGACCGATTTTATCACGATGCTGGAAAATGGCGACTGGCTGGCAAATTCCAGTGGCCCCCGGTATTTGCAGCTGCGGCGGCGCATTCAGCAGGCAATCGACGACGGTGTCCTGAAAGAAAACGAACCGCTGCCGTCCGAGCGTGAGATCGCCTCGCTCACCGACCTGTCGCGCGTCACGGTCCGGAAAGCCGTTGCCGGTCTGGTCGAGGATCAGATCGTGGTGCAGAAGCGGGGCAGCGGCTCTTTTGTGGCGCCGAGGGTGCACAAGGTCGAGCAGCGCCTGTCCAGCCTGACCTCTTTTAGCGAAGACATGGCCAGGCGCGGGCTGTCCGCCAGCAGCGAATGGCTGCGCCGCGGCCTGTTTCCGGCGTCTCCGGAAGAAATGTTCACGCTCGGCCTGACCTCCGGCCAACAGGTCGCCCGTGTCGACCGTCTGCGCAAGGCCGACGGCACCGCCATGGCGATCGAGCGGGCGTCGCTGTCCGAAACGATCCTACCGAATCCCGAAAAGGTCACCACATCGCTTTATGCAGTGCTGCGGGCATCCGGCCTGCAGCCAGTGCGCGCGATCCAGAGGATCTCCGCGCGCAATCTCGAACCCATCGACGCCGACATTCTCGGAGTGCCGGCCGGCTCCGCCGGACTGAAGATAGAACGCGTGTCTTATCTGGCCTCCGGCAATGTCGTTGAATTCACCCGTTCCGTTTACCGCGGCGATGCCTATGACTTCATTGCCGAATTGCAAATTTCGGAAGACTAGATCTTATGACCGACACTCAGAACCTTGCCACTCCGACGCATATGCGCCGGGAAATCGAAGAGATTCCGGACGCGGCCAGGCGGCTGCTGGCAGAGGGTGCTCCGCAGATCCGCGAGATCGCGCAGCGCGCCGGCGCTCCTGTCTTTCTGGCAAGCGTGGCGCGTGGCTCCTCCGATCATGCCGCGACATTCCTGAAATACGCCGCCGAAATCTATCTGGGTCTCGCAATGGCCTCTCTCGGCCCGTCGGTGTCCTCGGTCTATAACGGCCGGGTCAAGCTGAACCAGGCTCTCGTGATTGCTATTTCCCAGTCCGGCGCCAGCCCCGACATCCTGTCGGTCGTGGAAAGCGCCGCCGGGCAGGGGGCCTTTACCGTCGGCCTGACCAACACCACCGGCAGTGAGCTGGCGCGCCTGTCGGCCGCGGCCGTCGATATCTGCGCGGGGCCGGAGCGCAGCGTTGCGGCGACCAAGACCTACGTCAATTCCGTGCTGGCCGGCCTGCTTCTTTTGGGGGAAATCGGCGGCGACAAGGCGCTGCTTGATGCCTTGGCCGATCTGCCCGACCAGTTCGAACAAGCCATTGCCATGGACTGGCAAGCGCTTGCTGAGCCGATCGAGCAGCGCGGTTCGCTCTATGTGATCGGACGCGGCCCAGGCCTTGCGATCGCCAACGAGGCGGCGCTGAAATTCAAGGAAACATGCCAGATCCACGCCGAGGCCTATTCCTCTGCCGAGGTCATGCATGGTCCGGTCTCGATCGTCGAAAACGGCTATCCGATCCTGGCGCTCGGTGTGCGCGACGCCGCCGAGGATGGGCTCGCCCAGGCAGCCGACCGCATGGCGGACCAGGGCGGCCGGGTGTTTGCCACCACGGACAAGGTTCAGCGTGCCGAGCGACTGCCCTTCGTCTCGACCCGCCATCCGCTGACGGATGCCCTGGTGCAGATCGTCTCCTTCTACGCTTTCATCGAATGGTTCGCGCGCCGCCGCGGTTTCAATCCGGATGTTCCCAAACACCTGAAGAAGGTCACGCAGACGGTATGACCGGTCAGACAGCCTACCGGTGCAGCCGGATCTTCGACGGTGACAGTATCCATCAGGATGCCGCGCTTCTGGTGGAACACGGCAAGATCGTCGGCTTGTGCGCCGGCGATACGGTGCCTGCGGACGCGGCCCAGGTCGATCTTGGCGGCGGCATTCTGGCGCCCGGCCTGATCGATCTTCAGGTCAATGGCGGTGGCGGGCTGATGCTGGGTGACGCTGACTGTATTGAGGACATTGCCCGGATCTGTCACGCCCATCTGACCCTCGGCACCACCGCGCTGACACCGACCCTGATCACCGATACGCCGGAGACCACCCGCAAGGTCGTCAAGCTCGGCGTCGAGGCCTGGGCGAAGGGCGTGCGCGGCTTTCACGGTCTGCATCTGGAAGGACCGCATCTCTTTAAGGGACGCAAGGGCGCGCATGATCCGGATCTGATCCGGCCCATGGATGAGGCCGATCTGGAACTCTATCTGTTCGCCGCCCGCCAGCTGCCCAGTCTGATCCTGACGGTGGCACCGGAAACAGTGACGCCGGAACAGATCCGCATCCTGTCGGAGGCGGGCGTCCATGTCAGTCTGGGTCACAGTGGCGCCACCTATGCCGAATGCAAGGCCGCTGCCGAGGCCGGGGCCTCCATGGTGACGCATCTCTTCAACGCCATGAGCCCGTTGCAGCACCGCGAGCCGGGACTTGTCGGCGCCGCGCTGGATCTCGGCAGTCTCAATGTCGGCCTGATCGCCGATGGCGTGCATGTTGATCCAGTGGCAATCAAGGTTGCCCTGAAGGCCAAGACCGGCCCGGGAAGGATCTTTCTGGTGACCGACGCCATGTCCCAGACCGGCACCGACGTCACGTCCTTCACTCTTGGCGGGCGCGAGATCTTCCGCCGCGACGGCACGCTGACGCTTGCCGACGGCACGCTCGCCGGCGCCGACATCGACCTGCCGGCGTCTCTCAAATACCTGACCGGGACGTTGGACATGCCGATTGAAACCGCCCTGGCCATGGCAACCAGCGATCCGGCGGATGTGCTCGGCCGGCCCATGGGCCGTCTGGCCGCGGGCCATGCGGCGGATCTCGTTCTCTTTTCCGATGACTTCGCCGTCTCCGGCGTCTGGGTAAACGGCCGTCGCCTCGACGGCTAGGGCGGTCGAAGCCGTGCCCCCCCGGTGTGTTAGCGTTTGGCAGGATCGTCTTGTGCGACGGGGACTTGCGCATGCCTTCTGATCCTGCTCTTGCCAGCTGAACTGGTGCGTTCGGTTGGCATGTCAGAATTTGCAACTTAGTTGAAAGCAGAACACACCGTGAACATAGCTAGCTTACAAACGAGGACAATCAGGGGAGCACGACCTCGCGAAACTTGTTGCAGCTTGATCCTCGAATTGAGCAGCATCGAAAGCCGGTTGAAAAGCTTGCTTTGGGACATCGAAAATTGTGAGAGTTGGAAACCCGACTCTCACACGCAGGTTTCAAATGATTGACTGGACGAAAGAACTATATTCACGCGGAGAGGCTGGGATTAGGTCTCTCATCGGTCAAGCTGAATCCTTTGAGGTCGAATTCAAAGCGAAGGACGACCCGTCTTCAACTTCGCTTTCCAACAATGACAAGAAAAATATTGCGAAAGAAGTTGCAGGTTTTGCCAACGCCTCGGGTGGTGTCCTAATTTTTGGTGTGAAAACAAAGACGGACCCAGCATCTCAGCAGGATGTAGCGAGCGAACTACAACCAATTGCCGAAATAGAAAAGCTGAGCGCTTCAATCAAATCCGTATTGTTTTCCAATGTAAATCCACCACTGACGGATGCGGAAATATTGATCGTTCGATCTGACGTTGATCCAGGCAAGGGATACGCCCTGATTTACATTCCGCAGTCTGAAAGCGGCCCGCACATGTCGACGGCGAAAGGCGAGCATCGATATTATCGAAGGATCGGTGAACAAACTCTCCTTATGGACCACAGGATGGTCCGTGACATGATGCTCTCTCAAAGATCCGCAAACTTCGAAGTGGGTTGGGAGATCGGAAATACCTCTAGTGTCGTCGGAAATGGTAAAAAAAATTACCGAGGTTCCTTGAGTTTAATTGTCCGTAATTGCAGCGCAGTAACAGCACAAGCACCGTTTTTTCAGATCAGCACAGACCCAGCTTTGAAAGCACTTGAGCGCGATCTACATGGTTTTAGATTGTTTCAAACAAATTTAGGAACAGTTGAGGTGGCAGGCGGTAACGATGTCCTGCTACATCCGATGGCGACTCGAAAGCTTAATGTGTTCACTATTAGCTTCTCTGTATTAAAAGCCGCTTTTGAATCATTTATCGAACATGGTGGCGCAGACTATTTTCTACAGGATCACCATTGGACATTCGGCGGTGAAGTGTATGCGCCAAATATAAGACTTAATAGTTTGAATGACGGTCTCGACATTAATCTAATTTGTGCGGCAAAAAATGCTGTTCCGAAAGAGCTGTGCTTTGAACTAGAAAGGCAGCATTTAATAAAGCTGGCAAGTATCGCTTCTCTCGGGGGGGAGTTCAGCACACCCACCCGATTTTCCGCAATAGAATTCGAGACCAAAAAATTGCCATCTGCATTGATTGACGAGCGTGCGCCTTCGATTTCACAAATTGGATTATGAGGTCGGCGTTGCATTTGTACGTGGCAACCTGTTGTCGTACATATAGCGTACATACCAAACAAAAAAGGCCTCGGCGATTTCTCGCTAAGGCCTTGTTTTGTATGGCTCCCCAGGCCGGACTCGAACCAGCGACCCAGCGATTAACAGTCGCTTGCTCTACCAACTGAGCTACTGGGGATCACCACGCTCGGGGTCAACGCGTCGCCGCCCCGTCGATGGAGATGCGTATATCAAAGGCTTGATCCGTTTGCCAAGCCCCTCATGTCGTTTTTTTCATCAAGCCGTCATTTTTTTGTGGCGGGTGTGGAAAACTCTATATTTTTCAGATGACTATGCGTTAAGCGTGGCTTGGGAAAACCAGACCGCACAGCGGTCGCCAGCGCGTTTCCCCAAGAGGGCCTGGAGAAAACAGGTTGCCGGGAGGCCAGAGCAGTGATCGCCATCGGCTGAATGGCTCATCGGGCGATTTTTGAGGTGCCGCTTGTGCCGATCCTCAGATCCAGCTAGGAAGACTGCGACGGTTCCGGATAATGCCTCTGGCTGATCCGGATGAAACGGGAATCCGGGGCGGGCCAAACTGGCCCTGATCCGGAGCTGCCCCCGCAACTGTGAGCGGTGAGCGGCTGCACGATAGCCACTGGTCTTTTATGAAGGGCCGGGAAGGGGTGCAGACCGCGGCGAACCGCAAGCCAGGAGACCGGCCGTCAGACCCTTTAACCTCGAACGCTGTCGGGTGGACGGCCGGGAGACGGACATGACGGACCAGACCCTTCCGCGCACCGCTCTTGTGGTCGGCGGCGCCCGCTCCGGCAAAAGCCGGTTCGCCGAAATCCTTGCCGAAAACAGCGGTCTCCAGAAGATATATGTCGCCACGGGCGCGGCCCATGACGGTGAAATGGCCGAGCGCATCGCGTTGCATCGTGACCAGCGCGGACCGTCCTGGGAAACCATCGAGGAACAGCTCGATCTCGCCGGGGTGCTTTCTAGACAATGCCGGCCGGACCGGGTCGTTCTGGTCGATTGCCTGACCCTGTGGCTTTCCAACATTCTCTTCGCTGACAAGGATCTGTCCCTGGAGACGGAGCGCCTGTGCGCGGCGGTTCGCCGTCTGGACGGACCCTGTGTCTTTGTCTCCAATGAAGTCGGCATGGGCATCGTGCCGGAGAACCGACTGTCGAGGTCGTTCCGCGATGCGCAGGGTCGGCTCAACCAGTCTATGGCGGGTGTCTGCCAGAAGGTGGTCTTTGTTGCCGCCGGCCTGCCGCTTCTCCTGAAACCCTCTTCTCAACCGGAAATCAGTCTATGAGCATTTCTTCTTCGCAGCCGGGCCGGAAAATTCCGGCAACGATCGTCACCGGGTTTCTGGGCGCGGGCAAAACCACGCTGATCCGCAATCTCCTGACCAATGCCAACGGCAAGCGCATCGCGCTGATCGTCAATGAGTTCGGCGACATGGGGTTTGACGGCTCGCTGGTGAATGGCTGCGCCGATCCGGATTGCGCGGCCGAGGAAGTGGTCGAGCTGACCAATGGCTGCATCTGCTGCACGGTCGCCGACGATTTCCTGCCGACCATGGAAATGCTGCTCTCCCGCGAGACGCCGCCGGAACACATCGTCATCGAAACCTCCGGCCTGGCCCTGCCGCAGCCGCTGGTGCGCGCCTTCTCCTGGCCGAGCGTCAAGCCGAAGGTAACCGTCGATGGCGTCGTTACCGTGCTGGACGCCGCCGCGCTGGCCGAAGGCCGGATCGCGCTCAACGAGGCCGCGCTGGAAGCGCAACGCGCCGCCGACGAGGCGCTCGATCATGAAAGCCCGGTTGAGGAACTCTTCCAGGACCAGCTGCGCTGCGCCGATCTGGTCGTGCTCAACAAGGCCGATCTGGTGTCCGCCGAGGCTCTTGAGGCCGTACATGCCAAGATCGCCGTGGACATTCGCCCTGCGGTCCACATTGTCTCGTCGGAAAAGGGCACGCTGCCCATCGAAGTGCTGCTCGGCCGCGGCTCCGCCGCCGAGGATGACATGGACGGCCGCCACGAACACCATCACCATCATCATGACGATCACGATCACGATGATGACGACGATCATCACCATGATGACGACCATGATCATCACCATCATGACCACCATCACCACCATCACCACGACGATTTTGAAAGCCATGTGCTTGAAGTCGGCGGCTTTGCCAGCCTGAAGGAGGCCGAAGCCAAGGTGCTCGAGGCGATGGCGCTGAAAGACGTGCTGCGCATCAAGGGTGCCGTCCGCATTGAGGGCAAGGCGGCGCCGGCCATGGTGCAGGCCGTTGGTCCGCGTGTCGAAACCTGGTTCGCGGCTGGTGCGGAAAGTGTGGGCAAGCTCGTGGTGATCGGCCTGAAAGGCCTGGACCTGGATGCCGCGCGTGCGTTGCTCGGGCAGGTGAGTGAAGCCGCCTGAGGGCGGTTTCGAATTGGGTCTGACGGAACACTAAGAAGAAAAAATGCATATTCTCGCCAGCCAGACGCGCCGGATCGACGACGGGGGAGACGCGGTCGATCTCGGCCAGTCGCCCGCCGACATCCTGTTCCTGTCGGCCGCCGATACGGAATTGGGCAGCTTCGCGGCCGCCCGCCAGCGCTTAGGCGCCGAGGCGGCCAGCCTGCGGCTCGCCAATCTGATGGCGCTGTCGCATCCCTATTCGGTCGATCTTTACGCCGAACAGACGATGCGCGGCTCGAAACTGGTGATCCTGCGCATTCTCGGCGGTGTCGAATACTGGCGCTACGGGCTGGAGCGGTTCGAGGAAGAAGCACGCGCGAGCGGCGTCGACCTCATCGTCCTGCCTGGCGACGACAAGTGGGACGAGGAACTGACCTCGCGCTCGACAAGGGCGCCGGAAGAAGTCCACCGGGTCTGGCGCTATTGCGTCGAAGGCGGTGCGGAAAATTACGCCAACGCCCTGCGTTATGCCGCTTTTCTTCTGGGCCAGAGCGAGGATCCGGCGCATCCGGTGCCGCTGCCGCGCGCCGGGATCTATTTGCCGGGCCACGCCGCGCCCGGTTTTGCCGACTTGAAGGCCAGCTGGCGCGATCCGGCACGGCCCGTCGCCGCCATCACGTTCTACCGGGCGCTGGTCCAGGGCGCGCAGACGCCGCCGGTCGATGCGCTGGTCGAAGCGCTTGACGAGGCGGGCATCAATGCACTGCCGGTCTTTGTTTCCAGCCTGAAGGAAGCCGAATCCATCGCTGTCCTCGAAAACCTGTTTCAGGACGGCAAGCCGGATGTTGTCCTGAACGGAACCGCCTTTGCGGTGTCCAAGGCTGGCGTCGCCCATCAGCAGACACCGCTCGACAAGCCTGGCAAGCCGGTGCTGCAGGTGGTGTTTTCCTCGTCGTCGAAGGAAGGCTGGGAAGAGAGTGACCAGGGCCTGTCGATCCGCGATCTTGCCATGCATGTGGTGTTGCCGGAAATCGATGGCCGCTTGCTGACCCGGGCGGTCTCGTTCAAGGAGGAAGGCGTCTATGACGAGGCGACCCAGTCGACGCCGGTCGCCTTCACACCGGTGCCCGACCGGATCCGCTTTGTCGCGGATCTCGCCGCCAACTGGGCCCGGCTTGGCAGAACGCCGGCCGCGGACAAGAAGACCGCGCTGATCCTCGCCAACTATCCTAACAAGGACGGACGCCTCGCCAATGGCGTCGGTCTCGATACACCGGCTTCCTGCGTCAACGTGTTGATGGCGATGGCGGGTGACGGTTACGCCGTTGGCGGCGCGCCCGAGACGTCCGCCGACCTGATGGATCACCTGACCGCTGGTGTCACCAACGCACAGGAGGGCCGGGAGCTTCGCGAAGGGTTTCAAGCCCTGTCGCTGACCGACTACCAGCGCGCCTTTGCCAGGTTGCCGGAAACGGTCCGGAACGCCGTTGTCGAGCGCTGGGGGCAGGCGGAAGACGATCCGCATGTCGTGGGCGGCTTCTTCCGTCTGGCGCTGCACCGGTTCGGCAACCAGGTGGTGGGCATCCAGCCGGCGCGTGGTTACAACATCGATCCGAAGGACACCTACCACGACCCGGCGCTGGTGCCGCCGCATCACTATTTCGCGTTTTATGCCTGGCTGCGCGAGGCATTCAGCGTCGATGCCGTCATCCATCTCGGCAAACATGGCAATCTGGAATGGCTGCCCGGCAAGGCGCTGGCGCTGTCTGAAAGCTGTTTCCCGGAAGCCGTGCTCGGGCCGGTGCCGAATATCTATCCCTTCATCGTCAACGATCCGGGTGAGGGCGCCCAGGCGAAGCGCCGGACGTCTGCCGTCATTGTCGACCATCTGACACCGCCGCTCGCGCGCGCTGAAAGCCACGGCGTTGCCGGCGAGCTGGAGACGCTGCTGGATGAATATTATCTCGCCAGCGGTGTCGACCCGCGGCGGCTGAAGGCCCTGACCCGGGACATTCTCGATGTTGCCGCCCGCAACGGGCTCGACAAGGACATCGGTCTTTCCGACGAGATGGACGAGGAGACCCGTCTGGCGCGACTCGACGCCCATCTCTGCGACCTGAAAGAGTTGCAGATCCGCGACGGTCTGCACATTCTGGGCGACAGTCCTAAGGGCGACCTTCTGACCGATCTGCTGGCAGCACTGGCGCGGGTTCCGCGCGGCAGCGAGCCCGAACAGCAGAGCCTGCAACGGGCGATCGCCGCAGATCTCGGTTTTGAGGGCTTTGACCCGCTCGACTGCGACTTTTCGGGTCCATGGACCGGTGAGCAACCGAAGATCCTGCAGGCTGTGAGCGAGGCGCCCTGGCGGTCGCAGGGCGACACGGTGGAACGCATCGAACTGCTGGCGCACGATCTGATCGCCGGGTCAACGCCTTTGCCGGCGGCGTGGCAGGCAACGGCAAGCGTGCTCGGCGCCATCCGGGACAGTCTGACACCGGTGGTGGCCGGGTCGGGACCGGCGGAAACCGCCGCCGTGCTGACCGCGCTCAAGGGTGGTTTTGTCGAGCCCGGACCGTCCGGCGCGCCGTCGCGCGGCCGCCCGGACGTGTTGCCGACCGGAAAGAACTTCTATTCCGTCGATGTGCGCGCCGTGCCGACCGAAACCGCCTGGCGTCTCGGCTGGCAGTCCGCAAGCCTGGTCGCGGACCGCTATTTCCAGGAAGAGGGCGAATGGCCGACCTCGCTGGTACTGACCTGCTGGGGCACGGCCAACATGCGCACCGGCGGTGATGACATTGCCCAGGCCCTGGCGCTGATCGGCGCAAAGCCGGTCTGGGAGCAGGGCTCGGGCCGGGTGACCGGATTTGAAATCCTGAAACTCTCCGAGCTCGGCCGGCCGCGCATCGATGTCACCTTGCGGGTGTCCGGCTTCTTCCGGGATGCCTTTCCGCATCAGATGGATCTGTTCGACAGCGCCGTGCGCGCGGTCGGCGCGCTGGACGAGCCCGGTGAAGCCAATCCAGTGGCGGCGCGCATGCGCACGGAAGCCGCGAATCTGCAGGCCGACGGCCTCGAACCTCGGGAAGCTTTGCGCCGGGCCGGGTTCCGGGTGTTCGGCTCAAAACCCGGAGCCTATGGCGCCGGCCTGCAGGCGCTGATCGACGAAGGCATCTGGGAGGAACGCGCCGACTTTGCCGACACGTTCCTGACCTGGGGCGGTTATGCCTATGGCGGCGGCGCGGCCGGGGCAGGGGCGCGTGATGACCTGGAGACCCGTCTGCGCTCGGTCGACGCGGTGCTGCACAATCAGGACAACCGCGAGCATGACCTGCTCGACAGCGACGACTATTACCAGTTCGAGGGCGGTCTGGCGGCAACGGTCGAAAGCCTGAAGGGCGCCGCGCCGAAGGTCTATCACAACGACCATTCCCGGCCCGAACGACCGGTGGTGCGCACCCTTTCTGAAGAAATCGGCCGGGTGGTGCGCGGCCGTGCCGCCAACCCGAAATGGATCCGGGGCGTCATGCGCCACGGCTACAAGGGCGCCTTCGAGATGGTCGCGACGCTCGACTACCTGTTTGCCTTTGCCGCCACGACACGGGCGGTCGGCGATCATCATTTCGACCAGCTTTTTGACGCTTATCTGGACAGTCCGGATGTGCTGGAGTTCCTGAAGGACGCCAATCCGGCGGGCCTCAATGAAATGCTGGCCCGTTTCCAGGAAGCAATCGACCGCGGGCTCTGGACGCCGCGGCGCAATTCGACCCATGCTGCTCTCAGCGATTTAAGAACACACCAACAAGGGACGGACGCATCGTGACCGCCGACAAGACCAAGCCGGAACTCTCCGAAGAGGAACTCAACGCCCGCCACGCGGAGAAAATGCGCAAGAAAAAGGCCGCCCGCGACAAGATCATGGCGACCAAGACCATCGAGAAAGGTCTTCTGATCGTCCATACCGGCAAGGGCAAGGGCAAGTCGACGGCCGGTTTCGGCATGGTGTTCCGCTCGCTCGGCCATGGCCACAAGGTCGGCGTGGTGCAATTCGTCAAGGGCCGGATCGAAACCGGCGAGCGCATGGCGTTGGAACGGTTTTCCGATCTTGTCACCATCAAGCGCATGGGCGAGGGCTTCACCTGGGAAACCCAGGACCGCCAGCGCGACATCGACGCCGCCCAGGAGGCCTGGAACGCGGCCAAGGAGATGATCACTTCCGGCGACTACCGCCTGATCCTGTGCGATGAGCTCAACATCGTGCTGCGCTACGATTATCTCGACATTAACGAGGTGGTCGACTTCCTGAAGAACGACAAGCCGGACGATGTCCATGTGGTCATCACCGGGCGCAACGCCAAGGACGAGTTGATCGACATTGCCGATCTCGTCACCGACATGACCCAGATCAAGCACCCGTTCCGGTCCGGCGTGAAGCCGCAGGAAGGCATCGAGTTTTAGACTTGTCCGACATTTCCGGGAAACGCACGCCGGCGGTCATGATCCAGGGCACCGGCTCCAATGTCGGCAAGAGCCTGATCGTGGCCGGCCTCTGCCGCCTTTTTGCCAATCGCGGTATGAAGGTGCGGCCGTTCAAGCCGCAGAACATGTCAAACAACGCCGCCGTCACCGCCGATGGCGGTGAAATCGGCCGCGCACAGGCGCTGCAGGCGATGGGCTGTCGGGTTGCCTTGAGCGTTCACATGAACCCGGTGCTCTTGAAACCGGAAACGGACACCGGGGCTCAGGTGATCGTCCAGGGCAAACGTTTCGGCACCATGCGTGCGCGGGAATACGGAAAGCAGAAAGCAGAACTATTACCGAAGGTTCTGGAGAGTTTTTCAATCAATTCATCAGAAGCGGATCTGGTGATTGTCGAAGGCGCAGGCAGCCCCGCGGAGATCAACCTGCGTGCCGGGGACATTGCCAATATGGGCTTTGCCGAGGCGGCGGACCTGCCGGTGATCCTGTGCGCCGATATCGACCGGGGCGGGGTGATCGCCTCCGTCGTCGGCACCCATGCCGTTCTGGAAGAGGCTGAGCAAAGCCGCATCAAGGGCTTTTTCATCAACCGGTTCCGCGGCGACCCGGGCCTCTTCGATGACGGCATGCGGGAAATAGAGACGCGCACTGGCTGGAGTGGCCTTGGGGTCGTGCCCTGGTTTGCCGATGCCGCGAAACTGCCGGCCGAAGACGCGCTCGGGCTGGCTGACGGGTTTGGTGACGGCGGCATGAAAGTGGTCGTACCGGTGATTTCCAGGATTGCCAATTTCGATGATCTGGACCCGCTTCGCCTGGAACCGGGCGTGACGCTGGAACTGGTCCAGCCGGGCACGCCCTTGCCGGGAGATGCCGACCTGGTGCTGTTGCCGGGGTCCAAGTCGACCGTCGGCGACCTCGCGTTTTTCTGCGCTCAGGGCTGGGACATCGACCTGAAGGCGCATCACCGCCGGGGCGGGCATATTCTGGGTGTCTGCGGCGGCTACCAGATGCTCGGCCGGTCTATTTCTGACCCGGACGGGATTGAAGGAACGCCCGGAACGGTCGACGGCCTCGGTTACCTCGATGTGGAAACGGTGCTGACGGCTGAAAAATCGACCGTGGCAGCGAGCGGAACCCATGTCGCCAGCGGCGCGCCGGTGGCGGGATATGAAATCCATGTCGGCCGCACCGACGGGCCTGACTGTGCCCGGCCGATGATGCGGCTGGCGAACGGTGAGCCGGACGGGGCGGTCTCTGTCGATGGCCGTGTGTCGGGCACCTATGTCCATGGCCTCTTCACCGGCGATGCGTTCCGGCAAGCGTTTCTTGCCGGGTTCGGAGCCGGATCTGAACTTGCCTATGACCGGGACATCGACCGGATCCTGGACGATCTGGCGGCGCATCTTGAGCAGGTGCTGGATGTCGAGGCCGTGCTGCACTTTGCGAGAAGATCATGATCACACATGCGGATCAAACCCGGTTCCGTTGAATGATTTGCGTCCGGCGCAGTCCGGTTCTCTTAAGGAGTTATTCTCTTGATTACAGCCATTTCCTGCGTCCTGGTTCGCCTGTTCGCGCTTTATGTTTTTATGCAGAACGTCTATTTTCTGCCTTTGGTTCTCTTCAATGTTGCCAATCTGCTCGGCTTCCTGACCACGGCGATGAATCTGACCATCTGTATCATTCTGTTTTTCAAGCCCCGCGTCATCCTGTTCGGTATGGATTTCTCGAATTCAACGGCGCCAGACACGTCTGAAACAGGAACCGCGAATATGTTGCAATCCGCAGGCGTAGCGATCCTCGGCCTTTATTTTCTGCTGTCAGGCCTTAGGAGTGCTCTTAATTTCTATTTTCTCTGGTCGGATGCGAGGTTCCAGTCGAACGTGTTCAATAACGCGGATTTTTGGAGCTCGGTCGTGTCGGTTGCCGGCGGTTTTCTGCTCATCGTCGCCTCGGGCGGCATTTCCAATCTGATCACCTGGTTGCGGCAACTCGGACCTCGCATAGAGGAGTCGTAGCACTTCGCCGGTTCTAGTTGATGTGTCTGATTCAGGCCGTGCCAAATGCCGCCAGCGCCGTCACGACGACGACCTGCAACGCGTAGCACCCTATCAACACCCTGAGCGCCCTGGCGATGTCTTCCGCCTTTGCATCTTTCCGCCCCTTCGCATTCAGGTACCGGTCGTTGACCGTGTAGCCCGGATAAATGCGCGGGCCGGCGAGGGCGAGGCCGAGCGCACCGGCCATGGCGGCTTCCGGCCAGCCGGCATTGGGCGAGCGGTGCTTGCGGGCATCGTCCAAAACGCAAGCGATGCTCTTGCGGGGAGAGCCGCCCGCCAGTGGTGCACTGAGAGCGATCAGGAGGCCTGCCAGGCGCGAGGCGGGCAGGTTGATGAGGTCGTCAAACCGGGCCGAGGCCCAGCCGAAATCGGCATAGACCTCGTTCTTGTGGCCGATCATGCTGTCGGCCGTGTTGACTGCCTTGTAGGCGATCAGGCCTGGCAGGCCGAGGAGCGCGAACCAGACCAGCGGCGCGACGATGCCGTCGGAATAGTTTTCGGCGCAGGATTCAATCGCGGCCCGGGAGACACCCGCTTCGTCGAGCTGTTTCGGGTCCCGTCCGACAATCATCGAGACCGCCTTGCGGCCGCCCTCCAGTCCATCCTTCAGCAAGCCGTCGCGAACGGCGGCCACATGCCGGTATAGGCTGTTCTGGGCCAGGAAAACGGCGGCGATCAAAACGATGAGGATTTTGCCATACGGAAGCTTGTCGGCCAGCGCTTCTATCCCCGCGCCGATGCCGGCAGCGCCGAGAACGAGGGCGAGCAGCGTCAGAACCCCGCCGAGTTTGCGTGTGCCCGGGGCATAGTCGGTCTTGTTGAAGAGCCGGTCGAACAGTGCAATCAGCTTGCCGATCCACACAACAGGATGCGGCAGGCGGTGCCACAGCCAGTCAGGGTCGCCGATCAGGGCGTCGACAATGAGGGCCGCGAGCAGCAGCCAGAGCGCATGGTCGTAGAGGATCATCTAGGGTCAGGGCTCATTAATTTGATCGAATTGGCGCAACAAACGGCAACGAGTTGCAAGGAAAAGCGCGAAAAGCGGGCTTCCTGCCCGGTTGAGCGGTTTGACGCAGCAAATCAAAGCCGTTTTTGCGTCCCTCCGGGATAGGGTGAATTTGCCCGGCAACGTCGTTGCAAATCTTTGGAAACCGGACGGTTTCCTGCAGCTTTGCGCCTCGTATCCGAACAAATTCATCCCTACCATTTCACTCAAATGAATGGGTCCTGACCCTAAGCTGGTTAGAGCTCCTTTTGCGCTTCCGCAAGGGCTTCGGACAGGCGTTCCAGCTTGTCGGCGCCACCGGGAAGGCCAAGGCGCATCCAGGTCGGGGCATAGTCGAAGACACGGGTCCAGATCCGTCGGCGGGCAAGCGCCTCGTGCAGGCCCTTGGCATTCCTGAGACCGGCCAGCGCAAAAAGCGGCGTGCCGCCGAAAACGCCGAGGCCATGCTGGGAGAGCGCCAGGGTCAGATCCGCCATCTCATCGACAAGCTGACGGTTCATGGCCGACTGCCAGGCTTCGTCGCGCAGCGCCGCCGTGCCGATCTCCAGCGCCGGTCCGCTGAGACACCAGCTTTCCAGAACGGCGGAGAGGCGAGCCGTCATGGCTTTTGGTCCGGCCAGAAAACCGAGCCGCAGGCCCGCCAGTCCGAAGAACTTGCCGAAAGAGCGCAGCACAAGAACATTCTCATCGGCCAGATGCGGCAGAATGCTGGCGCCGGGTATGACATCGGCAAAGGCTTCGTCCAGGACCAGATAGCCGCCGCGTTCCGTCAGGGTGCGGGCAATTTCCAAAAGGCTCTTGACGTCGACCAGCTGACCGTCCGGATTGTTCGGATTGACCAGGATCACGATACGGGCGTCGGCTGGCAAGGCGTAGATGCTGGAGAGCTCGACGGGGTCGCGGCCCTCCCGGGCCCAGACCTTTCTGTGGCTCGAATAGGTCGGTGAGGCGATGGCAACGGGGCCGTCAGGAAGCAGATGCGGCAGCAGCGAGAGCAGGATCTGGGTGCCCGGCGCGGCCACCAGACCGAGAGCATCCGGAACCCTGTAGGCCAGGCGTGCGGCTGCGATCAGGCGTTCCTGCGCGGCCTTGGCGGGCAGGGCGGTCCAAGCGGCGTCCGTGAGGCCGGCGGGAAGGGGATAGCTATAGGGATTGATGCCGGTCGACAGGTCGAGCCAATCTTCGGGCGTACCGCCAAAGCGTTCGACTGCAACACTCAGATCACCACCGTGTTCCATCGGGCCTGCCTCGTCCTTCTTTGCTACATGCATGAATCACAAGGGCTTTGTAGCCGCAGGACAACAGACAAGTACAGACGGAACGCGACATGTCCTGCCGCAAGTCCGCCGCTTTGAAGGCCAGGGACGAAAAAGCCCTGCATCTTGGTGGTGCAGGGCTAAATGTCGATTGGGAATTGCCGGATCAGCGGCCGTGCCAATACTGGTCCGGGATTGCGGCAATTTCGCCAGGCAGCAGCGGATTGTCGATTTCAAAACGCAGCCGATCGTCGATCTTTGCCTGTTCGAACACCTTCTTGATGCGTGGATGGTTTTCGAAGTAGTCCAGGAAACTGCCGTCCTCGTAAGCGTTTTTCAGTCCGGTCAGCAATATGTCATAGCGTTCCGTGTCGCCCTTGTTGAGAAACAGGAACATGTCGAACGGATAGACGATCATGACATGCTCATCGATGGTGAGGTTTTTCATCTCACCCTGGCGCGCCTCGACTTCCGAATAGGGTTCTGCAACGCCGCGCGCGTAACCCTGGATTCGGCCGCCATCGACCATCTTGAAAAGGTTCTCGTATTTGGATGACTCGACCTTGAAACCCGCCTTTTCGAGGATCTCCGTGTCCGGCCAGCCGGTTCCTGAGCCGATGGAGATCTGTTGCAGGTCGTCCATCGTCTTGACCGCCCCGACCGCATCCTTGCTGTCCTCACTGACGATCAGGATGCGGTGACCAAGCAGGCCGCGCTGCATCGGGACCGGCACGGTGGCCAGTTTGTCGAAGCGCTCCTGGTCGATGCCGGAGAATGTGACATGGAAATCCGCGTCTCCTGTGGAGAGCATTTCGAGCATACGGCTCTGGTTAGTGTCGCCAGTGTCGGCGATCTTCATCGTGTGGCCGCCCCCGGCCTTTTCCAGGGCCAGCTTGATGAGCCCGACTTCGTAGTCGCTCTGACCGGTATCGCCTCGTTCGACGCCGACAAGGAATTCGACCGCCTGGGCCGGAGTGACAAAAAGGGTGGCGGCGAAAAGGGCCGCTGAGATCTTGCGCATGGCATTTGCCTCCCAGTGTTCTGAAGAAGGGCCATGGTGGTGCAAGCAGGTTTACGCAACGTTATATTGATCGCAGAGACTCGCCGCAATAGGTGGTTTGATAACCGGCACGGGTTGTTCTGACATTGGCAACCCGGCGGATATTGACAGGTCGGGAAGGAGTATTAAAAGAACAAATAAAGAACATGCAGTTTTTGGAGTGCTCCCGTGACCGACAGAAGACGCAAACCGCAGAGCCCTGATCTCGATCACGAGACACTGCTGGAACGGTTGTCGCTGGCGCGGCACGCCCTGGTCGATGCCCAGCGCGGCCTGCGGCCGAAATCGGGCCTGGCCCGGTCAGCCACGGCCGTGATCGCGGAAATCGACGAATTCGCCTTCGTGCTGACAGGCGCGGAAAACTATTTCCATTCCCGGCCGCATGGAACGCCGGCAAGGCAACTCCGTTCTTCGAAATAGGTTGCACGTGCCTGAATTCAGAGATCCGCCAGGGTTTCCTCGATCAGATGATCGACAATCGCTGCGAGAGTATCGTCGGGCAAGTGACTGTCTTCCGCAATGTCGCCGGCCAGCGCCAGTTGTTTGTCGGCCGACGTACCGCGGGAGGCGATCTCGCGCAGGTGGATGATGTCGTCCTCGCAGCCGAAATGCCGGGCATCCGGTTCCACCAGTTCGATGAGTTCCTCGACCAGGTCCTGGAACGGCGCGGGCTCGTTGCGGCCGAAGTCGATGAGATGGGCTGATGTGCCGTGCCGCTGCGCCTGCCAACGGTTTTCGGCCAGCAGGAACCGTGAATATTGCCGCCAGCCCTGGTTCTTGCACCTCAGCCGGTAAAGCATCCGGCAAAGACACCGGAACAGGGCTGCGATCGCAACCGCATCGTCGAGGCGCGGGCAGACATCGGTGATCCGCATTTCCAGGGTCGGAAACCTGTCCGAGGGGCGCAGGTCCCACCAGATCTTGGTGGCATCCTCGATGACGCCGGCATGGGCCAGGATGTCGACGGTATGCCTGTATTCGTAAAAACTGTCGAAACTGGGCGGCAGGCCCGTGCGCGGCAATTCGTTGAAAATGGCGAGCCGATAGGATTTCAGCCCGGATTTGCGGCCGCGCCAGAACGGCGACGAGGTCGAGAGCGCCAGCAGATGCGGCAGGAAATAGGCCAGCTGGTTGAAGAGTTCGATTCTGAGCTCCTCGTCCTCGATGCCGATATGGACATGCATGCCGCAGATCAGCATCCTTTTGGCGACCACCTGCATCGAGCGGGCGATCTCGTTGTAGCGCTCCTTGTCGGTGTGCGGCTGGTCGGTCCATTCGGCAAAGGGATGGGTCGAGGCCGCCAGCGGCGCGAGATTATGGGCAGCGGCTTCCTGGGCAATGGTCTTGCGAAAATATCCGAGTTCGGCGCGGACTTCTGCCAGCGTCATGCAAACTGGTGTGCCGACCTCGATCTGGCAGCGCAGGAACTCCGGGCTGACCCGGCCCTCCAGGGCGCTTTCACAGGCCTTGAACAGCTCTGCCGGCGGTGAACTCGCCAGCATGCGGCTGGTTTTGTCGACGAGCAGGTATTCCTCCTCGACGCCAATGCTGAAACTGGGCTCTTTCATTCCCGCAGCATCCGAAAATCTGACATGAGGCGTCAAGGCAGGATAAATGCGGATCTTTCGGTTTGCTGCCTACCAGATATTGCCGGCGCCCGGCGTGTAGGAGGCAGAGATCACGGTGTTGGCCTTCAGGACATCGCATTCCACGATGCCGGAGAACCTGGCGACCGCAGCGTTGGTCTCGCTGAGTGAGGCCGAGACGATCACCTTGCTGCCCGCCGAGACTTCGACCGTGTCCTGGCCCTGGATCAGGACACTCTTGGGCGCGCTGATGATGACATCCTGGTTCTGCAGGGAAATCACGCTTTCCAGATCCGCGATCCGGGCTTCCAGGTCGTTGACCCGTTCGCGCAGGGTCTCGATCAGGGCCTCGGTGTTGCTGCTCGGCGCGACCAGCTGCGGTACCTTGCGCGGACGCGGCGGGCCGACCCGTTTCATGGTCGACGTGGTGACGGGCTTTTTGACAGCGGGTGCGGTTCCACCAGGTGCTTTCATGATCTTTCCCCGGAACAGACGGCAATCCGCAGACGCTAGCATGCCGCAGCGGAAAGAGGTAGCGGCCACAGCATGCGCTCTGGTGCAGAGAGAACAGATTGTCCGGAAAAGTGTTTTGGAGGCCCCGACCGGAATCGAACCGGTGTACACGGATTTGCAATCCGCTGCGTCACCACTCCGCCACAGGGCCCCAAGGTGGTGTGCCGCGCCTTATCAATCACTTGCGCGGTTTGGTCAAGTCCTGAATGCGGCCTGCGGAATTTTTCCACCGTCTCCGCTTTCGAATTGGCTTTACAAGGGAAGGCGAGGCAAAAAATCGCGGATTTCGTGTGGTGGCCGAAAGATCCGTTTATGCGATACTTGTCACGGCGGCTCGCTGTCGCTAATGAACGGAGCCAAGAGGCGCCGGTCAGCCGGCAAGTCAAAGTGAGGGCCGATATGACGGACTTTAACCAGTCCCGCCGCAAGATGGTGGACAACCAGCTGCGTACCAACGATGTGACAGACCACCGCATTCTGGACGCCATGGAACTGGTCCCCCGGGAGCGCTTTGTGCCGGCTTCGAAACGGGCCGTGGCCTATATCGACGAAGACCTGCCGGTCGGTTCCTCCGAAACCGGCCGCATGCTGATGAAACCGCACATCTTCGGCAAGCTCGTTCAGCTGGCGGAAATCCGGGAGGAGGACATTGTCCTCATCGTCGGTGCCGGCACCGGATACAGCGCCGCAGTGGTGTCGAAACTGGCGGCATCGGTGGTGGCGCTGGAAGAGAACGCGGATCTGGCCAAAGCCGCGACGGACGTGCTGGTCGATCTCGGCATCGAAAACGCGGTTGTTGTTGAAGGCCCGCTGGCCGAGGGATATGCCTCGGAAGGCCCTTATGACATCGTTCTGGTCGATGGCGCGGTGGAAGTCCTGCCGGACGCGCTGCTCAAACAGGTGAAACCGGATGGCAGGCTTGCCGTCATAGAAGGCCAGGGCGGTGCCGGCGTTGCGAAGCTTTATCAGAAGTCCGGTGATGCCGTCAGCGGCCGCTTTGGTTTCAACGCCTCGGTGGCCCTGCTCCCTGGCTTTGCCAAGGAAGAAGCGTTCGTTTTCTAAGCGGCGCTTTCAAAGAAATTCGACAAGGGCTCGCCGGCAACGGTGGGCCCTTTTGCATAAGGCGAGGGTGCCGCACGGACAACTTGTTGCCATTTAGCCGCACTCGCAGAAATTCAGCTTTTATTGACTTCAAACAGTTGATCAAAAAAACCGGTCAGTTTACTCAACATTGTCGAGTAGGTTGGCCCGAAGGAGTGTGGAGTGTCTGGTCGTTCAACGCTGAAAGCAGTGGCCGTTGCGGTGGTCCTTATGGGGAGCGTCTCCGCCGGTACGTTGACCGGGACCTTCGTCTCATCCGCTCATGCCGAAACCATCCGGGAATCTCTGGCGCTCGCCTATGCCAACAACCCGACCTTGAATGCCGCGCGCGCCCAGCTGCGCGGGGTTGACGAGAACGTGCCGCAGGCACTGTCCGGCTGGCGCCCGACCGTGTCTGCTTCGGCATCTGCCGGCCGCCTCGCGACCGGATCGGATTCGGTGATCGACTACCGCAACAACGCGTCGATTTCGCTGACCGTCAGCCAGACGCTGTTCCGCGGTTTCCGCACCATCAATTCCACCCGTCAGGCCGAGGCCGTCGTCCGGGCGCAGCGCGAAAGCCTGATGTCGACCGAGCAGGACACACTTCTCGATGCGTCCACGGCCTATGTCGATGTGATCCGGGACACGGCACTTGTGTCGCTGCAGCGCAGCGATCTGGCCTTCCTTCAGGAGCAGGTCCGCGCCGCACGGGACCGGTTCGATGTGGGTGAGGGTACGCGCACGGATGTGAGCCAGGCAGAGGCGCGCGCCGCCGAAGCCCGTGCCAGCCTGAACACGGCGCTGGCGAACCTGAACACCAGCCGCGCCATCTATCGTCAGATTATCGGTATCGAGGCGCGCAGCCTGTCCGCGGACACCACCATCAGCCGTTATGTGCCGAAGTCGCTCGACGAGGCCCTGCAACAGAGCGAGTCCCATCAGCCGCTGATCCGTCAGGCCCAGCATCTGGTCGATGCGGCGCTTTTCAACATCAAGGCGATCGAGGGTGAGCTGCTGCCGACGGTAACGCTCGATGGCAGCATTTCCCGCTCCTGGAATCCGTCCGCGCTGACGGATTACAGCGATAATGCCCAGATCTTCGGCAATGTCAGCATTCCGCTTTATCAGGGCGGCGGTGTGTCCTCCCGTGTTCGTCAGGCCAAGGAAGAACTCGGCCAGACGCGTCTGCAGCTGGATGTCACACGCGACCAGATCCGTGCCAATGTGATCTCGGCCTGGGGCAACTATCAGGCAGCGGAAGCGTCCATCGTCGCGGCGCAGGCTGCGGTCGAGGCCCAGAAGCTGGCTCTGGAAGGCGTGATCGAAGAACAGCGCGTCGGCCAGCGCACCACGCTGGACGTGCTTGACGCGCAGCGGGAGCTGGTCAGCCAGCAATCCAGTCTCGTGACCGCGCAGCGCAATCGCATTGTCGGCGGCTATCAGCTAGTCGCAGCCGTCGGCCGCCTTGATGCGGACTCCCTCGGTCTGAACGTGGTCCGCTACCAGCCGAAGCAGCATTACAAGGCCGTCCGCGACAAATGGATCGGTCTGCGTACGCCGGACGGTCGGTAAGAAATCGGTAACTATTTGTCGACACGATTGCGGCTGAGCAGATAAACGGCTCGGCCGCTTTTGCTTTTTGAGCCCGGTTACCGACGCATAAGTGCCCGTTTGGGCTGCAAATGGCCGGACAAATTCCACATCAGGGCGTCATTTTCCGACTTAAGAGGGGAAAAGACGTTGGTAAAGAGCGCGCTTGCTTTGCGCGCAACTTACGGACCCGCATAATTTCGGTTAACGAATCGTTCAGGGCGAACTGAGTGTTCCTTTGCGTAGCCGATCAGTACGGGGGAAGTCATGGCACAGGCGAAAAAGGCTGATGAGCCGTCGATGGAGGAAATCCTCGCATCGATCCGCCGAATCATATCCGATGAGGACTCCCAGGGAGCCGACGCGGGAGACGCCAGCGCGGGCGAGACAGTAGACACACCAGCAGAAGCAGAGGCCACGGACGACATGGGCGATGCCTCCGAAATGTCCCAGGACGATCTCGACAAGCTGTTCGATATGGCCGGCGACGACGAGGACACAGCAGCGGAAGAAGACGACGGCGCCGATGATATGGCCGCAGCCATGGCGGCGGATGCCGAAGCGGATGAAACCGATGACGCCGATGATGTTCTGGAGCTGACCGAGGAACTGGCTGTTCCGGAAGACGCCATGGATATGGTCGAGGGCATGGCCGACGATCTGGAAGGCGATGCCGGAGACATTTCTTTCTCCGAGCCGCCTGCACCGGAGCCCGATCCCGCGCCGGTGTTCGAACCGGAGCCCGTCGTGGCGGCGATGCCGATTCCCGACGATCTTCCCGAGATGACCGCCGAAACACCGCTGACGTCGCCGGAAACCGGTCAGGCTGTGCATGCGGCGCTCGACAATTTCACCGACATGTTCATCGGTTCCCAGGCACAAACTGTGGAAGAACTGGTGAAGGACATGCTTCGGCCGATGCTGAAAGCGTGGCTGGACAAAAATCTGCCGCCGATGGTGGAGGAAATGGTCAAGCGCGAGGTGCAGCGGGTCATTCGCCGCCGCTAATCAAAATGTAAGTCATGGATTTTAAGCAGGGGGGGCCAGATGGCATCCCCTGAACTTGTTTTTGGCGATGCGGGAACACATGTCCTGCCATTCGCAGCCGGCACAGGCGGTCTGGATTTCGCCGCTGGTAAAGGCCTGCCTGAGCCGCATGACGCTGTCCCTGTCCAGCCTCAACGCGCCGCCGGAGGCAAGAAGTTTTCCAAGGGCTGCTCCGATCGCCTCCGCGGCCTGTGCATCACGCTGGCGCACACTGTCATTGTGACAATGGCAGCCGGCTTCGCTCAGCATCGGCTGGCAGATTTCGTCCGGTCCGTCGATCAGCCACAGGTCTTCGCCGGCGTTCAGCCGTTTGATGATCCGGTCGTAATTGGCCACAAAGCTTGGTGTATATCCCTTGCCGAGATAGGTCAGAATGCACAGCAGGTGATGCGCTCGGATGGAAACGGTCATGGATCGCTTATGGCAAGATCCGGGCTGGGACGCAATTGAGCTGTGTTTTCCCGGCACCAGCCGCGGCAAAGGGCACGATTTCGCCGTTCTTGCCGGTTGACTTGCGCAAGCGCTTCCGATTTACACGGTGCTTCACGCTAACTGAACTTCCTCCCATTGAGTGACCCTGATGCTGGAAAAGACCTACGATGCGGCCAGCGTTGAGCCGCGGATTTACGAAACCTGGGAAAAGGCGGAGGCCTTCAAGGCCGGAGCCGGTGCCAAAGAGGGTGCCGATGCCTATTCCATCGTAATTCCGCCGCCGAACGTAACGGGCTCGCTGCATATGGGCCACGCGCTGAACAACACGCTTCAGGACATTCTGGTCCGCTGGAAGCGCATGCAGGGCTTTGACGTTCTCTGGCAGCCGGGCACCGACCACGCGGGTATTGCGACCCAGATGGTCGTCGAGCGCGAGCTGATGGAAAGCCAGCAGCCCGGCCGCCGCGAGATGGGCCGCGAGGCCTTTGTCGAGCGGGTCTGGGAACAGAAGCGCAAGTCGGAAGGCACGATCCTCGGACAGCTTAAGCGCCTGGGCGCCTCCTGCGACTGGAGCCGGACCGAATTCACCATGTCGCCGAACCTGTCGGACGCGGTGCTGAAGGTCTTTGTCGACCTTTACAACGAAGGCCTGATCTACAAGTCCAAGCGGCTCGTCAATTGGGACCCGAAATTCGAAACCGCCATTTCGGATCTCGAAGTCGAGAACATCGAATCCGACGGCCACATGTGGCACTTCAAATACCCGCTGGCCGGTGGCGCGACCTACGAATATGTCGAGAAGGACGAGGACGGCAACGTCACGCTGCGCGAGATCCGCGACTATATCTCGATCGCCACGACGCGTCCGGAAACCATGCTGGGCGACGGCGCCGTTGCCGTTCACCCGGATGACGAGCGCTACAAGCCGATTGTCGGCAAACTCTGCGAGATCCCGGTCGGTCCGAAGGACCAGCGCCGCCTGATCCCGATCATCACGGACGAGTATCCGGATCCGGATTTCGGTTCCGGCGCGGTCAAGATCACCGGCGCGCATGACTTCAACGACTACGGCGTCGCGCAGCGCAATAAGATCCCGATGTACAGGCTGATGGACACCAGGGGCGCCATGCGCGCCGATGGAGAGGCCTATGCGGTGGAAGCGGCCAAGGCGCAGGCGATCATCGACGGCGCTGAGATGACGGTCAATGAGATCGACCGGATCAACATCGTTCCGGACGACCTGCGCGGTCTGGACCGGTTCGAGGCGCGCAAGCGCGTCATCGACCAGATCACCGCCGAGGGCCTGGCGGTCACTGTTGCCGCCGACCATCCGGACGTCGCCTGGATGAAAGGGCAAGCGCCGGAATGGAACCCGCTTGGCAAGGCGATCGTCCGTCCGCTCGAAGAGGGCACCGAGGCGCCGTCCGAGTTGCCGCTGGTCGAATCCAAGAAGATCATGCAGCCCTTTGGCGACCGCTCCAAGGTCGTCATCGAACCGATGATGACGGACCAGTGGTTCGTCGACGCCAAGACGCTGGCGGGCCCGGCCCTGAAGGCCGTCCAGGACGGTGATACCAAGTTCGTTCCGGAAAACTGGGACAAGACCTATTACAACTGGCTGAACGACATCCAGCCCTGGTGTATCTCGCGCCAGCTCTGGTGGGGACACCAGATCCCGGTCTGGTATGACGAGGACGGCAACGAATATTGCGCACAGACCGAGGAAGAAGCGGTCGCGAAGGCCGGCGGCAAGGCGCTGGAGCGCGATCCCGACGTCCTCGACACCTGGTTCTCTTCCGCCCTGTGGCCGTTCTCGACCCTCGGCTGGCCGCACCAGACGCCGGAGCTGGAGCGCTACTACAAGACAGACGTCCTGATCACCGGCTTCGACATCATCTTCTTCTGGGTCGCCCGGATGATGATGCAGGGCATCCACTTCATGAAGGAAGTGCCGTTCCACACGGTCTATATCAACTCGATCGTGGTCGACAAAAACGGGAAGAAGATGTCGAAGTCGCTCGGCAACGTTCTCGACCCGCTGGAGCTGATCGATAGCTATGGCGCCGACGCGACCCGGTTTGCGCTTGCCAGCCAGGAAGTCCAGTCCCGCAGAACCCTGCGCATGTCCGACCAGGCGGCCGAGGGCGGTCAGCGCTTTGCGACCAAGCTCTGGAACGCGGCCAAGTTCATCGAAATGAACGGCTGCGCCCGCATTGACGGTTTCGATCCGGCAAGCGCGCAGCACACATTGAACCGATGGATCGCGACGGAAATGGGCCGCTGCATCGTGGATGTGACGACGGCGCTCGAGGAATTCCGCTTCAACGATGCGGCCGGTGCGGCCTACCGCTTTACCTGGAACACGTTCTGCGACTGGTACCTGGAACTCGCCAAGCCGATCTTCAACGGCGATGACGAGGCTGCAAAGACAGAAACCCGCGCGACGGCAGCCTGGGCGGTCGACGAAATCCTGAAGGTCCTGCATCCGATCATGCCGTTCCTGACCGAGGAGCTCTGGGAGCGTCTCGGCGACGAAGGCGCGAAGGCGGGCGGTCTCCTGATGCTGGCCAGTTGGCCGGAAGCGAAGGTTTCGGATGAAGCTGCTGCGGCGGAGATCAACTGGCTGGTGTCGCTGATTTCCGAAATCCGCTCTGTCCGCGCCGAAATGAACGTTCCGGCCGGCACCAAGGTCGCCATTGTCATTGTCGGTGCGAATGACGAAACCAAGGCCCGCCTGAAAACCCATGAATCGGCCATCCTGCGGCTGGCCCGCGCGGAAACGGTTGAGCTCGCAGAGGCCGCGCCGTCCGGTTCGGCGCAGATCATTGTCGGCGAAGCCACGGTTTGCCTGCCGCTCGCAGGCATCATCGATCTCAGTGCCGAAACCGAGCGTCTTGCCAAGGAAGCCGGGAAACTGGACGGCGAAATCTCGAAGATCGAGAAAAAGCTGTCCAACCCGAAATTCCTGGACAAGGCGCCGGACGAGATCGTCGATGGCGAGCGGGAAAAGGTGGCCGAAGCCAAGGCAAAGCTGGAAAAGGTCCAGATTGCGCAGAAGCGTCTGGCCGAAATCGGCTAAACTTGTGAACGCTGCCCGGGAAAGCGGTTTTGTCTTTTCCGGGCCGCAATTCGGTGCTAGCGCCGCATAAAAGAACGCACGTATGCTAGGCACCAGGGAATCAATTCAAAGCTGATGGCTCACTTGTTTGACACGATGAAAGCGGCGAAACGCGCCTTTCGGGTAATCGGTCTTGCTGCCGCGACAGCGGCCGTTCCGTCGCTGGCCTCTGCGGAAAAAATCGAAAACCCTGTGGCGGTCTTCTCCGGTCTCGACAAGATCACCGGACGGATCATTTCGTTCGATGTCTATATCGGTGAAACCGTGCAGTTCGGCGCGCTTCAGGTGACGCCGCGTGTCTGCCATACCCGCCCGCAGACAGAATCGCCTCTGACGACGGGCTTTGTCCAGGTCGACGAGATCACGCTGAACAACGAAGTCCGCCGGATCTTTTCCGGCTGGATGTATGCCGCCAGTCCAGGTCTGCACGCGGTCGAGCATCCCGTCTATGACATCTGGCTGACCGACTGCAAGCTCGCCTCGAAAGTGCCGCCGCCGGAAGATTATGACGGCCCGCCGATCAAGGGCGTGGTCGCGGAAGGCGAAGACCCGTTGGCAGGTCCCGATGACGGGGTCGATTCCGGTCCCGGCGTGCCGCGTCCTAAGCCGTTCGAAGGCTGATTTCAGCCGGCCGGCCTAGATCAAGCGCCTTGGCGCGTAGCCAGGAGCGCGTAATTCAAAGCCTGTTTTTGTCGTCGAAAAGCCGAGAGTTTTGTAAAACCGGTGCGCCCTGGCATTGCCCGAGCCGGACAGCAGCATGACCTTGAAACAGCCGTCACCGAAGGCTCTGTCGATCGCCGCCTGCATCAGCTGGTGGCCGATACCCCGGCCGCGCCAGTTCGATTGGGTGACGACGTTCTCGATCAGGGCATAAGACGCGCACCCTCTTGTGAGGTTTGGAGTGACCACAAGCGTGCAGGACGCCACCGCCTGCCGGTCTATGACCGCGAGCAGGATGGTGAGGCCCGGATGTTCAAGCATGGTCTTGTATGTTTGCCGCTGAAGAGCCTCGGGAGCGGGAAGGTCGCTGGGCACCAGGTCCCTGTATAGAGCCCGCACAGCATCGAAATCGCCGTCATCGGCGACACGTATGATCAGGTCGTCTGTTGGCTGGGTCATGTGAGGTAGGCCACAAACGAAAAGCCCGCCGTGCGGCGGGCTCCTCCAAAGGCTTCGGTCAGTCGATATCGACGTAATCGGCGGGTGTCAGTCCGAGCCGGCCATCGACATAGGTGCCGCAGCGGTCGATCAGGTCGTCCATATCGTTTTCAAAGAAGTGGTTGGCGCCCGGGATGGTTTCGTGATCGATCACGATGCCCTTCTGGGTCTTGAGTTTGTCGACCAGGGTCTGCACGTCCTTCTGCGGTACGACCTTGTCGTTGTCGCCGTGGACGATCAGGCCGGAAGACGGGCAGGGCGCCAGGAACGAGAAGTCGTGCAGGTTCGCGGGCGGAGCCACCGAGATGAACCCTTCCACTTCCGGACGGCGCATCAGAAGCTGCATGCCGATCCAGGCGCCGAAGGAGAAGCCGGCGATCCAGCAGGCGCGCGCGTCGGTGTGCACGGTCTGCACCCAGTCGAGCGCCGCAGCCGCGTCGGAAAGTTCGCCCTGGCCATGGTCGAAAGTGCCCTGGGAACGGCCGACACCGCGGAAATTGAACCGGAGCACCGCAAATCCGCGCCGGGCGAACATGTAGTACATCTGGTAGACGATCTGGTTGTTCATCGTGCCGCCGAATTGCGGATGCAGATGCAAAACCAGGGCGATGGGCGCATTCCGTTTTCTTGCGGGATGGAACCGGCCCTCGAGCCGGCCGGCGGGACCGTTGAAGATCACCTCAGGCATGAAGAACTAAGTCCTTGTCATTTTGTCGCGCAGGGAACCTGGCACGTGAGAATAGGGGACTGGCTACGTGGTTTCCCGTAAGTCTAAACTTGACTCTCAAGCTCCAAGTTTCTAGAACCCTGTTTAGAATTATTCGAAAGTTCGCACCACCTTCCAAAATTGGCGATGCTCGGTTCGACCGGTTGGGGGGTGTTATCGTCATCACAGCGGAAAAATTCAAGGATTTTCGCACATGTGTTTGACAAAAAAGCGGAATTTCGGCTCAAGGTAAAATTGAATCACGCACTCGAGGTGTCATGCCGCGACAGTCCGACCCGATTTATCTCGATCACAACGCCGGTGCGCCCCTGCGCCCGGCGGTGCGCGAGATGATGATCGAGGTCCTGGGCGATGCAGGCAATGCCTCTTCCGTGCATGGTCACGGCCGCAAGGCCCGCGGGCGGATCGAGGCAGCGCGTGAGCAGGTCGCCCGGCTCTGCCAGGCCAGAACGCGAGCAGTGACCTTTGTCTCCGGCGGTACGGAAGCCAACATGACCGCCTTGTCGCCAGCCTGGCAGGACCAGGGTGCGCCGGTTTATCTCGACAAATTGTTCCGCAGCGCTGTGGAACATCCCAGTGTTATGATCGGCGGGCGTTTCGCTGTTGCCGATCAGGTGGTGATCCCGGTCGATGACAATGGAAGAGTTGATCTCAGCACCCTCGAAGAAACAGTCAAGGATGCGGAGCCGAGCCTGATTTCGGTCATGGCTGCCAACAATGAAACCGGTGTGATCCAGCCCCTGGCGGAGATTGGCGAGATTGCCGCCAGAAACGGCCATTTCTTTCATGTCGATGCCGTTCAGGCGGCCGGACGGATGCCGATCGACCCGGTTACCTGGCAGGCGGACGTGCTGACCCTGTCGGCGCATAAGTTCGGCGGTCCGCAAGGCATCGGCGCCGTTGTCGTCCGCTCCACGGCCCGGGTTCCGTCGCCGCTGATGATTGGCGGAGGCCAGGAAAACTGGCGCCGGGGCGGAACGGAAAACGTGGCGGCGATTGCCGGCTTCGGCGTTGCGGCCGAGGAAGCACTTGAAGAGGCCGGCGATACGCGCCATCTCACGGAGATGAAAGCCAGGCTTGAGGCCGGATTGCGTGCCCTCTGCCCAGCGACCGTCATATACGGCGAAGGCGCCGACCGTCTGGCCAATACCAGCTGCTTTGCCGTTCCCGGCATCCCCGCGGAAACCGCGCTGATCGCTTTTGACCTGGAACGCGTATCTGTGTCATCGGGATCGGCCTGTTCGTCCGGCAAGGTGTCCGTCTCGCATGTCCTGACTGCCATGGGCGTTGATGAAGCGCTCGCCCGGTGCGCGCTGCGCGTGAGCATGGGCTGGAACACGGCTAAAGAGGATATCGAGCGGTTCTTGGAACTTTGGCCAAAAATCGTCGACCGGCTCAATCCGGAAGCGCGCCACCGGGCCGCTTGACCTTTTGGAATTCGGCGGCGCGTCCGCCAGAAACACGCAGGAGGGGATCCTCCCTGCAGAAGAACAGGAAGTGCGGGCACAGGGTCCGCTGAATGGAGGCAAGGTATGCCAGCTGTACAGGAAACCATCGATACGGTGAAAGCCATCGATGTCGACCAGTATAAATACGGCTTTGTGACGGACATCGAATCCGAGAAAGGTGCCAAGGGCCTTTCCGAGGAGACGGTGCGGTTTCTGTCGGCCAAGAAGAACGAGCCGGAATGGATGACCGAGTGGCGCCTCGACGCCCTGCGTCGCTTCCAGCAGATGGAAGAGCCGAGCTGGGCGCGTGTCTCCTACCCGAAGATCGATTTTGACGACCTCTATTACTGGGCTTCGCCGAAATCCGTCGAAGGCCCGAAGAGCCTCGATGAGGTCGATCCGGAGCTGCTGGCAACCTATGCGAAACTCGGCATTCCGCTGGCTGAGCAGGAGATCCTGGCCGGTGTCGAACCAAAGAACCGGGTTGCTGTCGATGCCGTCTTCGATTCCGTTTCCGTGGTCACCACTTTCAAGGAAGAGCTGAAAAAGGCCGGTGTCATCTTCTGCTCCATTTCCGAGGCGCTGCGCGAATATCCGGACCTGGTGAAGAAATTTCTCGGCACGGTCGTTCCGGTAACCGACAATTACTATGCCACGCTCAATTCGGCAGTCTTCTCCGACGGGTCCTTCGTCTACATTCCGGAAGGCGTGCGTTGCCCGATGGAACTGTCGACCTATTTCCGCATCAACGAGCAGAACACCGGCCAGTTCGAACGCACGCTGATCATCGCTGACAAGGGCTCCTACGTTTCCTATCTGGAAGGCTGCACGGCGCCGCAGCGCGACGAGAACCAGCTCCATGCGGCTGTGGTCGAGCTGATCGCGCTGGACGATGCCGAGATCAAGTATTCCACCGTCCAGAACTGGTTCCCGGGCGACAAGGACGGCAAGGGCGGCATCTACAACTTCGTCACCAAGCGGGGCGACTGCCGCGGCAAGAATTCCAAGATTTCCTGGACCCAGGTCGAGACCGGTTCCGCGATCACCTGGAAATACCCGTCCTGCATCCTGCGTGGCGACAATTCCCGCGGTGAGTTCTATTCGATCGCCGTTTCCAACGGCCACCAGCAGATCGACAGCGGTACCAAGATGATCCATCTGGGCAAGAACACGTCCAGCCGGGTGATCTCCAAGGGCATTTCGGCAGGCAAGTCGGAAAACACTTATCGTGGCCTGATCTCCGCCCACCGCAAGGCGTCGAATGCGCGCAACTTCACCCAGTGCGACTCGCTGCTGATCGGCCAGGAGTGCGGCGCGCATACGGTGCCCTATATCGAGAGCAAGAACGCCTCGGCCCAGTTCGAACACGAGGCAACCACCTCGAAGATCTCGGACGACCAGATGTTCTACTGCCTGCAGCGCGGCCTGTCTGAGGAGGAAGCCGTGGCGCTGATCGTCAACGGCTTTGTCAAGGACGTCATCCAGCAGCTGCCGATGGAATTCGCCGTCGAGGCCCAGAAGCTGATCTCGATCAGCCTGGAAGGATCCGTGGGCTGACGGCCCGCCAACAGTTTGAATTTGATTTGGGCTGCGAAGCCCGCCGAATTACGAGGAAATGTCTCAATGCTTGAGATCAAGAACCTGCATGCCCGCATCGCGGAAGACGAAACCGAGATCCTGCGCGGCGTCAACCTGACCGTCAATGCCGGCGAAGTGCACGCGATCATGGGACCGAACGGCTCCGGAAAGTCGACCCTGTCCTACATTCTGGCGGGCAAGGACGACTATGAAGTCACCGAGGGCGAGGTGCTCTTCAACGGCGAGAACATGCTGGAGATGGAACCGGACGAGCGTGCCGCCGCCGGCATGTTCCTGGCCTTCCAGTACCCGATCGAGATCCCGGGTGTCGCCACCATGGAATTCCTGAAGACGGCGATGAACGCGCAGCGCAAGGCGCGCGGCGAGGACACGCTGTCCATTCCGGACTTCATGAAGCGCGTCAAGGAAGCCGCCAGCCACCTGAACGTTTCCATGGACATGCTCAAGCGTCCGCTCAATGTCGGTTTCTCCGGCGGCGAGAAGAAACGCGCGGAAATCCTGCAGATGTCGCTGCTCGAGCCGAAGCTCTGCGTGCTCGACGAGACCGATTCCGGCCTCGACATCGATGCGCTGCGCATCGTCTCCGAAGGCGTCAACAAGCTGCGCGGTCCGGACCGGGCCATGGTGGTGATCACCCACTACCAGCGCCTGCTCGACCACATCGTGCCGGATGTCGTCCATGTTCTCTCCAAGGGCCGCATCGTCAAGACCGGCGACAAGGACCTGGCGCTGGAGCTGGAAAAGAACGGCTACGCCGACTACATCGACACGGCCGCTTGAGGGAGCACCGCGACATGAACGCAAGCGTACCCATCAAACATACCCAGGCGGAAAGCGACCTGCTGGACCGGTTCGACAGCGCCAAGGGCGCTCTGGCCGGCTCCGTCGCGGTCGCCGCCCTGCGTGAAGCCGCGCTCGGTCAGATCCGCGACCGCGGCCTGCCGCACCGGCGCGTTGAGGAATACAAATATTCCGACCTGCGCGCCTTCCTGAAATCCGCCGCACCGCTGGCGGCCGCGGCTGACGCTGCCACGGCGAAAGCGCTTCTGGAAGGCCAGGACAGCTATGGCGACCTCGACCGGTTCCGGATCGTCGTCGCCAACGGAACGTTCCTGGCAGACCTCTCCAACACGGATGCGCTCGCCTCTGAAGGTGTCACGCTGACGGCGTTGAACGATGCGTTGGCAGGCGAGGGTGGCGCCCAGCTGCTGGCATCGCCGAAGACCGGCCTGAGTGACGGCGTGGTCGCTCTGAACACGGCATTCGTCCAGGGCGGTGTTGTGATCACGGTCAAGGCAGGCGCTGAAGTGTCCAAGCCTGTCGAGCTTGTCCAGGTAGCAACCTCGACCGGCGCTCAGGTGACCAGGAACAAGATCACGCTCGGCGAAGGCGCGAAGCTGCGTCTGCTGGAAACTTTTGCCGGCGACACCGGCGAGGGCGAACTCAACACGGTTCTCGACTGTGAACTGGGCGACAAGGCCGCGCTGGCCACGACCCGGTTGGTGATCGGCGCTGCTGACGCGCCGCGTCTGTTCACCACCATTGCCACGCTTGGCGCCGAGACCGAATTCAAGTCGCTTGGCTTCATTGCCGGTCCGCGGTTCACCCGTAACCAGCAATTCGTCAACTTCACCGGTGAAAATTCCGAAGCCAAGATCTATGGCGTGACCATGGCGGGCGGCGAGGCTCTGGCCGACCAGACGTTGATCGTCGATCACGCCGTGCCCCATTGCAACAGCCGGGAATTCTTCAAGACCGTGCTCGACGGCCGTGCCCGTGGGGTCTATCAGGGCCGCATCAATGTCGCGCCGCATGCCCAGAAGACCGACGGCGAGATGATGACCCAGGCGCTGCTTCTGTCCGAAGACGCGGAGATGGCGAACAAGCCGGAACTGGAAATCTTCGCCGACGACGTTCTGTGTGCCCATGGTGCCACCAGCGGTCAGATCGACGAGGACCTCTTGTTCTATCTGCGCGCCCGCGGCATTCCGGAAGACGAAGCCAAGACCCTGCTGGTTCTGGCCTTCCTGTCCGAAGCGATCGAGGAATATGGCGAGGATGACGTGACCGAAGGCCTGGAAGCGCGTGTGCGCGACTGGCTTGCCGGCCATTAAGTCACCCGGAACGACGTTAAAACGAGGAGTGCGCCGCATGACGGTCGCCACCGCTGAACAGTCCACCGGCACAGCCGGTTACGATGTTGAGGCCGTGCGCAAGGATTTTCCGATCCTGGCGCGGGAAGTCTACGGCAAGCCTCTGGTCTATCTGGACAATGGCGCCTCCGCGCAAAAACCGCAGGCGGTGATCGACGCGGTGACCAAGGCCTATTCGGAAGAATATGCCAACGTGCATCGCGGTCTGCATTTCCTCTCCAACACGGCGACGGACAATTATGAAGCCGCGCGCGAAAAGGTGCGCCGTTTCTTGAACGCAAAGTCGGTCGATGACGTGGTCTTCACGAAATCGACGACGGAAGCGATCAACCTGGTCTCCTATGGCCTGGGTCCCGACTATTTCGCCGATGGCGGCGAGATCGTTCTGTCCATCATGGAGCACCATTCCAACATTGTGCCCTGGCACTTTCACCGCGAGCGCCACGGCGCCGCGCTGAAATGGGTCTATGTGCGCGAGGACGGGTCTTTCGATCTTGATGCCTTCGCCGACGCGCTGTCCGACAAGACCAGACTGGTCGCGATCACACATATGTCCAACGTTCTCGGCACGGTCGTGCCGATCAAGGAGGTCTGCCGGATTGCCCATGAACGCGGCATTCCGGTGTTGGTCGACGGCAGCCAGGCGGCAGTCCATTTGCCGGTGGATGTCCAGGATCTCGATTGCGACTATTACGTTTTCACCGGCCACAAGGTCTATGGCCCGTCGGGCATCGGCGTGCTCTGGGGCAAGCCTGAGCGGCTGAAGGCGCTGCGTCCGTTCAACGGCGGCGGCGAGATGATCCTCGATGTCACCGAGGATATCGTCACTTACAATGATCCGCCGCATCGCTTCGAGGCGGGCACACCGCCGATCGTGCAGGCTATCGGGCTTGGCGCGGCGCTTGACTACATGGATGCTCTCGGCAGGGACAACATTGCCCGCCACGAGGCGGAGCTGAAGGACTATGCCCATCAGAAGCTGCGCGAAATCAATTCGCTGCGCATCTTCGGCGACGCGCCGGGCAAGGGGGCGATCGTTTCCTTCGAACTGGAAGGCGCGCACGCCCATGACGTTGCGACGATCATCGACCGGGCGGGGGTTGCGGTCAGAGCAGGCACGCATTGTGCCCAGCCGCTCTTGGCAAGATACGGCGTGACCTCTACATGTCGGGCAAGTTTCGGGCTTTACAACACGCGTTCGGAGGTGGACGCTCTTTATGAAGCCCTGTTGAAAGCACAGAGCTTTTTCGGGTAAGGACGGACCCTATGGAAAACGCTACCACGATTGACACCGGCGCCGGCGGCGAGGAGCTTCAGGCGGAAGTCTCCGCCAAGAGCGCCATTCCGGCGGATGAACTGGACCGGCTGACCACCGACATTGTCGGGGCGCTGAAGACGGTCTACGACCCGGAAATCCCCTGCGATATCTATGAGCTCGGCCTGATCTACAAGGTCGACATCGAGGATGACCGGTCGATCAATATCGACATGACCCTGACCGCGCCCGGCTGCCCTGTGGCCGGTGAAATGCCGGGCTGGGTGGAAAACGCGGTTGCCTCCGTGGCCGGTGTCGGCCCTGTCAATGTCGACATGGTCTTCGATCCGCCCTGGACGCCGGACCGGATGTCCGATGAAGCCAAGGTCGCGCTCAACTGGTATTGAAGCCAGGGGCTTTTTTCCGATAAGCTGAGACCCCATATCAGCTTTTATACCCGGAACTGATTGAGGACAGCATGGCTTCCGCCGCAAAATTTCAGGTCATGACCCTGACCGATGCCGCCGCAGACCGCGTGAAGGAACTTGTCGAGAACTCCGACAAGAACGCTGTCGGGCTGCGCGTGGGCATCAAGAAGGGCGGCTGCGCGGGCATGGAATACACCATGGACCTCGTCGAGGAAGCCAAGTCAGGCGACGACGTGATCGAGGACAAGGGCGCCAAGCTCTTTGTCGATCCGTCGGCGGTGCTTTTTCTACTCGGCACGGAAATGGATTTCGAAGTCACCAAGTTCCGCTCCGGTTTCGTGTTCAAGAATCCTAACGAAGTGTCTGCCTGTGGCTGTGGTGAATCCGTTTCGCTTCAGGCCGCTGATCTGAATTCCCTCGCGCGCTGACAGGCGCCGCTTCCAGCCTTCTTTCTAAAAAGAGCGTTTCATGACCTTGTTCGACCGGCTGAAGGCCGACGCGGCCCCGCAATGGGCCGACTACACTCGTCACAGCTTTGTCGAACAGCTCGGGGCGGGTACGCTGCCGCTGGCCTGTTTCAAGCATTACCTGGTCCAGGACTACCTGTTCCTGATCCAGTTCGCCCGGGCCTATGCGCTCGGTGTCTACAAGAGCCACAGTGTCGCAGACATGCGCCAGTCGCTGGAAGGCGTGAAGGCGATTCTCGATGTTGAGCTGGATCTGCATCTTGAGCTGTGCGGCAGCTGGGGCATGGACCGGACGGCCATTGAAAACGCGCCGGAGGACACGCCGACCATGGCCTATACGCGCTTCGTCCTGGATGCGGGCATGGCTGGCGATCTCCTGGACCTGCAAGCGGCCCTCGCGCCTTGTGTGATTGGCTACGCTGAAATCGGAGCGCGCCTTGCCGCCGAGGACTGCGATGACGACGCCAATCCCTATCAGAGATGGATCCGGGAATATGCCGGCGAAACCTATCAGGATCTCGCAGGTAGCTTCACGGAATGGCTGAACGGCACGGCGGAACAGGTCATGACGGAGCAGCGCTACCCGCGTGTGTTGTCCCTGTTTGAGAAAGCCTGCCGTCTGGAAAGCGATTTCTGGCAAATGGGTCTAAACGTAAAAGACTGAGCCGGTTTCCCGCTCAGCCCATCCGAAGATCCCTTAGTTCACAATGACGTGGCTTGATAAGGTCAGGCGACGTCTTCCTGGTCCTGATTGTCGGCCAGGTCCAATTCCGTCTTGACCAGGTTCCTGCCGGCATTCTTGGCAAGGTACAGCGCCTCGTCCGCACGCGACACGATGGTGTGTGCGGTGTCCATCTTTTCGAAGGTGGCAACGCCCACCGAGATGGTGACACGGCCCAGGTTTTCACCGGTCGAGCGTTTGACGAGTTCCTTGGACATTACGGCCGTGCGGATGTGCTCGCCGATGGTGGCAGCTTCCTCCAGCCCGATATGGGGAAGGATGATCGCGAATTCCTCGCCACCATACCGGCAGGCGATGTCCTGGGCCTTGATGTTCTGCTTGACCGCGAGCGCCACCAGTCGCAGCACCTGATCACCAGTCTGGTGGCCAAAGGTGTCATTGAATTTCTTGAAATGATCGATGTCGGTCATCAGCAGCGAAAAGCCGCGGCCGCTTTCGATTGAGTGATCGATTACCCGTTCGATCGAGTTTTCGAAATGCTTGCGATTGTTGAGCGTAGTCAGCTCGTCTGTCAGGCTTTCGTAGCGAATCGCTTCGAGCGACGACTGCAGGTTCTCGATATGCTTCTTGGATTCCAGAAGCTGGCTTTCAAGCTTGCGGTTGGACGCGACGGCATTCTGAGTCGATTTGACCAGATGAGTCACATACATCTGCAGCTTTTCAGGATCGGCTACCGATTTGATCTTTTCGCCAGCCTGTTCCAGCGCCGTACCGTAATCCGAGGTCGCGTCGGCGCTGAGTTTCAGCGTATCGACCAGTTCTTCAACTTCCCGGGAGACTTTGGATCCGACTTCATCAAGCCTGTCGCCAAGGCGGGTTGGCGACAGAAACCGGCCGTAAAGCGTCAGCATTTCGTCTGTGCTGATGCGGCCATTGGTTTTGATGGATTCGTTGACGGCCCGGTTGAGGCCCTGATTATAGCCGGCCGCGTAGGTGTACCAGAGTTCATAGGAACGCGGGTAGGCCGGAAGAATGTTCTTCTTGATGTAGCTGATCGCGGATTCTCCATACTGGATCGTCCGCTTATGGTCGTCTTCATCCGCCATCAGGGTTCTCTCGTACCTGTCTTGCATCACCGCCCCACACGGGCGCAAGATCTGGTATTAAAACTCTGATGGAAGGCTTAAGGAGCCGTTAAGCCTGCGGCGAATCCTTGAGGGAATTCGAACTTATGAAGCCTTTTTCGGCCGAGGTTCGCGCAGCAAAAAGGCTGGGATGTGGACGCCGGCGCCAAAGGCAGGCTCCATTTTGTCGCTTCGGGACTTTTTCGCGGCTGATCTTTGCTGAAGACTTGAAACTGGGCTCGGCATGGTCACGGCGTCGGCTTGCTCCTCGATGACGTCTTTGCTGGTCTCGCGTGGTTTGGTCTGAGACCGTCGGCGGCCTTTGGTCTTGGCCATATCCGCGTCATTGTCGTTGCTCGACTTGGCGGACTTGGCGCCTCTGCGGCGTGCCTTGCGCTCCTGGGCGGCTGCCTCGAAATCGATCGGGTCACCGAGCCAGTCGATGGACTTCTTGATCAGGGTCTCGATGGCGTCCAGATATTTCTGATCCTCGCCGGTTACCAGCGTGAAAGCCGTTCCGGAGCGGCCCGCGCGGCCGGTTCGGCCAATGCGGTGGACATAGTCCTCGGCATTGATCGGAACATCGAAATTGAACACGTGACTGACTTCCGGAATGTCCAGGCCGCGCGCGGCGACGTCGCTTGCAACCAGAAGCTTGATGTTCCCCTTGCGGAAATTGTCCAGCATCATCATACGTGTGCGCTGGTCCATGTCGCCGTGCAGCGCGCCAACATTGTATTCATGGCGCTCAAGCGAGCGGAACAGCGTCGTGACGTCACGCTTGCGATTGCAGAAGACGATCGCGTTCTGCAGGTCCTCCGCTCCTTCCAGGAGTTCGCGCAGCGTGGCGCGCTTTTCATAGTCCTGGGACGGGCTGGCCTTCAGGAATTGCGCAACATTGTCGGCCGTCGACGAGGTCGGCGCAACTTCGATCCGGGCCGGATTTTGAAGGAAGGCTTCCGTCAGACGCTGGATCTCGGGCGGCATCGTTGCCGAGAAGAACAGGGTCTGGCGCGTGAACGGGATCAGTTTGCAGATCCGCTCGATATCGGGAATGAAACCCATGTCCAGCATGCGGTCAGCTTCGTCGATGACGAGGATCTCGACACCCTGGAGCAACAGCTTGCCACGCTCGAAATGGTCGAGCAGACGGCCCGGCGTCGCGATCAGAACATCCGTTCCACGATCAAGCTTCTTGTCCTGTTCGGAGAAGGAGACGCCGCCGATCAGCAGCGCAACATTGAGCTTGTGATTGGTGCCGTATCTCTCGAAATTCTCTTCGACCTGAGCCGCCAGTTCGCGGGTCGGTTCGAGAATAAGGGTGCGCGGCATCCGAGCCCGGGCGCGGCCTTTTTCGAGCAGTGTCAGCATAGGCAGAGTGAAGCTGGCGGTCTTGCCGGTGCCGGTCTGGGCGATGCCCAGAATATCCCGGCGTTCCAGAACCTGCGGAATTGCCCCCGACTGGATCGCGGTGGGTTCTTTATAACCTGCTGCTTCGACTGCAGCGAGGACCTTCTCGCTAAGACCGAGAGTATCAAATGCCATGGAGCGCTTTGCCCAGATGTTGTGATTGTTCATAGGCGGCACCTTGGGAACCGCCGGTGCCAACGTGCGCACACCCTACATTCATGCGCTCAGGTGTCAATGCGCTGATGTGGTAAAATGCCAAGAAATTCGAGTATTTCCGGCTTTGATTTGCCATCTCAGTTAATAATGCAACAGCCGAGCGCTATGATGTCGGAATGAATTTTCTCTCGTGTGAAGTGCAACTCACGCATTGTAACAGAAGAAACCGTTTCCCGAAGGGGCCGCTTTGGCGAAAAACCGAAGCAGTCCCCGCCAGTTCCGTCAGGCGGGCAGCGCTTCCTGGGAATAAAACATTTCGTAATCGGCGCGGTACCGCTGTCTCAGCGTCTGCACCAGAACAGTATCGTTGAAGGCACGCAAGGTGGAGTGTGTCACGAAGCTGGTCAGTCGATAGGTCGACGCGGGCAGGGGGCGGATGCTTATTCCGGCTTCCGTCAGGAATTTCGACAGGGACCGTTCAAAGTCTTCCAGCTGCAGCACCAGGTTCGCCGTCAGCATGCCCTTGTAGGTCAGAGAGGCGGACTGGCTTCGAAACAGATTGTCTGCTTCCAGGTCGGAAATCGCGGCCACCAGGCCGACGAATTCACGCGGTGACATGGCCTTGGAAAAGTGGCGCTCATCGTAATAGGCCGGCAGCTCCTCCGATTTTACGATGATCTTGTCATAACAATAGGCGAGCCTGTGCAGGGGATCCTGCACCCAGGCGACAACCTTCATGTCAGGGTGGCGTTTCTTGAGTTCCCGGGCCGTCAGCAGTTCAACGTCGCCATGGAACAGCAGACGTTCCGTTCCAGCCATTTGGTCTGAGGCGGTGTTGCGCTTAGGCAGAAGAGCCTCTGTGCCCGCCAATCGATGCAAAACCGGCCTCAGCATCTGAAATGCGGGTTCGGCAATCCGGGCATATGCGATGTTGTGCTTTGGAAACGCTAAGTAAACATGGTTTCGAAGCGGACGGATCCGCTTATCAAAAATGGAATACACCCGGTTTAACATTGTACTTTTCCGACCGGCGGGTTTGAGAAAATATGTTGCGGCGCACGCTGTGAGATCCGAACGGCTCCTAAACTAGCCGTTTTCTGGATCAGATATCAAGATCTTCCGCGAATTCCGCATTTTCCTGGATAAAGCGGAAGCGGGCTTCCGGTTTGTTGCCCATGAGGCGTTCGACCGTGTCGTTGGTTTCGGCGATCGCCTCTTCTTCGACCTGGACCTTGAGCATCGCCCGCTTTGACGGATCCATCGTGGTTTCCTTCAGCTGCGCGGGCAGCATCTCGCCGAGACCCTTGAACCGGCCGATTTCGACCTTGGACCTGCCCTTGAAGACGGTTTCCAGAAGCTCGTCCTTATGGGCGTCGTCGCGTGCGTAAAGCGTTTTGCCACCCTGGCTGATCCGGTAGAGCGGCGGTACGGCGAGATAAAGGTGACCGGAGCGGATCAGCTCCGGCATTTCCCGGTAGAAGAAGGTGATCAGCAGGGATGCGATATGCGCGCCGTCGACATCCGCATCCGTCATGATGACGATCTTTTCATAGCGAAGATCGCTGTCCTGGTACTGGGAACGTGTGCCGCAGCCAAGGGCCTGGATCAGGTCGGCCAGCTGCTGGTTGGCCACCAGCTTGTCACGGCCGGCATTGGCGACATTGAGGATCTTGCCGCGCAGAGGCAACACGGCCTGGTTGGATCGGTTGCGGGCCTGTTTGGCGGAGCCGCCGGCCGAGTCGCCCTCGACAATGAAGAGTTCGGTGCCATCTGCCTGATTGGCGGAGCAATCCGCCAGCTTGCCGGGCAGGCGCAGTTTGCGAACAGCCGTCTTGCGCGCAACGTCCTTTTCCTGACGGCGGCGCAAACGCTCATCCGCGCGGTCGATGACCCATTCCAGAAGCTTGTTGGCCTGGTTGGGAGATGCTGTCAGCCAGTGGTCAAAGGCGTCGCGAACGGCCGCCTCGGTAATCCGGGTTGCCTCGTTGGTCGCAAGCTTGTCCTTGGTCTGCCCGACAAATTCAGGTTCGCGGATGAACACGGACAGCATGCCGCCGGCCGACGTCATGACGTCGTCACCGGTGATGATCGCAGCCTTCTTGTTGTTGGTCAGCTCGCCATAGGCTTTCAGACCACGCAACAGCGCATAGCGGAAGCCGGCTTCGTGCGTACCGCCCTCGGGCGTCGGCACAGTATTACAGTAGGAATTGACGAAGCCGTCGCCGGCAAACCAGCTGACCGCCCATTCCACAGACCCATGCTTGCCGGCATTGTCCGTGCGGCCCGCGAAAACCTCGTCGACCACCCGGCGCTCGCTCTTCAGCCGCTCGCCCAGAAAGTCCCGGAGACCTCCGGGGAAATGGAACACGGCTTCCGCCGGTGTCTCGTCCTTTTCACCGATGAGGTCGGGCGCGCAATGCCAGCGGATTTCGACACCGCCGAACAGATAGGCCTTGGAGCGGGCCATCTTCAAAAGGCGTGCCGGCTTGAAATGCGCGCCCTTGCCGAAAATCTGTTCGTCCGGCTTAAACCGGACCTGCGTTCCGCGGCGGTTCTGGGTGTCGCCGACAAATTCGAGCGGCGCGACCGGGTGACCGCGTCTGAAAACCTGGCGATAAAGCTTGCGGCTGCGCGCCACCTCGACAACGAGTTCTTCCGACAGCGCATTCACCACAGAAATGCCGACACCGTGCAGGCCGCCGGAGGTTTCATAGACCTTGCTGTCGAATTTGCCGCCCGCGTGCAATGTGGTCATGATGACCTCAAGCGCGGATTTGTCCTTGAACTTCGGGTGCGGATCGACCGGGATGCCGCGGCCATTGTCCGTGATTGTGAGGTAGCCGTCCGCCGTCAGGCTGACATCGATCCAGGTTGCGTGACCCGCGACAGCCTCGTCCATGGAGTTGTCGATGACTTCGGCGAAAAGGTGATGCAATGCCTTTTCGTCAGTGCCGCCGATATACATGCCCGGACGCCGGCGAACCGGCTCCAGTCCTTCCAGAACCTCGATGTCGGCCGCGGAATAGTCCTCTGTAACAGCCACCGGTGCGACCGGACGTGCTTTTTGCGGCATCGGGGCGGGGGCGTCGTCAGAGAGGGGCGCCGAAACCGCCGCATTGCCAGCAAATAAATCGTCTTTTGCACTCATTCCGTATCGCCTGAAGGGTGTGTGGTGACAGAGTTTGAAGGTTCAGCGCCGGTATCTACACCGAATCACGGTTCAGTTTGAAGGACAAAGATAGAACGGCAAAGGCTTTTGGCCAAAAGCCCCCGTTTTCAACAGCCCGGCCCTTCAAAAGGCTGCATTTGGAAACGTCTCATCAACCCGTCTGTGCTGAGATGATCCGGAACCAGGGGATCGGAGCAGCAGCGAAAATGTGCCAATTGAGCAACACTCGGCAACAGAGTCATCTGCTGCATGGCCGAATGGGAACCGCTGCCCATGTTCGGCCATGTTTCAACGTCACCCGTAAGCTAATGTCATGAAACGGCCCGCGAGGGCACGTGAGATGGCGGTACGCAAAATGACAATCGGAATTGGTCTCAATTGAGCGCAATGTGGCCCAACTTAGGACGAATTGATCGGTCATTTTGTGCCTTAGCGTAAAGAGCGCCTCTCAGGGGCATGACCCTTCGGGAAGCAGAAGTTGAAAATGCGCTTGGCGTGGACAAAAACAAGAGTGTCCGTCGGGAGAAATGAATGTTGCCGACGGCTAATTGTGTGACTGGGATGCAAAAGAACAGCACAATGTTTCAACGCATGAAAAAGGCCGGAACTGTGCTCGGCGCGTTGATCGTGGTCGGACTGACTGGGCCCGTGATGGCCTTTGATGGCCAGCCGACCGCTCCAAACAGGTCGATCGGTCCTCAGGACCTGTCGCCGACGGAAGCACTGCGCGCGGGTGCGCGTCAGTATTATTCCGGCGACAAGGCCGCTGCCTTGAGCTCGCTGCAATATGCGGCTGAGAACGGTCAGCCCATGGCCGCCTGGAAGCTTGGCGAAATGTATGCCAAGGGCGACGGCGTCCCGGAAGACGACCTCAAGGCATATGAATATTACAGCCAGATCGTGCGCGAGCATGGTGATGATCGTCCCGATGCTCCCGATGCCCCGTTCGTGTCCAGCGCCTTCGTCGCGCTCGGAAGCTATTATCTCAACGGTATTGATGGCGCGGTGCCGAAGAACGAGGCCCGCGCACGCCAGATCTTCACCCATGCTGCGTCCTATTTCGGTGATGCGGAGGCCCAGTATGAACTGGGCCGGATGTATCAGGACAGCAACAACCGCATGGCGGTTCGCTGGTACAATCTTGCCGCTCTCAAGGGCCATGTCGGTGCGCAGGCCCGGCTGGGCGAAACCCTTTACGGGCTCGGAACATCCGACAAGAAAAAGGCCAGGGGCCTGATGTGGATGACGGTCGCGCGTCAGCAGGCGCGGGGCCCGGAAGCCTCCTGGATCAACGCCATGCATGAGCAGTATTTTGCCGTGTCGCCGGAGCCGGTGCGCCAAATGGCCCGTTCCCTGGCCGATGGCTGGCTGCAACAGAACCGCCCGGATGTGCTGACGGCGCAAGTGCCCTCGCAGTAATTCCTATTTCTTGGCTGAAAAGGGACGCGGCCTAGGACGGGCGCGGGACAGGCGCACTCGAGCGCGGCTGCCTGCTTTCGGGTGCCAGATGACCGCGGTCAAATGGGCTCGAGATGCCTTGCCATTGTGACAGGGGGCAGGGCGCGTTGCTGAATTCCCATGACGTGTTGTTGAGCACCATGGCGCAGGTCGCCATGCGCATGCCGTCTGAGCCTTTCAGGCAGATGGATTCGCCTAATCCGTAATCCTGTCCCTTGTAACGGCAGGTGCAGGAGACATTCTGAGCCTGTGCCACTGAACTTGCCAGCAGCAGGCTGACGATTGCAAATATCTGAAAAATGGGACGAAAAACGCTAAGGGCCAGCGACGCGGCACATACAGAATGTGCCGCCGGATCGTGTCCGCATGTCGCGCGCGCGGACGTCAGGCGCCTTTGCGTTATCCCATGATGCTTCAAGCTTACCATGACGGCAGCCATCCGCAAGCGGGACCCTAAGCTGCATGTCGGAGGGCTGTGCCCCTCAGGCGGCCAGCGTCACCCAGACGGGCACATGGTCAGACGGTTTTTCCCAGCCGCGCACATGCTTGTCGATGCCGCAGCCGGCCATGATGTCGGTGGCCTGCGGTGACAGCAGGATATGGTCGATCCGGATGCCGTTGTTCTTCTGCCAGGCGCCGGCCTGGTAGTCCCAGAAGGTGTAGGTTTCTTCCGCTTCCGTAGTTGCCCGCACGGCCTCGGTCAGACCTAGATGGGTCAGAGCCCGAAACCGCTGACGGCTTTCGGGCTGGAAAAGTGCGTCATCCCGCCAGTTTTCGGGGTTTTTGGCATCGATCGGATCGGGAATGACGTTGTAGTCGCCCAGCAAAAAGAATGGCGTTTCCTCTGCGAGGCGCCGTTCCACATGGGCAATCAGCCGGTCCATCCAGTCCAGCTTGTAGGGGAATTTTTCGGTCCCGAGCGGATTGCCGTTCGGCAGATACAGGCAGCCGACACGGATCGCGCCGGTTCCGGTCGACACCGTGGCCTCGATATAACGTGCCTGTTCGTCCGCGTCGTTGCCGGGCAGGCCGCGCTGAACGTCTTCCAGCGGGTGTTTCGACAGCAGGGCCACGCCGTTGAAACCCTTTTGGCCGTGGGTTTCGACGTTGTAGCCAAGGTCTTCGAAGACGGTTCTCGGGAAGTTTTCGTCGACCGACTTGATTTCCTGCAGGCAGGCGATGTCCGGTTCGGCTTCCTTGAGCCAGTCCTGCACCACGTCGATGCGGGCCTTGACGCCGTTGATGTTCCAGGTTGCGATCTTCATGGCAGGTTGCCTTTTGCAAGAGAGAGCCGGGGCAACCGGCAGAGGGATCAGGAAACGCGCGTCAGATCGTGAAGCTGGTGCCGCAACCGCAGCCGGCGACCGCGTTGGGATTGTTGATCTGGAAGGACTGACCGATCAGGTCATCGACGAAATCGATCTCCGAGCCGCCCATATATTGCAGCGAAACGGCGTCTACCAGGACGGTGGCACCCGGCTTTTCGATCACCAGGTCGTCGTCCTCACGGCTGTCAACCACGTCATATTTGTACTGCAATCCGGAGCAGCCGCCGCCCTCGACGCTGACACGCAGCATGCTGCCGGACGGTTCTTTTGACAAAATGGCCGCGATGCGCTTGGCAGCGCGGTCGCTGACTGTTACTCGATTTTCAAGTGTTTCGGTCATGTTCCGCTGACTCGCTGGTCTCCCGCATCGTTGGGAGCATTAAACCTGATTTGTTCAGATAAGTATGTTTTGGAACCGCCCGCGTCAATGCAGGCTTCGGGCTGCAGAGACGTAAGGCACTGGAAACGCCGAGATGAATGGCTGGCTGACATGAAAGCGGATATTGGATTCGGGGCGCAGGCCCGGGCGGCTTACGCGCAAGACCCGTTCGAGAGCCGGGGGCGCCTGTTCCCCGAGCCTGAGAGCCCGACGCGGACCCCGTTTCAACGGGATCGCGACCGGATCATTCATTCTTCGGCCTTTCGCCGCCTGAAACACAAGACCCAGGTGTTCGTCTATCACGAAGGCGACCATTTCCGCACCCGGCTAACCCATACGATCGAAGTGTCGCAGATTGCGCGCTCGCTCGCCCGGGCCTTGCGCCTGGACGAGGATCTGGCCGAGTGCCTCGCCTTGTCACACGATCTCGGTCATACGCCTTTCGGTCATGAAGGCGAGGACGTCATGCATGTCTGCATGGCGCCGTTCGGCGGCTTCGATCACAACGCCCAGTCCTTGCGCGTGGTCACCCATCTCGAACAGCGCTACGCCGAGTTTGACGGGCTGAACCTTGCCTGGGAAACGCTCGAGGGACTGGTCAAGCACAATGGCCCGCTTGTCGACCCAAATGGCAACCCCCTCGGCAAGTTCCAGGACAGCGAGTTGCCTTTCGCTATCCGTGACTATGCCGCGAAGCAGGATCTGCTTCTTCACACCTGGCCGAGCGGTGAGGCTCAGGCCGCGGCCATTGCCGACGACATTGCCTATGATGCCCACGATCTCGATGACGGTCTGCGGGCCGGATTGTTTGCGATTGAAGACATGCGGGAGGTGCCGTTCCTGGCGGACATCCTCGCGGAAGTCGACGCCAAGTACCCTGGGCTTGAGGAAAGCCGCCGGATCCACGAAATCGTTCGCCGGTCCATCACGAGGATGGTGGAGGATGTCATCCGTCACGCAATGGCCAATATCGAGGCGGCCGCACCAACTTCCGCCCAGGAAATTCGCATGGCGGGACGTTGTCTTGTGGGCTTCTCGCCCGAAATGATCTTGGCGGAAAAGGAAGTGAAGCGGTTTCTGTTTGCCAGGGTCTACCGGCACGAGGATGTCTTGTCGGTGCGCAGGCTGGTCGCCAAGGTGGTCAGGGACCTTTTCGACAGGTTCCTGGCGGAACCGGAGCTGATGCCCAAACCCTGGAATGTCGGTCTGGAGGCATTGAGCGAACAGGAAATTGCGCGCCGTGTTTGCGACTATATCGCCGGCATGACGGATCGCTATGCGATCGAGGAACACCGCAGATTGTTTGACGACACTCCCGATTTGGGGTAGGCGCATTGGCGACTTTAGAGCCCTGTGGCGCCGGGGGAAATACCCTCGCAGCGCACGGGGACTTTGTGTTTGAATAGCCAAAGCAGATCGGTGCTTCATGAATATCTTTGCGGACTTCACGCAACGCGTCAAAAACATTCTTCAAGATCTTGATTTGAAAGACGCTGATGGCGCGTCACCAGACCTGGATCGCGTCGTTGTCGAAGCGCCGCGCGATCCGGCGCACGGCGACCTGGCGACAAACGCGGCCATGGTGCTGGCCAAGCCGCTTGGCATGAAACCCCGGGATCTGGCCGAACAGCTGGTTTCGAAACTGAACGAAGATCCGGAAATCACCGAAACGACGGTTGCCGGGCCGGGCTTCATCAACATGCGTGTGGCGCCAGCTGTCTGGCATCGGGTGCTTGCGAGCGTGCTGGAAACAGGCACCCGGTTCGGGGCGCAGGCGAAAGACGCGCCGCGCAAGGTCAACGTGGAATATGTTTCGGCCAACCCGACGGGGCCGATGCATGTCGGTCACATTCGCGGGGCGGTGGTCGGAGATGTCCTGGCCAACCTGCTGGAGTTCGCCGGCAATGAGGTGGTCAAGGAATATTACATCAACGATGCCGGCTCGCAGATCGACACACTGGCGCGCAGTGCCTTTCTTCGCTACCGCGAGGCGCTTGGCGAAGACATTGGCGAGATCCCGGCCGGTCTTTATCCAGGCGACTATCTGAAGCCGGTCGGAACGCTTCTGAAGGATGAATTCGGCGACAGCCTGAAGGACAAGGATGAGGCGGAGTGGCTGCCGCTCGTCAAGGAACGGGCCATTGCCGCGATGCTCGATCTGATCCGCGAAGACCTGGCCACGCTCGGTGTGACCCATGAAGTGTTCTATTCGGAACGGACCCTGCATGAGCGTGATGGGAGCAACGGCTCCAAGATCGACCACATGCTGGACACGCTCTGGGAAAAAGGCCTCGTTTACCAGGGCACTTTGCCGCCGCCCAAGGGTCAAGTACCGGAAGACTGGGAAGACCGGGAGCAGACCCTGTTCAAGGCCAGCGATTTTGGCGACGACACCGACCGGGCTCTGAAGAAGTCCGACGGGTCCTATACCTATTTTGCCGCCGACGTTGCCTATTTTCAGGACAAGTTCGAGCGCGGCTTCGACGAAACCATCTATGTGCTCGGCGCCGACCATGGCGGCTACGCCAAACGCCTCCAGGCGGTCGGCAAGGCCGTCTCTGACGGCAAGACCGATGTCATCGTGCGGTTTTGCCAGCTGGTCAAGCTGATGCGGGACGGCGAACCGGTGAAAATGTCAAAGCGTTCAGGTGACTTCATCACCTTGCGTGAGGTTGTTGACGAGGTTGGTTCGGATCCGGTCCGGTTCATGATGCTGTTTCGCAAGAACGATGCGCCGCTCGATTTCGACTTCAAGAAGGTCACCGAGCAGGCAAAGGAAAACCCGGTCTTCTACGTTCAATACGGCCATGCGCGTTGCCGGTCGGCCTTCCGCAACGCCAAGGACGAGTTCACGTCCTGCGGATTTGACGACGGTGATCTGGCTGGCGCCGACTTTGCTCTTCTTGACGACGTCGGAGAGCTGGAGTTGCTGGCAAAGATGGCTGAGTGGCCCAAACTGGTGAATGTCGCTTCGGATACACACGAACCGCACAGAATCGCTTTTTATCTGTATGAATTGGCGAGTTCTTTGCACAGCCAATGGAACAAGGGCAACGATTTGCCGCATTTACGCTTTATTCAGGCCGGTAACTTGAAATTAACCCTAGCGCGTCTTGCTTTGGTTCGTGCAGTATCTTTGGTGCTCGCTTCAGGATTAACGATTCTCGGCGTGAATGCTCCTGAAGAAATGCGCTAGATTATTCACGGCCGCCCGAGACATTGAATTTGTTTCGCAATGGCCGAAGTGGACCGGTTTGCGTATAGCTTATGTCACAAGACTACGAAACAAAGCGACCTGATTTGCGCGCCTCCCGGAATGAACCGGGTGGTGGGACGTCGGCTGCGGAGGATCCGCTGGTTGAGCTCGCGCGGATTGTCCACAAGAACAAGCAATCGGGGGCGGATGTGAGCAGTGGCCGCGTAGGCAGCACGGACTATTTTGCAGGACTTGATGATGTGGCGGGCGATCCACCGGTCGCGGACGCTCCGCCGGTGCGCCGCGAGCCAACCTTCGCTCCAACACCGGCGACGCCCTTCACCAGCCTGGAGAACAATCAGGCCGAACCGCTTGTGACGGAAGCGGCCGCTCCGGCCAGTGTTTCGTCTCTCGATGAGCTCAAACAGGCCTTTGAAGCGTCAGCGCCGGCTTCAGCTGAAAGGTCTTCGCATGTATCCGCGCTTTGGCCCGACATGCCCTCTCGCGAGCCGGAAACGACCTCTTTTGATCAACCGGCCGAGTCCGCTGTTCCCTTCGAAAGCACTCAGCCGGCGCCAGTCACGCCGACTGTGCCGCGGCGCGAAAGCTATCCCGCTTTCGAACCTGTCGCGGCCAATGATCCGACAAGCCTGAACCCGGCCTTGTTGGGAAATCTTGAGCAAAACCTCACGGCAGAACTCGAGGACGAGTTGCTCGGAGCGCTGCGGCAATCGGTCGATGAGACGCAAGTCGTCGAAAAACCAAAGGCCGAGCCGCCTATCGATCCATTCGGAGCGGAGCAGCACAAAACCGTCCCGGCCGGTGCCGGCTCGACACAACCGCCTCTGGAAAGCTACCGGGTCGAAACCGGAAACCGTCCAGACGAGGCTGTGCAACCGGCGTCAGCGGCGGACCAAACGCACGTGCCCTTTGGCCGGTTTGAAACAGGCGCTGAAGCGGCGACCAGCCATGAACCTGTTTCTCCGGTTGTACCGGTGTTCCGCGATGGGCCGCGACTGGATGAGCCGGTCACGCCGCCGGAGCCCGCGCCTGTTCAAAGGCCGCGCATCGACGAAGACGATCTATTCGCCGCGTTGAACCCGGTACAGCCCGCAGCACCTTCGACGCAACACTATCCGGATACCGGCCCCGCAGGCGAACCGGCCGGTATTGACGCCTTGTTCGCCGACCTCGATTTTCCGCCGCCCGGTGAAAGAAAGACAGCGTCCCCGATTGAGCCCGCACCGGCACAGGACAAGCATGACTGGCAGGATCTGCACAGCGAAGACACGTCAGGCGCCTCTGAAATCGATGACATGACCTGGCCAGCAGCAGCTGCCGCCGTGCCGCAGTCCGAGGACGACGAAACGCCGCCACCGCCGGAAGGCTATGATCTGGACGCCGTTGCACGGGCGATGCAGGAAAGCGATCCGAGCCTGACCGGGGCAGGGGTGCTGCCGCCGCATTCTTCGGCTGAGCGCGAAGCCGTGCCGCGGGCCCGCGAGAAATCGCGCCGGGGCATGATCGTTGCAGCAGGCGTGATCGGTGTTGCCGTTCTGGGCGGCGCGGGCTTCTTCCTGTTCGATGCCGATTCCGTGGTGGTGCCGAGCGGTCCGCCGCCAATTATCAGCGGTCTGCAAGAGCCGCTGAAGATCTATCCCGATCAGGCACAGGCGCCGGCCGATGACCAGGCGAAACTGATTTACGATCGGGTCGGAGGCAACGGTGTAGGTGGCCCAGACCGGCTGGTTCTGCCGGAATCGCCGCAACCCGCGGAGCTGCCTCCGGCACCAGCGGGTACGAATAGCGGTGCGGAACTGGTCCCGGGCGCTCCCAAGCGGGTTCGTACCGTAATTGTCCGGCCTGACGGGACGTTCGTTTCGGACGATGATCAGGCGGCACCGGCCGCAGCCGTACCTGCGCCCGCAACGCCGGCAACCAACGATGCCGCGCCTGCGGCGGATACGGATGCTTCCAGGGTCGTTGCGGCGACACCGATCGCACCGCAAACAACCGACACGCCAGTGTCGGCGACCGACGCTCCGGCAATATCGGATGCGCCGGCAATTGTCTCCGGAACCGATCAGCCGGACGCCGTACCGGCCGTGAACGAACCGGCTGCGCCCGTACCGAGCGTTCTGCCACGCAAAAAGCCGGCCGCGCCGGTCCAGGTGACCAGCGCTCCGCCGGCAACGACGGCGCCGGCCGCAACCGCACCGGCGGCCCGCAATGACGGCCCCTTGAACCTGACGCCTCAGGCGAGCGCGCCCGCGGCTCCCGCCGCACCGGCAACACCGGCGGTTTCCGGCTCGACGGGGACGATCGCGCCGGGAACCTACATCGTGCAGGTGACCTCGCAACGCTCGGCCGCGGCGGCATCGGATGCCTATTCTGGCCTGCAGCGCCGGTATCCGTCCGTCCTCGGCAACCGCAACGCGGTCATCGTCGCAGCCACTGTCGAGGATCGGGGCGTGTTCTACCGGGCCCGCATCCCGACCGGTTCACGCGACGAAGCCATTTCGCTGTGTGAGAGCCTGCAGGCGGCAGGCGGCGACTGCTTCGTGCGTCGGCAACCCTGAGAAAGCCTGTCTTTGAACAAAGGGCCGCCGTTCGCTCCGAACGGCGGCCCTATTATTCGGCGGCTTCGATTGGCTTGAGGGCAGGGGCACCCGTCAAAAGCGGGGCCATATTCCGATAGACCTGAGCGATTGCGTCCATGGCCTGGCGGACCGCCGGCTCTCGGCGCAAGTCCCGGTGCACAATGATGTGCTCGGCATTGGTCAGCTCCGCCAGAGGCGGGGTCAGCTGCACAAGATCCGGGTTCTGGGCCCCCATGAAGACCGGCAGCAAGGCCAGGCCGGCACCCGAAGACGTCATGTTCATCAAGGTGGTCATCGTGTTGGAGCGAAGAAGCGGCCGTTTGGATAGGCGGCAGTCCAGCCACTGCATGTGGGAGGGATACCAGAGATCGTCCGGCGCGAAGCCCAGCCAGTTGCAGGTCTTGTAGCGATCCTCAGTCCGTGCCGACGGATTGTTGGCGATATAACCTGCCGAACCGAACACAGCATAAGCCAGATCGCCGATCTTACGGGCTATCAGCGTGTCGGTTTCGGGCAGGCAATTGCGGATCTGCAATTCGATGCTGCGGGATTGGTGATTGACGGACTGATGACTGGAAATCAGTTCCAGTTCGATGCCGTCCAGAAGGGCGGTCAGCTCGGCAAACCGATCGGTTAGGACCCGGGCACGCACCTCGTCCACCGCCACGCGAACGACTTTCAAGGCAGAGCCTGACAGGTCCGGCAGAATCCGCGCGGCCGCCTCCGCGCGTTTGCGCATGTCGTCGGCGAGCGGGATCAGCCGCAATCCGGCTTCGGTCGGCTTTAGCCCTGTCGGCGTGCGGTCAAACAGGCGGGCGCCGATCTTGTCCTCGAACATCTTGAGCCTGCGGCTGAGCTGCGGCTGGCTTATGTCGAGCGACTTGGCGGCTCCCGACAGCGAGCGCATACGGGCGGCGGCATCGACGAGTTTCAGGTCATCCCAATTCATGATCTGGATATACCAAAACGCAGCATGGGCGGCAATGGTATGCAATTGCGCATACCATACATCGATATTTCCGGACTGCTGGAACAACGCGCCAGCTGTTAGGAGAGGGCAGAGAAAGGAACCTGCCAATGTCCGTTCACTCCCGCTTTCACAGACCTGAAAACACCGCATTCGCCTTCGGCCTGGCTCTTGCGGGAATGTCGGCGTTCACGCCGATCTTTGCCGCGGGCAAGATCGCCGATGGCTTGTTGCCGGTCGCAGTTCTGGTCTGGCTGCGCTTCCTGGGCGGAGCGGCGACGATCCTGTCGGTCGCCGCGGTCCGCCGCGTTCCGGTGTTCTCCCGCGTGAGCGGGCTCTGGAAACTGCATCTTTTACGGGCGTTTTTCGGTGTCGGCGGTCTGGCCTGTTCGATTTATGCCGCCACCGTTCTGCCGCTGGCCGATGCGACCGCAATCGGCCTGACCAAGGGGATCATAGCAATCGTGCTCGCTGGTATCATCCTGAAGGAGGTGATCACCGGCCGGCACTGGATTGCGGCTGTCCTGTGCGCAGGTGGTGCCTATCTGGTCGTGCGGGCCGCCGATGGCGGCGGCGATTACGGCGACCTGGCCTTTGCCGGTATTGCTTCGGCGCTTGCGGCGGCGCTGTTCATGGCCTGTGAGGCCCTGATCATGCGCTATATCGCCCAGCGCGAAGACACCGTCACGATCCTTGCCTATGTGAATGTCTTCGCCGCGCTGCTGCTGACCGGTCCTGTGTTCTGGCTGGTCGTTTCAGAGGAGATCAAAATGCAGGCCTTGGTGGCCTTTGCATGGATGGGGCCGCTCGCGATTGTCGGCCAGTCCATGAACATTGCCGCCTATCGGCGCGCGGGCGCCGCCACCCTTGCACCGGTCTATTACGGCACGGTTGTCCTATCGGCCATCTTCGGCTTTGCCGTCTGGGGAGAAGTGCCCGCGCCGATTGCAATTTTCGGCGCCATGATGATCATCGCCGGCGGCGCGGTTCTGACCCTGCCAAATCCTTTCCGGAAGGCACGGCAAGTCCCCTGATTGCGGTCAATCAACGGTGAGCAAGCGGTTGACCAGGAACGGCAGGCTTTCATCCAGGCGGTAATCGATCGAGGAGTGATTGTCGCCGAATTCCTGGTAGACATGCTCGATGCTGGCCGCTTCAAGTTTCCGGTGCATCCGGCGGGCGCCATAGACCAGATTGTATTGATCGACGTCGCCGCATTCGAGCCAGAGCCCCTTGAGCGATTTGAGCGCCTGGTGATGATCATCGACCATGTGGACCGGATCCCAGGCGAGCCAGGCATTCCAGCGCTCTTCGATCACCTCACAGGTCTCCGGGTCGACCGGCAGGCGAATGCCGCAAAAGACATCCGGATCCGGATCAGGGTCATAGGTCGCCGCCATGGCGAAGGTCATCAGGTCATGCAGCGAATTGCCCGGATATTTCGGGCCCTTCTCGAAATCCCGGACGAAGGCCTCGATCGAGCCGGCTTTCTGGATGGCCCGCAGTGCGCTCGGCATTTCCGGCAGGTAACAGAGTTCGAAGGCCATGTCGCCCGAATGGCAAGCCGCTGCCGACCAGATGTCCGGATATTTCATGGCATGTACGATAGCGCCGTAGCCGCCGGAGGACTTACCGAAAATGCCGCGTTTGCCCGCGCCGCCGCATTTGAACCGGTTTTCCACGTCTTCCAGCATTTCTGTGGTCAGCCAGGTGCCCCAGGGGCCCATGGCGTCGCTGTCGATATACTGATTGCCCCCGAGACGGGTGAAACAGTCCGGAAAGGCGACCGCCACCGGCGGCAGGTCGCCGTCATGGATCAGGCGGTCGAGACGTTCGGGAACGTTTTCGCCGAAATTCTTCCAGTTGACATGCGCCGGGCCACCGGCCGTGAACCCGACGATATCCACCAGAAGCGGCAAGCCGTCGCCGTCATGGCCATGTGGCGTATAGACAATGATCTCGCGCGTCGCCGTGTCGCCCAGCCGGTTGTGCCCGAGTATTTCCGATCTGTGGGAAAACCGGTGCAGGTTTCCGGCAGGGATGTCGAGGCGTGCGCGCATGGATGGCTCCGATCTGCTGAAGGACACGTGGCCTCTAGAAAGCAAGTTCACGGCGGAGGCGCAAGAGCCGGGCTTTGCATTTCTTGACGGGTTGGGGCGCGGCGGCTAAGCCGGTCCCATGAGCAAAGCCTTTGTAAGCGGGTGCGCCGGCCCGAACCTCACCAATGACGAAATCATGTTCTTCCGGGACGAACAGCCCTGGGGGCTGATCCTGTTCGGTCGCAATATCGAGACCCCCGATCAGGTCGCCAGTTTGACGGCAGCATTTCGCCAGGCCGTCGGCCGCGATGATGCGCCGGTTCTAATCGATCAGGAAGGCGGGCGGGTGCAAAGGCTCAAGCCGCCGCACTGGCGCAGATATCCGGCGCCGAAACTCTTTGGCGATCTTTATGACAGGGATCGCGACGCTGGCCTCCGGGCGGCATTTCTTGGCGCACGGCTGATCGCGGAGGACTTGCGCAAGGTCGGTATCACCATCGATTGCTTTCCGTGCCTCGATGTCCGGTTCCCTGACACGGTCGATGCGATCGGCGACCGGGCACTGTCTTCCGATCCGGAGATTGTCGCCGTCCTGGGACGTGCCATGGTGAATGGCGCCCTTGCAGGTGGGGTCCTGCCGGTGATCAAGCATATTCCGGGTCACGGCAGGGCTGTCGTCGACAGCCATCTGGAGCTTCCCCGGGTCGCCGCGGAACGATCTTCTTTGGAAAGCGTGGATTTCCGGCCCTTCAAGGCACTTTCGGACGTGTCATTGGGCATGACAGCCCATATTGTATACGCAGGGATCGACGCGGAAACGGCCGGCACACAGAGCGCAAGGGTGGTCGGTGAGGTCATCAGGGGCGACATAGGCTTCGACGGCTGCCTGATGAGCGACGACATTTCGATGAAGGCGCTTGGCGGCGATTTCGGGGACCGGTCTCGCAAGATCATTTCCGCCGGTTGCGACATCGTTCTGCACTGCAACGGTGATATGGACGAGATGCGGGCCGTGGCCAATGTGGTGCCGGAGCTCACAGGAAAGGCCAAAGATCGCTGTGACAAGGCATTGAGCGGACGGCGGCATCCGGACGCGGGATTTGACGAACAGGCTGCCTGGGAGGAGTTCCGGGGTTTGACAGGCTGGCAAGGGGTGTAACCGGGGCGTTCATGACGGAGCTCGAAAGCAACAAGCAGATTGCCGATGACGGTTCCTTTGATCTCCTGAGCACGGTTAGTTCAGGCGAGGACCGGACCCTGTCCGACCCCCAGCTCGTTGTCGATGTCGAAGGGTTCGAAGGACCGCTTGATCTGCTGCTGGGTCTGGCGCGCACGCAGAAGGTCGATCTGGCGCGGATTTCCATTCTCGAGCTGGTCGAACAATATCTCGAATTTGTCGCGGAGGCCCGTCGCATGCGCCTGGAGCTGGCGGCCGACTATCTGGTCATGGCTGCCTGGCTGGCGTTCCTGAAATCGAAACTTCTTCTGCCCGAACAGCGCGATGAAGACGAACCGACCGGGGAAGAACTGGCGGCAGCGCTCGCCTTTCGCCTGCGCCGCCTGGAAGCCATGCGCGAGGTGTCGGAAAAGCTGATGGTGCGCAACCGCCAGGGCAGGGACGTGTTTCACCGGGGCGCGCCCGAAACCATGTCGGTGGATCACAAGAGCATCTGGGATGCATCGATCTACGATCTCCTGTCGGCTTATGCGACCCAGAGGCAGCGCCAGTCTGTAACCTCGGTACGCGTTCTCCGGCGCACCGTCTGGTCGCTGCAAGAGGCGCGCGAGCTCTTGACGAAGCTGGTTGGCAGGGTCAGCGAATGGGCGCCGCTCAACGCCTATCTGCGTGACTATCTTTACGACAACAAGGACTGGGCGACGATTGTTGCCAGCACCTTCTCCGCCAGCCTGGAAATGGTCCGCGAAGGCCAGGTGGAAATCCGGCAGGGCGAACCCTTCTCGCCGGTCTATATCCGCTCGATCGCCAGGGAAGAAGAACAAGATGTCTGAGATGGATCTGTATGAAGCGGAGAGACGGCCCGCGCCGACGGATCTGGCGGGACTGCGCATGGTCGAGGCCCTGTTGTTTGCCTCCGCAGAACCTCTGTCGCTTGAGGAACTGACCCTAAGGCTGCCGGATGGCACGGACGTTCTCGCTCTCGTGGAGGACCTCGAGAAGCTCTATGCGCCGCGTGGGGTCAATCTGGTGAAGGTCGCCGGCAAATGGTGTTTCCGGACCGCCGAGGATCTCGCTTTTCTAATGCATCGCAACGTCGAGGAGCAGCGCAAACTCTCCCGCGCGGCCCTGGAGACGCTTGCGATCATCGCCTATCACCAGCCGGTGACCCGCGCGGAGATCGAAGAAATCCGGGGGGTGTCGACCTCCAAGGGAACCCTGGACGTGCTGCTGGAGACCACCTGGATCCGCATGCGCGGCCGCCGACGCACGCCGGGCCGACCGGTCACTTATGGCACCACGGACCAGTTCCTGATCCATTTCGGCCTGGAAACCGTCAAGGATCTGCCGGGTCTTGAGGAACTCAAGGGAGCCGGTTTGCTCGACAGTGCTATTCCGGCCTCCTTCATGGTTCCGGCTCCGAACGACGATGCCGCATTGACGGAAGACGAGGATCCACTAGAAGACGGGTCTCTGTTTGATGACGATGATGCGGAAGACCCCGCCGGAGCCTGATGCCAAACCGCAAGATGACGAGCCTCTCCGATGGCAACAGCCATCCGCTGAGCTGGGGAGCGCCCGGGACCGCCGGTGCGACCTTTGCCGCCGGTCTCGTTTTTGAGAATGTCTCGCACGATTATGACGGGGTCGAGTCCGTTCGGGACCTCAGCCTGTCGATCGCGCCCGGCGAGATCCTGTGCCTGCTTGGACATTCGGGCTGCGGCAAGACGACCCTGATGCGCATTGCCGCCGGCGTGGAACGCCAGAGCCGCGGCAAGGTCCTGATCAATGGCAGAGAAATTGCCGGCGACACGCTGTTCGTACCACCGGAGAAACGCGGCATCGGTCTGATGTTCCAGGACTATGCGCTGTTTCCGCATATGAGCATCCTGGCCAATGTCATGTTCGGTCTGACCGCCATGTCGAAGAAGGAAGCCAAGGCGGCGGCCTTGAGCGCGCTTGGCCGCGTGGGCCTTGCCGACTATGCCGCCGACTATCCGCACGCTCTGTCCGGCGGCGAGCAGCAACGCGTGGCGCTGGCGCGGGCGCTTGTACCCCGGCCGGGGATCCTCTTGATGGACGAGCCGTTTTCCGGTCTCGACAAGCGTCTGCGCGACACCGTGCGCGATGAGACGCTTGCGGTCATCCGGGAAACGCGGGCGACCTGCATCATCGTTACGCACGACCCGGAAGAGGCGATGCGCATGGGCGACCGGATCGCGCTGATGCGCCGCGGACGGCTGGTCCAGCACGGCACCGCCGCTGATCTTTACAAGGACCCCGTGGATCTGTTTGCTGCCCGCTTCTTCTCCGAGCTGAACCAGCTGGAAGGCAAGGTAACCTCGACGGGTGTCGAAACGCCGGTGGGCCTTCTGGCGGCAACTGACTTGCAGGAAGGCCAGACGGTCGATGTCTGCGTCCGGCCGCAGGGGATCATTCTGAACACCGCCGGTCTTTGCGGCGTTCCGGGCCGAATCCGGTCGAAGAGGTTTGTTGGAGAGGTCGATCTTCTGTCGATTGCGATCGACGGATTGAACCATCCGTTGCAGGCCCGGGTGCGCGCCGGCAGCCCCTGGGAGCAGGGAATGGATGTCGCGATCACGACGGATCCGAAAGACGTGCTTGTATTTCCCAGGCACGAGACCCAGTTTTAACCAAGATTGCGTGCATCATCATTCTGTCTAAGTGCAGGAAATGATCTTGTCAGGCATGTTGCAGGGAGGAGGCCCTTTTTGTAAGAAGGGCCTAAGGGCATTAATGCCGGGTATCAGGAGTTTGGCGTATGGGAATTAGTATTTGGCAGATCTTGATCATCGCCGTGGTGGTGGTTCTGCTTTTCGGTCGCGGAAAGATTTCCGACCTCATGGGCGACGTCGCCAAGGGAATCAAGAGCTTCAAGAAGGGCATGGCCGAAGACGACACAGCGGATACCGCGAAGACCATCGATCATCAGGCCAGCGAATCGGCACCGTCCGCAAAAGCTGAAGATCAGACCAAAGCGAGCTGATCTCAATCTGCATCGCGTCTCCTTAAGGGACGATACATCTCATGTTCGATATCGGCTGGACCGAACTCTTGGTGATCGCCTGCGTGGCGATCATCGTTGTGGGGCCAAAAGACCTGCCGCGCATGCTGCGCACGCTTGGGCAGACGATGGGAAAGATGCGGCGCATGTCGCGGGAGTTCCAATCGACCTTCAATGACGCCCTGCGGGAGGCCGAGCAGCAGGCCGACATTGCCGACATGAAGAAGCAGGTCGAAAGCGCCGCGAACTTCAACCCCCTTGGCGATTTGAAGAAATCGATCGAGGAGGACGGCGCCAAGAAGGCCTCGGCCACTCCGGAAAAAGACAAGACGGCCGAGACCGCCGCGCCTGCCGCTGAATCAGCTGCGACACCGGTCACGGCGGAAAAGCCGGAAGAAACCGCGAAAGCGCCGGCAGATCCCGAAACCAAACCGGCAGACCGGCCTGTGACGGAAGAAGTGAAAGCATGAGTCAGGAAGATATCGACGCCTCCAAGGCGCCCCTGATCGAACACCTGATCGAATTGCGCCAGCGGCTGATGTGGTCGATAGCCGCTATCCTGGTGATGTTCGTCATCTGCTTCTATTTCGCCACCGACATCTACAACATTCTGACCGTGCCCTATCTCAGGGCCGCTCCGAATCCCGACACCGTGCAGATGATCTTCACGGCGCCGCAGGAATGGTTCTTCACCCAGCTGAAACTTGCCCTGTTCGGGGCGTTGTTCCTGGCCTTTCCGGTCATCGCAAGCCAGATCTACATGTTCGTGGCGCCAGGCCTATACAAGAACGAACGGGGCGCGTTCCTGCCGTTTCTGGTGGCAACGCCGATCCTGTTCCTGATCGGCGCCTGCCTGGTCTATTTCCTGGTGATGCCGATGGCGATGGGGTTCTTCCTGTCCCAGGAGCAGGTCGCCGGCGCCGGCAAGGTTGCCATTCAGCATCTTGCCAAGGTCAGTGAATATCTCGGCCTGATCATGATCTTGATCTTTGCCTTTGGTCTGGTGTTCCAGCTTCCGGTGGTACTGACGCTTCTGGGCCGTGCCGGTCTGGTGTCGTCGGAAGGGCTCAAGCAGAAACGCAAATACGCCATTGTCGGCGCCTTCGCCGCTGCTGCAATTTTGACACCCCCTGACCCGATCTCGCAGATCGGTCTTGCGCTGCCCACGCTGCTTCTCTACGAAGTCTCCATTCTGTCTGTCAGACTGGTGGAGCGCCAGCGCGCCGAGCGGGAAGCCGCGCGCGAAGCGGAAGACGCGGCGGCCTGATCCGGGCATTCGACGCTCCCCGGGCGACAGACGGAAGTGAACAGCAACGACCGTCGTTCGGGAAGCGAAGATGTTTGATATTAGATGGATCCGGGAAAACCCCGAGGCTTTTGACCAGGCTCTGGCTAAGCGGGGCTATGAAGCCTCCGCGGCCAAACTGATTGCACTCGACGATTCCCGCCGTTCCCATATCACCAAGCTTCAGGATGCCCAGGAACGGCGCAACGCCGCCTCCAAGGAAATCGGCAAGGCCAAGGGATCGGGCGACGATGCCCGCGCCCAGGAGTTGATCGACGAGGTCGCTCAGATCAAGGCCTTTATCCAGTCGGGCGAAGAAGAAGAGCGCAAGCTGATTGCCAATCTGGAATCGGCCATGGCCGTCATTCCGAACCTGCCGCATGACGACGTGCCGCAGGGGGCGGATGAAGCCGACAACGTGCTTCTGAAGACCCATGGCGACAGGCCCACCTTCAGCTTCAACGAAGCGCCGAAGGAGCATTACGAGCTTGGCGAAGCGCTCGGCGACATGGATTTTGCCGCGGCAGCCAAGCTGTCCGGGTCGCGTTTCGTCGTGCTGAAAGGCCAGATTGCCCGGCTGGAACGGGCTCTCGGCCAGTTCATGATCGACCTGCATACGCAAGAAAACGGCTACACGGAAGTGTCGCCGCCGCTGCTTGTGCATGGCGATCCGCTCTACGGCACCGGCCAGCTGCCGAAATTCGGCGAAGATCTTTTCAAGACCACGACGGATCACTATCTGATCCCGACGGCGGAAGTTCCGCTGACCAACCTTGTCGCAGGCGAAATCCTGACCGAGGATCAGCTGCCGCTGCGCGTTACCGCGTTGACCTATTGCTTCCGTTCCGAAGCAGGTTCCGCCGGCCGCGACACCCGCGGCATGCTGCGCCAGCACCAGTTCCTGAAATGCGAACTCGTGTCGGTTACCAAGCCGGAAGACTCGCTCTCTGAACTGGAGCGCATGCTTGGCTGTGCGGAAAAGGTCCTGCAGAAACTCGGCCTGCATTACCGCGTCATGACGCTGTGTTCCGGCGATATGGGCTTCGGCGCGCGCAAGACCTATGACATCGAGGTCTGGCTTCCGGGGCAGGATACCTATCGGGAAATCTCGTCCTGTTCGGTCTGCGGCGATTTCCAGGCGCGGCGCATGAATGCCCGCTACCGGCCCGCCGATGCCAAACATCCGGTTCATGTCCATACGCTCAATGGCTCGGGCATTGCCGTCGGACGTGCCCTGATCGCGGTCCTGGAAAATTACCAGAACGGCGACGGCACGATCACGGTTCCGGACGTCCTGCGTCCCTATATGGGCGGTCTGGAAAAAATCGGCTGATTTTGGCAGGGAGCTCCTGACCCGGGAGGTCCTTAAGGGAAAGGCAAATCTTTTTAAAGGGCGGCGATTGCGGAAATTGCTGCCATTTATTCATTGTTTGCACAGTCTGGCGTTGCCTTGGCCGCTGTGCCGAAACCCGCTTTTGGAGCAAGCCTATGCGCATTTTGATCACCAATGATGACGGCATTCAGTCGCCGGGCCTCGAAGTGCTTGAGGGGATCGCGAGGACCTTGTCCGACGATATCTGGGTCATCGCACCGGAAACAGATCAAAGCGGGGTTGCCCATTCGCTGACCTTGAGCGATCCCTTGCGGCTACGGCGCATCGACGAGCGGCATTTCGCGCTCAAGGGCACGCCAACAGACTGTGTCATCATGGGAGTGCGCAAAGTGCTGCCGGGGTTGCCGGACCTGGTCTTGTCAGGGATCAACAGGGGGCAGAACCTGGCCGAAGACGTGACTTATTCCGGCACTGTCGCCGGCGCGATGGAAGGGGCCATTCTGGGCATCCGCTCGATCGCTGTGTCCCAGGCCTATAATTGGGACACGCGCGTCGAGCCGGATTTCTCGACGGCGGAAGTCCATGCTCCGGAGCTGTTCCGGAAACTGATCAGTTTCGATCTACCGCCCTACACGCTGATGAATGTCAACTTCCCGGCCTGTGCGCCGTCAGAGGTCAAGGGTGTGAAGGTAACCGTCCAGGGACACCACGAACAGAGCGGCCTCTCGATCGATGAACGCAACGACGGGCGTGGCTATCCCTATTACTGGCTGCGTTTCCAGGATCGCGGCAAGTCGGTTCTTGATAATTCCGATCTCCAGGCAATTGCCGATGGATATGTCTCCGTTTCGCCGCTACGCATAGATTTGACAGCCCACGATCTGGTGACTCAGCTGGCGGGGGCGCTTCAGTAATCCCGAATGGGGAGCGTTTGATGGCCGGCCAATTGCCCGGCGGGGAAGACAGGGCAGGGGCGACCGCGCTGCCCGACGAAGCCGAGGCCCGTGCGGCGCTGGTTCTGGCGCTCAGGCGGCGAGGCGTTGGTGCGCGCGACGTACTAGCAGCCATTGAACACGTTCCGAGACGTTTGTTTCTGCCGGCCCGCCACCACGGTCTTGCCTATGACGATACGGCCCTGCCGATTGAATGCGGCCAAACGATTTCAGCGCCTTCGCTGGTAGCGTTTGCGGTCCAGGCGCTCGGTATCGCCAAATCCCACGCCGTTCTGGAAATTGGAACGGGCTCCGGATATCAGGCGGCGGTTATGGCGCATTTGGCGGAGCGGGTTGAGACGCTGGACAAATATGCCACGCTCAAGGACCTGGCCGAGCGCCGGTTTGCAGCCCTGAAACTGGGCAACGTGGCAGCACGTCAGGCGGATGGTTTTGACGGGTTGAAACAAAAGGGACCGTTCGACCGGATCATCGTGACGGCGGCAGTGGAGACGGTTCCCGACTGCTGGGTCCAGCAATTGAAACCTGGCGGTTTTCTTATCGCGCCCATCGGACAGGCAAACCAGGTTCAGTCCCTGATCAGGTTTCAGAAAACCGACGGTATCATGACGGCGGAAACGCTGATGCCGATCCGTACCGTGATGTTGCAGCCAGGATTGGCAAAGAAGCTCTGAACGGCAGAGCTAGACCGATTCTGTTGTCCGGGGCAGCTTCCCGCGCCGGGACCGATTCTCCTGCGCAAATTTACTATAAGAGTCTGCGGGCGGTGGCTGATTGTGCCGTTCATTACTGAAGAAACCGCGCTTTTCGGGATTTAGTGCACCGGCCTTTAGCCTTTATAAACCTTACTGCCGTCTACTCTTAACCATAACAGCCATTGTTAGCGGTTTGAGTTAAGGCGATGAAAATGCGGATGCGTACCCTCCGCGGGGATCTGATGGGCAAGGTGGCAACGGCAGCACTGGTGGCTGTGGCGCTTGCAGGATGTTCCAGTGCGACTGAGCGCTTCGGAGCATCGCCCTATTACACCGGCGGTACCCAGAATCAGCGCGACATCCTGAATGGGCCGGCACGGCAGCCGAGCTATCAGGATATTGCCAACGGGCCCGGCGGAACGGCCGCCGGCCTGCCGCCGGCCTCTTCCGAGCCGGTAGTAACAACCGCATCCATTCCCAAGACAACGCCCAGGGTCCAGAGCGCGCCGCTGCCGGCGGTCTCCGCGCCGGCTGCTGCGGCGCCCGTGAGATCCGCGCCGGTCGCGACACTCCCGGCCCCTGAGGCCGCGCATGGCGCCCGGACCTGGAAAGGATGGACCTCCGCCGGCGGTACGCGGGTTCAGATGCGCCAGGGTGACAGCCTCAATTCCATGGCACGCCGCTATGGTGTGCCGATCCAGGCGCTGGTGGCGGTGAATGGCATCGAAGATCCGGCCAAGGTGGGCCCGGGCCAAAGTGTCATCATTCCGACCTATGTCTATTCCGACCGGAATGGTCATGTGAGCACGACGGAAGGCGAAAGCGGCAGGGTCAAGCTGCCCAAGGTGTCAGGCAACGACACCGTCGTCACGGGCTCGATTCCGTCGTCAACGCGCACCCTGCCGCGTCCCGAGCAAAAGCCTGGTGCGCAACCGAGCTTTGCCGACATCAGTCGCGGCGAAGTGGCGGTGGAACCTGTCAGGATTGTTCAGGTCAACACGCTTCCGAAACGCAAGCCCGGCTCATCCGCCCGGCCGTTGACGACAGCTTCTATCTCGGCCCCGGCGACGTCGGCCGGAGTTCCAACGCCGCGCCGGCAACCTGCTCATGCCACTTCTGTTGCTGCAGCACCGTCCGGGTCGGTGGGAACAGAGCAATTGCCGCAGCCCGCCCTGACAAAGGAAGCCAAGCCGACGGCGCCGATCAAAACCCCGGCGACAGTTGCCAGCGTGCGTGAAGACGTCGACACCTCGGCCAAGTTCCGTTGGCCGGTGCGTGGCCGCATCATTTCCGATTTCGGCGCCAAACCGGGCGGCGGACGCAATGAAGGTGTCAATCTTGCGGTTCCGGAAGGCACCGCGGTTCATGCCGCCGATGACGGCACGGTTATCTATTCCGGCAACGAGCTGAAGGGCTATGGCAATCTCATCCTGGTCCGGCACAGCGATGGCTGGGTGTCCGCCTATGCCCACAACAGCGAGCTGAAGGTGAAGCGCGGTGACACGATCCGCAGGGGCGATGTGGTTGCGCTTGCAGGCGCCACCGGCTCGGTCAGCCAGCCCCAGGTGCATTTCGAACTGCGCCAGGGCAACAAGCCGGTCGATCCGCTGAAGCATCTGCCGCAGCGCTGAAACGTTCGGCAACGAAAAATGAAAGAAACCCGGCCAAGTGCCGGGTTTTTCGTTAGTCCAGTACCTTGCCGAGGCGGCCCGCGAGATCCTGAATGAACTGATACGCCACGCGGCCGGAACGGCTGCCGCGGGTTGTCGCCCATTCCAGTGCCTGCGAGCGCAGCTCTTCCTCGGCAAGGTCCAGGCTGAAATGGGCCGCATAACCGCGCACCATGTCCAGATAGTCGTCCTGGCTGCATTTGTGAAAGCCGAGCCAGAGACCGAACCGGTCGGACAGTGAAACCTTCTCTTCCACCGCCTCGGCCGGATTGATCGCCGTCGAGCGTTCGTTCTCGATCATGTCGCGGGGAAGCAGGTGGCGCCGGTTGGAGGTCGCGTAGAAGATGACGTTCTCCGGCCGGCCTTCGATACCGCCTTCCAGCACGGCCTTCAGGGATTTGTAGGACGTGTCGTCATTGTCGAAGCTCAGATCGTCGCAGAAAACGATGAAGCGGTAAGGGGCAGGGCGGATGGCTGCCATCAGTTTCGGCAGGGATTCAATGTCTTCCCGGTGGATCTCGATCAGCTTGACGTCGGAAGAACCGGATTCCTGATTGACGGCCGCGTGCGCGGCCTTGACCAGCGACGATTTGCCCATGCCACGCGCGCCCCACAAAAGAGCATTGTTGGCCGGCAGGCCCCCGGCGAAGCGCCTGGTGTTGTCGAGCAGCAGATCGCGCACATGGGCAACCGCGCAAAGCAGCGTGATATCGACGCGGTTCACCTTGGCGACCGGGTGGAGTTCGCCGGGTTCGGGCACCCAGACAAAAGCGTCGGCTGCCTGCCAATCGGCCGGCTTCGGCGCCGCGGGCACCGCTCTGCCGATCAGTTCGATCAGGGAATCGAGTTTTGCGGCCAGGATGGAGATATCGTTTTCAGCACTCATTCTTCTTGCAAGCCCTGTCAAAAAGGCCCATGTCAGGCCCTGAGATTGTTGGAGGCAGGAGTAACACGGGGGATGAACGGCGAAAACGCCAGTTATTCCCATACCGGTACGCCGGAAACTGCTTGCAAAGCTTGAAATGAGGCGCGCCGCCGTTATAGTCCGCGCGACCAGAACGAGAGCGTTTTTCCCGGTGACCGAATTGTGGTGAGCCGGAGGACGAAAACGCCCCCTTAGGAGTAGTAAATGTTCATCACCCCAGCCTATGCGCAGGCAGCCGGTCCGGCCGGGACCTCCGGTTTCCTGATTCAGATCCTGCCGTTCGTGGCCATCTTTGCGATCATGTATTTCCTGATCATCCGGCCGCAGCGCCAGCGGATGAAGGCCCATCAGGAACTGATTTCCAACTTGCGCCGCGGCGACACCATCGTGACCACCGGCGGCCTGATCGGCAAGGTCTCCAAGGTCGTCGACGATGGCGAGATCCAGGTGGAACTGGGCGAAGGCGTGAAAGTGCGTGTTGTCCGCTCCATGGTGTCGGAAGTGCGCTCCAAGACCGAACCGGCCAAGGACAACGGCTGATACATCGCGCCGTTCAGATGATTTTACCGGGCCGGTATCCTATCGGCCTGGCCGCTTTTAAGGCTTGACCATGCTCTATTTCGCCCGCTGGAAGATCGCGCTGATCCTGATTGTGGTTGTCGCAGGCATCGTGACGACCCTGCCGAACTTCTTTACCGCCAAACAGCTTCAAAGCTGGCCGGACTTTCTGCCCAAAAGCCAGATGGTGCTGGGGCTCGATCTGAGGGGCGGGGCCTACCTGCTCTATGAGATCGACAAGAAAGACTATGTCCAGAAGCGCATGAAGCAGCTGGAAGGCGAAATCCGGACGGCCCTCAGGGAAGATCCGCGGATTGGCTACACCGGCCTCGGCGTTCAGGGCGAAAGCGCCCAGGTGCGTATCCGCGATCTGACCCGTCTGGACGAAGCCAGGGAAAGACTGCAGCCGCTGGTCAATCCGTTGGTGACCAACCTGTTCGGCGGACAGCCGGTCAACGAATTCGAGATCACCTCGACCGACGACGGCCTGTTCCGGTTCAGCTATACCGAGCAGGGTCTTCAGGACCGCATGACGAACATCGTGCAGCAGTCCATCGAGGTCATCCGCCGCCGCGTTGACGAACTCGGAACGACCGAACCGAGCATTCAGCGCCAGGGTTCCGACCGGATCCTGGTGGAAGCACCGGGCGAGGACGATCCGGAGCGTCTGAAGGACGTTATCGGAACGACCGCGCAACTGACCTTCCACATGGTCGATACGTCCATGTCCGGCGAACAGGCAATGCAGAACCGTCCGCCTCCGGGAACCGTTGTTCTGATGTCAGTCGACGACCCGCCCTTTCCCTATCTGCTGGAAGAAGCGCCGTTGCTTGGCGGTGACGATCTGGTTGACGCACAGGTCTCCTTCGACCAACGCTCCAACGAGCCGGTCGTGAACTTCCGCTTCAACCAGTCGGGTGCGCGCAAGTTCGCGCTGATCACCCAGCAGAACGTCAACCGGCCCTTTGCCATCGTGCTCGACGACGAAGTGATTTCAGCGCCCGTGATCCGCGAGCCGATCACCGGTGGCTCCGGCCAGATTTCCGGTAACTTCACCGTCGACAGCGCCAACGATCTGGCGGTTCTGCTGCGTGCCGGTGCTCTTCCCGCGAAGCTGACCGTAATCGAGGAACGCTCTATCGGTCCGGGCCTTGGTGCCGATTCCATCGAATCCGGTAAACTGGCGTCGATCATCGGCGGCGTCGCCGTGATCGTGTTCATGATCCTGGCCTATGGCCGTTTCGGCGTGATTGCGGATCTGGCGCTGCTGGCGAACATTTTCCTGATCTTTGGCGCGCTGACCTTCCTGCAGGCAACGCTGACACTGCCAGGCATTGCCGGCATCGTGCTCACCATCGGTATGGCGGTGGATGCCAACGTGCTGATCTTCGAGCGCATACGCGAAGAGGCCAGGGCCGGGAGATCGGCGATTTCGGCGGTCGATGCGGGTTACAGCCGCGCGCTTGGCACCATCCTGGACGCCAACATCACCACACTGATCGCCGCCGTGATCCTGTTCCAGCTTGGCTCCGGCCCGGTGCGCGGTTTCGCTGTTACGCTTGCAATCGGGATTTTCACGACCGTGTTCTCGGCATTCACCTTCAGCCGGTTGCTGGTGGCTCTTTGGATCCGCCGCCGCCGTCCGTCCCAATTGCCGATCTGATCCGGGAGACAATGACATGTTGCTGAGACTCGTTCCGGACAACACCAAAATCAAATTCATGTGGCTGCGGACAGTCAGTTTTCCGCTGTCCATCCTGCTGGTGATCGCCTCCCTGGCCGGTTTCTTCCTTGTCGGAATGAACTATGGCATCGACTTCAAGGGCGGCACCATCATCGAGATCAAGACCGATGGACCGGCGGATGTTGCCGCGATCCGTTCCGATCTGTCCGAGCTCAATCTGGGTGACATTCAGGTTCAGGAATTCGGCGCCTCGGATGACATCCTGATCCGTATCGAGGAACAGCCGGGCGGCGAACTGGCGCAGCAATCGGTTGTCAGCCGCGTGCGCACCATCTTCGAAGGCCAGAATGTCGACTTCCGCCGGGTGGAAGTGGTCGGCCCGCGCGTCTCCGGCGAGCTGGCTCAGGCCGGCGCGATTGCCGTCGTGGCATCGTTGCTGGCGATCCTGTTCTATATCTGGTTCCGCTTCGAATGGCAGTTTGCGCTCGGCGCGATCCTGACCACGGCCAATGACGTTGTCATCACCATCGGTCTGTTCGTGTTGCTGCAGCTCGACTTCTCGCTGTCGAGCATCGCGGCCGTCCTGACGATCATCGGTTATTCGCTCAACGATACCGTGGTGGTCTATGACCGGATCCGTGAGAATTTGCGCAAATACAAGAAGAAGCCGCTTCAGGACATTCTTGATCTGTCAATCAACGAGACCTTGTCGCGCACGACCATGACGTCTGTCACCACGCTGCTGGCGCTGTTCGCGCTTTATGCTTTCGGCGGTGAGGTGATCCAGTCGTTCACGCTGGCCATGATCTTCGGCATTGTCATCGGCACCTATTCGTCGATCTTTCTGGCCGCGCCGTTCCTGATCCTGTTCAACTTGCGGCCTGATGCGCTGACCAAGAAGGACGGCGACGGCAAGAAGGATCCCGAAGCCAAGGCATCGGCATAAGACCGGCGGTGATGGAAATCCGTGACGCGCATTTTCCGGGCCGGGCACCGCTGGATGCCTACGGCAATGGCGGTTTCCGGTTCGCGAACATGTCCCACCGCGGCTCGCTCCTCTGTGTGCCGAGCGGCATTTACGGTTGGGACTTGAACGTGGCTGCTGAGTTTTCCGAAGAGGCCTTTCAGAAGGTGTTCGAGGAACGGGCGGATATTGAGGTGCTTCTGATCGGCACCGGCAAGGATCTGGTGCCGTTGCCCGCATCGCTGAAGGAAAAGTTCCGCGAAGCCGGCATAATCGCCGATCCGATGTCGACCGGGGCTGCGGTGCGCACCTATAACGTGCTTCTTTCCGAGGACCGGGCCGTCGCTACAGCACTCCTGGCGGTGGACTGAGCCCCCCAATGGGCCATATGAGCGGCTATGACCACTGATTTCGACCATGCGGCCGATGTCGCGCGCCAGTACGACAAGGACCGTTACCTCAGCGCATTGCTGGCGCCGGAGGAACACCGGCCCGCGCTGATGACGCTTTATGCGTTCAGCGCGGAGATTGCCCGGATCCGGGAACTGGTGTCCGAACCGCTGCCAGGGGAGGTGCGTCTGCAATGGTGGCGGGATCTGCTGGAGGGAACCGAACACGGCGCGGTCGCCTCCAATCCGGTTGCCAACGCTCTGCTCCAGACCATCGACAGGTATCGGCTCCCAAGGCAAAGCCTTGTTGCGATGACCGAAGCGCGGGTCTTCGATCTCTACAACGATCAAATGCCCAGACTGAACGACCTGGAAGGTTATGCGGGGGAAACCGTTTCCGGCGTAATCCAGCTTGCCAGCCTCATTCTGAACGGCGGCGAGGATCCGGGCACGGCGACGGCGGCCGGTCACGCCGGTGTCGCCTACGCTCTGACCGGTCTGATGCGCGCCTTGCCCTGGCACGCCTCCCGGCGGCAGATCTATCTGCCGAAAGATGTCTGCGTCCGGCACAATCTCGATCCGGAAAGTCTTTTCAAGGGCGACACCACACCAGAGCTGAAGGCCGTACTGGCCGAAATGCGGGGGCATGTGCGCCATCATCTCGGCCGGGTGCGCCAAGTTGCAGCTGATGTGCCGGCCGCTTGCGACGCGGCTTTTCTGCCGCTCATCCTGGTTGAGCCGTTCCTGAAGAAACTGGAAGCACCGGGTTTCGATCCGCTGAAACAGACGGCCGAGATTTCTCAGCTGCGCCGGCAATGGCTGTTGTGGCGGGCTTCCGGCAAGGTTTTCCGGAAGCTCTGATCGGCTTGATCGGTCTGCGAGGGGAAGGCCGCGTTATTCCGCGGCCTGTTTCTTGAATCCGAGCGAAGCCTGCCAGATGGCGAAATCGTCCTTGGCCCGCCGGGTCATGGCAAGTTTCTTGGCGCGTGCCTTGTCCTTGCCTTTCAGGCGCTTGCCGTCTTCGTCCTTGTTGGGGGCCTCGACCGGCGGGAACAATCCGAAATTGACATTCATCGGCTGGAACGAACTTGGCTTGCCGGCACCGTCGTCGCGCGAGATATGCCCGCCGGTGATGTGGCCGAGTAGGGCGCCCATGGCGGTGGTTTCCGGCGGCGGTACGATCTCCTGTCTGCGGGATTCCAGTACCTGGAACAGGCCCGCGAGACAGCCGACGCTGGCCGATTCCACATAGCCTTCGCAGCCGGTGATCTGGCCGGCAAATCTGAGCCGCGGATCGGCTTTCAGGCGCAGGCTGCCGTCCAGAACCTTCGGCGAATTCAGGAAGGTGTTGCGATGCAAGCCGCCGAGACGGGCGAACTGAGCGTCTTCCAGGCCCGGGATCATGCGGAAGATGTCCGCCTGGGCGCCGTATTTCAGTTTCGTCTGGAAACCGACCATGTTGTAGAGCGTGCCAAGCGCGTTGTCCTGGCGAAGTTGCACGACGGCATAGGCCTTGACGTCCGGATTGTGCGCGTTGGTCAGGCCCATCGGCTTCATCGGGCCGTGACGCAGTGTTTCCCGGCCGCGCGCCGCCATCACCTCGATGGGCAGGCAACCGTCGAAATAGGGCGTGCCTTCCCATTCCTTGAAGTCCGCGGTGTCGCCAGCCAGCAGCGCATCGATGAAAGCCTCATACTGGTCCCGGTCCATCGGGCAGTTGAGATAGTCCTTCCCGGTGCCGCCGGGACCGACCTTGTCGTAGCGCGACTGAAACCAGGCTTTGCTGAGATCGACGCTGTCGAAATGCACGATCGGCGCGATGGCATCAAAGAAGGCAAGGGCATCTTCACCGCTCTTTTCCAGAACGGCCGCGGACAGCGCCGGCGAGGTCAGCGGACCGGTGGCGATGATGACCTTGTCCCAGTCCTCCGGCGGCAGACCGGCGATTTCCTGCCGGTCAATGGAAATGCGGGGATGGTCTTCCAGTGCCTTGGTGACGGCGGCGGAAAACCCCTCGCGGTCCACGGCCAGGGCGCTGCCGGCTGGCACCTGATTGGCGTCGGCCGCGGCCATGATCAACGAACCAAGCTGACGCAGTTCGTGGTGGATCAGACCGACGGCGTTCTGCTCCGAATCGTCGGACCGGAAGGAGTTCGAACAGACAAGCTCCGCCAATCCGTCTGTCTGGTGGGCGTCGGTCTTCCGGAGAGGCCGCATTTCATGCAGGACAACGTCCAGACCGGATTGAGCGATTTGCCATGCGGCTTCGGAACCGGCCAGGCCGCCGCCGATGATATGAATGGAGGTCATTTTTAGATCCTGGGGCAAGTCGGCGTGTCCGGTTGGAGAAAGTTTCCCCGGGAAAGGCCAGTCCACTGATTGTTGACCTGATACCGTCTAACGATCGGTTTCGCAACAAACGCCATCCAATCCATTTCAGACAAAATGCGGATATTTCCCGATGGTTCTTAGATATGTGGTAATCGATAGCTCAATCATGGGTTGATGTGCTAACTGGGAATTCTCGCTCATTGAGACAATTGGGAGGGACTAGATGGGGATGGGAGTAGTTGTCGGTGTTCTGGCCGACCTTTTGGAAAATGACGAGGAAGGGGCTGATTGGGTCAGACGAGATTTCGAAGCCGTCAATATGGCGTTGAAAATGTCGGGAAACCAGGCTCACCGGGAGCCTGAAAAATGCGATGTCTGGTATGCGGACGCTTTTGGTTACAACGAATTGCAAGCCCTGAGGGAAGTTGCCGGTCTGGTTTGGAAGGGCGTTGCCATTCCAAGAGACAAGCTCATCACAGGTTATGAGGAAACACCCGCAGCCGACGCATTATTTGATGCCGCAAGCGTTCTTCTGGGAACGAATGGGCAGGCGGTCGATCCGGAGAGCGCTGAAAAATTGAGGGCGATCCCTTTTTTGCACCTCATGATGCACTCAGATTCCGAGGGCTTCTATGTGCCAGTGGATTTTTCGTTTCCTATTGTACCGGCCGAAATTGATGAGGAAACTGCCAGTATTTGGCCTCTCGGGTCGGTTCGTCGTCTAAGATGTGAAATCGATCAGCTGATTGAATGCCTTGAAATACCCGAATCTATGGATTGGCAATCGGACGCGCTGGAAGAGCTTCTGGAGTCCGACACTGCACCGAGGGACGGTGCTCTCTGGGAAAGCCAACCCATCGCCGCCCATGCAGCGCTTGTCCTAAGGGAGGCCTGCGAAAACGCTTCGGCGTTGGGGGCAGCCATCTCATACGAATAAAAAAAAGCGCCTGCCGGTGGGAGGAGGTTCCGGCAAGCGCTTTTTGAATTCTGCGCCTGAAGGCGCAGAGGATGCGATCCATTGGCTGGGAGGAGGATGCCTCGGGATCGCGAAACTGACTTATTTCGCGGACTGACGCGCGTAATGCGCGATGTCGGCGCGGGCAATGCCCAGGTCGTTCAGTTCGCGGTTGGACAGGTTGGACAGCTCGTCATAGGTCTGACGGAAGCGTTTCCAGTTGTTGAATTTGCGAACAACGGTATCGATCATGGTTTAGGCCTTTCGCTTTATCTCATGGCCATGGCACCGCGGATCGGCGTCTGGCCCGTTCGTCTTTGATGATTGGAAGATAGGGAATTTGTGCGCTGCGAGGTAGAGGGCAAATCGCGAAGCAGCTATGCATTTTTTGCAGATTAATAAGGGGTTAAAAGGGTTGAAATGTCACAATCGCCCACGCCTGGTGCATGGCTGACCTGAAATCCATCTCGCATATGCGAAGGGGTGAGCTCGCCCGCTGGCGCGTTTGGGCGCGTAGGTAGGGGGGCGAATGACCGGGGAGAATTGAATTTGACCGGGTGGCCGGGAAACCAGCGCTCAACAGAGACCGCTCGTGATGACTTCCAGGGCGATGACCTATTTGGAAAAGAGCCGGTCGAAAAGCTCTTGGGACCGTCTGAGGCCTTCGTCGGTGAGCCATACCGACTTGGTCTTGCCAACCGGGTCGCCGATATAGCCCTTCTCATGCAACCGGGTCAGTACGTCCCAGTCGTAGCCTTTCCAGGCTCTTTAGCCTTCATGCAGGGTCAGGGAGAGCAGTGCCAGAACATCGTCGTCAGTCTTGTCGGAATCAATTGCCATTGACGGTCTCCAGTCGCAGAGGAATGCGTCCGCAGAATGGAGACAGTTTGGGATGTGCCGTTCAAATGGAAAATCAAACGCCGGACAAACGAACGCCCGCCAGTGGGAGGAGGTACTGGCGGGCGTCGTTTCGACGTGACAGGGCTGGGAGGAGGATGCCCTGCGTGTCACACGCCCGTCGGCTGGGAGGAGGATGCCTAGGGACGCGATTCTATATGTGTCAGCCGTTGTGACGGCGGGCGACAAACTTGATGTCGCCGCGGCTGATGCCGAGGTCAGCGAGTTCGCGCGAAGAAAGGCGGGACAGTTCGTCGACCGCACGGCGATAGCTCACCCAGTTGTTGTAGCGTTGGCGCACTGAATCAAACATTTTGTTTTTCCTTATTTACCGAAACGCTGCCGCGTCCCGCGCCGTTGTTGAATCCTATATATTTCACCGCTCAAATTAAAAGAAGTGCCATCTCTGCATGTCTGACATGCGTGTGGTGCAATGCAGCAAAAAATTTTGAGCCGCACGAAAGTGGTTCGGAAAAGGCTTATAAAAACAAACGGCAGAGCCAGTGTGCGATGCACACAAAGCTCTGCCGTTAGGGAAAGTTGGGTCTGTCTTGTCCTATTCCGCGGCGTCCGGAGTGCGTTGCGGCCGGCGCTGCAGCAGCTCCTGCAGGAACTGACCTGTATAGCTCTCCGGGACCTCTGCGACGTCTTCCGGACGGCCCTGGGCGACCACCGTGCCGCCACCGTCGCCACCTTCCGGCCCGAGATCGACGATCCAGTCCGCGGTCTTGATGACTTCCAAATTGTGCTCGATCACCAGAACGGTGTTGCCCTGGTCAACCAGCTCATGCAGCACGTCGAGCAATTTGGCGACATCGTGGAAGTGAAGACCGGTGGTCGGCTCATCCAGAATATAGAGTGTACGGCCGGTCGAGCGCTTGGAGAGTTCCTTGGCGAGTTTGACCCGCTGTGCCTCACCGCCCGAGAGCGTGGTCGCCTGCTGGCCGACCTTGATGTAACCGAGCCCGACCCGGGCCAGGGTTTCCATCTTGTCGCGCACGGCCGGGACTGCTGAGAAAAACTCCGCGGCTTCTTCCACGGTCATGTCGAGCACGTCGGCGATGGACTTGCCCTTGAACTCGACTTCCAGCGTCTCGCGATTGTAGCGCTTGCCCTTGCAGACGTCGCAAGTGACATAGACATCGGGCAGGAAGTGCATCTCGATCTTGATGACACCGTCGCCCTGGCAGGCTTCGCAGCGGCCACCCTTGACATTGAACGAGAACCGGCCCGGCTGATAGCCGCGCGCCTTGGCTTCCGGCATGCCGGCAAACCATTCCCGGATGGGCGTGAAGGCGCCGGTATAGGTGGCCGGGTTGGAACGCGGCGTGCGGCCGATCGGCGACTGATCGATGTCGATCACCTTGTCGAGCACTTCCAGGCCTTCGATACGGTCATGCGGCGCCGGATTGTCGCGGGCCCCGTTCAGCCGGCGTGCGGCGGCCTTGTAAAGCGTGTCGATCAGAAAGGTCGACTTGCCGCCGCCGGAGACGCCGGTGACACAGGTGAAGGTGCTCAGCGGCACATCGACATCGATATCCTTCAGATTGTTGCCGCGCGCGCCCCGAACCGAAATCTGGCGCTTCTTGTTGATCTTGCGGCGGCCATCCGCGCGCGCGATCATCATGGCTCCGGAGAGATACTGGCCGGTAAGAGAGGCCGGATTGGCCATGATCTCGGCCGGCGTGCCCTTGGCAACGACCTCACCGCCGTGAACACCGGCGCCCGGGCCGACATCGACCACGTAATCCGCCGTCAGGACGGCGTCCTCGTCGTGCTCGACGACGATCACCGTGTTGCCGAGGTCGCGCAGATGTTTCAGCGTTTCCAGGAGCCTGGCATTGTCGCGCTGATGCAGGCCGATGGAGGGTTCGTCCAGCACATAAAGCACGCCGGTCAGGCCGGAGCCGATCTGAGAGGCCAGCCGGATGCGCTGGCTTTCGCCGCCCGACAGTGTGCCGGAAGCACGAGACAGGGTCAGATATTCCAGGCCGACATCATTGAGGAATTTTAGCCGTTCGCGGATTTCCTTCAGGATGCGGCCGGCAATTTCGCTCTGTTTGTCGTTCAGCTGAGCCGGCAGCGCCTCGAACCACGCGCTGGCCTGCCGGATCGAAAACTCGGTCACCTGGCCGATGTGATGCTTGGCGATCTTGACGGCAAGAGCTTCGGGTTTCAGTCGGAAGCCGCTGCAGGCCGGGCAGGCGTGGTCGGACTGGAACCGTGCCAGTTCCTCGCGCACCCAGGTGGATTCGGTCTCGCGCCAGCGCCGCTCGATATTTCCGATGACACCTTCGAAGGTCTTTTCGGTCCGGTAGGAGCGCACGCCGTCGTCATAGACGAATTCGATCGCGGTCTTGCCGGTGCCGTGCAGGATCGCGTCCTGGACCTCCGAAGGCAAATCCTTCCACGGCGTTGCCATGGAGACGTCGAAATGGCTGCACAGCGCTTCCAGCGTCTGGGCGTAATAGGGCGAGGTCGACCCCGTCTTTGCCCAGGGCAGCACTGCGCCTTCGCGCAAGGACAGCGAATGGTCGGGCACGACCAGGTCTTCCTCGAAGGCGAGCGTGGTACCGAGACCGTCACAGGTCGGGCAGGCGCCGAACGGGTTGTTGAAAGAGAACAGCCGCGGTTCGATTTCGGCAATGGTGAAGCCGGAGACGGGGCAGGCGAATTTCTCCGAAAAGATCAGACGTTCCGGGTCGCCGTTTTCGTCTTTCTTGTCGGCGAATTCGGCAATCGCGATGCCGTCGGCGAGCTTGAGCGCTGTTTCCAGGGAATCGGCTAGCCGGCCCGCGATATCATCGCGCACGACCAGACGGTCCACGACCACATCGATGTCATGCTTGAATTTCTTGTCGAGGGCAGGGGCGTCCGCGATTTCATAGAACGTGCCGTCGATCTTGACCCGCTGGAAGCCCTTCTTCATCAGCTCGGCCAGTTCCTTGCGGTACTCGCCCTTGCGGCCGCGCACCATCGGTGCCAGCAGGTAGAGCCGCGCGCCGTCCTCAAGGCCCAGCACCCGGTCGACCATCTGGCTGACGGTCTGGCTTTCGATCGGCAGGCCGGTGGCCGGGGAATAGGGAATGCCGACACGCGCGAACAGAAGGCGCATGTAGTCGTAGATCTCGGTAACCGTGCCGACGGTCGAGCGGGGATTGCGAGAGGTGGTCTTCTGTTCGATGGAAATGGCCGGCGACAGGCCGTCGATCTGGTCGACATCCGGCTTCTGCATCATCTCCAGGAACTGGCGCGCATAGGCCGACAGGCTTTCCACGTAGCGGCGCTGGCCCTCGGCATAGATCGTGTCGAAGGCGAGGGACGACTTGCCGGAGCCGGACAGGCCGGTCATCACAATCAGGCTGTTGCGCGGCAGGTCGAGATCGACGCCTTTCAGATTGTGTTCGCGCGCGCCTCGGATGCTGAGCATCCTTGTGGGGTCATCTTTCCAGGATTCATCCGGCTTCGCGCCCTTGGATGTCGTCATTACTGGTCTTCCTGATCCGGTGCGCGGTCGGGCGGCCCTGGGCGGCGCGGCGCTGCACAGATTGTCTGATGCGGTTTGTCCGTTTGCCCCGATATAGCAGTTTGGCGCGCGGCTTCCAGTGCGGCATTTCTTGACACCTCCAGAATCCTTTGCGGGGCCCGCCAAACGATTGAATCGGTTTTACAGAAATGATAAGAACAAAACAAGTACACGCAAGCAGGTTGCGTCAGTAAGAAGCGCCGATCATGTGCCGGGAAAGGCAGTCAGGCTTGATCCTGGGTCCTGACACTGGAAATTGCCGCTGCGGAACAAAAGCGGAGCAAATTGTAACGGGCTGCAATCTGGGGTGGAATAGGCCCTTGGCGAGGGCGTTTTGGGCCGAGCAATCGGGCAGTGCTGGGCTGCTGCCTTGTGGAAAATGGGTGCAGAGCCCGGAAAAGACGGGCGCAGCTGTTGGCGGACCGTTAGGGTTCTGGTTTCTAGCAGCGCGGATAAGCGGCAAGGCGTTTCGACAACCCGGATCAACCGGGCAGGGCCGCATGCGAACAACAGGAGTGCAGTATGGCGGGCAGCGTCAACAAAGTCATTTTGGTCGGCAATCTGGGAGCCGATCCGGAAATCCGCCGGACACAGGACGGCCGGCCGATCGCCAATCTGCGGATCGCAACCTCTGAATCCTGGCGGGACCGCAACACGGGCGAGCGCCGCGAAAAGACCGAATGGCACCGTGTGGTGATTTTCAATGAGGGTCTGTGCAAGGTGGCCGAAAGCTATCTGCGTAAGGGCTCCAAGGTTTATCTTGAGGGTCAGTTGCAGACCCGCAAATGGCAGGACCAGTCCGGCCAGGAACGCTATTCCACCGAAGTGGTGCTGCAGGGCTTCAATTCCAACCTGACCATGCTCGACGGTCGCGGCGAGGGCGCCGGATCCGGCGGTGGTCTTCCGGATTATGGCAATGACAGCCAGGGCGGTGGCAGCTTTGGTGGTGGCGGCGGCTCGGGCGGAAGCTTCGGCGGCGGTGGCGGCGGTTACGGTGGCGGCTCAAGCAGCGGCGGCGGTGGCTTCGGCGGCCCGTCCGGCGGTGGCGGCAGCGGCCCGATGGACGATGAGATTCCGTTCTAAGCACAACGCCAAAAAGTTATGCCAAATATGCGGGCGGCTGGTTTCAATCAGGCCGCCCGTTTTCATGTTTTTAGGCTGTTTTTAGCCGCCGATGGTCGGATCATAGGGTGTGCGCGGGTCGTCGACGCCGTCGTAATACTCCCGCGCCGTGCCCAGGCCGCAATGATAGACGGCTTCCTCGGCGCTGGTATCGCCGCCCGAGATCGGCGCCCCATTGTAATGCGCCAGCTCATGAATCAACGTTGCCAGCACCATCCAGCGTCCCATGTTGAAGGCACGGTCGCCGACCGCAATTTCGCCCGTGGGAACATGGATCTCACCGTGGAGAGGAGAGATGGTTGGACCGTAATTCACCCAGATGCTGCTGTCGCCGATCAGGCTGGAAAGGCTGCGCCCCCTGGGCAGGGTGCGGAAATAGGCGTTACAGGACGGGTTGCCGCTGACCATCTTGAACAGCTTGTTACGCGCCCATTTCAGCTGCGCATATTGGGAGGAATTGAATTTTTTGTATTTCCAAACCGGTGAGGAATGGTCACCGACATTGAATTGAAACGGCATTTCGAACTCCGGCAGGCCTTCACATTCTTGTGAGTTTCAGCTTACCGGACCTGGTCCCGGGAGAAGTGATCCTCGTCACGGTGAGGCGGATTGTCATTCCTGACGAGGCTTTTGCGCGGTGTTGCAGTCACCGATTTTCCTTCTAACGCGCGTTCCTGCAATTCAGGGTGGAATTAAACCTTGGACCGTTCCCGAAAGATGTGCGGACGCGGCATTAACGTCACACCGAAGTGAATTCAAAACCTGTGCAAGACAGTTTGCCTTAACCGACTGATGAGGCCTGTTATAGTATTAACCGGTTGCAAGCAGGAAGCTGGCGTGGTTTCAGACATGAATGCGTCTGGGAAATTGCGCGGCCGGCACTGGCTTGACACATTGTCCGGCTAACCGGGCGCAGCTTTCCTGGCAGGGAACGATTCTGACCGGTCATTCTGGGCACCTTGACCGGTACTGGCACATTAACACATTTCGGGTTGAGACAATGCGAGTAAATGACGTCAAACACCGCGGACGGAACCGGGGTCACGTGCTGACCAAACGGACTGGGTCGTTCCTCGGGAAATCGCTCAAGGCCGGCTTGATGGCTTCGGTGATTGCAACCGGCTTCAGTGCCGTGACGGTTGATCAGGCCAGCGCCCAGAATTTCTTGCAGCGTCTGTTCAATCCCGAGCAGCAGCGCCGTGACCAGGAACGCCTGCGCCAGGAAGAGCTGCGGCAGCAGGCTAGCAAGGTCAAGGTGTCCGCACCGCGCTATCTGAACTATTCGCCGGATTCCTGGAAACGGGTTTCCCTCGAAGAGTTGTCGGAAAAGAAAACCGCCGAGGTTCAGCCCGGCGCGGCCCTAGAAAGCGCGGACACTGATGTGCCTGCCACGCAGGCAGATACGGCGCCGGAAACGCCCGTCGTTCTGACCGCCTTTGACGAAGCCCGCCCGGCGCTCAAGGGCATGTCCCTGACCGTGCTGCCCGAAGTTGGCGAGGCCCTGATTGCCTTTTACCGTGAACATCCGGACTTTCTCTGGCTGGACGACGGCAAGGCAACGGTGAAGGCCGCGCAGTTGCGCCGTGAGCTGGCCAATGCGGCTGTCTATGCGCTGAACCCGGACGACTATTTCGTTGTCCTGCCGGCCACAGCCGGTCTGGAAGGGGCAGAGCGCGATGCGGCCCTGATGCGTTTTGAGATGGAACTCAGCGCAGCCGCGCTTACCTACGTTCTTGACGCCAAGCGGGGCCGGGTCGATCCGAACCGCATTTCTCAATACCACGACCTGCCGCGCCACGAAGTGGATCTCGTTGCTGCGCTGGAGGAGCTCAACGGCAGCGACGATGCCGCCGCCGAGTTGGCCGCCCAACAGCCGCAGAACGACCATTTCAAGAAGCTGAGCGCCGAACTGGCACGTCTCAAGGCCGAAGACCAAGAGGCTGACCAGGTCGTCATTGCGCCGGGGACCTTCCTGAAGCCCGGCAAATCCAGCCCCGAGATGAAGAACGTCGTCGCGGCGGTCGCCAAGAACGGCTCCGAGGAACTGAAATCGGCTCATGCGGAAACGCTCGAAGCCTACGACGATGGCGAAATCTACACGCCGGAGCTGGTGGCCCTGGTCAAGGCGTTCCAGAAGGAAGCCAAGCTGACGCCGGACGGGATTGTCGGCAAGAACACCATCAACGCCATGGTCGGTGAGACCAATGCTGCAAAGATCGCCAAGGTCGAACTGGCGATGGAGCGCAGCCGCTGGCTTCCCGAGGTGCTCGGTGAGCGCAAGGTCTTTATCAACCAGGCCGCCTTCACCGCGACCTATTTCGCACCGGATGAAGTGCCGCTGCAAATGCGCGTCGTGGTCGGCAAGAAGTCGAACCAGACCAATTTCTTCTACGACAAGATCGAGATTGTTGAATACAATCCCTACTGGGGTGTGCCCTATTCGATCATCGTCAACGAGATGCTGCCGAAACTTGCCAACGATCCGAGCTATCTGGATCGGGCAGGCTATGAGGTGTCAACCGCCGGTGGCCGGAAGGTCTCTTCCGCCTCCGTCAACTGGTACGCGGTTGCCTCCAAGCAGCAGACCATCAATGTGCGTCAATATCCGGGCCAGTCGAACGCGCTTGGCGAAGTCAAGATTCTGTTCCCGAACAAGCACCACATCTACATGCACGACACACCGGCGAAGAATCTCTTCAAGAAGGACATGCGCGCCTTCAGCCACGGCTGTATCCGTCTGCATGACCCGAAAGCCATGGCCGCCGCGGTGCTCGGCAAGTCGAAAGACTATGTGACCTCGCGCATCGCACAGGGGCAGAACGAGCAGGAACAAGTGTCCGGTGACATTCCGGTCTATGTCTCCTATTTCACCGCCTGGCCGGATCTGGATGGGACGGTGGCGTTCTATTCCGACGTTTATGACCGCGACCGGTACCTGCTGCAGGCGCTGGAAAAAACCGAAGCGGTACGGGCCAAGGCCAGGACGTCCTGACAAGGTTGAGCGGAAACGCCGGCCAGTCTTGAAACCCGTTTTCCCGGGCGTCGCACAGCGACACCCGGGATCGGGCAAGGGGCTGATGACTGGGCAGAGCCAGACATTGGCTCCGGCTCGCATTCGCTCGTGCCTTCAAGTCTCGACAATGGGACAAGTTCCACAATCGAAGCTCTGAATCTCATTGGGCGATGGCACTCAATGCTGAAAAATTCACTTCTGTCGACGTTCTGGTTTGCGTTTGACCCTTCGGACTGGGAAGCGATTCCTTCTGATTGTCGCTTGGGGATTGGCGTCACGGCTGAAGATATAGATGATGCGATGCGGATCTTGAAATGCGGGCCGTTTCGGAGCAGGCCGATGCCGGAACCTGCTGAAATCCGGAAGAACATACAGATACCAGACCTGGATCAAGGTCATGTCGTCCCGAATATGAAACCCACAATCTTCCGGGGCATATGGTTTCCGGCTACCTATTTCCAGGACCAGCCCTTTGGATGACGGGTTTTGCCGTCAGTTGGTGTCCCCCTCCGACCATCCTTCCGCACCCACCAGCGGCACATAGGCGACGCCGCCGAAGTCCTCTGTTTTGAACTCTTGTTCCGAGACCCGGCGCACCCGGACAAGGTCCTGCAAGCGCTTGGATGTGCCGACCGGGATCACCAGGCGACCCCCTACCTTCAGTTGCTGTTTGAGAGAGGCGGGAACGGCCGGTGCTCCGGCGGCAACGGCGATGGCATCAAACGGGGCCTTGTCCGGACATCCCAAAGTGCCGTCCGCGCACAGGACTTCCACGTTTCCGTAGCCGGCGGCTTCAAGATTGCTCCGTGCCAGATCTGTAAGCTCCGGCAACCGCTCTATACTGACGACCCTGGCGGCGAGTTCGGCGAGAACCGCAGCTGCATAACCGGAACCTGCGCCGATGTCGAGGACGTTGTCTTCTGGCTTGATCTCAAGCAATTCGCACGTCAGTGCAACGACATAGGGCTGGGAGATGGTCTGGCCGGAGCCGATCGGCAGCGGGCCGTCCCAATAGGCGTTGTGTCTGTGGTTCTCCGGCACAAAGAGATGGCGCGGCACCTTTGCCATGGCGGCCAGAACGCGGTCGTCATGGATACCGCGCCGGCGCAATTGGATCTCGACCATTGCTTCGCGCTCGGCGGCAAACGGGTCCATGGCTACTCTCCCCGCCGATACACATTTACCGTGCATTTGACCGGCTGTCTCAAGATTCTATTAAACCTAAAACCGCATAGTGTTGGAACCAAGAGACCAGAGTATAGCGTTAAGGTCCAAAGAGTGCCCCGAGCAGCCACCCGTCAAAGAAAACAGTCCTTTCTTCGCCGCCTGATCACGCCCGTCATCGCCATTGCGGCGCTTGGCTATTTCGGCTTTCATGCGATGAGCGGCGAACTGGGCATGGTCGGGCGTGCCATGATTGAGCGACAGGTCTCCGAACTGGAAGCCGAACTTGGTGAACTCACAGCCGAGCGTCAGGAGCTCGTCGCAAAGGTCAGCCTGCTCCGTCCGGAGAGCCTCGATCCGGACATGCTGGACGAGAGAGCCCGGCTCAATCTCAATCTGGTGCATCCGGATGAGCTGGTCGTGCTGCGTCCCGGACACCGTTACAGCATGAACTGAATTTCGGTTTATTCTTTCTACTTAACAAAAATCCAGTTAAAATCTAAATTCACGTTTCCCTGCAGGAACTTGTTGTTCTTTCGCAGTGCGAGATTGATGGATTGGATTGACAGCGGCAACAGGATAAGTTGCTCCTACCTGTCTTAGGGGAAACGTCACGCCGAGAAGAGGGTTATGGCCACAGCATCAAAGACCACTTCCGCGAGCTCTAAGAGCTCAAGCCGGACCCGCAGCACCGCCAAAAAGGCGAAGCCTGCGATCGCCGAGTTCGACAAGGACCAGGAACTCCACGCCTATCGTGAAATGCTTCTGATCCGCCGATTTGAGGAAAAAGCCGGGCAATTGTACGGCATGGGCCTCATCGGCGGTTTTTGTCATTTGTATATCGGGCAGGAAGCTGTCGTCGTCGGTATGCAGATGGCCAAAAAGGACGGCGATCAGATGATCACCGGCTATCGCGATCACGGCCACATGCTGGCCATGGATCTCGATCCGAAAGGCGTCATGGCCGAGCTGACCGGCCGCCGCGGCGGCCTGTCGAAAGGCAAGGGCGGCTCCATGCATATGTTCTCCAAGGAAAAGCACTTCTATGGCGGCCACGGCATCGTCGGCGCCCAGGTGTCCCTTGGAACCGGCCTCGGCTTCGCCAACAAGTACCGTGAGAACGGCAATGTCGCTATGGCCTTCTTCGGCGATGGCGCGTCCAACCAGGGCCAGGTCTACGAGAGCTTCAACATGGCCGAACTTTGGAAGTTGCCGGTCGTCTATGTTGTCGAGAACAACAAGTACGGCATGGGCACCAGCGTCGCCCGAGCCTCCGCCACGACGGACCTGTCGCAGCGCGGTGCCTCCTTCAACATTCCGGGCAAGCAGGTCGACGGCATGGATGTGCGCGCTGTCATGGCCGCTTCCGCGGAAGCGCTGCAATGGTGCCGGGATGGCAAGGGGCCCTATATCCTTGAAATGAGCACCTACCGCTATCGTGGTCATTCCATGTCCGATCCGGCGAAATACCGCTCCAAGGACGAAGTGCAGAAGATGCGCACCGAACACGACCCGATCGAGCAAGTCCGCGTGCGGCTTCTGGAAAAGAATTGGGCAACGGAAGACGACCTGAAGGCCATCGACAAGGATGTGCGCGCCAGGGTCGCCGAAGCTGCCGAATTCGCTCAGACCGATCCGGAGCCGGATGCGTCCGAACTCTACACCGACATTCTGCTCTAACGCCGGGGATAATTATGCCGATCGACATTTTGATGCCGGCGCTTTCGCCGACAATGGAAGAAGGCAAGCTCGCCAAGTGGCTGAAAGCCGAGGGCGACGCCGTCACCGCTGGCGACGTGATCGCCGAGATTGAAACCGACAAGGCCACCATGGAAGTGGAAGCGGTCGACGAAGGCACGCTTGGAAAGATCCTGGTTGCCGAAGGCACCGACAACGTCAAGGTCAACGAGAAGATCGCTATTCTTCTGGCCGATGGCGAGGATGCCAGCGCGCTTGACGCGGCAGCTTCTGCACCGGCGGCAGCCGCCGCTCCGGCCGCGGCCGAAGCGCCGAGCGCACCTGCAGCACCGGTTGCATCCGCACCGACACCGCAGGCTCCTGCCATCGACACGCCTGAGGACCCGGAAGTTCCGGAAGGCACGGCGATGAAATCCTCCACCGTGCGCGAAGCTCTTCGCGACGCCATGGCCGAGGAAATGCGCCGCGACCCTGACGTCTTCATCATGGGTGAGGAGGTTGCCGAGTATCAGGGCGCTTACAAGATCACGCAGGGCCTGCTCGACGAGTTCTCCGCGAAGCGCGTCATCGACACGCCGATCACCGAGCACGGCTTTGCCGGCATGGGTGTCGGTGCGGCCATGGCCGGTCTGAAGCCGATCGTCGAGTTCATGACCTTCAACTTCGCCATGCAGGCGATCGACCAGATCATCAACTCCGCCGCCAAGACGCTCTACATGTCCGGTGGTCAGATGGGTGCGCCGATCGTGTTCCGCGGCCCGAACGGCGCGGCTGCCCGCGTCGGTGCCCAGCACTCCCAGGACTATGCGTCCTGGTATGCGCATGTGCCGGGTCTGAAAGTGGTTCAGCCTTATTCGGCTGCGGACGCGAAAGGTCTTCTGAAGGCCGCAATCCGCGATCCGAATCCGGTGATCTTCCTGGAAAACGAAATCCTTTACGGGCACTCCTTCGATATCCCGGACATGGACGATTTTGTGCTGCCGATCGGCAAGGCCAAGATCGAGCGCGGCGGCACCGATGTGACGCTTGTCTCCTGGGGCATCGGCATGACCTACACGCTGAAAGCCGCCGAGGAACTGGCCGGTATGGGCATTTCGGCCGAGGTGATCAACCTGCGCACGATCCGTCCGCTGGACATCGACACCGTGCTGGCTTCGGTCCGCAAGACGGGCCGCATCGTGACCATCGAAGAAGCCTTCCCGATGTGCTCGGTCTCTTCGGAAATCGCCTACCAGGTTCAGGAAAAGGCCTTCGATTATCTCGACGCACCGATCCTGCGCGTGACCGGCAAGGACGTTCCGATGCCCTATGCCGCGAACCTTGAAAAGCTGGCTCTGCCGAATGTCGGCGAAGTCATCGACGCGGTCAAAGCCGTCACCTACACAGCCTGAGGCGAGGGACACGGACATGCCAATCAATATCACCATGCCGGCCCTTTCTCCGACGATGGAGGAGGGCAACCTGGCCAAGTGGCTGGTCAAGGAAGGCGATCAGGTTTCCGCCGGTGACGTCATCGCGGAAATCGAAACCGACAAGGCGACCATGGAAGTGGAAGCCGTCGACGAGGGCAAGGTCGGCAAGATCGTCGTGGCGGCCGGCACCGAAGGCGTCAAGGTCAATGCGCTGATCGCCGTCCTCCTGGAAGACGGCGAAGATGCCAGCGCCATCGACACCTCCGGCGGCGGAGCTGCCCCGGCACCGTCCGGCGGCGACGCCGCTCCGGCCGTGCCGGACAGCTCGTCGGCGATCGAGGTCGGCGCCAGGGCGGCAACCGATCCGGTGCCGGCGCCGAAGGCGGCCGATGGCGGCCGCATTTTTTCCTCTCCTCTCGCGCGTCGTCTGGCGCAGCTCAACGGTCTTGACCTGAAAGCGCTGAAAGGCTCCGGCCCGCACGGCCGGATCGTCAAGCGTGACATCGAGGCGGCTCTGGAAGCCGGCACCGGCAAGGCAGCTCCGGCCGCTGCCGAGGCTCCGAAGGCAGCAGCAGCTGCTGCTCCGGTTGCAGGTCCGTCCGCGGATCAGGTGCTGAAGCTGTTCGACAAGGACAGCTACGAGCTCGTGCCGCATGACGGCATGCGCAAAACCATCGCCAAGCGCCTGACGGAATCCAAGCAGACCATTCCGCATTTCTATGTCTCCGTGGATGTGGAGCTGGATGCCCTGCTGGCACTCCGCGCCCAGCTCAACGATGCGGCCGCCAAGGACAAGGACGGCAAGCCGGCCTACAAGCTGTCGGTCAATGACATGACCATCAAGGCTCTGGCCCTGGCGCTGCGTGATGTACCGGATGCCAACGTCTCCTGGACCGACGACAATATGGTCATGCACAAGCATGCCGATGTCGGTGTCGCGGTGTCCATTCCGGGCGGGCTGATCACGCCGATCATCCGCAGCGCGGAAGAAAAGCCTTTGTCGGTGATTTCCAACCAGATGAAGGATCTCGGCAAGCGTGCCAAGGAGCGGAAGCTGAAGCCCGAGGAGTACCAGGGCGGCACCACGGCGGTGTCCAACATGGGCATGATGGGCGTGAAGAACTTCTCCGCGGTCGTCAACCCGCCGCACGCGACCATCCTGGCCGTCGGCGCCGGCGAGAAGCGCCCGGTGGTCAAGGACGGCGAATTGGCTGTGGCCACCGTCATGTCCGTGACGCTGTCCACCGACCATCGCTGCGTGGACGGAGCGCTCGGCGCGGAGCTTCTGGCCGCCTTCAAGGGCTACATCGAAAATCCGATGAGCATGCTGGTCTGATCCAGGCTCTCCGGCGCGGCGGCAACGCCGCGCCGTTTTCACGATGACCAATTGCGCCGGGGAAAACACCATGGCTGACACCAATTATGACGTGATCATCATCGGCTCGGGGCCGGGCGGTTACGTCACCGCGATCCGCTCCGCCCAGCTGGGCTTCAAGACTGCCATTGTCGAACGCGAACATCTTGGCGGCATCTGCCTCAACTGGGGCTGCATTCCGACCAAGGCGCTGCTGCGCTCTGCTGAAATCTTCGACCACGCCAACCACGCCAAGAGCTTCGGCCTGACGCTGGAAGGCACCATGAAGGCCGACGTCAAGGACGTCGTCGCCCGCTCGCGCGGCGTCTCCGCGCGGCTGAATGGCGGCGTCGGCTTCCTGATGAAGAAGAACAAGATCGATGTCATCTGGGGCGAAGCCAAGCTGACCAAGCCGGGCGAGATTTCCGTCGGCAAGTCCACCAAGCCGGTGGTCGAGCCGCAGCATCCCGTTCCCAAGGGCGTCAAGGGCGAGGGCACCTACACCGCCAAGCACATCATCGTCGCGACCGGCGCCCGCCCGCGTGCGCTTCCCGGCATCGAGCCGGACGGCAAGCTGATCTGGACCTATTTCGAGGCGATGAAACCGGCCAAGATGCCGAAGTCGCTGGTCGTCATGGGCTCCGGTGCCATCGGCATCGAATTCGCCTCCTTCTACCGCTCCATGGGCGTCGACGTCACCGTTGTCGAACTGATGGCCAATGTGATGCCGGTCGAGGACGAGGAAATCTCCAAATTCGCCCGCAAGGCGCTGGAAAAACGCGGCCTGAAGATCATCACCGAAGCCAAGGTGACCAAGGTCGACAAGGCGGCGAACTCGATCACCGCCCATGTGGAGACCAAGGACGGCAAGGTCAGGCAGATCACGGCCGATCACCTGATTTCCGCCGTTGGCGTTCAGGGCAATATCGAGAATATCGGCCTGGAAGCGCTCGGCGTCAAAACCGACCGCGGCTGCGTCGTCATCGACGACTACGGCCGCACCAACGTGCCGGGCCTTTACGCCATCGGTGACGTCGCCGGTCCGCCCATGCTGGCTCACAAGGCCGAGCACGAGGGCGTGATCTGCATCGAGAAGATTGCCGGTGTGCCGGGCGTTCATGCCATGGATCACCGCAAGATCCCGGGCTGCACCTACTGCAACCCCCAGGTTGCCTCGGTTGGCCTGACGGAAGCCAAGGCGAAGGAACAGGGCCGCGAGATCCGCGTTGGCCGCTACATGTTCAACGCCAACGGCAAGGCCATCGCGCTCGGCGAAGACAACGGCATGATCAAGGTCATTTTCGACAAGAAGTCCGGTGAGCTGCTCGGCGCGCATATGTGCGGCGCGGAAGTGACCGAACTGATCCAGGGCTTTGTGGTCGCCATGAACCTGGAAACGACCGAAGAAGAGCTGATGCACACGATCTTCCCGCATCCGACCCTGTCGGAAATGATGAAGGAATCGGTGCTCGACGCCTATGGCAAGGTCCTGAACGCCTGACCGGACAGGCCCCGGCCTTTGAAAAGGGCGGGGCCGTCTTCACTGGCCAAAGCTTTGCCCAATGCCGTCAGTCAGCCCCAGGACGTGAAACGGACCGCCGAAACCCATAGGCATTTTTGTCACTTCGGTGCTGGACGCGTCATCTGAACAGGTTAACGTGAAGCCGTCTGCACAAGCGGTCAAAGGGAGCCTTTCGATATGGATGTGAAAGCAATTCTGATCTGGGTGGCCATCGGCATCATCGCCGGCTGGCTTGCAAGTGTTGTTGTCGGCGGTGGCGGGTTGATCCGCTATCTGATCATCGGTCTCGTCGGTGCCTTTGTCGGCGGGTTTTTGTTCAAGCTCGTCGGCATCAACATCAATCTCGGCAACCAGTATGTGAACGAGATCGTCGTGGCCGCCATCGGTGCGATTGTCGTTGTTCTGCTGGCGCGTCTGATCGCCTAGGCCACCGGAAAAAGCTGAAGTATGAATGCTTACTTGGCTGAAAAAACAATCAACTGATGTTAAATTCTCTATATGTGCCATAGCCTTAATAGTCCAGGCGGCAATCTTTTTTGTATTGCTGCCCGCGCCGCTGAGTGCCTACATAGCCTTTCCGATAGCAGTGGTCGGTGGGTATACTGCATATAGGGAATTCAAATAAGGAGCCCCCGCGATGGGTCTGATCATCACCATCATCATCGGTCTTGTCGCGGGTGCCGTTGCCCACCGGGTGCTCAACAGCCGGGGCGGGTTCCTCGGCAGTCTTGTCGTTGGTCTTGTCGGCGCGTTGCTTGGCGGTGAACTGGCCGCGATCCTCAATCTCAACGTCACGGGCGGCATTCTCGACCGGCTGATCATTGCCGTTATCGGGGCGATCCTGTTCCTGTTCATCTGGAAGAAACTGTTCAAGTAAGACCGGGACGGCCGTTTTGACCACGATCGATGACTTTCCGCTGAAAGCCCGCGACAAGCTGCGTTACGCCGACACGGACCGCCAGGGCCATGTCAACAACGCGGTGTTCGCGACCTTCTTGGAAACCGGCCGGGTGGAAATCATCTTCGGTGCAGGCCTTGCGGATGACGGCGCGGCCTTCGTGATCGCTCGTTTGGAACTTGATTTCCTGTCCGAGATCAACTGGCCGGGCGAAGTGGAAATCGGCACGGCTGTCACTGAAGTCGGCCGCAGCTCGTTCAAGCTGTTCCAAGAGGTTTATCAGGACGGCAAGCCGGTCGCCCGCGCGGTCACGGTGATCGTCCAGATGAATGAAGAAACCCGCAAGTCTCATCCGCTGACCGAAGAGGCGCGGACAAGGCTCGAAACCTACATCAGCCCCGCGTTAAGCACATAGCTGGCTTAACGGCTTTATGGCTTGACCTTTTTCAGCAATCACGACACTTAAGGCCCATGGTTACGATCGTCGACACGCTCAATCGCCCGAAAGACACCTCCGATGCGCGCCCGCGCCATCCGGAAAAGGCCCATCGCCCGGACAATCCGGTTCAGCGCAAGCCGAAATGGATCCGCGTCAAGGCGCCGACGTCGCCGGTTTACCGCGAAACACAGAACGTGGTTCGCGACAACAACCTGGTGACCGTGTGCGAAGAGGCCGGCTGCCCGAATATCGGCGAATGCTGGTCGAAGAAACACGCCAGTTTCATGATCCTCGGCGACACCTGCACCCGCGCCTGCGCCTTCTGCAACGTGCGCACCGGCATGCCGGGGCCGGTCGATCCGAAGGAAGCCCAGGGCGTCGCCGACGCGGTAGCCGCCATGGGCCTGGAACATGTGGTGATCACCTCCGTGGACCGTGACGACCTCGACGATGGCGGTGCGACCCACTTCGCCGACGTGATCAACGCTATTCGCAAGACCTCGCCGACCACGACGGTGGAAGTGCTGACGCCGGATTTCCTGCGCAAGGATGGGGCCCTTGAAATTGTTGTCGCGGCCAAGCCGGACGTCTTCAACCACAATCTGGAAACCGTGCCGTCGAAATATCTGAAAGTCCGGCCGGGCGCGCGCTACTTCCATTCAATCCGTCTTCTTCAGAAAGTGAAGGAGCTTGATCCGGAAATGTTCACCAAATCCGGTATCATGGTCGGGCTCGGCGAAGTGCGCAACGAAGTGCTGCAGCTGATGGATGACCTGCGTGCCGCGGATGTCGATTTCCTGACCATCGGCCAGTATCTGCAGCCGTCCAAGAAGCACCACCCGGTGATCGACTTCGTTACGCCGGAAGAGTTCAAGGGCTATGAGCGTATCGCCTACGCCAAGGGCTTCCTAAAAGTGTCGGCAAGCCCGCTGACCCGGTCGTCGCACCATGCTGGCGAGGATTTCGCCGACCTTCGGGCGGCGCGCAAGGCCAAGCTCGGCCACTGACACCTCAGGTCTCGAGACCCTCGCATGCCAAGTTTTTCATCTTCTCACAAGGTCAATCACGGGGCGGATGACATGTTCCGCCTTGTGGCGGACGTTGAGCGCTATCCGGAATTCGTGCCGCTCTGCCAGGACCTTCATGTGCGCGGCCACAAGGAGCTGGAAGACGGGCGCACGGTGCTGGTCGCCGACATGACAGTGGCCTACAAGCTGTTCAAGGAAACCTTCACCAGCCGGGTTGAACTGAAGCCCGCGGAGCGCACGATCCAGGTGGAGTATCTGGACGGGCCGTTCAAGCATCTGGAAAACACCTGGACCTTCGAGGACGCCGGGGAGGGCAGCAGCACCGTCGGCTTCTATATATCCTACGAGTTCCGCAGCCGCACGCTCGGCACGCTGATGGGTGTCATGTTCGACAAGGCGTTCCGCAAGTTCTCGAGCGCATTCGAAGCGCGTGCCGATGAGGTCTATGGGGCTTAGGGGCGGTGGCCTGCAGCTTTTGAATACTCAGCAAGTGCCTGAAAACAATCGTCATCCTGAGGAGCGCACTTGTGCGCGTCTCGAAGGATGGGCCGCTTGTTCCGGTGCTTGTGCTCGATCCATCGAGACGGCGCTCTCGCGCCTCCTCAGGATGACGTGCTGGGTTTGGTGACTCAGTAAGATCATTGCCGCAACAGTCTCTTTAGGGGAGCGATCCCTATTTGAACTGCTTGAAGGCATCCCGAATGACGCGGATCCGGCTTGATTTCATGTCGAGCGGTTCGTTGCGATTGCGGATCTGCTCGACTTCCCGTTTCTTGAGACCCAGGTCTTCCAGGGTCGCGAAATCGGCATAGTCGGCACAAACAGTGCGCCGGTTGGAGCCAATATTTTCCTCGACAATCAACTTGCGGCCGGCCGCGGCCTCTTCCTCGGTCCAGATGACCGTCGTCGAAGACACCCAGAAGGTCCGGTCGCAATAGCGGGCTTCATGATAGCCTTCCTTGGGTTTCGTCAGGATTTCGTGAAAGCCGGTGAAGGTACCGTTGGAATATTGCGAACGGATGTAGAAATCGCTCTGAGCGAAAGCGCTGCCGGCCGGGCCGAGGCCACCGGCGATCAGAACTGCAAGGAACGCCAGAAAGCGTTTCATGTCAGGTTTCCCTTTTCAGCGTCGCCCCTTCACCCTCTTCCAATATCGATATTAGCCTGGTTGGCTTACCTGAGCCTTACCGGGATCCCTTGGCATTTTAGTCAATTGCCATGATAGGACTTGGCGGCCGCGTCGCCGTTTTCCGTCTGGAAGGCCTTCCGGATAACTGCAAATCTGTTGACGCGACGGACGGATGCACCGTCGTTTTGCACAACGATGCGGGGATCCTCGCTCACGCCGAGACCTTCAAGCGTTACCTGTTGTTCCGGATGTTCGCAGATCGGGCGCCAGCCCTTGCCCCAGTTGAACTCCACGCGGACCACGTAGTCCTGCTCCACTTCGAGCTGGGTCCAAGCAACGGTCGCGTAGCGGACCCAATAGGACCGGCCGCAATATTCCACCTCGATCAGGTTTTCCGACATCCGGTCGTAGATCCGGTGCGAGCCGCGAAAGTTCTGACCGTCACGGGAGATCATATAGGTGTCGCCGACAATCGGAACATCGCCTCCGGCATAGGCGCATGTGCCTGCCAGACAGACTACGCCTGCCGTTAGGAGGAATTTGTGGATTGACATATCCGTTCCCTGTACTGCGAAATCATTTCGCGCGTTTAATCCTGCAAAGGTTCAACTTAAGGGACTTGTCTGTAAATCAGCTTTTCAATTGCAATACGATTTTATTAAAACTTTACCGGTTTTCGCACCCGGCCATCAGAGGCCGGCCACGATGGGCTCATCGCGTATGATAAGTGCTGTGTCCGTTGCCTCGATCATCGGGCTGGAACATCGCGCCGATCGCGGACAGGCGGCCTCGTGCTTTTTCGCTCTCATCCTCGCTGGCGAGCACGTCCCGTGGGGTGTCCGTGATACCGATATCCTCGAGCGTCACCTGGCGTTCCGGATTGTCGCAGATCGGCCGCCAGCCCCGTCCGAAATTGTATTCGATGCGCACGGTGTTGCCACGCTCGGTCTCGATCTGTGTCCAGGCTACCGAATGGCCGCGGACAAAATAGTCACGCTGGCAATAGGCGACCTGCTTCAAGCCTCGGGAATAGTCCAGAAACAATTTGTGGCTGCCGACAAAGATGCCGCTCCGGTCCCGTGAAATTAGATAGAAGTCACCCGGCTGCGGGATTGCATCGGCTTTGGCCGCGCCGCCCATGCAGACGATGGCGGCAAGGAGGAGTATTTTCTTCAACATGATGGATTTGAGCTTGGCTTCCCATTAGGTCAACACTGCTGACTATACGTGTAACCAATGGGGAAACCCAGCGCCAACTTGTTGAAGCGTTAATAGGTTTTTACTCAGGAAAGTGCATTTAAAATCGATATGAGCGCAGTCTGAACTGTGGCCAGGCGGATCGACCTTCTGCCCTGGTCGGCAAACCAGCAGTGAATGTGGTCTGTTGTCCTGTTCTTTTGCGCGATGGCAAGATGCACCGTACCGACGGGCTTTTCCGCGCTGCCGCCGCCCGGGCCTGCAATCCCGGTCACGGATACCGTGATATCGGCATTGGAGCGTTGCAAGGCCCCTTCGGCCATGGCAATCGCAACTTCCTTGCTCACGGCGCCGACTTTCAGGATCAGGTCGGAAGGCACGCCCAGGAGCTCGGCCTTGGCCTCATTGGAATAGGTGACAAAGCCCCGGTCCACGGCGGCTGAAGAGCCTGCGATTTCGGTGAGCGCGCCACAAATCAGACCGCCTGTGCAGGATTCGGCCGTCGCGACCATCTTGTTGGCTGCCTTCAGTGCGTCCAGAACCTGAGCGGCGAGGGGAGCGAGGTCGTCAAGGCTGTGCGGCGAAGGTTCGCTCATGGATCAATCTTCCTCGTCAAAAGGCAGGCGCACGGTAACGCTGGCAAGCGCGGCAATGCCCTCCTTGCGGCCGGTGAACCCGAGTTTTTCCGACGTGGTTGCCTTGACCGACACACGGGACACCGGCAGGGCGCAGATGCGGGCGATCGAGGCGCGCAGGGCCTCCCGGTGCGGACCGATTTTGGGAGCCTCGCATACGATGGTCACATCGATATGAGCCAGCCGGCCGCCGAGGGCAGTTACCCGGCGCAGGGCATCTTCCTGGAAACGGTCCGACGCGGCCCCTTTCCATTGCGGATCGCTTGGCGGGAAATGCTGGCCGATATCGCCATCGGCGATGGCGCCCAATGTGGCGTCGGTGATCGCGTGCAGGACCACATCCGCGTCCGAGTGACCCTTGAGCTTTTGGGTGTGCGGAATCTCGACGCCGCCCAGGATGACGCTATCGCCGTTTTCGAAGGCGTGGACATCATAGCCGATGCCAATGCGGATATCGGTCAGGTCAAGAAGGGAAGGGCGGGTGCCGGGATCAGCCATCTTCTGGGACAGTGCCTGTGTTTCCGCACGCCGAAGGTCGGCGGCGGTGGTGATTTTGAAATTGGCCGGATCGCCTTCGCTCAACACAATGGACATTCCGTCCCATTCCGCAAGCCCGGTGTCATCGGTGAAATCCTGCCGGTCGGCATCAGCCGCCTTCCGGTGTGCGGAAAGTATCCGGTCGAATGGAAAAGCTTGAGGGGTTTGAGCGGCCCATAAGCCGGTCCGGTCAACGGTCTCCTGCGAATGTCCTTCGGCATCCGCGCGTTTCAGCGTATCGGTGACGGCGATGGCCGCAAGAACACCTTCCGCGCCCGTATCCAGCGCCGCAAACACATTGTTGAGAACGGTCTGACCGACAAACGGGCGCGCGGCATCATGGATCAAAACGGAGCCGCAGCCGAAGCCCGCCAGCGCGTTCAGTCCGGAAAGGACGGATTGCTGGCGGGTCGCGCCTCCCAGGACCGGTGGAGCCAGCTTGCGGGCGGTCGGTTCGTCCAGACGGGCAACGGCACTTTCATAAAGGTCTGCGTCATCCGGATGAATCACCGTAACCAAATGCTCAATCCGTGGGTGATTCCCAAGGGCAGTCAGTGTATGGGTCAGCACGGCACGGCCGGCCAGCGGCCGGTATTGTTTGGGTAGGGCGTCCGCGGATCCCGCAAGCCGCGTACCGCGGCCAGCTGCGACAATCAAAGCAGCTGCGGGTTTGGTCATGTGCGGTCTCCTTGGCGACTGTCGCTGATTGAATGCTCCGAACGTCTTACTCAAGAACCTGTTTGAACCGCAATTTTTGACTTGTTGCATTGCGATATTTGTCTACAATATAGGCAAATCAAAATCTGCACAGTCAATGAGCAGACGAGAGAAACCGTATCACTGATGACCAAAACGCTGTCGATTGGCCGGCATCATTTGTCCAACAAGGCCGTTCTTGCCCCGATGTCGGGTGTGTCCGACCTGCCGTTCCGCAGGCTCGCCGCGCGCTATGGCGCCGGTATGGTGGTCAGCGAAATGGTCGCCAGCGAATCTTTTGTGCGCGGCGATGCCGAAACCCAGATGCGCGCCGAATCCCAGGACGATGGCCTGCACGTGGTGCAGCTGGCCGGGCGTGAGGCGCATTGGATGGGCGAAGCCGCAAAGGTCATTGCCGATCTTGGCGCCGATGTAATCGATATCAATATGGGCTGTCCCGCGAAAAAGGTGACGTCCGGTTATTCCGGATCGGCGCTGATGCGCGACCTGGATCATGCGCTCACGCTGATCGAGGCTACCGTCGAGGCGGTCGACATTCCCGTCACGCTGAAAATGCGGCTCGGCTGGGACGACAACTCGATCAACGCTCCCGAACTGGCCCGGCGGGCGGAAGCTGCCGGGGTGCAGTTGATCACGGTCCACGGCCGGACGCGCTGTCAGTTCTACAAAGGCAAGGCGGACTGGCGCGCGATCGCCGCCGTCAAGGAAGCCGTGTCTGTGCCGCTGATCGCCAATGGCGATTGCACGGGCATTGAGGATGCGCACGCCATGCTGGACCAATCCGGCGCGGACGGTGTGATGATCGGCCGTGGCGCCTATGGCCGTCCCTGGCTGCCGGGGCATGTCGGCCATTATCTGGCGACTGGCGAACGACTGCCGGAACCGTCCGGGCGCGAGCTCGCTGAGCTGGTTGTAGAGCATTATGAAGCGCTGCTTGGCGTTTACGGCACCGGTGCCGGCCTCAGGATCGCCCGCAAACATCTCGGCTGGTACCTGGAGACCGCCGAACAGCAAGGCGCGGCCGATCTGCCGGTCGCCCTGCGCAAGACCCTTATGACCTCCGACCGGCCGGCAGATGTGATCCGCCTGGCCAGCGAATGGTTTTCCTCTTCAAATGAACGGACTGCAGCGTGACCGACACAGCGTCTCCCACCGGCCGCACGGCCGCACTTGCCAGTGACGGCCCCTCGATCCTGGACGCGCTGCCGCATCCCGTGCTGCTGGTTGCGCCGGATGGTGTCATTGAATCCGCCAATATGGCCGCGGAATTCTTCATGCGTTCGAGCGTGTCCGTGCTGCGCCGCCATCCGATCAGCGACTTCGTGCCCTTCGGCAGCCCGCTTCTGACCCTGATTGAGCAGGTGCGCGAGCGCAGTGCGCCGGTCAACGAGTACAAGGTCGACATCGGCTCGCCGCGGATCGGCGCGCCGAAGGTGGTCGACATCAATGCCGCCCCGGTTTCGGACCGTCCCGGCGCCGTTGTGCTGATGTTCCAGGAACGAACCATGGCGGAGAAGATCGACCGGCAGCTGACGTCGCGCGGCGCGGCGCGGACGGTGACGGGACTGGCCGCCATGCTGGCCCACGAAATCAAGAATCCCTTGTCCGGCATCCGCGGCGCGGCGCAGCTGATGGAGCAATCCGTGCCGGCCGAGGACCGGGCCCTAACCCGGCTGATCATGGACGAGACCGACCGGATCGTGAAACTGGTCGACAGGATGGAGGTCTTTTCCGACGAACGTCCGATCGAACGCGAACCGGTCAACATTCACGTGGTGCTGGATCACGTGAAGCGCCTGTCGGATTCCGGTTTTGCCCGCAACAAGCGCATCATCGAGGTCTACGACCCCTCGCTGCCGCCGGTCTTCGCCAACAAGGACCAGCTGATCCAGGTGTTTTTGAACCTGATCAAGAATGCCAGCGAGGCCATCGGCGAAGACCCGGACGGCGAGATCCGGATTTCCACCGCCTTCCGGCCGGGGGTGCGCCTGTCCGTACCGGGCACGGAGGAAAAGGTCAGCCTGCCGCTCGAATTCTGCGTCCAGGACAACGGGCCGGGTGTGCCCGACGACCTGATGCCGCATCTGTTCGAACCGTTCATCACCACAAAAACCAACGGCTCCGGCCTTGGACTGGCGCTGGTTGCCAAGATCATCGGCGACCATGGCGGCGTCATCGAATGCGACAGCCAGCGCCACAAAACCGTTTTCCGGATCCTGATGCCTGCGTTCACGGGCGAGGGCGAGGCACAACCCAGCCCGACCAACAAAGGAACTGACTGACCATGCCCACCGGCACGATTCTAGTCGCAGACGATGACGCGGCGATCCGCACCGTTCTCAACCAGGCTCTGTCCCGGGCCGGTTACACTGTCCGGCTGACGTCCAACGCCTCCACGCTGTGGCGGTGGGTGTCTTCCGGCGACGGCGATCTGGTGATTACCGATGTGGTCATGCCGGATGAGAATATCTTCGATGTTCTGCCGCGCATGAAAAAGATGCGGCCGGAACTGCCCGTCTTGGTGATGAGCGCCCAGAACACGTTCATGACGGCGATCAAGGCCTCCGAAAAAGGGGCTTACGAGTACCTTCCAAAGCCCTTTGACCTCAAGGAGCTGACCAGCATCGTCCAGCGGGCACTGGAAGAGCCGAAGAAAAAGCCGGCCGTCGATCTGGACGACGCGGGCGAGGGCATGCCGTTGGTGGGCCGCTCTCCTGCCATGCAGGAAATCTACCGGGTGCTGGCGCGTCTGATGCAGACCGACCTGACGGTGATGATCAACGGCGAATCCGGCACCGGCAAGGAACTGGTCGCCCGTGCACTGCATGACTATGGCAAGCGCCGCAACGGGCCGTTTGTCGCCATCAACATGGCAGCCATCCCGCGCGACCTGATCGAGGCCGAATTGTTCGGCCACGAAAAGGGGGCTTTTACCGGCGCGCAAAACCGCAGTTCGGGGCGGTTCGAACAAGCCGATGGCGGTACGCTGTTCCTGGATGAAATCGGTGACATGCCGATGGAGGCGCAGACGCGTCTCCTGCGTGTCCTGCAGCAGGGCGAATACACCACCGTCGGCGGACGTACTCCGATCAAGACGGATGTCCGTATCATCGCCGCGACCAACAAGGATCTGCGCCATCTAATCAATCAGGGCCTTTTCCGCGAGGATCTCTATTTCCGGCTGAACGTCGTGCCGATCCGCCTGCCACCGCTGCGTGAACGGGTCGAGGACATTCCGGATCTGGTCCGGCACTTCTTCTCGCTGGTCGAGAAGGAAGGCCTGCCGGCCAAGCAGATCGACCAGGGCGCGCTCAACCTGCTGCGCCGCTACCGCTGGCCGGGCAACGTGCGTGAACTGGAAAACCTGGTCCGCCGTCTGGCGGCGCTCTATCCGCAGGACGTCATCAGCGAAACCCTGCTGGAACAGGAGCTCAGTCAGCCGACTGTCTCCTCCATGGAGGAAGAGACGCCGGAAAACGTCAATCTCGGTAGTTCGGTGGAACGCTACCTGTCCGGCTATTTCGATACGTTCGGTGAAGCGTTGCCGCCTCCCGGCCTCTATCACCGGATCCTGCGCGAGGTGGAATATCCCCTGATCAGCGCCGCTCTTGCAGCGACCCGCGGCAACCAGATCAAGGCGGCCGAGCTTCTGGGTGTGAACCGCAATACGCTGCGCAAGAAGATCCGGGATCTGGACGTCCAGGTGATGCGGCTGAGCCGGTAGCCGGCAAACGCGAATCTACTCTGAAGTGGCTGGGGCGTCGGCCACTTCAAGCACAAGGAAGCCGGTTTTGGTGTTTCCCAGACCGTAAAATCGCAGAATTTTCCATGGTCTTTCCAGGCCGTCTCAATCGTCCACCGCATTTTTTCGTGTGGGGAATGCCCCTGTCGCAATTTCGCAACATTGTGTGATAAGTTTGCCGAAAATCTAAAAAGGCAAACGCGTTTCGGCGCGGGCAGCATGCGTTTGAGGCCGAATGATACTGGAAGCTGAACAGCAGACCGTGGCGCAGTCCAGCGCCGCCGGTCGCCTCTGGCGGCGGGCCGGGCTTGCCATTATGGTGGTCGCGCTCGTGTCCATCGGCGTCACCTTTTCCATCCTGATGGGACTGACCTCCATCGATCCCACCCGCGATGTCATCATGACCGCGATGACGATCAACGGTGCGCTGGCCGCCGTTCTTCTGGGTGTCATCACCTTCGAAATTCTGAAACTGTGGCAAGCCCGCCGGCGGGGGCGGGCGGCTGCCCGGCTGCATGTGCGTGTCGTGGCTCTGTTCAGCCTTGTCGCCGCCGTGCCGGCCGTCCTGATGGCCATTCTGGCCGCGGTGACGTTGGATCGGGGCCTTGACCGCTGGTTCGAGGACCGCACCCGGCAGATCATCGACAATGCCCTGACCGTGGCGCAGGCCTATCTGCAGGAACACGCGCGTGTGCTGCGCGGCGATCTGATTGCCATGAGCAACGATGTCGACCGGGCCAAGGCGGTTTACGATTTCGAGCCGACCCGGTTCGATCAGTTCTTCGCCGCCCAGGTATCCCTGCGCGGCATTCTGGCCGCCTATATTCTCAACGATACGGGCGAGGTGGTGACCCGGGTTGTTCTGGATCCCAATGTGGAAGTGCCGCTTCCGCGCGCGGACAGTTTTTTCAAGGCCAAGTCCGGCGATCCGATCCTGATCGCACCGGGCAGTTCGAACCTGGTCGGCGGCGTTATGAAACTGTCGGCCTATGACAATTTCTATCTTTACGCCGTCCGGGCCATCGATCCGCGCGTTGTCGATTATCTGCGTCTGGCCGAAACCGGCGCGTCACAGTACCAGCAGATGGAAAACAGCCGGTTCGGGGTCCAGGTCGCCTTCGCTCTGGTCTATCTCGGTGTCGCTCTGGTGCTGCTGCTCTCGGCGATCTGGATTGGCTTTGGTTTTGCCAACAGGCTGGTGTCGCCGATCCGGGCGCTGATATCGGCGGCCGACGATGTCTCCAAGGGCAATCTCGCGGTCAAGGTGCACACGGAAAAATCCGGCGGCGATCTGGCCAATCTGGGCGAGACCTTCAACAAGATGACCGGACAGCTCCTGGGTCAACGGGACGCGCTCTTGGCGGCGAACGAACAGATCGATCGCCGCCGCCGCTTCAACGAGGCGGTGCTCTCAGGGGTATCGACCGGTGTGATCAGCGTCGACGACGAGGCGTCGATCATGCTGGTCAACCGCTCCGCTCTGGATCTTCTGCAGCTCGACGAGGTGCAGATCCTCAACAAACCGCTTGCGGAAGTCGTGCCCGAACTGATTGACTGCGTGACCGAAGCACAGAACAACGGTGCCGACCGTCTTCCCGAAACTCAGGTCGAGATCACCCGCGGCGGACGGCTGCGCTCCATCAACGTGCGCATCACGCGCGAACAGTCGACGCGGCGTGAACATGGCTTCGTCGTGACCTTGGACGACATCACCGATCTGGTCTCTGCGCAACGCAATTCAGCCTGGGCGGATGTTGCCCGCCGCATTGCCCATGAGATCAAGAACCCGCTCACCCCGATCCAGTTGTCGGCCGAACGCATTCGGCGACGCTATGGCAAACGGATTGAGGAAGATCGCGAGGTCTTCGACCAGTGCATCGACACGATTGTGCGCCAGGTTGGCGATATCGGTCAGATGGTGGACGAATTCTCGTCGTTTGCGCGCATGCGTAAGCCGAACAAGTCACAGGGAGATATGCGCGAGGCGGTCCGGGACGCCGCCTTCATGCAGTCGGTGGCCAATCCGGAGATCAGCGTGACCGCGGATGTGCCCGGCGAAAAGGTGCCGGCGGTTTTCGATGCACGCCTGGTCGGTCAGGCGCTGACCAATGTCATCAAGAACGCCACCGAAGCGGTCTCCGCCCGGACTGGAGACGATCGGCCCAAGGGCAAGGTGACCGTGTCCTTGCGCACAGAGACGGCCGACAGCGGCGAGCGGATCGTCATTGACGTTATTGACAATGGTATCGGATTGCCCGAGGAAAACCGGGCCCGGCTGCTTGAGCCCTATATGACCACACGGGAGAAGGGGACCGGCCTGGGACTGGCCATCGTCCGCAAGATCCTGGAAGACCACGGGGGCGGTATCGAGTTGCTCGACGCCCCGAGGACGAACCCCGACGACACGGGAACACTGGTTCGACTGACCTTGGCGGCCCATGCCGAGATCGAACCGGAAACCGAACCGCAAAACCAGACTGTGACAGCCCATGGCGCATGATATTCTTGTCGTAGACGACGAAACCGACATCCGGGAAATGATCGCCGGCATCCTGGACGATGACGGCTATGGCACCCGGACAGCCCACGATTCCGACAGCGCGCTCGCGGCCGTCAAGGAACGCAAGCCCTCGCTGGTCATCCTGGATATCTGGCTTATGGGAAGCCGGCTGGACGGTTTGGCATTGCTTGATCTGTTCAAGGAAACCGATCCGGACATGCCGGTGGTGATCATTTCCGGTCACGGCAACATTGAGACGGCCGTCTCCGCGATCAAGCGCGGTGCCTATGATTATATCGAAAAGCCGTTCAAGGCCGATCGCCTGATCCACATTGTCGAGCGCGCGCTGGAAGCCTCGAGCCTGAAGCGCGAAATCCGCGATCTGAAGCAGCGCAGCGGCGACAGCTTCGAGATCATAGGCAATTCTTCGGCCGCACATAACCTGCGTCAGACGATCCAGAAGATCGCCGGCACCAACAGCCGCATCCTGATTGTCGGGCCATCCGGGGCCGGCAAGGAGCAGGCCGCGCGCATGATCCACGACATGTCGCCGCGCACCAAGAGCCCGTTCGTTGTGCTGAATGCCGCGACCATCACCCCTGCGCGCATGGAAGAAGAGCTGTTCGGCATCGAGGATGAAAACGGCAACCTGCGCAAGATCGGTGCGCTGGAGGAAGCCCATGGCGGCACGCTCTATCTCGATGAAGTCGCTGACATGCCAGCGGAAACCCAGGGTAAGATCCTTCGGGTGCTGGTCGAGCAGAGTTTCTCTCGGGTCGGCGGAACGCAAAAGGTGCAGGTGGATATCCGTATTCTGTCGTCGACCTCGAAGAACCTGGAAGAGCACATCGCGACAGGCCTGTTCCGGCAGGATCTCTATCACCGCCTGAGTGTCGTGCCGTTGCGCGTGCCGGGTCTTGCCGAACGCCGCGAGGACATTCCGACCCTTGTCCACCATTTCATGGATCAGATCTCGGGCGCATCCGGCATTCCGCTGAGACCGATCGGCGATGATGCCATGGCGGTGCTGCAGACCCATGACTGGCCGGGCAACGTGCGCCAACTGCGCAACAATGTTGAACGTCTGATGATCCTGAGCAGGGGCGATCCCGACAGCACCATCACGGCGGATCTGCTGCCTGCTGAAATCGGCGAGACCCTGCCCAATCTGCCGACCTCCGGCACGGGCGAGCATCTGATGTCGGTTCCCCTGCGCGAAGCCCGCGAGATCTTCGAGCGGGAATATCTGCAGGCGCAGATCAAGAGATTTGACGGCAACATCTCGCGTACAGCCGAATTTGTCGGTATGGAACGGTCTGCGCTTCACCGGAAGCTGAAAACACTGGGCATGACCTGAGGGGCGGTAGCGCCTTTGGCACCAACGGGCTGAGCGGAAAAGGGACGTTCCCATGAAAATCGTGATATGCGGCGCGGGGCAGGTGGGCTACGGCATTGCCGAGCGTCTGGCGGCGGAACAGAACGACGTTTCCGTGATCGATTCCTCGCCGCAGCTGATCAACGCCATCGGCGACCAGCTCGATGTGCGCGGGTTTGTCGGCCATGGCGCCCATCCGGACGTTCTGGCCCAGGCCGGCGCCGAGGAAGCCGACATGATCGTCGCGGTCACGCTTTACGACGAAGTCAACATGGTGGCCTGTCAGGTCGCCCATTCGCTTTTCAACGTGCCGACCAAGGTTGCCCGTATTCGCGCGCAGTCCTATCTGCAGGGCCGATGGCGCAATCTTTTCTCCCGCGATCACATGCCGATCGACGTGATCATCTCGCCCGAGATCGAGGTCGGCGAGATGGTGCTGCGCCGCCTGGCCCTGCCGGGCGCGGTCGAAACCGTGCGTTTCGCCGATGACCAGGTGGTCGTGGTCGGCATCATGTGCGAGGAGGACTGCCCGGTCGTCGACACGCCGCTGCGCCAGCTGACCGAACTGTTCCCGGATCTCGGTGCCGTCGTTGTCGGGCTTTACCGCAACAACCGGCTGTTCGTGCCCAAAAGCAGCGATTCCATTCTGACCGGCGATCTGGCCTATGTGGTCGCGCGCCGGGATCAGGTCCGCCGGACCTTGAGCATCTTCGGGCATGAAGAGCCGGAAGCGGCCAAGGTCATCATTGCCGGCGGCGGCAATATCGGGCTCTATGTTGCCCAGGCCCTGGAACAGCGCCAGACCGGCACCAAGATCAAGATGATCGAGGCTTCCCGCGAACGCGCCATGGCGGTCGCCGATGACCTGAAGCGCTCGGTGATCCTGCATGGCAGCGCACTCGACCAGACGATCCTGAACGAAGCCGATGCGGGCGACGCCGACACCATGATCGCGCTGACCAATGAGGACGAGGTCAATATCCTGGCCTCGGTGATGGCCAAGAAGCTAGGCTGCAAACGCTCGCTGTCGCTCCTGAACAATCCGAGTTACCCGGCCTTTGCCAATGCGCTCGGCATCGATGCCTTTATCAACCCGCGCGCGGTGACCATCTCGCGAATCCTGCAGCATGTGCGCCGAGGCCGTATCCGGGGCGTGCATTCCCTGCAGAACGGGGCGGCCGAAATTGTCGAGGCGGAAGCATTGGACACGTCACCTCTGGTCGGCAAGCCGCTCAGGGTGATCGATCTGCCGTCGGGTATCCGTGTTGGCGCCGTGTTCCGCGGCGGTGAGGTGCTGACGCCCAATGGCGATCTGCAGATCCAGGCGCAGGACCGCATCGTGATCTTCGCGGTCGCCAACCGGGTGCGCCAGGTCGAGCAGATGTTCCGTGTTAGCCTTGACTTCTTTTAAGTCATTCTGGCTACGAACAGACCTTGCTTTTATCTGACCGAAAGGTCAAAACTTCAAAAAGTACCAATCGGTTCTGATCGAACCGCCTGTTCTGGAGGCCTCATGAGCCGGATTGCCTATGTCAACGGCCAGTATGTACCGCACGCGGATGCCGCTGTGCATGTGGAAGACCGCGGCTATCAGTTTGCCGACGGTGTCTACGAAGTCTGTGAAGTCTGGCAGGGCAAGATCGTCGATGTTCCGCGTCATCTGGAGCGGCTCGGCCGGTCCTTGAGCGAATTGCGCATCGACTGGCCGATGGCACGCAAAGCCGTGGAATTCGTGCTGCATCAGGTGGTTCGCCGCAACCGGGTCCGCAACGGTCTGGTCTATATTCAGGTCACCCGGGGCGTCTCAAAGCGCGATCATTTCTTTCCGCCGGAACATGTCGCGCCGTCCATCGTCGTGACCGCCCGTTCTTCCAACCCGAAGGCAGCCGCCGCTCAGGCGGCCGAAGGCATCGCGGTTGTCAGCTATCCGGAAAACCGGTGGCCACGAGTCGATATCAAGACCGTGGCGCTGCTGCCGAACGTGCTCGCGAAACAGAACGCCAAGGAGCATGGCGGCAAGGAAGCCTGGTACGTGGATGCTGACGGGTATGTCACCGAAGGCGGCTCGACCAATGCCTGGATCGTCACCAAGGACGGTGTCCTCGTGACACGTCCCGCGGAAAGCGGCATCCTGCGCGGCATCACCCGGACAGTGGTCCTGGATCTTATCCAAAAGGAAGGGCTGACCTTCGAGGAAAGGCCGTTTAGTCTGGAAGAGGCTTTTGACGCGAAGGAAGCCTTTGTCACCGCGGCCACGAGTGTGGTGATGCCGGTGATCCGGCTTGACGGCAAGTTGATCGGCAATGGGCATCCGGGTTCGGTCGCTACCCGATTGCGCGAAGTGTTCCATACTGCTACTGATTTGCAGGCGGTATGATTCGATTGGTCTTATTGGGCCGAAAAACGAGACAATGACGGGCTGAGGCAGACGGCCCTGACTGGTGGGCAAGACTAAAAGCAGACAATGCGTCAAGCCTTAGTGTTTGAAATTGAACGGCTTTTGACGTTAAGCTGCTGAAACGCCGGATGCTCGGCCGCATCCGGGGCAAATAGGATAAAAAGACTGATGGCTGAGCGCGCACAAAATCTCCAAGACACTTTTCTTAATCACGTTCGCAAACAAAAAACTCCTCTGACGATTTTCCTCATCAATGGTGTAAAATTGCAGGGCGTCGTGACCTGGTTTGACAATTTCTGCGTCCTGCTTCGTCGTGACGGGCATTCGCAGCTGGTGTACAAGCACGCGATCTCCACAATTATGCCCAATGGTCCTGTTCAACTGTTTGATCAGGCTGAGGAAAATGCTGAAAAGGCAAGCTGATTGAAACCGAAGTCTCGCGCGGACGATTTCTCAAAATCTAACGGTTCAGAAGAACCGGGACAAAAATCGCTGAGATTGAAGGACACTGGGGTGGATCGTCTGCCCCAGCCTTTCCGTGCGATGATCATTGAACCGCTTTTGACGCGCGATGCCGCCCAGGCGGACCTGCGTGGCAATCGCAGCCCGGAGGCCCGCCTCGACGAGGCCATTGGTCTCAGCGCGGCAATCAATCTGACCATCGTTCACTCCGGCGTCGTCAAGATCAACAATCCAAAACCGGCCACTCTGTTCGGCGAAGGCAAGGTTGCCGAACTTGCCGGCATTGTTGCCAGCGAAGACCTCGATCTCGTTGTCATCGACCATCCTCTGTCGCCGGTGCAGCAGCGCAATCTGGAACGGCGCCTGAAGACCAAGGTGATCGACCGGACAGGTCTCATTCTGGAAATCTTCGGTGACCGGGCGCGGACCAAGGAAGGTCGCCTTCAGGTCGATCTTGCCCATCTGACCTGGCAGAAGAGCCGTCTTGTGCGCTCCTGGACCCACCTGGAGCGCCAGCGCGGCGGCGCGGGTTTCATGGGCGGACCGGGCGAGACCCAGATCGAGGCCGACCGCCGCCAGATCCAGGACCGCATTATCGCGCTTCAAAAGCAGCTGGATCAGGTGCGACGAACGCGCGAATTGCACCGCAAGAAACGGAAGAAGATCCCCCAGCCGGTGGTGGCGCTGGTCGGCTACACAAACGCCGGCAAGTCGACCCTGTTCAACCGGTTGACCGAATCCGATGTCTTCGCCAAGGACCTGCTGTTCGCCACGCTCGATCCGACCTTGCGCAAGGTGACGCTGCCTCATGGCCGCGAGATCATCCTGTCCGATACTGTGGGCTTCATTTCAGATCTGCCGACCCATCTTGTTGCCGCTTTCCGGGCTACTCTGGAAGAGGTGCTGGAGGCCGATCTGATCCTGCATGTGCGCGACATCTCCCATGACGACACCGACGCGCAGGCCGAAGACGTCAAGAAGACGCTCACCGATCTCGGCGTCGACGCGATCACCGGTGCTCCGATCGTGGAAGTCTGGAACAAGATCGATTGTCTGGACCAGGCCTATCGCGCCAAGCTGCTGGAAGAAGCCGGGGAGGAAGGCCCCGTTGCACTGTCCGCGCTGACCGGGGAGGGCATCGAGCAATTATCCGCCCGGATCGACGCCTTCATGGCCCAGAACGACGACATCATGACCGTGCGTCTGCCGGTCGCCGAAGGCGCACTGCTGGCAAAGCTGTATCAGATGGCGGAGGTGCTGGAACGCACGGACGGGGAAGACTTCGTGACTGCCGAAGTGCGGGTCACCGACAAGCAGCGCGGACCGTTCCGGGAAACCTACGCCGCCTTTATCGACGGCTGACTAGCTTCTCTTGGCTGCCTGCCAGGCCGCCTCCATTTCATCCAGTGACATGGCCTCAAGGCTCGTGCCGGTTTTTTCGGCATGGGCCTCGATGGCCGCAAAGCGCTTGCGGAATTTCCGGTTGGTCCGGCGCAGGGCCTCTTCCGGGTCGATGTCGAGATGGCGGGCAAGGTTGGCGAGGGCAAACAGCGTGTCGCCGAGCTCGTCGGTCATCCGGTCCTTGTCGGGTGTCCCCTTGGCCAGCTCCTCGTCAAGCTCGAGGGTCTCTTCCCGTATCTTGTCGAGCACCAGCCGGGCATCGTTCCAGTCGAAGCCGACCTTTGACGCCCGCCGCTGCAGCTTGTCGGCTTCCTGGAGGGCCGGAAAGGCGGTCGGCACGTCGTCGAGAAAACCCTTGTTGGGTTCCGCAAGGCCGAGCTTTTCGCGTTCTGCGCGCTTTTCCGCCCGTTCCTCAGCCTTGATGCGCTCCCAGATGCCTTTGACCAGTTCGGGCTTTTCGCCGTTTTCGTCGCCGAAAACGTGCGGATGGCGCCGGATCAGCTTTTTGGTGATGCCTTCCACCACGTCTTCGAAGTCGAAATGGTTTTCTTCCTCGGCCATGCGGGCGTGGTAGACGACTTGCAGCAAGAGATCCCCGAGTTCCTCGCGCAGCTCCACCAGATCGTTCTTGGCAATGGCGTCCGCGACCTCATAGGCCTCTTCCAGTGTATAGGGCGCGATGGTCGAAAAGTTCTGTTCCAGATCCCAAGGGCAGCCGGTCACGGGCGTCCGGAGAGCGGCCATGATTTCGAGGAGGCGGGAAATGTCGCGGCTGGGGGTCATGGAGGGCCTTGGGTCGGTTGGTCAGGTCTCGTCGCGTTATGGCAAATCTGGAAAGCCATGGAAACCAGTTCACATGTCTTATCTCTAAATTCGACTTACCTCTCCACCGTCATTCCGGACGGCCTGCAGCGTAAGCTGCATGGCCAGATCCGGAACCCAGACATATTTTGCGCCAAACGCGCTCCCCTTTTTAAGAGTTCGCTCCGCTCACGCTGATGTCTGGATTCCGGATCGGCGCGCAGTTTCACTGCGCTTGTCCGGAAAGACGGCGGAGGGGGCGAGGGAATTGCAATTCATGGGCCTAGGCGGCTGACAAAGTTCATGAGGAGAAGTTCATTGCGAAAGTCATGAACAGCCAGCCAAAAAAGCCCACAATCCCGACGACTACCATAAGGATCCGCATGGGTCCGGAGTGCCCCTTGAAGCCATCATAAGGCGCGCGCCGTCTCCTGTATTCAGAATAGTTGCTGAGGAGGGGCGCAAGCAGGATGGCCGCAAAAACCAACAGGACCACCACTGCGACCGCGAACTCAGGCCATGAAAAGTCAGGCACGTCCCCCCCTGACAGACGGATGCCAGAAGGTGACGGCGCGTTCCAGCAGGGCGACGATGCCATAAAACAGCGACCCCGCCAGGGCAGCGACCGCGATTTCCGCCCAGACCATGTCCACATTCATGCGGCCGACTTCCGTGGAAATCCGGAAGCCCATGCCGACGATCGGCGTGCCGAAAAACTCCGCGACGATGGCGCCGATCAGCGCCAGCGTGGAATTGATCTTCAGCGCGTTGAAGATAAACGGCATGGCCATGGGCAGGCGCAGTTTCAGGAGCGTCTGCCAGTAGTTGGAGGCATAGGTGCGCATCAGGTCACGTTGCATGGCGTCGGAGGCCGCGAGGCCGGAGACCGTGTTCACCAACATCGGGAAGAAGGTCATGATGATGACAACGGCGGCCTTGGACGGCCAGTCGAAGCCGAACCACATCACCATGATCGGGGCGACGCCGATGATCGGCAGGGCAGAGACCAGATTGCCGATGGGCAGCAGGCCGCGGCGCAGGAACGGCACCCGGTCGACCAGGATCGCGACGATAAAGGCAGAGCCGCAGCCGATGATGTAACCGGCCAGCACCGCCTTGAGGAAGGTCTGCTGGAAATCCGCCCAGAGGGTTGGAACGGAGTTGGTCAGACGAACCCAGATTTCGGACGGAGCCGGCAGCAGCACCTTCGGCACACCCGCGCCGGTCACGATCAGCTGCCAGAGCACCAGCAGGGTAATGCCGAACATAGCCGGGATCGCCAGGTTGATGATCCTTTGCGCCGTTGGGGACGCGCTTTTCCAGACGGCGAGCCGCTCGACAAACAGCCACGCGGACGCCCAGGTGGCGGCGGTCAGTGCCCAGAAACCGAGCGTTGCCTCGCCGGCATGGTTCGTGACAGTGGCAATGAGCAGCCAGGCGGCGATAGCCGTGACAAGGCCGAGAATGAGGTCTCCGACAAGGTTGCGCATGAAGCCGAGTTCGTAGCGCACACCGGCAATCGCCAGGATCACCAGGCACAGCGCCAGCCGCGGCACGTCCATGATGCCGTAGTCCGGCCCGAAGATCGGGCTGAACAGGCCGACGACGACCATGGCAACAACAAACCAGGCGAGCAGTGCCGGCATGTCGAGACGGCGTTTGGGTGCGGTCATCGTGCTCATTGCGCCATCCCCATTCGTTTCAGGGTGAGTTTTTCAAGGACGCCGATCAGCGCGACCAGGGACCCGGCCAGGAAGGCGGCCATCAGCAGTGCCGACCAGATCTGCACGGTCTGTCCGTAATAGGAGCCGGCCAGCAGACGGGCCCCGAGCCCGGCAACGGCGCCGGTCGGCAATTCACCGACAATGGCGCCGACCAGTGACGCCGCCATGCCGATCTTCATGGAGGTGAAGAGGTAAGGCACCGCATAGGGCAGGCGCAGTTTCCAGAAGGCCTGGAGGCGCGTCGCCGAATAGGTGTGCATCAGGTCCATATGCATGACCTCGGGCGACCTCAGCCCCTTCACCATGCCGACGGTCACTGGGAAGAACGAGAGATAGGTGGAGATCATCGCCTTGGGCAGCAGTCCGGATATGCCAACGGCGTTCAGCACAACGATGATCATCGGCGCGATCGCCAGGATGGGGATCGTCTGCGAGGAAATGATCCAGGGCATCAGCGATTTGTCGAGCACGCGCGAATGAACGATGCCGATCGCCAGCAGAATGCCGAGCGTGGTGCCGATCAGGAAGCCCATCAGCGTCGAGGAGAGCGTGATGCCGGTGTGATAGACCAGCGACCGCTTGGAAGTGATTTTCTTTTCAACCGTGGTTTCCCAGATTTCGACGATCACCTGATGCGGCGCCGGCAGGACCGGGCGCTCCTGGAAGAGCGTGTCCGTGACCATCTGGCTGACGGCGACATCGCTCTGCCCGGCGCGTTCATAGATGTCCTTCTGGAATGGCGTATTGAGCGCCACGGCGGCGATGTACCAGATCGCAATGATCGCAAGAACCACGACGGTCACCGGGCCGACGGTACCGGACATCAGGCCGGAAAACGGATTGGTGCTGCGGGGTTGCGTGAGGGGGACGTCGGTCATGCGCGCAATCTCCTCCCGTCATCCCAAGGCTTGACCTTGGGATCCATGCCGTGACGTTTCAAATTTTTTCCGGTCTGTCCGTGTCGCAAGGAAACGGCTTGGATTGCCGGATCAAGTCCGGCAATGACGAAGTGGGTAAAACCTGAAACCTCAATCCTCATAGGAATGCCCCGCCTTCAGGCCCTCGCGGACGCGGTGGGCGATCTTCAGGAATTCCGGGGTCTCTCGGATGTCGAGGGAGCGGTCGCGCGGCAGGTCGCTTTCGATGACGTCGTAGATCCGGCCGGGGCGCGGGCAGAGGACGACGATCTTGGTCGACAGGAACACGGCTTCCGGGATCGAATGGGTGACGAAGACCACGGTCTTGTTGGTCTTGGCCCAGAGCTGTAGGAGCTGCTCGTTGAGGTGGTCGCGGACGATTTCGTCGAGCGCCCCGAAAGGCTCGTCCATCAGCAGGAGATCCGGCTCGACCGCAAGGGCGCGGGCGATGGAAGCGCGCTGCTGCATGCCGCCGGAAAGCTGCCAGGGGTACTTCTTTTCAAAGCCGGTGAGGTTCACAAGCTCCATGTTGCGGGCAATGCGGTCCCGCTGCTCGGCGGCCGACAGGCCCATGATTTCCAGCGGCAGCGCGACATTCTTGGCGATCGTGCGCCAGGGATAGAGCGCGGCGGCCTGGAAGACATAGCCATAGGCCCGGTTGAGACGGGCTTCCTCAGGGGAAACGCCGTTGACGCTGATATGGCCCGCCGTCGGTTTCTCCAGGTCGGCAATGACGCGCAACAGCGTGGTCTTGCCGCAACCGGACGGGCCAATGAAGGAGACAAAATCGCCTTCCTCGATCTTCAGGTCGATGTCTGACAGGGCGTGAACCGGGCCGTCATTGGTCTCGAAGGTCAGCGAGAGATTCTCGATATCGATCACCCGGTTCGGGCTGGCGCTTGTTGTTGTTTCCACCATCTCGGTGTCCTTTGCGCTGGCAAGAGCGTTCATGTCATTCCTCGCTACACGAGTCGGGTCCGGGTCCCAAGGTTTGCTGATCAAGCCGGGCTTGCAGCGGGTTTGGCTTATCCGGCTCTTCGACGCGTTGGCGTCGTCTCCAAGTCACCTCTCCCCGTGGGAGAGGTCGGACCACAGGTCCGGGTGAGGGGACAGATCTCTCTGCGTCTCACAAGCTTTTGTTCCCTCACCCCAGCCCTCTCCCAATGGGAGAGGGAGCAAGCTCCGGCAGGCGCATTGGCGGAGCCAAAAGGGTGAGGCAGGCATCAGACGCCGCTGGCCGGGATGCCGGTGCGCTCGACCTTGCGCGGGGCGGTCAGTTCCTTCCAGGTGCTGAGCGCCTTGTTGACCGCCTGGAACGGCTCGCGGGCAACGAACTCGCCATGACCCTGTTGATGGTTGACCGTGCCGTCCTCGACCGCGACGCGGCCGCGGGTGAGCGTGTAGCGTGGCAGCCCCTTGACCGTCTTGCCTTCAAACACGTTGTAGTCGATCGCCGACTGCTGGTTGGACGCCGAGATTGTCTTGGTCCTTTCCGGATCCCAGACCACCAGATCCGCATCGGCACCAACCAAAACAGCGCCTTTTTTCGGATAGATATTGAGGATCTTTGCAATATTGGTTGAAGTCACCGCAACGAACTCGTTCGGGGTCAGGCGGCCGGTTCCGACCCCATAGGTCCACAGCATCGGCATGCGGTCTTCCAAGCCACCGGTGCCGTTCGGGATCTTGGTGAAATCGCCGACGCCGGTGCGTTTCTGGTCGGTTGTGAAGGCGCAGTGGTCGGTGGCGACCACCTGCAGCGAGCCGGAGGCCAGACCCGCCCAAAGGCTGTCCTGGTGTTTCTTGTCGCGGAACGGGGGCGACATCACCCGGCGGGCGGCGTGGTCCCAGTCGGCATGTTTGTACTCGCTGTCATCAAGCGTCAGGTGCTGGATCAGCGGCTCGCCGTAAGCGCGAATACCGTTCTGGCGGGCGCGGCGGATGGCTTCGTGGGCCTGTTCCGACGAGGTGTGCACGATATAGACCGGCACACCGGCCATGTCGGCGATCATGATGGCGCGGTTGGTGGCTTCGCCTTCCACTTCCGGCGGCCGGGAATAAGCATGGGCTTCCGGACCGTTGTTGCCCTCGGCGAGCAGTTTCTGCTGCAGGGTCGCGACGACGTCGCCGTTTTCCGCATGGACCAGCGGCAGGGCTCCGAGCTCGGCGCAGCGGGAGAAGGACGCGAACATCTCGTCGTCATTCACCATCAGCGCGCCCTTGTAGGCCATGAAATGCTTGAAGGTGTTGATGCCCTTTTTCTGAACGACTTCCTGCATGTCGTTGAAGACCTGCTCGCCCCACCAGGTGATCGCCATGTGGAAGGAATAGTCGCAATGGGCCATCGTGGACTTGTTGTCCCACATCTGCAGCGCTTCCAGCAGCGACTGGCCCGGCGAGGGCAGGGCGAAGTCGACCACCATGGTGGTGCCGCCGGCCAGCGCCGCGCGTGTGCCGCTGTCGAAATTGTCCGACGAGAACGTGCCCATGAAGGGCATCTCCAGGTGCGTATGCGGATCGATGCCACCCGGCATGATGTAGCAGCCGGTCGCGTCCAGGGTTTCGTCGCCGGACAGATTGGGGCCGATTTCGACGATCTTGCCGCCCTCGATCTTCACATCGGCGTCGTAGGACAGATCCGCGGTCACCACGGTGCCGCCCTTGATCACTTTGCTAGCCATTGTTGTTCCCCTCATGCTTGCGCTGGATGGTCCGGGCTTATGCCCGATCTGTTCATTGGTTTTCGTCTGGACACCAAAGCACCGGCGCCGTCAGGTCCCGGTCCTTCAGGATCATCGATAGTCCGTATTTCCGGCCGATCGCGCAGGCCTTGCTGAAATGGATCGGCCGGTCGGTGTATTCCGCGTCGAAGACCGGCTTGCCGTCTTCCGTGTAGGCGAGATAGGACTTGCAGCTGCGGTCCTGGTAACAGCTTTCGGAAATCGCGAAATCGAAAGTGTCGACCAGATCTTCCGTCAGGTCCGGCACGTTCTTTTGGCCGATCTTCAGGCCAAGCCCCTGAGCCGTTGCCGCCAGCAGCCGGACATAGGCAACCGTGTGCCGTGCGGTGACCGGAAAGCCGCTATCATTGTCATGGACATCCATGTTGTCCGGCTCTATCGCGTCAAACCCCTTGGCCTTGCAGCTCTCGAACCGGGCCGTCATCAACGGCAACAGAACATCGATGCGGCGGATGTCGAGGAACTTCTCGTCCGGCCAATCGCCATAGGTCTTGCCGACCACTTCTTGCGGGAAGGTCCCGCGATCCGGAGACGTTCGTTCCAGCGTGCCGACACTGACATAACAGATGGTCTTGATGCCCTTGGCGCGCAGCTCCGCAATGTCCTCGGCAGTGACCAGTTCCGGATGTAGATCAAGCACGTCGACCGCGCGATTGAGGTCGACTGGTTCGGTCAGCTGCCAGTCCCAGCTGTCGCCGACGGAAAAGGCAAGGGCAGAGGCCGGCGCCAGAAGCAGGCTGCCCGTGATTGCCAATGCTTTTCCGTTCAAGTGCACGATTGCGTCTGTCCCTTGATGGAACCCCGGCTGTCTGCCGGGGCTTCGAGAGTGATTTTCAGATTACTCCACGATCCCCGCGGTCTCGACAACCGCGTGGAACAGGACGTCCGCCCCCGCCTTGGCCCAGTCCTTGGAAATCTCCTCGGCCTCGTTGTGCGACAGCCCGTCGACGCAGGGGCACATGATCATGGCCGTCGGAGCGACCTTGTTGATCCAGCAGGCGTCGTGGCCGGCGCCCGAAATGATGTTCTGGTGGGAGTATCCCAGGCGCTCGGCGGCATTGCGCACGGCTTCGACGCAGCCCTTGTCGAACTCGACGGGATCGAACCCGCCGACCTTTTCGAATTCGACCTGAAGGCCCATATCGTCGCAGATCTTCTGGGCTTCGACCTTCAGCCGGTTTTCCATGTCCTGGATAACGGCAAGGTCCGGTGAACGGAAGTCGATGGTGAAGACTGCCTTTCCCGGGATGACATTGCGCGAATTCGGGAACACTTCTATGTGGCCGGCCGCGCCGACCGCATGGGGGGCGTGGGACCAGGCGATCTCGTCGACCTTTTCCAGAATGCGCGCCATGCCGAGCCCGGCGTTCTTGCGCATCGGCATCGGGGTGGAGCCGGTGTGGCTGTCCTTGCCTGTCACCGTTACCTGTGTCCAGGACAAGCCCTGGCCATGGGTGACAACACCGATGTCCTTGCCTTCGGCCTCCAGGATCGGACCCTGTTCGATGTGGAGCTCGAACATGGCGTGCATCTTGTCCTTGCGGGCGCCGACTTCCTCGTCGCCGACCCAACCGATGCGTTTCAGCTCATCGCCGAATTTCTTGCCGTCGTGGTCTTCCCGGTCATAGGCCCAGTCCTGGGTGTGCACGCCGGCAAAGACGCCGGAGGCGAGCATGGCCGGCGCAAAGCGCGTGCCTTCCTCGTTGGTCCAGTTGGTGACCACGATCGGATGTTTGGTCTTGATGCCGAGATCGTTCATGGTGCGGATGACTTCCAGCCCGCCGAGCACGCCGAGAACGCCGTCATACTTGCCGCCGGTCGGCTGTGTGTCGAGATGCGAGCCGACATAGACGGGCAGGGCGTCCGGATCGGTTCCGGGCCGGGTCATGAACATGTTGCCCATGGTGTCGACCGCCATGGTCATGCCGGCTTCCTCGCACCATTTCTGGAACAGCTTGCGGCCCTCGCCATCCTCGTCCGTGACGGTCTGGCGATTGTTGCCACCGGCGACGCCCGGGCCGATCTTGGCCATCTCCATCAGGCTGTCCCACAGCCGGTCCGGGTTGATCCTGAGGTTTTCGCCGGGCGCTGCCATGATGCTCTCCTATTTCAACTCGGTTTCGACGAAAGACATCGGACTGTCTCCGCCGTTGATGACATTGTGTTCGACGCCGCTGTCGCGCCGATAAACGGTTCCGGCCGGAACGATCACCTCGCGGGTCTCGCCACCTGGTTCTTCCAGCAGCATGCGGCACTCGGTCAGCGCCGTGATGACATAGTCAAGGTCGTGCCTGTGCCAGCCGGTTTCGGCACCGGGTACGAAGTCGAACCGCGTGACCCGGACACGCTCATCGTCAATCAGCTTTTCTGCCGTAGCCTGCGGGCGTGTCATCGCGATTGGGTTCCGGTTTTCAATGGGGAGGGCGCTGCAAACGGCGGCGCCCTCCGGTGCGTGATTCAGTCGATCGCGTGCAGAACGCTGCGCAGCTTGTCGAAAATCTCGTCGATCTGGTCCTTGGAGATGATCAGCGGCGGCGACAGGGCGATGATATCGCCGGTCGTGCGGATCAGCAGGCCGTCGTCATAGGCTTTCAGGAAGGCCGAGAAGGCACGTTTGGTCGGTTCGCCGGCAATCGGTGTCAGTTCGATTGCGCCGATCAGGCCAAGATTGCGGATGTCGATGACATTCGGGCAATCCTTGAGCGAATGCAGGCCGTCTTCCCAGTGTTGGGCGAGATCCGCGGCGCGGGTCAGAAGGCCTTCTTCCTCGTAGGTGTCGAGGGTGGCAAGCGCGGCGGCACAGGCGACCGGATGGGCCGAATACGTATAGCCGTGGAACAGCTCGATCATGTGATCCGGGCCGGTCATGAAGGCATTGTAGATATCGGAGGAACAGAACACAGCGCCCATCGGGATGACGCCGGAGGTCAGGCCCTTGGCCGTGGTGACCAGGTCCGGCGTGACCCCGAAGAAGTCGGTTGCGAATGGCGAGCCGAGACGGCCGAAACCGGTGATGACCTCGTCGAAGATCAGCAGGATGCCGTTCTGGGTGCAGATCTCGCGCAAGCGCTCCAGATAGCCCTTCGGCGGGATCAGAACGCCGGTGGAGCCGGCGACCGGCTCGACGATCACGGCTGCAATGGTCGAGGGGTCGTGCAGCTGGATGATGCGGATCAGTTCTTCGGCGTATTCGGCGCCGTTTTCCGGCATGCCGCGCGAGAAGGCGTTGCGCTCCGGATCGTGGGTGTGGCGCATGTGGTCGACACCGGTCAGCATGGTGCCGAAGGTTTTGCGGTTGGCGACTATGCCGCCGACGGAAATGCCGCCGAAGCCGACGCCGTGATAGCCGCGTTCGCGGCCGATCAGGCGCGTACGTGTGCCCTGGCCGATGGAGCGCTGATAGGCGAGCGCGATCTTCAGGGCCGTGTCGACACTTTCGGAACCGGAATTGGTGAAGAACACATGGTCGAGCGGAGAAGGCAGCATGGCCGCGAGCCGCGCGGCGAGTTCAAACGCCTTCGGATGCCCCATCTGGAAAGCCGGCGCGTAGTCGAGCTCGGCAATCTGTTTCTGCACCGCCTCGACCACCTTCGGCCGGGAATGACCGGCATTGCAGCACCAAAGGCCGGCGGTTCCGTCGAGCACCTGACGGCCTTCGGCAGTGGTGTAATGCATGTCCTTGGCCGACACGAACATGCGCGGCGCCTGCTTGAACTGGCGGTTGGCCGTAAACGGCATCCAGAACGCTTCGAGATTGTTGGTGGCAGCCTGGCTCGGTGCTGACATACGTCCTCCTTGCGGCCCTTCGGAATGGAAGGGGCCGGCTGTTGGTATTGCTTATGGAGGAAGGCATAGCATGCGGCTCCTGCCAAAGGCAGTGCCGTTAGCTGTGGTCCTCTCCCCAAACTGTTCCCGGTCCTTTCCGGCGGGCTTTTGCCTCTTTGTCGGAAGGGACCAAATCTCTCTGGTGGGCCGTTCGGCCCGTGCCGGCTTTGCCGGTCCTTGTCATGATGATCCGAAGGCAGCGCCTCAACAAGACATCCCGCGCCAGGTGAATTGGCCCGTTGCAGGGCGTGAGGGGATCGACTAGCCTTCTGACCATCTGGTCAATTTACCCTAGGAGGGATTTGACCAAATGGTCAAGATGCAAATCCGGCCGTCATGACTAATTTGTGGTCATTCGCGCTCCGGAGGGTCTTCGATCCGCTCGAAACGCGCCAAAACCTGTGGAATTGGCGTGTTTGAGCACCTAACAAACGGGCCGATTGGACGGGAAGCGGGACGGTTGATGACAGAATTGAGCGGGCAGACGCAGGATCCGTTGAAGGCGGGCGGCATGAGCCGGATCCAGGAAAAAAACAGATCGCTGATTCTCGACGCGGCCTTGGGAGAGTTCTCGAAAAAGGGATTTTCGGGTGCGACGGTGGAGCGGATCGCCGCCGATGCCGGCATGTCGAAATCCAATTTGCTTTACTATTTTTCTTCCAAGGAAGCGATTTACAACGCCACCCTGGCCCATATCCTCGAAGTCTGGCTGGCACCGCTGAAAACGCTTCGGCCGGAAGGCGAACCGGCGTCCGAATTGGCTGCCTATATCCGTCAGAAGATTGAGATGTCGGCGACTTTCCCGGAAGCCTCGCGCCTGTTCGCAAACGAGGTGATGCAGGGCGCGCCGCAGATCCTGCCGATCCTGGAAACCGAGCTGAAGCGTCTGGTCGCTGAAAAGTCCCAGGTGATCGAGGACTGGATCGCGGCCGGCAAGATGCGCCGGGTCGATCCCGTGCACCTGATCTTCACGATCTGGGCGACGACGCAGCATTACGCGGACTTTTCCGTGCAGATCAGGGCGCTGACGGGCCGGGACCTGAGCGATCCGGACTTCTTTGAAGAAACCGTATCCTCGGTCACGTCCCTGATCCTGAATGGTGCCGGTCTTGTCTGGCCGCCGGAAAACGGTCTGGCGGAATGAGTGGTGACGACGCCCATATCGGTGCGGCGTCACGCATTGCTGTCACGGGACGTCTCTACATCCTGAAAGACGACCTCAGCGAGGATTTCATCCGCGCTTCCGGACCGGGCGGTCAGAATGTCAACAAGGTCTCGACGGCCGTCCAGCTGCGCTTCAACCTTGCGGGCAATGAAACCTTGCCGGAAGACGTCAAGTCCCGAGCGGCCCGGCTGGCCGGAAGCCGCCTGACCCTGAACGGCGAGATCGTGCTGCAGGCCGACCGTTTCCGCACCCGGGAACGCAACCGCGAGGACGCGCTGGAACGCCTCCTGGAGCTTCTGCGCAAGGCCACCGAAAAGCCGAAGCCGCGCAAGGCCACCAAGCCGACGCTCGGGTCGAAACGCCGGCGCCTGGACGCCAAGAAACAACGCGGCCAGATCAAGAAGATGCGCGGTCGAGGGGGACGGCACGACGATTGAAACCAGGCAACACGTGTCTCAGACCAGGATTCCGTTTTGCGGCTTCAGCGGTTCCGGCACCGGCGCGCCGATCCGCTCCGCCAGTGCGATTTCAATGGTCCGGGTCATTGCGGCCAGCGGCAGGCCGTGCGCGCGGTCGGCAAAGGGATGTTCCAGTTCCTCGGTGACCGCGGCCAGGCCGAAAAACACATAGGCAATCACCGCGGCAAAGACCGGCGCCAGAATGCCTGTGCTTTCGATCAGGGCAAAGGGGACCGCAAGGCAATAAAGCCAGCTCGTGCGCAGAACCAGCAAGGAATAGACAAAGGGCAGGGGCGTCACACGGATCCGTTCGCAGCCGGCCTGCGCCAGGCTGATCGAAGCGAGACGTTCGCTCAAAGCTTTGCGACCGAAACCATCGATTGTGCCTGCCTTTGCCGCATCACACAGGATACCGTTTGCGGCGTTCAGTGCCGCACAGGGTGTGGCCAGGGAGACAAGTTCCGGATCCTCTCCCGCCCATTGGTCTAAGGCCTTGTGATCATCGGGGCCGCGCAAGGCGAAGCGGTGAAGATGGGTGAACAACACCGCGCAGCGCAGAAATTGGCGGCGCAGGATATCGTCGGTTAGAAACAGGTCGCTTTCACGGCCAAGACTGCGCATGTCGGCCACGAGCCCGCCCCAGAGCTTGCGAGCCTCCCACCAGCGCTCATAGGCTGCGTTGTTGCGGAAGCCGAGAAACAGCGACAGGGCGATCCCGAACACACCCGTGGCAGCCAGGGAAATATGCGGAAGCGGCTGCACGAACCGGTCCACCAGAACGACGGCCAGCGCGATAGCGGTGACAAGACAGATCAGCGGGGCGACGCGTGGCACGATCGACCCCTGCATGATGAAAAAGAGTTTCAGGTGGTGGGGGGGATCTCTGAGTATCATGGGCAAACCTGTTCCGCGATGCGGACAGGTTTAGCTGTACATGAGGTTATTCGACTGGCCGGGAACGCCGAAATGAAGGCTGAAGCCGACATGGGTTCAAGACCGGCGGTTCGCCCTTGCCAGACCATGGTCCACCAATCGGTCAATGATCTCCGCGTAAGCGACACCGCTGGCCGCCATCACTTTGGAATACATGCTGATATCGGTGAAGCCGGGAATGGTGTTGAGTTCGTTGACCAGAAAGCGGCCATCCGACAGAAGGAAGAAGTCGACCCGCGCCATGCCGTCACAGCCAAGGGCCTGAAAGGCCTTCAAGGCCATGGCGCGGAGGCCGTCTTCCAGCTGCCGCGGCAGGTCGGCCGGAACGATCAGGGCGGCGCCGTCGCCATCGACATATTTGGCATCGTAAGTGTAGAAGCCGTGGCTCGCGGCCGGCACGATTTCGCCGCAGCGGGAGACGAACAGACCGCCATCGGGGTCTTCCAGCACGGCGCATTCGAATTCGCGGCCGTCAATGAATTCCTCCGCAAGCAGCTTTGTGTCATGCCGGAACCCGTCCTTCAGCGCGGCCTGGTAGTCGTCCGGTGTCTTGACCTTGGCAACGCCGACCGATGAGCCCTGGCGGGCCGGCTTCAAAAAGACTGTCCGTCCGAGGTCCTTGGCCAGGTCCTCGAAGGCTGGGACCTGACCGGGCAGGACAGTAACTGCGCGCGCTGTCGGTATCCCAGCAGAGGCCAACAGGCGTTTTGCCAGATCCTTGTCGAGCGCGTTGGCGGATCCCGCAATACCGCAACCGGCGAGGGGGACGCGTGCGGTTTCGGCAAAGCCCTGCACCGCGCCGTCTTCGCCAGGCAGGCCGTGCAAAACGGGGAACAGAATGTCGAGTTTCGGCAATTCGGTGGCCGTGCCATCGCTCCCCATCGCGATAAGCCGGCCCTGTCCTCCGGGAAGAAGACAGAGGTTTGCTCCCTCCGAGGGCTGCTCGAGTTTTCCGTTGTCATACCGGCTCAACAGCCATGTGCCGGTCTTGGTAATGTAAATCGGCACGGCGTCGTAGCGTTCCGGCGACAGCGCTTTCATGACATTGGTGGCCGACAGGACCGATACGTCATGTTCGGCGGACAGGCCGCCAAAAAGGACGCCGATCCGGATTTTCCTCGAAGCTTCTGTCATTGTGTTCCCGATTCAAGCCAAGATCTAGCAATGACTATGAAAAAAGGCGGTTCCGTGTAAACGGGTCTGTCATTCCACCTGCTCTATTCAACAACAGTTTTTGCCCAGTTGAATTGGCGGGCAGGGCACTGTTGCGTAGGAACAGAAAACGCAGCAGTCGCCCTCCTTGGGCTTAAGCATTTCGTGGCAGGCCTTGCACTCATAGAACCACTGGCAGGAATCTGTGGGCATGATCTCCGTTTCGACATGACCGCACACGGGACATGTCAACGCGCTTTCCAACGCGACATCTTGATTGGTCATCGCTTCACATCCTCATGATCAGATAGTCGTTTATCCAGGTCTCGTTGAAGACGATAACCCAGGCCAAAACCGTAATCGCCGTGCTTCCCGTCAACCACCATTTCAACCTTGCAAGCGACTGTTTTTGAAACGCCAAAATCCAGGACACGGCCACAAGGACTGAAGAAATCGCAAGAACGTAATAGCTTGCAGCGGCGATCTTCCCGAACACTGCCAGCCAAGTTCCTCCCAGTCCCAGCAACATCATCGCCATGGGCAGGACACAGCAGGTCGCGACCCCTAGCGCCGAAATCGAACTCAGATAGCTCAGACTTAGAAATTTCTGCATCGCGGTCTCCGGGACCATCACGGCATTGCGTAGTGACTTTCGGTGCCCGCAGTCATACCTCCTGTAGTCACTACAGGATCAAGCCGGATGACATCACATGATCGCGATTGGAGAAGCATCGAAACGGAGCGGCGTCAGCATCGAGACAATCCGCTACTATGAACGGGAAGGGATTGTTCCAAGACCGGGGCGGGCCGCGAACAATCGGCGGCTCTACACGGCTGATGATATCGGCCGGCTGCACCTTTTGAAAAGGCTGCGCGATCTAGGTTTTCCTCTCGCAGAAGCGAGAATGATGCTGGACCTTTCCGAGAACCGGGCCTCGGACTGCGAGGCTGTGATGGAACTGGCGAAAGCTCATATTGCCAATGTGGCAACAAAAATCGCCGAACTGAAGAAACTGGAAACGGCGCTGAAGCAGCTTGTCTCCAACTGCTCACGGGGCAATGTCGATTGCCCAATGCTCGGCCGGCTTCGAACCGAGCAGGACTAATCATTCAGACGCTTTGACCGCTTGCCACATCTTACAATCAGGAAGTGCGGCATTTCGGAATAGACAAACCCCGTAACAGCACAGAGGGCGCGTCCCGGGTCATGATTCGCATAATCAATATTATGGAACTTTAATGTGCAGACGGATTTGAGGCCTGGTATCAATGGCTTAGCGCCACGTTCCGTCGACATCATTTGCGACCACGCGAAAATCAGTCGTTTGCTCCGTGTCCCAGTGCGTCGTTGTCTCCTGGCCCGACGGCATGTTCCGCATCGATCACGCGCCGTGCAATCTCGAAGGAAAAACCTGCACGGCACATGGCAGCCAGATCCTTGTCGCGGCGTTCAGCGCGCTTGCCGCTGCTCCGGTATGGTCCAAGCCGCCGGCGGCGCGCGAAGACCCATGCGGCGTTGTCGTCGGACTGATCATTGTCCTGCAGCACGGCTTCAATTGTCGCGCGGTCGACGCCCTTGGCCGTCAGATGCGCCTCGATCTTGCGCGTGGAACCGCCGCGCCGTCTGAGACCGGCGGCCTTGGTTTCCGCATAGGTCTTGTCGTTGATCAACCCGTTGCGCACACAAGCCTCAATGACCGTATCGACCATCTCGGAGAAGTCCGACGGATCCAGCTCAAGCGCGGTACAGGCCTTCAAAACCTTGCGTTCCAAGACCCGGCGCAGATTGGCCTCGGACGATGCGTAGCGTTCCAGATAATGCAGCGCCGAGCGCGTCAGCCGGTCCTGGGTTGGCGGCTTATAGGTTGGTTTAGCCCGCATGGACCGTATCGGCACATTTTTCGCAGACTTCCGCCAAGTCCAGGCGCATGCCGTCAAATGCCGGTTCGATATGATCCGGTAATTCTGCGGCCAGCGTCCGGTAGTCCAGGTCATTGTGGAGATTGGTGAAAACGGCCTGTTTCGGTGCGATTTTTTGCGTCCACGCCAAGGCATCTTCCAGGCAGAAGTGGCTCGGATGCGGATGACGCCGCAGGCAATCCAAGATCAGAATATCCAGTTTTTTCAGTTGTTTGAGAGCTGTTTCCGGAATACCGGATACATCCGGAAGATAGGCTGCCCCGTCAATCCGGAATCCAAGCGCGTTCATTTCGCCATGGACGACCTCAAAGGGTTCGAAACTCAGGTCACCGGCAGCCCCCGTGATTGTCACCGCTGCGCCTGCCTGGATTTCGTGCCTGTCCAGGATTGGAGGATAATTGGATCCGGCGGGCGTTTCGAAACAATAGCCAAACGACGCCCGGGCACGGTCGTAGGTTTCGCCGTCCATATAGACAGGCACTCTGGTCTTGCTGCGCACCCAGAAGGCGCGCAGGTCGTCGATACCGTGCAGGTGGTCGGCATGGGCATGCGTGTAGAGCACGGCATCGATATGGCTGACATTGGCGCCAAGCAATTGATTCCGAATGTCTGGACCGGTGTCTATCAACACAGTTGTGCACGCGTTACCCACACGCTTTTCCACAAGCAGTGCACAGCGGGATCTGCGGTTTTTCGGCTCAAGCGGGTCGCAGTCCCCCCAGTCATTGCCGATCCGCGGCACGCCGCCGGATGACCCGCAGCCCAGAATGGTCAGGCAGACACTCACGAGGCGGCAGCCTTGGTCAGATAGGCCTCGCGCGGCACCTTCTTGAACAGGCGGAAGAAGTTCTCGGTGGTCTGGCGCGCGATTTCCTCTTCCGAGACACCGCGTGTTTCCGCCAGAACCGCAGCGGTCATGGCGGTATAGGCGGGCTCGTTGCGTTTGCCGCGTTTCGGCTGCGGCGCCAGATAGGGCGCGTCCGTCTCGACCAGCAAGCGGTCGGCCGGCAATTCCTTCGCGATTTCGCGCAGTTCTTCGGACCGTTTGAAGGTCAGGATGCCGGAAAAAGACACATAAAGACCGAGCTCGATCCCGGTCAGAGCCAGGTCGCGGCCGGAGGAAAAGCAGTGCAAGAGGGCCGGGAAGGCCCCCTTCCCCATTTCCTCGCGCAGAATTGCCGTCATGTCGTCATCGGCATCGCGCGCATGGATCACCAGCGGCAGACCGGTCTGGCGCGCCGCGTCGATATGAATGCGCAGGCCTTCCGCCTGGGCGTCGCGCGGCGCCTTGTCGTAGAAATAGTCAAGGCCGGCTTCGCCGATGGCGACCACCTTGGGATGCGCGGCAAGCGCGACGATGTCCTCGACCGGAATGCCGCGCTCCGTGCCCGCATTGTGCGGATGGGTGCCGACCGAGCAGTAGACATTTTCATAGTCTTCCGCGATGGCACGGATCTGGTCGAATTTGCGAATATGGGTGCAGATGGTCACCATGAGCTCGACACCGGCCGCACGGGCCCGTTCGATCAGGTCGGCGCGCTCTCCGTCGAAGTCGGGAAAATCGAGATGGCAATGGCTGTCTACGAGCATGCAGGATCCGGAAATGTTGAAGCCTTTGGGGCTGATGTGTGCGCCATAGCATGGAAACGCCTTTGTCTGAAGCGCAGTGGCATGCGTCAGGCGGCGCGAAGGGCCAAAAAGAAATCCAGCACCACTTGCTTGCGGTCTAGATTGAGCGCATCCGCGTCACGAATGGCCTGGTTGGTCTTTTCCCAGAGTTCGATCAGGCCATGGGCCTTTTGAAGTCCGCCGCCAAGATCCCGGCGCATGCGTTCATGCAGCCAGATCTGGATGATGTGCTGGAAATTCTCCCAGTTGTCGCTCTGGCCACGGGCGGCCACCAGGTCAGCCAGGGCGTGAACCGCAGCGAGGTCCAGCTGCGCCGCGTTTTCGGCAAGCCGTTTCACGCCCTTGGCGATCGCCAGGCCGTCACCGGAGAGCAGCGTGATCGCCGAGCGCAGACTGCCGTCGGCGGCCTGGGCAATCTCATGAAGATCCTCAGGACCCGGCACGGTGTCCGGGGCCAGGTCGCGCAGCCCTTCAGCAATTTCTGCCTCGCTCAAGGGCGCCAGATCGATGCGGCGGCACCTGGACCGGATGGTCGGCAGCAGCCGGCCGGGCGCATGGCTCAGCACAAGGAACAGGCAGCGTTCGGGCGGTTCCTCGAGGATCTTCAACAGCGCATTGGCGGAGCTGACATTCATGTCGTCGGCCGCGTCGACAATGCACAGCCGCCAGGCTTTTGCCGACGCCGTCGTGCCGAAAAAGGAAACCGTGCGCCGGACCTGATCCACGGGCAGATCCGCCTTGAAACGCTTGGCCTTGTCGTCCCAGGGACGGCGAAGATGCAGGACGTTGGGATGACCTCCGGCCGCAAGCTGACGGGCAACGGCATGCTCCGGATCGACGGAAAGATCGGCCGCTGCGGCGACCGCTTGTCCGAAGCGGTCCGGATTGGCGATCACGAACCGGGCGAAGCGGAAGGCCAGCGTGGCCTTGCCGATGCCCTTGGGGCCACCCAGGATCCAGGCGTGGTGCAGGCGCTGCGACCGATAGGCATCGAGCAACTTCTGTTCTGTCTGCCGGTGGCCGATCAGCTGCATGCGTTCATGCGGTAGGGGAAACCCAGGCAGGGCATCCACTTCGGGGATTTCAATGGGGGCCGCCGCGCGCGCCATCAGGACGCTGCCTCCGTCACCGTTCCAGCCTTGCTTATGCCTTGCAAGTCCTCGGGAAACGTCTCCAGAACCGCCTCTTGAATGGCACCTTCCACCTGGTCCAGGTCCTTGGACCCGTCGATGACGGCAAACCGATGGGCTTCCTCGCGCGCGAGCTCCAGGAACATTTTACGCCGGCGCTGATGCACTTTCATGGCCTCGCCTTCGAAGCGGTCCGGTCCGCCGCTGTCATCGGTTTTGGAGCGCACGGCGACGCGGGACAGGCCGATTTCGGCGGGTACGTCGATCAGAAGAGTCAGATCGGGATAGACCCCGGCAACGGCGGCCGTTTCCAGAAGTTTCAGATAGGCACCGTCGACACCCGCCTCGCCCTGATAAACCCGGGTCGAATCGGCATAGCGGTCGCACAGGACCCAGTCGCCGCGCGTCAGGGCGGGCTTGATGGTTGTGTCGACATGGTCCGCACGGGCGGCGGCAAACAGCATGGCCTCACCGCGCGGTCCGAGATCCCGGGCTTCGCCGGACAGGAGCAATTGCCGGATTTTCTCGGCACCGGGTGATCCGCCGGGTTCGCGGGTAACGACGACGGTCTTGCCACGCGATTCCAGAAAGGATTTGAGGCGCGCGATCTGGGTGGATTTTCCCGCCCCCTCGCCGCCTTCAAAGGTGATGAAATGTCCAGCCACGCTGATATCGGCCCCGTCGCACTTTTCTCTTTTCCGCCTGTCACGCTTCTAGCAGGTATCCCGCCGCCAGCAAAAGGCCTTATCCGATCCAGCCGAACAGCAGTTCCTGAAGACCGTCGAGCGCGCGGCCGATGAGAGGCCCCTCACCGACGGCGGCACCGGTGACAAGCGGAGCGCGATAGACGATGCCGTCCTTCCCGATGACACGGATTTCGCCCGCCGGCTGGCCCTTTTCCACCGGTGCGCTGATCGGTCCCGGATAGACCACGCGGATGCGGTAGTCCAGCGTGGTGCCTCGGGGCAGCAACACGTTGACATCGTCGCGGGAGATCAGCGGCACGCTGCTTTCGGTGCCGCCGAAAACCCGGCCGTCGGCCACCGTTTCACCAGCCGTGAAAAGGGTCTTGATGGTGAAGTATTCCCAGGCGCCTTCGATCACTTCCTTAAGGGTCTGCAGGCGGTGCTTGTCTGACGTGAGCCCGGCGACCGCCGCGATGACCCGGCGGCCGTTGCGGTCGACAGAGCCGAGCCCGGAATAGCCGTCCTCCTTGTCAGCGCCACCACCAAGACCGTCGAGATTGCGGATTTCTCCGAGAAGCGGGTTCTTGTTGCGCTGAAAAATGTTGTTCCAGGTAAAATCCGGGATTGCGAACATGGGATAAAGATCCGCATGGCTCTCCAGGATGTATTCGGCGAGCCGGGCCTGGTCGCGGACGGTTGTCTGACTGGGGTCTTCCGCGTAGCCGGTCGGATTGGCGAAGCGGCTGTTGGTCATGCCGATCTTTTGCGCCAGCGTGGTCATCCGGCCGGCGAAGGCCTGCTCCGACCCGTCCAGGCATTCCGCCAGAACAATGGCGGAATCGTTGCCGTTGTGGACCAGCAGGCCCTTCAGGAGATCCTCGACGGAAACCTCCGATTTGATGGCCGCGAACATGGTCGCGCCGCGGCCCGATGGCGCTCCGCCCGTGCGCCAGGCATGTTCGCTGACCTTGCACAGCTGATCCAGTTTTAAATCGCCATCCTTCAGCGCCTGAAACACGGTGGCCGCGGTCATCACCTTGGCGAGCGCTCCGGGGACAAATGTCTGGTCGGGGGCTTTGGCAAACAGGATGGTCCCGGAAGACGGCTCATAGAGAAAGGCCATCGGCGCCTTGGTCACGATGGTTTCGGCGGCCCGCGCCTGCTGAACCAAAAGCACCGGCAATGCCAGCGTGAGAAGAACTGTCAGGAAACATGAGAAAACCCGTCCGAGTCGGGACGGGGTCGCAAAAACTGCCAAACGCATCAGACCGCCTGCCTTCGTGAAGACCCTGCAATGGGCGTGGCAGCCGGTCCGGGCCCGTAGGCCCGGTATCAGAATCGGTTAGCTGCCGTTTTCCAGTTTGGACGCCAACTCGCGCAGGGACAAGCCAGACCCGCCCAGGCCCGCCAGCACTGAATGGGCATCGGATATGCGCTGATTGGCGGCAAAGGAGGAGATCGCACTGCCCGCGCTCATCGTGCCGGGAGCCGGAACACGCAGCACACCAAGTGTCTGCTCGGCCGGGGCCGGTTCAGCCGTATAGGCGGATTCGACCGGCTCGAAGCCGTTGTTGGATGCCACCTTGATGGTCGGGTTTCCGGATTCGAAAGCGATGGCCGGGTCAAAGGCAACGGTGACCGGTTGCGGCCGGACTGGAGCGGCGGCGGCAACCGTCAGATACGGACGGGTTGCCGGAGCCGGCACGCGGCCAAAAGTGACCTGCGGTGTGGCCAGCGGTGCCTGAGGCTCAGCCTGTGCCAGCAGCGTTCCCGGACGGCTTGCGCCCGGCTGAACAGCACCCGGTCCGTCATAGGAAGCCATCAGGAAGGCTTCGTCCTGGCCATGCAGCGGTGCACGGCCGACATATTCGACTTTCACCTTGCCGACGCCTGCCGATTTGGTGTCGAGCATGGTGGCGACACGTTCCGAGAGGTCAATGACACGGTTGCCATGGAAAGGACCACGGTCATTGACGCGCACGATCATCGAGCGGCCATTGGCGAGATTGGTCACTTTGGCATAAGACGGCAGCGGCATGGTCGTGTGCGCCGCGGTCAGGGCGTTCCGGTCGAAGATCTCGCCATTGGCGGTCTTGCGGCCGTGGAAAGTCGGGCCGTACCAGGAGGCGAGACCGGTCTTTTTGTAATTCGGGTCGTCCTTCGGGTAATACCACTTGCCTGCAATCTTGTATTTCTTGCCGACAACATAGCGGCCGCCGCCCTTGGGCACCGGCTTGCCATCGGCAACCACGCGAGGGCTGCCCTTGACGCCGTATTTCTTCGGGCTGAACTTGGCTTTTTCCTGAGGAGCGGTGCTGCAGGCGGCGACTGCGGACAAGGCCGCGATCGTGATCAGTCCGGTGCGCACCTGCGCCCAGACGGAGCGCGTGGGTCTCAGCTCCTTCTTGGCCGGTTCCCCGTGAGACGTATCCGCCATATGGCTAGATTGACCGCCTGTCCCTTGCATACTGCCGTCCTACTCACTTACGCGCTGGCGGCCCCGCAGCTCACGCGATTGTCCCCGGGCGTGATTAAGATCCGCGCCGGTTTCTAAAGGCATTGTTCCGATCTATCTGATCAGTCCCCGCAAGACGCACTGCCCCCGCTGTTCGTCTTGCCTATGCCCTTGTTAAAGCGCAACTTTGTTACTCCAAAGTAAACCGGGCGTCGAGACCGCAAAGCGGACGAAAATCAACTCTCCACCGGTTTCGGCGGCGATGGCGCAAAATAGCTCTCGAGAGCGATCTGTAACACTCTGAAATATATGTCTAAAAACTGACGCAGGCAGCAAGTTTCCGACTGTTGCATGAAGAACACGGCCGCTCAAAAATCGTCATTCGGAGGAGTTGTGACGCACATCACATCCACCCCTGTCAGTTCCGCTTAGGGTGAGGTCATTGCTCGTGACCGCCCTGTCACGGCAATGCTGGACCCCACCTCCAGCTTCGGCCGCCGGTTCAAAACCCTGCCCACGACACCGGACCGGCGGCCCCGACCCTTTGGCGATGTTCCGGTGCCCGTCGTGCACGTCCTGCCCCACCCCTGAAGCTGACGGCGCCGGAACATCCCAAAGAAACGTTCCCGATTTATCGTGCCGACGTCGCTGACGACTTTCTGACAAACGATGGCAGCCTGTTGCCCGGTCCCGTGCGCCTTTGCTTTCGGTCAAATTTCCGTTACCGAAGTCGTCACGTCATGCGATTTCCAAATCCCAAATCCCAAATCCCAGGTCACAAGTCCCAGGTCACAAGTCCTACGCCACGTACTTTGTGTCACCCCGGACAAGCAAAGCGCAGATCCGGGTCCCACTCGCTTGTCCGCTTGCCAAGGCTCCGAGATCGGCGTGGTCACCCGCCATCCACGCGGGCGCTCTGGAAATGAGTAGGCCCCGGGTCTCGTGTTGCTCGCCTGGGGGGACACCTGTGTAGGTTTCTGGTGCAGCAGCAGGAAGTGGGGTCGGGGTGTGCCGCTCCTCAACGTCCACACCATTTTGTCCCCTGCTCGCGCCTGGCTTGAACAACTGCTTGACTTTCACCGTCCGACAGACGAAACGGGTTGTGCAGCCGCGCCGTCCTGGCGCATTACGGTTGCTCAGGTGAGGTGGCCGAGTGGTTTAAGGCAGCGGTCTTGAAAACCGCCGTGCGTGAGAGCGTACCGTGGGTTCGAATCCCACCCTCACCGCCATTTTCACGAAGCGGATGTTTTCTGCGGCCGGTGCAATGCTTCGTGCATGCCAATGGCATTTGCCGCCCCTCCTCCTTTCGCTTATCATTCTTCCCGGAGGAATCCGCTGCTCATCGCGGCGGCGTAATTTGGGAGGTGAGGCATGCCGGTGACGCACGAGCCGTGGCTCGTGGCGCTGTCCCTCGTGATGGCCTTTCAGGGCAGTTTTGTCGGGTTGAACCTGGCCGTTCAGGTGGGCCGGGCCGATGCCGCGCGCCGGCGGCTGCTACTTGCCGGGGCCGCTCTGACGCTGGCGCTGGCGATCTGGTCGATGCATTTTGTCGGCATGCTGGCCGCGCGCCTGCCGGTGGCCGCCAATTTCCTGGTGCTGCCGACGCTGCTTTCCTTCCTCGTCTGCGTGCTCGTGGTCGGTCTCGCCGTCTTTGCGGCCAGCAACGGCCGGCTGACGCCCGTGCGCCTTGGACTTGCGGCCTTCGTCATGGGCAGCGGCATCTGCACCATGCATTATCTCGGCATGTATGCGCTGCACGACTCTCTCGCCATGCAGCACGAGCCGGCCTATGTCTTCGGCAGTTTCCTGATCGCCTTCAACGCGGCGGGGCTTGCCATCTGGCTGCTCTTCGGCCTTGGCCGCCGGCCGCATATCGTTGTCTCTGCGGCCGTACTCGCACTCGCGATCTCGGCGATGCATTACACAGCCATGACGGGCATGACCTTCGGGTTGATCCAGCCGGACGCCGCCATCAGAGCCCCGATGCTGAGCCCGGGTGTGCTCGCCATTGTCGTCTCCTGCGTCGCGTTTCTGGTCTCGGGCCTTTTCCTGCTGGCGCTGGTGCCGGCGCAGGAAGACACTTCAGCCGTAGACACCGAGGCGGCCCCTGCCCGTAAGCCGGCCAGCGGACTTCAGGCCGCCGCCAATCCTGGCCGGAACGCATCGGGGACCTCCAGGCGGAGCCTGCCGATTGAACGGGACGGCCAGAAATGCCAGATCGGCGTCCAGGACATCGTCGCCATTCACGCAGATGCCCATTACACGCGCATTCATGACGGCGCGCGGGACTGTTTCTGTCCGCTCTCCATCAGCGAGGCCGAACAGCAGCTTGATCCCAAGATCTTCAACCGCGTCCACCGCAGCCACATCGTCAACCTGAACCGGGTGGCGAGTTTCAAGCGCTCCGGCGACGGCGGGGTGCTTGTCCTGGCCGGATCCGAAGGCCAGATCGTGCCGGTAAGCCGGTCTCGCTGGGGTCGGGTCAAGAAGCGGCTCAGCGCCATCGAAGACGCTCCGCTTTCCGGCGAACAGCCGATCCCCGCCGAATAGTTCATCTCCTCACATCGCTGGTTTGCAGTGCAATGTCGGGCCGGCGAGGTCGTCATTCGTGCGGTCCTGCACGAAATACGTTCTTCCTCAGGTTGTTTCACGATGATCTGCGAGAACGCCTGCAACTCGCTGGCAATAAACGCCTTTGGCAAATTGCCACCACGGAAAAGATGCGAAATACGTCAACAGACTTGCCGCAATTCGTGCAAATCAACCCGTCATCCGTGTATTGCCGCCACCCTTTGTGCATGCCGTCTTGAGTGTGCGGCGCACATCTCCGCAGCCTTGAGGCATGCGACAGTCTGTCCTTTCGGGCAGCGCATGTCCGGCCGGTCTGTTTGACCCGCCGTGAGAGGGAGGAGAAAAACGTGATCCCTGGTGAGTTCACCTATCACCGGCCATCATCCGTGGCCGAAGCCGTCGCCATCCTGGCCAGTCATGGCGACGAAGCCCGTCCGTTGTCCGGCGGACACAGCCTGATCCCGATGATGAAGCTGCGTATGGCAGCGCCCGAGCATCTTGTCGATCTCGGCGGCATCGCCGACCTGAAGGGCATTGCGGAAGATGGCGATACGATCACTGTCGGTGCCATGACCACGCAGCATGAGCTGATCGGTTCGGACCTGCTCGGCGCCAGGCTGCCGATCATCCGTGAGACGTCGCTTCTGATTGCCGACCCGCAGATCCGCTACCTCGGCACGCTCGGCGGCAATGTTGCCAATGGCGATCCTGGCAACGACATGCCGGCGCTGATGCAGTGCCTGAACGCGGCCTATGTACTGACCGGACCGGACGGCGCGCGCGAAGTTGCAGCCCGGGAGTTCTATGAGGCCGCCTATTTCACCGCCCTCGCCCCGGACGAAATCCTGACGGCCGTAAAGATCCCGGTGCCGCCGACCGGCCACGGCTATGCCTATGAGAAGCTGAAGCGCAAGGTGGGCGATTACGCCACAGCAGCAGCGGCCGTCGTGCTGACGCTGTCCGGCGGCAGCGTGTCCACTTGCTCCGTTGCACTGACCAACGTCGCCGACACGCCGCTTTACGCCGAAGAAGCCGGCAGCATTCTCACCGGGTCGACGCTCGACGCGGACACCGTGAAACGCGCCGTTGCGGCCGCTGAAGCGATCACCGACCCCGCCTCCGATGGGCGGGGACCGGCAGAATACCGCATTAAAATGGCCGGCATCATGCTGGAGCGCGCGCTTGCGCGGGCGGCTGACCGGGCCAGGGGCTGAGGGAGAGACACATGAGCGATATCGAACAGATCCCGGTCAGCCTGACCGTCAACGGCAAGAAGGTGCAGCGCTTTGTCGAGCCGCGCACGCTTCTCATCCATTTTCTGCGCGAGGAACTGGATCTCACCGGTCCCCATATCGGCTGCGAGACCTCCCATTGCGGGGCCTGCACGGTCGACATGAACGGCATGTCGGTGAAGTCCTGCACGGTATTCGCGGTTCAGGCCAACGGCGCGGAGCTGACCACCATCGAGGGCATGGCCAATCCGGACGGCACCCTCTCGGCGCTGCAGGAAGGTTTTCGCCAGATGCACGGGCTTCAGTGCGGCTTCTGCACGCCGGGCATGATTACCCGGGCCCATACGCTCCTCAAGGAAAACCCGAACCCGACGGAAGACGAAATCCGCATGGGCATTTCGGGCAATCTCTGCCGCTGCACCGGCTACCAGAACATCGTCAAGGCCATCCAGTATGCCGCAGCCAAGCTGAACGGCACTGACATCCAGGAGGCTGCGGAATGAACGACATGACCCCGACACGGGAACAGCGCGAGGCCGCCCTTGAAGGCATGGGCTGCAAGCGCAAGCGCGTGGAAGACATCCGCTTCACGCAGGGCAAGGGCCAGTATGTCGATGACCTGAAACTGCCGGGCATGGTGTTCGGTGATTTCGTGCGCTCGCCCTATGCACACGCCAAGGTCACCAAGATCGACGCCACGGAAGCCCTCAAGCTGCCCGGCGTGATTGCCGTCCTGACCGCGGAGGACCTGAAAGGCGTCAATCTCGCCTGGATGCCGACGCTGGCCGGCGATGTCCAGATGGTGCTGGCCGATGGCAAGGTGCTTTACCAGAACCAGGAAGTGGCCTTCGTGGTCGCGGAGAACCGCTACATCGCCGATGACGCCATCCAGCTGGTCGAGGTCGAGTATGAGGAACTGCCTGTTCTGGTCGACCCGTTCCAGTCGATGGCGCCGGACGCGCCGGTGCTGCGGCCGGATCTTGAGGGCAAGATGGAAGGCGCGCATGGGCCGCGCAAACACCACAACCACATCTTCACCTGGGAAGTCGGCGACAAGGACGAGACCTCGAAGGCCTTCGCGGAAGCAGATGTCACGGTCAAGGAGCTGATCTCCTATCACCGCACCCATCCCTCGCCGCTGGAAACCTGCCAGTGCGTGGCCTCGATGGACAAGGTCAAGGGCGAGCTCACCGTCTGGGGCACGTTCCAGGCGCCGCATGTCATCCGCACGGTGGCCTCGCTGCTGTCGACGATCCCGGAACACAAGATCCACGTGATCGCGCCGGATATCGGCGGCGGCTTCGGCAACAAGGTCGGTGCCTATCCGGGCTACATCTGCTCGATCGTCGCCTCAATCGTCACCGGCGTGCCGGTCAAATGGGTCGAGGACCGGATGGAGAACCTTTCCACCACGTCCTTTGCCCGCGACTATCACATGACCACGGAAATCGCCGCGAAAAGCGACGGCACGGTCACAGGGCTGAAAGTGCATGTGCTGGCCGATCATGGCGGTTTCGACGCCTGCGCCGATCCGTCGAAATGGCCGGCCGGTTTCTTCAACATCGTCACCGGGTCCTACGATTTCCCGGCAGCGCATCTGGAGGTCGACGGTGTCTACACCAACAAGGCCCCCGGCGGGGTTGCCTATCGCTGCTCCTTCCGGGTGACGGAGGCTGCCTATTGCATCGAGCGCGGCATGGACATCCTGGCCCAGAAGCTCGGCATGGACCCGGCGGATCTTCGCATGAAGAACTTCATCAAGCCGGAGCAGTTTCCCTATCAGTCGGCGCTCGGCTGGGAATATGACAGCGGCGATTACCACACCGCCATGCAAAAGGCGATGGACACGATCGGTTATCGCGAGCTGCGCGCAGAACAGAAGGCCAAACAGGAGGCGTTCAAGCGCGGCGAGACCCGCGAGATCATGGGCATAGGCGTCTCTTTCTTCACCGAGATCGTCGGCGCCGGCCCGTCCAAGAACTGCGATATCCTGGGCGTTGCCATGTTCGACAGCGCGGAAATCCGCGTGCACCCGACCGGTTCGGTGATCTCGCGCATGGGCACCAAGTCGCAGGGCCAGGGCCACGAGACCACCTGGGCACAGATCATCGCCACCGAAATCGGCATTCCGGCCGCCGACATCATGGTCGAGGAAGGCAACACCGATACGGCGCCCTACGGACTTGGAACCTACGGCTCCCGCTCGACACCGGTCGCCGGTGCCGCCATTGCGCTGGCGGCGCGCAAGATCCGCAACAAGGCGCAGATGATCGCCGCCCACATGCTGGAGGTTTCCGAATACGATCTTGAGTGGGACGTGGACGGCTTCCAGGTAAAGGGCAATCCGCAGGCCCGAAAAGCCATGAAGGAGATCGCCTGGGCGGCCTATCACGCTCCGCCTCCCGGCATGGAGCCGGGTCTCGAAGCGGTCAGCTATTATGATCCGCCCAACATGACCTATCCGTTCGGCGCATATTTCTGCGTCATGGACATCGATGTCGACACAGGTGTCGCCAAGACGAGGCGCTTCTATGCGCTCGACGATTGCGGCACGCGCATCAATCCAATGATCATCGAGGGACAGGTCCATGGCGGGCTGACGGAAGCCTTCGCCATCGCGATGGGCCAGGAGATCCGCTACGACGAGACCGGCAACGTCATGGGGGCGTCCTTCATGGACTTCTTCATTCCGACAGCGGTCGAGACGCCCCATTGGGAGACCGACTATACGGTGACGCCCAGCCCGCATCATCCGATCGGCGCCAAGGGGGTCGGCGAAAGCCCGAATGTCGGAGGCGTGCCGGCCTTCTCCAACGCCGTCAACGATGCGTTCCAGTTCCTCGGCAGCACCCACATCCAGATGCCGCACGATGCTTGGCGGATCTGGCAGGCAGCCCGGGATCTCGGGGCGCACGGGTAAGACATAAGACACCGCGGACCAAATCCTCAGAAACTGGTCCGCGGTTTTTCTCCGTATGTCGTCCCATGGCTCCACCATGGGCCTGCCCTCGACAGGATCGGGGGATCCATGCCGTTACTTCGGTTCCTTGAAAGAGGCTGATCGGAGCGTGAGGAAACGGCAGGATTGCCGGGTCAAGCCCGGCAATGACGAGGGAAATGACTGGTTGAAACAACGGACCCCCATGACCCAGACCAAGGACCAGATCGCTTTGGAACTCGCTGAGGCCGGCTACATCGCCGACGAAGGCCTGGCGACCGCGCTGCTTCTGACCGGCATGCTCGGCCGGCCGCTGCTTCTGGAAGGAGAAGCCGGGGTCGGCAAGACCGAGGTCGCCAAGGCGCTGGCGCGTCTGGAGAAAACCGATCTGATCCGCCTGCAATGTTACGAGGGGCTCGACCGTTCCGACGCCATTTACGAGTGGAACTATCAACGCCAGCTGCTCGCGATCAAGGCGCGCGAAGGCACGGGGGCGGACGCGAACAGCGTTGAAGAGGCTGTGTTTTCCGAAAAATATCTGCTCGAGCGCCCGCTACTGGCCTCTATTCGGCAGGTAAAGCCACCGGTGCTGCTGATCGACGAGATCGACCGCGCCGACGAGGAATTCGAGGCCTTTCTCCTTGAAATCCTGTCCGATTACCAGGTGTCTATTCCCGAACTCGGAACAGTCACGGCGACCTCCATTCCGCGTGTTGTCCTGACTTCCAACGGCACCCGCGAACTCTCCGACGCGTTGCGCCGCCGTTGCCTTTATCACTATGTCGACTACCCGACGCCTGACCGGGAGGCGCGCATCCTCTTGAGCCGGGTCGACGGGCTCGATGCGGCACTGGCGCTGCAGATCGCAGAATTGATGGGCAAGTTGCGCAAGGAGGACCTGGTCAAGGTTCCTGGCGTTGCCGAAACCATCGACTGGGCGGCCGCGCTTCTGGGGCTTGGCGCAAAGGATCTCGGCGCAAACCGCGAACTGGTGTTCGAAACGCTGGCCTGCGTCCTGAAAACTCGGGAAGACCGGGCCAGGGTCACAAAGGATGTGACCGACCGCCTGCTGGGCAAGGTGGCCTGACCATGACCGCCCTCCCCCTTGAAACCCATGAGGATATCGGTGCCGTGCTCAGACTGCGGCTGGCCGGGTTTGTCCGCTCGCTGCGCGACAGCGGCTTCAAGGTGGGACTGGCGGAGACTGGAGATGCGGCAACCCTGCTGATGTCGCCACTGGTACAAAGGCCTGCAGCTCTGAGGGCGGCCTTTCGCTCGCTCTTCTGCGGGCGCCTGTCGGACTGGCAACGTTTCGATGACCTCTTCGACGCCTATTGGCTCGGACGGGGTGTCAAGTCCGGTGTGAAGGTGACCGGAACCAGCCCCAAGAAGGGCATGAAGACCATTCGGGAACTCGTCGACGCCCAGGGCGCGCGGCAGGACACGATCGCAGGCGACGTGGATCGTCGCCCCGGCGAAGAGGACGAGGCGAGCGATGACACGCCGTCCAGACGTCGGGAAGGCGCAAGCATCGCCGATAACCTGGGCCAAGTGGACTTCCGCGACATTCAGGACCCGGACGCTCTGAAAAAGGCTCACGATCTGGCGGAGCGGCTCGCGCGTTCCATGCGTGTGCGTTTGACACGACGGGACCGGCAAAAGCGCAAGGGCCCCAGGCTGGACCTCAGGCGAACGATCCGTCATTCGATCGCCCATGGCGGCACGCCGATCGACCTTGTGCACAAGGGACCGCGCGAACGGCAGCTCCGTCTTGTGATCCTGCTCGATGCGTCCGGCTCCATGAACAATTACACCGGCGTTTTCACCCGCTTCGTGCATGGCATTCTGGACAACTTCCGCGAGGCCGAAGCCTTCCTGTTCCACACCCGTCTGGTGCATGTGTCCTCCGCTCTGTCCGAACGCGACGCCGGCCGTGCCCTCGACCGGATGGGCCTGATGGCCCAGGGCGTCGGCGGCGGCACGAAAATCGGTGAAGCGCTCTCCGACTTCAACCGCTGGCACGCCGCGCGCGTGATCCATTCGCGCACCTGCGTCATGATCCTCTCGGACGGTTACGACACATGCGCGCCGGAAATATTGGGGGCCGAGATGGCCCGGCTGCGACGCCGCTGCCGCCGCATCGTCTGGCTGAATCCAATGCTGGGTTGGGACGGCTACGAGCCTGTTACCAGCGGCATGCAAGCAGCCCTGCCCCATGTCGACCTGTTCGCGCCAGCCCACAATCTGGACAGCCTCGCCGCTCTTGAACCCTATCTGGCTAGGCTCTGATCCATGGGAGACATACCGATGAAACATTCCATTCCAGGGTCTCACTCGAATGCTGCGCCCGAGCTCACCAGCGATCTGTCATCCTTGATGAGCCGGTTGAAGGAAGACAGCCAACCTTTTGTTCTTGCGACGGTAGTCCGCACAATTTCCGTCACCGCGGCAAAAGCGGGGGCAAAGGCTGTCATCGCCGCGGATGGATCGATCGCTGCCGGCTGGATCGGTGGTGGCTGCGCCCGGGCAGCTGTCCTCAAGGCGGCAAGGGCATCCTTCGAGGACGGTGAAACCAGGCTGATTTCCATTCGCCCGGAAGAACTGCTGGACGAACTCGGCGTCTCACCCGGCGAGGAACGGGAAGGCGTGCATTTCGCGAAAAACATGTGTCCGAGCCAGGGCACGATGGATATTTTCATCGAGCCGGTCCTGCCCCGCCCTTCCCTGGTCATCTACGGCGCCAGTCCGGTGGCGCAGGCGCTGGCCGCCCAGGCCCCGACCATCGGGTTCGACATAACCGTTTGCGCCCAAGGCGAAGACCTTGCGCCGTTCGAAACATCCGCCCGCCTGATAGATGGCTTTGTCGATGCCCCTGCCGGCAATGGCGAAACCTACGTGATCGTTTCCACCCAAGGGCGCGGCGATCTGGCGGCCCTTGCAGCGGCTCTTGCGACACCCGTCAGGCATGTCGGTTTTGTCGGCAGCCGGCGCAAGCTGGCCGCGCTCATGGTCAAGCTTCTGGAAAAAGGCCTTTCGGAAAAGGACATCGGGCGGATCAAGGGACCAGCGGGTCTCGATCTTGGAGCAATCACTCCGGAGGAAATCGCGCTTTCCATTCTGGCCGAGCTCCTGATGATCCGGCGCAGCAACCAGCGCCAGACCACCATTCACCACTTATGAACACGGATTGGAGCAACGTCCATGCAGATGAACGACAGCCAGCGCATCGCGGCGCCCAGGGACAAGGTTTGGGAAGCTCTCAATGATCCGGAAGTACTGAAAGCTGCCATCCCCGGCTGCGAGGAGCTGATCAAGCATTCGGCGACGGAGCTGGAGGCCAAGGTCAAGCTGAAGGTCGGGCCGGTCAAGGCGACTTTCGGCGGCAAGGTCACGCTTAAGGATCTGGACCCGCCCAATGGCTACACCATCGAAGGCGAAGGTTCGGGCGGTGTTGCCGGATTTGCGCGCGGCGGCGCCAAGGTCCGTCTTGAGGAAGACGGCCTCGAGGCGACCATCCTGCATTACGACGTCGACGCAAAGGTCGGCGGCAAGCTCGCTCAACTCGGTGCGCGCCTGATCGACTCCACTGCAAAACGCCTCGCTGGTGAATTCTTTACCGCCTTTGGGGAACAGGTTGCCCCAGCGGCCGCTAAAGAGGAGGCCGGTGACGCCCTACCCGACGCTTCTGCGGCGGCCGAAAAGAAGGGTTGGCTCGGCGGATTGTTCGGTGGCAAGAAACAGGAAGCAGACGCTGACAAAACTTCCGAACCCGCGCAGTGACTTGAGTGCGCCAGGCTCCTTTGCCTGGCGTAGATCCGGGATACGCAATAGGATGAAGAGATGACACAGGCAGACATCCGCCGGAAGACCGGCTTTGAGGATTTTACGCGGGATCCGTCACTGCTGCTGGCGCTCGGCACTGGCTCCGCGCTGACCGCCTTCCTGCTGGTGGCGCATTCCTGCTGCTTCGGCCTCACGGACAGACACCTGGCGCCGCTTCTGCAGATCTGCACTTTCGGCGGTTAGGCCCTCGGTTCCTGAAGGCGCCTGATCAACTGCTGCCGGTTGCCACCTTTCAAAGATACCTTGCGAGATAGTCGTCCGAATAATCGATCTCGAGTTCAATCCAGATCGGCAGATGGTCCGACATCTCGAAGGTTGTCCAGAGACCGTAGCTTCGGGAAAAATCGGCATAGGGCTCCTTGCCGACGGCGGCGCGCTGCGCCACGCAGATCGGTTCGTAATGGGCAAGCATATCGGTATGTGAAATCCGGCGGCGGGCCCCCTGTTTCTCGCCATCCGGCAACATATCGAATTCGTCCTGGGGATAGGGCCCGAAGACGGCTCGGCGCCAGTCGAAAACACCATGCCGCAACAGACGTGTCTTGCGTGTGGCGGCGCCCTTGTCGGTAAAAGCCATCTGGTCGTAAAACCGGTCACCGGTCATGTTGGTCGACGGAAATTCCGGCACCACCATGCGGCTGTCGCGCAGCGCCTGCATGATCGGCCCGTTCAGGCTTTCAATATTCATGTCGCCGAGGAAGATATAGACCTGATCCTCCTTCTTGGCACGGCTGACCAGCATTTTGGTGATGGCGCGGATCTCGTCGGCGCGCATGGCCTTTTTTTCTTCCGTGTCGCCGCCGAAAATCACGTGCGTGGAACACAGGCAGAAACGGAACCAGCCGGCCTGGAACGCCGCGAACATGGGCGAGCGCGCGAACTGGTCGGCACCTGCCAGATCGTCCGGATCAATCACCAGCTCCCCGATGAGCCGCCGGAAATTCACACGGCTCGTGTTGTACATGAACGCCATGCGCTCATTGTTGCCGCCCTTGTGGGTAGAGACATCGGAGACGAAATAGTCCCAGCTGGGCCCGAGCAGTTTGCGCAACCGGTCCAGCGGTGCCAGGTCGCCCTTTACCTCCTGGATAGCGCAGATGTCGAAGGTGCTGATGATCTCCGCGATATAGTGATAGCTTTCATCCAGCCGAGGCGCGCCGTCGTCGAAGGCACGGATATTCCAGCTGCCGATGATCAGCGAGCGCGCCTGGCGCAAGCTGGTGATGGACTCGTTCAGATCCTTGCGCAGCGTTAGCAGACGGCTGGCAATCCAGTTTTGCTTGTCCGGATAATTCGGAAAATCGCCCTTGGCCGGGTCGTGCTCATAGTATTTCAGTCCGTGATAAAAGGGCATGGCGCTAACCTCACGGTTCAATAATTTTGCATAATATACCTTGAGTTGACCAAGTCCAAAGGCGAATTCTGCAGTCAGCGCCATGCGATTGATGCGGCAACATTCTCCTCATCGCTACACAGGATCGGCAGGCATGACTGTCTATTGTTCACTCATGCCCGGTTTTTGATCAATTCCCAGTCAAAAGGCTGCTTGCTGCTAATTCTATACTTAAACCAACCCCATCAAATCGCTGTTTTTAATGCGTCTAATTCTCCATGAGGCATTTTGGCACCTCCCTTGCTTTGTTTGATGGAGTGCAGCGCGCCTAGGGATCCGGTCGGCAACGACACAGGACCGAGAGGTGCAAGCCGGTCACAAGGGCGCCATGCCCAGATAGGCCGGTGACACGGCGGGACAAAAACCCGGGAGACAACTGCACGAGGTTTCGCGCGCGCGAACCTGGCTCCCGGACGTGCGCAGAAATCTCATGACGGACGTCGGACCGATAAGGGTTCGGCCCAAGACAGGAGACGCGCACAGATGCTGAAATCGATTGCCAAAGCCACCCTCCTCGCCGCAGCGCTAAGCTTGCCGCTGTCCCTTACCCCCGCCAAAGCCGAAGTCAAAACGGACTTCAAGGTCTGCTGGTCGATCTATGTCGGCTGGATGCCCTGGGGCTATCTGCAGGACAGCGGGCTCATGAAAAAATGGGCAGACAAATACGGCATCAGCGTCGAGATCGTGCAGATCAACGACTATGTCGAATCCATCAACCAGTACACGGCCGGCGAATATGACGGCTGTTCCATGACCAATATGGACGCCCTCTCGATCCCTGCCGGCGGCGGTGTCGACACCACCGCTCTGATCGTCGGGGACTATTCCAACGGCAATGACGGCATCATCCTGAAGGACAAGACCGAGCTTGCCGACATCAAGGGACAGACCGTCAATCTGGTGGAATTGTCCGTCTCCCATTACCTGCTGGCCCGCGCCCTTGATACGGTTGGCCTTAGCGAACAGGACCTGACCGTCGTCAACACGTCCGACGCCGACATGATCGCGGCTTACCAGACAGATGACGTGACGGCCGTTGTCACCTGGAACCCGCTTCTGTCGGAGATCGAGGCCCAGCCGAATGCTACCAAGGTGTTCGACAGCGCCGGCATTCCGGGTGAGATCATCGATATCATGATGGTCAATACCGAGACACTCGCCGACAACCCGGATTTCGGCAAGGCTTTGACCGGCGCCTGGTACGAGTTGATGGCGATCATGTCCTCCGACAGCGATGAAGGTGTCGCCGCGCGCACTGCCATGGCGGAAGCGTCGGGAACGGACCTGGCCGGTTACGACGCCCAGCTCGCCACCACCAAGATGTTCTTCACGCCCGAAGACGCGGTAGCCTTCACCAAATCCGCGGAGATGCCGAAGACCATGAAGTTCGTTGCCGAATTCCTGTTTGAAAAAGGCATTCTCGGCGAAGGCGCTCCAAGCCCGGAATTTGTTGGCGTTTCCTTCCCGGACGGCTCTGTTTACGGCGACGCGGCCAATGTGAAGCTTAAATTCGACCCCAGTTTCATGACCATGGCGGCAGACGGCACGCTCTGATTTCCGACCTTGATTTCCCTGGCCCGGCGCCTGGAGTGCCGGGCCACTTTCCAGAGGCGGACCACCTTCATGCGCATCATCAACCGGAAACCGTCCAGGCTCACGGCCTTGGCACTGGGGCTGCTGCCCTTCGCGGCCACCGTGATCGCCTACTCGGTTGCCAGCCATTACCGGCGGCTCGACAACCCTGCGGACAAGCTGCTGCCCTCGCTGGACAGCATGGCGGCCGCGTTCTGGCGCATGGCAACCGTGCCTGACCGGCGCTCCGGCGATCTGCTGCTCTGGCTCGACACGTTTGACAGTCTCTGGCGCCTCGGCACCGGCATGGCCGTCTCGACGGTGCTGGCGCTGTCTCTTGGCATCGCCATCGGCTTTATTCCCCATGTGCGAAGTGCGCTCGCACCCTATCTCGCCACGTTTTCGCTGATCCCGCCGATCACCATCCTGCCGATCCTGTTCATCACCTTCGGGCTCGGTGAACTCGCCAAGATCGCGCTGATCGTTATCGGCACCGCTCCGGTGATGATCCGGTCCATGGCCCAGGCCGTGCTCGACATTCCCCGGGAAATGATCATCAAGGCGGAAACGCTCGGCGCTTCGGTCTGGCAGATGGTGACGCGACTTGTTTTGCCGCAGCTCCTCCCCAGACTGATCACCGCGCTCCGTCTCGGGCTCGTGCCGGCCTGGATCTTCCTGATATCCGCTGAGGCAATCGCGTCCACTTCCGGTCTCGGCTATCGGATCTTCCTTGTGCGGCGCTATCTCGCGATGGACGTGATCCTGCCCTACGTTGTCTGGATCACACTGCTCGGGTTCCTGCTTGACCTTCTGCTTTTGCAAGCCTCTCGCCGGCTGTTCCGGTGGGCGCATCAGGGAGTGGACGCGCTATGAGTGACACGCCGAAACTCTCCGTACAGGGCCTGACCAAATCCTATGACGGGCTGCCGGTGCTGGAGCGGGTCGATCTCGATGTTGCCGCCGGTTCGTTCTGCACCATTGTCGGCGCGTCCGGCTGTGGCAAGTCCACTTTTTTGCGCATGCTGCTCTCGCAGGAACTGCCCAGCCGGGGCCGCATCCTGCTGGACGGACGCCCCCTGCCCGACGAGCCGACGCCGGATCGCGGCATCGTCTTTCAGAAATATTCGGTGTTTTCGCACCTGACTGTCGCTGAAAATCTGATCCTGGCCAGCGAGTTTGAGGCCGCCCCCTGGACCGGCCGCTTGTTCGCAAGCGCCCGCAAATCCGCCTTTGCCGACATTGACGGCCTGCTCGAACGCATCGGTCTGAAGGCGGCTGCGAACAAATATCCGGTGCAGCTTTCCGGCGGCATGCAGCAGCGTCTTGCCATAGCCCAGGCATTGATCAAAAAACCCGGCATTCTGCTGCTCGACGAACCGTTCGGTGCGCTGGATCCGGGCATCCGGGTCGACATGCACGACCTGTTGCTCGGGCTCTGGCAGGATCTCGGCATGACCATTTTCATGGTCACACATGACATTCACGAAGCTTTCAAGCTCGGCACGCGTCTCCTGGTGTTTGACAAGGTCCGGCACGATCCGCAGGCCCCGCAGGCCTATGGTGCCACGATCACCTACGACCTGCCGCTGGATTCTCCGGGCGCGGCGCGCAGTCCCGAAGACATCGCCGGTGTGATCGGCGCTCCTGCCATCGATCCGCAAAATCAGTTTTCAAACAGCAACGCCTCATGAGGTCCCCCATGACAAAGATTTTTTCCTCAGGTCCCGCAACCCGGCACAGAGCAGCCGGCCCGGTGCTGCGGATGCAGCCGCGACGGCAACACCATCCGGATTTCGACAAACTGCAGTTGCGTGGCTGGAAAGCCGCCGAGAAGGAAGGCGCCCTGCCTTCAGCCGCCTGGGAAAAGGAAAAGGCCTGGGCACTGCGGATGGGACTGACCGGCTCGGACAGTCTGACCGACAAGTCCATTCCGACCTTTGCGCGCGGCGAGCTGCCGCACTACGCCGGCATCAACACATTCCTGAAGGCGCCATACATCGAGGACGTTACCAAGGTCGGTGCCTATGACGCCGCGGTGATCGGAATTCCGTTTGACGGCGGCACCACCTATCGCCCCGGCACCCGTTTTGGACCGCAAGGCGTCCGGAAAATATCCGCGCTCTATACACCTTATAACTATGAGATGGGCGTCGACCTGCGCGAGCAGATGACCCTTTGCGATGTCGGCGACATCTTCACCATTCCGGCCAATATCGAAAAGACCTTCGACCAGATCACGCGGGCCGTATCCCATGTGGCCTCGTCCGGTGCCTTGCCAATCATGATCGGCGGCGATCATTCGATCGGCTTTCCCTGCGTGCGCGGCATTGCCCAATGCACCTCCAAGCGCATCGGCATCGTTCATTTCGACCGGCATATCGACATTCAGGAGAAGGATCTGGACGAGCGCATGCACACGACGCCCTGGTTCCATGCCACAGACCTGGTCAATGTGCCGGCGGTCAACCTGGTCCAGATCGGCATCGGCGGCTGGCAGGTTCCGCGCGAGGGCGTCGAAGTGGCCCGAGAGCGCAACACCAACATCTTCACCATGCGCGACGTTGAAGAACTGGGCCTTGCCGAAACGGCGGCCCGGGCCCTGGAACTTGCCTGGAAGGACGCCGACGCGGTCTATATCTCCTTCGACATCGACAGCGTCGATTGCGGTTTCGTGCCGGGTACCGGCTGGCCGGAACCGGGAGGATTCCTGCCGCGCGAAGCGCTGGAGCTGGTGTCGTTGGTGGCAAGAGAAGGCATTTGCGGTCTCGAGGTGGTGGAAGTTTCGCCACCCTATGACTGTTCCGACATTACCGCGCTCTTGGCAACGCGCGTCATCGTCGATGTGCTCGGTACACTGGTCTCTCACGGCAAGATGGGCGCGCACAAGGCGATCATCGACAAGCCGGTGAGCATTCCCGCCGGACCGGAGGTGGCGTGACCATGTCCCACGATCATTCGCATCATCGCGGTCACGACCACCATCATCATCATCCCCATGACCACAATCATGCCGGCCCGGACCACCTGCACTCCCATGTACACGGGGTGTCGGCCTCCGACCGGGCGGAAGAACTCCAGGCCCTGTCGGCAAGCTTCATAGACGGTTTTCGCGGCGCTGACGACAAGACCAGTTACCTTCGGCTCGCCGGTGTGCCGTTTCACCAGGCCGGGCCGGACGGTCTGGTCCAGCACCTGGTCGATGCCAGGATCGTCAGCAACTGGCAGGTCGGCACTGCCTCCCCCGCCTTCGCCTCCAGGGAACTGGCTTACATGCCCTTCCCCGGATCGATGGTCGAAGCACGGGAAACCATGACCTTCACCTATGTCTCGCTGACCGAGCGCGCGGACATCGACCTGATAGAGCTTCTCACCCACCGCCTAAGCCATGGAGACATCGACGCATGAAACCCTTTCTGACAATTTGCAGTCTGGCCCTGATGAGCGTGCAGGCTTTCGCCCATCCCGGGGTTCATGATGAAATCACGGGATGGACTTCGGCATCCGAGCATTTTCTCGGATCGCCTTTCCATGTCGTTGTGATCGTCGCCGCGCTAGGGGCCGGTTTTGCCGCGCTGGCAGTGAGACGGTCCTTTGCGGCGAAGGCGAAACAGACCAAAAACTGATGTCTGTCAGATACCGGCAAAGCTGCGCTGACCGTTTTCGGAGAAAAACAGCGTGGTGATGTCGTCGATAGCCATTGGGCCTCCGAACAGGTAGCCCTGCCCGTTGGCGCAGCCGAGATCGACCAGAACATCGCGCTGTTCCACAGTTTCGATGCCCTCGATCAGAACATCGGATCCCATGGTTTCGGCTATGCCGAGAACCAACTTCAAAATGTCCCGGATCTTCCGGTCCCTGACCGCCTTGGTGGCAAAGGACCGGTCGATCTTGATCTCGTCCCAATGGAAATCGGTCAGATAGGACAGCGCCGAATAGCCGACGCCGAAATCGTCCAGAGATATGCCGACACCCAGGGCACGCATCTCGGACAAGGTTGTCTGTATGCGCTTGAGGTCGCTCATGATCGTGGTTTCAGTGACTTCCAGCTTGAGCCTGGAAGCCGGCAATCCCGTCCGGCCAAGGCATTCGTCCATCATGGCGACAACATCGTCGCTCAGGATCTGGGCCACAGACAGGTTGACTGAGACGGTCAGTTCGTTCGGCAGCAACTGGACTTCCGAACAGGCCGTTTCCAGAATTTTCCAGCCGAGCGAAACGATGTCCCCGTTCCTTTCGGCAAGCGGAATGAATTCGGAGGGGGAAATCCAGCCGAGTTCCGAATGGTACCAGCGGGCCAGCGCCTCGACCCCGAAGATCCGGCCGGTCTTAAGATTGAACTGGGGCTGGAAATGCGGCAGCAGTTCATTGGCTTCAATAGCCCGCGCCAGGGCGTTCTCAACGATGGTCTGGCGTTCCATCTCCGTGCGCATCGCCGCTTCATAGGTCACAACGCGGCGCCGGCCGTGATTGACGGCGTTTGCGACAGCAAGATTGGCATTCCGGATAATGTCCGACGGATCGCGTTCCACCGTCTTGGAGTCCGCGTAACCGATGGCGGGGGAAATCAGGAAGGACCCGAGAGCGGTTGGCACCGGCCGCAGAAAGATGTCGTGGATCCGGTTGGCAACGACAGGAGAGGTCAATCCGAACTCCTCATCGGCAACGGCCATCAACAAGAACCCCTTGCCTGCCGAACGGGCAACGCACGTCACGCCTTCCAGCTGGTCGACAGCATGCCGCAGCAGGTCGGCCGTTGAGGCCAGCAGCGCGTCTTCCGTTGCCTGGTTGAACTTGTTGCGCGCGGGCAGTCTGGTTTCCAGGTCGATGCTCAAGACGCTGAGGGTCTGGTCTTCCAGGAGGCCCGACCAGGCCGAAGTCAGCATTTCGTCAAAGGCGCGATGATTGATCAGGCCGGTGACGCTGTCGTGCCTGAGCTGGTGTTCCAGCTGCTCTGCACGGTCCAGACTGGTTTCCGCCTCCAGCTTCTGTTCCTTGCGGCGCTTGTTTTCGAAAAAGATCCACCCAAGTCCCGAAAGCAGAAAACCGAGAAACAGACCGGTCTGCGCGCGCTGGTACATTTGAAAGACGGCTTGGGCGCCATCTTCCTGACGAACGGCCTCCTGGGTAACCATCTGGTTGATTTGTTGAAGAGAACTGTCGATGCCCTGCAAAATGATCAGGGCATTGCTGGTTGCCGTGTGGTCGTCCAGATTGTCCAGATAAGGCAGAACCCTCTGGCTGCTTTTCAAGATGTTGCCGAGCTTCTCTTCAATATAGTCGGATTGGCCGACGACCTGCCGGTAGTTGTCACTCGGCCAGTTGGCAAGAGCCGTCAAAAGCTCCCTGTAGGATTGCCTGGCCGCTTTTGCATCTTCATGAATCTGCAAAGCAGCATACCTGGCGATCAGCTTCTCCTGTTCGGACGTGCTGAAACGCATTGTATCCGCCATCACGGCCGTCTTGAGAGCCGACTTCCGGCGCAACTCCGACTCGGATTGGAAAAGAAGCAGAAAATTCAGAACAACCAGCAGCGCAAATCCGCCACACAACGCCGGAAGTCCTGTACGCAAGACAAAATCAAATCGCATCGGATCAACCGCCCTGATGACAGAATGGTACCGTCCCACAACGGGACTTCCTGATTATCCTCTCCGGCCGTGCGTCTCTGTCCTGGACGAACCGGTGCCCCCCGGCTTGTCTAAATTTATAAGACTGATTGCCTGTGCCCCGCGATCAGTCTTCCCGTCATGATTGGCCAACCGACCTTAGTCCGGCAAACTTACTTGAAACTTACCATGGTCCAGGTCAACGGCCTGACCGCGCATGAGCTTGCATACCCCTAATTTGCGCGCCCTCTGACATTTGAACCAAGAACCGTTAAAACCCTCTAAATCACAATAAACGCAACGTCATTTTGACGGATACGGGATGTGGAAACCTTTTGGCAAATAGGTCTGGTCGCATTGGACCGTGCTGCGACACAGTCTCTTGACGTCGCAGCTCAAGGGCGAAATCCTGCGGTATCGCAGCGATTCAGATCGGAACATCTGCCAATGCTTTTCTTGAATAGGCTCAGGAACGCCTGGTCACCATTCGCATTGATTGTCGCGGTCAGCTGCTTCGGGGCAGCCTTGACCCCCTCCCTGATGCCGCGGGATCCTATGATCCAGGCCGCACTCGGCGCCGTTGCCGCATCGCTTGGCTATGAGGTTGCCCTGCTGACGCGGGCGCTCTGGCGTTATCTGGAGCTTCCCGAAGCCACGCGGTTCAGGCGCGTTTGGTCGAACTCCGGCATCGCGGCAAGTGCCGCAATCCTGGTCTATTCGCTTTCAAAGGCCGCGAGCTGGCAGAACGCCACCCGGGAAGCCGTTGGCCTGCCGCCGCTCGAAACCGGCGCGCCAATCTTCATTTTCGCCGTCGGCAGCGCGCTCTTCCTCGGTCTTTGGCTGTGCTTTCGCCTCGCAGGAATGATCCGGCGGGTTATTGCCGATATCCTGGATCGGCTGTTGCCGCGCCGTGTGGGTATCGTGATGTCGATTGCCTTGGTCGGCTGGCTGTTCTGGGCGCTTGTCGACGGCGCGCTGGTACGCACGGCGTTCCGGGCCGCGGACGCATCGTTTCTGGCGGCCGATATGCTGATCGAACCGGATGTTGCCAAACCGGAAGATCCGCTTAAAACCGGCAGCGCCGCGTCCCTGGTCCGCTGGGAGGAGATGGGCCGGCGGGGCCGGGAATATGTCGCAAACGCGCCAACAAGTTCGGAAATCTCGGCGTTTTTCAAAGGCCCGGTCCAGGATCCGATCCGGGTCTATGTCGGCAGACGATCGGCCAAAACAGCGGAGGAGCGCGCTGAATTGGCCTTGCGAGAACTGATCCGTGTCGGCGGTTTCGAGCGCTCGGCCGTAATCGTCGTGGTGCCGCCGGGAACGGGGTGGATGGATCCCGGCGCGCATGACACGATCGATTTCATGCTGGGCGGCAATGTCGCAACGGTCGCCGTGCAATATTCCTATCTCACCAGCATGCTGGCTCTGGTCGCCCATCCTGATTACGGCGTCGATCAGGCCCGTGCGCTCTTCAAGAAAGTCTATGCCCACTGGACCGGATTGCCGAAGGACCAGCGTCCGCGCCTGTACGTGCACGGTCTTAGCCAGGGCGCTTTCAATTCACAGGCTACCTTGCCGCTCCTGGACATGCTCGGGGATCCCATTGAGGGCGCCATGTGGACCGGATCGCCCTTCTTTTCGAGATATTGGTCGGCCGTGCGCGATCAGCGTAATCCGGACAGCCCCGCCTGGCGGCCGACCTATGGCAATGGCTCTCTTGTCAGGGTGATGGATCAGTATGGCGGTCTTGACGGCAACTTTGCGCCCTGGGGCCCAATACGGGCTGTTTTCCTGAATTACGGCAGCGACCCGATCGTCAATTTCACCTTTGACAGCGCAATCAGGCCACCGGCCTGGATGAGCGCGCCGCGGGCTCCGGACGTCTCGGACAAACTCTCCTGGTTTCCCGTAGTGACCATGCTGCAACTGGCGCTGGATTCCGTGTTCGCACTCGATGTGCCGCGTTTCGGGCATTACTATATCGCGCCGGACTATATCGACGCCTGGGCCGCATTGGTGGAACCCGACGGCTGGTCGGAGGACCGCGCCAACGCGCTCAAGGCGATCTTCGAGCAACGGGGACCCGCGCTGTGATTCCCTGCCCTAGGGCTGGTTCCAAAGCGCCTCCAGACCGCGTTTGAAGGTATCTTTTGCCGGCTCCGCCGCGGCCAGGATGTCCTCGATCTTGAAAAAGTCCATCGCCTTGAAGCGCCCGACCGGCGGTTCGATCAGGAGATCCGGCCGGGTGCATGCAAGTTTCGCGGCGACCAGCGAATGCAGGGTGATCGAAAAGGACCCAATCCAGGTTTCCATACCGGAGGGAAGTCCCGGACGTGTCACAAACTCGGCGCCCGTCACGTCGACGGCAATGCTGAGATAGCCGTCCTGCCGCAGCACGTCGAAGGGAGACGGATTGACAAAACCGCCGTCGATCAGCACCCGGCCATCGATTTCAACAGGCGTCAGCAACATGGGCAGCGCCGACGAGGCGGCGATCGCGGGCAGCAGAGGCCCCTTCTCGAGCACGACTTCGGACTGGGTGTAAAAATCCGTGGCGATGATTTTCACCGGAATGTCGAGGTCCGAAAATTTTTCCGCCAATCCTGACGGAAACACGGTTTCGAACAGGACCACCGGATCGATGATCGCGGGTCGTCCCACATTGAGCAGGGACGACCAGGTCCGGCCATCCGTCAGGAAAAGCTTCTGAAACAGTTGGGACTTGCGGGTGAATAGTTCGACGGTGAAGTCCCTGATTTCACGCCCGCTCAAGCCGCTGGCATAAAAGCTGCCGAGGATGGCGCCCATGGAGGTGCCGACGATTTCCGCCGGCCTAACCCCGAGTTCGTCCATGGCCTCCAGGACGGGAATATGCGCAAACCCCTTGGCGGCGCCGCCACCGAGTGCAAGCGCGAATTGATCTGCCCGGGGCTTTTCGCGTGAACTTTCCTCGGAACTGGATGCGGCGCTCGCTGACATGAAAACGGGCAAGGTGCTGCCAGCCGCGGCTACGGCAAGCATGAGGTCGCGTCGTTGGATCATGTGGAAGCCGCCGATTGTTGTGTTGAAAACACATAACACATTCCGCTCGCGGCGGCTTGTAGCCTTGACGCACCCGGCCTGGAACAAGGGCAAATTTGCCAATTTGAAACGGGCCGGAACGAAGTCCCGGCCCGCGGTATTAAACCTTATTGCGGCAGCTTGTCGTCGACGCCCTGGACATACCAGTTCATGCCGAGGATCGCGCCGTCATCCAGGGTAACGCCGTCTTCAGCGGCTACCGTGCCGTCCTGTTTGGTGATCGGACCGGTAAACGGCTCCCAGCCGCCCTTGATCTTCTCTTCGGTCGCCTTTGCCATTTCGACGACGTCATCCGGCAGGTTGGTGTAAGGCGCCATCACCACGTGGCCTTCCGCAAGACCGTCCCAGGTGCTTTCGGATTTCCACGAACCGTCGAGAACCGCTTCAACGCGGTGGATGTAGTAAGGCGCCCAGTCGTCGATGATCGCCGTATACTGAGCGTCCTTGGCGAAGTTGATCATGTCGGAGGCCTGGCCGAAGCCGTGCACGCCGCGCTCCTGAGCCACCTGCAGCGGTGCGGTGGAATCGGTGTGCTGGGTGATGATGTCCGCGCCCTGATCAATCAGGGCCTTGGCGGCATCGGCTTCCTTGCCCGGGTCGAACCAGGTGTTGACCCAGACAACCTTCAGCTTGAAGTCCGGATTGACGGACTGGGCACCGAGCAGGAACGAGTTGATGCCGGAAACAACTTCCGGGATCGGAAACGAGGCAATGTAGCCGGCAACACCGGACTTGGACTGTTTCGCCGCGATCTGACCGATGATGTAGCGGCCTTCGTGGAACTTGGAATTATAGGTCGCAACATTGTCGGCGGTCTTGTAGCCGGTGGCGTGCTCGAACTTCACATCCGGGAACTTCTTGGCGACCTTGATGGTCGGGTTCATGTAGCCGAACGAGGTCGTGAAGATGATGTTGCAGCCTTCCCGGGCGAAGCGCTCGATAGCGCGTTCGGCATCAGGCCCTTCCGGAACGCTTTCCAGATAGGCGGTTTCAACCTTGTCGCCGAAATGTTCTTCCACGGCCTGGCGGCCCTGATCATGCTGGTAGGACCAGCCAAAATCGCCGACCGGTCCGACATAGACAAAGCAAGCCTTGACGTCTGCCGCCTGGGCGGCGGAACCGGCTGCCGCGAAGGCGATGGCGGCAACGGTGGTTTTCAAAAGAGACTTCATGTGGTTTCCCCTCTGGTTTGACTTCTCAATGCGATCTTGTGACCCGTCCCGCGCCTGATCGCATCGGCGCATGGACTGACCGGTGGCTGGGAGGCTCACCGGTCGGGAACGAAAGGCTTGCCGAGGCAGGCCGGTGTGTTGACGAGCGTCAGTCTGCGGTTTGCCGAGATCAGCACAAGCACCAAAATAGTCGCAAGATACGGCAAGCTGGACAGGAACTGGGACGTCGTTGCAATCTCAATGGCACCGGTAACGAATCCGGGCAAGCCCGACAGGAACGGCGAGGACAGGTCGAACTCAAACGCCTGTGCATGCAGGTTGAGAACCGTGACCGCACCGAACAGATAGGCCCCTATCACCACGCGAAGCGGCAGCCAGGATGCGAACACGACCAGAGCAAGGGCGATCCAGCCCCGACCGGCGGACATGTTTTCCACCCATTGCGGAGTATAGGCAAGAGACAGGTACGCCCCCGCGAGACCGGCGCAGGCACCGCCGAACAAGATGGCGGCAAAGCGGATCCGGATGACCGAATAGCCAAGCGCATGGGCCGATCCGTGATTGTCGCCAACGGCGCGCAGCACCAGGCCCAGCCGGGTCCTGAACAAGCCATAGGCCACAAGTGCGACCAGCGCGAAGCCGAGGTAGACGATGGCGTCCTGCTGAAACAGAACCGGACCGAAGAACGGAATTTCGGAAAGGCCCGGAATGTAGAGCTCAGGGAGCTTCAAACCGGGCACGCCGATAAACGCCTCACCGATCAGGCCGGAAAAACCGATACCGAGGATTGTCAGCGCCAGGCCGGTTGCCACCTGGTTGGTTACAAGCGCCAGCACCAGAAACCCGAACAGGGCCGACATAGCCATACCCGCGGCAATCGCGGCGACCACGCCGAGCGCGCCGGAACCGGTCTGGTTGGCAACAGCAAAGCCGACAACGGCGCCCATGATCATCATGCCTTCGACGCCAAGGTTCAACACGCCGGAGCGTTCCACCACCAGCTCACCGATGGCGGCTATCAGGAGCGGAGTTGCCGCTGTGATAACAGTCAGAAGAACGGCTTCAAACATGGGACGTCTCCCCGGCGGTCACACGGCGGGACACCATGCGGATGCGATATAGGATGAAGGTGTCACAGGCGAGCACAAAGAACAGCAGCAGACCCTGGATCACGCTGGCGATCTTGTTGGAAACGCCCATGGCCGATTGCACCGCCTCGCCGCCAATATAGGACAGCGCCAAAACAAAGCCGGCCACGATGATACCGAACGGGTTCAAGCGGCCCAGGAAGGCGACGATGATGGCGGTGAAGCCATAGCCCGGCGAAATCGTCGGCAGCAGCTGGTTGAGCCCGCCGGAGACTTCCATGGTTCCGGCAAGCCCGGCCAGCGCACCGGCCAGGGCAAACGAAAACAGCGTCAATCGCTTGGCCGAGAACCCAGCGAAACTGCCCGCGCGCGGACTTTCTCCCATTACCCGGATCTCGAAGCCTTTCAAGGTCTTGGCCAGAACCAGGGCCAGCACGATCGCGATAATGATTGTGATCGGCGTCGACAGGCTCATCAGGCCGCCGAATACGTCCGGCAGGGTTGCTGCGTCGGAGAAGATGCGGGATTCGGGGAAATTGTAACCGCCGGGATCCCGCCAGGGGCCGCGCACCAGATAGTCCAGAAGCAGGCTGGCGACATAGACCAGCATCAGGCTGGTCAGGATCTCGTTGGTGTTGAACCGCGTTTTCAAGACGGCTGGTATCAACGCCCAGAGAGCCCCGCCCAAAGCGCCGAACACCAGCATGAGCGGCAGCGTGGCGACATTTTCGAAGTCCGGGTAAAGGATCGGCAGGGCCGAACCAAACAGCGCGCCGAAAATGAACTGACCTTCGGCACCGATGTTCCAGTTGTTGGAGAGATAGCAGACCGCGAGACCGCAGCCGATCAGGATCAGCGGTGTGGCCTTGTCGATCGTGGCTTCGAGCGACCATTGTTGCGTCAAGGGTTCGATGAAGAACTTATATAGCGCAATCAGCGGGTTGTGACCGGATATCAAGAAGATGATTCCGGCTGCTAGCGCCGTCAGCGCCACGGCGATCAAGGGGGACAGCAGCAGCATCGCCTGGCTGTGTTCCTTGCGTTTGACCAGTTCGATCCGCATCAGGCGACCTCCCCTTGGGCTTCCGCGCCACCGGCCATTAACAGGCCGACCCGTTCACGGGTCATATCGGCAGCGGGTTCGGCCGCCGACAGATAACCTCTGGAAATGACCGCGATCCGGTCGGCGATTTCAAAGATTTCATCGAGGTCTTGGCTGATCACCAGGACGGCGGAGCCCGCCCGTGCCAGGTCGATCACCGCCTGGCGGATCAAGGCCGCGGCGCCGGCATCGACGCCCCAGGTCGGCTGATTGATCACAAGAACACCCGGTTTCCGGTCGAGCTCCCGGCCGACAACGAATTTCTGCAGGTTGCCGCCTGAAAGCGAGCGCGCTTCCGGGTCGTCATGGGACACGCGCACATCAAAGGCCTGCTTGATGCGCTTTTCCATGACGCTGGCCTGTTGGATGGACACCATTCCCCCGCTGATGAGGCCGTCGCCGGTGCTGTGCCGTGTCAAAACAATGTTCTGTGACAGTTTCATGCCCGGAACGGCGCCATGGCCAAGCCGTTCCTCTGGAACGAACGCGGCCTTCTGCCGGCGCCGCCAGGTGACGTTTTTCGTGCCACATGCCTTGCCGTCGATCTCGATCATCGAGGACGCCACCGGCATTTCACCGGAGATGGCGTCGAACAATTCCCCCTGGCCGTTGCCGGCAACCCCGGCGATGGCCACGACCTCGCCTGCATGGAGCTTCAGCGAAATGCTGTTGAGCGCTGTCGCGAAGGGAGTGGCGGCTTTTGCGGAAAGCCCCTTGAGGCCGAGGCGCACCGCGCCAATCTGCGGTTTCTGGGCACTTGCGCTGACCGCGGCGACATCTGCACCGACCATCATGCTGGCGAGCGAGGCCGGCGTTTCCTTTGTGGGATCGCATTCACGCACGACCTGGCCATGCCTGAGGATCGTTGCGTGGTGACAGATCCGCTTCACCTCTTCGAGCCGGTGACTGATATAGAGCACCGCGCAGCCTTCGCCCGCGAGCCTTTCCAGCGTCAGGAACAGCTGGTCGGCTTCCTGCGGCGTCAGGACGGAGGTCGGCTCGTCCATGATGATGAGCCGCGGTTCCTGCAGCAGGCAGCGCACGATCTCGATACGTTGGCGAATACCGACCGGCAGATCGGCGACGACGTCATAGGCGTTCAATGGCAGACCGTAATCGCGCGAGACGACCTCGATGCGCTTGGCGAGCTCGGCCATGTTGCCCGGATTGGGTAGCGCAAGCGCGATGTTTTCGACGACATTCAGGGCTTCGAACAGCGAAAAATGCTGGAACACCATGCCGATACCGAGATCGCGCGCTGCGGCCGGATTGTCTATTTCCACCTGGCGGCCATCCCAATGGATTTCACCGCCATCGGGATCGAGCGAGCCGTAGAACATTTTGACCAGCGTCGATTTGCCGGCCCCGTTCTCACCCAGGAGCGCGTGGATTTCACCCTTGTTGATGATGAGATCGACCCGGTCATTGGCGAGAATATCGCCAAAGCGTTTGGTCAGTCCCCGTGCGTCCAGCAATGCGTCCTTTTTGGATCTGTCATTGCGGACTTTGCCGTCGTCCACCTCTGTAGTCATGGTCTGTGCCAAGTTGTCCCCCTTGCGGCCACCGCTGTCCCGACTGATCGTCAGTTGTGTGCAAGCCTCCCGCCTGCCGCGGCTTGTTGATGACTGGCCTCGTCCCGGATCATCAGGTCGACGGCGACACCGGCGGCAATGGCTGCCGGATGTTTCGATTTGAGCGCCGTGACCCCGACCGGGCAGACCATGTTTGCGATAAGTGTTTCGTTCAATCCCCGTGATTTCATACGTTTCTGGAACCGCGCGCGTTTGGTTGCCGATCCGATGACCCCGCAATAGGCAAACCGTTGCTGTAGCAAGGCGCGTGCCATGATCTCTTCATCGAGCGCGTGCGAATGGGTCATCGCCAGAACGAATGCGCCGTCCGGTGCCTCGTCCAGCTGGGCCGCCGGATCTTTCACCGCGATCTTGCGGACATTGGCCGGAACCGGCCCTGGAAACTGCTCCGCGCGGCTGTCGATCCAGAAAATCTCGAATGGAAGCGGCGCCAATGCCAGCACGAGCGCCCTGCCGACATGTCCGGCACCGAACAGAAATAGCGGCCGCCGGTCAGTCCCGAACTGTTCAATGAGAAGCGCTTCGCCGCCTTTTTCATCATCCTTGAGGGTGAACAACTGATCCGAAGGCTCGTGATGGAGCGTGCGTTCCCCTGCCCGGCCGTCTCCCACCTGAACCCTGGTTGTGAACGCTGTTCCCTTTGCTTCCAACGCTGCAAACCGGCGCGCCTGGCCAAGCATTCCGGCTTTCATTGTCTCAATGGCGATCTGGGCCCTGCCGCCACAACACTGGCCGAGATCCGGTCCGAGGGACACGCTCTGGAGAAAGAACCTGGCGTTGTCGCCCCGCAGTGCGCCGACCGCCTTTCGAATGGCCTCGAATTCCAGTGTGCCGCCGCCGATCGTGCCGTGAAAGCTTCCGTCCGGCCGCACCACCATGCGCGCCCCAGCCTCGCGCGGCGTCGAACCGTCGACGCGGGCCACCGTGACGAGCGCGCATGCGCCGTCCCTTTCCAGGCAATCGGTGATGTTGGCCCAGACCCGCATCAGGCGTGTTTCCTCCTGCGCATGTCCTGGACAGCTTTCATGATGGCTTCAGGGGTCGCCGGAGCGTCCAGATCGGGCACTTCCCCCGGCGCCAGACTGGCGACCGCGTCATTGATCGCGCAGAACACGGCGTTGGCCAGCATGACAGGCGGTTCGCCGACCGCCTTGGAGCGATAGACCGTTGCCTGCGGATTGCCGCTGCCCTCATAAAGACGGACGGTAAACTCCTCCGGAATGTCGGAGGCGGTCGGGATCTTGTAGGTGCTTGGCGCGTGGGTGCGCAGGCGGCCCTTGCCGTCCCAGACAAGCTCCTCGGTGGTCAGCCAGCCCATGCCCTGCACGAAACCGCCCTCGATCTGGCCCATGTCGATCGCCGGGTTCAGGGAATGGCCGACATCATGCAGGATATCGACCCGGTCGACCGTCATCTCGCCGGTCATGGTGTCAATGGTGACTTCGGCACAGGCGCCGCCAAAGGCAAAATAGTAAAACGGCCGTCCTGTGGCGCTGTCCCGGTCCCAGGTGATGCCGGGCGTCGCATAAAAGCCGGCATGGGACATCTGGATACGGGCCATATGGGCCTGCTTGGCAATTTCCGACAACGCAAAGCTCTGATCACCCACCAGCACTTTGTTGTCACTGAAATGAATGGCCTCGGCGCTGCATTGATGCTGCTCGCACAAGAAGGTGATCAGGCGCGCCTTGATTTCCTTGGCCGCCAGCTTGGCAGCCATGGCGTTGAGATCCGTGCCGGAGGAGGCCGCTGTCGGCCCGGTGTTCGGAACCTTGGACGTGTTGGTCGCGGTGATCAGGACCTTGTCGAGCGTGATGCCGAATTCCTCGGCGACCACCTGGGCGACCTTCTGGTAGAGCCCCTGCCCCATTTCCGTGCCGCCATGGTTCAGATGAACGGAACCATCGGTGTAGAGATGGACCAGCGCTCCGGCCTGGTTGAGATGTTTCAGCGTGAAGGAAATGCCGAATTTTACCGGCGTCAGGGCCAGGCCTTTTTTCAGGATAGCGTTTTCCGCGTTGAAGGCGCTGACATCCTCCCTGCGCGCCCAATAGTCGGAGCTCTGCTCCAATTGGTCGATCAGGTCATGCATGACCTCATATTCCTCGACAGGCATGCCATAGGGCGTCAGGTTGCGTTCACCGTCGTAGAAATTGAGCTTGCGGATCTCCAGCGGGTCCTTGCCGAGGCGGATGGCGATCGCATCGATCATGCGCTCGGCCGCCAGCATGCCCTGCGGACCGCCAAAGCCGCGAAAGGCGGTGTTGGAACAGGTATCGGTGCGCAGGCGCCGGGAGCGGATCAGGGCGTCGGGATAAAAGTAGCTGGAATCGGCATGAAACAGCGTACGGTCATTGACGCCGAGCGAGAGATCGACCGAATAACCGCAGCGGGCCAGAAACTCCATGTCTACGGCACGAATCCGGCCTTCGCCGTCGTGGCCGACCTTCCAATTGACTTTGAAATCATGCCGCTTGCCGGTCATGATCATGTCGTCGTCCCGGTCGAGGCGCATTTTGCAGGCCTGGCCAGTCTTGTTTGCCGCCAATGCGGCGAGCGCCGCCCATTGGTTGGCCTGGGATTCCTTGCCGCCGAAGCCGCCACCCATGCGGCGCACTTCCGCCGTCACCGCGGCATCCGGCACGCCGAGCACCTTGGCCACCGTGTGCTGGATTTCAGTCGGGTGCTGGGTGGAGGAATGGACCAGCATGCCGCCGTCTTCCTGCGGTTGGGCCATGGCGACCTGGCCTTCCAGGTAAAAGTGTTCCTGTCCGCCGATCCGCATGGTGCCGGACTGGATCGTCTCGGCGGCGGTCATGCCCGTCTCGGGAGAACCTCGGCGGAACTGGTAGTCGGGTAGAACGGTGATGTCCGCATCGACAGCATCGTCCACCGTCAGGATCGGAGTGATCCCGGCAACCTCGATCCTGGCCTTCTGCGCTGCCTTGCGGGCCTGGTCGCGTGCTTCCGCGACCACAGCGAACACGACCTGGCCATGAAACAGGATCTCGTCCTTGGCGAGCACCGGATCGTCGCCAAAGGCGGAGGAACAATCGTTGGTTCCGGGCACATCCTCGGCAGTCAGCACCGCAACGACTCCCGGAGCGGATCGGACTTCGTCAAGATCGACCGACTGGATCCGCCCCCGGACCGCATCGCGCGCCCAGCCTGGAACCACGTGCAGCGTTCCGGTCGGTTCGACCATGTCGTCGATATAGGTGGCGGTGCCGGACACATGTTTGGCGGCGCTGTCATGGGGCAACGCCTTGCGGACGGATTTCAGTGGGCCCGTCATGCCCTCGGGATCAAGCGGCGCGGTCATTGCCAGTCTCCCGTCTTGCCAGAACCCGGACCTGCTCCGGCGCGGTTCCGCTCATTTCCATCAGCGCCTTGGCGAGCAGCGCCCGGGCGGTTTCCATCCGGTATTCCGCGCTCGCCCGCATGTCCGTCATTGGTGTGAAATCGGAGAGCAGCGCCTGCATTGCCGGCCCCCAGGTCGACGGATCTTCCAGAGACGCGCCGGTCAGCGCGGCTTCCGCCGCCGTTGCCCGTTTCGGCGTGCCGGCCATGCCGCCATAGGCGATGCGCGCCTCAGTGACCGTACCTTCCTCGTCGGCGGTCAAGCGCACGGCCGCCATCACCGAGGAAATGTCCTGATCGAACCGTTTGGAAATCTTGTAGCAGCGGAAGGCCTGGTTGGCTGACAGGCGCGGAACGAACAGACCGGTGACGAATTCTCCGGACTGCCGGTCCTGTTTGCCGTATTCGATGAAGAAATCCTCGATCGGCAGCGCACGTGAGCTTTCTGCCGAGCTCAACTCCAGTGTCGCGCCAAGGGCAATCAGTGCCGGCGGCGTGTCGCCGATGGGCGAGCCGTTGGCGATGTTGCCACCGACAGTGCCGGAGGCGCGCACCTGCTTGGACCCGATCCGCCGCCAGAGTTCGCCGAGATCGGCGGAAATTCCGGTCATGGCCTGTTCGGTCGCCTGATAGGTCGCCGTTGCGCCGATCAGAACCCCCGAGGGGCTTTCCTCAACGCGGTCCAGGCCTTCGACGCGGCCGAGCCAGATCACTTTCGGAAACTCGCGAAGCTGCTTGGTGATCCACAGACCGACATCCGTGGCACCGGAGACCAGTGTTGCGTCTGGATGCTGGCTGTAGAGAGCGGCCAGCCCGTCAAGGGTCGCGGGAGCGGAAAAGAACCGGTCGCTATCGCCGATGAAGACGTCGCTGCCGTCCGAGAGCACCCGCAGCTGTTCCCGTGTGTCCTTGGCCCGCCAGGAAAAGGCGTCATCGGCGGCGTCGAAACATGCCTCCAGGGCAGCATCGACGATCGGCCGGTAGCCGGTGCAACGGCAGAGATTGCCCGCCAGCCAGTCGGTAACCGTCTTGCGGGACTTTTCCTTGCCCTCGGCATGGTAGAGCGTGAACAGGCTCATGACGAAACCGGGCGTGCAGAAGCCACACTGCGAGCCGTGCAATTCGACCATGGCGGACTGGACGGGATGGAGCCTGTTGTCTTCCGCAAGATCCTCGACAGTCACAAGTTCGGCACCGTCGATCATGCCCAGGAGCTGAATGCAGCTGTTGACCGGCAGATAGACGAGCCTGCCGTCGACAATCCGGCCGAGCGCAACCGTGCAGGCACCGCAATCGCCTTCGCCGCAACCTTCCTTGGTGCCGGTTTCGCGGCGGCGCAGGCGCAGGTAATCAAGCAGGGTTTCCGTCGGACCGACGTCCTCAAGTTCGACGATCTTGCCGCCTTTCAGGAAACGGATGGTGTCGCGCATCAGACGGGCCCTCCTATTCCAGAAAGGCAAGCGGGCGACGAGAGAAGACTTGTCCTGCCTCCGAGCAAAGGCATCAGAGGACGTTCCTTAAAGCCATCAATGGGCTTCCCCAGGGCAGTTTCCGGACCGTGCGGTATCAAACGCGCCATCGGTTGTCTCCCTCCTGCGGCGCTCTGCCGCAAAACTGTCACAAAAAATGTGCCTTAAAAAAACACAGAACCAAAGCGCTCATTTGAGACCATGATGATGCCTAAATGGCATCAAGTGCCGGCAGTTGATCCCTTAGAGCGAACACGGCATGGTCGAAAAACATCCCAGGCGCAAGCGCCAGTGCGCGTAGGGACGAGGTTACCACACACAGACGGTCCGCCTGAAGTGGCTTATCGGTCAAGGGTTTAAAGATCAAGGTGCCGTTAGCGATCTCCTCCTCGCAGCCAATCCGGGTCTGGAAGCCAATCACCTGTTCCTCGCGGGCCAGCGCCCGCATCAGCCGCAGGGAGTTGGCCTCCACATAGGTGCGGGAGGCTCCCGGAATACTGCGGCGGACCACGTCGATCCGGGTCCTGAGCGACAGGCCCTCCGCCGGCAGCGCAACAGGATATTTCAGGCAATCGACCAGACTGAGACCCCTGGCCTCCGCCAGCGGGTGGTCCGGCCGCATCAGCGCGCCGATCACCAGGTCATGGTGGAAGGCTATCGTCAGCGCGGAAGTGTCCGGCGGATCGAAGGTGAAGCCGACATCGGCTTCCGCGGCTTCGACTTTGCGGGCGGCCTCCTGAGACGAGGAAATCGACACGTTGACGTGAATGCCGGGATAGCGGCGCCGGAAGCCGCTGATAACGGCCGGCAGCAGCTTTTCCGCGACGCTTTCCACGCTCGCGATGGAGACCGTTCCCCGGCGCAGGCCTTTCAGGGCATCCAGTTCCGCGACCGTACCTTCAAAATCGGAATAGGTGCGGCGGATATGGGCAAGCAGCAATTCGCCGGCCTGACTGAGGCGCAGGCGGCGGCCGACCCGATCGAACAATTGCAGGCCGAGGGCCTCCTCCAGCCACAGCACCTGGCGGTTGACGGCCGACGAAGCCACATTGAGTTCGCGCGAGGCAGCCCGGATCGAGCCAGCCTCCGCGACGGCCAGGAAGTAGCGCATGGCCGGGCTGTAGAGATTGCGCGACAGATCCTGGGCCCGGCCGGACAACATGGGAAGACCCTTACGGAATCAGCACGGTGGTGCCGGTGGTCTTGCGCCCTTCCAGATCGATATGGGCCTGGGCGGCGTCCGCCAGCCGGTATTCCTGGTTGATCTCGATCTTGACGATGCCTTTTTGCACCACGTCGAACAGATCCCCTGCAGTCGCCTCGAGCGCTTCGCGGCTGGCGATATAGCTGAACAGGGTCGGCCGGGTGGCATAAAGCGATCCCTTCTGGGCAAGCAGCGCCAGATTGAAATCGGTGATCGGTCCGGAGGACTGGCCGAAGCTGACCCAGAGACCGCGCGGTTTCAGGCAATCGAGCGATCCGGGATAGGTGTCCTGTCCGACGCTGTCATAGACGACATCACAGCCCTTGCCGCCGGTAATCTCCTTGACCCGCTCAACAAAATTCTCGGTTCGGTAGTTGATCATGTGCTGGTAGCCATGGGCCTTGGCGAGCGCGATCTTTTCTTCCGAGCCGGCCGTGCCGATCACGGTCGCGCCGAGATGGGCGGCCCATTGTCCGGCGATCAGGCCGACGCCGCCCGCCGCCGCGTGGAACAGCAGTACAGTCTCCGGACCGACCTTGAAGGTCTGGCGCAGCAGATACTGCGCGGTCATGCCTTTCAGCATCATGCCGGCAGCGGTTTTGTCGTCGATGCCTTCCGGGATCACCACCAGCCGATCGGCAGGCACCAGGCGTTCCTGGGCATAGGCACCGAGCGGGCCGACATAGGCGACCCGGTCGCCGGGCTGCAGGTGGCTTACACCCTCGCCCACTGTCAGGACGACGCCGGCACCTTCATTACCCGGGCTGAACGGCGTGCCGTTCGGAGCCGGATAGAGGCCGGAGCGGAAATAGGTGTCGATGAAATTCAGGCCGATGGCCGTGTGACGGATGCGGGCCTCGCCCGGCCCGGGTTCGCCGACCTCGACCTGTTCCCAGCGCAGAACGTCCGGACCACCGGTTTCATGAACACAGACAGCTTGAACCATTTTTCATCCCCGGAGCATTGCCGGGACAGCCGTCAGAGGCTGCCCGCGTGTGAGTCTCGGAGGAACTTTAATGGCTCAGACGGCTGCCGGAAAGGCCGTACGGGCAAAGATGTTTTGCCTTTACAGACGCGTTGCCGCGCCTCAATCGACCCGGTCGAGCAGCTGCTGAACGGCGGAAACGCCGAAGAGGTAAAAGCTCGCCGCCGTAAAGAGCGTTGCGGAAACACCGGTCAGCGCCATGCCGTCCAGAATGGCAAGGGCGGCAAGGCCCATCCACAGCAACGTCACCGGCAGGGTGACGAGACGCCAGCGGCGCACGCGCACCGGATGCACGAAGCGGATCGGTGCGAAGGTCAGCGCGCAGCAGAGCAGGACGAAAAAGATCGTGAAGGTTTCGGAGGGCGACAGCACCATCAGGCCGAAGACCACCATGTTCCAGCCCGCCGGAAAGCCCTTGAAGGATCCGTCCGGTGTTTTCATGCCATTGTCGGCAAAATAAAGCGCACCGGTGAAGACGACGAGGCCACCGCAGATCCAGTTCCAGGGTGAGGACAGCATCAGGCTCCAGGACAGCGCGAAGGCCGGCAGAAAAACATATGTGGCATAGTCGATGACAAAATCGAGCGATGCGCCAGACCAGCGCGGCAGCCTCTCGGCAATGTTGTAACGACGGGCGAGCGGGCCATCGATGCCATCGACAAAAAAGGCCAGGCCGAGCCAGGCGAACATCTCCGCCCAATTGCCCTGGGCTCCGGCCAGAAGTGCGACCAAAGCGATCGGGGCGCCGGACGCTGTCAGGATGTGGATCAGGAACAGGGCAGGCTCGGGTTTCTCTTTGCCTGGCGTAAAGTCCGTCACGGGGCTTCCCTCACTCACAAGAATTTTGCGCGATTGTTGTTCTGTCGTTAGCGCTTTCATTGCGTGAGGCTGTGGTTTTGCCCTTCGATCACACAGACGCTGACGATGACCTTTATTGCAATCGTATGACAGTGTGAACCGAAAAAACAGTCCCGTTTGGATTTCGCTGCCTTTTAAGCTGACAAACGACCGTTCAGGATCAGGTAAACCAGGAAGCCTGCCCAAGTCAGCAAGACTGCGCCAATTGCGTAGGGCAAGTGGCGGTTTGGAAAGGTTTTCTCGACGGCCATCACGCCGCCCAAAAGCGCTATCCAGAGAATGTTCATCAGCCCGACCGCGAACATCAACGTCATCACCGCCCAGCAGCAGCCGATACAGGCCCATCCCTGGACGATCCCCTCCCGAAAGCCGCTGACTGCTCCCGGTTGCACGGATCCGCCCGCAAACGCCCACCGGGGATACCAGCATCTGGCCAGGCAAGCCTGTTTTGCCGGCGTGAACTGGTAAAGACCGGCGGCGAACAGGACCGAGGTGGTCAACGCCAGGCTGGCCGGCGCCATCATATCCGTCAGCGCTCCCGCGCGCGACAGCAGCCACTGCGCCAGTGTGGCCAGCAGGGCATAGCCGAGCCAGACGGACAGATAGCCGAGTGCTGCGGCCATCCCGGCCAGTCGACCCGTCGGGGCCGAAGCCCCCTGGCTGGCCAGCTCCGAAGCGTAGCGCCGGAGCATCGGCAGCGCGGTGGGCAGCATCATGGCAAGCGCCATCATGGCCCACATCAAAAAGATCTTGAGGAGATCCAAGGCGCCCGCTTCCGCGCCCGGCATGCCGAAGGTCGCGCCCGCAGGCAGACACAGCGCGGCCAGAGCGGCCCTTGCCTCGGCAGGCAGGCCCGCGAACAGGTTGAACCTGTTGAAGATCGCCATGCCCGGTCCGGCTTCGCTCATATTCATGACAGGAACCATGTCGGCGACCATGGCCACAAGATAAGTCCAGCCAGCGAGACTGAGCAGCAAGACCAGCCCAAGCACGACCGGCCAGCCTCGCCCCGCGCCATCGGTGGTGGCGCCGTTATCCTTGAAGGAAGAAAGATTGCTCATCTGGGCCTTGTTCCGGGTGCCGGCCGAATAACATGGTGACCAGCCTTCACGGAACCATAAACGGGGTGTCCATGGAGGCCATTGATCTTTCTCATACAGAACCGGGCAATTGCAAACATGTGAAAAGTCAGGGCCTGCGTGTTTTGGTCCCGTTGCTTTCTGTGGTGGAAGGCGCACATTGTGCGAAACCAACGCGACAAATGGACGAGCCCATGGCGCAGACAAATCAGCCGGACATCTTCGATATTGCCGTTGTCGGTGGCGGACCATCGGGGCGGATCGCCGCCCTCACCCTGGCGCAGGCGGGATTTAGCTGCGCCCTGTTCGCGCCGCCGTCGGCCAAACCGGATGGGCGGACCACGGCGCTATGGCAGCAATCGATCGACCTTTTGCGCGACATCGGTATCTGGGCCGAGATCGAGGCAACTGCCGCTCCCCTGAAGAAAATGCGCATGATCGACGGAACCGGCCGCCTGTTACGGGCACCGGAAGTCACATTCGACAGTTCGGAACTTGGAATGGAAGAGTTTGGTTTCAATATCTTGAACTCAAACCTAAATGCAGTTCTTGAGATTTTTTGCGACAAGCAGGAAAACCTGACAATCGTTGGCGAGAGCGTTGAAGCCGCATGTTTCGACGGAAGTTGTGCCCGTTTGACCACCCGGGACGGACAGTCTGTCTCCGCCCGGCTCGCGGTTGCGGCCGACGGCCGCAATTCGTTCCTGCGGGAAACAGCCGGTATTGACGTCAAGCGCTGGTCCTATCCCCAGGTGGCTGTCGTGCTCAATCTGGAGCATCGCCTGCCCCATCAACACGTCTCGACGGAATTCCATACCGCCACAGGTCCGTTCACGCTGGTTCCCCTGCCCGGCCGCCAATCCGCGCTGGTCTGTGTCGAAACCGAAGACGGCGCGGCCAAACTGCTGGCGATGAAACAGGAGCAGCTTGAACGGGAGCTGGAGCGGCGTTCCCATTCCATTGTCGGGGCGTTCAAACTGGCCTCCAAGCCGCAGAGTTTTCCACTCTCGGGCATGAATGCAAAGACCCTGACTGGCGAACGCCTGGCGCTGATCGGCGAAACCGCTCATGTCTTTCCGCCGATCGGCGCCCAGGGCCTGAACCTGTCCCTGCGCGATATTCTGGACCTGCGCGACATCTTGCTTTCAGCACGTGTGAGACAGGCGGATCCCGGCTCGACCGCGGTGCTCTCCGCCTACGAGGCCAAACGGCGCGGCGATATCAAGACGAGAACCAACGCGGTCGATCTTCTGAACAGGTCGTTGCTGACCTCGTTCCTGCCGGTCCAGGCGGCTCGCAGCACCGGACTTTATCTGGCCGGGAAGTTCGGCCCCTTGCGCCGATTGCTGATGCACGAAGGCATGACGCCGGGCAGTTCGTTCCGGCCCGGCCGTCCGGCAGGCCGCCCGCCAGTCAACTCCTAACAGAGCTCCGCTTTCTTGAATGGTAGGTCAGCGCCATGGTGATCATCTGGCGCAGTTCCGGTTCGGGCAGCGGTTTATCCAGCCGGAAATGAACGCTGCGGTCGCCACCGAAGGTGATATCCGGAAACATGCCGCGCCAGTCGGAGACCAGCGACGACTGGCAATTGACATAAAGCGCGACATCGCCCGTAGCCGAAGTATCCCTGTCAATACGGATCGTGGTTCCGGTCTTCGGTTTGACGGTGAGATAGCTCGGCTGGCCCCATTTGAGCGTCTCTTGCAACGTGCCGACCGCGTCGTTCTCAGACGCGATCTCCAGGATCAGCGACCGGATTTTCAGCAAGACTATGCGCAGATCTTCCGGATAGCCATCCAACAGCGCCAGAACGTCTGGATTGTCTTTCACAGCCAAACTCCTGTCTTACAGAAACCCGCTCGTCAGGGCCCAAATGAAGCCTGTGACCGTGACAATGGACACGGCCGTCCCGATCAGCACGAAGCTCGAGGCCCGTTGGACATAGGTGCCGTATTGCTGGGCGATCACAAAGACATTGGTCGCCGGTGGCAGGCAGGACATCAGCACGGCCGTCGCGACCCAGAGCGGCTCGAAACCTCCGAGCCAACTCAGGAGCAGAAACACCAGCACCGGGTGCACCACGAGTTTGATCGACAGCACCAGCGGCAGTTCCAGCGGGACGCGGCCAAGCGGCCGGAGCGCGATGTTGACGCCCATGGCGAACAGTGCGCAAGGCGCGGCCGCGTTGCTGAGATAAAGCAGCATCGTGTTGATCGCCTTGGGTGGCTGAAACTCAAGCGCGGCCGCCAGAACGCCTGCAATCGTTGCCAGAATGAAAGGATGGGTGAAAATCCTGATCCCGATCTGCTTCAACGTGCCGAGGATGTTGTCATCGTCCGAACCGGCAAGAGCCATTAACAGCGGCGCCAGAATGAACATCAGCGCATTGTCGAAGGCAAGGATCAGCGCGGTTGGAACCGTCGCCTGTTCCCCCAGAACGGCAAGTGTCAGACCGGGGCCCATGTAGCCGACATTGGAATAGGCGCCGGCAATGCCGAGGATTGTGCTTTCACCGATATTTCCGCGCGTCGCGATTACGCCGATGCAGAAGGAAATCGCAAAGACGATATAGGTGGTAAAGGTCGTTGCGGCGACGAAGGATACATTGGCCAGCTGCTCGAACGGGGTCTCAGACAGAAGCCGGAAAAACAACGCCGGCAAGGCCAGATAGACCACAAAAAAATTCATCCAGCTCAGACCGGCTTCCGGCAGGTTGCGGAGTTTTCCGGCGGCAAAACCCAACAGGATCAGCCCGAAAAACGGGAGGGCCAGTGTGATGACGTCCTGCATTCGACTTCCAGGGTTGTTTGGCTATGCTCGGGTTTTCATTCGGGTGGGTGTTGACGCTTGCATCTTGCGCCTGGCTTGGATAAGGACGCGTGACCTTTCAGTCTGCACCGGTGACCCGCATACCAATCAGGTCTGGGGCCGCACCGCAAGGGCCGAAACAGGCTGTTATGCACGGAATTCCCTTTCGTCGCGGCAAAACGTGAGAGTATTCGTTGCAAATGTCCCGGAAAAAGAGACAGCGCAAACATCCGAAACTGATCGCCGCCCAGAATGTCGTGGAAGGTCTCGCGCTCAATGCCGCGATCTGGCTGTTCCGGTTGATCCCGGTCGATATCGCGTCCGCCGTCATGGGCGCGTCCTGGCGCCGGTTGGCGCCTTTGAATGCACGCCACAAACGGGCCCTGAAACATCTCGAAAAAGCCTTTCCGGACATGGCGGAAAACGAGCGCGAGCGGATCGTGCGCGGCATGTGGGAAAATCTCGGCCGCGTGGCCGCGGAGACCTTTCACATCGACCGTCTGCTCAAGCAGGACTACCGCTTCGAGGCTATCGCAGACGAGATCACCGAAAACGTCCTCAACGGTACGCAGGCATGCCTGTTCGTTTCGTTCCACAGCGCGAATTGGGAACTGTGCGTGCAGCCGGCTGTCTGTCAGGGGCTTGAGATCACCGGAGTATACCAGGCGCTGCGCAATCCGGAGGCCGACAAAGCCCTCCGGGATCTGCGCAAGGACCTTTATAAAGGCGGCCTTCTCTCCAAGGGGCATCAGACCGCCCGCAAGATCCTGTCGACCTTGAAAACCGGCGGCGTTGTGGCCATGATGGGCGATCTCAGGGAAACCCGCGGCATCCAGGTGCCGTTCTTCGGCCGCATGGCCTATGCCAATCCGGTTCCCGCTTCCCTCGCCCGGGCCTGTAACGTGCCGATCGTGCTTGGCCGCGTCGTGCGCAAGAACGGCGTCCATTTCCAGATCGAGGGCCGCGCGATTTCCGTACCGGTCACGGACGATCGCCACAGCGACATTGAAAAGGCCACCGCCGAGATCCACGCGATTTTCGAAGGCTGGATCCGGGAGCATCCAGAACAATGGATGTGGATCCACAAGAAGTGGGCCCCTCCCGGCAAAACCTCTGCGCAGAAACAGGCCCGACGCGCTGCCACCGCCAAGGCTGCGCGCGCTTCGGAGTGAGTTTTCGATCCTTCTCCTTTCGGGGTATGGTTGCAGCGCAGCATTGACGTTATAGCTATGCGTTTAAAAGGTGGAGGACAGCCGTTTCATGAAAACCCCCAGCGCATTCTACAAGCCGCTTGCCATTGGCGCTCCGCTCCCGTTCCGGGAGCGTCCGGTCACACTGGAGCGCATGATTCACTTCGTGCCGCCGCATGTGGAGAAGATGCGCGCCAAGGTGCCTGACCTGATCAGCAAGGTCGATGTTGTGCTCGGCAACCTGGAGGACGCGATTCCCGCCGACGCCAAGACCGACGCGCGCAGAGGTTTCATCCAGATGGCGCAGGACAATGAGTTCGGTGCGACGGGCCTCTGGACCCGGGTGAACTGCCTGAACAGCCCCTGGTTCCTGGACGACCTGATGGAGATCGTACCGGCGGTGGGTGACAAGCTCGACGTCGTCATGCTGCCCAAGGTCGAGGGTGCCTGGGACATCCACTACCTGGATCAGCTGCTGGCACAGCTCGAAGCCAAGGCGGGCCTCACCAAGCCGATCATGATCCACGCCATCCTCGAGACGGCGGAAGGTGTCAAGAATGTCGAGGAAATCGCTGCCGCCAGCCCCCGCATGCACGGCATGAGCCTCGGACCGGCGGATCTGGCGGCCTCCCGCGGCATGAAAACCACCCGTGTCGGCGGCGGTCATCCCGATTACGCGGTCCTCTCCGACGGTGCGCAAGACGGTGCACGCACCGCCTACCAGCAGGATCTCTGGCATTACACCGTCGGCAAGATGGTCGATGCGTGCCTCTCCTATGGCCTGAAACCGTTTTACGGTCCCTTCGGCGATTTTTCCGACATGGCCGCATGTGAAAGCCAGTTCCGCAACGCGTTCCTCATGGGCTGCCTGGGCGCCTGGTCGCTGCATCCGACCCAGATCGACATCGCCAAGAAGGTGTTTTCGCCCGATCCGCAGGAAGTTGCTTTCGCCAAACGGATCCTGGAGGCCATGCCGGACGGCACGGGTGCGGTCATGATCGACGGCAAGATGCAGGACGATGCAACCTGGAAGCAGGCCAAGGTGATTGTGGATCTGGCGAAACTCGTTGCATCCAAGGACAGAGAGCTGGCCGCCGTCTACGGTCTTTAGAAATTCGCAAGGCTCCAGCGCTAAGGTTTAATGTTACAACGCTTGCAAGCAGGCCGCCAAAACGGTATCCCGGCATTGCATGCACTAAGCGGACGAAGAACCATGCGTACGGCAAAATTCAGAATTGGTCAGGTCGTCCGGCACCGTATCTACCCCTTCCGGGGCGTGATCTTCGATGTCGATCCGACCTTCAGCAACACGGAAGAGTGGTGGAACGCGATCCCCGAGGATGTGCGTCCGCTGCGCGACCAGCCGTTCTACCATCTCCTCGCGGAAAACGAGGAAACTGAATATGTTGCCTATGTCAGCGAGCAGAATCTCGAGCCGGACATGACCGGTGAACCGGTCCGGCATCCGCAGGTCGAAGAGATCTTCGAGGAACAGACAGACGGCTCGTATGTGCCGCGCAGTGTCGAAATTCACTGACGTTTCTTTTTCAAGCTTCAAATGAAAAAGGCCGGATCTCGGATCCGGCCTTTTTGCTTATTCACTTGAACGCTTACTGGCTTTGGTTCTGCGCGTCGATCAGCTTCTGGCGGGCCTCATCGGCGCGCTTCTGAAGTTCGCTCTGCAGCTCTTCCTGGCGCTTCTGCAGCTCGGCCAGGTTCATCGGCTCGCCGTCATAAACCTTGGTGAAGCCGATCAGGGTCATCTTGAAGACGATTTCCTTGGCTTGCTGGTTGTACGGCGCGACGATCATTTCGCCGCCCTGCTTCATGGTGTTGATGAACGAGTCATCAATGGCCAGCTCGGCATAACAGGCATTCGGGGCGCAAATGCTGTATTTGCCCTGGATCGGCTTGCCGTCGTCGATCTGAATGCGCACACCCGGCTGGATCAGAACACCGGTCGGCGTGGCGACCAACAGCTTCTTGCGTGCCTCGCCTTCCGTTTCCTGAATGGCGATGTTGCTCAGGAACTGGCCGGTATTGGTGCGCAACTCGATCGAAATGAAGCAGACTTCCTTCTGCGTCTTCTGATTGGTGTTACACGCCTTCGTCCAAGGGCTTTTTTCTTCTTGGGCGATTGCGGGAGCACCTGCAAAAGAAGATAGACCAACGAATGCACCGACTGCGCATCCGAACAATCCTCTTTTCAAAACACTCTTCATCGAAACGTCCTCAATCGTGCGTGTATTAAACTTTCGCGTTGTTCTGCGGCATTCCGGTATCAACCGCAAGGCCCGTTGGAACAATCAATCCGTCAAACCATGGTAAGACACTTAATTTGGGCAAGAGGGTGGCCGATTTGCAACGCCGGACACAGGTTGAATTCAAATCTGAATATCTTGCCGATAGTTGCTTGCGCCGGGGGCGTTTACGTTAACCCTGTGATACCCTGACGGGCGAGAATCAACAGAATCTCAGGCGGTGGTTATGCGTAGTGCTCTTGTGATCGAACCTTTTTTCAAGCGCGCCGGAAGGCTTGTGACGGGCGCTGTCCTGATGTCTTTCCTGGCCGGATTTCCCGCCGCCCAGGCGCAGGACGAAAGCGTTCCCTGGTCACATGCCATATCAATGCACGGCAAACCGGCCCTTGAGCCGGGCCAGCCATTTCCCTATGTCAATCCGGATGCGCCCAAGGGCGGGACCATAACACTTGGCGTCCAGGGCACCTTCGACAGCCTCAACCAGCATATTGTCCAGGGCGGCTGGACCTCGGCGCGCGGCATGCGCGAGCGGGAGTTCGGCACCAATATCCTGGAAAGTCTGCTGGTGCGTTCCTACGCGGAACCGTTTTCCCTTTACGGCCTTCTGGCACACAAGGTGCGTATGCCCGACAGCCGGGAATGGATCGAATTCGAACTCAACCCCGAAGCCAAATTCTCGGACGGCTCGCCGGTGACCGTCGAAGACGTGATCTTTTCCCTGGAAACCATCGAGGCGAAGGGTCGCCCGCCCTATCGCAACTGGTACGCTGCCATCAAGGAAAAGGAAATCACGGCGCCCAACCGCCTGAAACTGGTTTTTGAAAACGGCGACAACAGGGAATTGCCGCTTCTGATCGGGCTGGCACCGATCTATTCGAAGGCGAACACCGATTTCGACACCTTCGACAAGTCGACGCTGACGCCTCCGCTCGGCTCCGGTCCCTATACATTCAAGACCATCGAGCCAGGCCGCCTGGTGGTCTATGAAAAGAACCCGGACTATTGGGCCAAGGATCTGCCGGTGAAGGCGGGTTTCGACAATTTTGACGAGATCCGGGTCGAGTATTTCCGTGATGAAACAACGCTCCAGGAGGCCTTCAAGAAAGGGCTCGTAAACGCGCTGCAGTTCCGCGATCCCGCGCGATGGTCCAAAGGGTTCGATTTTCCGGCCGCCCAGAAGGGCGATGTTGTCCAGCGGTCTATCCCGCTCGGTATTCCCGCGGCCATGCAGGGCATTGCCTTCAACACGCGCCGGGACCAGTTCTCTGACCGCAACGTGCGCAAGGCTCTGCGGATGCTGTTCGATTTCAAATGGGTGAACGACAATCTCTATTACGGCCTTTACACCAGAACGGCCGGCTATTGGGACAATTCGGATCTGTCGTCGATCGGTCATCCGGCCAGCGCGCGCGAAAAAGAGCTTCTGGCGCCCTTCCCGGATGCGGTCGATCCCGAGGTCATGGACGGCACTTGGCGTCCGGCCGATGCGGATGGTTCCGGACAGGATCGCAAGGTGCTGCGCGAAGCCCTGAATGTCTTCGCCTCCGCCGGCTACGGCCTGCAGGACCGCAAGCTGGTTCACAAGGAAACCGGCAAGCCGCTGGCCTTTGAAATCCTGGCAAAGAACGAGGACGAGGAAAAGCTTGCCCTAGCCTATATCAAGACCCTGGAGCTGCTCGGTGTCGAGGCCAGTGTGCGCAGTGTCGACCCGTCCCAGTTCGAGGACCGGCGGACACGGCGGGATTTCGATATGGTGTTCAACACCTGGTACGCCTCCCTTTCTCCTGGCGCGGAACAATACGGACGCTGGTCGTCCAAGGCCGCCGATGCCGAAGGCTCTTTCAATTTTGTCGGTGCCAAGGAACCGGCCATTGACGCCATGATCGATGCGATTGTCGCCGCGCGCAGCCACGAGCATTTCGTCGATGCCGTGCGGGCCTTTGACCGGGTGCTGATTTCAGGCGCCTATGCCGTACCGCTTTATCATGTATCGGATGACTGGGTCGCGTATTGGAAGACGGTTGCCCCCCCGCAGCAGGATTCTCTCTATGGCCATGAATATGACACTTGGTGGTCAGCTGCGGCCCAATAATCGGACCAACGGACGAAAGACAAAATGAAAGCCACCCAAGAAAGCCTGTCCAAGGAGTATCACGAAAGCGGAGCCTGGTCCGATGTGCCGCTTGATGAGCTTTTCAGGCAAACCGCCACTGAGCACCCCAACCGGCTTGCGCTTGTGGATGCTCCGGACCGGTCCACCTGGACCGGAGGCGCTCCCAGGCGCTTGACCTATGCCGAGGCGGATCAGGAAATCGACCGCCTTGCGGCCTTCTACACAACCGTCGGCCTGTCAGCCGATCACGTCATCGGTGTTCAGGCGCCCAACACGGTCGACGCCGTGATAGCGGTGCTGGCAGCCTTGCGTGCCGATCTGATTGTCTCGCCCCTGCCCTTGCACTGGCGTCAGAAAAATGTCCTGGAAGCCCTGAACTCCATAGGCGCGAAAGGGTTCATTGCCGCTGACCGTGTCGAGACACGCGAGGTTGGCGTGGCGGCACGCGATGTCGCCGCAGACCTGTTTTCACTTCGCTTTGTCTTCGGTCTTGGCAAGGATGTCCCCGATGGCCTGATCGAACTCGGTCCCATGCTTGCGGAGATGGGCAAGGATCTCACATTCACTCCGCGCGAACGGCCCGATCCCGCCGATCACACGGCGACGATCTGCTGGAGCCGCAGCGGCGAGGAAAACGTACCCGTCACGCGCTGCCACAATCACTGGGTCTCCGCGGCGCAGATGATTGTCCACGAAGCCCATTTCAAAGATGGCGGCAGCCTTGTCCTGCCCTATTCCCTGAGCGGCCTGACCGGTCTCGGTGGCGGAGTCGTGCCCTGGCTTCTGACCGGAAGCACGCTGCATCTGCATCATCCGACCTCGCTTGCCAATCTGGCCGCCCATGCCAATGACGTCGAAGCCGACGTCGTCATGACGCCGGGGCCGCTGGCGCAGACGCTGGACCGCAAGCTGACCAACAACAAAACCACTGTCCTGGCCGCCTGGAACATCGCCTCGCCGCATCCGACAACCTTTGTCGCTCGCAGGCGGCTTGTCGATCTTCACATCGCCGATGAATTTGCCCTGGTCGCCAAGGCACGCGGGCCTTCGGCGAAAATGAAGGCGACCGCGCTGGGAAAGCATAGCGGGCCGAACGGGTGCGAAAGCGGGCCAGCCCTCCTGGAAATTGCGGTCACCGATGAGGTCGACACGCAGATTCAAACACTCCTGGTAAAAGGGCCGATGGTTCCCGAGATCGGCTGGCGCACCCTCAACGGCGACCAGCGCCGGGTGCGCTGGGAAGGCACCGGCTTTCTCAATACCAATATCAAGGTCGAACTGACCGAAGACGGCATCTCCGGTTTCGGCATTCCGGGACAATATGCCCTCGGTACCGGAAATCTTGAAACGATCGACGTGATCTACGGCAACTATCCGGGAATCCGGGAGGCCGCAGCCTTTATCGTCGAGGATCCGGTTCTCGGCGCAAGGATGTATGCGGCTCTGGTACCTGATGCCGGTCATGTCCCGGACGCCGGTGCATTTTTTGCTTATCTCGATGCGGAAGGCGTAGACCTTGCCAAGATCCCCCATCGTGTGTTGATTTTACAGTCATTGCCACGGAACCCGGATGGAACCATTTGCCGAGACCGGCTCACCATGCGGACCCAGCGACTGCCGGCTGCCGTGGCATAGATGGGGACAGGGAATGGATGTAGAAACCTCGCTCTCCTGGCGCGGTCCTTACTGGTATGCCGGGCGCAGGCCCAGGCGCAACAGTAATGGCGACGCGCCGGAAGCACTTGACGTATCTCTCGTTAAAATGTTCGACCGGGGAAGCCGCCTTCCCATGGCCCTGCCTGCGGCAGTTGTCGTCGACATCGACGCCATAGACGAGGTCCGCCGCGATGCCTTTTTTGACTGGCTGATGCCGCAGTTGCGTGGGCTGGACTGCGAAGTTCCATTCTATCTGCTGACGGGCAGCGATGACCTGTTGCCGCGCGGCCTCCAGCCGACTGCGATAATCGACCGGATTGTTCCGGACGAGGTGCTGCTGATGCTGATCTGCATCCACCAGCGGGCCTTGTTGCGTTCCGAAGAGGCGCAGCACCGGCGCAGGGTGTTCGGCCGTATTCCCGGCTTTGGCTCCGCCCCCCATCATTCAGGTTCGAGCGGCCTGCTGGTCGTCGGCCTGAGCGGCCGGTTTCTGGAATGGCAGGACGCTAGCGAGCAGAAGGTTGAAGTGGTCGGCGCCTTTGACGGCAACATGGCCGTTGAATTCATGTCGAAACGCGCCTTCGACGCGGTCGTGATCGATGCTCCCTTTGAGGATGCGGTTGACTATATGCAGCAGATCCGGCGGGACGCACGGTTTGCCGGCTTGCCGGTTCTGGCTGTGTGTGAGCGGGAAGAAGACCTGGTACAACTGTTCCGGCACGGCGCCTCCGATGTTCTGGTCGGCGAGAACCGCAAGGAAACGCTCGGCCAACGGCTGAACGCAGCGATCCGATTCGGCAAGCGGCGGCGTCTTGCCGACAGGGTCCTGGCCGAGAGCCACACGTGGCTGCGCCGGCAGGTCACGGTCGGCGGACTGGGCGTTGAGGAATATACCGCTTATCTGGAGGCCTGCAGCAACGCGCTGGCCGTGCGCGGTCTTGATCTTTGGGAAATGCGGCTGCAGCCGGAAAATTTTGGCATTCAGGTTACGTCGCGGGAAGAGTTGGAGGAAATCAACGCCACCCTCCTGTCCATCGCCGACGCGACCAGCCGGGATGAAGACCTGGTCTGCCTGGTGCGCGAATTCGGTCCGGTTGCGGTGTTGAAGAACGAAGAAGGCACGACACGGCTGCAAAAACGGATCAACTCGATCCTGAGCCACACGGTTCTCTAAAAAATCACCCTTTTCACGCCAAATTGCGGGAGCTGCCTTAACGCTGCCATGAAATCGGGCTTGGCAAATCTGTCAGAGCAACTAGCCTTATAAGAACACACGAAAGATCGGGATGCCGCATGACTGAAACACCTCCACTTACTGTCGATGTTGTATCGGATGTGATGTGCCCGTGGTGCTTTATCGGCAAGAGGCGGCTGGAAGCGGCGTTACGGTCTGTCCCGGATTTGAATGTCCTGGTGCGCTGGCACCCGTTTCAGCTGGATGCGACCCTGCCGAAGACCGGCAAGGACAGGCAGAAATATCTCAGCGACAAGTTCGGCGGCCTGGACCGTGCCAACGCCTTTTACAGCCAGATCCGTGCGGCGGGTCAGGAAGAAGGCATCCCTTTTGCCTTCGACGCCATCACCCTGTCACCGAACACGCTGGATTGCCACCGACTGATCCTCTGGTCCAACGACGATGATCTGCAGGACGAGGTCGTGGAACGCCTGTTCAAGGCCTATTTCCTGGAAGGACAGGATCTGACCAAATCCGAAACCCTGGTGCGCATTTCGGATGAAGCGGGAATGCAGTCCGATCTCGTCGAACAGCTGCTGGAAACGGAAACGGATCTCGACAAGGTCACCGCGCAAATCGAAAACGCCCAGAACTCGGGTATCACTGGCGTTCCGTGTTTCATCATCGACGGGCGCTTTGTCCTGGCGGGCGCCGAGAAAGCCGAGACGATTGCCGCAGCGCTGCTGCACGCTGAGGAAACCCGCGCCAATCCGCAAGCCGCGATGTCACAATAAACCGTTGATGTCCCAGGCAAGAAAAAAGCCCCGCAGGATCTGCGGGGCTTTCTTGTTTGTGCCTTTGGGTGTTAGCCCTTCAGGATGGACCGGCCGGCATAGATGGCCTGCGGGCCCAGTTCTTCTTCGATGCGGATCAGCTGGTTGTATTTCGCGAGCCGGTCGGAGCGCGCCAGCGAGCCGGTCTTGATCTGACCGCAATTGGTGGCGACTGCCAGGTCGGCAATGGTGCTGTCCTCGGTCTCGCCGGAGCGGTGCGACATGACGGCGGTATAGGCAGCCTTGTGCGCCGTTTCGACCGCGTCTAGCGTCTCGGAAAGCGTGCCGATCTGGTTGACCTTGATCAGGATCGAGTTGGCGACCCCCATGTCGATGCCCTTGCGCAGACGCTCGGAGTTGGTCACGAACAGGTCGTCACCAACCAGCTGGCACTTGTTGCCGATCAGGTCCGTGGTGGCCTTCCAGCCCTCCCAATCGTCTTCCGCCAGGCCGTCTTCGATGGAAATGATCGGGTAACGGGCAGCCAGATCGCCAAGATATTGCGCCATTTCTTCCGGTGCCAGGGTCTTGCCCTCGCCTGCCAGAACGTATTTGCCGTCCTTGAAGAACTCGGTCGAAGCCGCATCCAGGGCGAGGAAGACATCTTCGCCCGGCTTGTAGCCGGCAGTCTCGATCGCCTTCATGACAAAGCCGATAGCCGCGTCGGTGGATTCCAGGTTCGGGGCGAAGCCGCCTTCGTCGCCGACATTGGTGTTGTGACCGGCCGCGTTCAGGGCCTTCTTCAGCGTGTGGAAGATTTCCGATCCCATGCGCACGGCTTCACCGAGGCTGTCGGCGCCGACCGGCATGATCATGAATTCCTGGAAGTCGATCGGGTTGTCCGCGTGCGCACCGCCGTTGATGATGTTCATCATTGGAACCGGCAGGGTGCGGGCGGACGTGCCGCCGACATAGCGGTAGAGCGGCAGACCAGAAGCCTGGGCTGCGGCACGGGCGGCGGCGAGTGACACGCCTAGGATGGCGTTGGCACCAAGGCGGGACTTATTGGCGGTGCCGTCAAGATCGATCATGGCCTGGTCGATCTGCAACTGGTCTTCCGCGTCGAGGCCACCGATGGTTTCGAAGATTTCGCCATTGACGGCATCGACGGCGTTCTGGACGCCCTTGCCCATGTAACGGTTGCCGCCGTCACGCAGTTCGACGGCCTCATGCGCGCCGGTGGACGCCCCGGAGGGAACCGCGGCCCGGCCGAAAGAACCGTCCTCGAGAAAAACATCGACTTCGACGGTCGGGTTACCGCGGCTGTCAAAGATCTGACGGCCGATGACATCGATAATTGCGGTCATGGAAAGAACTCCCTTGTCACATGTACCTGAACTGACTTTCGCCGGAGATCCCCGGCGCGAGGCGAAACCGGCAGGCCGGCGTTTTTACGGGAGCTTGGCTCCAGATAAGTAAGCCGCACCCGAAGGATGCGGCTGTTCTTGTGTTTATTCGGCAGCGGCTGCAGGCGCCTTGACCACATTGTCCAGCGCCTTGAGTTGGGCGAGCAATGCTCCCAGGTCCTTCAGGGGAACCATATTGGGTCCGTCGGACGGCGCATTGTCTGGGTCCGGATGTGTTTCAATGAACAGGCCTCCAACACCGACAGCAACAGCGGCACGGGCCAGGACCGGTACCATCGTGCGATCGCCACCAGACGATGCGCCCTGACCACCTGGCTGCTGAACGGAATGGGTGGCGTCGAATACAACCGGCGCGCCGGTCTGCGCCATGATCGGCAAAGACCGCATGTCGCTCACAAGGGTGTTGTAACCAAAGCTCGCGCCGCGTTCGGTCAAGAGCACATTCGGATTTCCGGAGTCGGTGACTTTCGCAAGAACATTCTTCATGTCCCAAGGCGCCAGGAACTGCCCTTTTTTCACGTTGATGACCGCGCCTGTCTTGGCTGCGGCAACAAGAAGATCCGTCTGGCGGCAGAGGAACGCCGGTATCTGAAGAACATCAACAATCTTGGCGACGGGAGCGCACTGTTCCGCCGCGTGCACGTCGGTAAGTACGGGCATGCCGTATTTTTCTTTGACTTCCGCGAAGACCGGCAGTGCATCTGTTAGTCCGACGCCGCGTTTGCCGCCGAGTGATGTCCGGTTTGCCTTGTCGAAGGAAGCCTTGAAAACGACCGGAATTCCGAGCGATCCGGTAATTTCCTTGATGGCCGCGGCACATTCCAGGGCATGGTCCCGGCTTTCCATCTGGCAAGGCCCTGCGATCAGGCTGAAGGCCGCATCATTGCAGAAGGTCACATTGCCGACGGTTACTTTTCGATTTGCCTCGGTCATTTTTCACCATTTTTCAAAAGGAGCCCGGAGTTCCCGGCACATCCTTGAAGGACGCCCACACCCAGCAAGAATTCGCGTGTTCCATAGCGTTCTTTTCGCCAACCCGCAACCGGTGCCCATCGCGGTGCAAACTTCTGATTAAATCGATTTAGCCCCGATCGGATTCCCACCGGATAGAAATGTCGCTCCATTTGCCGGCTGAATTTTTCGGAAAGGATAGGAAACGAAGCCGCGTTTCTTTGGTTTTGGAAGTCGGCCCACCATTTTGAGGCCACAAAAAGGGATAATCAGATTGAAGCTCTCGACCGGGTTAACTATTGATCGGCACGGCGTTATAGACTGACCTGTCGACAAGCATTGGAAGATCTAGAAAATGAATAAGCCCATTCGCAAAGCAGTCCTGCCAGTGGCCGGTCTTGGCACCCGGTTTCTCCCGGCGACCAAGGCGGTTCCGAAGGAAATGCTGACGATTGTTGACCGTCCGATCATCCAATATGTCGTTGATGAAGCTCGCGCTGCGGGAATCGAGCACATTGTCTTCGTCACGGGCCGGAACAAGCAAGTCATCGAAGACCACTTCGACATGGCCTACGAACTTGAGGACACGCTCAAGGCGCGGAATAAAAAGGAAGCGCTGGAGCTTTTGGAGCAGCACCGCCCTCAGCCGGGCTCAACCAGCTTCACACGTCAACAGGCACCTCTGGGACTTGGTCACGCCATCTGGTGCGCGCGCGACATTATCGGCGACGAACCGTTCGCGATTCTGCTGCCGGACGTGATCATCAAATCGAAGGTCAGCTGTCTTAAGCAGATGGTCGACATTTACGAGCAGTCAGGCGGCAACATCATTGCCGTGGAAGAAGTGCCGGAGAACCAGACCCACAATTACGGCATTGTCGAACTGGCGGATGAAATCGGCAAGAATGCGCACAAAATCACGAACATGGTTGAAAAACCGCCCCAGGGAACGGCGCCGTCGAACCTGCAGATCACCGGCCGCTACATTCTCCAACCGGAGATTTTTGAACTTCTCTCCCACCAGGCCACCGGTGCCGGCGGCGAGATCCAGCTGACAGACAGCATGCTGGCCCTGATGAAAAACCAGCCTTTCGCTTCGCTGAAATTCGAGGGACGCAGCTATGACTGCGGCAACAAGGCCGGTTTCCTGAGCGCCAACATTGCCTTTGGCATGGACGATCCGAAGCTCGCGCGGGAACTGCTGCCGTTCATGCAGGAAATGATCGACCGGCCCGAAGCTGCGGAATAGTCGTCTTCGCGCTATTGCTCCCTTGAAAACGCCTTCAAGAAACGATTAGGACTGGGCCGGGTCGCTTTCGTGCGATCCGGCCCAGTCCTTTCGTCCTGCCCCGGAACCCAAATGCCCAACAACTCGATCCAGTCCCTGAAGATTGCCATTATCGGTCTTGGTTATGTCGGACTGCCGGTCGCAACTGCCTTTGCCGCCCGCGGTTTTGACGTGCTCGGTTTTGATATCAACCGCGCGCGCCTTGAGGAATTACGCATTGGCAAGGACGGCACGGCGTCGGTGACATCCGGGGACCTTCTGCAACCGACACTTTCCTTTTCTGATCGGGAACAGGATCTGCAGGACCGGGATGTCTTCATCGTCGCCGTCCCGACGCCGGTCGACAGTGCCAAACGACCGGACCTCTCCCCCTTCGAAAGCGCCGCGGTCACCGTCGGTCGGAACATGAAGGCCGGTGCGATCAGCGTGTTCGAATCCACGGTCTTTCCAGGCGCAACCGAAGAGGTGGCCGTCCCCATTCTGGAACGGGAATCGGGCATGCGACTTGGCGACGGATTTGAGGTCGGCTATTCGCCGGAACGGATCAATCCGGGCGACACCGCACGCGGCTTCGCGGAGATCACCAAGATCGTGTCTGCGTCGTCGGCGGCAGCCACGGATCTTCTTGTGGCGCTGTATGGAGCCGTTGTGACTGCCGGCATCCACCGTGCCCCATCAATCAAGGTGGCAGAGGCGGCCAAGGTGATTGAAAACACCCAGCGGGATCTCAACATCGCGCTGATGAACGAACTTGCCATGCTGTTCCACCAGATGGGCATCGACACAAGGGACGTCCTCGAAGGCTCGGCGACCAAATGGAACTTCCTCCCCTTTCAACCCGGACTGGTCGGAGGCCATTGCATCGGTGTCGATCCCTATTATCTGACCCACAAGGCCAATGAGATCGGCATGACCCCGCAGGTGATCCTAGCGGGGCGCGGCACCAATGAAGCCATGCCTGCCTTTGTCGCCGGCAAGATCATCCAGGAAAGCGTCAAGCTGGGCCTGCCCATGCCGCCAAAGGTCACGGTGCTCGGGATGACCTACAAGGCAGATGTTCCGGACACGCGCAATTCGAAGGTCGTGGATCTGATCCGCGAACTCGAAAAATTCGGTGCCAGCGTCGAGGTCATGGACCCGCTTGCCGACCCCGGCCAGGTGGCGGAGGAATATGGAATCACCCTGACGCCCGAAGACCGGCTCACCGCAGCTGACGTGGCCGTTCTTGCCGTTCCTCATCGGCAATTCTGTCAGGAGGAAAATGGCTGGAGTTCCGTGACAGATGTCTTGAAAAACGGTCAGGGGCTTGTGGCGGACATCCCGGCGCGTCTCGACCGGACGAGCGTTCCCGAGGGGATCCGTCTGTGGCGGCTTTGATTTCGTTGGGCGATTTCATTTCGTACCGGACTTGTTCGCCGGAAAAGGCCGTTCCGCTGCTGTCTTCCGGGCGTATGTGAGTTCCAGTCGCTTCAGTTGACGTCGGGGATTTCGTCGAATTTAGAGATCTGTGAAAGATTTTGGGCCGTATACTGATCGGGTTTCAGGAAAGGAGACACCGATCATGGCTCATGCTCGTTTCTGGAAATGGGCAGCTGCAGCGGGCACAAGCCTGTTGCTTGCGACCACTGCCGTGAAGGCCGAGGACGGCTTGGACAACACGGCGTTCCAAAAAATCATCAAGAACCAGATGAGCGCCTTTGCGTCCGGCAATGCCAAGGCGGCCTTCTCGTTCGCAACGAATTCCTTGCAGCAGCGCTTCCAGACCCCTGAATTCTTCATGGAAATGGTGCGCCAGGGCTATCAGCCTGTTTATCAGCCCAAAAGCGTGACATTCGGCCGATCCAAGATGACCAAACTGGGGCCGACCCAGGAAGTCTATGTGACCGGCCCCAAGGGCAAGAACTGGCTGGCACTTTACAGTTTCGAGCAGCAGGACGATGGCAGCTGGCGCATATCCGGATGTTATCTGACAACGTCCCCCGGCTTCTCCGCCTGAGCCGTCACCTAGCCAATTGATCTGGACAGGTCAAAGCGCGGCAATGTCGCCGCGCGCCCAGTTCTCCTTGGTCTCGGCATAGAAGGCCTCGAAACGGCTTTCCTCGATGGCATCCCGCATGCCCTGCATCAGCGTCTGGTAATAGGCGATGTTGTTCCAGGTCAGCAGCATGCCGGCGAGCCCTTCTCCTGCACGGACGAGATGATGCAGGTAGGCGCGGCTGTAAATACTTGCCGCGGGGCAGTCGCTGGCTTCGTCCAGCGGGCGCGGGTCTTCCTGGTGGCGTGCATTTTTCAAGTTAACCTTGCCGAAACGCGTATAGGCCAGACCGTGCCGGCCGGCACGGGTCGGCATCACGCAGTCGAACTGATCGATGCCGCGCTTGACGCTTTCCAGAAGATCGTCAGGCGTGCCAACTCCCATCAAATAGCGCGGTTTGTCCACCGGCATGACCGGTGTGGTGATGTCCAGCATCTTCAGCATCACCTCCTGCGGTTCTCCGACCGCAAGACCGCCCACGGAATAGCCTTCGAACGGCATCTTGCCGAGTTCTTCCGCCGAGCGGATACGCAGGTCCGGCTGGTCTCCGCCCTGGACAATGCCGTAGAGCCCCTGCCCCTTGCCCGGACCGCCCATTGCCTCGAATTGCCGGCGTGAGCGCTCGGCCCAGCGGAGCGACAGTTCCATCGCCCGCTGGACCTCTTCCTTCGGGCTCGGCAGCTTGATGCATTCGTCGAGCTGCATTTGGATATCGGAGCCAAGGAGACCCTGGATTTCAACGGACCGCTCCGGCGTCAGGTGGTACTTCTGGCCGTCAATATGGCTTTGGAAGCGCACGCCGTCTTCATCCAGCTTGCGCAGCTGGGCAAGCGACATGACCTGGAACCCGCCGCTGTCGGTCAGTATCGTGTGCGGCCAGTTCATGAATTTGTGCAGGCCACCCAGTTTCGCCACGCGTTCCGCGGTCGGCCGCAGCATCAGATGATAGGTATTGCCCAGAACCACATCAGCTCCGGTTTCACGCACCTGGCCCGGATACATCGCCTTGACGGTCGCCTGTGTACCCACCGGCATAAAGGCCGGAGTGCGGACGACGCCATGGGGCGTGGTGATTTCGCCCCGCCGGGCCATGCCGTCGGTTGCCATCAGCTTGAAGCCGAATTTCGGGTGTGTGTCGGTCATTGATTGTCCTCAGACAGCCTCTTTGTGCGGAAACAGCAGCGAGGCGTCGCCATAACTGTAAAAACGGTATTCCTGTTCAATGGCATGTGCGTAGGCGGCCCGCATCGTCTCCAGACCGGAAAAGGCCGAGACGAGCATGAACAGGGTGGACCGTGGCAAGTGGAAATTCGTCATCAACGCGTCGATCGCGTTGAAGCGATAGCCGGGCGTGATGAAAATTGAGGTCTCGCCCCGGAAAGGCGCGATCGCACCGGTTTTGCGGGATGCGCTTTCCAGGATACGTAGAGAAGTCGTGCCGACGCTGACGACCTTGTTGCCGCGCGCCTTGACCGCAAGCAGCGCCTCGGCGGTCTGCCCGGACACCTCGCCCCATTCGGCATGCATTTTGTGATCGTCCGTGTCATCCGCCTTGACCGGCAGGAAGGTGCCGGCGCCGACATGCAGCGTTACACGATGCTGTTCGATCCCCCGGTCTTCCAGGGCTTGCAGCAATTCAGGCGTGAAATGCAGACCTGCGGTCGGAGCGGCGACGGCACCATCCTTTTCGGCGAAGATCGTCTGATAGTCCTGTCGGTCCTGATCGTCCTCGCCGCGTTTCTGGGCGATATAGGGCGGAAGCGGAATGTGGCCGACCGCGGCAATTGCTTCGTCTAGCGCCGGGCCGGAGCGATCGAACACCAGCAGAATTTCACCGCCGTCGGCCTTGTCGGCGACCTCCGCAGTCAGCCGCGTGCCGAACCCCTCGAACAACACGTCGTCGCCGACCTGGAGTTTCTTGGCCGGCCGGACGAAGGCCTTCCAGCGGTCCGGTCCTGCGCGCAGATGCAGCGTCGCGCCGATCCCGGCGGAAATGTCGCCACGCAGGCGCGTACCTTCAAGCTGGGCCGGGATCACACGAGTGTCGTTGAAGACCAACGCATCGCCCGGCTCAAGCTGATCGGGCAGATCCCGGACACCCAGATCGCTCAGCACGGCATCGGTTTGCGGACGAACCACCAGCATCCGGGCCGCGTCACGCGGGCGCGCCGGACGCAGCGCGATCCGCTCATTGGGAAGGTCAAAATCAAATTGGTCGACGCGCATTGCGTATGAACTGCCGTTTCCGTGGGAGTGACCGGCGCAAAGGGCGCTCGCCAGTTTAAGCGGGCCTGATTGCCGGATGATCTGACTGCGGCTCATAATGCCGGACGCGCCTAGGGTCAACCGCCCGGCCTGTCCCGCTCAGCAAAACGGCGCGGCCCCGGAGGCCGCGCCGCAATGCAATTCGGAATGCGCCGAAATCAGGCCGCGTCGGCTGCCACTTTCAGGGACACGATGTTGTCCGGATCGGTGACCGGCTCGCCGCGCTTGATCTTGTCGACATTGTCCATGCCCTCGATCACCTGGCCCCAGACCGTGTACTGGCCGTCAAGCCACGGTGCGTCGGTGAAGCAGATGAAGAACTGGCTGTCGCCGGAATTCGGGTCCATGGCACGGGCCATGGAACAGGTGCCGCGGACATGCTTTTCCTTGCTGAATTCGGCTTTCAGCTTCTGACCGGAACCGCCGGTGCCTGTGCCCTGCGGGCAGCCGGTCTGGGCCATAAAACCGTCTATGACGCGGTGAAAGACGATACCGTCGTAAAAGCCTTCACGCACCAGTTCCTTGATGCGGGCAACATGGCCCGGGGCCAGGTCCGGCTTCATTTCGATCACGATCGGGCCCTGGCTGGTTTCCATCAGCAAGGTGTTTTCGGCGTCTTTGATATCGGCCATTGGGGTCTCCTTTGGTCTTTGAAAATGGAATAAGGCAGCCGGGGCGTCACTGGGCGTCCGCGGCGACCTGCATCTTGATGATCTTGTCCGGGTTTGCCGGCGGCTCGCCCCGGGTGATGTTGTCGATGAACTGCATGCCGTCGACGACTTCACCGAAGACGGTATATTGGCCGTTCAGGAAAGATCCTTCATCGAACATGATGAAGAACTGAGAGTTGGCGCTGTTCGGGTTCTGGGCGCGGGCCATGCCGAGCGTGCCACGCTTGAACGGAGCCTGGGAGAATTCGGCTTTCAGGTCCGGTTCATTGGAGCCGCCACGGCCGGTGCCGGTCGGATCGCCGGTCTGGGCCATGAAGCCGTCGATGACGCGGTGGAAGACGATGCCGTCGTAGAAACCTTCGCGGGCAAGCTTTTTGATCCGGGCGACGTGGTTCGGTGCGAGGTCCGGCCGCAGCTGGATAACCACTCGGCCATCCTTCAGATCCAGATAGAGCGTGTTTTCAGGATCGCCCTGCGCCTGGGCCACGGCCGGCAGGATGAAAAGCGAAGCCAGTACAGTGAAAATTGCAATGAGTCGTGACACTGGAAACTCCTAGGGTTCGGTCCAGTTTCTAAGGTGAAGACAATCAGTTGCCGGGTCGTGCCCGATTACGCAGCGGTTCCGCAACCGGTTTGGGCACGAAGGCGGAGATTTCCCCGCCCATTTTTGCGATCTGACGCACCAACGTGGCGGTGATATGGCGCACAGTCGGCGACGCGGGCAGGAAGACTGTGCGGATTTCCGGCTCGAGCGTGCCGTTCATGCCGGCCATCTGCATCTCGTAGTCGAGATCGGTTCCGTCCCGGAGACCGCGCACGAGATAGGCGGCATTCTGGCTGCGGGCTGTGTTGATCACCAGATCGTCGAACGCAATCACGTCGATCCGCTCCGCCTCTTCAGGCGTGAACTCCGCCTGCGCGGAGGCGTGAATGAGTTCCACCCGTTCCTCGAAGGAAAACAACGGCGATTTGCCCGGAGAAATGCCGATCGCAACCACCACCTTGTCGGCCAGTGCAAGCGACTGACGCAGTATGTCCATGTGGCCGTTGGTGACGGGATCGAACGATCCCGGATAGAGCGCAATACGAGTCATGGCTCTTCCTTACTCTGCCTGTCCGCCGCTCACAAGGAAAAGCCGAATAAGGCACAGCAACTGCCACGAACTGACAAGATGTGACGGCCGTCACATCCGTCTTTTCCGCAATGGTCCAGGGTGGCTCCATCGAAATCAATCGACGTGAGCAGGAACCAGCACTATGAGGAGCATGACCACTTCCCCCCGCACCGCACCGAAAAGCGCGGCCCAGCCCTTTTCCTTCAGCGCAAAGGCAGTCGATCCGGCCTTCCATGTCAAAATGGCCGCCGTGTTTGTTCTGGCGCTTTTGACCATGATCGCCGCCGGCGTCATGACCATGCACCCGAGCAATGCCTCGCAGGCGGAAGACCTGACCCGCCCGGCAACGCAGGGACTAACCACCACAAAGAGCGACCGCATCGCTTCCTCTCAGACCACCGAGACCTGCAAGACGCAGGCCTGGGGTGCCTGGAGTGAAGATTGCGCCGCAGCTCTGAGCGGCGCGAACCGGGTCCGCAACGTTTCCTTCGTCACCGTTGAGAAGGCGACACCGACCGTCAACGAAACCATCCTGACCCGGTATCCCACGGCCAACTGACCTACTTCCAAGACTTTCCTCCCCAAACGGCAAACAGCGGCTCAGGTTCTCCCTGGCCGCTGTTGTCGTTTTGATTGGACGTTTTGGCCGGATCAGTTTTCCGGCGCGTCGTCTCCGCCTTCAGCTGGCGGTGTCTCTCCGGTGTCGCTTCCAGCATCGCCCTCGGCAGAGCCTTCGCCGCCTTCAGGGGTTTCCCCTTCCACCAGCTCTTCTTCGTCATCGACTTCCGAGATGCCTTCCACCGCGACGACCTTCTCGTCGGCGGCCGTCTTGAAGACGATCACGCCCTGGGTCGCCCGTCCGGCAATACGGATGCCGTCGACAGGGCAGCGGATCAGCTGGCCGCCATCGGTTACCAGCATGATCTGGTGGCTGTCTTCCACCGGGAAGGACGCCACCAGGCCGCCGTTGCGGTCGTTGACGGCCATCGCCGTGATGCCCTTGCCGCCGCGGCCGGTGACCCGGTATTCGAAGGACGAGGTCCGCTTGCCGTAGCCGTTTTCGGAAATGGTCAGGATGATCTGCTCCGCCGCGCTCATCTGAGCATAGCGTTCCTGCGGCAGATCGCCGGCGACAACGCCCTCTTCATCCGCTCCATTGCCGTTTTCATCGGCCTCTCCGCGCATGGCGCGAGACAGTTTCAGATAGGCGGCCCGTTCCTCGGCATCGACATCGATGTGATGCAGGATCTGCATGGAGATCACCCGGTCGTCATCCGCCAGACGAATGCCGCGCACGCCAACGGAGTTGCGGCCTGCAAAGACGCGAACGTCATTGACCGGGAAGCGGATGCACTGACCGAAATTGGTGGTCAGCATGACGTCGTCATGCTCGGAACAGGTGTCGACACCGACAATGCCGTCCCCCTCTTCCAGCTTCATCGCGATCTTGCCGTTGCGGTTGATGTTGACGAAGTCGGACAGCTTGTTCCGGCGCACCGTGCCGCGCACGGTTGCGAACATCACGTCGAGATTTGCCCAGCTTTCCTCGTCCTCCGGCAATGGCAGGATGGAGGTTATCTGTTCGCCCTGTTCCAGGGGCAGAAGGTTGATCAGGGCCTTGCCGCGCGAGGTCGGACCACCGAGTGGCAGGCGCCAGACCTTCATCTTGTAGCAGATGCCGCGTGAGGAGAAGAACAGCACCGGCGTGTGGGTGTTGGCCACGAACAGCCGGGTGACGAAATCCTCTTCCTTGGTCGCCATGCCGGAACGGCCCTTGCCGCCGCGGCGCTGCGCCCGGTAGGTCGCCAGCGGAACGCGTTTGATGTAGCCGCCATGGGAGACGGTGACCACCATGTCCTCGCGCTGGATCAGGTCTTCCTCGTCGAAGTCCGGTCCGCCCTCGATGATTTCGGTCCGCCGCGGCGTCGCGAATTCTTCCTTGATCTCCAGCATCTCGTTCCTGACGATTTCCTGGATGCGCGCGCGCGATCTCAGAATGTCAAGATAATCGGAGATTTCGGCGCCGATCTTGTTGAGTTCTTCCTCGATTTCATCGCGGCCCATGGCCGTCAGGCGCTGCAGGCGCAGGTCGAGAATGGCGCGGGCCTGTTCCTCTGAGAGCTTGTAGGTGCCGTCTTCCTGGACCATGTGGCGCGGGTCGTCGATCAGTCGGATCAACGCCTCGACATCCTGGGCCGGCCAGTTGCGCTCCATCAGCTGGGACCGGGCGGTTGCCGGGTCGGGCGCGCTGCGGATCAACTTGATGACCTCGTCGATATTGGCAACAGCGATGCCGAGACCAACCAGGATATGTGCCCGGTCACGGGCCTTCTTCAGCAGGAACCGCGTGCGCCGCTGGATCACTTCCTCGCGGAAGGCCACGAAGGCACGCAGCATGTCGGAGAGGTTCATCTGCTCCGGTTTGCCACCGTTCAGCGCCACCATGTTGCAGCCGAAAGAGGTCTGCAGCTGGCTGAACCGGTAAAGCTGGTTCAGGATCACGTCCGGAACCGCGTCGCGCTTCAGTTCGATTACGACCCGCATGCCCGAACGGTCGCTTTCGTCGCGAATGTCGGAGATGCCTTCTATGCGCTTGTCGCGCACCAGTTCAGCGATCTTCTCGATCATCGAGGATTTGTTGACCTGATACGGAATCTCGGTGACGATCAGCGCATTGCGGTCCTTGCGAACCTCTTCAACATCGACCTTGGCGCGCATGACCACGGAGCCACGGCCGGTTTCGTAGGCGCTGCGGATACCGGCCCGGCCGAGGATCATGCCTCCGGTCGGAAAGTCCGGACCAGGCACGATCTGCATCAGCTCTTCCAGCGACATGGCCGGATTTTCCATGATGGCGATGGCGGCGTCGATAACCTCCCCCAGATTGTGGGGCGGGATGTTGGTCGCCATGCCGACGGCGATGCCGCCGGCCCCATTGACCAGGAGATTGGGGAATTTCGCTGGCAGGACGACAGGCTCGCTTTCCGAGTTGTCGTAGTTTTCCTGGAAATCGACCGTGTCCTTGTCGATGTCGTCGAGCAACTTGTGCGCGACCTTTTCAAGGCGGCATTCCGTGTAGCGCATGGCTGCGGCCGGGTCGCCATCGACGGAACCGAAATTGCCCTGGCCGTCAATCAACGGCAGGCGCAGGGAGAAGTTCTGCGCCATGCGCACAAGGGCGTCATAGATCGCGCTGTCGCCATGCGGGTGGTATTTACCCATGACGTCACCGACCACACGGGCCGACTTGCGGTAGGGCTTGTTCCACTCGTAGCCGTTCTCGTGCATCGAATAAAGGATGCGGCGGTGAACCGGCTTCAGTCCGTCTCGAACGTCGGGCAGCGCACGGCTGACGATCACGCTCATGGCGTAATCGAGATAGCTGCGCTTCATTTCTTCGACGATGGAGACCGGTTTGATATCCGACGGCAGGCCGTCTGAGGGGGTGCTGTTGTCCTGGTCAGCCAAGGAAGACACTCATTTCATTGTTATTGCTGTGTCTTTTATATCCGATTCAAGGCAGCGGTCCAAATTCCTGGCCCTTTTCCACCTAAGTAATAAGCTCTTAAATTCAATAAGTTACAAAGAGTATACACAGGCTCGAAAAATGATTTTTGGACAGCGCCTCGAAGCAGAGGTCAAAGCTCTATAGTAAGGCCCCGAACGCACCTGAAAAACCGCCCCGGGACAAAGAGATGCTCGACTATTATATCAACGCTTTCGCGACGCTTTTTGTGACCATCGACCCGGTCGGACTGGCGCCAATGTTTCTGGCTATTACCGCCGGAATGAGCAAGCACGACCGGCGCAAGGTCGCCATTCGGGCCACGATCACGGCGGCCGGCATCCTGCTGGTTTTTTACGCTTCGGGCCAGACCGTGCTCAACGTGCTCGGCATTTCGGTCAGTGCCTTCCGCGTCGCTGGCGGCATCCTGTTGTTCCTGATTGCGATCGAAATGATTTTCGGAAAACGCCAGGCGCGCAAATCGGAAACCGCCGAAAAAGCCATGGAGTCGGAAGCCCATCACGGCACGATCAACGAACTGGCGATCTTTCCGCTGGCGATCCCCCTGATTTCCGGTCCGGCCGCCATTTCTGCCATCATCCTGCTCTCCAGCCAGGCGCCGGACACGCTCACCTACGCCGGCCTTGGCGGCGTCATCGCCTTTATCCTGTTAAGCTGCATGGGCGCATTTCTGCTGGCGGACAAGATTGAGCGACTTCTGGGGGACACCGCCCAGCTGGTGATCACGCGTCTGCTCGGTGTGCTGCTCGCGGCATTGTCGGTCCAGTTCGTCGCCGACGGCGTACTGGCCTTCATCCAGAAATAGTTCTCAGCGCGGCAAAGTCAGCCGGTATTCCTGTGGCGAGACACCATGGACGTTGTCCCGGGCGCGAATGATGACTTCATTCACGTCCTGCGGGATGTCAACACCTGACAACGAACGCGTGAATGGCTGTTCGTTCTCGTGCGGATGCAGCAGAACCCTCTCGCCGAGCAGCGTCCCGTCAGGCGCAAACACCTGCCAGAGGTCGGCATAGTGGTCCCAACCGGTATCGTCATGTCTCAAGGTAACGGAGAAGGACCATCCGGAACCCGATTGTGTCGCGGTGGCCTTGACGATCTCGACGTCGTTCGCCGCCGCAGGCAGGGACTGGAAAAAGGCGAGCGCCACGAGAAATCCCCAAATCCGGTTCTGTCTGGTTGTCATCTGGTGCGGTCCCGGCTCAAGTCGCGTCGGCGGTATCCTTGCAAGCCAACTGGCTTGATCAAAGTCACGAATGCGTCATAGGGTCCAGCCTTACCAAGGCAGCTGGTCCAACAGATCCAGGGAGAAGGCATGGCCGGACATGGTTCGAAAAAGGTGATTTTTGCGGCTCTTGCGGGAAACTCGCTGATCGCCGTCACCAAATTCGCCGCCGCCGCCTATACGGGCTCCTCCGCTATGCTGTCGGAGGGCATTCACTCGCTCGTCGACACCGGCAATCAGGGCCTCCTTCTCTAGGGGCTGAAGAAGGCCAAACAACCCGCCGACAAGCGCCATCCGTTCGGTTATGGCGCGGAGCTCTATTTCTGGTCCTTTGTCGTTGCCATCCTGATCTTTGCCGTCGGCGCTGGCGTGTCGGTCTATGAAGGCATTCAGAAGGTGCTGCATCCGCATTCGGTCACAGCCCCTTACATTGCCTATGTTGTGCTGACGCTGGCCATGATCTTCGAGGCCGGTGCCTGGTGGGTGGCATTTCGGGAGTTCGACCGGGCCCGGGGCAAGAAGTCGCTGCTTTCGGCCGTACGCGACAGCAAGGATCCGACGGTCTTTACCGTTCTCTTCGAGGATACGGCGGCAATGCTCGGGCTCGTTGTTGCGTTTGCGGGTCTGCTCGGGGTTCAGTTCCTCGGCCTTGCCTGGCTCGACGGTGTCGCCTCGATCCTGATCGGTGTCATTCTCGGGACGACCGCGGCATTGCTGGCCTACGAGACCAAGGGGCTTCTGATCGGCGAAGGTGCGTCGCCGGAGGTGATTGCAAAGATCGAATCGATCATCAATGCCACGCCCGCAATCAAGAACCTCAACGAAATCCGCACCCTGCACCGGGGTCCGGAAGACATCCTGCTTGCGCTCTCGGTCGATTTCATTGACGAGGTGACCGCCGGCACGGTGGAGGAGACGATCTATTCGCTGGAACGAACCATCAAGATGGAAATGCCGACAGTGAGGCGGCTCTTCATCGAGGTCCAGGCGAAAGAGCATCACGAAGAGATGATTGCCGAGGAACACGCGGCCATCGCTTCCGAAGAAACCTGACACCGGTTTCCGCGATCATCCGGCCTGCTGCAGGTGGCTGTCGCGCTTGAAGCCCTTCGGCCACAGGGTCTTGTTGTCATTGCCCCATTTGGCAAGCGCCCTGATCACCGGTTCAAGCGAAGCTCCGAGGTCAGTCAGCCGGTATTCAACCTTGGGCGGCACGACAGGATAAACGGTCCGGTCCAACAGCCCGTCCGCCTCCATGCTCCGCAACTGCGCGGTCAGGATTCGCTGGGTGATGTCGGGCAGAGCCTTCTGGAACTCGTTGAAGCGCATGACATCGTTTTCCAGAAGCAGGAACAGGATGACTCCCTTCCACTTGCCATCGATCAGGCTGAGCGCGGCTTCGACCGAGCAGCCCGGATGACAGCCATAGATATCCTTGCGCTGCTTCGGGCGTCTATTTTCCATGGTATCCATTGTGTGCCTATGGTTCTTTTTTGTTCGTAAGTGCCGAAAATGTGCATTCTTGCATAAAGTGATTTTATGCTCAATTTGAGCGGTACGCAAATCAGGAGGCTTTTAAATGCGTACCATCGGCTATTACGAACCGCGTCCCATCAGCGATGCAAACGCTCTCACCGATCTCAACCTGCCCCGCCCGGTCCCCAACGGCCGCGACCTGCTGGTCGAGATCAAGGCCATTGCGGTCAATCCGGTCGACACCAAAGTCCGGAAGTCCCGTCCCGCCCAAAACGGGCAGCCGGTCGTCCTCGGCTATGACGCGGCAGGTGTTGTGGCCGAGGTCGGTCCGGATGTGACCGGATACACGGTCGGCGACGAAGTCTATTATGCAGGCGACATCACCCGTGCGGGCACAAATTCCGAATTTCATCTGGTCGACGAACGCATTGTCGGCCGCAAACCCAAAAGTCTTGGCTTCTCGGAGGCAGCGGCGCTGCCCTTGACGGCCATCACTGCCTGGGAAGCGCTTTTCGACAGGCTCAAAGTCAAGGATCCGGTTCCCTCAGGTGCAAAGACGGTGCTGATCATTGGCGGATCCGGCGGTGTCGGCTCGATCGCCGTTCAGCTTGCCCGCCAGCTGACCGATTTGACCGTGATCACAACGGCTTCCCGGCCGGAAAGCCTGGCCTGGGTCAAGGAACTCGGCGCGCATCACGTCCTCGACCATTCCAAACCGATGGCTGCCCAGCTCCAGGCGCTCGGACTGGAGGCTCCCGGTTATGTCTTTTCCACGACCCACACGGACCAGCATCTGGAGGACATCGCCGAATTGATCGCGCCTCAGGGCCGGTTCCTGCTGATCGACGATCCGGCCAACTTCAGCATCATGCCGTTCAAAATGAAAGCGGTGTCGATCCACTGGGAACTGATGTTCACCCGGTCGATGTTCCAGACGCCGGACATCGAGGAACAGCGCAAGCTTCTCACCGAGGTGGCTGATCTCGTCGACGCGGGCAAGATCCGCACGACGTTGTCGGAAACGATCGAACCGATCAATGCCGCCAATCTGCGTCTGGCGCATGAGAAAATCGAGAGCAACAAGACCATCGGCAAGATCGTGCTCTCCGGGTTCTAAGAGCCCGCCACCTTGCATAAGCCAACCGGCATCGCCATGCTGCTTTACGGAGGATGGCGATGTCGGAACGCAAGACGGAAGACATTCGGGACACGTTGCTGGCCCTCAAGGCGGAACTGGAAGACCTGAGCGAGATGTCCGGCGAGGCCCGGGCAACGGTCCAGCTCGACCAGCAGTCGGTTGGCCGCCTGTCGCGAATGGACGCCTTGCAGGGGCAGGCCATGGCCCAGGCATCCGAGCGGCAGCGCCGCGCCACCATCCAGCGCATCGACGCGGCCCTTTCCAGGCTGGACAGCGGCGACTACGGCTATTGTGTCGAATGCGGCGAAGAGATCGGCGCGAAACGGCTGGAAGTGGATCCCGCAGCCGCCTTCTGCATCAGCTGCGCACGCTAGCGTGGCCGGCGACATGCCTTCGCAGCCCGATCAGAAACGCCCTCACCTCACGGATAGTGCTTTCCAGCGGGAAATCTTGGAGGCTTGTTTCCGTCCAGGGCACTTCCGGTGCCAGACTGGTTTTCAGCTCCGAAAGTCGATCCCGTTCCACCGTTTCCAAGGGCAAATTTCCCGCGGTTTCAAGCAACAGCAAATGTTCATGGACCTGGCGCAGAACCGACAGGGCCGCCCCCATCCGCTCTGTCAAAGCGGCGTCATCACGCCAGCTTCTGCCCGTGAAAACCTCTTGCGTGACCACCTGCCCGGCGCCATGGCAGTCGTAACTGATGCAGCCGTGAAAACCGAGACGATCCCGGTCGTCAAAAACGCGGCACCTACCGCAACCGTCGAGATTGGGGCAAACCTCCCCGGCTGCCTTGTCGATCGCAAAACTTTCGGAGCGGTCGAAGGCAAAAACGACGCAGCACAGAGCAGCACAGGCCGCGCAATCCGGTTTCAGGTCGGGAAGTTGGGCCATTGCGTCACCACGTACGGGTTCCTCTTGCCAGTCACATTAACAAAACGGCCGCGACATGCTTCACGCAAGTCGCGGCCGCACTGCCTCATTCCCACTCGATCGTGCCCGGAGGCTTCGAGGTGATGTCGTAGGTCACCCGGTTGATCCCCTGGACCTCGTTGATGATCCGCGTCGCGGTTTCGCCCAGGAAGTCGTGGCTGAATGGAAAATAATCCGCGGTCATGCCATCGACAGAGGTCACCGCGCGCAGGGCGCAGGCATAGTCGTAAGTGCGGCCGTCGCCCATGACACCGACGGTACGCACCGGCAGAATGGCAACGAAGGCCTGCCAGATGTCGTCGTAAAGGCCGTGTTTGCGGATCTGGTCGATATAGACCGCATCGGCCTTGCGCAGGATTTCCAGCTTCTCACGGGTGATCTCACCCGGGCAGCGGATGGCAAGGCCCGGTCCAGGGAACGGGTGGCGGCCAATGAAACTGTCCGGCAGGCCGAGTTCCCGGCCGAGCGCCCGCACTTCGTCCTTGAAGAGTTCCCGCAGCGGCTCGACCAGTTTAAGGCCCATCTTTTCCGGCAGGCCGCCGACATTGTGGTGCGACTTGATGGTGACCGACGGGCCGCCGGAGAAGCTGACGCTTTCGATCACATCCGGATAGAGCGTGCCTTGCGCCAGGAATTCCGCGCCTTCGATTTCGTTGGCATGTTTCTGGAAAACGTCAATGAACAGCCGGCCGATGATCTTGCGCTTGGTCTCCGGATCTGAAACGCCGTCGAGTTCACCCAGGAACAACTCGGTTTCATCGGCGTGGATCAGCGGAATGTTGTAGTGATCCCGGAACATGGAGACGACTTCATCGGCCTCGTTCAGGCGCAACAGGCCATGGTCGACGAAAACACAGGTGAGCTGATCGCCGATGGCTTCATGGATCAAAACCGCGGCCACAGAGCTGTCGACGCCGCCGGAGAGGCCGCAGATGACCTTCTTGTCACCGACCTGCTCGCGGATCCGGGCAATGGCGTCGTCCTTGTAGGCACCCATGGTCCAGTCGCCGGTGAAACCCGCCAGCTTGACGAAGTTTTCGTAGACCTTCTTGCCGTTCGGGGTGTGATGCACTTCCGGATGGAACTGGACCGCGAAGAAATTCCGCTCCGTATCGGCGGTGATGGCATAGGGGGCGTTTGGCGAAGTTCCGAAGACTTCAAAGCCAGGCGCCAGACGGCTGACATGGTCACCGTGGCTCATCCAGACCTGTTCCCGACCTTCCGAGAACCAGCCATCGAGGATCGCCAAAGGCTTGTCCGCGGGGGTTACGAACGCCCGTCCAAATTCGGCCGTTCCGCCGCCACCGGTGATCTTGCCGCCTTCGACCATGCCGCCCAGTTGCTGCATCATCACCTGCTGGCCGTAGCAGATACCAAGGATCGGAACACCAAGCTTGTAGACGCTTTCAGGCGGACGCGGCGATCCATCCCTGGTCACAGAATCCGGTCCGCCGGAAAAGATCACGGCCTTCGGCGCGAACTCCGCGAGGAAGGCGTCCGTCACGTTCTGGTAGGGATGGATTTCGCAATAGACGTTGAGTTCGCGCAGACGCCGGGCAATCAGCTGCGTCACCTGGGAACCGAAGTCGATAATGAGAAGGTGTTGATGCTGGGTCATGGCCAGCTTCTAACCGGTCTTTTCTACAAATTGAACCCGAATTTCACACAGCTTGCGCTCCCGCACAGGATTTTCCACGCCGCGCCTTTCTGCCGCCGCAAAGAGAAACAAATTTTCCGGCAAAGATTAGGCGGACAAGCTGTGTACGGTTGATATTCCCTTTTGACCGGTGTCGTCCCGCTCCTTACCCTATCGCAAGAACGCGCCGCGCCCCAGACCGGGCAGATCCCGGTGCCCACAGGATACCCGACCTCTATGACCGCAGCTGCCCGTGAAGCGTTTGAAAAAGCCGTTGCCCTGGAAAATGCCGGTCAGGTGGACAAGGCGCTGGTGTCCTATTTGAAGGCGCAGGAGCTGTCGCCAGAAGACACGGAAATTGCTTACCGGACCGCCTCGGCCCTGCTGCAAACCGGCTATCTGGAAGAAGCGCAATCGCAATTGCGACGAATTGTTTTTGCAGAGCCAGATCATCTCGGCGCCCGCGCGAGCCTCGGCAATTGCCAGTTGCTGCTCGGCGATACGGACAATGCCAAACAGAATTTTTGTGAAGTGCTGGAAAGGGTGCCGACCAATCGAAACGCTCTTTTCGGTCTGGCCAGCGTGCTTCTTAAGGAAAACAAACCCGATGAGGCAGCGGTCGCTGCCAAATATCTGGTGGATCTCTTGCCCGACAGCGCCGCCGTCCTGACCCTGTTTGCCGAAACGCAGGCCAGGACCGACCAGAAGGCCGCCGCAATTGCCGCCTATCGACGAGCCCTCAAATCGGATCCCGATCACGGTCCGGCATTGCTGGGACTGGCAGAAACGCTGTTGCTGCGCAAACGCTTTGACGAGGTCATCGAACTGACCATCCGGGCAAGCGAGAATGCGCCTGCCGATCCCCTGCCCCTGGAGTTGCTGTCCGACGCGCTGATGGGCAAGGGAGCCCTGGAGGACGCCATCGAAGCGGCTGAAGCGGCGCTGAAAATTGAACCGAAATCTCTGTCGACACTGGTGCGCCTGAGCACCCTGTCCCGGAAGACGGCCGATCACAAGGCGGCGTTGAGTTACGCACTGGCCGCGCATGACCTGGACAAAACATCAAGAGACGCGCTCAACGCGCTTGGCGCTGCGCTGGCTGCGCTCAAATATCAAGCCCAGGCCCGGTCCGTTCTGACAGGCCTTGCGACTGGTACAGGGCTGGAGGCCCCCATACGCAAGCTGGTGCAGGAACTGGTAAAGGAAGACGGCGCCCAGCCGGCAGCCCCGGCCAAAACCTTTCGGCCAACGACCGGGCAAGAAACCGCGGAAACGTCGGACCTCCCGAAGGAAAGCTCCGGTACGACGACCTCCGTCGACGGCAGCTCCCCGCATTCCAGCGAGGGGCTCACGGTGCGAAGCGATCAGTTGCCCAACGTGTTGGGGTTACGCCGTCAGGACCGGTCCTAACGGAGTTTCTCCGCGTTACCCTGCGCGCTGAAACAGGGCTATGAAAAAGCCGTCTGTCCCGGTCGACGCCGGACTAAGCAAAATGTCGCCGCGTTCGGAAATGTAGCTCGGCGCGGCGGCTTGCGGCAGCGTGTCCTTCCAGGTGTCACCCGCTGATACAGACTGGAAGTCAGGTTCGTTCTGCAAGAACCAGTCAGCCTGGTCCTGATTTTCCTCAGGCAGAACAGAGCACGTTGCATAGGCCAGCCGGCCGCCGGGTTTGACATATTGGCTGGCATTTTTCAGAACATGGCGCTGATCCTTGATGCGATCTTCAAGGGCCCTGTCGGTGAGACGCCATTTGGAATCCGGTCTGCGGCGCCAGACACCGGTTCCGGTGCACGGCGCGTCGATGAAGACCAGGTCCATCTGGCCGATGAGATCGTCAAGGCTGGAGCTGGCAGGGTCACGCACCTGAATGTTGCGCGCACCCGCGCGCTGAAGGCGCTCATGAATGGGAGCAAGGCGCAGACGGTCGGCATCATAGGCGTAAAGCTGCCCCTTGTTCTGCATGGCGGCGGCCAAGGCGAGTGTCTTGCCGCCGCCGCCCGCGCAATAATCCAGCACCTGCATGCCGGGTTGCGCCTGAGCCAGGTGGGCGGCCAGCTGGCTGGCTTCGTCCTGGAGTTCGAACCAGCCCTTGCGATAACCTTCCTCGGCCTGCACATGGGGCATGCGTCCGAGACCCGGCTTGGCTTCGATCCGAACACCCCAGGGAGACAAGCCGGTCGGCATAGCCCCTGTGTGGGCCAGCCGCTTGAGCACCTTTTCCCTGTCGGATTTCAACGGATTGGCTCTCAGATCGACCGGCGCCCGCGTGGCGAGCGCCCTGCCCTCTTCGATGGAATTGTCGCCGAAGGCGGCCTGAAAGCGGGGCCACAGCCATTCGGGCACATCCGCCAGCTCATGAGGCTTCAGGTCTGCAAGGTCTTCGTTCGACAGGCGATCCCGTTCTTCTTCTGACAAGGCTTCCGGTGCATGGTGGTCCTGTTCGAGTGTATCGGCAAGCGCTTCGATTCCCTTCGCCCAGGTGAGGCAATAGGTTGCGAGCGCCAGCGCCCGCGGTCGTCCGTCCCGCATGCGCGCGGACAAGGACGCCTTGTTGCGCAGCGCGTCGAAAACAAGATTTCCGATGACCGTGCGGTCGCCTGATCCTGCGAACCTGTGCGCTGCGCCCCAGTCTCGTAGGGCAACCTGCACCGGCCTGTGCCGGGTTTCCACGTCTGTCAGGACTTCAATTGCCGCCGCAAGGCGTCCGCCGTCTTTCATGCTGTTCCTTTGGAAACTTGCAGGTCTTTCAGTGCCATACGCCGATCAGACGTTGGACGGATAGTTGGGGCTTTCCCGCGTGATGGTGACATCATGGGCATGGCTTTCACGCAGGCCCGCGCCGGAAATCTGGACGAAACGAGCCTTTTCCTGGAAATCGGCGATGGTCTTGCCGCCGACATAGCCCATGGCGGCCCGAAGTCCGCCGGCCAACTGGTGCAGAACGCTGCTGAGCACGCCCTTGTAGGGCACCTGGCCCTCGATTCCTTCCGGAACAAGCTTGAGGCTGTCGCGCACTTCCGCCTGGAAATAGCGGTCCGCGGAGCCGCGTGCCATCGCACCGACCGAACCCATGCCGCGGTAGGATTTGTAGGACCGGCCCTGGTGCAGATAAACCTCTCCCGGGCTTTCCTCGGTGCCCGCGAGCAGCGAGCCGACCATGACGGAGGCCGCACCAGCGGCGATCGCCTTGGCAAGGTCGCCGGAATATTTGATGCCGCCGTCGGCAACAACCGGAACACCTTGTTTGTCGGCTTCGTTGACCGATTCCATTATCGCCGTCAGCTGGGGCACGCCGACACCGGCGACGATGCGCGTGGTGCAGATCGAGCCCGGGCCGATGCCGACCTTGACCGCATCCGCACCAGCGTCGATCAGCGCCTTGGTCGCTTCTGACGTGGCGACATTACCTGCCAGAACCTGAACCGAGTTGGAGAGCTTTTTCACCCGCGTGACCATGTCCAGGACCTTCTGGGAATGTCCATGGGCCGTATCCACGACGACCATGTCGACACCGGCATCGACGAGCCGTTCCGCGCGTGCAAAACCCTCTTCGCCAACGCTGGTGGCAGCAGCCACACGCAGCCGGCCTTGCGGGTCCTTGGAGGCGTTCGGATTGAGCTGCGCCTTTTCCATGTCCTTGACGGTGATCAGACCGATGCAGTTCCGGTTCTCGTCAACCACCAGCAGCTTCTCGATGCGGTTCTGGTGCAAGAGGCGCTTGGCGTCGTCCTGGCTGACATTCTCGCTGACGGTGACCAGGTTGTCCTTGGTCATCAGTTCGTGGATCTTCTGGTCCGGATTGGAGGCAAAGCGCACATCGCGGTTGGTCAGAATGCCGACCAGCTTGCCAGCCACCTGGGCGCCGGACCCGGCGTTTTCGACTACTGGAACGCCGGAAATGCCGAAGCGCTTCATCAGATCGAGCGCGTCCTGGAGTGTCGCGTCCGGTCCGATCACGAGCGGGTTGACCACCATGCCGGATTCGAACTTCTTCACCATGCGGACCTCTTCGGCCTGCTGGTCCAGCGACAGGTTGCGGTGAATGACGCCGATGCCGCCGGCCTGGGCCATCGCGATCGCCAGCCGGCCCTCGGTCACCGTGTCCATGGCAGAGGACAGGATCGGAATGTTGAGTTCAAGCTCGCGGGTGACCCGGGTCCTGAGATCGACCTCACCGGGCATAACCTCGGAGTGACCGGGAATCAGCAGGACATCGTCAAACGTCAAAGCTTGCTGTCCGGTGGACGGGACAAAGAAGGATGCCATTGCCATTTCCCCTTGAAAAAAATAGCTGAAACGCCGGCCCTTGAGGGAAAGGCCCGCGTCTGTCGAGTCGCTTCGGCTGTGCCGGAGAAGTTGGCGCGGGTCAATAACACGCAGGTGACAGAATGAAAAGGGGGACGGCACCGGTTCGTTCGGGTTTTCCATCCAATGGGCGGCAAACCGGCTTGCCGCTTCAGTCTTCCTGCAGCTCGCTGCCGCGAAAACCCTTGGCAATCACATAGAGTTCCGGGCTTTCCTTGCGGCTCGCCGGGGGCTTCAGGTGAGAGACCGACTTGAATTCGCGTTTCAGATCCTGAAGCAGTGCATTCTCTGTGCCGCCGCGAAACACCTTGGCCAGGAATGATCCGCCCGGAACGAGGTTCCGGCGGGCGAAATCGATCGCGATTTCGAACAGGTGCGTCGTGCGCAGATGGTCGGTCTGCTTGTGCCCTGTGGTCGGCGCGGCCATGTCGGACAGCACCACGTCCGGCCGGTGACCGCCGAGCGCTACCATCAGCGCGTCCGGGGCATCGTCGTCCAGAAAGTCCTTTTTCAGGAAGGTGGTGCCGCGCACATGATCCATGTCGAGATAGTCGATGCCGACAACTTTCGGCGCCTCGACGCTCGACTGAACCCGGTCGACGGCCACCTGACACCAGCCACCCGGCGCGCAGCCGAGATCGACCACCCGGTACCCCGGTTTCAGAAGTTTGTGCTTGTCGTCGATCTCGATCAGCTTGTAGGCCGCTCGGGACCGGTACCCGTCCGCCTGCGCACGACGCACGTAAGGATCGTTCAATTGTCGCTGCAGCCAGCGGGTCGACGATTCGCGCCGGCCGGCGGCCGTCTTGACCTTGACATGGAGACCGCGGTCGCCCGTCCCTTTTTTCGATCGGCTCATGATCCGTTCCTTTGGTGGCCGCGATTGTGCCTGTTGCCCGGTCTTCGGTTCGACCAGACCCCGTCAGCGGCCATCAGTTCCGTCAAAATACCCTCGCGCAGGCCGCGATCCGCGACCCGGAGCCTCGAACAGCTCCAGCGCCGGCGAATGGCCTCCAGAATGGCGCAGCCCGCCAGAACCAGGTCGGCGCGATCCGCACCGATGCACGGGTTTTCCACGCGCGCCTCATAAGGCATGTCGCGCAGTTGATCAATCATCGCTCCAACATCGCCGTCTTCCAGCCAGGTGCCGTCGACACGGCGCCGGTCATAACGCTTGAGGCCCAGATGCACCCCCGCCAACGTTGTCACCGTGCCCGATGTGCCAAGCATATGCACGCGCCCGGAATTGATCGCCTCGGTGAGGTTGTCCGCCAGATTGAACGCGGCCAGGTGCTCCGCCGCATCCTCGACCATGGATTCGAAAATCTCCGGCGTAACATGAACGCCGCCATGGCGTTCCGCCAGATTGACAACCCCCACCGGCAGCGAGATCCACGAACGGATGAACCGCGTCAGGGCATAACCGCGCGCGCCGCAGCGGTTGCGCAGGTCCAGCCAGACGATTTCCGAGGAACCGCCGCCGATATCGAACAGGATCACCCCGTCCGCGTCGTGATCGACCAATGAAGCACAGCCGGCAACTGCCAGCCGGGCTTCCGTTTCCCGGTTGACCACTTCGAGGGCAAGCCCCGTCTCGCTCTTGACCCGGTCGATGAAAGCTTCGCCGTTTTCAGCGGCCCGGCAGGCTTCCGTTGCAATCAGCCGCGACCTGGCGACGCCCCGGTCGGCGAGTTTGCGATGGCAATTGGCCAGCGCTTCGATGGCCCGATCCATGGCTGCGTCGCTCAACCGGCGGTTCGAACCGACCCCCTCGCCCAGCCGGACAATGCGGGAATAGGCATCGACGACCCGAAAGCCCCGTTCTTCCGGGCGGGCGATCAATAGACGGCAATTGTTGGTGCCCAGATCAAGGGCGGCGTAGAGCGGCGCGTTCGGCCTCGCGCCGTTGTGGCGCGGCCTGGCGGAAGCGGCGCGATCGAACCGCGGCTTCCCCGCCTGCCCAGTGGGCGGTTGACCATCGGCCCGACTGTGCAGGCGTGCGTTCGGGGACGTCTGGTTACCCGGAGACGCGTTACCCTGAGACGCGGACAGGCCTCCTGCATTGGCCTGGGAAGCTGCCTCCTTGAGGTCCCCCGGCAACTGAGCATCTGACTGTCGCCGCCGGCGGCCGCGCCGACGTGCCGCCTTGCGGCCCTTCGCGCTTGTCAGCCCATCAGGTTGCGCCGGGTCCTTGCCATCCGGGCGAATTTCAGATTGCGGCGATGCGGTCTGCGGGTCACCGGCCGGCCGGGATCGGCCGCGCCGGCGTTTTTTACGCCGTTTCGCGGAGGTTCCAGTCTCATCGGGGCCTGGCACAGCCTGCCCCTTTGAGCCGGTGCCGACGGATCCGTTCGCAGCCTGGACCGGGACGGGTCCATTTGTCGGAGGCAGTCCGCCCGCGCCGTTGGCGACGGGGACCGGAGACTTGCCTTTCGACCCCTTGCCGGAGCGGCGCTTTCGCCGCCGCCTGCCGGGTCCCTCAGGCTCATTGGGAGCCCTGCTGGAAACGGACACGTCAGCGGGACGTCGCCCATTTTCGGGCGGTTCCTGACCTGACTGAGTCACGTTTTTGCCTTTCAGATCCCCAGCGCTTCCGGCCTTTTTAAGGGGCGCGTCCGGGAACTGCGTCTTTCGTTGACAAAACTGTAACAGGTTGACCCGCGTCGGAAAAGCTCTGCTTGGCCGTAAAAGCGGCTGCGCAAACAATGTCCCATCCACAGGTGCCGGATTTCACAAAAAAGTCAGAAACGGGTCTTGCATTCCCGATTACGATGGATGTATATGCGGCACACCAATCGCGGCGGGCACCACGCCCGCACCCAATCGCGACCGGCCGCTCGGCCAGCCACAATGCTGGATGGAGCTGAAGTTGGGGAATAGGTTAACGGTAGACCCGCGGACTCTGACTCCGTTAGTCCTGGTTCGAATCCAGGTTCCCCAGCCAACTTTTCTGAACATTTTGATCACATGCGTTCAACGCGATAGCTCGCCATTTGCAATCGTGTCGCGGGGCACGGGACAGGTTTTGACCGATTCAGCGGCACCAAGCCTGCACGCACACGCGGATCCTCGTCGAACCGATAATAAATGCTGCAATGATCTTCCCGGCTATCGTTGGTTGGTGACCGCAACCGCTTCGACGTTCTTCAGGAACCCGACATAACGAGGGCTTGCATCGACGTGAAAGAACCGTGATTCTCATTCAACGCGAGATTACATTCGTAAATCTGTTCCCGCGTCTGTTTTTCCACGGTAGCTGAGGCGTTGCAGGAAGATGCAGGATCTAAGACTTAGGTTGTACGGTCCGTTCACTGCCACATGGTCGGATGGGCGTACGATCAACATAAGAAGTTCCAAGTTGATCGCCCTTCTGGCGTTGTTGGCGACCGCACCGGATGGCATGCGCATGCGTGCCTGGCTTCAGGAACGCTTGTGGTCTCTTTCCGGAGCCGAATTGGGCCGGGCCAGCCTCAGGCGAGCGCTGAGCGATCTTCGAAAAGTGCTGGGTGATGAGTTTGATCGGATCTTCAAGGTCTCGAATACCAGCATCAGCCTCCGGCCTGGATGCTATCATCTCATTGGCGACCGATCGGAAGGAGAGTTTCTTGAAGGACTGGCCGTCAGCGAGCCGGAATTCCAAAAATGGCTATCACAACAACGTGCCGGGCCACCCTTCGCCTCGGCGGCGCCGGTCCAAACTTCCGGCATCGGCTTTGCCAGTCCCACGGTCGCAGTCATCCCATTCACGTTTCTGAACACCGCCAGTCAAAACGAAATGCTGGGTGATGTTCTGGCGCAGGAAATGACGCGTTCGCTTTCGAGGGCAAATCTTTTCATCGTCTTTTCCCACCTCCTGGGGCGACAGCTGCAGTCGCCGGAGACGGATCTCGGATCATTGACGGCGTCCCACCCGATCGATTTCGTCGTTTATGGCACCGTCCGAGCCACCAGGGATCTGTTGGAAATCGACGTGGACATTGCGGACGCCCGATCGGGCAGACTGTGCGGCACCCATGCTTGTCCGGTTTCGATTGCCCAATTTCTGGAGGGAAAGTCCGACATCGTGTCAGACATGACCCGGCAGATCGCGGAATCGATCGTGGTGGACATGATCGGGCAGAAGCTCTCGTCCGAGGTGCCCGGCCACACCTCTTCGTGGGGCAAAAACAACACGCTGCGTAACCGAGCTGAAAAACGCGCAAAGGAAGTTTGCGACGCGAGTATTTATGTCGAACAGCTGATGGCACAGCAACCAAGAAACTCGGAGTTTCACTCCTGGCTCCGCAGGTGGTATGTCGAACATCTGGAGCGTTCCGGCGTCGAAGCCATTCGGTCCCGCTCTGGCGAAAAGGCAAGGACCTATTTCCAAAAAGCACTCGAAATCGCAAACGACTTCGGCGAACAAACTGACCGCGACCAGGCGACCGGTCGACTTCTGCTGTTGCTCGGGCCGCAACTCTCCATCAATCACGGCTTTGCTTCAACAGAGGTTCAAGAAGTTTACGAGAAGGCCAACCAGCAATATAGCGGCGGGCAGATCGATACCGACCAACGCTTGCAGATGATTTGGGGACTTTGGGGTGCCGAGATCGTCAAGGCCAATATCTCCGGTGCTGAACTGCTCAGCTCCGAGTTTCTTGAAATTGCCTGTGACAGATCTGGATCCATGGCCGAGGCCGCCGGCCAATATATGTGCGGTGTGGGCGCCTTCTATTTCGGTGACTTTGTCCGTGCCGAAAGTGTCTTTCTGAAAGCTGTAGAACTGGCCCAAAGAGCCGACTTCCATGAGATGATAACCCGCTACGGTATGGACCTCCATTTGCTGTCCAGCTGTTATCTGGGCTGGTGCTATGCGCTGATGGGGCGGACTGACAAGACGGCCAAGGCGGCGCATGACATTGAAGCGCATTCGGCTCGTTCAGACCATGCGTTCAGTCAGGCACTTAGCTATTGCTTCCTGTCGACAATGCACAATTTCCTTGGAAATCTGGGAAAGGCCAAGACATTCGGATTGCGGGCTTCAAGTCTTAGCAGACGGCACGGATTTGCTCAGCAAGCCTCGCATGCACGTGTCAATCTTGGGCGCGTCCGCGACCGGTCCGGCCATGCTTCTGGTCTTCACCTGCTGCAAGAAGGCTTGCGTGCCTATGCCGAAACAGGAGCCGTTCTGGCCCGCCCCTATGCGGAAGCCTGGATTGCAGAGGCACTCATTGACCGCCGCGAAGAAAAAGACGCACTCGACAGGGTGCTGAAGGCGCGCCGGTTCGCCTGCCAAAGCGGTGAACGCTATTTTGATGCGGAATTGCTTCGGATAGCGGCCCTGGCTGTGCGAGGCAAACGGCCAGAGCCGTCACGGCGAACTGAGGTTCTTTTACGGAAGTCGCTTGATCAGGCGCGGTGTACCGGTGCAAACCTTCATCTGCTCAAGACGATGTCTGACCTGGAAAGATGTCGTCTCGGTTCTAACGAAGGCGCGCCGAGCACCGGCACCATCCGGCTCCACTCCTGAGAGTCTGGCCCGAAAGTGATCTAGGACGCAGTTTTCATCGTTCCTGGCACGAACTCGCCCCCTCTCGGTTGTCTTCCCCGCGAAAGCGGGGACCCAGTAACATCATGAATCGGCTCTATAAATTTCGATCTAACCTCACGGGGTCCTGGTTTCCCGCTTTCGCAGGAATGACAAATGTGAGTGAAGCATTCGCCCCGGCCATCACTTTCGGGCCATACTCTCAGGTTGCAAAGGTAGTATCAGCCTTTCACCAAGGTCCATGACTACCGAAGAAGCTTGTCCGCGCCAAATCAGCGGCCTGGACCAGTTGCGTTTTTTTTACGTTTTTCTCACACCCGCAAAAGGTGAGATTGCAGTATGGTTAAGTTGATTTGAGGGGCTGATTTGTTTGGGGAACTCGGTCCTGAATTTCCCGAAGTTAGATGGGCCGTGGCTACGGAGTCACCCGCAATCTCCATTGGCCAATCCATTGTTCTATTGAGATTTTTTAGGAAATTCTTGAAGCGATTTTCTTTTGTGGCGCGCCACGGTTTTCCGTGGCGCGTCTTTTTTCCATTGCCGGGTCTTACGCAATCGCTGGACGCCGAATGACTTGCGGGAAAAAACAACCGCTGCGTTTCGAAAATTAGGATGCGCCGTCTGTTGATTCTGCACCGGCTCCGCTCTTTTGCCGCCGCAACCGCTTGAAACCCATCGACAGATGCGCCCGCCGGATCAGGGCCGCGGCCGAAACATCGTGAGTTGCAATCGCCTTGGCAATGTCCTCGACTTCGTTGCAGAACACCGCGACTTCGCTTGCAAGATCCTGGTCCGGGATCAGGGTCAGCCAGATGCGGCAGGTCTGGTAGAACAGTTTTTCCGCAACATCATGAAGCGGCTGATTTTCGCTCAACAGTTGGAAAACATGAAAGAAATCGATGTTGAGCCGGGCGAATCCCGACCGGCTCGGCGCATGCCGCAGCACGTCTGCGCGCACCCGGATCTTGTCAAAGGCCTGCACGAGCGCCGCGTCGACGGTTGCCGGTGACAGCTTGCCGGTCAGTTCATTGAGCTCCATGCGCAGCTGATAGACCTGTTGAAGCTCATCGAGATCGACTTCGGTGACCAGCGTGCCGACCCCCTGTTGGGATCGCAGCAAGCCGTCGGCTTCCAGGATCTGAAGGGCCTTGCGCAAGGGAGACCGGCTGATGCCGAATTCATTCGCCAAGGCCTCCTCGCTGAGCTGGGTTCCCGGCGGATAGACAAGCATGCAGATTCGATCCCGCAACACGAAAAACAGGATCTGAAAACGTTCCTGGGCACTTGTGGCCTCTTCCAGCTGCCTTGCTATATCGGCCGTATCGAGGTCGGGTTTGTCATTCATGCCGGTTGCACCAGGGTCCTTTCCAGGCCAGTGAGCATGCCGAGGCATTTTTCCAACTGCTCCATCGCCACAAATTCGTCCGGCTGGTGCGCCTGGGCGATCGAGCCCGGGCCGCAAACCACGACCGACATGCCGAGAGCCTGGAACAGGCCGGCTTCGGTGCCGAAGGCAACGACGTCGCAGAGATTGGCGCCCGTCAGCGCGGTGACGATGTCCCGGGCTTCGTTGTCGCTCATCACGGCAAGACCCGCGACCTCGCCGATCACTTCGGTAACGATGTCCGCTTCCGGGTAGACGGCGCGCATCTGCGGCAGCAGAACGTCCTGGCAATAGCTCTCGAGCGCGGCCTTGACCTCGCGCGCATCGGCGTCGCGGACCGGGCGCATTTCCCACTCCACCGAACAATGCCGGGCAATGACGTTGCGGGCCAGGCCGCCTTCGATCCGCCCGGTCTGGAGCGTCGTCCAGGGCGGAGAAAATCTGGCGCTGTCCGGACCGGCCTTTTTCTGCATGTCTTCGGCTATGTCCAACATGCGATGGATGAACCTGGCCGCGACATGAATGGCGTTGACACCCTTGTCGGGTTCCGAGCCGTGGCCGTCGGTTCCGTGAAAGGAGGTGGTGTATTCGTAACAGCCCTTGTGGCCCTCGATGACCCGCATTTCCGTCGGTTCGCCGATGATCGCGACAGAGGGCCGAAGCTCGGTCTCACCGAGTTCTTCCACCAGATGCCGGGCCCCGAAACAGCCGACCTCCTCGTCATAAGTCAACGCGAAATGCAGCGGACGCTTGAGATCGAGCGCCGCGTAGTCCGGCGCCTTGGCGAGAGCGGCGGCGATGAATCCCTTCATGTCGCAAGTGCCACGGCCATAGAGACGGCCGTCCGCCTGGCGCATCCTGAACGGATCGCTGGTCCATTCGCTGCTGTCGGCGGGTACGACATCCGTATGGCCGGACAGAACCAGGCCGCCGGACGTCTCAGGCCCGAGTGTGGCGAACAGGTTGGCCTTGGCGCCGGTCCGGTCTTTCGACACTTTCACCCGGGCACCACAGTCCTCCAGAAGCCCGGCCGCATAGTCGATCAGTTCCAGGTTGCTGTCGGCGGAGACTGTTGGGAAACCAATCAGCCTGTCCAGGATTGTCTCGGTCCGGTCGAGAAGATGCAGCGGTCCCATCAGCGCCTCAAGGTTTCACGAAGAGTTCGCGGGGCCGGTTGCACAGGCATTCGGCGCGGCTCCCCTCGCGGATCAGGATGCTCTCGGTGATTTCCAGTCCCCAGCCGTCCATCCACAGCCCCGGCATGAAGTGGAAAGTCATGCCCGGTTTCAAGACGGTGGTATCCTCGTCACGGATTGAGATCGTGCGTTCGCCCCAGTCTGGCGGATAGGAAATGCCGATCGGATAACCCGCGCGGGCGCCGCGCTCGATACCAGCCGCTTCCAGCGGCTTGGCGAGCGCGCGGGCAATATCACCAGCGGTGTTGCCCGCCCGCGCGGCTTCCAGTCCGGCTTCAAGACCTTCGACGAGCGCTTTTTCCGCATCGAGAATGTATTGCGGAGGTTTCCCGAGGAAAACGGTCCGGCAAAGCGGAGCGTGGTAGCGGCGGAAACAGCCGGAGAGCTCGAAAAACGTCGCCTCGCCTTCCTGCATGAAACGGCCGTCCCATGTCAGATGCGGCGCGGAGGCATCTGCCCCGCTCGGCAGCAGCGGTACGATGGCCGGATAATCGCCCCAGGCATCGTCCAGGCCGCGAATGGCGTCGGCATAGATTTCCGCAACCAGATCGGCCTTGCGCATGCCCGGCACGACACGCTCGAAAACGCCGTCCATGATCTTCTGGGAAATGCGCGCGGCCTTGCGCATGAACACCAGTTCCTCGTCGGATTTAACCGCCCTCAGCCAGTTGACGAGACTGGTCGCGTCCAGAAATTCCGCATTCGGCAATTCCTCGCGCAGGGTCAGATAAGCTTTGGCGGAAAAGTAGTAGTTTTCAAGTTCAACGCCGATCCGCTTGGATGAATAACCCTTCGAGGCCAGCAGCCGCGCCAGGTCCTGCATCGGATGGCGTTCGGTCGACTGGATGAAGTTGTCGGCATAGGCGCAGACCCGGTCATCATCCATCCACACGGTGCGGCGGGCGCCATTGGCGTCCTGACGCCGGCCCCACCAGATCGGGTCCTCGTCCAGAAAGACGATCACGCCCTGGTGCACATAGAACGACCAGCCGTCATAGCCGGTCGACCAGGCCATGTTCGAGGGATCCTCGAGAAACAGGACGTCGATGCCGCGCGCATCCATGTCTCCGCGGATCAGGGCAAGCCGCCGGTCATATTCGGCGCGGGTGAAAGGCAGATCCAAACCAGGCATTCTCGCTCCTCTCGCTGACTATTTGTATACAAATGACATCAACACCCATGCTTCTGGCAAGCTTTTTCTTCGATATTGACGTTCTTTGCGAAGACTATTAGCCTATTTGTACACAATTATAGAAGCCGCAGGCGCTCTCGGTTTCCTGCAGATATCCGGACACAAGCGAACCGAAAGAGCTTCCATGAACCTGACTCTGAGCGACATCCTGGCGGCACAAAAGACAATCGCCGGCAAGGTTGTGCGGACACCACTGCTGCCCTCCCGGCACCTGAGCGCTGTCACGGGCGCGCCGTTTTTCCTGAAGATGGAGACGATGCAGCCGACCGGTGCCTTCAAACTGCGTGGCGCAACCAATGCCGCACAGAACGTTCCGGAAGGAACCCACACACTGACCTGCTGTTCCACGGGCAATCACGGCCGGGGCGTTGCTTATGCCGCCCGAAACCTCGGGCTGAAGGCCGTGATCTGCATGTCGTCGCTGGTGCCGCAGACCAAGATCGACGGGATCAAGGCACTTGGCGCGGAGGCCCGCATCGTCGGCTCCAGCCAGGACGACGCCCTTGCCGAGTGCCTAGCTCTGGCTCAAGAAGACGGGATTGCCGAAATCTCCCCCTTTGACGATCCATTCGTTATTGCCGGTCAGGGCACGGTCGGTCTGGAGATTCTCGAAGAAGTCCCGGACCTCAAGACCCTGCTCGTGCCGTTGTCCGGCGGCGGGCTTGCGGCCGGCGTCGCGCTGGCAGCCAAGACCATCACCCCCTCCATCCGCCTGATCGGCCTGACCATGGACCGCGGCGCGGCGATGAAGGCGTCCATTGACGCCGGCCATCCGGTCGAGGTGCCTGAGGTGGCGAGCCTTGCCGATTCCCTCGGCGGCGGTATCGGCCTTACCAACAAACTGTCCTTCCGCATGTGCCGGGATCTGCTCGACGACGTGGTTCTGGTCACCGAAGAGGAAATCTACCGGGCAATGCAGGTGCTTTATTACGAAGACAGCCATGTGGCGGAAGGAGCCTGTGTCGTCGGCATCGCCGCGTGCCTCTCCGGTAAACTGACGGGTCTCACAGGCCCCGTCGCGACCATTATCACGGGCCGGAATGTCGATATGGACCAGTTCACCAGGGTTGTGACCGGCCAGGACATCAAGCTCGGCGACTATCACCTCAAAGGAGCTGCCTATGGCGCATGAAATCAAGCTGGTCACAGAGGCGGAGCTGCGCCGGACTGTGCATCTCGACCTTGAGGCGATCGATTGTGTCGAAGAGGCCTTTGCCAAACTGGCAACCGGCAATGTGGTGATGCCACCGGTCCTGTCGATGGCCCTTCCCGACGTCAACGCAGAAGTCGACGTGAAGACGGCATACGTGCCGGGCCTGGAAGGCTTTGCGCTGAAGGTCTCACCGGGATTTTTCAGCAATCCGTCCCTTGGATTGCCAAGCCTCAACGGCCTGATGGTGCTGCTGTCGGCGAAAACCGGTCTGGTCGAAGCGGTGTTTCTGGACAACGGCTACCTGACCGATGTGCGCACGGCCGCCGCCGGGGCGGTCGCCGCCCGTCATCTCGCCCCCTCCAATGTGTCGACCATCGGCATTCTGGGCACCGGCGTGCAGGCCAGGCTGCAGCTGATTGCCGCCGCCAAGGTCCGCGCCGTCGGCAGGGCCCTGATCTGGGGCCGGGACACTGACAAGGCCAGCCGGCTGGCCGCGGAGATGAAGACGGCTCTCGGCATCGATGTCAGCGCCTGTTCAGATCCTGCGGACCTGGTTGCGCAAAGCCAGCTCGTCATCACAACCACCCCGGCCAGGGAGCCGGTCCTGAGCGCCGACTGGCTGCACCCGGGTCTGCACATCACAGCCATGGGCTCCGACCAGGAAGACAAGAACGAACTGGACCCGAAGATCCTGGCATGCGCCGATGTGCTTGTTTGCGACCGCATCAGCCAGTGCGATAAGCTGGGCGAGTTGCGCTCAGCTCTGAAAACCGGGGCACTCAAAGGCACGGATACCGTTCGTGAACTTGGCGATGTCATTTCCGGATCTGCGCAAGGCCGCCAATCCGAAGACGACATCACCGTCTGTGATCTCACCGGCACCGGCGTCCAGGACACGGCCATCGCCACGCTTGCGCTTGGCAAGGTCAAACGGGCCAATGCCGGCACCACCGTACTCGCCTGACATAGAAGGCCCTCATGCTGAAACTCGATAAGCGGGATCTGGAAATCCTGAGCGTGCTGACGCGCGAAGGACGGATCTCGAAAGCCGACCTTGCCAAGCGCATCAATCTCAGCCCGAGCCCATGCTGGAAACGGCTGGAGCGGCTGGAAAAAGGCGGCGTCATCCAGGGCTACGCCGCCACAATTTCCCTGAGAAACCTGGCACCGCATGTCACCGTCTTCGTCACGGTCGAACTGGAGCATCACCGGGCCGAATATTTCCAGAAATTCGAACGGGTGATCCGCGACTGCGACGAGGTCGTTGCCTGCTGGGCGATCGGTGGCGGGCTGGATTACCTGTTACAGATCGTTGCCCGCGACATCGACGCCTACCAGCGATTCATGGACGGGCTGCTCGACCGGGAGCTCAGCGTGGTGCGCTATTTCACCTATGTGGTGACAAAGCCGGTCAAGCAGAGCGCCGCCCCTCCCCTGGACAAGCTGCTCGCGGGGTTCCTGGGAACGGAATCGGACGAAGATAGCCTCGACTAGGAACGGATCCGGTTGTTCCTCCCGAAACTTTGGTCATTTCGTTCCCGCCCGCGCGTCTAACCTCAAGCCCAGACAACAGAAGGGCTTCGCCATGCAAAACCTGTCTCTCGCGGATGCTCCGCTTGCCAACGACCTGTTCCGGCAAATCGCCAACCGGCATCTTGTGCGCAGCTTCGGCTATGTCGGCGGACGCTGGCAAGATGCGGAAGACGGCTCGGTTTTTTCCGTCACCGATCCGGCCGATGGCAGCTGGCTGGGTGACGTCACCAGGATGACCAGCGCGCAATCTTCCGCGGCCGTAGACACGGCCAACGAGGCATTCGCCGCATGGGCAGCCCTGTTGCCGCAGGAACGCGCAGCGTTTTTGCACAGATGGCACGCGCTGATCCTGGAGAACAAGGAAGACCTGGCGCTGATCATGACGCGCGAACAGGGCAAACCCATTTCCGAAGCGCACGGCGAAATCGACTATGCCGCGTCCTTCATCGAGTTCTATGCCGAAGAAGCCAAACGGCCGAACATTGAAAGCATCACGTCTCATCTTGCTGACGCGGAGATGGAAGTCTGGCGCGAACCGCTCGGTGTCGCCGCCCTGATCACGCCCTGGAACTTTCCCTCAGCCATGATCACGCGCAAGGCCGCTGCCGCGCTTGCTGCCGGCTGCACGGTGCTGGTCCATCCCTCCGAGGAAACCCCGTTTTCGGCGCTGGCCCTTGCGGAACTGGCCGACCAGGCCGGCCTGCCGGCCGGCGTCTTCAACGTCCTGCCAGGCAAGGCGCCGGAGATTGTCGCGCCGTGGATGGAAGACGACCGTGTCCGGGCCGTCTCCTTCACCGGTTCGACCGAAATCGGCCGTCTGCTCTACCGCCAGAGCGCCGACACAGTGAAACGCCTTGTGCTGGAACTCGGTGGCCATGCGCCTTTCATCGTCTTTGCCGACGCCGATCTCGACCATGCCGTCGAACAGGCAATCGCCGCCAAATTCGCGACTTCCGGCCAGGATTGCCTTGCGGCGAACCGGTTGCTGATCGAACGTCCGATCTATGAGGCCTTCTGTGAGGCCTTCGCGCGGCGGACGGCAGAACTCACTGTCGGCGCCGGCCTTGACGATCCTGATATCGGACCTTTGATGCATGAGCGGGCTGTCGCCAAACAGGAAGCCCAGGTCAAGAACGCCCTCGATCTCGGGGCGAAACTCCTGATCGGCGGCAAACGCCATGACGCCGGGACGCTCTTTTTCGAGCCAACCGTTCTGGCCGATGTTCCGGCCGACGCAGCAATCTTCCGGGAGGAAACCTTCGGACCGGTTGCCGCTATCGCCCCCTTCGACACGGAAGACGAGGTGATCAGCCGGGCAAACGATACGGAGTATGGCCTGATCGCTTATCTCCACACCCAAGATCCCCGGCGGATCTACCGGGCCAGCCGGGCACTGCAATACGGCATGGTTGCCGTCAATCGGACCAAGGTGACCGGCTACCCGATCCCCTTCGGCGGCGTCAAACAGTCCGGCCTTGGCCGCGAAGGCGCCAGATACGGTCTTGAAGCTTTCACCGAAATCAAATTTGTCTGCAGGGACTGGCGCTAAGCCGCCCTGCCCTCACCAAGAAGGAAACCCTCATGCTGAAGAACGATCAACTGGATGCCTGGGACCGCGACAACTTCTTTCATCCGTCGACGCATCTGGCCCAGCACGCCCGCGGCGAAAGCCCGAGCCGGATCGTTACCGGTGGCAGCGGTGTCTACATCGAGGACCGGGACGGCACCCGCCTACTCGACGCCTTTGCCGGCCTCTACTGCGTCAATGTCGGCTACGGCCGCAGCGAAATCGCCGACGCGATTGCCGAACAGGCCCGGGAACTCGCCTATTACCACGCCTATGTCGGCCATGGCACCGAAGCCTCGATCACGCTGGCCAAGATGGTTCTGGACCGCGCCCCGGACAACATGTCCAAGGTCTATTTCGGACTGGGTGGATCCGACGCCAACGAGACCAACGTCAAGCTGGTCTGGTACTACAACAACATTCTCGGCCGTCCGGAGAAAAAGAAGATCATTTCGCGCTGGCGCGGCTATCACGGCTCAGGCCTGATGACCGGCTCGCTGACCGGTCTGGAGCTGTTTCACAAGAAATTCGACCTGCCGCTCGACACCGTGCTGCACACGATCGCTCCGGACTATTTCCGCCGGGAAGACCTGTCCATGTCCGAAGCAGATTTCGTCGCCCATTGCGCGGCTGAACTGGAGGCGCTGATCGCGCGCGAAGGTGCCGACACCATTGCCGCCTTCATCGGCGAACCTGTTCTCGGCACCGGCGGGATCGTGCCGCCGCCGGCCGGTTACTGGGAGGCCATCCAGCCGATCCTGAAGAAACATGACATCCTGCTGATCGCCGACGAGGTCGTCTCGGGCTTCGGCCGCCTCGGCAGCATGTTTGGCTCCGCGCATTACGGCATCGAGCCGGATTTCATCACCATCGCCAAGGGCCTGACTTCCGCCTATGCGCCGCTGTCCGGTTCGATTGTTTCCGACAAGGTCTGGAAGGTCCTGGAGGACGGCACTGACGAATTCGGCCCGATCGGTCATGGCTGGACCTATTCCGCCCACCCGATCGGCGCTGCCGCCGGCGTCGCCAACCTGAAGCTGATCGATCAGCTTGGTCTGGTGAGCAATGCGGGCAAAACCGGTGCCTATTTCAAGACGGCGCTGAAGGACGCACTGGGCGCTCACCCGAATGTGGGTGACATCCGTGGTGAAGGTCTGATGTGCGCGGTAGAATTTGTCGCCGACAAGGACAGCCGCACCTACCTGGACCCGGCCGCCAAGACCGGTCCGCAGATCGCCGGTGCGCTGCTGAAGGAAGGTGTCATCGGCCGGGCGATGCCCCAGGGCGACATTCTCGGATTCGCTCCGCCGCTCTGCATCACCGAAGGTGAAATCGACAAGGTGGTCGCGGCAACCGTCAAGGCAGTCAACGACGTGCTTTAACCCAACCGCACTGAGTTTACAGGCAACGGCCGCCCATCGGGCGGCCGTTGTTGTTTGTGGCGGGCATCCGCCTGTAAGCTTTACCGACGATTGCTCCGAATCTTGTTTCGAGGAAGCCCATGTGTCTGCAGCTATTTGATCTTTCCGGCAAAACGGCACTCGTCACCGGGTCTTCCAGGGGCCTCGGCCGGGCCTTTGCCGAAGGGCTGGGCAAAGCCGGCGCCAGGATCATTCTCAACGGGACCAACGAGGTCGGGCTGGCCAAGACGGCCGCAGCACTTGGCGCAAACGGGCTGGATGTCACCACCGCGGCTTTCGACATCACCGATGAAACTGCCGTGAAAGGCACTTTTGACAAGTTCGACAAGGACGGCGTTACGGTCGATATTCTGGTCAACAATGCCGGCATCCAGTTTCGCAAGCCGATGCTGGAACTGGAAACCGCCGACTGGCAGCGCGTCATCGACGTCAACCTGACGGCGGCCTTCGTGGTCGGGCGGGAGGCTGCCTGCCGGATGAGCAGTCGCGGGTCCGGCAAAATCATCAATATCGGCTCGGTGATGTCCACGGTGGCGCGTGCGACGATCGCACCCTATTCGGTTTCCAAGGGCGGCATCAAGCTGCTGACACAGGCGATGGCGGCCGAATGGAGCTCGATGGGCATCCAGGCCAATGCCATTGGCCCCGGCTACATGGAAACCGACATGAACGAAGCCCTGATTGCGGACCATGATTTCAACGCCTGGGTCAAGAGCCGCACCCCGTCACGGCGCTGGGGCGCGCCTGAGGAACTGGTTGGCACCGCCATCTTTCTGGCTTCGAACGCCTCGAACTATGTCAGTGGACAGATCATCTATGTTGATGGGGGCATGACGTCGGTCTTGTAAGCGGCAACCAACGCCCGGTTCAGCCGAGCTGCGATCAACCCGCCTTTGCAGGCTGGCCCATGATCGCCGGGACAACCTGCTCCGGCGGCCCCATCATGGCGATCTGTCCGGATTTCAGCACCACCACCCGATCCGCCAGTTTCATGTGGCTGGGGCGCTGGGTGTTGATGATCACCGTGGCCTTGCCTTTGAGCGCCTCGACCATCGCCATGAATTTCTTGTCACCCTCGAAATCGAGATGCGTACCCGGATTGTCGAACAGGTAAAGCGGCACGGACTTGACGAAGGCGCGCGCCAGAACGATCCGCTGCTTCATGTTGTCCGGAATCTGCTTCAACAGTTCGCCGTTCAGCCGGGTTTCCAGACCGTCAAAGTGCTCGTCCAGATAGGAAAGCAGACCGAGCTGTTCCGTGATTTCAATCAGGCGGGCATCGCTTGCGCCCGGCTCGGCCATCAGCAGGTTCTGCTTCACGGTGCCGTAGAAGAAGTCCAGGTCGTCCGGCGCATAGCCGATCGCAGCGCGCCATTCGGCGGCATCCAGCTGGCGCACGTCGAGACCGTCGAACAGGATCGAGCCGACCTGAGGCTGGAACAGGCCGATGATGGCCTGGAACAAGGCCGTCTTTCCCGAACCGCTCGGGCCGGTGATGGCGACCAGTTCGCCTTCCTTGACCGTCATTTCGAGGCCCTTCAAGGATGCCTCGGTTGCGCCTGGATAGCGCAGCACAAGTGAAGACATCTTCAGGTCGCCCTTGATGTCACGTGCGATCTTCGGCAAGTGGCCCGGCTCGCGCTCGAGCTGCACCTGCATCAGATTGTTGATCTGCTCGACGACCGTACGGCTCTGAGCCAACTGCGTAATGCTGAGGAACGCCTGGTTCATCGGGTTCAGCACCCGCCAGCACAGAGCCATCGTCGCGATCAGCGCGCCCAGGCTCATCTCACCTTCCATCACCTGCATGGCGCCGATGCCAAGCACCAGCACACCGCAGATCGTCATCAAGGTCTGCGACACGGTCTGCAGCACATGGGTAATGTTGCGCGCGTGAATGTTAAGCTTGTTGAACTGCGTCGACAGGATCGAGAACCGGTCCAGCCAGATGTCTTCCACGGAGAGGTTCCGCAGTGCCCGCTGGTTGCGGAAGGTCTCGATCATGAAGCTGTTGAGCCTGGATTTCTGCTCCCCGACTGCGGCCACTTCCCGCTGCACCTTGGGCAGGACATAGACCGCCATCAGCGCGTAAATGCCCAGCAAGGCAAGCGGCGGCAACGCGACCGGCCCGCCGATCAGGAATAACGCCAAGATGAAGATCAGCGTGAACGGGATATCGACAATGGCGTTGAACAGCGAGCTTTGGAAGATATCGCGAACGCTGTCGAAATAGCGCAGCCGCATCACCTGCGTGCCAATGGGTGCCTCGGACAGCATGGAATACGGCAAATGCAGGATCCGTTCGAACGTCTTGTTGCCGACAATCGCGTCGATCCGGCCACCCAGATAGGATTGCAGCCAGGTTTTCGTGCGCCGGAGCGCAATCTCGCACAGAAGAATGATGCCGATGCCGACCGCCATGGTCAAAAGCACTTCGGTTGACTTCGCGCCCATGGCCTTGTCGTAGATCGCCATGATGAACAGTGGCGGGCCAAGCGCCAGGATGTTGAGCACGAAACCGAGAGCCAGTATGGCATAAATGCTGGTGCGGAACCGTTTCGAAACGGATGAGAACCAGCTTCTGCCGTTCTGCACATTGCTCTGCTCTTCGGTGTCCTCGAACGCCAGATAGATCTGCCCGGCGGCGATTTCGGCCGGCGACAGGATCACCGCTTCGTCCATGTCGCCCGAATAGGCCCGCAATTCACCCGTTTCGGTTTTGCCGACAATGACCTGCAGGTCCTTCGGCGTGACCCGCAGGCACGGGAAATGGGTCTGGTTCAGTTCACTCGGCCGTCCGCGAAAGAGTTCGGTCTTGACGTTGAGCCGGGTCAGAACGGTTCGAAGATGCTGAAGTGTTTCCACGCGATCGAAATGCGGCATGGCTTCGAACAGGAGCCGGTCGTTGCCCTGCCAGCGCATCTCACGCAACAGCGGCACAAGACAGCGTTCCGCCGCGGCCGCGCCTTCCCGCGCGTGGCCGAGCCGGGTATGAGCGCCCGAGTCGGGCTCAAGTTCCGCGGACAGATCCTGCCATTGCCGGTGAACGGCGTTTTCGCCCATCTGTGCGTCGTCGAGGTTGAAGAGAGGCCTGCTCACGCCGGTTGCCTCACTTGCTGGCCGGTTTCTGCTTGTCCGGCCGCACCCTGTCCTGCCTGTTGAAGGCTGTGCAGCGCGCCGTCGCGCAATTCATACTGTTGGTCCGCCACGGCCAGCATGGAGGGCCTGTGAGAGATGATCACGACGGTCAGGTAGCCTTTCAGCCGGGCGAGCGCGTCTGTCAGGCCTTTTTCCGCCTGCTGGTCGAGTTGCGCGTTGGCCTCGTCTAGAATCAGGATCTTCGGCTCGCCAGCCAGCGCCCGGGCAATGCAGATCCGCTGCAGGGTGGCTGTCGGCACCTTGCCGCCGAGATCCGAACCCAGCTGGGTTTCATAACCGCGCGGCAGAAGATGGATTTCCTTCTCCAGGCCGATCAACTTGGCGGCCATGCGGGCATGGGCAATGTCGGAGACGGCGCCGAACATGGTGATGTTTTCCAGGATCGTGCCGTTAAAGATGGCCGACTGGTTGTCGACGTAAGCCACAGTCTTGCGCAGCGCCTGCTGATAGCCCCCCTCATAGGACAGACCGCCGATGGCAACCGAACCACTTGTCGGCACAAGTTCTCCGGTCAGGATCTTCATCAGGGTGGATTTGCCGCTGCCATCGGCGCCCCGGAAGCCGACAGACTGGCCGGAGCCGATGGCCAGGTTGATATCCTGGAGAATGCTGCGACCGCCCTCACCTACCTCAACGGAGACGTTGTCCAGCCTAATGGAGCCGTCTGTCTCAAAGGGCAGAGGCTCTTGCGGCGCCACTTCCGGCAACTCGAACAGGTCCTGAACCTGATGATAGTCGTGTTTGAGACGCTGCATATCGGTCAGCTGATTGATCGCACGCAAAAACGGCTGCACGAATTGGCCCGACAACAAGGTGCTGGCAGCAACGCCGCCGACACTGAAATTGCCATTTATTGTCATCAGTGCGCCGAACAGAACCACGAACACCGTGGTCAGAATACCGAACAGAGCCGATGCGTCCCGCGCCTGGCCAGACAGACGCATGTATTTGGCGCTCAAGTCTGCCGTCGCCCGCTGCAGACGCTCGAAACGCCGCATGATCAGGGCCTCCATGGCCTGAGACTTGACGGTCTTGGCGCCGGACAGCACTTCCAGAATGAAATCGGACTTGCGGTCATCCTGGTCCGCCCTGTCGGAGACGACCTGCTGGAGCTCCCGGTTCCGGTGCAGCGCGAACAGCATGAAAACCGCCAGCAGACATACCGGCACAAGCGCCAACGGACCGGCAATGAAGATCAGCACGGCAAGGAAGATACCGCCGGCAGGCAAGTCAATGGCAAGCAATCGCCGCTGATCTCCATAATGGTCGGCGATCGATTGCAGGGAGCGCAATTGGTGGACCTGGACAGAGACCGGTGTTTTGGCGAATTGCGTCGGCTCTGCGTCGAGCACTCGCCGAAACAGCTCCGTATGGGCCTGGTGGTTGAAGCCCGCCCCAAGGCGGCCGACCACTGCCGCGCGTGAAATCTTGATGCAGGCATCTGCGACCAGCACACCCGAAACGCCAAGCATGAGCACCAAAAGCGTGTCGGTCGAGGCATTCGGCAGGACCCGGTCATAGACCTGCAGAATGGCGAGCGGCATTGCCAGGCTCAAAATGTTTGCAAAAACAGACGCGACGACGACATCGCGCGGCAATCCGGGCGAGGATATCCACTTTCCTGTCGGCGAGTGCCTGACCCGCATTCGGGGCAGGAAGAAGGATGAAAAAACCGAATTCAGCATTACCAGGCCAGAATCGAGTAGCTACTCGTTCAAACTGTTCTGATCGGGTTTAAAAAGCGTTTACCTTACGAGCCAATTTCAGAATTTTATTAGAACTAAACTCCAGAAACTAAGGGGAATTTTCCTCTTTATTAAGGACAGCAACGTTCATTGGCATGATCGGAAATTGTGCGGATGTGCGACCGAAATGGCAAGAGATACTGAGAACCGCGAAGACAAAGACGCCGCATCGAAAGATGGCGGCTCTACCGAAACCAGATCGACTCTGAATTCAGAGAGCGCTCTGCATTCGGGCCTTCTTGACGATCGCGACCAACATCTCGACAAGGCGCATGACTATCATCTTGACCAGGACATGGGTGAAACCATGGAGCAGGTCAATGCCAACCTGCATCTAGGCAGCCAAACCGAAGAACAACCCTACGGTCTGGAAGAAACCCCGGGCGGCGGCCAGCAGAACGGCGACGCCATCGACCTGTCGCCGACCATGTCCGGGAACCATGAAGACATCCTTGCAACTGGCGAAACCGCCGCGCTGCAGTCTGTCGCGGCCGGTGCGTTGCCGGTCGAGGAAACCGGCTCCGACACGTCTTCGGCCTCAAATGGGTCTTTTTCAGATCCCGCCAATCGTCTGAACGGATCGAACCAGCCGGAAACCAATGGCTTTGGACTTGAACCGAACGCGCGCGGGTCTGCACAGGTTCAGGAAAGCCAGGCGCGCAGCACCGAAGCGGCACCCTCCGAAGACGACACGCCTGAAGAAGGCGAAGTTGAGTCCGATCTGTCCGCCGTGACCGATATCAACACCGCCGTGGACGTGGTCGACGAGGATGCCGGGATCGGCGCCGACACGGGCATTCGCGCCTCAGCCGATGTGGCCGCCGGCGCGACCGTGACCTATAGCCTGCTGGACGACGCGGGCGGCCTGTTCTCGATCGACCCTGAAACCGGCATTGTCACGGTCGCGGGCGCGCTCGACGCAGAGGCGGCCGGCAATCACCAGATCGTCGTCCTGGCAACAGCCTCCGATGGCGAAACCCAGACCGAAACCTTCACCATCACGGTGCGCGACGTCAACGAATATGACGTCAGCCCGATCAGTACGGTCGGTACCGTGGCCGATGAGATCTCGGAACATGCCGAGGGCGGCAGCGAGACAGGTATCCAGGTCAGTGCGACCGACCGCGATGTGTCGGACACGGTGACCTATGCCATCGACGACCCACGTTTTGATATCGACGCTCAGGGCATCGTCAGCATTGCGGAAGGCGCCACCTTCGATGCGGAGACCGAAGGCTCGGTCTCCTTTACGGTCACCGCCACCTCGACCGACGGCTCCACGTCCGAACAAACTTTCACGCTGAAACTCGCTGACGAAAACGAATATGCGGTTTCGGATCTGGCGGATAGCGACGCGTCTGCAAACACCATTGCCGAAGATGCAACGGCCGGCACTCAGGTCGGCGTCACCGCCCTGGCCACCGACGCCGACGCTACTGACAGCGTCTCCTACTCCGTCGACGACAGCCGTTTCACGGTGGATTCCGACGGTGTTGTCACCGTCGCCGACGGCGAGTCGTTCGATGCGGAAACCGAGGGTTCCATCGACATCACCGTGACGGCAACGTCCACAGATGGGTCCACTTCGACAGAGACCTTCACCATCTCTGTTTCCGATGTCGACGAGTATGACGTTTCAGCCGTCACCGACAGCGACGCCACGGCCAACACCATCGCCGAAGACGCAACGGCTGGCACTCAGGTTGGTGTCACCGCACTTGCAACCGACGCGGATGCCACAGACAGTGTTTCCTATTCCGTCGATGACAGCCGCTTCACCGTGGACACCGACGGTGTTGTCACTGTGGCAGACGGTGCAAGCTTTGACACAGAGACCGAGGGTTCCATCGACATCACCGTGACGGCAACGTCCACGGATGGCTCGACCTCAACCGAGACTTTCACGATCTCTGTTTCCGACGTGAATGAAAGCGACGTCTCCGCCGTCACCGACAGCGACGCTTCGGCCAACACCATCGCCGAAGACGCAACGGCCGGCACGCAGGTCGGCGTCACCGCGCTCGCGACCGATGCAGACGCTACCGACAGCGTCTCCTACTCCATCGACGACAGCCGCTTCTCGGTGGATGCCGACGGTGTTGTCACCGTCGCCAGCGGCGCCAGCTTTGATGCGGAGACCGAAGGCTCCATCGACATCACCGTGACGGCGACGTCCACGGATGGTTCGACGTCCACAGAGACTTTCACGATCAGCGTCTCTGATGTGAATGAAAGCGATGTCTCAGCCGTCACCGACAGCGACGCTTCTGCCAACACCATCGCCGAAGACGCAACGGCTGGCACCCAGGTTGGACCCACGGTCGGCAACGCAGAAGCCGCTACCACAACC